>NZ_QYBC01000005.1:48195-278066 GCF_004137085.1 Lichenibacterium ramalinae
TTCGGCCGGCGCGTCCGGCTCGGTGTCGACGACGGTCGGCACGACCACGACGACGAGCTACACCGGCAACTACGCCAACGACAGCATCCTGGGCTTCAGCATCAGCTCGCTGGCGTCCAACAGCACCGACCTCGTCAAGCTCGGCGCGGCCCTCGACAGCGCGATCAGCAGCGTCACCACCGGCGCGGCGACCCTGGGCCAGTACACCACCACGGTGGCCAACCAGACCGCTTTCACCTCGTCGCTCTCGGACGCGCTCACGTCGGGCGTGGGCTCGCTGGTGGATGCCGACATGAACGTCGCCTCGACGCGCCTCCAGGCCCTGCAGACGCAGCAGCAGCTCGGCATCCAGGCGCTGTCCATCGCCAACCAGAACAGCCAGCTCATCCTCAAGCTGTTCCAGTAATCTTTCGGGCTCGCGCCCGTCGCGATCCAGAGGATGTTGGACGCCGGCCCGCGAGGGCCGGCGTTTCCGTTTTCCGGCCCGAAGCGCGAGGACGCCAGCCTTGGGCAAGACCGTTTCGGCAGAATTCCTGGAGATCGAAGCGACGTCGAAGGCGAAGACGCGATGAACCGAGCGGACCGGAGACGAGAGGCCCGTCCCCATCGGACGTCCCTAGGACCGTCGCCTGTCGCCGACGGCGCCTATCGAGCTGGGAGCTTTGCCGCGTCCCGGGGTGATCTCGCCGAAGCGAGGCGACACTACGAAGGTTGCCTGGCGATCGATCCGTCCCACGTCGAAAGCCGACATGACCTGGCCGTCGTGATGCTTCGCTGCGGCGCGCCCGTCGCTGCCGTGGAGCAGTTCGAGCAGGTCCTGGCTCGCCAGCCGCGCCACGCCGGTGCCTGGATGAATCTATCTCTCGCCCACTGTGAACTCGAAGACGCAGACGCCGCCGTGACGGCGGCGACCCGCGCCGTCGAGGTCGCGCCCCGCGCCGGTGCCGCCCAGGCCGCGATGGGTCATGCCCTCGCGCTGCGCGGCGATCTCGCCGCCGCCGAGGCCGCCTACCGGCGCTCGCTCGACCTGGACGGGGGTGCCACCTCCGTTATCGCTCGACTGGCCGATATTCTGCGCCGGTTGGGCCGGCCAGCCGAGAGCGTCGCGGCCTGGGAGCGCTGTCTTGCGCTCGCGCCGCGCGATTTGGCGTCCCACGCCGAACGCCTGCTGGGACTGGAAGGGACATCCGAACTGAGGACGAAAGCGCGGGCCGCATTCGCCGACCTGGCGGCGGCGGATCAGCCTGGGCTGCGCGATCTGAGTGTGGGCTGGTCCGGGAAGGATCGGGCAGGGGATGCCGTGGCCCTGCTAGACGTCGTCGTGGCCGAACGGCCCGACATCGCCGATGTCCGCGTGCTGCGTGCATCGCTGCTCCATGGACTCGGGCGGATGAATGACGCCCTGGCCGACCTCAAGCACGCCCTGTCGCTCGACCCGGCGAATCCGGACGTGCTGTTCAGCGTCGGCCGGTTCTTCGAATGTTTCGATCAGGCGGACGCCGCCGCTCCATTCTACCTCGAAGCGATCGAACGTCGGCCGGACTTCGCCGAGGCCTATGTCAGTCTCGCGGCCGTGAGACTCGTGGCCGGCGATGTCGCGAGCAACATCGCGCTTCTCCGCCATGCCATGATGCTCGCACCGGATCGCTGCCATCTGGCGGCGGATCTTTGTTGGGGCCGCCTTTTCGCCTGCGACTGGGCAGGTCTGGAGCAGGAGTTCAAAGAGGCTCTGGAACGCCACGTCTCGGCCGGTCAGAGCTTCCCGCCCTTTACGCTCTTCGCCTTCGGCCTCGCCGGCGACGCGCTCGCGCTCTGGACCCGGGCCTGGGCCGAATTGAAGATCGGTCCGGCCCGGACGCCTTTGGCGCGCTACGCTCCCCGTCCCGACGAACGCGAGAGGATCAGGGTCGGCTACCTGTCGGCCGACTACAAGGATCACGCGACGATGTTGCTCGTCACGGAGATGTTCGAGATGCACGACCGGACGCGCTTCGAAACGTTCGGCTACAACATCGGCGCCCTCGACGAGAGCGCATCGTGTCGTCGCGCGATCCGTTCGCTCGACCACTTCGTGGATCTGTTCGCCCTGAAGGACGGGGACGCCGCCAAACGCATCGCCCAGGACGGGATCGACATCTTGATCGACCTGAAGGGCTATACGAAGGACAACCGCTGCGGCATCTTGGGCTATAGGCCGGCGCCGATCCAGGTAAACTACCTCGGATACCCGGGGTCGATGGGCACGCCGGTGATCGACTACATCGTCGCCGACGCCGTCGTGATCCCCGACGAGCATCGACGGTTCTACGACGAGGCCGTCGTCCACCTGCCGCACTCCTACCAACCCAACGACCGGCACAGGGCGTCGGCCGATCCCTGCACCAAGCGAGGCGATCACGGGTTGCCGGACGGTGCCTTCGTGTTCTGCTGCTTCAACAGCAGCTACAAAATCACGCCCGTGGTCTTCGATATCTGGATGCGGGCGCTCCGGGACGTGCCGGGCGCCGTGATCTGGCTTCTGGCCGTCAATGGACAGATCGAGGACAATCTCCGGAAGGAGGCGGCAAGCCGCGGCATCGACCCCGCGCGCCTCGTGTTCGCGCCCCGCGTGGCCTTCGAGGCCCACATCGGCCGGATGGCACTGGCGGATCTCTTCCTCGACACCCTGCCGGTCAACGCCCATACCACCGCCAGCGAGGCCCTCTGGGCCGGACTGCCCGTGCTCACCTGTCTCGGGCCGCATTTCGTCGGACGGGTCGCCGGAAGCCTGCTCAAGGCGATCGGCCTGCCGGAGTTGGTGACGACGAGCCTCGCCGACTACGAGCGCGAGGCGCTGGCGCTGGCCCGTGACCCGGCGCGGCTCGGGGCGCTGCGGTCGAGGCTCGCGGAGAACCGGTCGACGGCGCCGCTGTTCGACACGCCCCGGTATGTGAGGGGGTACGAGGCCGCCTTGGAGCGGATGGTCGCGATGCGGGAGGCGGGACACCCTCCGGCAACCTTTGCCGTTTCCGACCTCACGCTCTGACGTCTTCGTT
The DNA here is from genome assembly GCF_004137085.1 of Lichenibacterium ramalinae. Taxonomy (GTDB): domain Bacteria; phylum Pseudomonadota; class Alphaproteobacteria; order Rhizobiales; family Beijerinckiaceae; genus Lichenihabitans; species Lichenihabitans ramalinae. The sequence continues at coordinate 51,231 of NZ_QYBC01000005.1, forward strand.
CCAGAACTCTGTGGTCCAGGGCCACATCAACGAACGCAAGACAATTGATTGTTGTTCGCGGCGATAAAAGGCTAAACTGCAATGTGCGATCAGGAAACTCTGCTCTCTATATGTGTTCCAACCTATAACCGCCTGGACATGTTGCGGCGTAACATCGATTTTCATCTACATGAATTCCGTAAGCGATCACTTAGTTTCGAGATCGTCGTTGTCGACGATGGCTCTACTGACGGGACAGCCGAGTATATCGTATCTCTCTCCGGCGTGTCCGAAATTTCACCTTTCCAACGCACAAAGAACTCTGGGTTCCTTAGCAATTACGCATTCGCCATGCGTCGAGCAAGGGGGCGCTATGCAGTATTTCTCGGTGATGATGATCTGCTCATTCCCGATCGCGTCCTGCATTGCCTGTCGGTCCTCGACCATGACCGCAACATCGGCATGATCCAGGCTCCCTGGCTTCTGATCGACGAGGCGCGCGGCGGGGTCGAGATGGGCCCATTCTACCACATCCCCAGCGAGACCCGGTTCACTCGCGGCGACTTCGCCTCCATGACCCAGTTCATCTTCGATTTTCATGTCTTTCCGGAGTTCATGATTGTCCGGTCGGACGTGGTGCGGAGTTCTGTCTCGGGATCGTGCCCCTTCATCTTCTGGGCTTTCCTGTTCACGGCTCGATCCCTGGCCAGGGCTGACATCGTCTATATGCCGCAACCCTTCGCCCGGGTGACCGCCATCTCGGCAGATTCTCGCTTCCAGCAGGGTAACCGGGAAACGATGTTCAAGTGGGACGATTACCGTGGTGGCGTTGAATATTTAGTTTCGCTGTTCCAAAATCCGGATGTGCCTCTTGAACGGCGAACGAGTACAACCGATAAAATTAACAGATTTATGATGATCCGGCAGAAGGTGGCCCTCAAGCTGCTGATTGACGCGGGCTACTGGGCCGAGTGTTGTATTCTATATCGTCGCATCAGTGCCTATGAAGCCCCGCCCTTGTCATTTGAACAGTTCAAGCAGGTATCTCAGATGGCCGGCATCGACGTCGCGACACGGGAAGCGATCGCGTTCGGCTTCGGTCCGGTGATCGTAGACCCCGCGATCTCTGACGACATCGTGGCGTTGTTAAAAACAGAGCACCGCGCCCGTTTGGTTCGCCCTCCGGCCGGTGAGGACGCTGGCGGCGAGCCGCGCGCTTATCTTCGCTTGAACCCGGCCTTCCCCGAAAAACTCCGCGACCACGACGCTGTGTTTGATCTTCAGGACTATCTGGCCCAGTTCGGGGCGGCATGATGAGACGGGCTGACTTTTCCGCGCAAACGAGAGATCAACTCCTAATGACGTTCCGGTGGATGCATTGACATGAAAAATAACAAGCTCAGCATTTTACTGCCGACCTTTCGGTTCGATGCGACGGCGCGTAATGCGATCGAGACAGTCGCAGCCATGGCGAGCAGAGACGTGTCGGTCCATATCGGAGATAATAGCTGCGATCCCAACAAGTGGGCGTATCTGAGAGGATTGGCGGATCGGTCGCCCTTCTGCTACGTCCACTGCCACTCGTCCAACATCGGACCTTACGGGAACTGGAACTTTCTTTGGCAGCAGAGTGAGAGCGAGTTTCTATGCTATGTCGCTGACGATGACATTTATACTCCAGACTATTTCTTCGCCGCGTTGGAGGAATTGAGGCGAAATGCAGACTGTGCCGCCGCTTCCGGATGCTTCCTTGCGTTGACGTGGCGGGCGGGAACCCTGCACGTGGAGCCGTCGCAGTCGAACCTCCACGCAACTCCGGTTAACAGGGTGGCCGCCTATTCTCGCCATACTGGAATCAACGCTATGGTTTCTGCAGTTCACCGGCGCGAGGCAGTCGCCGGCTATCTGGCGTATATGAGCGAGCGCCCCTTTTTGCCCCCTTACCTTGATCAATTCATGACGTACGCGTCGCTGGCAGCAGGAACGTGCGTGGTCGATGCTCGGCGACAGATATTTTTATACAATAATACAAATTGGGTCGATGCCGAGACCATCACTCGTTCTAATGAGAGGCACTGGATTGAATGTGGATTTTCTACTCAATTCCAACAGTTGCATCTCCTCTGCTGGGCTGTCGACGTTGTGCATTACTTCAATTCGATTTATCGACCTTCGACATTAGATGACATACAGTCTCAAGGTATTATCGAGATATTGTACAGTACCATATTCCATGGCTGGTTCCTAAATCATGTGGCGGTGAACAACGATGCCTTGATCGCTCTATTCAATCCGATCCCGCAGGCGCTTTTTGCGTTGAAGACGTTGATTGCTACCCCTTGCGAAGACTATGAGAGCATCATCGCTCTCTTCGTCGTCATCCTGCGGAGCTTCGATGCGGATATTGCACTCCGGTATGAGGCCTTTGTCGCACGATCGCTACGCCCTGCGGCCGCCAAACGGTGACGGTGCGCGGCGTCCCCCTTGACATGGCGCAACCATCCGGCACCGAGCGTCGCGCGTATTCTTCATAGGCTGGCCGGCGAAACCGCTTCGCTCGCCACGCTCCCTACATCGACATTACCTTCGACATCAGCCCCACTGCATCGAGCAACAGGTCGCCATGGCTAGACCGTCCAACCCTCGCTCGGGTTGCCGATATAGATACGTCGAGAGGCTGCCCTAGCTGTTCAGTCCAGCAGACTCTACATCCAGATCAGGAATCCAGCCCGTGATAGCCATCAAGGTTGATGATCCCATGGGGAATGCGATGGATGATCCGGTTCGCGACGGCATGCAGTCGGCAATGAGTCAACTAGCTTATCGCAAAAGGCCAGTAGCGGTACCGCGTTTTCCCACCATGGACGGTCTCGGCCTCGTCTTCTATTGCTCGCCGAGGCCCGCGCTGTCCAGGCTGAACTCGCCGGCCAGCCGCTCCTCATCGGCAACTGCGACATGCTGCTGATCAAACCCTCCTCGGGGGTGATCCCAACAGCCTCCGGCGCCGTCCTCCTCGCCTCCCCACGTTCTCGTCCTGCCCAACCCCCGCACAAGCTCCGCCGGCGACAGTCTTCCTGACGCCGTAAGCCGTCAGGGGTATCGATGAACGCGATGGAACAGGTGCAGCGGCTGTGGGCGAACCTGCTCCAGCTCGGGGGTCGCAGGCTCGGCGCCCTCGCGGCCGTCGGCGTCGCCGTCTTCGCGCTGGTCGGGGTCGGGGGATATTTCCTCAGCCGCCCCGCCACCGAGACGCTCTATTCCGGGCTCGACCGCGGCGACGTGTCGTCGATCGGCGCCGCGCTGCACGATGCCGACATCCCCTTCGACGTCAGCCCCGACGGCACCGCCGTCGCGGTGCGCTACGGCCAGACCGCCCAGGCCCGCATGCTGCTCGCCGAGCGCGGCCTGCCGCACTCGGGCAATTCGGGCTACGAACTCTACGACAAGATGGGCTCGCTCGGCCTCACCTCCTTCATGCAGGACGTGACGCGCGTCCGGGCCATCGAGGGCGAGCTCGCCCGCACCATCCAGTCCATGGCGGGCATCCGGGCGGCACGCGTCCACGTCGTGCTGCCCGACGAGGGCTCGTTCCGGCGCGCCCGCCAGCCGCCCTCGGCTTCGGTGGTGATCCGGGCCTCGACCCTCGACGACAGCCACATGGCGGGCGCCATCCGCCACCTCGTCGCCGCCGCCGTGCCGGGCATGACGATCGACGAGGTGACGGTGCTGTCGACGGACGGCACCGTGCTGGCGTCGGGCGACGACGCCACCAACGCCGCCCCCACCAAGATGCTCGACCTCGAGAAGGTCATCGACCGCAACGTGGCGGAGAACATCCGCCGCACCCTCACGCCCTCGCTCGGCGCCAAGAACCTCCAGGTCTCCGTCACGGCGCGGCTCAACACCGACACGCGCCAGACGGCCGAGACCACCTACAATCCGGACGGGCGCGTCGAGCGCTCGACCCGCACCGTCAAGGAAACGCAGAACCAGCAGAACTCCACGAGTTCCGCGCCCGCCGGCGTGGGCCAGAACATCCCCGGCCCCAAGCCCGCCGGCGGCGACGGCAAGTCCTCCTCCGAACAGAACGACAAGCGCGAGGAGCTGAACAACTTCGAGATCTCGTCCAAGACCGTGACGACGTCGAGCGCCGGCTACAACATCGACCGGCTGTCGATCGCCGTGGTGATCAACCGGGCCGCCTTCGCGGCGGCGCTCGGCGACAAGGCGGCGCCCGACGCCGTCGACAAGAAGCTCGCCGAGGTCGAGCAGCTCATCGGCACGGCGGCGGGCGTCGACAAGGCGCGCGGCGACAGCGTCAAGGTCATGGCGGTGGACTTCGTCGACAATGCCCGCGACCTCGAGCCCGTCCCCTCGCCGGGCGTGATGGAGGCGGTGATGCGCCAGTCGGGCACGCTGATCAACGCCGCCCTGGTCCTGGTCTTCACCGGCGTGGTGGTGCTGTTCGTGGTGCGCCCGCTGATCCGGGTCCTGTCGGTGCCGGCGGCCGGGGCAGGGGACGATGGCCTGCCGGCGCTCGCCATGGCGGGGGACGATGCCCTGATGCTGCCCGACGCCAGCGGCATGGGCGGCATGGACGGCGACATGGACGCCATGCCGGTCGGGCTCGACGCGCTCGGCGGCCGGCCCTCGGCGCTGCAGATGGCGGGCTGGGAGGAGGACGTCAGCCTCATCGACGACATCACCAGCCAGCCCCGCCGCTCGCCGCAGAAGCGGCTGGAGCAGATGATCGAGTTCGACGAGCAGCAGGCCGCCGCCGTGCTGAAGCAGTGGATCCATAGGAAGGAAGCCGCCTGATGAGCGCGCTCCACCGCTTCCTCGTGGAGTTCGACCTCGACCGCCCCGGCCTGCCGCGCGGCGCCTGGCCGCTGCTCGGGCGCGACCCCGAGCCCGCCGCCGACGAGGACGCGGCGGACGACCTGCCGGCGCTGTCGCCGCCCGAACCCGAGGTGGACGGCGTCGCCGAGGCCGTCGCGGCAGCTGTCGCGGCGGCCCTGGCCGAGGCCGAGGCCGACAAGGCGGCCGCGCTCGCCGCGCTCGCCGCGCTCCACGCCGTCGATCTCGAGGAGGCCCGTGCCCGCTGGAGCGCCGAGGAGGCGGCGCCGTTGGCCGAGGGCTTCCGTCAGGGCCTCGCCGCGCTGGAAGACGCCCTGGCCGAGGCCGCCGGCGCGGCGCTGGAGCCCCTGATCGGCGAAGCCTCCCGTATCGCCGCCATCGCCGACCTGTCCCGCGCCGTCGCCGATCTCGTGACGAACGGCACGGGCGGCCGCATCGCGGTGCGGGGGGCGCCCGACCTCGTCGTCGCCCTCGAATCGGCGCTGGCCGCGGCCGGTGTCGACACCGCCGCCATCGACTTCACACCGTGCGAGGCCGTCGAGGTCGTCGTGACGGCCGACAACAGCGGGATCGAGACGCGGCTCGACGCCTGGGTCCAGGCGCTGCGACACCGCCTTGGGGAACCATGATGAGCGACGAAGCCCACCCCCATGAGATCATCATCATCAAGCGCCATGCCGGCGGCCACGAGGACGGCCACCACGGCGGCGCGTGGAAGATCGCCTACGCGGATTTCGTCACCGCCATGATGGCGTTCTTCCTCGTGATGTGGCTGCTCTCGGCCAACGAGAAGACCAAGGCCGCCATCGTCAAGTATTTCAACCCGATCCAGCTCGTCGACTCGACCCCGCAGCCGCCCGGCCTCGGCGACCCCGCCGAGAAGACGCCCAGCCCCAAGAAGGCCGGCTCCAAGCCCAGCCCCGACAAGGAGGCCTCCGAGGCCAAGGAGGGCACCGAATCCGCCAAGGAGGAGAAGCCCAAAGACGAGAAGGCCAAGAAGGACGAAGCCAAGAAGGAAGAGGCCAAGAAGGAGGAGGCCAAGAAGGACGACGCCGCCCTGTTCCGGGACCCCTATGCGGCGCTGACCGAGATCGGCGCCAAGGACGCGCCGCCCTCGCGCGGCGGCACCAAGGCGCCGAACGACGGCAGCAAGGGCGGGGCCGGCACGGCCGCGGCGGCGGAAGGCAAGGGCGGCGACGCCTATCGCGATCCGTTCGACCCGCTGCCCCTGACGCCCAAGGGCGCGGTGGACGGCGCCGCCGATTCCGGACGCAGCGACGCCGATCTGTCGGCCGCCGGCCCCGCCGCTCCGCCGGCCGCCGCCGACGCCCGCCCGGCGGCCGAGCCCTCGGCCGCGCTCTCGACCGCGCCCTTGCCGGCCGAGCCCGCGGCCCGCGCGGCCGAGCTCAAGGCGCGGATCGATGCGCTGGCCAAGTCGGTGGCGGCCGCCTCGGGCGGGCCCCAGCCCAAGATCGACGTGAAGGCCACGCCGGAAGGCGTGCTGATCGGCCTGACCGACGACGCCAGGTTCTCGATGTTCGCCAGCGCTTCCGCCGAGCCCTCGCCCCGCACCGTCACGCTGATGGCGAAGATCGGGCGGCTGCTGAAGGGCCAGAAGGGCCGCATCGTGCTGCGCGGCTACACGGACAGCCGCCGGTACCGCTCCGACACCTACGACAACTGGCGCCTCTCGTCGGCGCGGGCCGACATGGCGCATTACATGCTCGTGCGCGGCGGGGTCGAGGATGCGCGCTTCGAGCGGATCGAGGGCTATGCCGACCGCCAGCTCCGCAACGTCAAGGATCCCGAGAGCCCCGAGAACCGCCGCATCGAGATCCTGCTGAGGGACGTGCCATGATGCTTCGCGCCAGCGCCGCGGTCGGCGGCGCGCCGACTTCCAAATTCGCCGCCATCGGCGGCGCGCTGATGCTGGGCCTCGCCCTGCTGACGCCGGCGCGCGGCGCCGAGGCCACGCCCGGCGAGGGCCACGCGGACAAGGTGGCCGCGGCCCCGGAATCGGCGCGGGCCGCGGCCGAGCCGCCGGCCGGCGCCAGCCTCGCCCCCTACCAGGCCGTCCGGTCGCTGCAGGCGTTGCAGGACCAGGTGGCCCACGGCAACACGGCCGCCCAAGCCGCCCAGGCCAGGATGCTGACCCATGTCGCGGCGGTCTTCGCCGAGGCCGATCCCGCGGTGTGGAAGGAGCCGCGCAACGCGGGCGCCGCCGCGCTCTACCTGTTCAGCGCCGGGCGCGCCGGCACGGTGCGGGACCTGATGGCGCGGGGCGCGGTGTTCCCGGCCGACGGGGACCGGCTCGTGAAGGGCGCGCTGGCCTATGCCGAGGGCCAGGACGAGATCGCCCGCGGGCTGCTCGGCAAGCTGGATCCCCGAGCGCTGCCGCGGGGGCTCGGGGGGCACCTCGCCCTCGTCCTGGCGACGCTCTTCGCCGACAAGGATCCCGCCAAGGCCGGCGCCATGCTGGACACGGCCCGCCTGCTCGTGCCGGGCACGCTGGTGGAGGAGGCGGCGCTGCGCCGGCAGATCTTCCTGCTGGCCGAAACCGCCTCGATCGAGAAGTTCACGGCGCTGTCGCGCCAATACATCCGCCGTTTCCGCGGCTCGGTCTTCGCCGCCAACTTCAAGGGGCGGCTGACCTCCTTCGCGGTTCGGCTGGCCGTGGCGGGCGACGTGGCGCAGCTCGGCACGCTGGATCCGATCTTCGCCGAACTGCCCCAGGGCGAGCGGCGCGCCCTCTATCTCACCCTGTCGCGCGACGCGCTGCTGGCCGGCCGGGCCGAGGCCGCCCGCTACGCGGCGGCGCGTGCCGCGGCCCTGTCGCCCGGGCCGGCCGAGGCCGAACGCGCCCGGCTCTACGCGGCCGCGGCGGGCGCCGCCTCCGACGCGGCCCCGGCGGCGCGCGCGACCTTGACGGCGCTCGACGGCGCCCGGCTGCCGCCGCGCGACGCCGAGCTGCGCGATGCCGCCGTGGTGGTCGCCGCTTCCGTCGACGGCGGGCTCGGCGACCATGGGCAGGAGCTGGGGCGCGACGGCCCCGCGGCCGACAGCGCCGCCGCCCTGCTGATCGACCGCGCCCACCGCGCCATGGCGGCCGGCGATGCCCTCCTGGCGCCCGGTGCCGGCCGGTCCGTGCCGGGCGCCCCCGTTCCGGCAGCCGGAGGAACGCCATGAACGCCGAGGTTTCCTTTATTTCGGCGGGCGCCGCCGGTGCCGGCGGCTGGCCGCAGGGTCCGGGAAACCCCGCCGCCGTCCCGTCCGAGGCCGCCGCCAGCTTCGGTGGCCTCCTCGACACGATGGCGCGGGGCGGGGCGGCCGCGCCCCCGGCCGCAGCGAAGACGGTCGCGGCTCCCGCCGCCACCGCCGCCGCGCCCGCGGCTCCGGACGCCGCGGCCGCCGCCGCCGCCGCGGCCCTGTCGGCGGACCTCGCCGCCGCCGCCGGGGCCACGCGCCGCGCCGCGCCCGCGGCCGCAGCCCCCGACGATGCGGACGCCGGCGCGGACGGCGCGGCGGAGGCGGACGATGCGCCGCCCGCGGACGCCGCCGCGGCCCCATCCGCCACCCCTGCCGCCGCCCTGGACCTCACGGCGCTCGCCCAGGCCGTGCTGATGACCGCACCGCCGCAACAGGCGCCGACTCCGGCCACGCCCGCCTCATCGGCTTCGGCCGCCACCCCGGCCGTCTCTGCCACCACCGCCGCTGCGGCCGCCGCCACCGCTGCGGCCGTAGCAGCCCCTGCCGCGGCAGCCTCTGCCGCAGCGACTCCGGCCGCCCCGGCGATCGTCGGGGCCGCGACGGCCGGATCCCCTGGGAGCCCTCCGGGAAGCAGCGAAGGCGGCTCTCAAGACAGCGTCGGAGACAGCTCCCGAAGCGGCGCGCCCGGCGCCGCGACCCCGGCCACGGCCCCGGTGGCTGCAGGCGCGGCGCCGGCCGCGCCCGCACCGGCCGGTCCGCCTGTCGTGCCCGCGACCGCGGCTCCCGCCGCCATCCCGGCCTCCGCGGCTCCCGCCGCTGCCGGCGCTGCTCCCGCCGCGACCGTTTCCGCACCCGCTCCGGTGTCGGCCAAGCCGTCGACGGCCGGCAAGGCGGCTGGAGCCGCGGCCCGTGCGGCCGATGCCGCCGCGGCGCCGCCGGCCGCCTCGGACATCGTGACACCGGGCGGCATCGCGCCGGTGCAGGCCGGGCGGGCGACGTCGGCCGATGGTGATGCCGATGGCGATGCCGACGCCGACAGTCCAGCGCTCCCGGCGCCGGCCGGAACCGATGCTGGCGCCACCGCGGCGGCCGCGGCGCTCCTGCCGGACGCCGCTGCGCTCGGGGCCGGCGCGGCGAGCCAGCAGGTCGCCTCCGCCCTGGCCGCCCTGGCGGGATCGTCGGCGCCGAACGATGCCGGCACGACGGAGGCCGCCCCTCCCGCGTCCGCGACGGCCGATGTGCGGACCGGCCCCACCCCGGGGTCGATCCGCACCACGTTGGACGGCGGCCGCGAAGTGGTGGTGAAGCTCGACCCGGAGCATCTCGGCAGCGTTTCGATCAGGCTCAGGATGACGGGCGGCCAGGTGGACGTGAGCATCACGGTGTCGGACCCCCACACGCTGGAGGTCCTCAACCGCGACCGCCACCTGCTCACGGCCGCGGTCGCCTCGGCCGGCCTCGGCGGGGACGGGTTGAAGCTGTCCCAGGGCACGCCCGATGCGGGTTCGCCGCCGGCGGCGTCGGGCACCGGCACCGATGCCGGCGCGGGCCGGTCGCAGGACCGCGGCACCTCGGCCTCGGGCGAGCCGTCCGGCGGCCGGCGCCGCGACACCCGCTCCCCTTCCACCCCCTCCAGCGATGACGCGAGCGATGACGTCAGCCCCACGCCCCCGCCGACCCGGACCGGCGCCCTCTATGTGTGAGCGCCCTGCCTTCCGGGCCGCACTGGCCTGGCTCGGCCTCGCGCTGGCCGGCGCGGCACCGGCCCTGGCCGGTCCCGTTCCGGCCCAGCCGGCCGCTCCGGCCCAGCCGGCAGCGCCGGGCCAGCCTGCGTTCGCGGGCCAGCCCGCAGTGGCGGGCCAGCCCGCAGTGGCGGGCCAGCCCGCAGTGGCGGGCCAGCCCGCAGTGGCGGGTCAGCCCGCAGTGGCGGGCCAGCCCGCAGTGGCGGGCCAGCCCGCAGTGGCGGGCCAGCCCGCAGTGGCGGGCCAGCCCGCAGTGGCGGGCCAGCATATCTGCGAAGCCCAGGTGGCCGCCGCCGCCAAGCGATACGATATCCCGCTTGCGGTGTTCTACGCCGTCGGCCTGCTCGAAACCGGCGGCCGCAACGGCCTTCAGCCCTACACGATGAACATCGAGGGCCGCTCGGCCCCCAACCCCAGCCTGTCGGCGGCCCTCGCCACCTTCGAGGCGGCGCATCGGCGCGGCGCATCGTTGATCGACATCGGCTGCATGCAGATCAACTACCGCTGGCACGGCAAGAACTTCGCATCCGTGACCGAGATGTTCGATCCCGCCCACAATGTCGATTATGCGGCGCGCTTCCTGCGGGAGCTCAAGACGCGCGAGAAGACCTGGACGCTGGCGGTCGCCCGCTACAATGCCGGTCCCAACAACAATGCCGCGCAGAAACAATACGTCTGCGGCGTGATCCGCAAGATGGTCAACAGCGGATTCGGCTCTTGGACGACGAATGCTCGGGCGTTCTGCGGGGAGCCGGCGGTCTGAGGCCGACGGAAATCCGGCGGGAAAATTTTGTCGTTAACTTTAAATCATTCCTTCGACGATAGCTTGGCGACATCGACGAAGGTCCACCGCCGGCCAGGGAACGCTTCCCTGGCCCCGGGCTCCGGACCTCCTCAACGACATGCTGTCAAGAAGGCCGCTCGTTCATGAGTCTCTTCGGAACCCTCAACACCGGTGTGTCCGGCATGGCTGCCCAGGCCAACCTGCTGAGCACCATCGGCGACAACATCTCCAACTCGTCGACCACCGGCTACAAGCGCGCCACGACGGACTTCGAGACGGTGCTGGGCAACCAGTCGGCCAGCAGCTACACGGCGGGCAGCGTCTCGACCCAGATCCGCTACGGCGTCAGCACCCAGGGTCAGCTGACGTCGAGCACTTCCGTCACCGACCTCGCCATCCAGGGCAACGGCTTCTTCGTCGTGCAGGGTACCAACGGGGCCACGGCGCTGACCCGCGCCGGCTCTTTCGTGCCGAACTCCGCCGGGCAGCTCGTCAACACGGCCGGTTACTCGCTGATGGGCTACAATCTGATCGACGGATCCTCGGCCACGGTCAACGGCACCGGCGGCCTGCAGGTCATCAACCTGTCGAAGCAATCCCTGACGGCCAACCCGACGACGGGGGGGACGATGGTGTTCAACCTCAACAGCGGCACGACAGCGGCGGCAACGGGCGAGGTACTACCCGCCGCCAACGACCCGACTGCCACCACCGGAGCGACGACCTCGTCCGCCGCCTCGACCTTCAAGACGTCGGTCGCCGCCTATGACGACCTCGGAAATGCCGTGACGTTCGACATCTACCTGACCAAGACGGGAACCGACACAAGCGGCAACAGCGTCTGGCAGGCGGCGGTCTACAACCAGGCCGATGCCGCAACGGGCGGGGGGTTCCCCTATACCGTGACGGCCGCCAACAAGACGAACGAACCCAACGGCCCGCTCCTCAGCCTGCAGAACCTGACCTACAGCAGCACGACCGGGAAGCTCACGAGCGCGACGGTGGGGGGGACGAAGACAGCGTCCACGACGGCCGGCCCGCTGGCCCTGACCATCCCGATCCCGGGCGGCCAAACGATGAACCTCGACATCTCGGGATCCACCCAGCTCGCCTCGGCTTCCAACGTCACCACCGCGACCGTCAACGGCAGCGCGCCCTCGAAGCTCGACCACGTCACCATCGGCACCGACGGGACCGTGACGTCCGTCTACACGAACGGCATCCAGCAGGCGACCTACCGCATCCCGCTGGCCGACGTGCCCAGCGAGGACAACCTCACGCCCGTCAGCGGCAACGTCTACGAGCCCAACCTCGCCTCCGGCACCATGACGATCGGGACCGCCACGTCGGGGTCGCTCGGCAGCATCAAGTCGAACGAACTCGAGAACTCGACGGTCGACCTCGCCACGGAACTGACCAACATGATCTCGGCCCAGCGCTCCTACGAGGCGAACTCCAAGGTCATCCAGGCCAGCTCCGACCTGCTCAAGGTCGTCGACCAGCTGAGCGGCTGATCCCCGCCTTCGCCCGCGCCGGATTGAGGACCTCCCCATGAGCCTGTCGACGACGCTGAGCATCGCGCAGAGCGCGCTCAGCACCAATGCGGCGCTGTCGACCATCGTGTCGCGCAACATCGCGGGCGTCAACGACCCGAACTACTCGACCAAGAACGCCTCCGCCGTCACGACGTTGGACGGCGGGGTCGAGATCTCGGGGATCCGCAGCGCCACCGATACGGCGCTGTTCAACAACCTGCTCGGGGCCAAGTCCGATGCCGCTTCGGCGTCGGCCCTGTCGGAGGGGCTCGGCCAGCTCGAACAGACCCTGGGCCTGAGCTCGACGACGGCCGCGGACGGCACCTCCACGGATTCGTCCCCCGCGACCCTGCTGGGCAACCTGACGAATGCGCTCCAGAGCTACGCCGCGTCTCCCACGCAGGCGACGCTGGGCCAAGCCGCCGTCACGGCCGCCAAGACGCTGGCCACGAGCCTCAACGCGGCATCGTCCACCGTGCAGAGCGTCCGGGCGCAGGCCGACAAGGACCTGGCCAGCGCTGTCGCGTCCGTGAACTCGCTGCTCCAGCAGTTCGGTGCCGCCAACGCGGCCGTCGTCTCGGCCAACATCGCGGGCACCGACGGCACCGACGCGCTCGACACGCGCAACACGATCCTGCAGTCGCTGTCCTCCCAACTCGGCATCACCACGGCCGATGCCGGCAACGGCGGGCTGGCCCTCTACACCGACGGGGGCGCCACGCTCTTCCAGGGCACGGCCCGCAAGGTCTCGTTCACGCCGACCGCCTCCTACGGCACGCACCCGGACGGCAGCGCCGTGGTCGGCAACGCCGTCCTGGTGGACGGCGTCCCGGTGACGGGAACCAGCGCCACCATGGCGTCCAAGAGCGGGGCCATCGCCGGCCTCGCCCAGCTGCGCGACACGGTCGCGGTCGATTACGGCCACCAACTCGACCAGATCGCCGGCGGGCTGATCTCGGCCTTCTCGGAAAAGGTCCAGGCCGACGGCACCTCGGTGCCGGGCCTGTTCACCGTTTCCAACGCCACCACCACGGCCTTCGCCAGCACCATCACGGTGGCGGCCAGCGTCGACCCGAGCAGGAAGGGCGACGTGACGCTGCTGCGCGACGGCGGCATCGCCGGGGCAGCCACCAAGGTCAACACCGATGCGACGGCGACCAGCTATTCAGCGCACCTGACCGCCATGCTGGCGACGCTCGACAGCGTCCGGCAGTTCGACGGCACCTCGGGCGGCGCGGCCTCCGGCACTCTGTCGGCCTATGCGGCCTCCTCGGTGAGCTGGCTCGAGACGAACCGCCAGGCGGCCTCGACGGCCTCCACCGACAAGGCGGCGCTGGTGACGCAGACCACCACCAACCTGTCCAGCGCCACGGGCGTCAATCTCGATGAGCAGCTGAGCAAGATGCTGGACCTCGAACACTCCTACCAAGCCTCGGCCGAGCTGCTGACCACGGTGAAATCGATGCTCGATTCGCTGCTGCAGGCCGTCAACTGACCGGTCGTCCGGCGCGCGGGAGATCCCCATGACCAATGTTTCGAGCTACGCCCTGGCGGCCTCGCCCCGTTTGACGGTGTCGCAGGCCCAGCAGGCGCTCTCCAAGGCCCAGGTGGAACTGTCGAGCGGCAAGTTCGCCGACATCGGTCTCGGGCTCGGCAGCTCCTCGGGCAACTACGTGTCGCTCGGCAACCAGCAGAGCCGGCTGCAGGCGATCAAGGATTCCAACGGCACGACGGCGAGCACGCTGACGGCCGCCTATTCGGGCCTCGACGCGCTGCGCACGACGGCCACGAGCTTTCTGGCATCCCTGACCCAGGCGTCCGGCACCGGCAGCGTGTCGGGCACGCTGGTGGCGACGGCGGGGGCGAACCTCGATTCGCTGATCGCGACGCTCAACACGTCCGTGGGCGGCAATGCCATCTTCGGGGGCATCGACTCGGGCTCGGCGCCCATGACGGCCTACACCGACGGGACGCCCCCATCGAAGAGCAAGGCCGCCGTGGATGCGAGCTTCGCGTCGAGCTTCTCGGGCGCCAAGCCGGCTGATGCGTCGAACGCGACGATCAGCGGCCAAGCCATGACGGACTACCTCGCCAAGCAATTCTCGACGCTGTTCGACACGGGCTACCAGGGCACCTGGTCGTCGGCCTCCGGCACGGTGCCGACCGCGCAGATCTCGGCGACCGAGACCGTGACGACTTCCGTCAGCGCCAACGACACGTCCTTCCGCCAGCTCGCCCAGGCCTATGCGACGGTGAAGGAGTTCGGCGGCTCCAACTTCGGCAGCGCTGCCGGCCAGGCCGTCATCGCGTCGGCCACCAAGCTCGTGTCGAGCGCCATCGCGGGCCTGACGCAGGCCCAGGCCGGCATCGGCCTGTCGCAGGCGGCGGTCTCGGACGCCGACGACCGCATGTCGACGCAGATCGACTACCTGTCGACCCAGGCGCAATCCATGGTGGCGGTCGATCCCGCGGCGCTGGCCACCCGGATCTCGGGCCTGCAGACGCAGATCCAGGCCTCCTACGAAATCACGTCTCAGCTCCAGCAGCTGAGCCTGGTGAACTACCTCAAGTGATCCGTTTCCGGGTCGGGCGGCTTCGGCCGTCGGGCCCCGACTTGGGGGAAGGAGCGGGCCCGTGCCCGGGCGCCCGCTCTGGAAACATGTGATTCGCGTGCCGAAGGATCAATGATGTATCAGTTCTCCTATGCCGACATCCTCGCCGACGATGCCGACGACGCCCGGGCTCGCGAGCGCCAGGCGCTCGACCAGGCCGTGGCGCTGCTGCAGCATGCGGGCGAGCGCGCGGCGGGGTCGCCGGAAGCGACCAAAGCGCTCGATTTCACCAACGACCTGTGGGCCTTCTTCATCCGCGACCTCGCCCACCCCGGCAATGCCATGCCGGACGAGCTCCGGGCCAACCTCATGTCGATCGGCCTCGGCGTCATGGCCGAATGTCGCCGCATCGCGCTCGGCGAGTCCCGCGACTTCGCCTCCGTCGCCGAGATCTGCGGCATCATCCGCGACGGCCTGAACTGAGGCCGGCCCGATGCACATCACGCTGCGTGCCAACGAGAAGATCTTCATCAACGGCGCCGTGCTCAAGGTCGACCGCAAGACGTCCATCGAGTTGATGAACGACGCGGTCTTCCTGCTCGAAGCCCATGTCATGCTGGAGCGGGACGCCACGACGCCGCTGCGCCAGCTCTACTACATCGTGCAGCTGATGCTGATGGAGGCGCGGGAGCGCCCCGAGAACAGGACGATGTTCGCGGGCCACTGCGCCGCCATGGCGAAAGTCTACGACGAGGCGGCCATCATCGCGGGCGTCGCCAAGGTTTCGGCGCTGGTGGGCCGCTCGCGGCACTTCGAGGCCCTGAAGGTGATCCGCGGGCTCCTGCCCGTCGAGGCTGCCATGACGGGCCGCCCGCAGGAGGCCGGCGTGCGCATCAAGCCCACCCCGGTGCCGGGCCCGGCGCTCGCCGAGGCCTGCTGAGGGCCCTCGCCGCTCGCCTCGGCGCGCGGCTTCAGCCCCAGCCTGTGTCGACAAGCATCGACAGGCGACCGGGTGGCTCCACCCGATCGCGATCCGCCCTCAGCCGCCGGACGCGCAGGGCGCGCGGGGCTCGCGCAAGCCCCGCGCAGGCCGGACCCGCTAAACGATGGGCGACTTCAGCGGGAACCCACCCATGACGACCGTTTCACCCCCATCGGCCACGGGCACGGGAACGACGACATCGTCGTCGTCCACCGCCGCCACCACCACGGCCTCCACCGCCGCCGCCGCGCAGTTGAACTTCAACTCGTTCCTGACGCTCATGATCGCGCAGATGAAGAACCAGGATCCCACCAGCCCCACGGATCCCAGCCAGTACCTCACGCAGATCTCGCAGATGTCCGCCGTGCAGCAGGGCGTCCTGACCAATACCAAGCTCGATTCGATGCTGACGCAATCGTCGCTGACCCAGGCCGAGGGGGCGATCGGCAAGTCCGTGACCTCCGCCGATGGGTCGACGACCGGCACCGTCACGTCCGTCAAGCTCGCCAGCGACGGCAGCGTCACGGCGACGCTCGTCGGCGGCAAGACCTTGACGCTCGACAACACCGTGACGGTGGCGGCGGCGGGAACGAGCGCGTGAACGAGGCCGACGCGCTCTCGCTCCTGCAGAGCACCATCTGGACCGTCGTCCTGGCCTCCGGCCCCGGCATCGCCACCGCCATGGTGGTGGGCATCGCGGTGGCGTTGTTCCAGGCCCTGACGCAGATCCAGGAAGCGACGCTCACCTTCGTGCCGAAGATCGTCGCCATGCTGCTGGTGCTGACGCTGACGGCCTCCTTCATCGGCTCGCAGATCTTCATGTTCACCGAACAGGTCTACGCCCGCATCGAGCGCGGTCACTGACATTTCGGGCCCGCGTTCGCCACCGTCACGGACGCTGACATCCCGGCCCGGCCGTCACGTCTGGCAGAGGGCGCAGAAGAAGGTCGAGCGGCCCGACTGCACGATGCGGCCGATGACCCCCCGGCAGCCCGGGTTGGGGCAGGGCGCGTCTTCCCGGTCGTAGGCACGGAAGCCGTGCTGGAACGTGCCGAGTTCGCCGTCCGTGTGGCGGTAGTCCTTCAGGGTCGAGCCCCCGGCCGCCACCGCCTCGTCGAGCACGGCCCGGATGGCCGCGGCGAGCCGCTTCGCCCGCGCGGTCGGCGCCCCGTCGGCCCGGGCCAGCGTGCCGGCGGCGCGCTGCGGCGACAGGCCGGCGCGGTGCAGCGCTTCGCAGACGTAGATGTTGCCGAGCCCCGCGATGAGGCGCTGGTCGAGCAGCGCGGCCTTGAGCGGCGCCGCCTTGCCGGCCATCAGCCGCGCCAGCACCGCGGCGTCGAAACCCGCGCCGAGCGGCTCGACGCCGATGCCCCGGAACAGCGGGTGGGTGACGAGGCCGCCGGGCTCCACCAGCACCATGAAACCGAAGCGCCGCGGATCGTTGTAGGTGATGGACGTGCCGGTATCGAAGTCGAAGCGGACGTGGTCGTGCGGGCTCGCCGCCCCCGGCGCCGTCGCGGCGCCCCGGCCGTAGTAGAAGGCGCCCGGGAGGCTTTCGCGCCGCGCATCTCCCGCCGCCCCTCCCGTCACCACGCGGAACGAGCCCGTCATGCCGAGATGGGCGGCCAGCACCGTGCCGTCGTCGAGGTCGACGACGAGGTACTTGGCCCGGCGACCGACGGCGAGCACCCGCCGGCCCCGGAGCCGCTCGGCGAACCGGTCGGGAAAGGGGAAGCGCAGGTCGGGCCGGCGCTGGTCCACGGCCGTGAAGGTGGCGCCCGTCATGGCCTGGGCCAGGCCGCGGCGGACGGTTTCGACTTCGGGAAGTTCGGGCATGGTGCTAAAGCGAGGCCTCTCTCGTCCCGGAGATGGGTGCGGCCCGGCCTCGACGCCAGTTCGCGCGGCTCCGTCCTGAAGGCCACGATGACCGTCCCGAAACAGCCCCGGCCCGCAACGCCCTCCGCCGCCCCGGCCGGCACCACCCACTTCGGCTTCGCCGACGTGGCGCTCGAGCGCAAGCAGGGCCTCGTCGACGACGTGTTCCACAAGGTCGCGGAGCGCTACGACGTCATGAACGACGTCATGTCGGGCGGCCTGCACCGGGTGTGGAAGGACGTGATGGTCGGCATGGTGAAGCCGTCGCGCACCGCCCCGTTCCGCCACCTCGACGTGGCGGGCGGCACCGGGGACGTCGCCCGGCGCGTCGCCCGGGCGGGCGGGCCGTTGACGGAGGTCACGGTGCTCGACATCAACCACGACATGCTGCGCGTCGGGCGGGACCGGCTCGCCGAGAAGGCGCGGGACTTCCGCTACGTGGCGGGCAATGCCGAGAGCCTGCCGCTGCCGGCGAACCGCTTCGACTGCTACACGATCGCCTTCGGCATCCGCAACGTGCCGCGCATCCCGCTGGCGCTGGCCGAGGCCCACCGGGTGCTCAAGCGCGGCGGCCGCTTCCTGTGCCTCGAATTCTCGGCCGTCGACGTGCCGGGGCTCGACAAGGTCTACGAGGCCTTCTCGTTCAAGGTCATCCCCCGCATGGGGCAGGCGATCGCCGGCGACGCCGAACCCTACCGCTACCTCGTGGAGTCGATCCGCCGCTTCCCGGGCGTCGACACGTTCTCGGACATGATCGCCGAGGCCGGGTTCCGCCGCGTCGCCGCCACGCGGCTGACCGGCGGCGTCGTGACCATCCACTCCGCCTGGAAGCTCTGAGGCCCGGATGCTGGCGACCCTCGGGCATATCGGCCGGCTGATCCGGGCCGCCTTCGTGCTGGCCCGCGAGGGCGTGCTGTCCGGCATCGACCCGCAGAACGTTCCGGTCGCG
Source organism: Lichenibacterium ramalinae (assembly GCF_004137085.1). Classification (GTDB taxonomy): domain Bacteria; phylum Pseudomonadota; class Alphaproteobacteria; order Rhizobiales; family Beijerinckiaceae; genus Lichenihabitans; species Lichenihabitans ramalinae. The sequence continues at coordinate 69,693 of NZ_QYBC01000005.1, forward strand.
GCCCGGGCGCCGCTCGCCCTGGCCCGCATGCTGGCGCGCCCGCCCGCCGGCTCGGCCGGCAAGCGGCTCGGCATCGCCATGGGCAAGCTCGGCCCCTCCTACATCAAGCTCGGCCAGTTCCTGGCGACCCGGCCCGACGTCGTGGGGGCGGCGGCGGTGCGCGACCTCGAGGGCCTGCAGGACCGCGTCACGCCCTTCCCCCGCGACGTCGCCGTCGCCATGATCGAGGCGGCGTTCGAGCGGCCCATCGACCAGACCTTCGCGGTGTTCGGCGAGCCCGTGGCGGCGGCCTCGGTGGCGCAGGTGCACCGGGCGCGCCTCACCGCGGCGCGCGGCGGCGGCGAGGTCGCCGTCAAGGTCATGCGGCCCGGCGTCGAGCGGCGCTTCAAGCGCGACCTCGGCGACCTGTATTTCGCGGCCCGCACCGCCGAACGCCTGCTGCCGCAGGCCCGGCGCCTCCGGTTCGTCGAGGTCATCGACGCGCTCGCCCGCTCCGTCACCATGGAGATGGACTTCCGCATCGAGGCGGCGGCGGCGAGCGAGTTCGGCGAGAACGTCCGCGACGACCCCGATTTCCACATCCCGGCCATCGACTGGACGCTGACCGCCAAGGACGTGCTGACGCTCGAATGGGTGAACGGCACGTCGCTGACCGACATCGCGTCGCTGCGGCGGAGCGGCTACGACCTGCCGGCGCTGGGCCGAACCGTGATCCAGTCCTTCCTGCGCCATGCCATGCGGGACGGCCTCTTCCACGCCGACATGCACCAGGGCAACCTCTTCGTCGACGGCGAGGGGCGGCTCACCGCGGTCGACTTCGGCATCATGGGGCGACTCGGCGGCAAGGAGCGGCGCTTCCTGGCCGAGATCCTCTACGGCTTCATCACGCGCGACTACATGCGGGTGGCCGAGGTGCATTTCCAAGCCGGCTACGTGCCCGGCCAGCACAGGGTCGAGGACTTCGCCCAGGCGATCCGCGCCATCGGCGAGCCCATCCATGCGCGGCGGGCCGACGAGATCTCGATGGCCAAGCTGCTGACCCTGCTCTTCGAGATCACGGCGCTCTTCGACATGAAGACCCGCGTCGAACTCGTCATGCTGCAGAAGACCATGGTGGTGGTGGAAGGGGTGGCCCGCACGCTCGATCCCAAGCTCGACATGTGGGAAACGGCCGAGCCCGTCGTCCGCTCCTGGATCGAGGACAACCTCGGGCCGGCCGGCAAGGTGGGGGACGCCGCCGCCGCGATCGCCTCCCTGGCCCGCGGCGCCCTCGGCCTGCCGGACCTGCTGCTGCGCGCCGAGAAGATCATCCTCAACCTCGAGTTGGCGACGCAGGACGGCGGCCCGCTGTCGCCCTCGGCCCTGCAGGGCGTGGCGAGCCGCGAATCGACACGGTTCGGCTGGCTCGGCGCCGCGCTGTGGATCCTGGCGCTGTCCGCCGCCTGGAGCGTGCTGGTGCGCTGAAAGGCCGGGCGCGGCGCGGAAACGCCCGGCGATCGCCCCTTTACGCGACGCGCGGGGTTGCGGTGGCGCCGCCGCCATATAGACAGGCACCGACATCCGAGGCAGGCTTGCGCCGTTTCGTCGCATCGACGACGGTGCGCATCGTCACACGAGGGAGCCATGAACGAACAGCTGTCGAAGCGAACGGCCGAGGCCGACAAGCGGGTCGGCGCCTGCGTGCGGGCCGCGCGCGTGAAGGCGGGGTTGAGCCAGTCCAAGCTCGCCGGCGAACTCGGCATCACGTTCCAGCAGCTGCAGAAATACGAGAAGGGCAAGAACCGCATCGCCGTGAGCACCCTGCTGCTCATCGCCGACGCCCTCAGCCTGCCGGTGCAAAGCTTCTTCACCTCCGTCGAGCGGCAGGCCGCCGACGCCAGCGACTGGCCGGACCTCCTCAGCAAGGACAACATCCGCCTCATCCGCGCCTTCTCCAACATCGGCGATGCGGAAGTGCGGCGGCGCATCATGGGCCTCATCCTGGCGGTGACGGACGAGACGGAGGACGTCGGCTTCCTCGCCGAGCCCGGCACCCTCGCGCAAGACAGCCACGCGCTCTGACCGGGAAGGCTGTCGCGGCCGACGGTTTCACCGCGGCTCGACATCGAGGGCGGCCCGACCCGGCCGCGACGCAGCGACCGGGCGCGACGAAATGCTGCGCGACTCATCATACTTAAAGGACAGGGCTGTGCCGGCGCGCTATCTGCAAGCCCATGCGCAGCCATGCTGTCCGTCGATCGCCTTCCCTCAGCCCGCCCGGCACCGTCCCGCCCGCCCGTTCAAGGGGGCGGCCATGACCATCGTGGGCGTCTATATCGGGGCTTTCCTGGCGAGCCTGGTGGTCGTCGGCGTGTTGGGCTGGCTGCTGCTCTGGCCTTCGCAGCGCTGACGCGGCGCCGTTGTGGCGGGGCGCCGGCCAAGCTAAAGGTCGCGCATGGCCAAGGACACGAGCGGCGGTCGCGCCGGCAAGATGCCTGACGACCCTCCGCTGGCCGGCCGACGTTCGCAGCGCCTTCGCCTGCGGGCCGCCTGGATGTACCACGTCGAGGAAATGACCCAGGGCGCCATCGCCGAGGCGCTGGGGGTGGGCCGTGTCACGGTGGTGCGGCTGCTGTCCGACGCCCAGGCGCTGCACGAGGTGCGGATCTCGCTCAGCCGGGACATCGCCGACCTCACCCGCATCGAGCGCGCCCTGGAGCGGCGCTTCGGCCTCGGCGAGGCCGTGGTGGCGCCGCTGTCCTCGCCCACCGCCGACCCCACCCTGCCGATCGGGGCCGCCACGGGCCGGATGCTGTCCGACCTGCTGAGGCCCGGCATGAGGATCGGCGTCGGCTGGGGCAAGACGCTGGTGGCGGCCCTCAACGCCATCGACGAGCGCCCGCTGCCGGGCCTCGCCGTGGTCTCCATGCTGGGCGGCATCGCCAAGGTGCTGCAGTACAACCCGGCCGATTTCGCCTGGCAGCTGTCGCGGCTGCTGCAGGCGGACTGCTTCCTGATCCCGGCGCCGGCCGTGGTCGACAGTCCCGAAACCAAGCGGGCCCTCATCGAACGCTGCGGGCTCGGCGAGATCTTCGAGCTCGGCCGCGCCCTGGATGCCGTGGTGATGAGCGTCGGCGGCATGGGCCCCGACAACACGTCCTACCGGTTCGGCTATTTTTCCGAGGCCGACCGACGCTCGCTGCTGGCGGCGGGCGCGGTGGGCGACCTGCTCTACCAGTTCTTCGACATCGACGGCGCCGTGCTCGACCACCCCGTCAACGCGCGCGTGATGGCGATCCCCAGCGACAGCATCCTGGCGGCGCCGGTGCGGGTGCTCACCTCGGGCGGGCCCGGCAAGGTCGACGCCATGCTGGGGGCGATCCGCCTCGCCCGGCCCACGATCCTCGTCACCGACGAGGTGACGGCCGCGGGGCTGCTGGCGGCGGCCGGCGACCCGCTGGCGGCGGAGCCCGCCTGAGCCCGTGGACGGCTGCCGTCGTGGTCGACGGCGTCGGCGGGGTGTCCGGTGTCGTCGGCGGGCGGTGGCGCGCGAGTTCGGCACCGACCCCGAGCCGCCGCCTCAGCCGCGGTCCTGCCGGGGGGCGGGCGGCCCGGCCGCGGCGTCGAGCCGTCGCGCCAGCCGGGTGAGCCGGGCCAGCACCATGCCGAGGAAGATCAGCACCAGCCCGCCGACCAGGCAGGTGATCTCGACGCCGAACTGCGCGTCGGTCGGGGCGTGGCGCGTGGTGAGCAGGCCGAAGGCCACGATCATCACGCCGCAGAGCGCGGCCAGGATCGCCATGGCGTCGCCCGTCACGCGGCGGCGGGCGCGGCGGCGAGGCCCAGCGCCACCTCGCGCGATCGGTTCAGCCGCGTCATGACCTCGGCGAGGTCGGGCCGGCGGGCGAGGTTGCCGGCGTAGAGCATCGCGGCGGCGGCGACGAGGCGGCCGTCGCGCCGCAGCAGGGCGTCGGCGAATTCCATCATGCGCAGGTTCGGCCAGGCGATGGGCCGGATGGCGCGCACCCGTTCGGCGATCTCCGCCTCCGCGAGTTCCGGATGGGCCTCGGCCAGCAGCATGGCCATGGCGGCGGTGGAGCGCGAGATGCCCATGTGGCAATGGACCAGGAGGTGCCCGTCCGCCCCGCCGGCGAAGCTGTCCCGGCCCCAGGCCAGGATGGCGGCGACATCGTCCCGCTCCGGCAGCACCACGCCCGGGCCGGGCTCGATCTCGTCGTGGAAGCGCATCACGAGGCGCCGCGGGTCGCCGTAGCGGGCGAAGGCCGGGTGGTCGTCCCGCGCCGGGTCGAGGATCGACAGGACGTGGGTCACGCCCCGGTCCGCGTGCGATTCGAGTTCGTCGAGGCCGCAGACGGTGAGGAGGGAGAAGGCTTGCGTCATGGGGTCTCGCGCGTCAGGCGCCCTCGCTAGCACGACGGCCGGCGCCGGGCGACGCTTTCCCCTCCGGAATCGATCGTGCCGCTTGCGCAAATCGGCGCGCCGCGCAAAAGTCTCCGCCCTTCACGGCGTCCGCCGAAGGTCTGCACCTCCGGGTCCCGCTGATCGCCTCGGGTCCCGGCCCTTTCCGTCGAGGAGCCGCCCCGCCATGAAAGTCACCCTCGAACGCGCGGCCCTCCTCAAGGCGCTCGGGCATGTCCAGCGCGTCGTCGAGCGCCGCACCACCATCCCCATCCTGTCCAACGTGCTGGTGCGGGCCGCCGCGGGCGCGCTGCGCCTCAAGGCCACGGACCTCGACCTCGAAGTGACCGAGGAACTGCCGGCGGATGTCGGGCAGGAGGGCGCCACGACGCTGCCGGCCCACACGCTGCACGACATCGTGCGCAAGCTGCCCGACGGCTCGCAGGTGACGCTCGACATGTCGGGCGACACGGGCCAGCTCGTGCTGCGCTCGGGCCGCTCGCGCTTCCAGCTCCAGTGCCTGCCGGAAAGCGACTTCCCCGACCTCGCCGCCGGGGAGATGAGCCATCGCTTCTCGCTCCCGGCCGGGCAGCTGAAGCACCTCATCGACAAGACCTCCTTCGCGATCTCGACCGAGGAGACGCGCTACTACCTCAACGGCGTCTACCTCCACACGATGGAGCACGACGGCGCCACCATGCTGCGCGTGGTCTCCACCGACGGCCACCGCCTCGCCCGGGTCGAGATCCCGGCACCCCAGGGTTCGGCCGGCATCCCGGGCGTGATCGTGCCGCGCAAGGCCGTGGCGGAGATCCAGAAGCTCATCGAGGACCCGGCCAGCGACGTGCTGGTCGAGATGTCGGCCACCAAGATCCGCCTGACGCTGGGCAGCGTCGTCCTCACCACCAAGCTGATCGACGGCACCTTCCCGGATTATGGCCGCGTCATCCCGGCCGGCAACGACAAGATGCTGGTTGTGCCCAAGAGCGCCTTCGCGGCGGCGGTGGACCGCGTGTCCACCATCTCGGCCGAGCGCGGCCGCGCCGTGAAGCTCGCCCTGTCGGACGGCAAGCTGGTGCTCAGCGTCAACAACCCCGATTCGGGCTCCGCCACGGAGGAACTCGACGTCGAATACGATTCGAGCCCCCTCGATATCGGCTTCAATGCCCGCTACCTGCTCGACATCACGGCCCAGCTCGACAGCGACACGGCCTTCCTCAAGCTCGCCGACCCCGGCTCGCCCACCCTGGTCCAGGACCGGGAAGGCGCTCCTGCCCTCTACGTGCTGATGCCCATGCGGGTCTGACGCAGCGCGACCGGTCTGCCACCCCTGGGTGCATAACGCGTGGCAGCGCCGTCGCTTTCTTAACGCCGTTCTGGCATGCTGTTCCATCGTCGCCGCGCGCCTCGCGGCGTCACGGATCTGCTCGGCCTCGCGCCGCCCCTCGTGGACTTCGGATGATCGCAATCGAGTCGATCGGTGCTCCGGCCTTCCTGGTCGACGTGAGCGGGAATGGCTTCGTCTGCAGTGCCGTCAACGGCCTGCTGACGGAAGCGCTCGGCCTCGCCCCCGCCGACCTCGTCGGGGCCTCTCCGGCTGCCCTGGTGCCGGCCTCGCTGCTGCCGGCGGCCGATGCCGCCGCGATGCTCGACCAGTACAGGCTCTGCGCGGCGGAGCGCCGCTCCGTCGAGTTCGAGATCCACCACGGGGCACCCGCCGGCGGCCGCTGGTGGCAGATCACGGTGTCGCCGGTGTTCGACGGCGAGGAAGGGGCGGTCGTGGCGCTCATCGGCATCGCCGTGGACGTCACCGCCCGCAAGGCCGACGAGGCACAGGGCCGGGAGGTCGACGCCCGCATCGCCCTCGCCATGGACCTGCTCGAAGGGGGCTTCTGGCACTACGACGTGGCACGGCGGCGGTTCCGCACCTCGCCGCAGCTCGGCCGCCTCGTGACCGGCGTCGAGACGGGGCCGCTCGACGGCAAGGCCTATGCCGCCCGCGTGCTGGAGGAGGACCAGGCCAAGCTCGACATCGGTCCTCTCGTGCGCGGCGAAGCCGACACCCTGTCGGCGGAATACCGCATCAGGACGGCGGTGGGGGACCTGCGCTGGGTGTCGTGCAAGCGGCGCCTGACCCGCGACGACTGGGGGCGGCCCGAGAACGTCATCGGCGTCGTGGTCGACATCACGGAGCAGAAGCGCCGCGAAGAGGCGCTGGCGGCGGAGGCCGCCACCGACAGCCTCACCGGCCTGCTCAACCGGCGCGGCTTCGAGGCGCTGGGGCAGCACCTGTGCGCCGATGCGCGCGCGCGGGGCCTCGGCTTCGGCCTGGTGCTGATGGACCTCGACCGCTTCAAGCCCGTCAACGACACCCACGGCCACCCGATGGGCGACGCCGTGCTGTGCGAGGTGGCGGCCCGGCTGCGGCGCCACACCCGGCCCGGCGACGCCGCCGCGCGGCTGGGCGGCGACGAATTCGCCATCTTGGTGACGGAGGCCACCGAGGATGTCCTGGCGGGCCTGTCGCGGCGCCTGGTCCAGGCCATGGCCCGGCCGATCGTCACGGCGGCGGGCGGGATCGAGATCGGCGCCAGCGTCGGCGCGGCGCTGTGGTGGGATGGGGACCGTGACCTCGCGGCCCTCACGGCCCGCGCCGACGACCTGCTCTTCGCCGTGAAGCGCGCCGGCCGCGGCGCCTGGCAGGTGGCGGGCCTGCCGGCCTGAGGGTCCTCGCGCCCCGGGGCGCGGGGCGCCGGCGCGGCAGGGTGGGGGCTGTCGCCGGGGGTCAGGCCGTCGGCACGAAGCGCAGGGCGGCCGCGAAGGTCGCGTCGGCGTCGAGCGCCGTCGTGTCGAGCGGGTGCGCGTCGGGCGCGGCGCGCAGCGGCGCCACGGCACGGTTGCTGTCGCGCTCGTCGCGGATCCGGATGTCCTCCAGGATGGCGGCATAATCGGCGGGCTCGCCGCGGCCCACCAGCTCCAGCGCCCGGCGCTGCGCCCGGGTCTGCGGGCTGGCGGTGACGAAGATCTTCACGTCGGCCTCGGGACAGATGACGGTGCCGATGTCCCGCCCGTCGAGCACGGCGCCTTCCGGCCGGAGCGCGAAGCCGCGCTGAGCCTTGGCGAGCGTGGTGCGCACCGCCGGGATGGCGGCCACGACGGAGGCGGCCTCGCCCATGGCGCGACCGCGCAGCCGCGCCTCGTCGAAATCCGTGAGGGCGAGGCCCCGGGCGGCCGCCACCGCGGCCTCGACGTGGTCGAGCCGCTCGCCGGTGTCGAGCAGGGCACGGGCGGTGGCGCGGTACAGCAGCCCCGTGTCGAGGTGGGGCAGCCCGAAATGCGCCGCCAGCTTCTTCGCCAGCGTGCCTTTGCCGGAGGCGGCGGGGCCGTCGATGGCGATGATCACGCGCGGTGCTCCGCCGGGCGGGCGCGGCCGGGGCGGTGGTGATCGGCGCCCGGGTGGCGCGGCGGCATGGGCAAGACGGGGCTCCGGGCCGGGTGGTCGGGACGGCGCGCTCGTACCATGCTCCGCCGGGGCTGTCATTATGCCGGCACCGGCCCGGCACTTTCCGATTGACGCCGCGGCCCCCCGCACCTTAACCCCTTGCCTCCGTATCGATGACGTAGGGCAGCGGCGCCGCGCGCGCGGTGCCGTGAGGGAAGACTGTGGCAAAACCGGAACTTGGCGCGAAACACCAGTGCCAGAACTGCGCGACGAAATTCTTCGACCTCAACCGCGACCCGATCCTGTGCCCCAAATGCGGCGCAGTCTTCGTGCCGCTGCCGGTCGCCCGCACGCCGACCCGCGCCTCTGCGGCGGTGGTGCGCGACGAGGGTGAGGTCGAGCCCGAGGCGACGGGCGTCGAGATCGTGTCGCTCGACGAGGCGGAGGCGGGCGAGAAGCCCGAGCCCGCGGCGGACGACGACGTGGACGTCGAGATCGAGGACACGCCGGCCGACGACAACACGTTCCTCGAAGAGGAGGAGGAGGGCGACGACGACGTCGCCGACCTCATCGACGGCGACATCGAGGACGACGAGGAAGCCTGACCCCGCGCCGGTCCGGAATCGCCTCGGGCCCTCGGCGGAATTCGGCGCCGCCCGAGATTTTCGGGCTTGTGCGGCGCAGAATGCGACGATATAGAACCGACCTCGCCGCCGCTCACCGAGCGGCGCCAGATCAAGCAGCCGAGCTTCGGCGATCTTGCAAGATCAGGACGGTACCGCCCCAATCGGTATCTTGCGTCGTCAAGTGGGGCCATAGCTCAGTTGGGAGAGCGCTTCAATGGCATTGAAGAGGTCGTCGGTTCGATTCCGTCTGGCTCCACCACGACACTGACCACCACGGCCTGCGGGCCCGTCGAGGCCGGTGAGAACAGAAGACCGGGTCGCCTATTCGGCCCGGGAAGGGAACGACGTCGCCGCGCCCAAGCGGATGACGATGAAGGTGCGGGGCCATAGCTCAGTTGGGAGAGCGCTTCAATGGCATTGAAGAGGTCGTCGGTTCGATTCCGTCTGGCTCCACCACATCGCTCCTTCCCCTGACCGTAACGGCCGCGCCAGCGGCGATGCCACGACCTCGCTGCAGATCGACCAACCCGCGGTGGCCGGCTTGCGGTTCGGTCCCGTTTCAACGACAGCCTAGCAGGCCCTGGACGGCCATGACGGGCGACAGCACCGAGATCCAGGGCGAGCGTCCGTTCTCCTTCACTGGGTCTCCGCCGCGGTCGTCGTCATGCGGCGGCTCGCTGCGAGGGCCTCGGTCTGGACGGCCACCACCTCCAAAACGTCGTCGGAAAGAAGTCGGGCCGCCGAAATCAGCCGGTCGACGAGCTTGGAGCGCGCCGACGTCTCCGCAGGCTCGCCGAAGCCCAGCAGGTCGTCCGGCCTGGTCTGGAGCGCTTCGGCGATGCGCACCAGCGTGACGAGGTTCGGCTCTCGAAGGCCGGTGACGTAGTGACCGAAACGACGCTCGCTGAGCCCGGCACGTCGAGCCGCCTCGGCGTGGGCGATGCCGAGTTCGGCGGCTCTCTCCCTGAGTCGGTTGGCGAAGACCATCATCGGAACAGACTGTTCCGAGACACCCCTGTACTCCAGGAACGTTATGTGCTTGTCTTCGCGTACGGAACGTACCTGCGAGCGGGAACATGGGGGCTCTGTCGTATGCGGTCGGCCGGGCCGGCGATCTGTTGATCGGGGCTTGGATGCTCTGGTTCGGCATCGGCCTTGCGGCGGGCGGGCTCGTCCTGTTCCATGACGAATGGCGGCTTCACCGAACGAGACCAAGGTCGGGTGAGGTGCGGGCCTATGCCGACGGTCTCGTCGCGCGACACGGCCACGAGGCCTTCCGCATCAACGGCGACGCGATGGCGGCCGCTCGGCATGCCGGGACGGTGGACCGGTACAGGTTCCTGATAGCCGTGTCGGAGACGCTCGTGGCTCGGAAGCGAGCCGAGGCCCGCTCGACCTGTGCCTCGGCCGTGGACCGATGAGGGTTCCAGACCACCCGATCGGTTCCACCTGTGTGTCGAGCCGGGTACCGCACATCCTGCCGGATCGGCGGCGCTGATGGCGTCAACGCTCGTTCCCACGCTTGTGGGGGCCGGCGTGTGCGGCACGGCGAGGCGGCCGACCGATCGTGCCGCCCTCCCGGGTCCCTCGCCGGGCCGCATGCCAAGCGGCGGCCCGGCCGCTGGCGTCCCGGGATGGTCCGCCTTCGGGAGGTCCGGCCCGGAGACCGCCCCCCCTCGTCTCCATCACCCCACGTCGGTCACGTCGGCGCTCGGCCGGTCCTCGCCCTTGGTGAGCTCCTCGTGCCACTCGCCCTTGCCGTCCTGGTAGGAGATGACCTCGCTGTCGCCGGGCGTCGCCTGTTCGGCCGCCGCGGCTTCTGCCGCCTGGTGGGCCGCGGCCTTGCTCCGGAAGGTTTCCGAGTAGGCGCCGTCCAGCCGGTAGGCCCAGCCGCCGTCGTGCTCCACGACCTCGTAGTGGATGTCGCTCATCAGCCGTTTTCCTTGTCCTGCACTTCGGCTGGGAAACTAGCCGGCCCGCGCGATGTTCCGGCGGCCCCACCGTTGCCGCGGTTGGGCGTTAACGATCGCGGCCGCTCCCATCGAGACAGGGCTCCGGCCCGCCGGACGCCCCATGTTCCGCTTCTTCGAATCGTTTCTGTCGCCGACCGGCGCGCCGCAGGCCGTCGCGGCGCGGCCCGTGCAGCCGCCCGAGGGGCTGCTGCCGTTCTACTGGCACTTCATCTCCCAGGCGAAGCCGCTCTTCGCCGCCCTGTTCGTGGCGGGCTTCGGCGTGTCGATCCTCGACGCCTCCGTGCCGTGGTTCATCGGCCGGCTGGTGCGCGCCATCACGTCGACGCCGCGGGACCTGTTCTTCGCCGAGAACCACCTGCTGCTCGTCGCCATGGTGGCGGTGGTGCTGCTCGTGCGCCCGGCCGCCATCGCGTCGCAGAACATGATCTCCCACGTCGCCATCATGGCCAACGTCACCAACATGATCCGGTGGCAGAGCCACCGCCACGTGGTGCGGCAGAGCTGGCCCTTCTTCCAGAACGACTTCGCCGGCCGCATCGCGTCGCGCGTCATGGACACGGGGCCGGCCGTCCGTCAGAGCGCCATCGCGTCCGTCACGGCCATCTGGGGCATCGTGGTCTACGGCGTGACGGCGCTGACGGTGCTGGGCCGCGTCGACGCCGTGTTGATGATCCCCATCCTGGCCTGGTTCTGCTCCTATGCGGTGCTGCTCCGCTTCATCGTGCCCCGCCTGCGCGACCGCTCGAAGCGCACGTCGGAGATGAAGTCGCTGGTCGTGGGCCGCGTCGTCGACGGCTACACCAACATCCTGACCGTGAAGCTCTTCGCCCGCCTCGCCCACGAGGACCGGCACGTGCGCGACGTCTTCGACCAGCACACGCGGGCCTACCGCAGCCAGATGCGCCTCATGGCGACGCTGTTCATGTCGCTCCAGGCCATGAACGCCCTGATGCTGGTCGGCGAGACGACGCTGGCCGTGATGGCCTGGCAGAGCGGCCGGGTGGACGTCGGCACCGTCGCCATGGCGATCCCGCTGACCTGGCAGATCGCTTCGGCGGCCGGCTGGGTCGCCGTGCAGGTCACCGACATCTTCGAGAACCTCGGCACCATCCAGGAGGGCATGATGACGATCGCGCGGCCCATCGCCCTGACCGACCGCGAGGATGCGGCTGAACTCGCCGTCGGCCGCGGCGAGATCCGCTTCGACGCCATCCGCTTCGGCTACGGGCGCGAGGCCGGGCTGATCGAGGGCCTGTCGCTGCACATCCGCGCCGGCGAGAAGGTCGGCCTCGTGGGCCGCTCCGGCGCCGGCAAGACCACGCTGGTCAACCTGCTGCTGCGCTTCCACGAGCTCGAGGGCGGGCGCATCCTCGTCGACGGGCAGGACATCGCCGGGGTGACGCAGGAAAGCCTGCGCGGGGCCGTCTCGGTGGTGACGCAGGACACGTCGCTGCTCCACCGCTCGATCCGCGACAACATCGCCTTCGGCCGGCCCGAAGCCTCCGAGGCCGAGATCGTGGCGGCGGCGGAGCGCGCCCATGCCCACGACTTCGTGCTCGGCCTGCAGGACTGGCAGGGCCGGCGCGGCTACGACGCCCAGGTGGGCGAGCGCGGCGTGAAGCTGTCGGGCGGCCAGCGCCAGCGCATCGCCATCGCCCGCGTCATCCTGAAGGACGCACCGATCCTGGTGCTCGACGAGGCGACCAGCGCGCTCGACAGCGAGGTCGAGGCCGCCATCCAGGAGAGCCTCACGGCGCTGATGGCCCACAAGACCGTGATCGCCATCGCGCACCGGCTGTCCACCATCGCCCGCATGGACCGGCTGATCGTGATGGACCGCGGCCGCGTCGTCGAGACCGGGACGCACGGCGAGCTGCTGGCCCGCGGCGGCCTCTACGCGGACCTGTGGCACCGGCAGTCGGGCGGCTTCATCGACGAGGCGGCCTGATGCGCGCCGCCTCCCACAAGCCCCCCAAAAGGCTGTAGGCTGGCGGCTACCCGTCACCGGAGGCGCCGCCATGGCCGATCTGCCCGACTACACCCCGCCCGACGTCTGGACCTGGAAACAGGGCCACGGCGGCCGCTTCGCCAACATCAACCGCCCCGTCGCGGGGCCGACGCATGAGAAGGAACTCCCGGTCGGGCGCCACCCGCTGCAGCTTTATTCGCTGGCGACGCCCAACGGCGTGAAGGTGACGGTGATGCTGGAAGAGTTGCTGGCGCTCGGTCACGCCGGCGCCGAATACGACGCCTGGCTGATCAAGATCGGCGACGGCGACCAGTTCGGCAGCGGCTTCGTCGGCGTGAACCCCAATTCCAAGATCCCGGCGCTGCTCGACCGCAGCGGGCCGAAGCCGGTGCGGGTGTTCGAATCCGGCGCCATCCTGGTCCATCTCGCCGAGAAGTTCGGCGCCTTCCTGCCGACCGAGCCGGCGGCCCGGGCCGAATGCCTGTCGTGGCTCTTCTGGCAGATGGGCAGCGCCCCCTATCTCGGCGGCGGCTTCGGCCATTTCTACGCCTATGCGCCGGTCAAGATCGAATATGCCATCGACCGTTTCGCCATGGAGGCCAAGCGCCAGCTCGACGTGCTCGACCGGCGGCTCGCCGAAAGCGAGTACCTCGGCGGCCCCGACTACACGATCGCCGACATGGCGGTCTGGCCCTGGTACGGCCAGCTCCAGCAGGGGCTCATCTACGAGGCGGCGACGTTCCTGGCGGTCGACGACTACAAGAACCTGAAGCGTTGGACCGACGCCATCGCGGCGCGCCCGGCCGTGGGGCGCGGCCGCATGGTCAACCGCATGACCGGCGACCCCGCGAGCCAGCTGCGCGAGCGCCACGACGCGGCGGACTTCGACACGAAGACCCAGGACAAGATCGGCGACGCGCCCTCGGCGTGAGACCGGCCCGGCCCGAGCGGCCGGGACCGGCGCGGGATTGCTGCGGGCGAGCGGCGGAAGGCGAGGCGGCCATCGCCGGCCGTCGCCGCTCCGTCGACAGGCCCGTCACGCGATCGGGACAGTTCCGCCCGATCGCCGTCCGTGCCTCAGCGCGAGGCCTGGTACAGCTTCTTCGAGATGTCGAACATCTCCTCGGGGGCGTAGTCGGTGCCGAAGGCCGAGGCCATGCCGGTCAGTTCGTGGATCTTGCCGCCCTCCGGCATGCCCTCGACCACCACGAGTTCGCCGGCCGGGTCGCCCGGCAGCGCCTGCTCGCCGTTGCCCCAGATGCCCGCCATCTCCTTGTAGTCGGAAGGGCTCCAGGTGTAGAGCCGGCGGTGCGAGCCTTCGTCCAGGTACTTCTGGCATTCCGGGATCTTGGACAGGTCGATGTTGGGCGTCGGCAGCATCTTCTCGACCTCGACGCCGGTGATCTTCTTGAGCGCCAGCGCATAGGCGTGGGCGTGCACCGAGCCGCGGACGAGCAGGTAGCCGCAGACTTCGCGCCCGGTCGCCTCCTTCATGGTCTCGTAGACGCGCAGCTTGTGCAGGCGGGCGCCGCATTCGAGGTGGAAGTTGTGCAGCAGGTCGAACACGACGTTGCCTGTCGTGGTGACGAAATCCATATTCCAGGACGCGCCGTTGCTGTTCATCGGCATGGCGCCGCCGAGGTTCGACAAGAACGACCCGGCGAGGCGGGTGTCCTGCATGTCGGCGAAGGGCGCACCCGACAGGTCGGCGCCGCCCTTTTCGTTGGCGGGCTTGTCCGGCCCGTTGGCCAGCATGACGATGCCGTTGGACACCAGCTCGACGTGGCCGAGTTCCTCGGCCGTGATGCTGGCGACGAGGTTGTAGAACGGCTTCAGCTTGGACTTGCTGCGGAAGTTGAAGCTCTGGAACATGTAGTTGTTGAGGGTGGACATTTCACCGTATTTGCCGCCCAGCAGTTCCTGCAGGGCAGCGGCGGCGTTGGGATCGGCCTTCTTGGGGGCGGGCAGTTCGGCCTGAAGCTTGTCGACGCGCATGAACATGGGGATGTCTCCGTTGCGTCACGCCAACGGGGGCCGCGGGAGATGGGTCCCGCGGCATCCTGGCCGCGGTCCCGGCCGCTCGTCCGCGGCCTCGGCCGACGACCCTCCGCTACGTCACCGGACCGACGACGGGAAAGGCGGCTCGAGGAAGGGGGTCAGCACCCCTTCGATCCACCGCATGAACGCGCGAACCCGGCGCGACAGGTTGGTCCGGTGGGCGACCACGAGGGCCACGTCCAGCGGTTCGGGGCGGAGGTCCGGCAGCACTTCGACCAGCGCCCCGCTGTCGAGGTGCCGGCCGATGCCCGACAGCGCGGCCTGGATCAGGCCCAGGCCGGCGAGGCCGGCCGCCTCGTAGGTCTGCACGCCGTTGACGTGCAGCGCGCCCGGCAGCGCGAGCGTCGCATAGGTGCCGCCCTCACGGTCCGGATACTCCCAACCCGAGGGCTTCGCGCCGAGGGTCCTGCTGTAATGGATCGTCCGATGGTCCTGGAGGCGCAGGTCGTCCAGCGATCGGGGGATGCCGTGGCGCGCCAGATAGGCGGGACTGGCGGCATTCACCATGCGCAGCCGGCCCAGCGGGCGGGCGACCAGCGTCTCGTCGCCGATCGGCCCGATCCGCAGCACGCAATCGAACCCCTCCTGGACGAGGTCGACCTGCCGATCCGTGCTGGACACCTCCAAGGCCAAGGCGGGATGGGCGTCCATGAAGTCCGGCAGTGCCGGCACGATCGTGGTGCGCGCCAATTCGGTCGGGAGGTCGACCCGAAGGCGCCCGCGGAGCCCGACGCGCTCTTCCGCGAACATGGCATGGAGGTCGTCGACCGCGGCCAGCAGGTCGCGGGCGCGCGCCCGGAAGGCCCGTCCGTCCTCCGTCAGCTGCACGCTGCGCGTCGTCCGGTGCAGCAGCCTCGTCCCGATGGCGTCCTCCAGCTTCCGCACCGCCGTCGAGGCCCGGCCTTTCTGGATGCCCAGGCTGTCGGCGGCGCGGGTGAAGCTCCCCATGTCGGCGACCCTGACGAAGATCAGGACGGGCGCGAGATCCTGCATGGCGGTGCCCCTCGTCGTGCCCGGCCGCGAAGCCGGATTGTTTCCGCCGGTGGAACGACCTGTTCGTTCTTGCACGCTTTATCGCGTCAGGAGAGCACAATATTCCGAAGGGCGAGGCCCGGCGGGCCGCATCGGCCCCGCCGCGGACCATCGAGCGCCCAGGAGACAGGCATGACCCGACCCAGCACCACGACCGCCGTCGTCTACCACTCGGGCTTCGGGCACACGAAGCGCCTGGCGGACGCCGTCGCAGGCGGCGCCGCCGCCTCGCTGATCGCGATCGATGCCGAGGGCGACATCCCCGAGGCCGCATGGGCGACGCTCGACGCTGCCGACGCCATCGTCTTCGGCTCGCCCACCTACATGGGCGCCCCGAGCTGGCAGTTTAAAAAGTTCGCCGATGCGTCGTCGAAGCCCTGGTTCGCGGAAAGGTGGAAGGACAAGGTGTTCGGCGGGTTCACCAACAGCGCCAGCATCAATGGCGACAAGCTCAACACGCTGCAATACTTCGTTCTGCTGGCGGGCCAGCACGGCGGCCTGTGGGTGAGCCTGGGTCTCAAACCGGCGAACGTCAAAGCCTCGCGGCGCGACGATCCCAACCGGATGGGCGCCTATCTCGCGCCGATGGCGCAGTCGGACGCGGATGCGGCGCCGGACGAGATGTCCGCAGGCGACCTCGAGACCGCCCGGCTCTACGGGGTCCGCGTCGCCGAGATCGCCGGCCGCTTCTCGGCGGGCCCCGGCCGCCGCGCGGGTTCGCTCGGGCCGTCGCCGGCAGGTGCCGGATCCCCCGAAGCCTGAGGTCGTCCCCGCGCGGCACGCCCCGCGCTATCCTGCACGGCGTTCCGTCCGGACCAGGAGGCGACCCATGACCGACCCCATCGCCGAGCGCCTGATCGGGCGCTTCTTCCGCTACCTGTCGGTCACGAGCCAGAGCGACGCTGCGGCGACGGGCCTGCCGAGCACGCCGGGGCAGCGCCGGCTGGCCGAGATGCTGGCGGGGGAACTCGCCGAACTCGGCGCCGCCGACATCCATCTCGACGCCGGCAGCATCCTCACGGCGCGCCTGCCCGGGCGCGTGCCGCAGGCGCCCTGCATCGGCTTCGTGGCGCATCTCGACACGGTGGATGTGGGCCTGTCGCCCGACATCCGGCCCCAGCGCCGCCGTTTCGCCGGGGAAGACCTGCTGCTCGACGCCGCGAGCGACACCTGGCTGCGCGTCGCCGACCACCCGGAGATCCTGCCCTATGCTGGCGAGGAGATCCTCTTCGGCGACGGCACGAGCGTGCTCGGCGCCGACAACAAGGCCGCCATCGCCGTGGTGATGACGGTGCTGGAGATGCTGGCGCGCGAGGCGACGCCGCACGGCGACATCGCCGTGGCCTTCGTGCCCGACGAGGAGATCGGGCTGCGGGGCGCCAAGGCGCTCGACCTCGCGCGTTTCCCCGCCGCCTTCGCCTACACGATCGACGCCTGCGAGCGGGGCGAACTCGTCGCCGAAACCTTCAATGCCGCCGGCGCCACCATCGAGATCACGGGCGTCACGGCCCACCCCATGGCCGCCAAGGGCGTGCTGGTGAACCCGATCCTCGTCGCCACCGAGCTGATCGGCCTCTTCGACCCGCGCCAGACGCCGGAACACACCGCGGGGCGCGAGGGCTATTGGTGGTTCAACGGCATCCGGGGCGACCAGAGCCGGGCGCGGCTCGACGTGGCGATCCGCGACTTCGACGCGGCCGGCTTCGCGGCGCGCAAGCGGGAGTTGGTGGAGGCGGTCGACACGGTCCGGGCCCGGCATCCCGCGGCGCGGGTGGACCTGCGGATCGCCGACAGCTACGCCAATATCGGGGGGTCGCTCGGCGAGGACCGGCGCTGCCTGGACCTGCTGGACCGGGCCTTCGACGCGCTCGGCATCGCCCCGAAGGTCGTCGCCATGCGGGGCGGCACGGATGGATCGGCGCTGTCGGCGCGCGGCATCCCCACGCCCAACTATTTCACCGGCGCCCTCAACTTCCACTCCCGCTTCGAGTTCCTGCCGGTGTCGGCCTTCGTGGATTCGTTCCGCGTGACCGAGACGCTGTGCCGCCTCGCCGCCGACCTCCGCTGAGCCTGCAAGTCGGGCGGCGACGGGGCCGTCGCCCGAATCGTCGGCACCGTCGGCACGGAGGCGCGCCGCGGCCCGCCCCCGTGCCGTCCCGGCGCGCCTCTATCGCAAAGCGCCGATGCTGCATCGCGGCAGAGCTGTCGAGCCGAGATACTATTCTCCATCCGACATCAGCTAGGAGAAAATCGTCTTCCATTGCTGGTCCGGCGTCCAGGATTTCAAGCATTCCTGTGCAGAACCCCCGATGACGGCATGATGCTTGCAAAAAGACCGGCGCACTGTGATGGTTGAGGTCAGGGCTGTGGACAGCCGAGGACGAGGAAACGTACCGGTCATGACTGAAGATCGCTCGCACCTGTCGGCGCGTACAGGCCTCGTCCTGGACCGCCGGGACCTCATGACCAGCGCGGCCGCGCTCGGTCTCGCCTTCGGCGCGCTGGGCGGTCCCGCCCTGGCCGAGGACGCGCCCAAGAAGGGCGGCACGCTGCGGCTCGGCATGGAGGGCGGCAGCGCCTCCGACAGCCTCGACCCCCGCACCTACGCCGATTCCGTCCCGATCGACTACGGCTACCAGATCTTCAACGGCATGGTGGAGATCGGCGACAACGGCGAAGCGGTCGGCGAACTGCTGGAATCCTGGGAAACCAAGCCCGGCGCCACCGAGTGGGTGTTCAACGTCCGCAAGGGCATCACCTTCCATTCGGGCAAGACGCTCGACGCCGACGACATCGTCTATTCGCTGAACCTGCACCGCGGCGACACCAAGTCGGCCGCCAAGGACCTGCTCAGCGCCATCTCGGACGTGAAGAAGCTGGGGCCGAACCAGATCGGCATCACCCTGTCCACCGGCAACGCCGACCTGCCCTACAACCTGTCCGACTATCACGTCCTGGTGGTGCCGAACGGCTTCACCAACTGGGCCAAGCCCGACGGCACCGGCGCCTATGCGCTCGAAAGCTTCGAGCCCGGCGTGCGCGTCCTGACCAAGAACACCGGCCATTACTGGAAGCCGAACCGCGCCTGGTACGACAGCGTCGAGCTGCGCTACATCCCCGACGCCGCCGCCCGCAGCCAGGCGCTGATCTCCGGCCAGGTCGATGCCGTGAACCGCCTCGACCCCAAGACGGTCGGCTTCCTGATGAAGTCCCCGAAGGTCAGCGTGGTGCAGACCAAGGGAACGGGCAACCGCTTCGCCTTCGTGGCGCTCTGCGACGACCCGAGCTACACGTCCAACGACGCCCGCATGGCGCTGAAATACGGCATCGACCGGCAGAAGATCATCGACACCGTGTACAAGGGCTTCGCGCAGGTCGGCAACGACACGACGATCAGCCCGGCGAGCCCCTATTTCGCCCAGAACACCCCGCCGCACACCTACGATCCGGACCGGGCGGCCTCGCTCTACAAGAAGGCCGGCAGCCCCAAGTTCAGGCTGCAGGTGTCCGAAGGCGCCTTCTCGGGCGCCACCGACGCCGGCGTGCTCTACCAGGAGGCCCTGAAGAAGGCCGGCATCGACCTCGAAGTCGTGCGGGTGTCGGGCGACGGCTATTGGAGCAACGTGTGGCTGAAGGCGCCCTTCTGCGCCGTCTACTGGGGCGGGCGGCCGACGGTCGACCTGCAGCTGTCGCAGACCTTCATCTCGACCGCCAACTGGAACGACACCCACTGGCGCGACCCGGCCTTCGACAAGATCGTCACGGAAGCCCGCGTCGAGCTCGACGACGCCAAGCGCAAGCAGATGTACGCCGAGGCCCAGCACCTCATCGCCGACAATGCCGGCATGGTCTGCTTCGCGGTGGGCGACTACCTCGACGGCTACGCCAAGAAGATCAGGGGCGCCAAGCCCCACCCGCGCTACGACCTGTGCGACCAGCGCGTGGCCGAGAAGACCTGGTTCGCCTGACGGGCCAGCCGCCCGACGGGAGCGGGGTGCCCCGCCCCGCGCCGTGGGAGAGCCCTGCGGGACCCTCCGCCGCCACGGTCGACCAGCCCGGCGGAGGCTCCCGCCGGGATCCTCCCCGGCGCGGTCGGCACGGCCCCGCCGCGTCCCGAAAGGACCCTTCGTGATCCGCTTGATCCTGTCGCGCATCGGTCTCGGGCTCCTGACCCTCCTCGCCGTCTCGGTGGTGATCTTCGTCCTGACCCAGATCCTGCCGGGCGACGTCGCATCCTCGGTGCTGGGCCAGTCGGCCACGCCCGAAACACTGGCGGCCTACCGGCATGAGCTCGGCCTCGACCGCCCGGCGGTGGTCCGCTACTTCGTGTGGCTGGCCGGCGTGCTGCACGGCGACTTCGGCACGGCGCTCACCAACGGGCAGAACATCATCGAGGTGCTGTGGCCGCGCCTGCGCAACACCCTGTTCCTCGCCGGCTATGCCGCCCTGTTGGCGCTGCCCCTCGCGGTGGGCTTCGGCATCCTGTCGGCCATCCGCGAAGGGCGGCTCACGGACCGGCTCGCCAACATCGTGGCGCTGCTCGCCATCTCGATGCCGGAGTTCTTCGTCGGCTACCTCTTGATCCTGAACCTGTCGGTGAACCACGAATGGTTCCCGTCCCTCGCCACCGTCGGGGCCGACACGCCCTTCGGCGAGCGCGTCTGGGCCGTGACGCTGCCGGCCGTGACCCTCACTTTCCTGGTCACCGCCCACATGCTGCGCATGACGCGCAATTCGGTGCTCTCCACCATGTCGACCGCCTATGTCGAGATGGCCTTCCTCAAGGGCCTCAGCCGCGCCCGCGTGGTGACGCGACACGCCCTGCCCAACGCCGCCGCCCCCATCATCTCGGTGATCGCCCTGAACCTCGCCTATCTCGTGGTCGGCGTCGTGGTGGTGGAGAACGTCTTCACCTATCCGGGCGTGGGCCAATACATGATCGACGCCGTGACCAAGCGCGACGTGCCGGTGATCGAGGCCTGCGGCATCGTCTTCGCCGCCGTCTTCATCACGCTGAACACCCTGGCCGACGTCACCGCCATCGTCCTCAACCCGCGCCTGCGCCACCCCCGGTGAGGACCCCCGCATGACGCTCTTCGGCCACAAGCTGCCCGTCACCGCCCTCCTGGGCCTCTTCATCATCGTGCTCAACATCGCCGTGGCGGTGGCCGGCCCCTACCTCGCCCCCTACGGCGAAACCCAGGTGGTGGGCGGGGGCTGGGACCCGGCCTCGGCCGCCACCTGGTTCGGCACCGACCAGATCGGGCGGGACATGTTCACGCGCCTCATCTACGGCGCCCGCATGACGATCGGCATCGCCTTCGTCACCACCATCCTGTCCTTCGCCATCGGCATCTCGACGGGGCTGCTGGCCGCCGTGACGGGGCGCTGGGTCGACACGCTGCTGTCGCGCGCCGTGGACGTGGTGCTGTCGATCCCGCTGCTCATCTGGGCCCTGATGATCCTCAACGTGCTGGGGCAGTCGCTGTTCTCCCTGGTGCTGACCATCGGCTGCCTCGATTCCACCCGCGTGTTCCGCCTGGCGCGGGCGCTCGGCATCGGCCTCGTGTCGCTCGACTTCGTCGAGGTGGCCCGCATGCGCGGCGAGGGCCTGGGGTGGGTGATGCGGCGCGAGATCCTGCCCAACGCCGCCGCCCCGCTGATGAGCGAGTTCGGGCTGCGCTTCTGCTTCAACTTCCTGTTCATCGCGGCGCTGAGCTTCCTCGGCCTCGGCGTGCCGCTGCCCTACGCGGATTGGGGCGGCATGGTGAAGGACAATGTGGGCGGCATCTCCTTCGGCCTGCCCGCCGCCCTCTACCCGGCCGCCGCCATCGCGCTGCTCACAGTGGGCATCAACCTCGTGGTCGACTGGTTCCTGTCGATCGACGCGCGCCCGTCCGGCGCCCAGGCCGAGATGTGAGGGTCCCACCATGGCCGACGACCAGATCCTCCGCCTCGAGAAACTCCGCGTCGAGACCATCACGGGGCGGGTGCTCGTCGACGACGTCGACGTGACGCTGAAGCGCGGCGAGATCCTCGGGCTCATCGGCGAGTCCGGCGCCGGCAAGTCCACCATCGGCCTCGCCTCCATGGCCTATGCCCGGGCCGGGATGCGGATCACCGGCGGCACCATCACGTTGGCCGGCACGGAACTGCGCGCCTCGACGGCGCTCTACCGCCGCAACAGCCGCGGCAAGAGCATCGCCTATATCGCGCAGAGCGCCGCCGCCTCCTTCAACCCCGGCATGACGCTGATGGACCAGGTGTGCGAGGCGCCGGTGACCCACGGCGTCATGGGCCGGGCCGAGGCCGAGGTCTATGCCCGCAAGCTGTTCCGCACCCTGCAGCTGCCCAGCCCCGACACGATCGGGGCGCGCTACCCGCACCAGGTGTCGGGCGGCCAGCTCCAGCGCGTCATGGCCGCCATGGCGATGAGCTGCCGGCCGGACGTGATCGTGCTCGACGAGCCGACGACGGCGCTCGACGTGACGACGCAGATCGAGGTGCTGGCGCTGCTGCGCGACCTCATCGCCGAGTTCGGCACGGCCGGGCTCTACATCACCCACGACCTCGCCGTGGTGGCGCAGATCGCCCACCGCATCATGGTGCTGCGCCACGGCAAGCTCGTCGAATGCGGCGAAACCCGGCAGATCCTGGAAGCGCCGCGCACCGAATATTGCCGCGCTCTGGTCAATGAGCGCCGCGAAGCCGAGCACCTCGTCCTGTCGGTGCCCGACAAGGTGGCGCAGCCCGTGCTGCGCGTGACGGGCGTCACGGCGGGCTATGGCGCGGGCGCCACCGCCAAGGGCGCCATCGCGGTCGTCAAGGGCGCCTCCTTCGACCTCGCCCGCGGCGAGACGCTGGCGATCGTCGGCGAATCGGGCTCGGGCAAGAGCACGATGGCGCGGATCGTGACGGGGCTGCTGCCGCGCTGGAGCGGCACGATCGAGCTCGACGGCAAGGCCCTGCCGCCCGCCCTGGCGCAGCGCCCCAAGGAGGTGCTGCGCCGGCTGCAGATGGTGCACCAGATGCCCGACACGGCGCTGAACCCGCGCCAGTCGCTGGCCGAGATCATCGGCCGGCCGGTGGCGCTGTTCTTCGGCAAGTCGCGCGCCGAGGTTCGGGTGCGGGTGCTGGAACTTCTGAAGCTCGTCGGCCTGCCGGAGGACTTCGCGGACCGGCGGCCCGGGCAGCTGTCGGGCGGCCAGAAGCAGCGCGTCTGCATCGCCCGGGCGCTCGCCGCCGAGCCCGAGGTCATCATCTGCGACGAGCCGACCTCGGCGCTGGACCCGCTGGTGGCCGAGGAAGTGCTGAAGCTGCTGAAGGGCCTGCAGGACCGGCTCGGCCTCGCCTACGTGTTCATCACCCACGACCTCGGCACGGTGCGCCGCATCGCCCACCGCACGGCCGTGATGCTGAAGGGCGAGATCATCGCCCAGGGCCCGACGGCCGAGATCTTCGCGCCCCCGTTCCATCCCTATACCGAGAAGCTCATCAGCTCCGTGCCCGAGATGCACACGACCTGGCTCGACGAGGTGCTGGCGCGGCGCGGCGGCACGGCCGGGCTGGTGGCGGGCGCCGCAGACCGCCCGGCCGACCCCGCCACCGCCGCCCACCTCGCCGCCGCCGACCCCGCCGCCGTCGCCGAGGCGGAACGGCTCGCCGCCGAGCAATTGCTGGCCGAAGGCCGGGGCGCGACCGCCCTCGACGACCTGCAGGTAGAAGTCCGCAACCTCAAGGGGATGCTGGAGATCTGACGCCGGGAGCACCGGCGGCGGCCCGGCCAGAAGCCGGCGAGAGCCCTTCATCGGGTCGCCGTCGCATTCCCCGTCCTCGGCGGGCTCGTCTCGGCCGGGCATGCGGCCTTGTCCCGCCGCGTGTCGAGACAGGCCTGTCGGGCAGAGATGAGTCGAACCAGGCTTCACGCGCTCGTCTCGTAGTCTATGGTCGATCGACATCGTTGCCGCTGTCGGGCGCGAGTGGAAAGGCCACTGGATCGCTGACCTCATGGCTGAAGACCAAGAAGACCGCTTCAGAGGCGGCAAACGCTATGCTCGCGATAGGCATTACGGTATCGATGATAGGATGTTTGGCGTTGGTGGCACAGGCAGGAAAAAGACAAGTACGGCATCGAGAACCTTGATAAACAACAGGCAGAAGCTCTGCACGATCTGTGGAAGAAGAGTTGTCGACCGGAGGGTTAGCTCATGATTTTCAGGCTCATGACGGTCAATCCGATCATCGAAAAACCCCTCGTCCAAGCCTGGGTGCAGGGCGATGAGAGCTTGGTCGTAGGCGCTTTGAAGAACCTGCGGAACGAGGCGTCACGGCAGGACAAAGAATTGCTGTCCATGGATGTCCTCGACATCCTTCAGGAGACGCAATCCGCGCGGATCAGGGATGCCGCCGCTATAGCCTTGGTCGATCTCGGTGTCAGACAGAGTGTCATGAAGATCGTCGATGTCCTGCGGCGACCAGGCTTTGCCAAATCGTCCGGAACACTGCTTTTTGCCTTGAACGAAATACAGGCATCTCTACCCCTCAGTGTTCTCATGCAGGTGGTCGTGGAGGGCTCGTTCGAGTCTAGAAACCAGGCGATGTTCTTCCTTGAGGAAGGTCGTTTCGATCGCGTCGATCCGTCGTACCTGAAGTCGTCCATCGATCGCCTCGAAACGTTGATGGACGCAGAAGATCCCGAGACTGTCGAAGCGGCCGATTTTGC
The DNA here is from genome assembly GCF_004137085.1 of Lichenibacterium ramalinae. Taxonomy (GTDB): domain Bacteria; phylum Pseudomonadota; class Alphaproteobacteria; order Rhizobiales; family Beijerinckiaceae; genus Lichenihabitans; species Lichenihabitans ramalinae. The sequence goes on from NZ_QYBC01000005.1 coordinate 93,913, forward strand.
GCGCCAGTGTCTGCTCGACTATTCAAGGGAGAGATGAGGACACCCTCGATCGGGGCCGGTGAACGATTTGGGCTCGACAGGCTGACAGGATTTCCAGGGTCGAAACGCCGCGAGACACAGCGGCGACGGCGATCGACCGGCAGCCTCGGGGGCAAGGCGGGTGAGAGCGGTGTCGGCGCAATATCGTTGCCGGCCAGACGGCCTTCGGTCGCCGGCGGTGGGGTGAGACAGCCGTCCGGGCGTCCCACGCGCCACCCCCCTTGCCACGCCGCCCCGCCTGCCCCCATAACGGAACAGGGCGTGAACGCGGCGCGGGCCCGGCGCCCGCCAGGGTGACGCGGACCATGTCGACGCCGGCTGCCGGGCGCACGCTGTTCCTGTTCGAGAAACCCTCGGCGATGCGACAGCTGCAGCGCTTCTTCACCTCGCCCGACACGGTCTGCGTGGCGGCCGAGGGGCATCTGCTCGGCGCCGAGGAGCCCGGCGACATCCGGCCGGATTGGAAGCCGTGGCGGTTCGAGGCGCTGCCCATCGTGCTCGACGCCATCCCGGTGCGGGCCGGCCGCAACCGCTCGGGCCAGTCGCACAGGCCGAAGCTCGACGCCATCCGGGCGGCGCTGCGCGGCGTCGCCCGCGTCATTATCGCGACCGACCCGGGGCGCGAGGGGTCGATGATCGCCTGGGAGATCCTGGAGCACCTCGGATGGCGGGGCCGCATCGACCGGCTGAAGCTCGGCGCCCTCGACGACCGGTCGATCCGGCGCGCCTTCGCCGCCATGGCGCGGGAGCCGGATTCGGGCGAGCGCGACTATGCCGCCTACCTCGAGGCGCTCTGCCGCCAATACGAGGACTACCACCTCGGCCTCAACGGCACGCGCGCCATCTCGCTGCGCCTGCGCCCGCCCGCCTTCCGCGAGCCCTGGCGCTTCGGCGGCGTGCAGACGCCGACGCTCGCCATCCTGGCCGACCTCGAAGGGCGCATCCGGGCCTTCGTGCCGCGGGACTTCTTCAAGGTCGCGCTGCCCGTCGTCACCCGCGGCGGGGCCGAGCTGACGCTCTGGCACGCCCCGAAGGAGCGCATCTTCGATCCCGACGTCGCCGAAACCGTCCGAGCCGCGGCGGCCGGCTGGTCGGGCCGGCTCGCCGTGGAGCAGAAGGACGTGCGGCGCCCGCCGCCCCGGCTCTTCTCGAAGGACACGCTGGCACGGCGCTGCGCCAAGCGCTTCGGCTGGGACCCGCAGCACACAGCCAAGCTGGCCCAGGACCTCTACGACCGGGGCTACCTGACCTATCCGCGCACCGAATCCGAATACCTGCCCGAGAGCCAGGCGGCCGACGCCGCCGCCGTGGTGGCGGCCGTCGTCACGGTCCTGGCCGATTGCGTGGCCCTCGTGCCGGCCGCCGACGCGCTGGTGGTCCGCCGCGGCGCCCGGGGGCATTACGTCAAGGACCCCGGCGAGCACCACGCCATCGTGCCGCTGCGCAAGGTGCCGGCCGGTGCCGGCCTCGCGCCGGACCTGTTCCGCCTGTGGGACCTCGTCGCCCGGGCCTTCCTGGCCGCCCACATGCCGGACGGGATCGACGCGCGCACGAGCGTGTCGGCCGAGGTCGCGACGCCGCTCGGGCCCCGGCGCTTCACCGTCGGTGGCAGCGTCGTGCGGGAGCCCGGCTGGCGCGCGGTCTACGGGACGGAGGCGGAGGCCGACGCCGAGGTCGTGCCCGGCCGGGCGAAGCGCGACGACGACGTGACGGTGGCGCGCCTGCCGGCCGTCCGCCACGGCGAGGAGGCCCGGGCCAGGGGTGCCGAGGTGGCCACGGCCGTCACCGAGCCGCCCCGCCGCATCACGCGGGGCGAGTTGCCGGTGGTGATGGGGCGTTTGATCGACCAGGTGGAGGACCCGGAGGTCAAGCGCGCCCTCGAGAACCCCGTCAACCCGAACGAGCCGAAGGGCCTCGGCACGGCCGCCACCCGCGACACAATGCTGCCGAAGCTGCTGAAGAGCCACTACATCGCGCTCCAACCCGGCAAGGACCCCGCCATCGCCGTGACGGAGGTCGGGCTGGCCTTCCTGGCCGCGGTGCGGCGGGTGTTCCCGGCCTATGGCGACCCCGTCGGCCGCGCCGTCTTCGAGGCGGAACTCGGCGAGATCGGGCGTGCCGCGACGCGGGACGAGGCGTTGCGGCGCGCCGAAGCCTTCCGCCAGCGCACGCGCCGCCGCGTCGAGGACCTCATCGCCGCCATCTCGGGCGCGACGGTGCTGGACGTCGCGCCGGCGCCGCGGCCGGCGGCGGGGCCCGGCGGCACGGGCAGGGGCGGCACGGGCAGGGGCGGCAAGGGCAGGGGCAAAGGTGGGAGCCGGGGCGGAGAGGATGCCGGCGAGGGCCGGGTGGAGGATGGCGGCGAGGGCCGTGTTGATGACGGCGGCGAGGGCCGCCGGCGGCGGGCCCCCACCGCCGCCATGCTGGCCTATGCGACCGCGCTCGCCGAACGCAAGGGGCTGAAGCTGCCGCGCGGCCTCAAGGCCGACGGCGCGCTGTGCCGCGCTTTCCTTTCCGAACATGCCGGGCCCCGGGGGCCGGCATCGGCGAAATCGGCCGAAGGGGGCGGCCCGCGCGCCCCGAGCGCCGCGATGCTGCGCTACGCCGACAGCTTGGTGCGGCAGCTCGGCGTGGCGTGCCCGCCGGAGGTCGCCGAGGATTTCGCGGCCTGCCGCCGCTTCCTTGATGCCCACGCGGTTCGCGCCCCGACGGCCAGCACCGCGCAGGCGCTCCCGCAGGGCGCCGAGGGACCGGCGGGCGGGCCGGCGGCGAAGCCGAAACGCCGCGCGGCCCCGGCCCGGCGCCCCGGCGCGGCGGCGGCGCGGGGCCGCGGAGCCGGCTCGTCCGCGCCTCCCGCCTGACGGCCGCCACGCCCCCTTCGCGCGATCCGGCCGTTCCAACCGGGCCGATCCTGATCTAGGGTCCGGCGATGCGGCCCGCCGACCCACGCGGCCTGCCTCGGGGAGAGATGACGTGCTGAGCATCGGAAGCGTCGCGCCGGATTTCACGGCCGAGACCACGGAAGGCCCGATCCGGTTCCACGACTGGCTCGGGGACGCCTGGGCCGTGCTGTTCTCGCACCCCAAGAGCTTCACGCCCGTGTGCACGACGGAGCTCGGCGCCGTGGCCCGCCTGCTGCCGGAGTTCCACCGGCGCGGCACCAAGGTGATCGGCCTGTCGGTGGACCCGGTGGAGTCGCATGTGGGCTGGTCGGCCGACATCGAGCGCACCCAGGGCCACGCCGTCACCTATCCGATGATCGGCGATGTCGACCTCGCGGTGTCCAAGCTCTACGGCATGCTGCCCGCCGAGACGCCCGGCACGGCCGAGGGGCGGACGGCGGCCGCCAACGCCACCGTCCGCACCGTCTTCGTCATCGGCCCCGACAAGCAGATCAAGCTGGCGCTGGCCTATCCCATGACGACGGGCCGCAACTTCGACGAGATCCTGCGGGCGCTCGACTCGCTCCAACTGACGGCCCGCCACAAGGTCGCCACCCCGGCCGACTGGAAGCCGGGCGAGGACGTCATCATCGCGGGCTCGGTCAGCGACGAACAGGCCCGCCAGGCCTATCCGGACGGCTGGAAGGCCCCCGCCCCCTATCTCAGGATCGTGCCGCAGCCGCGCTGAGGCGGCCCGTCAGCGCGGGACCGCGCCGTAGTCCATGCGGGCGAGGTCGTCGAGGAGGCCCGGGCCGGTCGGCTGCCAGCCGAGCCGCGCCTGCGTCCAGGCGCCCGACGCCAGCAGGTCCATCCCGGCGAACATCGCCATCCAGCCGAAATGGTCCGCCGCCGCCGCGACCGGCAGGGACACGACCGGGATCGACAGGCCCCGGCCGACGGCCTCGGCGATGGCGCGGACCGGCACGCCCGCCTCGGCGACCGCGTTGTAGCGCGCCCCCGGCTCGCGCGCTTCCAGCGCCAGCCGGTACAGGCGGGCCACGTCCGACACATGCGCGGCGGGCCAGCGGTTGTCGCCATCGCCCACATAGGCCGACACGCCCTTGTCGCGCGCCACCGCCACCAGCGGGGTGATGAGGCCCTGCTTCACCGTGTCGTGCACCTGGGGCAGGCGCATGACCGAAACGTTGACGCCGGCCTCCAGCAGCGCCGCGCCTGCCAGTTCCGAGGCGATGCGGGGGTTGGCATGGGCGGTGTTGAACACGTCCTCGGTGGCGGGCCGCCCCGGCCCGGCCTCGCCCATGCCGGTGCCGGAGGTGATGAGCAGGGGGCGGTCGGAGCCCTCGAGCACCGCGCCGAGCGCCGCGATGACGCGCCCGTCCTTGGCGCAGTTCGCGACGAAATGCGCGAAGTCGTGGTCGAAGGCGGTGTGGATCACGCCCTCGGCCCCTTCGGCCCCGCGCCGCAGGCTGTCGAGGTCCTCGATGTCGCCCCGATGCACCTCGGCGCCGGCCGCGGCGAGGGCGCGGGCGCCCGCCTCCGAGCGCGCCAGCCCGAGCACGCTGTGGCCCGCCGCGAGGAGGTCCGGCACGAGCGCCGAACCGATGAAGCCGGTGGCGCCCGTCAAGAAGATCCGCATGCCCTGTCTCCTGTCTTGTTGGGAGACCCATCCTGATCTAGCCTCCGATACCGTTAAAGCCGTGACATCATCATGGTATAGGGACTGACAGGATGGCGATGCGGGGTGAAGCCGACAATCTCCTCGGCGCCTATCTCAAGGACAGGCGCGGCCGGCTCGACCCGGCCGCCTTCGGCTTCTCGGGGCGTCGGCGCACGCCGGGCCTGCGCCGGGAAGAGGTCGCCCAGCGCGCCAACATCAGCCCCACCTGGTACACCTGGCTCGAACAGGGGCGCGGCGGCGCGCCCTCGGCGGACGTGCTGAACCGCATCGCCGGCGGGCTGATGCTGACCGAGCCCGAGCGCGAGCACCTGTTCATCCTGGGGCTCGGCCGGCCGCCCGCGGTGCGCTACCAGCCCGTCGCCGACGTGACGCCGCGCCTGCAGCGGGTGCTGGACACGTTCGGCTCCAGCCCCGCCCTGATCAAGACCGCCACCTGGGACGTCGTCGCCTGGAACCGCGCGGCGGCGCTGGTGATGACCGACTACGGCGCCCTGCCGCCGCGGGAGCGCAACATCCTGCGCCTCGTCTTCGGGAGGCCCCGGGTCCGCGCCGCCCAGGAGGATTGGGACAGCGTGGCCCGCTTCGTGGTCGGCGCCTTCCGGGCGGATGCGGCGCGCGCCGGCGCCGTCTCGGAGGTCGGCCAACTCGTCGACGAACTCTGCGCCCTGAGCCCCGAGTTCGCGGCCCTGTGGCGGGCCAACGACGTTCATTCCCACGGGGGCGGCATCAAGCGGCTGCGCCACCCGGTCCTCGGCCGCATCGCCATGGAATATCCCGCCTTCTCCGTCGACGGGCGGCCCGACCTCGGCATGATCGTCTACAATCCGGTGGAGCCCTCCGTCGCCGACCGCATCCGCGCGCTGCTCGACGCCGCGCCACCGGTCGAGCCCCCCGCGGCCTGAGACCGGATGGGCCCGGGGATCGAGGGAATGCCGTGGACGACGGCACGACGACGGCGCCAGGGCGGCGCATCCGCCTCGGCATGGTGGGCGGGGGCGGGGACCCTTCCGTCGCCGACGGCGTCGCCTTCATCGAGGCCGCGGTCCGCTCCGCGGCGGAGGGGAGCGCCTGGACGCGGCTCTGACGCGCCTCACGCGGGCCGGGCCAGGAGCTTCAGGTCCGGGCCGAGGTGCCACAGCAGGGCGGCGACCACCAGGGCGCCGCCGACCAGCGTCGGCCCGCCGGGGCGTTCCCCGAAGGCGAGCCAGACCAGGGCGGGGCCGGACGCGACGTCGAGCATGCTGATCAGCCCCACCTCGGCGGGCGGGATGCGCCGCGCACCCGCCATGTAGAGCGCCATGGCCAAGCCGATGGTGAGGAAGCCGAAGGGCACGAGAAGCGCGAGCTGGGCCCCGGTCACGCCCGGATCGCGCGCCATGGCGAAGCCGACGACGCCGCTGAGCGCCGTGCCGAGCGTGTAGACGGCGTTGCTGGTTCGGGCGTTGCGGCGGGCGTTCACCAGGATCACCGCCATGCCGGCGTTCATGGCCAGCGCCAGCGCCATGCCGGCGAGGCGCGTGCCGTCCCCGAGCCCCCCCGCCACCATGGTGCCGACGCCGCAGAGGGCCGCGAGGCTCGCCACCACGAGGCGGCGCTCGGGCACGTCGCCGGTCCAGGCCCAGGAGACGGCGGCGGTGACGAAGGGCAGCGTCGCGTAGACGACCGTCACGTCCGCCACTGTGGTCAACTTCAGGGCGAAGATGTAGCAGGCGCCGCACAGCGCCGTCGGCAGCGCCAGCGCCAGCCCGCCCCAGCCGATGGCGAGCGCGCGCCCGAGCCCGCGCGGATTCTCGGCCGCCATCCAGGCCATCATGAAGCCCGTGCCGAAGACGGCCCGCCAGGCCAGGATGGTCCAGGCCTCGAGCGGCAGCGCATGGGTGAACAACCCCGCCGTGCTGTAGATGAACCCCGCCGCCAGCACCATCACGATGCCGGCCGCCCGCTGGTCTTTCATGGGATTCGCCCTGTCCTGTGCGGATGTCGGGACCGTCGCCTCCAATGTCGCGCGTTTCCCGGCTATCGGGCAACGCCGATCGCTGCCGCACCGCAGCGGTGCGGCCTGCGGGCAGGTGTGACGCCGGCACCCGCGCCGGCCCGGCTCACACGTCGCGGCGCGGCACGCGCTCGCGCCATGTCCGGGTGCGGACGAGCGTGTCGTTCTCGAAGGCGCGCAGCTCGCCCGTGATGGTGAAGCACGCGGCATCGCAGGCCATCGCCGTCTCGGTCTCGATGCGGATGCGCCAGCCCTCCCGGCCCATGGCGTAGCGCTGGACGATGCGGGTCTCGGCCGAAAGTGGGTCGCGGCCGAGCGTGAGAGTGCGGGTGAGGTCGTGCGACAGCTCGGTGCCGATGGCGTCCCACCGCATCACGCCCTCGCCGAACAGCCCGCCCTCGCCCTCCGTCACCACGGTGGCGGTGTCGGCGAGGAGGTCGAAGCTCACGCGTCGCGCGGCCCGGCCTTCGGCGAGCCGGGTCGCCGGCGTCGCCGGGCCCTGGCGGGGCGGCGCCAAGGCGACGGCGGGCCCATCCGCGCCGGGGGACCGAAGCGGCAGCGACAACAGGCTCGGCCCGGTCTCGACCGTCAGGGTCGCGGCGTCGCGCGCCGGCCACACGAGCGGCCAATAGGCGGTGGACAGCGCGAGCCGCAGCCGGTGGCCGGCCGGCACGCGGTGGCCGCACATCTTGAGCGTGAGCCTCACCCGCACGGCCTCGCCGGGCACGAGCGGGCGCGGCGCCTCCGAGCCGTCCCGGTGCGACAGGTTCAGCACCGCGTAGGAGACCCGGAGCGAGGACCCGTCCGGCGCGACGTCGCAGAGCCGCACGGCGAGCTGGGCCTGCGGGGTGTCGGACGACAGCCGCAGGTCGACGCTCGGGTTGCCGAGGATCTCGATGGGCGCGTCCAGGATGTCGGTGTCGAAGCAGAGCGACAGCCCGTCGTCGAGGCGCTGGTCGGTCGGCCGTTCGCCGGGAACGCCGGTGCCCATCCATTCGCCGCCGCCCGTCCCCGTCCAGGGCGGCGAGCGGAACGACAGCGCGCCGGGCTCCGACGCGCCCTCGGCGAGGCGCCCCGGCGCGAGGTGGAAGTCGCGGGGCCGGATCGCCGGGCTCGGCCATGCCGCCTCGCCGACGAAGCGGCCCGCCGACACCGCGCGCGTCGCCGAGGGCGCCTGCCAGTCCTCGACGAAGGCCCGCATGGCGGGCTCCTGCAGGACGCCGGTGTCCTGTCCCTTGAGCCACTGGTCCCACCAGCGGATGCATTCCCCCAGGAAGTCGACGGCCGGGCCGGGGCTTCCGTCCTGCGGGTAGATGTGGGCCCAGGGTCCGACGAGGCCGAGGCGCGGCACCCGGAGGTTGGCGACGAGGCGCGGCACCGCATCCGTGTAGGCGTCGCCGTAGCCGCCGACGGCCAGCACCGGGACCGCGATGGCGTCCCAGTCCTCGCAGACCGAGCCGTGGCGCCAATAGCCGTCGCGCGTCGGGTGGGCGAGCCACAGGGCCGGCCAGAACGGCATGGCGTCGAGACGCTCCAGCCAGCGCTCGCGCCAGTCGGGGCGCAGGGCGGGGTCGGGCGGCCTGCCCTGGTAGGCCAGCATGATGGCGCCCCACCACAGGTTGTCGTTGAGCAGGCAGCCACCCTTGTAGTGGATGTCGTCGCCGAAGCGGTCGTCGGTGGAGCAGACCGTGACGATGGCCTTCAGCGCCGGCGGGCGCCGGGCCGCCACCTGCAGGGCGTTGAAGCCGCCCCAGCTCTTGCCCATCATGCCGACGCGTCCCGAGCACCAGGGCTGGGCGGCGATCCAGGCGATGACGGCGAGCGCGTCCTCCTGCTCCTGCGCGAGGTATTCGTCGTCGAGCAGCCCGTCGGACTCGCCCGAGCCGCGCATGTCGACGCGCAGCGCCGCGAAACCGGCGGCGGCGAAGGCGCCGTGCATGGGTTCGTCGCGCCCGCGCGTGCCGTCGCGCTTGCGGTAGGGGATGTATTCGAGCACGGCCGGCACCGGGCCGGCGACCCGGGGCCGCCACATCCGGGCGGCGAGCCGCGTGCCGTCGGCGAGCGGGATCCACAGGTGCTCGGTCACGTCGACCTCGTGGCCTTCGGCTTGCTCCACGTCGCTTCTCCCCCGCTGTCCCGCCGCCAGGATCGCGGCGTTCCGGGTGTGGTGGCAAGGGGGGGACGGCGTGCCGGGGCGAGGCGCGCGCGAAGATCGGCCGGGAACGTCGCAAACCGGCCAGCGAAGCGTCGCGGCCCGTCGAGCCGGCCTGCCGCTCCCGCGCGATCCTCGCAGCATCGGGACCCGGGAGCCGCCGCATGAACCCCAATGTCTTCATCACCTGCGCGGTCACGGGGGCCGGCGACACGGCGGGGCGCAGCCCGCACGTGCCGGTGACGCCCAAGCAGATCGCCGAGGCAGCGGTCGAGGCCGCGAAGGCCGGTGCCGCCATCGCCCACATCCACGTCCGCGACCCCGAGACCGGCCGGGCGTCGCGCGCGCTGCCCCTCTATCGCGAGGTGGTGCAGCGGGTGCGGGACTCCGGCACCGACATCATCCTCAACCTCACCGCCGGCATGGGCGGCGACATCGTCTTCGGCTCCGGCGAGCAGCCCCTGCCGCTCGACCCCGCCGGCACCGACATGGTGGGGCCGACCGAGCGCCTCGCCCATGTGGCGGAACTCCTGCCCGAGATCTGCACGCTCGACTGCGGCACGATGAACTTCGCGCTCGGCGACTACGTCATGACCAACACGCCCGCGACGCTGCGCGCCATGGCGCGGCAGGTGCAGGCGCTCGGCGTCCGGCCGGAACTCGAAGTCTTCGACGCCGGCCACCTGGTCTTCGTGAACGATCTGGTGAAGGAGGGGCTGATCGACGGCCCGGCGATGATCCAGCTCTGCCTCGGCATCCCCTACGGCGCGCCCGACGACCCGCTGACGCTGATGGCGCTCACCCACCGCCTGCCGGCCGGCGCCGTGTTCAGCGCCTTTTCCATCGGCCGGCGCCAGCTGCCCTTCGTCGCCATGGCGGCGCTGGCCGGCGGCAACGTCCGGGTCGGGCTCGAGGACAACCTGTGGCTCGACCGCGGCGTGCTCGCCAGCAACGGCGCGCTGGTCGAGCGCGCCGCCACGATCCTCACCGCCATGGGCGCCTCCGTCATGGGCCCGGCCGCGACGCGCGACCTCCTGAAGCTGCGGAGCCCGGCATGATGGCCGACGACACCATGGGCCCGCGCGAAACCGTCGGCCTCGTCGGCGGCGGCGTCATCGGCGCCGGCTGGGCGGCGCGGTTCCTGCTGAACGGCCATGATTGCGCGGTCTTCGACCCCGATCCCGACCTCGCCCGCAAGCTCGAGGCCGTTCTGGACCATGCCCGCCGGGCGCAGGCGAAGCTCATGCCGGGGGTGGCGGTGCCGGAAGGACGGCTGCGGATCGCCGCCACGCTGGCCGAGGCCGTGGCGGACGCCGACTTCATCGTCGAAAGCCTGCCCGAGGTCGAAGCGCTGAAGGTGCGGGTGCTCGGCGAGATCGACCGCGCCGCCCGGCCCGAGGCGGTCGTCGCCACCTCGACGTCGGGCCTGCTGCCGAGCCGCCTCGCCGCCGGCATGGCGCATCCGGAGCGCCTCGTCGTCGGCCACCCGTTCAACCCCGTCTACCTGTTGCCGCTGGTCGAGGTCTGCGGCGGCGCGCGGACCGACCCCGCCGCGCTGGACCGCGCCGCCGCCCTCTACGGGCGGATCGGCATGCGGGTGCTGCGGGTGCGCAAGGAGGTCGACGGCTTCGTGGCCGACCGGCTGCTCGAGGCCCTGTGGCGCGAGGCGCTGTGGCTGGTCGCCGACGGGGTCGCCACGACGGAGGAGATCGACGACGCCATCCGCTACGGCGCCGGCCTGCGCTGGAGCTTCATGGGAACCTTCCTGATCTACCGGCTGGCGGGGGGCGAGGCGGGGATGCGCCACTTCCTGGCGCAGTTCGGCCCCGCGCTGAAACTGCCCTGGACCAGGCTGGTGGCGCCCGAGCTGACGGATGCGCTGGTGGATCGCGTCTCCGAACAATCCGACGCGCAGGCGGCCGGCGCCGCGATCCGCGACCTCGAGCGCAGGCGCGACGATTGCCTCGTGGCGGTGCTGTCGGCCCTGCGCGACCAGGATTATGCCGCCGGTGCCGTGGTGGCGGCGCACGAGCGGGCCCTGGCGGGGCGGGCCGCATCCCCCGATGCCCCACCCTCCGAGGCCCCACCCTCCGAGGCCCCATCCCCCGATGCCGCCCCCGTGTCGACCTGGGCGGGGACGGTCCCGCCCGACTGGATCGACTACAACGGCCACATGACGGAGCACCGCTACCTGCAGTGCTTCGGCGACGCCACCGACGCGCTGCTGGCGCGGATCGGCGTCGACGCCGCCTATCTGGCGGGGAAGCGCAGCTTCTACACGGTCGAGACGCATCTCGCCCACCGGGGCGAGGCGCACGAGGGCGAGGCGCTGGCCGTGACCACGCAGGTGATGGCGGCGGACGGCAAGCGGCTCCACCTGTTCCACCGCCTCTGCCGGGCCGGCGACGGGACGCTGCTGGCCAGCGCCGAGCAGATGCTGCTCCATGTCGATACGGCGGCGGGGCGCAGCGTCGTGGCCTCGGGCGCGGTGCGGGACGCCATGGCGGCGCTGGCGCGGGACCACGCCGGGCTGCCGCGGCCGGAGGGGGCGGGGCGGGGCATCGGGCGGGCCTGAGCAGGATGGCGTGGGCCCGCCCACGCGATCCCGCCTGCCTTCCCGGTCGGGAGAAGCAGACGTAACCTGAGCCCCATGGTCGACCCCTGCAAGCGAGTGCGCCATGGGAAAGCGCGCTCAGCAAAGGCTTCGCGCTGCCCGACGAAGGCTGCCCTTCGCGGCGTCGGCCGCCTCGCCCGCTGAGCTCCACGGACAGTTCCAGCGCTCCGGGCCGACGCGGGACGAGACCGGCGGCCCCCGTCCTGCGCCGCTCCGTCACGCGGCCGGGAAGCCGATGTTGCGCAGGAAGACGGGCCAGTCCGCGAGCCGCAGGGCGCCGCCGCTGGCCTGCTCGTGGCCGCCGCCGTAGTTCTCGTCGGCGCCGGGCGGGGCGACGCCGCGCAGGAAGGCGATGAGGTTCCTGTCGAGGGCGGTGCGGGCCGCGAAATGCACCCAGCCCGGGCGATAGCCGTGGTTCGCCGCCAGCACCACCTTGTCCTTGAGCCGCTGGCGCCAGGCCTGCGCCACCAGAGGGTGGATCTGGCAGCCCGAATCGAGCCCGATCAGGGCGATGTCGCCGACGATGCGCGGCGGCACGCGCTTGGCCGCCTCCAGGGCCGCCTTCACCTCCTCGCGCGCGGCCTGCAGCGCCTCCAGGCCGGGATGGCGGCCGGACAGGAGGTCCTTCGGGTTGTCGGCGGCGAGGAGGAGGTCCAGGGCCGGGCCGTAGTCGCCCGTGGCGGTGCGGCGGGGCGCGTTGACGAGCGACACCACCTCCCGGATGGCCGTGGCGGTGTAGAGCTTCTTCGCCGCCGCCAGTTCGGGGAAGGGCGCCTTGTCGCCGAGGTCGCCGACCAGGCCCACGGCGCAGAGCCACAGCAGGTCCTCGGCGGGCGCCAGCGCGGCCGCGCAGCGGAAGGCCATGAGGCTCGTGGTCGGCACCGGGTCCTCGGCATAGCCGGACAGCACCGTCACGCCATCGGCGGCCTCGGCGGGGCCGCGGGGCACGTGGTGGTCGACCACGATCGTCGGCACGCCGGGCAGCACGGCTTCCGCCCGCGTGCCGAGGTCGCCCACCACGAAACCCGCCACCGCACGGCCCGCGAACTCCGCCCGCATCTCGTCCGACCAGGCGCTTTCGCCCCGCCCGACGACGCGCAGCGTGGCGTCGCGCCCGGCGCGGCCGAGCGCATGCTGGAAGAGCGCACCGGCCGACAGGCCGTCGGCGTCGTTGTGGCAGAGGATCGCGACCGGCCGGCCGGGATCGAAACCCGCCAGCGCCGCCCTGAACGCTTCACCCGTATCCGTCGCCATGCGCGCCTCCGTGGGTCGGGAACGGCGGCGCCGCGGCGGCGTTCCCGGGGCGGATCGCCTCACGGCCGGTGGAGGGACCGGATCCGTGACCGAACGCCCGCCGACGACGTCGGGAACCGGCCGCCCGTTCGCCGGGAAGCCGGCATCCCGTCACCGACACCCGGGCGAACCGGCCGTCCTCCGCAGACTCCGACGGCCCGGCAGGGAGCGCTTGCCTTTTGCCGCCCGGTGCCGCTGATGCGGCGCGACGACGGGGCAGGGGAAGGGGATGCGATGCGGCGGGCCAGTGTAGAGCGCAAGACCAACGAGACGGCGATCCGCGTCGCCGTGGACCTCGACGGCACCGGAACGGCCAAGATCAACACCGGGGTCGGTTTCTTCGACCACATGCTCGACCAGATCGCCCGGCACGCGCTCTTCGACCTCGAGGTCGAGGCCACGGGCGACCTCCACATCGACGACCACCACACCGTGGAGGACACCGGCATCGCGCTCGGCCAGGCCATCGCCCAGGCGCTCGGCGACAAGCGCGGCATCCGGCGCTACGCCGATTGCCACCTCGCCATGGACGAGTGCCTGACCCGGGTGGCGCTGGACTTCTCCGGCCGCCCCTTTCTGGTGTTCCGCACGGTGTTCTACACCGGCAAGATCGGCACGTTCGACACGCAGCTGGTGCGCGAGTTCTTCCAGGCGCTGGCCGTGCATTCGGCCATGACGCTGCATGTCGAGACCCTCTACGGGCTCAACGACCACCACATGGCCGAGAGCTGCTTCAAGGGCGTGGCGCGGGCCATGCGCGAGGCCGTCGCCATCGACGCGCGCACGCAGGACCGCATCCCCTCGACGAAGGGAACGCTCGGCGGCGGCTGACAGCGCCGCCGGAGGCCGGCCGGCTTCAGCCGCCCGCCAGCGCCCCCCGATAGGCCGCGATGGCGGCGGCCCAGCCCATCTCCAATGCGTCGGCCGTCAGTTCGTGGCCGATCGAGGCTTCGGCGAGACCCGGCAGCGCCGCGACGAGCGGGGGAAGGTTGTGGAGGTTGAGGTCGTGGCCGACGTTGACCACGAGCCCCAGCGCCGCCGCGCGCCGGCCCGTCTCGGCGCAGCGGTCGAGCAGCGCGGTGGCGTCGCCCCGGCCGAAGGCCGCGCCGTAGCCGCCGGTGTAGATCTCGATCCCCTGCGCGCCGACGGCGGCCGCGGCCTCCGCGGCGGCGGGGTCGGGGTCCACGAAGACCACGGCTCGGGAACCGCAGCGCTTCAGCCGCGCCACGGCGTCCCGCAGGATGCCGGCCCGTGCGCCGTCGAAGCGCCAGCCCTCCTCGGAGGTGAACGTGTCGGGCGCGTCCGGCACCAGGGTGCATTGTTCGGGCCGCACGCTCTCGACGAGGCTCATGAAATCCTCGTCGGGATAGCCCTCGATGTTGAACTCGAAGGCCGGGCGCCAGGGCGCCATCAGGGCGGCCAGAGCCGGCACGTCCGAGCGGCGGATGTGGCGCTCGTCCGGGCGGGGATGGACGGTGAGGCCGTGGGCGCCGGCCTCGTGGGCCAGCCGGCCGAAGCGCAGCACGTCGGGCACGCCGGTGCGGCGCGAGTTGCGCAGCAGCGCGATCTTGTTGAGGTTGACGCTCAGCCTGGCCATGTCATGCCTCCCCGTCGGATGCGTCGTCGGCCCGGAACGTCAGCACCAGGACGTCGCGGAAGGCGGGCCGCGCGGGATCCCGCGCCGTGATGGGGCTGACGCCGTGGAAGACGCGCCGGTCGTCCACCAGCGAGGCATCGAAGGGCGCCGCCAGCGTCTCGGTCCGCAGCGGCCGCCGCTCGGCATCCGCGATGGTGCTCTGACCCTCGGCGACGTTCTCGCGCCGCACCATCATCACCAGCACCCAGTCGACGCCGTCGCGGTGCAGGCCCTCGGGCGTCGGCTGGCCGCTCTCGCCGGCGCGCGCCTCGATGCGGAACTGGTGCATCTCGGCATGCCAGGCGGCGGGGGCGGCGCCGGCGGGCGTCGCGGCCTCGAAGACCCGCAGGCAGGTCGCCACCAGGGCGCGGTTCATGGGGTGGAACGCGATGCCGTCGCGGACGGGCTCGAAGGTGCGGGCCACGCCGCCGTTGAGCGGGTTGTTGTCGCGCGTCTGAAAATGCGGCCGGGGCGGCTTCAGGGCGAGGCTGGCCGCCGTCACGGCGAAGCAGGCGAAGCGGCGCTTCCGGTAGGTCCCGCCATCCGCCATGAACCGGTCGGGGCCGAGGTCGTCCCAGCTCGCCGCGTAGTCGGGCCAATCGGTCCCGCCGGCGGCCTCGGCGAGGCGCCGCATGGCCCCGCCCGGCACGAAGGCATAGCCGTCGGCGACGAGGCCGCCGACGACGGCATCGGCGTCGGGGGCCGGCACTGCAGCGACGCGGGATTCGGCGGCGCGGGTCTCGGACATGGCTCCACAAGCCTCCGGCTTCGGGCGGATCCCCGGGGCGACCCGGCCCGGTCGCGCCCCGATCCCGGCGGCATATGGTGCGGGCGGCGGCGCTTTGATACGGAGAGCAGGGCATAGCGGAGGCAGGGGCCGGATGAAAGCGCCGATCGGCATCACCATGGGCGACGCCGCCGGCATCGGTCCCGAGATCGTGGCGCGGTTCTTCGCCGAGGGCCCGGAACGGCCCGCGCTGGTCTACGGCGACCTCGCCGCCCTGCGCCGGGGCGCCGCCGACGCCGCGGTCGACCTGCGCTTCGCCGAGGTCGACGCGCCGTCCGACGCCGCCGCCCTGCCGCCCGGCACCGTCCCGGTGATCGCCGCCGGCCGCCTCGCCGCGCTGCCGCCCTTGGGCCGGGTGTCGGCGGAGGCCGGCGCCGGCGCCTATGGGGCCGTGGTCCGGGCCATCGACGACGCCGCGGCGGGGCGCATCGCCGCCATCGTCACGGCGCCGATCAACAAGGATGCGCTGCGGGCCGCCGGCATCGGCTACCCGGGCCACACCGAGATCCTGGCCGCCCGCACCGGCACGGCCGATTTCGCCATGATGCTGGCCAATGCCGACCTGCGGGTGCTCCTGGTGTCCATCCACCTGTCGCTGGCCGAGGCCGTGCGGGCCGTGACGCCCGAGACCGAGAGCCGCGCCATCCGCCTCGCCGACAGCGCCACGCGGGCCTTCGGCGTCGCCCGGCCGCGCGTCGCCGTCGCGGGGCTAAACCCCCACGCGGGCGAGAACGGCCTGTTCGGGTCGGAGGAGCGCGACGTCATCGCACCGGCGGTCGCCCGGGCGCGGGCCGACGGCATCGACGCTTCCGGCCCCTGGCCGGGCGACACCGTCTTCATGCGGGCGCGGCGCGGCGAGTTCGACGTCGTGGTGGCGCAGTACCACGACCAGGGCCTGATCCCGGTGAAGTACCTCGGCATCGACGAGGGCGTGAACATCACGGTGGGCCTGCCCTTCGTGCGGACCAGCGTCGACCACGGCACGGCCTTCGACATCGCCGGCTCGGGCCGGGCCGATCACGCCAGCCTCAGGGCCGCGTTCCGTCAGGCGGTGGCGATGACGGGCTCCTGACCGGGTCAGGCCCCTTCGACGAAGGCCAGGACCTCGGCGGCGCGCCACGGCTTGGAGATGAAGCGCACCTTCAGCGGCAGGGCGTCGGGCCGGGTGGCCGACTGGCCCGAGGTGACGCAGATGCTGATCCACGGGTAGCGCTCCGCCGTCGTCAGGGCGAGGGCGACGCCGTCGATGGAATCGCCGAGCGCGACGTCGGTGAAGAGCGCCCGGATGTCGTGGGCCCGGGCAGCGAGTTGGTCGTGGGCGGCCTGGCCGCTGGCGCATTCGAGGGCTTCGAGGCCGCATTCCTCCACCATGTCGCGCGCCATGCGGGAGAGTTCGAGGTCGTCCTCGACGATCAGCACGGTGGTCCGGGTCACGGTCGTCTGGTTCATGGTCCTGCCTCGGTCCCGTATCCGGCCGTCGCCTCCGTCCGGGCCGGCCGACCGGCCGGTGCGCGACGTTCGCCCGGACAACGCGTGAACCAGCCTGCCGATGCGGAGGGGCGAACCCGGCAGCGGCGCCGCCGTCCCGCCGGCCATGCCGATCCGACGCGCGGAGTCTCGCCCGCCATCCCGGTGGGCCGGCTCGCGCGGCGGATCTGGCCCGGGTCGGCGACAGCCCGAAACACGCCCGGCGTCAGCTCGCCATCATGGTCTGGATGCGGCGCATCACGTCGTCGTGATCGTAGGGCTTGCCCACGAAGGTCGCACCCTCGGGCATGTCGCCGGCATTCGGCATGGCGCGCCCCGACACGATGACGGTCTTCACGGCCGGTCGGTTGGCGTGGACCCAATGGGCCAGAGCGTAGCCGTCGACCTTGCCCGGCATCTCGACGTCGGTGAAGAGCAACGCCACGTCGCGGCGTTCGTCGAAGATCGTGAGGGCCTGGTCGCCGGTGGCGGCCTCCAGCACCTCGAAGCCCTCGTCTTCGAACAAATCGATGACCATCATCCTGACGATCGGCTCGTCCTCCACGATGAGGACCACGGCCCGGCCGGGAGGGGATGTTTGAGTCATGGACGGCCTACGCCCAAGGCGCGACAATGTTCCTCAGGCGGGCCGGGCTTCATCGACCCGGCCCGCCGCCCGGCCTTCGGCTCCCGCGGATCTCCCCTGTCGGAACCGCACCCGGCCGGGCGGGCTTGTTCCCGCGGGAGAGCGGGTCGGGCGAGGTCGAAGCGGGCGACCGTGGACGGGTGGGGCGGAATGAGGGTGAGCGTGTCGCAGAGCGTCAATCCCACGGCGGGTTCGAGGTGGGGGAGCTGGTTCAGGCCCGCCCTGCCGGGCTTGCGGGGCGGCGGGCCCCGGCCGGCCGCCGACCGCGGCCACCGGTCCGGCGAACACCCCTTCCACCTCGTCGATGCCGGCCATCCGGTCCCGCCCGGCGGCATCGTGGTCCCGGTCCGCAGCGGTGGGGTCGCCATCCGGGCGGCCCGCTGGCCGGCCCCGGAGATCTCCGCGACGGCGCACCCGGCCGGGACCGTGCTGATCTGCACGGGCCGGAGCGAGTTCATCGAGAAGTACTTCCCCGTCGTGGCCGATCTGCGGGAGCGCGGCTTCGCCGTCGTGGTCTTCGACTGGCGCGGGCAGGGCCTGTCGCAACGCCCGCTCCGCAATGCCATGAAGGGCCACGTCGAGCATTTCACCGATTACGAGGGCGACCTCGTCGCCGTGGCCGAGCAGGTGATGGCGCCGTTCTGCCCCCGGCCGTGGTTCGGCCTCGCCCATTCCATGGGGGGCGCCATCGCCCTCAACGCGGCGGCGGACCGGCCCGACCTGTTCCACCGGCTGGTGCTTTCGGCTCCCATGGTGGAGATCGCCCGCCTCCCCTTCGCCGCGACGGCGCGGGCGCTGGCGCGGCTCTGCCGCTACGGCGGGCTGGCGCGCAGCTTCGTGCCCGGCGGTCGCGGGCGCGCCATGCTGTTCCGCGCCTTCGAGGAGAACCTGCTCACCTCGGACGAGACGCGCTACCATGCCGTGCTCGACTACCTGCGGGTCGAGCCCCGCCTCGTCGTCGGGGCCCCGACGCTGGGCTGGCTGCACGCCGCCTTCACCGCCATGGCCCGGCTGCATCGCGACGACTTCGCCGAGCGCATGCGCACCCCCGTGCTGGCCGTGGTGCCGGGCCTCGACCGCGTCGTCGAGCCCCGCGCCACCGAAAGGCTGCTGTCGCGCCTGCGGGCCAGCCGCGCCGTGACGGTGCCGGGCTCCCGCCACGAGATCCTCATGGAGCGCGACGCCTTCCGGCGCCAGTTCTGGGCCGCCTTCGACGCCTTCGTGCCGGGATCGACCTGACGGCGATGCCGGGTCCGCGACGTCAGGCGCGGCGTAGCCCCAGGATGGCGAGGATGGCCAGGGCGGCGGACAGCAGGGCGTTCCAGGCCGCGAGCGACAGCCCCAGCACGGCGAGCGCCGCCTCGTCGCAGCGCACCACGTTGACGTGGTCGAGCGCCTTCAGCAAATCCGCCACGTCGGACGGCGCGTCGGCGGCGCCCGAACAGCCCGTCGGCCCCGCCCACAGGTGC
Source organism: Lichenibacterium ramalinae (assembly GCF_004137085.1). Lineage (GTDB taxonomy): Bacteria > Pseudomonadota > Alphaproteobacteria > Rhizobiales > Beijerinckiaceae > Lichenihabitans > Lichenihabitans ramalinae. The sequence goes on from NZ_QYBC01000005.1 coordinate 112,590, forward strand.
CATTCCACGCCGGCATGGTAGGCGCCCAGCGCGGCGCCGGCCGCGAAGGCCAGGGCGAGCAGGGCGAAGCCCGCCCGCGACGCGCCGCGGGGGAGCCGCCGGCCCAGGACGGCGAGCAGCGCCGCGACCGGAAGCCCGATGTAGAACGGGACGCGTTCCTTGAGGCAGAGTTCGCAGGGCGTGTAGCCGCGGGCCTGCAGCGTCCACACCGCCGCGATGGTGAGGAAGCTGGCGAGCGCCACGCCCCCGGCGGCCAGCGCGGGCCCGTCGCGCCATGCCGGTGCCCTGGAGATGTCGCTCATGCCGGCCGCTTCCCCCGACGCTTCAGATGACGTGGGTGGCCACGTAGAAGCCCACCACGATCAGCAGGATGAAGCCGATCAGGATAGCGGCGAAGTGACGTTCGAGCGCGCCGCGGATCGGGTCGCCGAAGCGGTTGAGCAGCCCCGCCAGGATGAAGAAGCGTGCCCCGCGCGTGATGATCGACAGCAGCACGAAGAGCCCGAAATTGTAGCCCAGCAGGCCGCTCACGATGGTGACGAGCTTGTAGGGGATCGGCGTCAGGCCCTTGATGAGGATCAGCAGCCAGCCCCACTGGGCATAGGCGGCCCGCATCGCCTCCATCTTGTCGGCATAGTGGTAGACGGCGATGAGCCACTGGCCGACCGTGTCGTAGAGCAGCGCCCCGATGGCGTAGCCCAGCATGCCGCCCAGCACCGACGCCACCGTGCAGATCGTGGCATAGGCCCAGGCCCGCTGCGGCCGGGCGAGCGCCATCGGCACCAGGATGAGGTCCGGCGGCACGGGGAAGAAGGAGCTTTCCGCGAAGGCCACGGCCCCCAGCGCCAGGGGCGCGTGGCGGCTCTGGGACAGCGCGAGGGTCCAGCGATAGATGCTCTTGAACATGGGGCGGGCTTAGAGGAGGGGGCGGGGGAAGTCCATGGCGGCCCGGCACCCGACCCGGCGCCCGCGCGCCATCTTGTCAGCCCGACCGATTGGGTCCAGACCCTGGCGCGTCGGGCCCGCTTGCACGGCCCTCGCGAGACTCCATGCCATGCGCCGACCCCTCGCCCTCGCCCTGGCGGTCCTCGCCGCCCTGCCGGCCGTCGCCTCGCCGGCCGCCGCCGCCGCGCCCGCGCCGGTCGGGGCGGACCACGGCATGGTGGTGACGGCCCAGCATCTCGCCTCCGAGGTGGGCGCCCAGGTCCTGAAGGACGGCGGCAACGTCGTCGACGCCGCCGTGGCGGTGGGCTACGCGCTGGCGGTGGTGTTCCCGGCGGCCGGCAACCTCGGCGGCGGCGGCTTCATGAACATCCGCTTCGCCGATGGCCGCGCGGCCTTCGTCGACATGCGCGAGAAGGCGCCCGCGGCCGCCACCGCCACCATGTTCCAGGACGCGTCCGGCGCCGTCGTGAAGGGCCGCTCCACCGACACCTGGCTCGCCGTGGGCGTCCCCGGCACGGTGGCGGGCCTCGAATGGGCGCGCGACCATTACGGCACGAAGCCGCGCGCCGCGCTCGTCGCGCCGGCGATCCGGCTGGCCCGCGACGGCTTCGTGCTGGCGCCCGCCGACACGAGCCTGCTGCAGCTCGGCGCGCCCGACTTCGCCGCCGACCCCGCCACCGCGGCGATCTTCACCCACGGCGGCAAGCCCTATGCGGTGGGGGAGCGGCTGGTGCAGGCAAACCTCGCCGCGACGCTGGAGGCCATCGCGGCCGGCGGCGCCGACGCCTTCTACCGCGGCGACGTGGGCCGGGCCATCGCGGAAGCGAGCCGCGCGGGCGGGGGCATCATCACGGCGGCCGACATGGCGGGCTACAGGGTGCGCGAACTCGCGCCGGTGCGCTGCTCCTACCGGGGCTACGACATCCAATCCGCCCCGCCGCCGAGCGCCGGAGGCGTGGCGATCTGCGAGGTCCTTCAGATCCTCGAAGGCTACGACCTTTCCGCCATGGGCTATCATTCGGCCGCCGAGCTCCACGTCATGGTGGAGGCCATGCGGCGCGCCTACCGCGACCGCCAGGGGCTCGGCGATCCGGATTTCGTGAAGAACGACATCGCGAAGCTCGTCGACCGGGACTATGCGGCGCGGCTGCGGGCCGGCATCGACGCCGTCCAGGCGACGCCGTCCGCGGCGCTGGAGGCACCGCCGCCGCCCAAGCCCGAGGGGCAGCAGACCACGCAATTCTCGATCGCCGACGGGGCCGGGAATGCCGTGTCGGTGACCTATACGCTGAACTCGTGGTTCGGGCTGCGCCGGGTCGCGGGCGGCACGGGCGTGCTGATGAACAACGAGATGGACGATTTCGCCGCGAAATCCGGGGCCTCGAACCAGTTCGGCCTCGTCGGCAGCGACGCCAACGCGGTGGCACCGGGCAAGACGCCGATCTCCTCCATGTCCCCCACCATCCTGACGCGGGACGGCAAGCTCGCCATGGTGATCGGCAGCCCGGGCGGCTCGCGCATCATCACCATCACGCTCGAAGCCATCGTCAACGTCGTCGACCACGGCATGACGGTGTCGGAGGCCATCGATGCGCCGCGCTTCCACATGCAGTGGATGCCGGACGTGGTGGAGACCGAACCCTATGCGCTGTCGGCCGACACGCGCCGGCTCCTCGAGGCCTCCGGCTATACGTTCCGCGAGAAGGCGCCCTGGGGCCAGGCGGCCGGCATCACCACGGACCTATTCGGGGAGGACGGGGGCGGCAACGGCCTCGCCATCCCGTATCTGGCGAAGCCGCCGAAGCCCTACCGGCTCTACGGCGCCGACGACGACCGCGACCCCGTGGGGTCGGCGGCGGGCTATTGACCGGGACGGTGCCGCCATGACGGATGGCCGCCGCCCGCCGAAGCCGCCCGGCGCCATCGCGCCGCTGGCGACGCTGCCGATCTTCTTCAAGCTCGCCGGGCGTCGCGTCCTCGTGGCGGGCGGGACCGCGCCGGCCGTGTGGAAGGCGGAGCTCCTGGCGGCGGCCGGCGCTGCCGTGGACGTCGTGGCGGCGGAGCCCTGCGCCGAGATGGAGGCGCTCTGCGATGCGCTGCCGGCGCGGCTGACGCTGCATCGTCGCGCCTTCGCGCCCGCCGACCTCGCCGGCGCCGCCCTCGCCATCGGGGCCTTCGAGGGCGACGAGGGCGAGGCCTTCCGGGCGGCCGCCCAGGCCGCCGGCGTGCCCGTCAACGTCATCGACGTGCCCCCGCTCTGCGACTTCCAGTTCGGCACGATCGTGGCGCGCTCGCCCCTGGTGATCGGCATCTCGACCGACGGCGCGGCTCCGGTCTTCGGTCAGGCCCTTCGGGCCAGGATCGAGGCGCTGTTGCCGGCGGAGACCGGGGCCTGGGCGGTGGCGGCCAAGGCTTGGCGCGAGCCGCTGCAGGCGTTGAAGCTTGGGTTCGCGGCGCGACGGCGGTTCTGGGAACTGTTCGCCGACATGGCCCTCGAGGGCGGGGACCGCGCGCCCCGCGAGGCCGACCGGCTGCGCTGCATGGCGGCGGCCGAGGCGACCGAAGCCGCCGGAGCCGGCCGCATCCTGCTCGTCGGGGCCGGGCCGGGCCCGACCGAGGAGGTGACACTCGGCGCCGTGCGGGCGCTTCAATCGGCGGACGTAGTCCTGCACGAGGCCGGCGTGGCCCCCGCGGTCCTGGGGCTCGGACGCCGCGAAGCCCGGCGCATCCCGGCGCCGGCGGAACCGGACGCGACCCTCGATGCCGTGCTGGCGCTCGCCGCCGAAGGCCGCACGGTCGCCTGGGTGGGACCCGGGGACCCGGAAACCTGCGGGGCCTGGGCCGGTCGCGCGGCGGGCCTGGCGCGGCGCGGGACTGCGCCCGAAACCGTGCGCGGCCTTCGCTGCGCGGCTTGTCCCGCGGGCTGCGCGGCCCTTCCCGCGGGCTGCGCGGCTCTGTAGTCGGCCGTCAGTGATCGGGCTTGAGCGTGCGGGTGCCGCCGTGAGAGGCATGCCCGCCCTTGCGGCCGGCCTGAGCGGCGAGGCGGTGGTTCTGCGAGAAGCTGCGCTTCTCCGGATCGACGCTCTGGCCGCCCTTGCGTCCGGCCTGCGAGGCGAGTTCATGGTTCTGCGAGAAGCTGCGCTTCTCGTTGGGCACGCTTTCGCCGCCCTTGCGCGCGATGGCCCGCCGCTTCTCCAGGTCCATCGAAGCAAAGCCACGGGTCGACCGTGTCACGAATTGCGTTTCCTCGGGCATGGCCGGCTCGCTGACAGAGAGGTGTGTCGTGAGTCGTTGAACGCCCGGCCTAGACGCGAGTTCCTGTCAAGCGTCGGGCCTGCTTCACTCCGGCGCGCCGGAGGCGGGTCGCCGGCGTGCTGCCGGACACTTGGCGCGCGGTCGCGCTAAGCTTGGGCGGTGCAGCAAACATGCTGCACCGCACCCAGCGTGCATGGGGTCGGCGGGCCCGTGTCTCAGGCCTCGGCTTCGCGGCGCGGCTTGCGCGGGCGGGCGCCCTGCTCGTCGGTGCGCGGCACGTGGCCCTGCGGGGCGCCGCGGCCGGGACCGTCCTCGTAGCGGGGGCGGCGCGGCGGCGCCTCGGTCGCCGGCTCGATGCGCGGGTCGGCATTCTCGCCCCGCCGCACGGCCTCGGCGAACTGCCGGGCGGCACTGTCCCGCACCTCGAACTTGGTTTCGCGGTCGAAGATCCGGATGGCGCCGATGTCGCCCTTGCCGACGCCGCCGCGGCGACACAGCATCGGCAGCAGCCAGCGCGGGTCGGCGTTGTTGCGGCGCCCGATGTTCATGCGGAACCAGGCGCCGCCTTCCTGGCTGGCCTGGCCGCCGTGTCCGGCAGGCCCGCGGCCGCCCTCGGACCGCTCGCGCGGCACGAAGGGTTCGGCGTCGGACCGCGGGCGCCGTGGCGGCTGGGAGCCCGGATCGGTGACGTCCTCGGGCGCCGGCAGGCGGGCGCGGTAGACCCGCACCAGCGCGGCCGCGACCTCTTCGGGCGTCCGCTGCTCCAGCAGCGTGCGCGCCATGGCGAGGTCGTCCTCGCTGGGCTCCTCGGCCAGCAGCGGGTCCTGCGCCATCCGGTCCTGGTCGAGCTTGCGGATCTCGTCGGCGGTGGGCGGCGCGGCCCAGACCGCCTCGGCCTTGGCCATGGCCAGCAGCCCTTCGGCGCGGCGGCGGCGGGCCGGCGGCACCAGCAGGACGCTGACGCCCTTGCGGCCGGCGCGGCCGGTACGGCCCGAGCGGTGCTGCAGCGTTTCGGCGTCGTTGGGCAGGTCGGCATGGACCACGAGGGCGAGCCCCGGCAGGTCGATGCCGCGGGCCGCGACGTCGGTGGCGACGCAGACCCGGGCGCGGCCGTCGCGCAGGGCCTGGAGTGCGTGGTTGCGCTCGTTCTGGCTGAGCTCGCCCGACAGCGACACGGTGGAGAAGCCGCGCTCCAGCAGGGCCGACTGCAGGTGGCGCACCGTTTCGCGCGTGTTGGCGAAGACGAGGGCACTCGGCGGCTCGTAGAACCGCAGCAGGTTGACCACCGCGTGCTCCACCTCGCGCGGCACGATCCGCACGGCGCGGTATTCGATGTCGGCATGGCCGCGCGCGCCGCCCGCCACGGCGATGCGCAGAGCGTCGTTCTGGTAGCGCTGGGCCAGCATCACGATGCCCTTGGGCAGCGTGGCGGAGAACAGCAGCGTGCGCCGCTCCTCGGGCGTGGTCTGCAGGATGAATTCGAGGTCGTCGCGGAAGCCGAGGTCGAGCATCTCGTCCGCCTCGTCGAGCACCACGGCGCGCAGGGCCGAGGGATCGAGGTTGCGGCGCTCCAGGTGGTCGCGCAGGCGTCCCGGCGTGCCCACGACGATATGGACGCCGAAGGACAGCGAGCGGGCCTCGCGCCGCGCGTCCATGCCGCCGACGCAGGACACGATGCGGGCGCCCGTCTTGCTGTAGAGCCAGGTGAGCTCGCGCTCCACCTGCAGGGCGAGTTCGCGGGTCGGCGCCACGATGAGGGCGAGGGGCGCGGCCGCGACCGGCAGCGTGTCGCCGTCTCCCATCAGGGTCGGCGCGATGGCGAGGCCGAAGGCCACCGTCTTGCCCGAGCCGGTCTGGGCCGAGACCAGGAGATCGCGGCCCGCCTCGGCCTCGAGCACAGCGGACTGGACCGGAGTCGGGTCCTGGTAATCGCGTTCGGCCAAGGCTCGTGCGAGGGAGGGAGCTGTCGGAGGAAATGCCACGCGGTGTTTCGTGCCTTCGAAGGGCGGCGCGGGCGGGTCGGACCCTGGCGCCGATGGGGAAGCGGCCGCGCTCATCGCGGCCCTGCGACGCTTCGGCCCATGCCGGGCACTGCGTCTATGGAGACCGAGATGGTCCTTAAGCCATCCCGGCACAATCGGCGAGCCCCGCATGGCACCAAAGAAACCGCCGATCCGCCCGCCAAATCCGTGTCGGAGCCGCATCGGTGCCCCAAATGACGGTGAAGGACGCCGCTCGATCTCCCCCGGGATCGATGGTGCCGCAGCGGTCCGACACTTGCGAAGGCGGGCCCGCGTACTGAAATCTGAGGGGCAGCTCGGGAGACGGATGCGGTGAGCGACGAGTACGACGATTGGGAAGTTTCCCCCCGCGCGCAGCCCAAGGCCGCCGATTACGGTTTCGATCTCGACCGCGCCCTGTCGGCGGTCGTGGGCCTGTCGGCGCGCGTCGACGAGGACGCCTACACGGCCGAAACGCTCGGGGTCGAGCGCGGCGGCAACGGGGTGGTGATCCGCGAGGACGGCGTGGTCCTGACGATCGGCTACCTCATCACCGAGGCCGAGGAGGTGCTGCTCGAGACCCATCGGGGTCGCGTCGTGCCGGGCCACGTGCTGGGCTACGACGGCGCGACGGGCTTCGGCCTCGTCCAGGCGCTGGAGCCGCTCGGCCTGCCGGCGCTGAAGCTCGGCGATTCCCGGCACGCGGGCGTGGGCGAGCGGGTGATCCTGGCCGGGGCCGGGGGGCGTCGCCACTCGGTCGCGGCCGAGATCGTCGCCCGGCAGGAATTCGCCGGCTACTGGGAGTACCTCATCGAGGAAGCGATCTTCACCGCGCCCGGACATCCCAACTGGGGCGGGGCGGCACTGATCGGATCGACGGGCGAGCTCCTCGGCATCGGCTCGCTGCAGCTGCAGCACCAGGTGAACGGCGGACGGCTGAAGGCCCTCAACATGGTGGTGCCGAGCGAATTGCTGGTGCCGATCTACGAGAGCCTGCTGTCCGGCAAGCTGGGATCGGCGCGGCCCTGGCTCGGCGTCTACGCCCACGAGATCGACAAGAACGTCGTCATCGTGGGGGTGGCCGACAAGGGGCCGGCGGACCGCGCCGGGCTGCGCAAGGGCGACATCGTCAAGGTCGCGGCCGGGATGGACATCGCCAACCTGGCGGACTTCTACCGGTCCATGTGGGCCCTCGGGGGCCCGGGCGTCGAGGTGCCGCTGACGCTGGAGCGGGAAGGCGACGTCTTCGACCTGCGCGTGACGGCGGCGGACCGTCGCCAGTTCCTGAAGACGCCGCGCCTCCACTGACGGTGTGTGGAGGGATGGCGTGTTCCCCGGAGGCGAAGACACGTGCTTGGCGGTCCCTGGGGGACATCCAGGCCCGGGCCCGGCGCATTCGGACTTGGCGGCCGTATGACGGCCGGCTCGCGGCAACGCCCGGGTAACGATCGCGGCTTATGGTTTTCCGGGTGTTCCAGAGTTCCGGAAAATCCCGATGGCCACCGCTACGCTCCACAGCCTTCGCGACCGGATGATCCCGCCCGCCGCGCGCCGGCCTGCGGCGGCCCGGCCGGGCCGCCCGGTGCCGGAGGTCCGCAGCCCGGAAGCGGCGCGCGTCCTCGGCCTCGCGGCCGACCTCTTCGGCGTCTCCGTGGCGGCCCTGGTCCTGGCCGGCCCCGACGGGTTCCGGGTCGAGACCGTGTCGAGCCCCGAGGGTTGGCGCGCGGAGGACGCCATCGCGGCCGCCCATCGTCTCTTCGAGGTGCTGGCCACCTCCGAACCCTCCGACCAGGCCCGCCGCGGCGGCGTCATGGAGGAGGTCGCGCCCGGCCGGGGCTTCCTCGCCGCCACGCCCATCCTGTCCACCGCGGGCCGCTGCCTCGGCGCCGTCTGCCTGATGGACAGCGGCCGGACGACGCTGCTGTCCGGCCTGCAGCGGCGGCTGTTCGGCGAGTTCGGCGACCTCATCGCACCGGCACTCGGCGCCGCACCCGCGGTGCCGGCCGGCGAGGCGGCGGCGCGCGACAGCGCCGCGCTGCTGCAGGGCATCGCCGATGCCGAGCCCGATGCCTTCGCGCTCTTCGACGCTGACGGGCGCTGCCTCCTGCGCAACGCCCGCTTCGACGCGCTGCTCGGCACGGCCTCGGCGCCGGCGGCGGCCTTGCCGGGGGCGCGCGGCTGCGAGGCGAGCTGGATCGCGCTCCACCTCGCCCGCGACGTGCCGCCGGTCGGCGTCTATCGCGCCGCCCTGCCGGACGGCACCTGGCTCAGCGTCGAGGAGCGGCGCGGGGCGCACGGACGCAGCCTGCTGGCGCGGGTGGAAGCGCGCGACGCCTTCGGGGGCGAGGGCGACATGCAGCAGTTGTTCGAGCGCTGCCCCCTGCCGATGTTCGTGTTCCACCGCGACACGCGCGCCATCCTGGCCGTCAACGCCGCGGCCCTGGCCCTCTACGGTTGGGACCGGGACGCCTTCCTGGCCCTCGACCTCGACGGCATCGGCCCCGTCACGGCAGCGCCGGAGCCCGATGCCGGGCAGGGCGGCTGGACGCACCGGACGCGGGACGGCCGCGCCCTCGCAGTTTCCGGCCGCACCATCGACCTCGACCACCGCGGCCGCCCCGCCGTGCTGGTGACGGTGACGGCCGAGCCGTCGGAGGCGGCCGGGCGGGCGGCCTGAGGCCGCCCGGAGCCGCCGGCCCACCTCGGCCGTTGTGGGCCGGTCCTAACGCTCGGGCCTGGAGGCGCTTCGGCCCGCCGCCGCCTCCGTCCCGGCAGCGTCCCGGCCGGCGAGGTCGCGCCCCACCAGGGCGAGCAGCAGGCCGGGCAGGCCCGCGACGGCACCGGCCTCGCCCGCGCCGCCGCCCATCATCACCGAGGGCACCAGCGGCACCTTGCTGTCCCGGGCGATCTCGACGAGCGCCTGGATCATGGCCTGCCGCATGAGGTTCTCGGTGCCGCCGAAGGATTCGGCGCGCGCCTTGGCGGCATAGGCCTCGGCCTCGGCCATGACGCGGATGCCCTCGGCCGCCCGGGTCTTGCGGGCCGTCTCGGCGGAGCCCTCCGCCTCCGCCATCACCCGGATGCCGTCCGCGGCCTTGCGCTTGCGCGCCGTTTCGGCCGCGCCCTCGTTCTCGGCGATGCGGATCGACAGTTCCGAGCGGGTGATGCCGGCCTGCTGCTCGGCGAGGGCGATCTGCTCGTTCAAAGCCTTGCGCTTGGTGGCGGCCTCCTGCTGGTCCGCGAAGGTCTTCTGTTCTTCGCGGGCCAGCTGGCGGGCGCGGAGCTGTTCCAGCATGGCCTCCATGCGGGTGTCGCCCGGCGCCGGCTTGGGCGTGCCGATCATCACCTCCTCGATCTCGATCCGGTGCTCCGCCAGCCGTGACTTCATGGCGGCCAGTGCCTCCTTGCCGATGTCGACGCGCCGTTCGATGAAGTCGAGCAGGGTGTTCCGCTGCGCCGTATCCTTGAAATAGGACGACACGAACGGGTCGAGCGTCTGGGTGACCAGCCGCTCGATCTGGCTGAAGCGCTGGATGACGTGGGGCGCGTTGACGGGCGCGATATGCGCCACGATCGACAACGGCACCAGGATCTCGAAGGCGTCGCGCGTGATGACCGGGATCTCACGCAGGTCGTCGTCGTAGCTGCGGCCGTTGGGGATGGCGGCGGCGCTCACCACGCCGGCGATCCACCGCAGCTGGAAGTTGGTCGTGGGCACGTCGACCACTTCGGCGGCATAGGGGTTGATGGCATATTTGCCGGGCTCCAACGGGCGGCGCCAGATGCCGCGGCTGCCGACCTCGACGGTGCGGCCGCGGCCGTTCTCGGCCGTCATGGCCTCCTCCGACTCGCGTCCCACGAAGGAGTTGATCACCCCGACCGTGCCGATCTCGATGCGGCGCTTGCCCGTGACCTCCACGGTGGCGAACAGCCGGTTGAGGAAGTAGGTGCCCTCGACCAGCACCTGCTCCTGGCGCCCGCGCCGGCCGCCGGCGGCGAGGAAGCGGCCGATGTCCTGGAAGGAATTGTGGAAATGGTCGGGGTTGCCGGCATCCGTGCCGACGGTGGGCGCGATGATCTCGCCGTGCTGCAGCGCTGGCCCGTCCTGCACCGTGACGATGCCGATGCGGTCGTCCTTGATGACGACCGGGCGGAAGCCGTCGCGGTCGACCAGCATGGCCTGGAACTGGGCGTCGTCGGTCTTGGCGGGATCGAGGTGGTGGATGGCGTCCTCGGTGATGACGGCGAAGAGCGCGGTGTTGATGGCGTAGGTGCCCGAGCGCAGGATGCGGCGCTGGGGCCCGGCCTGGCCGCCGTTCTCGAGGAAGCCGCCGGCATCGTCGACCGCCACGTCCCGCGGCCATTCGCCGAGCGCCTGGCCGGATTCGAGCTGGCGCCCGACGCGCGCCACCAGGTAGGCGATCTGGTCGATGCCGATGAGCGGCATCTTGTGGACGCGGTACTGGAAGGGCGTCAGCGCGTGCCAGCCGCCGCGGATGACCTCGGGCAGGAAGCCCGCGTTGCCGGCGAGCGCCATGGGGGCGAAGGATTCGCGGCTGCGCCGGGCGCTCCAGCGCCGCTCCACGATGCCGTAATGCGTGTTGGGGATGTAGACGAAGGCGGCGCGCAGCAAGAAAAGCAGCAGCAGCGCGAGCAGGGCGAGGGAGACGACGAAGAGCACGTGCGTGGTCAGCGCAGCGGCGAGAGCGGTCAGATCTGACATGGGAGGGGCACCGTGACCGCCGGCGCCTCGTCATGGTCCGTGTCGGACCGTGGGCCGTCCCGGCGGGCCGGCCCGAGGGGCCGGTCGGCCCCCGCGGGGGCCGCGCCATCATCTACGCCGAGTCGAGCGCCGGTTGAAGATGGGCCCGATGATTATTCCAGCTCTGCCCCTGCGTGCAGCCCGCCTCACCGGGAGCCGACCGGCCTGCCGCTTTCGCGCACGATCTTCAGGGCGCCGTCCTGGCGGGCGAGGTCGAGCCGCACGCTGTTGGTGCCGCTCTGCCGCCGCCGGCCCGCGGCATCGGCCCGGCTCCAGCGCATCAGCGCCGTGACGCGGCAACGCGCGGCGCCGTCGCCGCAATCGTTGGTCACGGTGCCGGGGACCGCCTCGTAGCTGCGCCGCGGCCAGGTGCGGATGAAGGCGAGCTTGTCGCGGAATACCGCGGCCGACGACATCGGGCGGCCGTAATAGATGACGCGCCCGGCGTAGAGCCGGTCGACCGTCGCGGGCGTCACGGCGCCGTTGCGCGACCAGATCGTCAGGTATTCGTCCATGTGGGCATCGCGTTCGGCCGGTCCCGCGAGGGCCGGGGTGGAGGCTGCGAGGGCGACGATCAGCAGGGTGGCTCGGAGATGGCGCATGGGATCGCTCGTGGTCTGGACGGAACGCAGCGTCAACGTGCGAGGGCCGCGGTCAGATCGCCGGGGCGGTCTGGGCCGCGGGAGACCTGAACGGGTCGAGCAGCGCCACGCCGCGGCCGCGCAGGTGATCGGTGTTGCGGGTGACGACGACGAGCCCGTGGACGGCGGCGGTCGCGGCGAGGCCGGTGTCGTCCACATGCTTGTTCGACCGCGCCAGCATGCCGGCCCAGGCGACGGCGACCCTGTCGTCGATCCCGAGCACACGATCCTTGTAGGCATTGAGGATGGCCGACACGCGAGCCTCGATGAGGTTCGCGGCCGCGTGGCGATCGACGCGGGCCTTCTCCGATCCGTACCAGAGTTCCCGGACCGTGATGACGCTGATCCGAATCTGTTCTTCGTCGACGCTCGTCAGCCATCTCCGAAGATTGCGGTCTGCTCCGGGCTTACCGATGTGACTGACGACGTTCGTGTCGAGCAGGAACCGCATCACTGTCGGATCGGCAGAAAGGGCTCGAGATCGCTGAGGTCCGAGTCTCGCATCGCCTTCTTGGCCGTGATGCTCGGGTAGGGCGCGCCCGTCCAGGGATGGGTGTCGGCATAGGCCTTGGCGGCCAGGACCTGGCCGCGCGTCAGCGACAGGTAGTCGCCCAGCACCTCGTCGAGGTCCATGCCGCCGGCGATCAGCGCGGCGATGCGGTGGGCCTCGATGCCGGTGCCGGCGATGACGGGGATGCCGGACCGATCGGTCTCGACACCGGGCGGCGGCGCGCGCCGCTGCGGGCCGGCGATGTCGTCGCCCGGGCGCCAGTCGTGGTCGTGGTCCCTGTCCATCGCGGCCTCCTGGCCCCGTCAATCTAAGCCGCGCCGCCTCGTCCTGCAACGACCGGATGAGCCGGCGCGGTGCGCCGGAGGCGGCTTGACGCCCAGTCCGCGGCGCGGCAGTCTCGGCCTTGTCCGAGGGGCGTCCCACGATCGGGGCTGAGACGGCGACGAGCCGATCCCTTTGAACCTGATCCGGGTCATGCCGGCGAAGGGACGGGATAGGTCCGCGCGACGCGTGCGGCCCGCACTCTCCATCTCCTCGCGCCCGGGTCTCCAACCTGCAGGAGGAGATCCATGTCGCTGCTTCCATCCGAAACGAAGGCTCAGCTCGCCGAAACTCCGGCGCCCTTCAACCGCGCGCCCGCGCCCGACAGCGTGACGACGGGACCGATCGTCGGCTCGCGCAAGGTCTACGCGGCGCCCGCCGCCCATCCCAACATCCGCGTGCCCTTCCGCGAGATCGCGCTCAGCGATCCCAAGGAGCCGCCGGTGCGGGTCTACGATCCGTCCGGCCCCTACACCGAGGCCGACGCCCGCATCGACCTGCGCCGAGGCCTGCCTGCCATCCGCGAAGGCTGGATCGCGGGCCGCGGCTTCGATGTCGTGGCGGGCCGCGCCCTGCGCCCGGAGGACAACGGCAACCTCCCGGACGACAGGATCGCCGAGGCCTGCCCGGCGCATCGCACGCTGCGGGCCGCGCGCGACGGCCGGATGGCGACGCAATACGAGTTCGCCCGCGCCGGCATCGTCACGGAAGAGATGGTCTACGTGGCGCATCGCGAGAACCTCGCCCGCGAGGGTGCCCATGCCGAGGCTGCGGCACGGCTCGCCGACGGGGACAGCTTCGGCGCCGCCCTGCCGGATTTCGTGACCCCGGAGTTCGTGCGCAGCGAGATCGCGCGCGGCCGCGCCATCATCCCGGCCAACATCAACCATCCCGAAGTCGAGCCCATGGCCATCGGGCGCAACTTCCTCGTCAAGGTCAACGCCAACATCGGCAATTCCGCCGTCACGTCGGGCGCCGCCGAGGAGGTGGAGAAGCTGGTCTGGGCGATCCGCTGGGGCGCCGACACCGTCATGGACCTGTCGACGGGCCGCAACATCCACAACATCCGCTCCTGGATCATCCGCAATTCGCCGGTGCCGATCGGCACGGTGCCGATCTATCAGGCGCTGGAGAAGGTGGGGGGCGACCCCGTCAAGCTCGACTGGGAGGTGTTCAAGGACACGCTGATCGAGCAGGCCGAGCAGGGCGTCGACTATTTCACCATCCATGCCGGGGTGCGACTCGCCCACGTGCCGCTGACCGCCCGGCGCGTCACCGGCATCGTCAGCCGCGGCGGCTCCATGATGGCGCGCTGGTGCCTGGCGCACCACCGTGAAAGCTTCCTCTACGAGCGCTTCGACGAGATCTGCGCCATCATGCGGCGCTACGACGTGTCCTTCTCGCTCGGCGACGGGCTGCGCCCGGGATCGATCGCCGACGCCAACGACGCCTCGCAATTCGCCGAACTCGAGACCCTGGGCGAACTCACCAAGGTGGCCTGGGCCGGGGGCTGCCAGGTGATGATCGAGGGGCCGGGCCACGTGCCGCTGCACAAGATCAAGGTCAACATGGACAAGCAACTCGCCGAATGCGGCGAGGCGCCGTTCTACACGCTCGGGCCGCTGACCACCGACATCGCGCCCGGCTACGACCACATCACCAGCGGCATCGGCGCCGCCATGATCGGATGGTTCGGCACCGCCATGCTGTGCTACGTCACGCCGAAGGAACACCTCGGCCTGCCGGACCGCGACGACGTCAAGACCGGCGTCATCACCTACCGGATCGCCGCCCATGCGGCGGACCTCGCCAAGGGCCATCCGGCGGCCCGGGTGCGCGACGACGCGCTGTCCCGCGCCCGGTTCGACTTTCGCTGGGAGGACCAGTTCAACCTGGCGCTCGACCCCGACACGGCGCGGCGCTTCCACGACGAGACGATGCCCAAGGACGCCCACAAGGTCGCGCATTTCTGCTCGATGTGCGGCCCGAAGTTCTGCTCCATGCAGATCACCCAGGACCTGCGCCGCGAGGCGGAGGCGATGGCCGGCATGGAGGAGAAGTCGAAGGAGTTCCTCGACGGGGGCGGGCAGCTCTACGTGCCGGCCGCGGAGTGAGGCGGGAGTTGCGCCTGAAATGAAAGAAGGGCGGCCGATGGCCGCCCTCGTCTCCCTTGCAGCCGTCCCGCCTCAGGCTTGGGCGGCTTCCTTCTTCTTGCCGGACGCCTTCTTGCCCTTGGGCTTCTCGTCGGCCTCGGAGCCCTCGAGCTCGCCGCGGGCCTCTTCGTCCTCGTCCTCTTCGCCGTCCTCGGACTCCATCTCGCCCGAACCGCCCTGCGCGTTGGCGATCGTCTCGGCGGTCTCGCTGAGGAGCTGGTCGGCCTTCTTCTCCTCCTCCAGCGTTTCGCCGAGGAGCTTCTCGGCCTCGGCGAAGCCGAGCTGCTTCGCCCAGGACTTGAGGGTGCCGTAGCGCGAGATCTCGTAATGCTCGACGGCCTGGGCGCAGCCGATCAGCACGGCGTCGGCGGCCTTCGTGTCACCGAAGTCCTCGAGATCCTCGGTCATCTCTTCCGAGATGCCCTTCATGGCCTCGCAGGTCTTGGCGCGGGCAGTCTTGCCGATGATCTCGAAGACCTGCTCCAGGCGCTCGATCTGGTGGGCGCTTTCCTCGCGATGCGTCTCGAAGACCTTCTTCAGCTCGGGATGCTTGGCAGCCTTGGCGGCCTTGCCGAGCGAGCGCGTGCCCTGCTTCTCGGCCCAATAGACGTCCTTCAAGGTCTCGTAGAAGGCGTCGCTGAGTGTCTTTTCCTTGGCGGCCATGATGTGATCCTCTTCGGACTAAACATAGATCAAGACGGCGGTCTCGGGGATGCTGAGACGCCGCGAAACGGGCGGGAGTAGATCCCGGCCGTCTCTCGGGCGACTCAAGTCCGATGCGGCCGCGAAGGTTCACGGCCGGGATCACGATTCATGTGCGGGACGGCGAAACCTGCCGCCGTCCGTCCCGTCGCGGGCCTCTGCGATCAAACGTTGCGCAGCGCACCGCCATCGACGCGCAGCGTCGTGCCCGTGATGTAGGAGGCTTGCGGGCTCGCCAGGAAGACCGCGGCGGCGGCGAACTCCTCCGGGGCGCCATAGCGTCCGGCCGGGATGGTGGCGAGGGCCGCCGCCGCCACCTCCTCCAGGCTCCTGCCGCTGCGCTGCGCATTGGCCTTGTCGAGCGCCTCGACGCGCGAGGTGGCGATGCGCCCGGGCAGGACGAGATTGACCGTCACGCCGTCGCCGGCGACCTCGCCGGCCAAGGTCTTCGACCAGCCGAGCAGGGCCGAGCGCAGGGCGTTCGACAGGGCGAGGTTGGGGATGGGCGCGACGATGCCCGAGGACGCCACCGTGACGATCCGCCCCCAGCCGCGCTCGCGCATGCCCGGCACCAGCGCGCCCGTGAGGTCCACGAGGGCCATCACCATGGCGTCGAACTGCGCCCGCCACTGCGCTTCGGTGGCGCCGAGCGCGGTGGTGGGGGGCGGGCCGCCGGAATTGTTGACCAGGATGTCGACCCCGCCCAGCACGTCGAGCGCCTGCGCGGCGATGGTCCGGCCGATGCCGGGCGTCGCGAGATCGGCGACGATCCGGGGGTAGGTTCCGGCATCGGGGAACTGCGACGCGAGCTTGTCGCCCGAGCGGCTCGACACGGCGACACGGGCACCGGCCTCCCCGAGGCCCCTGGCGATGGCGCCTCCGAGCCCCCCGCTGGCGCCCAGCACCAGGGCGCGCTTGCCCGTCAGATCGATCCTCATGGGCGTTCATCTCCTCAGTGGCGATGCGCCGCATATAGGCTCGGCGACGCGCCGCGGCGAGGCGCCCCGGATCAAGCGCCGTGCCGAGCGGGTTGTCACGGTGCGCCGGGGGCCTCTTCGCCCTTCGGGCAGACCGAGAGGGCCAAGGCCATGGCGGACGACAAGGACAAGGCGGGCAGTGCGACGCAGCATCCCGGCATGATGGGCGACGGCACCGAGGAGCAGAACCTGGGCCAGCCCGGCAATCCCGGGGCGCGGATCAGCGAGGACGAGGTGAAGGAAGCCTTCGGCGGCGCCGATACCGGCGCGGGTGCGGGCACCGACCAGGCGCCCAAGCGCTGAGAGCCTGTGAACGGATGCCCTTGCGCCGAAGACGAAGAGAGGTGCCTCTTCCGTCTTCAGCGGGCATCCAACCACGCGTTCCATGCCTCCAGGATTCTGACGCCATGCCCCCCGGGCCGTGCATCCGGCGCGGCCCGGGGGGCATGGACGCGGCGGCCGGACGGTGGCATGCGTTCACCGGCGAGCCTCGCCGGGCTTGGCCCCACCGACCCCATCACGCGACCCGCCGAAAGCGACCTCGGCCATGCCCGACACAACCTTCGACACGCGGCCCGCCACCACCACGAAGGTGGAGCGGCCCAAGCTCTACAAGGTCATCCTGATCAACGACGACTACACGCCGCGCGAGTTCGTCGTCATGGTGCTGAAGGCCGAGTTCAAGATGGGCGAATCCAACGCCAATGCCGTGATGCTGACCGCACACCGCAAGGGCTCCTGCGTGATCGCCGTCTATCCGCGCGACGTCGCCGAGACCAAGGCCGATCGCGCGACCGACCTCGGCCGCTCGCGCGGCTTTCCGCTGCAGTTCACCACTGAACCCGAGGAGTGACGGCGGGTTCGCAGGTCGGGCGGCGGCCTTCGCCCGCATGACCGCCCGTATGGCGTCGCGGGTTTCGGAGCGGCCCCGCCTCAGCCGTCCTCTGCCGGGATGATAGAGATGGTGCCGTCGCGTTCGACGACGGCATAGCGCATGGCCTTCTCGTCCGTCATGCCGCCCTGGCGCATGGCGGTGCGGATGTCCGCCTCCTGCATGCGCAGCTTGCGCATCGCGTCTTCGGCCCAGCGGCCCCCGTCGTAGACCACGATGGGCGTGCCATCGACGATCCGCTCGATCAGCACCGACCTCAGCTTGAGCCACGACACCAGCACGTGCATCAGGCCGACCGTGAACACGCCCGTCATGGCCGCCGTGAAGGATCGGTCCTCGCCGAGGATCGCGGCCGTGGTCATGCCGCCGAACAGGAACAGCACCACCATGTCGAAGGGGGCCTGCTGGCTCGCGGTGCGGCGCCCGATGAGCCGCATGGCGAACAGGATGACGAGGTAGGCGGCGGCGGCCTTGAGGACGGTGCTCATGGCAGGATCGCCTGCGACCAGGACAGGGCGGGCGCGTCGTCGAGCCGCGCCGACAGCTCGAGGCTGCCGCTGCCGATCGGCATGCCGCCCACCTCCACCACGAGATCCTTCAGCCCGGGCAGAACGCCGAAGGTCATCCGCACCTCGCCGTCCGGCCCGGCGCTCCAGGCGAGCGGCCGGGGCGTGACGCTCTGGAGGCCGAAGCGCTTCACGAGGGCGGCCGGCATGGCGATCGCCACGGCCGTCTGGTCGCTCCGGGGGTCCACGTGCAGCGTGAGGCCTGTCGGCGTCCCGAAGCGGATGACCGGCGGGAACTCGACCCGCAGTGCGCCGGCGGCGACGTGGGAGGTCCACAGGGTCGCCGGGCCTCCGCCGAGCAGGCCCGCCAGGGTCGCGGCGACGACGAGCAGCATGGCGATCCGACCGACGACCTCGGCACGGCGCCAGCCTGACTCGAAATCCGGATAGAACCCGTTCCTGAGTTCGTCCGACATGGGTGGGCTGTCGCGCATCGGTCCTCCTGGGCCGTGTCCGCCCGGGACGCACCCGCCGGGGGCGGAAGCGCCTCCGGCGCGGCTGACATCGGGGTGCCGGCCGTCGTCACGGGAGGACGCGGCCGGCCATGGCCGGGGCGCTCAGGCGGTCTTTTCGTGGGGCTTGTGGCCAGGGCCGGGCTTGTGGTCGTCGCCGGGCTTGGGCTTCGGCTTGTCGTGGTCGATGACCACCGGCTCCTGCCCGGCCCGCACGAGGCGGCCGACCTTCAGTTCCGACGGCTTCATCTCGCCCGTCACGTCCACGCGCTCGCCGACCTTCAGCATCGCCTTCTCGGCGCCCTTGGGGCCCAGGTCGGCGAGGACGTTGCCGGCATCGGTCTTGATCACGAAGCGGTGAGCGAAGATGTCGGTGATCTCGCCGCTAAGCGTCGTGTTTTTCGGATCCATGGTGCGTCTCCTGGGCCTGCGGTGCAGAGGTCTGCATCCGTCGAGGACAGGTCGGTGTTTAGAGCCAGGCCGGGAACCTACGTTGAACCGATCGGTTCAGGCCCGGTTTATCGAGCCGTCCGGCCCCGGCGCCCGCTCGGGCGCCTTCCCAACCGGCGGCGTTCTGCCCTAAACCAGGGCCCGCACGACCCGGGAAGGAGCCTTACCATGTCCGATTACGTCATCGCGCCGCCGCCGGTCGCGGCCGTTCCCGTGGCGGGCGGGGGATCCTTCCCGGTGCGGCGCATCTTCTGCGTCGGCCGCAACTATGCCGAACACGCGCGCGAGATGGGCGGAGACCCGACCCGCGAGCCGCCCTTCTTCTTCGCCAAGCCGGCCGACGCCGTCGTGACCGGCGGGGCCGACATGCCCTATCCCGCCGCCACGGCGGACCTGCATTTCGAGCTCGAACTCGTCGTCGCCATCGGCACGGGCGGGGCCGACATCGCCGAGGGCGACGCGCAGGCCCACGTGTGGGGCTATGGCGTCGGCCTCGACATGACGCGGCGCGACCTGCAGGCCCAGGCCAAGAAGGCCGCGCGCCCCTGGGACATGGCCAAGGGCTTCGACCTGTCCGCGCCGGTGGGCGACCTCGTGCCAATTTCGGCGACCGGCGTGCTGACGCGCGGTGCCCTGGAACTCAAGGTCAACGGCGAAACGCGCCAGTCCTCCGACGTGAGCCGCATGATCTGGTCGGTCCCTGAAACCATCGCCTACCTGTCGGGGCTGGTGCGGCTGGCGCCGGGCGACCTCATCTTCACCGGCACGCCTGAGGGCGTCGGCGCAGTGGGGCGCGGCGACCGGCTCGAGGGGCGGGTGGCGGACCTGCCGGTGCTGAGGACGCGCATCGCCTGAGACGACGGCATCCAGGCACCGGCTCGCTCCATCCGCGGAGCCTGCACCGGCGTCAGGCGCCGGCCACGAGACGGTGCCGCAGGAAGAAGCGCAGCATTTCGCGGCTGGCGTCCGGGCCGCGCGGCTCCGTGTAGGATCCCGCCGCGCTGCCGCCCGACCAGGCATGGCCGGCGCCATCGACGAGCCAGCGCTCGACCAGGGGCAGCCCTTTGGGGTCGGTCTCGACCGTGCGGGTGAAGGCGAGCCCGCCCTCCGCCCGTCCGCGCGACACCGCCTCGGCCAGGTCGGCCCCGCCGCGCGCCTGTGCGGCGACGGCGACGGCGTTCGCCGGCGCCACCGTGTGGTCGCCGCTGCCATGGAACACGATGGTGGGCACGGCACGCCCCGGCGCCGCCCGCCCGCCGCCGCGCATCGCCGTGAAGGCTCCCGGCATGTCGGTCGCGGCGCCCGCCGCGAGGCCCGAATGCACGCCCGCCGCCGCGAAGACGTCGGGATAGGCCTGCCCCAGGATGGCGGCGGCGGCGCCGCCTGCCGACAGCCCCGCCACATAGACGCGCGAGCGATCGGCGGCGTGGTCGCGCAGGATGTCCCGCACCATGCCGGCGATCAGCGCGGGCTCGCCGCGGTCGCGCCCCTGGTCCTTGGGATCGAACCAGTTCCAGCATTTCTGGGCGTTGCCGGCCCGGGTCTGGCGCGGATAGGCGACGAGGATGCCCTCCGCCTCGGCGACGGCGTTCATCTGCGTGCCGGCGGCGAAGTCTTCCGGCGACTGCGTGCAGCCGTGCAGCATCACGACGAGCGGCATGGGGCCGTCGGCGGCCCGGGCCGGCACGTAGAGCCTGTAGCCGAGCGTGCCGGCCGGGCCCGCATGCGTCAGCTCCTCGAAGCGCGCGCCGGGCGGCACCGCCACCGCCACCGCGGCGGCCGGCGCCGACCCGCACAGCGGGGCGGCGGGCGCGAGGTCGCCGAGGCGGGCCAGCATGTCGCGCATGGCGGGAGGCAGGCCGGCGCCGTCCCGCAGGTCCGGCAGGCCGCGGGGCATCTTCAGAGCGGCGAGGCCGGCGAGCTTCGGCAGGCTGGCGAAGCCGCCGAGGTCGAAGGCGGGCTTGGCGAAGGCGGGCTTGGCGAAGGCAGGCTTGGCGAAGGCAGGCTTGGCGAAGGTGGATCTGGCGAACATGGGGTGTCCTTCGGGCGTGGAGGGTCGTTCCCCGCGGCGGCGGGGTTCACGGTTCGGGGCGTTCGGGTTGAGGTCGTCGGCCGTCAGCGCATGCGGTCGGCGAGGGCGGATCGGACGGCGGGGCTGGCCTGCAGCGCCCCCAGCACCTGGACGGAGCTGATGGCGGCGCGGGCGAGTTCGGGCGTCACGTCTTCGGCGATGGTGGCGAGACCCAGCACCTGGATGTCCAGCGTTTCGCCCGCCGCCACGACGGCCTCGAGTTCCTGCCGGCCGTAATGCGACAGGCCGAGGCTGAGGCGCTTGCGCGCCACCGACTGCTTCACGGCCTCGCCGTGCCGGTCGAGCTGGTTGCGGATGGCGGTGCGGATGAAGTCCGTCCGGTTGGCGTAGAACCCGTCCTGGACCAGGAGGTCGATCTGGCCGAGGTCGACGAAGCCGAGGTTGATGGTGATCTTCTCGCTGTCCCCGGCGCGGGGCCTGAGATCCTGCACCTTGCCCATCCGACCATCTCCATACCATCCCACTGGATGGTAGATCGGGGGCGTCGGTGGAGATGCAAGGGGCTGGAGACCGAAACTTCGGCCAGGGCGCGTCAGCCCGCGAGACGCGCCATGCTGGCGGCGAAGCGCCGCCGCACCACATCCCGGTGCCGGTGCCGCCCGCCCGCCACCTGCTGGATGCCGCGGGTCCACACGGCGTCGACGAGCGCCGTCCCGGCGCCGAAGACCCAGGCGTCGAGGACCGTGGCGGGGCCGTGGCCGGCGAGGGCGGGGTGGTCGGCGTCGAGCGAGACGATGTCGGCCGGGGCGCCGGCGGCGAGGCCCGCGCCCGCCTGTCCGAGCGCCGCCGCGCCGCCGGCGAGCGCGGCCGTGAACAGGGCCTCGCCGGTGGAGCCGCCGGGCGGCGCCAGCACGTTGCGGGCGCGCCGCGCCAGCCGCTGGGAATATTCGAGCTGGCGCAATTCCCCGGCGGCATCGATGGCGACGTTGGAATCGGAGCCGACCCCGAAGCGCCCGCCGGCGTCTCGGAAGCGCGGCGCGTCGAAGATGCCGTCCCCGAGGTTGGCTTCCGTCACGGGGCACAGGCCCGCCACCGCGCCGCGGGCCGCCAGGGCGGCGCATTCGGCGTCGGTCATGTGGGTGGCGTGGATCAGGCACCAGTGCGCGTCGACCGGCGCGTGGTCGAGCAGCCAGGCGACGGGCCGGGCGCCGCGCTGCGCCATGCAGTCCTCGACCTCCTTCACCTGCTCGGCAACGTGGATGTGCACCGGACGCCCGCCCGCCATCGCCGCCACGGCGCCGAGTTCCCCGGGCGCCGCGGCGCGCAGGCTGTGGGGCGCCACGCCGAGGTTGGCGCCGTCGAGCCCCGCGATGGCCCTTTCGCTTCCGGCGAGCAGCGCCGCGTAGCGGTCGAGGTCGCAGGCGAAGCGGCGCTGGCCCCCGCCGGCCGGCGCGCCGTCGAAACCCGCCCGGGCATAGAACACGGGCAGCAGCGTCAGGCCGATGCCGGCGGTGCCGGCCGCGGCGGCGATGCGGGTGCCCATCTCGGCCACGTCGTCGTAGGGGTGCCCGTCCGGCGCGTGGTGGAGGTAGTGGAACTCGCCGACGCGCGTGAAGCCCGCTTCCAGCATCTCGACATAGAGTTCGCTCGCCACGGCCTCGACGTCGTCGGGCGTCATGGCGAGGGCGAAGCGGTACATGACGTCGCGCCAGGACCAGAAGCTGTCCGGCCCCGCCCCGCGCGTCTCGGTGAGGCCCGCCATGCCGCGCTGGAAGGCGTGGGAGTGGAGGTTGGGCAGCCCCGGCACGCCGATGCGGTGGGAGGGCGCCCCCGGCGACCGTCCCGGCACCAGGGCCGAAACGCGGCCCCCCGCCACCGCGACCGTGACGTCCCGGCGCCAACCCTCGGACGTGAGCAGCAGGTCGAAATGGATCGGGTGCATGGCGCGCTCCGGAGGGGCCGTTGCCTCCACCGCAACTTGTATATACAAGTTGCCCGCGGCTCAAGGCCGCCCCGGCGACCGCGCGGGCCGCCGAACCCGATCGGATGCGAGGCGCCATGTCCCAGCCTGTCCTCTATCGCGGCGCCCGCCTGGCGACCCTGGCCGATCCCGCGGGCGGCCTCGGCCTCGTCGAGGACGGGGCGCTGCTGGTCCGCGACGGCCGCATCGCCTATGCGGGCCCGCTCGCCGGCCTGCCGGCGGCCGCTGCGGCGGGGGCCGAGCCCGTCGACTGCGGCGGGCGGCTGGTGACGCCCGGCCTGATCGACTGCCACACCCACCTCGTCCACGGCGGCGAGCGCTCGAACGAGTTCGAGATGCGCCTCGCGGGCGCGACCTACGAGGAGGTGGCGCGCGCCGGCGGCGGCATCGTCTCCTCCGTGCGGGCCACGCGGGCGGCGTCGGACGAGGCCCTGCTCGGGGGCGCGCTGGCGCGGCTCGACCGGCTGATCGCGGAAGGCGTCACCACCGTGGAGGTGAAGTCCGGCTACGGGCTCGACCTCGCCACCGAGGCGCGGTCGCTGCGCGTCGCCCGCCGGCTCGGCGAGGCGCGCGACATCGGGGTGCGGACCAGCTTCCTCGGCGCCCATGCCCTGCCGCCCGAGGCGGCGGGCGACAAGGACCGCTTCGCCGGCCTCGTCGCCGACGCGATGCTGCCGGCCCTCGTTGCGGAAGGGCTGGTCGACGCCGTCGACGGCTTCTGCGAGGGCATCGCCTTCTCGCCCGCGCAGATCGCCCGCGTCTTCGACGCCGCGCGCGGCCTCGGCCTGCCCGTGAAGCTCCACGCCGACCAGCTGTCGGACCTCGGCGGCGCTGCCCTGGCTGCCCGCTACGGCGCACTCTCGGCCGACCATCTCGAACATGCCTCGGAGGCGGGCGCCGCCGCCCTGGCGGCGGCCGGCACGGTGGCGGTGCTGCTGCCCGGAGCCTTCTACTTCCTGCGAGAAACCCAGCGCCCGCCGGTCGCGGCCTTCCGCCGCCACGGCACCCGCATGGCGGTGGCGACCGACTACAACCCCGGCACCTCGCCGCTGACCTCGCTGCTCTTCGCCGCCAACATGGCGGCGACGCTGTTCCGCCTCACCGTGGACGAGTGCCTCGCCGGCATCACCCGCGAGGCGGCCCGCGCCCTCGGGCTCCTCGCCGAGACCGGGACGCTGGAGGCGGGCAAATGGGCCGACCTCGCCGTGTGGGACGTCGAGCGACCGGCCGAGCTCCTCTGCCGCATCGGCTTCAACCCCCTGCACCGGCGCATCCGCCGCGGGATCGCATCATGACCGACAGCCTCGTCCTCACGCCCGGCGCCGTGCCGCTGTCGGCCTGGCGCGCCATCTATTTCGGCCGCGGCGCGGCGCTCGATCCGGCCTGCCGGCCCGCCGTCGAGCGCTCGACCGCCGTGGTCGACGCCATCGTGGCCAAGGGCGAGCCCGTCTACGGGGTCAACACCGGCTTCGGCAAGCTCGCCAGCGTGCGGATCGCCGCCGGGGACCTGGCGCGGCTGCAGCGCAACATCGTCCTGTCCCACGCGGCGGGCGTCGGCGAACCCCTGCCGGTGGCGGTGGTGCGCCTCGTCATGGCGTTGAAGGTCGCGAGCCTCGGCCAGGGCGCGTCGGGCCTGCGCTGGGACACGCTGGCGATGCTCGACGCCTGCCTGCGGGGCGACCTCGTGCCGGTGATCCCCGGCAAGGGATCCGTCGGCGCCTCGGGCGACCTCGCGCCCCTGGCCCACATGACGGCCGCCCTGATGGGCGTCGGCGCCTTCATGGTCGAGGGCCGCACCGTCCCGGCCGCCGAGGCGCTGGCGGGGGCGGGCCTCGTCCCGGTCGAACTCGGCCCCAAGGAGGGGCTGGCGATGCTCAACGGCACGCAGGTGTCGACCGCCCTGGCGCTGGCCGGGCTCTTCGAGGCGGAGCGCGTGTTCCAGACCGCGCTCGTCACCGGGGCGCTCGCCACCGACGCGGCCCGCGGCTCGGACGGTCCCTTCGATCCCCGCATCCACGCGCTGCGCCGCCACCGCGGCCAGGGCGAGGTAGCGGCGGCCCTGCGCGGCCTCATGGCGGGCTCGGCGATCCGCGACTCGCATCGGGTCGACGACGCCCGGGTGCAGGACCCCTATTGCCTGCGCTGCCAGCCCCAGGTGATGGGCGCCTGCCTCGACATCCTGCGCCAGTCGGCCGAAACGCTCGGCATCGAGGCCAACGGCGTGTCCGACAACCCGCTGGTGTTCACCGACACCGGAGAGGTGATCTCGGGCGGCAACTTCCACGCCGAGCCCGTGGCCTTCGCCGCCGACGTCATCGCGCTGGCGCTGTGCGAGATCGGCTCCATCGCGGAGCGCCGCGTCGCCATGCTGGTCGACCCCGCGCTGTCGGGCCTGCCGGCCTTCCTGACACCGCGACCGGGGCTGAACTCCGGCTTCATGATCCCGCAGGTGACGGCGGCGGCGCTGGTGTCGGAGAACAAGCAGCGCGCCCATCCCGCCAGCGTCGATTCCATCCCGACCTCCGCCAACCAGGAGGACCACGTTTCCATGGCGACGCATGGCGCGCGCCGCCTGCTCGCCATGGCGCGCAATGCCGCCGACGTCGTCGGCATCGAACTCCTCGCCGCCGCACAGGGCTGCGACTTTCACGCGCCGCTGCGCTCCAGCGCGCCGCTGGAGCGGGCCCGCGCCCTGCTGCGGGCCCGCGTGCCGGGTCTCGACGACGACCGCCATTTCGCGCCCGACATGGCCGAGGCGACCGCGCTCGTCGCCTCGGGCGCGCTGACGGCGGCGGTCGGCCTCGAAAGCCTGCCGGGCCTCGAGGACGGGGCCGCGCCGAAGCTCAGATGAGGTCGTTGAGGATCGCATAATCCTCGGCGGCGCGCCGCGCCTCCGCCAGGACCTGCAGGGGCGTGCTGACGGGGAGGTCTCCGGCGCTGTTGGCGGGGCGCGGCCGCCGCCGGGTCGCCTGCAGCTCGACGATGGGGAAGGTGAAGCGCCGTCCGTCGGGCGCCGTCACGGCGAGGCGATCGTCGCCGAGCTGCTCGATCGCATAGTCCATGGCCGCCTCCACCGGATGGCCCGTCCCGCGCCGGGCCCGGTGCGGCCGTGACCCCTCGGACGAACCCTCCGCGACCGTCCCGGGTTGCGCCGCCTCGGCCGGCCGCGGCTCGCCGCATCCACCGACGGCATGGCGGCGTTGACGGGTCTCACGAGCCGGAGGAGGAACCAGCATGGGAGCCGAGAAGGAACTGGAGCCCGGAGGGCACGACAAGGACGCCACGCACGTCGTCCAGGCCACCGACGGGATGGGGCGCACCGTGAGCCGCGACGCCTTCAAGACCGAGGCCGAAGCCGAGGCCCAGGCGGACCGGCTCCGGCGGGACGGCCACACGGTCGACGTGTCGCGGCTCGACCCGCAGCCGAACGGGAAGCTCTGAGGCCGGGCCGCCGCGGCCCGGGCTCGTCACGCGTCCGAGCGGCGCACCGTGAGGTCCGGGCGCTTGAACACGGCCGGCTGCAGCTCCGTGCCGAGGCCCGGCCCTTCCATGGGCAGCACGTGGCCGTCCGCGATGACCGGCATCACGGTCACGAGTTCGCGGTACCAGCCGGTGTAGAAGGCACGGACGCTTTCCTGGATCAGCGTGTTGGGCTGGCTGAAGGAGGCGTGGATGCCGGCGATGAAGCCCACGGGGCCGACGCAATCGTGCGGCGCGAAGGGCCGGTGGTAGGTGTCGGCCAGGGCGGCGATCTTGCGGCCCTCCGTGAGGCCGCCGGTCCAGCACAGGTCGGCCATCACCACATGCATGGCGTCGCGGTCGAGCATGTCCCGGTAGGGAAAGCGCGAGCCCAGCGTCTCGCTGGCGCAGATCCACACATCCGTCGAGGCCGCCAGTTCCGCCAGGGCCTGGGGCGAGTTCATGCGGATCGGGTCCTCGTACCAGGTCGGCTCGTAGGGCTCGAGCCAGCGCGCGAGCTTCTTGGCCATGGGCAGGTTCCACAGCGAATGGAACTCCACCATGATCTCCATGCGGTCGCCGACGGCCTTGCGGATCTTCTCGAAGGGCGCGATGGCGGCCTTGAGCTCGTCCCGGCCGATCGCCATGCCCTCGTTGCGGATCGCCGCCGGATCGAAGGGCCAGATCTTCATGGCGGTGATGCCGGATTCGAGCAGGCTCTCCGCCACGGCGTCGGCCCGGGTCATGAAGCCGCCGAGGTCCTCGTAGGGGCCGGCCGCGGCGGCGTCGCTGTTCCAGTTGGAGACGGGCTTGATGTCGTTGGAGCGGACGTAGCCATAGCCCGCGCAGGTGTTGTAGATGCGCTGCCGCGGGCGGCAGAGGCCCCCCAGCATCTGGTGCACGGGCTGGCCGCAGACCTTCCCGAAGGCGTCCCAGAGCGCGATGTCGATGGCCGAGGCGGCGCGGTATTCAACGCCCGTGCTGGCCTGCGCCATCGGCAGGTTCAGCATCTCGCGGTGCAGCGCCTCGATGTGCAACGGGTTCCGGCCGAGCAGCCGCCCCGCCAGCGTGTCGTGGATGTGGCTCTCGACCGCGCCCGCCCCGTAGAAGGTTTCGCCGAGCCCCACGACGCCGCCGTCGGTGTGGACCCGCACCCAGATGACATTGGCGAACTCGGCCGTCCGCAGCGTCTCGATGGCGGTGATCTTCATGGCGTGTCCCTGGTGCCGTAACGGCTCGGAACCGCCGAGGCGCTTCCAAGCCAAGCCGACACCGCCTGGTGCAGTATCGGCTTTCTTCGAGTCGCCTGGGCGACTCCAAGCCGATGCTCTCTATGCGAGAGCTGGAGCGAATTCGCCGAAGGCGAAAGCGCTTCAGAGGGGGCGGTCCGGCCGGATCCCGACTCGAACGCCGCGCCCCGGATCAGGGTGCCCCGCCGCCTCAATGAGGCTGGGCGGCGGCCTTGTCGAGCAGCTGGGAGATGGCGTCGACGCAGGCCTTCATGGGCTCGTCGTCGGGGCATTTCACGCCGACGGTCATGTTCGGCGCCTGGATGCGGAACCGCGCGCCCTTGCCTTCGGGCGGGCGGGGCGGCGGCCGGTGGGGATGGGGCGGGGGCGGATGCATGCCGCCGTCGGGCATGCCGCCATCGGGCATGTCGGCCATGTCGCCCGGCTGGCCCATGTCGCCCGGCTGGCCCATGTCGCCCATCGCGTCCATGCCGCCGCCACGGCCGGCCTGCGCGGCGCCGGGCGGCATCCGGCCCTGCATCTGGCCGAGGTCGAGACGGTGCGGCGCCGCGTCGCCGGGGCGAACGAGGTAGAAGCCGTTCGGCGTCTCGACGATCATGCCCTCGGGCGGGCCGTTCGGCGTCGGCACCGCCGGGTTGGGCGCCGGGCTCGTCGGAGCCTGCTGGGCCTGGATTCCGGGCTGGGTCGGAGCGCCGGGCTGTGTCGGCGGGGCGCCGGGCCGTGTGGCCGTGCCGGGCTGCGTCTGCGCCCCGGGAGCCGGGGGGGTCGCGGGCGGCGTCTGCGCCAGGGCCATGCCGCCGCAGAGGCTCAAGGCGAGCCCCAGGGTGATGCGTCTCATGTTCCGTCTCCTCGTCGGCCGCGCCCCCGCCACCGACGCGCCGGCGCCCGTCATGGTTCCTCGACGGGCCCGGGCCCCGCTCAGCCCTTCGGGCCGCGCAGGTAGGCCCAGAGCGCGCCGATCAGCAGCGCCGCGCCGACCCCGAGGACGAACTGCAGGTTGCTCAAGCGGCCTCCTCGCCGGGCAGCGCCATGGTGATAGGCGGGCCGAACAGGTCGGCGCGGTGCGGGTTCAGCCGCCGGAGGTCGCCCCGCCGCATGGTCAGCCCGTTGCGGTCGAAGAATTCCAGGATCTGAATCGCCACCTTGCGACCGTTCTCGACGCGGTCGCGGAACTGCGCGGCCGTGAACTCCCCGCCGGGCAGCGTCCGCGACAGGTCGGCCACGATGGCGGCCATCTCGGCCACGGTGGCGCGCGTGAAGAAGTGGTCGTGCGCCACCTGGTCGATGCGCCCCGAACGGCCGACGAGCTTGCACACGCGCCGCACCTCCGTCTCGGGCGCCTCGACGAGGCCGGCGACGTCGCGCACCCGGGGCGGGCGGAACCGGTCCGCATGGCGGCCGAGATGCGGCGCCACGCGCGCCCACAGCGCCTCGTCGGCCGCGCTGAGCCGGGCGACGTGGTCGGGTCGGCGGACCCAGGACCCTTCCGTGGCGACGACGCCCGCTGCGGCCAGCCGCGCCAGGGCCGCCACGAAGGCCGGACGGGGCAGGCGCGGCTCGAGCTGCAGGCGCAGCCGCTCGGAGCCGAGGCCCTGCAGGTCGGGGTTTTCGGCGTGGAAGGCGTCGAGCGCGCCGGTCAGCGCGGCCGCATAGCCTGCCCAGCGCGCCGCCGACAGGGCGGTTGCGCCGTCGGCGACCGGCAGCACGACGAGGTCGAGGCGTGCCGCGATCTCGTCGGCCGCCGCCGACGCCAGCGCCCGGTCGCGGCAGAAGCCCGTGAGGTCGAGCGTGAAGGGCGCGAGGTCGAGCAGCGCCGTCACGGCGCCGTCGGGATCGGGCTCCGCCATCGCGGCGAGCTGCGCCAGGCGTCCGGGCGTGCGGCGCCGGCGGGCGGGCGGGCGCAAGTCGAGCAGCGTGCCGCCGCCGACCGTGCGGCGGGCCGACGTGTCCCGCAGCACGAAGCGGTCGCCCGCCGCGGCCGAGACGGGACGCTCCAGCACGAGCTGGGCATAGCCTTCCTCGCCGGGCGCGATGCCGGCCGGCGCCAGCGGCACCAGCCGGGCCGCGACGTCGGCGGCGGCGTGGTGGAACCGCACCGGCAGCCAAGTGGACAGCGGCTTGGCCTCGCCCGCCAGCACCCGCAGCCGCACGTCGATGCGGTCCGTCGGGGCGTGGAGCGAGGGGTCGAGCGCGACATCGCCCCGGCCCACGGCGTCCCGGTCGACGCCGGCGAGGTTCAGGGCGCAGCGCTGTCCGGCGAGGCCGCGCTCGGCCGCGCGGTTCTGGGCATGGATGGAGCGGACCCGGGCGGGCGTGCCGGCGGGGCTCAGCATCACGCGCTCGCCCACCGCGACCGTGCCCGACAGGACCGTGCCGGTCACCACCGTGCCGGCGCCAGCCAGCACGAAGCTGCGGTCGACCGCGAGGCGAAAGCGCCCGGCCCGGCTGCGCTCGCCCCGACGGGCCGCCTCGCCCTCGATCGCGGCCCTGAGCGCCCCGACGTTCTCGCCCGTCACGGTCGAGACCGGGAGGATCGGGGCTTCGGCGAGGGCGGTGCCGGCGAGGGCCGCCCGGATCTCGCCCGCGACGGTCTGGCGGCGGTCGGCGTCGGCGAGGTCGGCCTTGGACAGGACCACGAGGCCGCGGCCGAGGCCGAGCAGGTCGGCGATGGCGAGGTGCTCGCGCGTCTGCGGCATCACGCCGTCGTCGGCCGCCACGATCAGCATCAGCAGGTCGATGCCCGACGCGCCCGCCGCCATCGTGCCGACGAAGCGCTCGTGGCCCGGCACGTCGACGAAGCCGACCGTGTCGCCGTCCGGCAGGGGCAGGTAGGCGAAGCCGAGGTCGATGGTGATGCCGCGCCGCTTCTCCTCGGGCAGCCGGTCCGTGTCGATGCCGGTCAGGGCACGGACGAGGGCCGTCTTGCCGTGGTCGACGTGGCCGGCCGTCCCGACGATCAAGCGGCGCCCCCGGGCAGGGGCTCCGCCGCGCGGCGCTCGGCCTCGGCGATCCCCGCCGCGTCGTTGGCGCCCCGGGCGGTCGGCAGGTAGGCGGGCGCACGCAGGCTGCCGCCGTTCTGGGCGCGGATCAGCCAGGCCAGGGCCGCCACGGGATCGCGCGGCGCCCCGATGCCGACCAGCAGCGCGGCCCCGAGGAAGGCCTGCGCGTCGGCCTCGCCCCGGTCCGCCGCCCGCCGCCACCAGGAGACGGCCTTCTCGGGGTCGCGCGGCGTGCCGAGCGCGTCGTTGTGGATGGTGCCGAGCCGCGTCATGGCACCGGCGATGCCGGCCGCGGCGGCGCGCTCGCTCCAGCGGCGGGCCTGCACGAGGTCGCGCTCCAGCCCGACGCCTTCCAGCATCATGTAGCCCAGCATGTCCTGAGACGGCGCATCGCCGTTCTCGGCGGCGAGGCGATAGCGCCAGGCCGCCTCGGCATCGTCCTGCGCGACGCCCTCGCCCCTGAAGTGCAGGGCGGCGAGGTTGCGCTGCGCCACGGCATCCCGGCTTTCCGCCGCGAGGCCGATCCAGCGATGCGCCAGGGCGAGGTCGCGCGCCACGCCGAGCCCTTCGGCGAAACAAGCCCCGATGTTGTTCTGCGCCCGGGGGTGGCCCTTGCGGGCCAGCGGCTCCCAGATGGCCAGCGCGGCCCCGTAGTCGCCGGTGGCGGCGAGGTCCTGCGCGCGCTGCATGGCGGCGGCGGGATCCTCGGCCTTGCGGCGGAGGAGGCGGTCGAGCAGCGTCATGGCGGTCCCGCGGCAGGGCCTGGGGGCAGGGCCCGGAGGTTGGACAGGAAGCCGGCCTCGTCCTCGAGGCAGCGCAGGTCGAGCACCAGCGCGCCGTCGGTGACGCGACCGACGACGGGGCGGGGCAGTGCGCGCAGGGCCGCGGCCAGCCGGCCGAGCGCGTCGGTGCCGGGCGGGGTGCCGGGCGCCGGGCGGATCGCCAGGCCGGCGCTGGGGATCGTGTCGACCGGCAGGGCGCCCGAGCCGATCTGGCTGCGGCAGGGCTCGGCCGAAACCGCGTGGGCCGGCGCCAGGATGGCGGCCACCGGGTCGCGCAGGCGCGCCGCCAGGGCCGCGATCTCCGCCGCGGGCCGGGCCAGGAGCCGCAGCGTCGGCAGCTTCTGCGCCAGCGTTTCGGGGTCGCGGTAGAGCTTCAGCGTCGCCTCGAGAGCCGCGAGCCGCAGCTTGTCGACGCGCAGGGCACGCTTCATCGGGTTGGCGTTGAGGCGCGCGACGGCGTCGCGCCGGCCCACCACGAAGCCCACCTGGGGGCCGCCGAGCAGCTTGTCGCCCGAGAACGTGACGAGGTCGGCGCCTTCGGCCACGGCTTCGCGCACGGTCGGCTCCTTCTTAAGCCCCCAGCGCGACAGGTCCACCAGCGTGCCGGAGCCGAGGTCGTTGCAGAAGGGGATCGCGGCGGCGCCGGCCAGCCCGGCCAGTTCCGCCCCCTCCACCTCGGCCGTGTAGCCCTCGATGCGGTAGTTGGAGGTGTGGATCTTGAGCACCAGGCCCGTCTCGGGGCCGAAGGCGTCGCGGTAGTCGCGGGGATGGGTGCGGTTGGTTGTGCCCACCTCGCGCAGCCGCGCCCCGGCCTGGGCCATGATGTCGGGCATGCGGAAGCTGCCGCCGATCTCGACGAGTTCGCCGCGCGACACGACGGCCTCGCGGCCGGCCGCGAAGGTGTTGATCACCAGCAGCACGGCGGCGGCGTTGTTGTTGACGACGGTGGCGGCCTCCGCGCCGGTGAGCTCGCGCAGCAGTTCGGCCACATGGTCGTCGCGCTCGCCCCGGCGCCCGGTGGCGAGGTCGTATTCGAGCGCCACCGGCTCCAGCATGGCGGCGCGGGCGGCCTCGGCGGCGGATTCGGCCAACACGGCGCGGCCGAGGTTGGTGTGCAGCACCGTGCCGGTGAGGTTGAAGAGCGGCCGCAGGCCGGACGCGTCCCGCACGGCGAGGCGACGGTCGGCGGCCTCGGCCACGGCGGCGGGGCGGAGGTCGGGCGCGGCGCCGGCCCGCAACGCGGCCCGCATCTCCGCCACGGCGCCGCGGATCGCCGCCGCCGCCTCGGCCCGGCCGAAGCGCGCCACGAGTGCGCTTCCGGCGTCGTGGCGCAGCACGTCGTCCACGGCGGGCAGGTCCCGCAACCGGTCGATGGCACCGGACACGCGCGTCAGTACCCCATCAGGAAGGGGTCGTAGGCGCCGCGCCGGTAGGCCGTGCCCGCCATCAGCATGTCGAGGCCGAGGCTGCCGACATCGTCGGCCACGGCATCGACCAGCATGTCCTTCTGGCCCTGCAGGATCTTCACGTAGCGGTGGCAGGCGTCGCAGGTCTCGGCCTTCACCGTGTCGGTGCCGCCCTCGACCCCCATGTAGGTGATGCCCTTGGTCGAATCGCAGAGCGTGCACTTCACCCGCACCACGTTCCACATCGTGGCGCAGAGCGCGCAGGTGCAGTAGCGCGCGCCGTCGGCGCCCTGCCAGCCCACCACCGTGGAGGATACGGGCGGGCCGCCGCAGGCCGGGCAGGCACCGGTGCCGACCGGCACGAGCGCGGCGACATCCAGCGTGGCGGCGAGCCGCGCCATGTGGACCTGCACGGCCGCCGCCGCATAGGCGTGTTCGGCGAGGCCGGCCTCGGGCCGCTCGCCCGCCAGCACCGTGCGGGCGCAGGCGTCGCGCAGCGCCCGGTCCCCGGCGATCCGGCCGAGGGCGGCCCGGGCCTCGTCGGGCTGGTCGAGGGCGGCGGCGGCGTCGAACAGGGCGTCGAAGGTGGCGTCGAGCGCGGCGTCGGGCAGCAGGGCCGCGCGGTCGAGCGGCGGCATGGCGTGGTGGCGGGAGCGGGCCAGGGCCTCGGGGGCCGAGACGGCGGCGAGGGTGGACTGGATGGCGGCCTGGGCGTCGGCGAGCCCGGCCAGGAACAGCAGGAAGGGCTTGAGGTCGCTGTGCTCCGCATAGGCGCGGAGCCGCAGGCTGCGCTTGACGAAGAGCCCGGCGGGATCGGGCAGGCGGGCGAAGGGCGGGGTGACGACGCCGCCGATGGCGGTCGGGTCGGCTTCGAGGGTACGGGGGTCGGCCATGGGGGATATGTATCGCGGCGCGGGCCGAGCGCAATGCGGTGCCGAGCCTGCGAGGCGCCCCGGCTCAAGTTTGGCGGTGATGCGACACGATTCCGTATGGAGCGCAATCGGCCGACTCGGAACTGCCTTGGTGGTGCGAAGCCGCTGGGACTGGCGACGATGCACTGGTCCCATCGCATGAACCCGATGGGTCGATGGAATCTGTTCGCCTAGGTTCGAGAACGGCTAATGGCGCGCGGCATCGACCCAGCGACAAGGGCCACACGCTGAGGCGTGCGGCCCTTGTCGCCTCTCATGGACCTCATGCGCCAGTCAGAGCCCGAGATGCTTCGCCGTCTCCGTCCGCTCCGTCGTATTCGGCTGCGGCGCCGTCTTGCGGCGCAGGCCGCTCAACTGCTTCAGCCATTTGCGATGGTGGCGGTAGGCCCAGCCGGCCGTCACATTGCCGCGCGTCATGGCCCGCATCGTGCCCTGGATCCAGATGGACGCGTAGACATGCGTGATCCAGATCAGGATGATGACGATGGCGGCGGCGGCGTGGAGCAGCGCGGCCCAGCGCTGCGTCTCGATCGCGGTGTAGACCGAGAAGTATTCCTGCCAGATGACGATGCCGCTGCCGATCAGCACCAGGATGAGCGCCGACATGCCCCAGAACACGAACTTCTGGCCGGCATTGTACTTGCCCATCTCGGGCAGGCGGTCCTCGTTGCCGGCCACGACGTCCTTGAAGCGCATCACCCAGGTCACGTCGTCCCGGTTGAACAGGTTGGCGCGCCAGAGCTGGGCGAAGAACACGTAGAACGACACGAACAGCAGCACGCCGATCCACGGATGGATCCAGCGCGTGGTCTGCCCGCCGCCGAAGAGGTTGGTGAGGAAGTACAGGTAGGGGGTGTAGAGGGCCAGGCCCGACAGCGCGAGCGCGATCAGGCTGAAGGCCACGACCCAGTGGTTGAGGCGCGCCAGCGGGCCGTAGCGCTTCACCGTGACGGGCGTGCCCGCCGTGCCGGGGGTGATGGCATCCCCCGGCTGCACCATGGTGCGGTGCTCGATCTTGCGGTTCGGGTCGAGCCGGTCCGTGTCGCGGAGAGCCTCGCTCATGCGTCCGTCCCGGTCAAAGCCTCACCCTCGTCCTCGTCGTGCTTCGTGACCTTGTTCTGGCCGGCGAAGACGGCGTGGGCGGCGCTGGCGACGGCCGCGAAGCCGATCAGCGCGAGCCCGGCGAACTTGCCCGCGCCCTTCCAGGCCTGCACCAGGCTGGAGATCTTCGGGTTGTCGGGCAGGTCGTTGTAGATGTGCGGCTTGTCGGCATGCTGGAGCACGTACATGACATGCGTGCCGCCGACGCCCGGCGGGTCGTAGAGGCCCGCATTGGCGTAGCCGCGGCCGTTCAGGTCCTTCACGCGGGTCGCCGCCTCGGCCTTCATCTCGTCCTTGGTGCCGAACGAGATGGCGTGGGTGGGGCAGGCCTTGGCGCAGGCCGGTCCCTGGCCCACCGCCACGCGGTCCGAGCACAGCGTGCACTTGTAGGCCTTGTGGTCGGTCTGCGAGATGCGCGGGATGTTGAAGGGGCAGCCCTTCACGCAATAGCCGCAGCCGATGCAGTTATCGTGGACGAAATCCACGATGCCGTTCGAATATTGCACGATGGCACCGGGGGCCGGGCAGGCCTTGAGGCAGCCCGGGTCGGAGCAATGCATGCAGCCGTCCTTGCGGATCAGCCATTCGAGCTTGTCGGTCTCCGGATTGGTCCATTCGTTGAACCGCATCAGAGTGAACATGTTGGGCGTGAGGTCGTGGGGATTCATATAGGTCCCCTGGAACGACTCCATCTCGGGATGGGTGTCGTTCCACTCGATGCACGCCGATTGGCAGGCCTTGCAGCCGATGCATTTCGAGATGTCGATCAGCTTGGCGACTTCGGTCAGCTTGCGGGCCGGCTCCGGCACCGTGGAGGCCGACCTCTTGACGAGGTCGGCGTCCGTGAAGCCGGGGACGGGCTGGCCGACGGGGGCATTGGGCATGAACATGGTCGTGTCTCCCCCCTCAGGCGATGGCCGGCGCGCTGGTCGGCTCGATGTTGACCAGGAAGGCCTTGAACTCCGGCGTATCGGAGTTCGCGTCCCCCACGACGGGCGTGAGGGAGTTCGGCCCCCAGCCCTTCGCGGCCGCGCCCATGAAGCCCCAATGCAGCGGGATGCCGACGACATGGACGGTCTTGCCGTCGCAGATCAGCGGCTGGATGCGCTTGGTGACATAGGCCTTGGCCTTGACCTCGCCGCGCTTGGACCAGACCCGGACCCAGCTGCCGTTGGCGACGCCCTTCTCGTCCGCGAGTTGGTGGCTGATCTCCACGAAGAACTCGGGCTGCAGCACGGCATTCACGCGGTTGTGCTTGGTCCAGTAGTGGAAGTGCTCCGTCAGCCGGTACGAGGTCGCCGCGTAGGGGAACTCGTCCGAATCGCCGAAGGAGGCGACGTCCGCCTGGAAGATGCGCGCCACGGGATTGCCGCGGATCGCCGGGTTGATGACGTTCTTGACCGGCGATTCGAAGGGCTCGTAGTGGATCGGGAACGGCCCGTCGCGCAGCATCCCGCGCGAGAAGACGCGGGCCGTGCCCTCCTGGTTGAGGATGAAGGGCTGCACGGTGCCGGGCTTGGCGTCCGGCGCGATGTCCGGCACGTCGAATCCGGCCCACTTGCTGCCGTTCCACTCGATCAGCTTGCGGCTCGGGTCCCACGGCCGTCCCTGCATGTCGCAGGAGGCGGCGTTGTAGAGCACGCGCCGGTTGACCGGCCAGGCGAAGGTCCAGTTGAGGAACGTGCCCATGTTGCCCGGGTCGGCGTTGTCGCGCCGGGCCATGTTGTTGCCGTTCTCGTTCCACTGGCCCGAGTAGATCCAGCAGCCGCAGGCGGTCGAGCCGTCGTTCTTCAGCTGGCTGAAGTTGACGACCAGCTTGCCCTTGGCGGTGAGGAGCTTGGTCGGGTCCTTGGCGTCGAACTGGTCGGCGAGCGCCGATCCGTTGACCTCCTTGGCGAGCTCTTCGGGGGTCGGCTCCTCCGGATCGGCATAGTTCCAGGTGAGGTCGAGGATCGGGTCCGGGTAGGCCCCGCCCTCGGTCGCGTAGAGCTTCTTCAGCCGCAGGAAGATCTGCGCCATGATCCAGGTGTCGTGCCGGCTTTCGCCCGGTGCGGAGCCGCCCGCCCAGTGCCACTGCAGCCACCGGCCGGAATTGGCCAGCGAACCCTCCTCCTCGGCGAAGCAGGTGGTGGGCAGCTGGAACACTTCGGTCTGGATCTTGGACGAGTCGACATCGTTGTAGATGCCGAAGTTCTTCCAGAAGTTGGACGTCTCGGTGTCGAGCGGGTCCATCGTGACGAGGAACTTCAGCTTCGACAGGCTGTCCGTCGTCTTGGCCCGGTCCGGGATCGACAGGATCGGGTTGAAGCCCTGGCAGAAATATCCGTTGACCTTGCCTTCCCGCATCAGCTCGAACATGCGCAGGATGTCGTAGGCCGGCACGTCGAGCTTGGGCAGGTAATCGTAGGCCCAGTCGTTGTCCTTGGTGGCCTTGTCGCCCCACATGCTCTTCATGAAGGACACGAAGAACTTGTCGTAGTTGCGCCAATAGCTGGTCTGGTCCTGGCGCAGCGGCTTGAACTGGCGCGTCGCGACGTAGTCGCCGTAGGTCTTCTCCTTCTCGGTGGGGATCGCGAGATACCCGGGGATCAGGTTGGACATCAGGCCGAGGTCGGTGAGACCCTGGATGTTGGAATGGCCGCGCAGCGCGTTCATGCCGCCGCCCGCCACGCCGATGTTGCCGAGCAGCAGCTGCAGCATCGCCATGGTGCGGATGTTCTGCGCACCCTTGGAATGCTGCGTCCAGCCGAGCGCATACATGGACGTCATCGCCCTGTCGGGCGCCGACGTGGTGGCGATCATCTCGCAGACGTGGAGGAACTTGTCCTTCGGCGTGCCGCAGATGCGCTCGACGAGCTCGGGCGTATATTGCTCGACGTGGTCCTTCAGCAGCTGCCACACCGTGCGGGGGTGCTGCAGCGTCATGTCGGACACGACGAAGCCGTCCGGGCCGATCTGGTAATCCCAGGTCGAGCGGTCGTAATCGCGCTTCATCTCGTCGTAGCCGGTGAACAGCCCGTCCTTATAGGCGAACCCGTCCTTCACCAGGTAGCTGATGTTGGTATAGTTCTTGGCGTATTCCCACTGGATCTTGTCGTTGGCGATGCAGTAGCGCATCACCCCGAGCAGGAAGGCGATGTCGGTGCCCTGGCGGATGGGGGCGTAATAATCCGCGACGGCGGCCGTGCGGGTATAGCGCGGGTCGACGACGATCAGCTTGGCGCCGCGGTGGGCCTTGGCTTCCACGAGCCATTTGAAGCCGCACGGGTGCGCTTCGGCCGCGTTGCCGCCCATCACGATCGCGAGATCGGTGTTCTTGATATCAGTCCACGGCTGCGTCATCGCTCCGCGGCCAAACGTCGGGCCCAAACTGGACACCGTCGGGCCGTGTCAGACACGCGCCTGGTTGTCGAACCCCAGGATGCCGGCCGAGCGCACCACCTTGTAGGTCAGGTAGGCGGTCTCGTTCGTGGTGGCGGACGCCGCCAGGAAGCCGGTGGTGGTCCAGCGGTTGACCGCGGTCCCGTCCTTGTTGGCCTTGATGAAGTTGGCGTCGCGGTCGTCCTTGAGGAGGCGCGCGATGCGGTCGAGGGCCTGGTCCCAGGACACCTGCTGCCACGCGTCCGACCCGGGCTTGCGCACGCGGGGAACGGTGATGCGGGTCTTGGAGGTGACGAAGTCGTGCAGCGCCGCGCCCTTGGGGCACAGGGTGCCGCGGTTCGTCGGATGGTCGATGTCACCCTCGATATGGGTGATGTCGGCGCGCTCGCCCTTCTTCAGGTCCCCCTTGGAGTACATGATGATGCCGCAGGCCACCGAGCAGTAGGGGCAGGTGTTGCGGGTTTCTGTGGTGTTGGCGAGCTTATAGGGCCTGATGGCCGCGGCTTGCGCCGCCTCGACGCCGCCGAAGCCGAAGGCTCCCAGCGATGTGCCCGCCGCACCCACGCCGGCCATTTTCAAGAAATGGCGTCGTGAGAGCTCCATGTTCATTGAGGCCCCCCCTTCTTCACGCTTCGCGTCACGTTCGCTCGTCCCGTTGAGGATGGTGCTTTAGAACGATTACGATTGTCACAACCATGTGGCATGATCGCATGCAGTGTCAAACGTTAGTGGCTCAGATGCGGGGTTCGGCCCCATCCGTCAAGCGGCACCGCCGCATGGGTCGGTTGCCGCAAGGTAAGCGTCGACGATCTGGCGGAACCGCACCGCCCCGAAGCTGGGGAAATGCCCGCCGTGGACGATGCGGGGCGCGATCTCGGCCCTCAGCCGCGCCAGCGTGGCGCGATAGGCGGCGATGTCTGAATCCGGGCAGGTGTCGACCAGGGGGCCGTCGTAGACGGCGTCCTGCGCGAAGAGCGTGCCGGTCCGCTCCTCGAAGAGGGCGAGGTGGCCGCGGCAATGGCCCGGCGTGTGCAGCACCGTGAGGCTGCGCCCGCCGAGGTCGATCCGGTCGCCCTCGTCCACGAAGCCGGTGGCCGGCGCGGGCGCGATGCGGTGGGCGCCCGCCGACCAGCCCTCCGGCCGCCGCGTGAAGGCATCGGCGTCCCGGCTGCCGTCCGCATAGTTGGCGAAGAGCGTCGCGTCCGGCGCCGGGTCGGCCAGGACCGCCGCCAGGGCAGGGTGGACGAGGCGCTCGTCCTCCGGCCCGTCGAACTCGTGGGCAGCCCCGATGTGGTCCCAATGGACGTGGCTGACCAGCAACGTCACGGGCCGCCCGCGCAGGATCGGCAGGGACGCCCGCAGGGGCACGTGGCCGAGCCCCGCATCGATCAGCAGGTCCCGGTCCCGTCCCCGCACCAGCCACATGTGGCCCCGATAGAAGGGCGGCATCCAGGGCTCGTGGATCAGCGTCACGTCGTCGGCGAAGGGCAGGGCCTCGTACCAACCCTCGGGCGGTACGCCATGCGATTTCGAAATGGCTTGTCCGTCGACCATGAAGGACTCCTTAACAACGCCATGCACCGTGCGCCTAGCTGCGCTGCACTCTTCCTGTGTTGCGACGCAACATGGACGGGGCTATCTCATCGTCATCGGCATCAAGACCGATCCGGGAGGTTTGATCCATCAAACCGTTTTGAGGGAAATCGAACCATGTTCAACAAACTTTTCGCCCTGGCGCAGGATCGCCTCGACAAGAGCCGCCGTTATCGCCAGCTGCTGGCCGAGATCGACACGTTGTCGAACGCCGACCTCGTCGAGATGGGGGCTTTCCAGTCCGACCTCTACGCCGCGGCGCATCGCCAGGTCTACGGCTGATCCTCCGGGCCACGACGGCCCGATCCAGCCGCCATACGAAAAGGGCCGCGACGCCATGGGCGTCGCGGCCCTTTTCGTGTGGCGAGGTCCCCTCCTGGCCCATGGCGTCCATCGCGCCGTCGCCGACACACGCCGGCTCCGACATGCCAGCCGTCCGCTTCGCCCCGAGGCCCGCCGCCTTGCCGGGGGCGGGCCCTGACCCCACCTGCGACACCAAGGCAGGAGGTGCGCGATGGCGGAGCGGGCGTGGAAGATCGAGGACGCGCCGCGGCTCGATGGCCGCCTGGCCATCGTCACGGGGGCGTCGGGCGGGCTCGGCGCCGAGACCGCGCTCGGCCTCGCGCGGCGGGGCGCCGCCGTGGTCCTGGCGGCCCGCAACGCCGTCAAGGCCGAGACCGCGCTGCAGCGCCTGCGCGCGGCCGTGCCGGGCGCCGATATCCGCGTCGGGCTGCTCGACCTCGCCGACCTCGCCTCCGTGCGGCGCTTCGCCCAGTCCCATCTCGACGTCGGCCAGCCGGTCGACGTGCTGGTCAACAACGCCGGCGTCATGGCCTATCCCACGCGGCGAGTCACGCGGGACGGGTTCGAGGAACAGTTCGGCACCAATTACCTCGGCCACTTCGCCCTGACCGGCCTGCTGCTGCCGGCCCTCGTCCGGGCGCAGGGCGGTGGCCGGGTCGTGTCGCTGGCGAGCCTCGCCCATGTCCAGGGCCGCATCGCCCTCGACGACCTCCAGGGCGAGGCGCGCTACGACGGCTGGACGGCCTACCGCCAGAGCAAGCTCGCCATGCTGGTCTTCGCCCGCGAACTCCAGCGCCGCGCCGATGCGGCGGGCTGGCCCCTGCGCTCCGTCGCGGCCCATCCGGGCTGGGCCGTCACCGACATCATCTCGAACGGGCCGGCCGAGGGGCGCGGCGGGGTCAAGCCCGCGCTGATGAACCTCGCCTTCAGCTTCCTCGGCCAGTCCGCGGCGGACGGCGCCCTGCCCATCCTCTACTCCGCCACGATGGAGAAGGCCGAGCCCGGCGGCTATTACGGCCCCGCGGGGCGGGGGGAGAGGACCGGGTCGGTCGGCCCTTCCCGCGTCATGCCGCAGGCGCGCGATGCCGCTGTCGCGGCGGCCCTGTGGGACGCGTCGGAGCGGCTGACCGGCGTGCGCTTCGGGCTGGAGGAGAGGGTATGACCACGATCGCGATCCTGGCGACGGGCGCCATGGGGGCCGGCATCGGCCTGCACCTCGTCGAGGGCGGCGCCACCGTGCTGACCAACCTCGACGGCCGGGGACCGGAGAGCCGCCGCCGCGCCGTCGAGGCGGGCCTGCGGGACGTGCCCCTGTCCGAGGTCGCCCGTGCCGACATCGTCCTGTCCATCGTGCCGCCGGGCTCCGCCGTGGCGCTCGCCGAGCGGCTCGCGCCGGCCCTGGCGGCCAGCGACAGCAAGCCGGTCTTCGTCGACGCCAATGCCATCAGCCCCGAGACGGCGGAGCGCGTGCGCGCGGCGCTCGCCGGTTCGGGATGCGCCGTCGTCGACGGCTGCATCATCGGGGCGCCGCCGCAGCCCCGCGGCAAGAGCCCGGCCTTCTACGTCAGCGGCGACCCGGACCGGCTGACCGCTCCGCTGGCCCAGCACGGGCTCGACTGGAAGCCCATGGAGGCGCCCTTCGGGGCAGCCTCCGGCCTGAAGCTCGTCTATGCCATGTGCACCAAGGGCGTCACGGCGCTCGCCGCCGCCATGGTGCTGGGGGCGGAGCGCAACGGCGCCGGCGCGGCGCTGCGGGCCGAACTCGCCCGCAGCCAGCCCGAACTCGTCGGCCGCTTCGCCAAGGCCATGCCCGACATGCTGCCCAAGGCGTACCGCTGGGTCGCCGAGATGCGCGAGATCGCGGCCTTCCTCGGCCCGGACGATCCCGCCGCCCTGATGTTCGAGGGCGCCGCCCAGGTCTACGAACGGCTCGCCGCCGACCGCGAGGCCGGGGGCGAACTCGGGGCCACGCTGCTGGCGGGGTCGAAGCCGGCGGTGTGAGCGCCCCGTCCCCGGGGCGCCGCCGCCGACGTCACACGGTGCGGTGCTTCTCGTTCGAAGCGCCGCTCTTGGCCTCGATGGCCGCCTGCGCCGCCGCCAGCCGCGCGATCGGCACCCGGAAGGGCGAGCAGCTGACGTAGTCGAGGCCCAAGGTCTCGCAGAACGCGATGGAGGCCGGGTCGCCGCCATGCTCGCCGCAGATGCCGAGCTTGATGCCGGGCCGGGTCCTGCGCCCGCGCTCCGCCGCGATGGCGACGAGTTCGCCCACGCCCTCCTGGTCCAGCGTCACGAAGGGATCGGCCGGGAGGATGCCCTTGGCGGTGTAGGGGCCGAGGAAGGAAGCGGCGTCGTCGCGGCTGATGCCGAGCGTCGTCTGGGTGAGGTCGTTGGTGCCGAAGGAGAAGAACTCGGCCGAGCCCGCGATCTCGCCGGCCTTGAGGGCGGCGCGCGGCAGCTCGATCATGGTGCCGACCGTGTAGGGCACGGTCACGCCCGTCTCCTGCGCCACCGCCTCCGCCATGGCGACGATGCGCCCCTTCACGAGGTCGAGCTCCGCCAGCGTCATCACCAGCGGCACCATGATCTCGGCCTCGACGACCTCGCCGGCCTCCTTCCCGGCCAGCACCGCACCCTCGAAGATGGCGCGGGCCTGCATCTCGGCGATCTCGGGATAGGCGATGGCGAGGCGAACCCCGCGGAAGCCCAGCATCGGGTTGAACTCGTGCAGGTCCTGGGCGCGGCGCCGCACCTTGTCGGCCGACAGGCCGAGCGAGGCCGCGACCTCGTCCATCTCCCCGTCGGTGTGGGGCAGGAACTCGTGCAGCGGCGGGTCGAGCAGGCGGATCGTCACCGGCAGGCCCGACATGATGCCGAACAGCTGCTTGAAGTCCTCGCGCTGCATCGGCAGCAGCTTGGCCAGGGCGGCGCGCCGGCCCGCCTCGTCGTCGGCGAGGATCATCTCGCGCACCGCCACGATGCGGTCGCCCTCGAAGAACATGTGCTCGGTGCGGCACAGGCCGATGCCTTCGGCGCCGAAGCGCCGCGCCGCCTGGGCGTCGGCGGGGGTCTCGGCATTGGTGCGGACCTTCATGCGCCGCGACGCGTCCGCCCATTCCATCAGGGCCGAGAAGTCGCCCGACAGCTCCGGCTCCAGCATGGGCACGAGGCCGCGCAGCACCTGGCCGGTCGAGCCGTCCACCGTGATGAGGTCGCCCTTCTTCAGCACCACGCCCGCGCAGGACAGCGTGCCCTTGGCGGCGTCGACCCGGATGGAGCCCGCGCCCGACACGCAGGGCTTGCCCATGCCGCGCGCCACCACGGCGGCATGCGAGGTCATGCCGCCGCGCGTCGTGAGGATGCCCTCGGCGGCATGCATGCCGTTGATGTCCTCGGGCGAGGTTTCGGCCCGCACCAGGATGGAGCGTCGGCCGGCGATCTTGGCGGCCTCGGCCTCGTCGGAGGTGAAGACGATTTCGC
Source organism: Lichenibacterium ramalinae (assembly GCF_004137085.1). Taxonomy (GTDB): domain Bacteria; phylum Pseudomonadota; class Alphaproteobacteria; order Rhizobiales; family Beijerinckiaceae; genus Lichenihabitans; species Lichenihabitans ramalinae. Next base: position 155,913 of record NZ_QYBC01000005.1, read on the forward strand.
CCTGGGCGGCGCCGGGCGAGGCGGGCAGGCCGGTGGCGAGGAGGTCGCGCTTGGCCTTCGGGTCGAGGGTCGGGTGCAGCAGCTGGTCGAGCGAGGCCGGGTCGATGCGGCGCACCGCCTCCTCGCGGGTGATGAGCCCCTCGCCCGCCATGTCGATGGCGATCTTCAGCGCCGCCTTGGTGGTGCGCTTGCCGTTGCGGGTCTGCAGCATCCACAGCTTGCCGCGCTCGACCGTGAACTCCATGTCCTGCATGTCGCGGTAGTGGCGCTCGAGCAGCTGCGTCGTCTCGACGAAGCTCCTGAATACCTCCGGCATCACGGTCTCGAGCGAGGGCTTGTCGGAGCCCGCCGCGATGCGGGCGGCTTCCGTGATGTTCTGCGGGGTGCGGATGCCCGCCACCACGTCCTCGCCCTGCGCGTTGACCAGGAACTCGCCGTAGAGTTCGTGCGTGCCGACCGACGGGTTGCGGGTGAAGGCGACGCCCGTCGCCGACGTCTCGCCCATGTTGCCGAACACCATGGCCTGCACGGTGACGGCCGTGCCCCAGGACTCGGGGATGGTGTTGAGCCGCCGATAGGTCTTGGCGCGGCTGTTCATCCAGGACGAGAACACCGCCCCGATGGCGCCCCACAGCTGGACCATCGGGTCCTGCGGGAAGGGCTTGCCGGTCTCGGACAGCACCTTGGCCTTGTAGCGCTCGATCACGGCCTGCCAGTCGGCTGCGGCGAGATCGGTGTCGAGCATGAAGCCCTTGCGCTCCTTGAACTCCTCCAGGATCTCCTCGAAGCCGTGGCTCGGCAGGTCGAGCACCACGTTGCAGTACATCTGGATGAAGCGGCGGTAGCTGTCGAAGGCGAAGCGTTCGTCTTTGGCCGATGCGGCCAGAGCCGCGACGGTGCGGTCGTTGAGGCCGAGGTTCAGCACCGTGTCCATCATGCCCGGCATGGAGGCGCGGGCGCCCGAGCGCACCGACACGAGCAGCGGCCGCGTCTCGTCGCCGAAGACCCGGTCCGTCAGGCGGCCCACATGCGCCAGCGCGGCCGCGACATCGCCCTTCAGCGTGTCGGGATACTGGTGCTCATGGGCGTAGAAATAGGTGCAGACTTCGGTCGTGACGGTGAAGCCGGGAGGCACCGGCAGGCCGAGATGCGCCATCTCGGCGAGGTTCGCCCCCTTGCCGCCGAGGAGGTCGCGCTGGCTGCCGGAGCCCTCGGCCTGTCCGCCGCCGAAAGCGTAAACCCACTTCGTCATGCTCTCCCGCCCTCTTCCGACCGCCAACAGCCCGGCCTTGCGCCGCTTATCGTCGCGTTTAGAGCATGAACGTAGCCTTGGGGCGAGCGCCGCGTGACGGTGGCGCCCCGCCCGGCGACGGCCTGGAACGCCCGGTCCGCCGCGCGGGTCGTGCCGGTCGGCTCCGACCGAAACCGGGGCGACGTCTATGCGGTCCCCCGCCGCCGCTGCGCGTCACGCGTGCGAGCGCAGGCGCAGCGCGAAGAAGATCCAGTTGATGCCCGTGAAGACGAGCTCGATCCCGAGCAGCAGGCCGATGACGAAGAGGCCGTTGGCGGGCCAGCCGCTCACGATGAGGAGGCCCAGCAGGCCCGTCACCACGCCCGACAGGATCAGCGGGCCGCGCATCTTGTCGTGGTGGCGGAAGCCCGCGACCGCCCGCACGATGCCGGTGGCGAGCAGGCCGGCGCCGAGCAGGAGCGTCAGCACGACCGAGGCCTGCACGGGCTCGGCCCAGGCGAAGATCCCGGCCGCCACATAGAACAGGCCGCTGATCTCCCAGTAGAGCGCCTGGCCCCAGCCGCGCGCCCGGAAGCCCAGCACGATCTCGACGAGGCCCACGACGGCGACGAGCACGCCGATCGTCACCACCGACACCAGCGTGGCGAATTCCGTGATGGCGAGCGCGACGAGGCCCGCCACCACGGCCACGATCCCGAGGCCCAGGAACCAGGCCCAGTTGGCCCGCAGCTGTTCGGTCGGCGGCAGGCCGCGGAGTTTGGCGCCGAAGCCCGTCGGTGGCTGCATCGTCATGGTCTGTCCTTCTGCGGCCGATGTTGAGCTGAACAATCCGAAGCGCAGCGCTCGATGTGTTCTGGTGATCTGTGACCTGGAAGACCACAGCGGTGACTTTGAGCGCCGGGCTCCCCAGGGAGCATTTGCGTCCCGGCACCCTTCCGCCTAAACGAAGGGAAAGCTCAGACGCTAGGGTCTATCATTCATGAGGTTGTCGTGACGGTTTCCACGCCCCTTCTCGATCAAGTCGATCAGCCCGACGCGCTCCGGCGCATGTCGGACGCCGACCTGCGCCAAGTCTCGGATGAACTGCGTGCCGAGACGATCAGCGCCGTGTCGGTCACGGGCGGCCACCTCGGTTCGGCTCTGGGCGTCATCGAACTCACCGTCGCGATCCACGCCGTCTTCAACACGCCGGCCGACCGGCTGATCTGGGATGTCGGTCATCAGGCCTATCCCCACAAGATCCTCACCGGCCGCCGCGCGCGCATCCGCACGCTCCGCCAGGCCGGGGGCCTGTCGGGATTCACGAAACGTGCGGAGAGCGAATACGATCCCTTCGGCGCCGCCCATTCCTCGACGTCGATCTCGGCCGGCCTCGGCATGGCCGTCGGGCGCGACCTCGCGGGCCGCGACAATTCCGTCATCGCCGTCATCGGCGACGGGTCCATGTCGGCCGGCATGGCCTACGAGGCGATGAACAACGCCGGCGCGCTGAAGTCGCGCCTCGTCGTCATCCTCAACGACAACGACATGTCGATCGCGCCGCCCGTCGGCGCCATGTCGGGCTACCTCGCCCGCCTCGTGTCGGGCGGGGCCTACCGCACCGTGCGCGAGTTCGGCAAGCAGCTGGCGGCCCACCTGCCGAAGTTCTTCTACGACAAGGCCCGCCGCACCGAGGAATACGCCCGCGGCTTCTTCACCGGCGGCACGCTGTTCGAGGAGCTCGGCTTCTACTACGTGGGGCCGATCGACGGCCACAACCTCGACCAACTGCTGCCCGTGCTGCGCAACGTGCGCGACGAGGCGCAGGGTCCGGTGCTGATCCACGTCGTGACGCAGAAGGGCAAGGGCTACGCGCCGGCCGAAGCCTCCGCCGACAAGTACCACGGCGTGTCGACCTTCGACGTCATCACCGGCACCCAGGCCAAGCCCAAGGCCAATGCCCCGGCCTACCAGCGCGTCTTCGGCGAAAGCCTCATCAAGGAGGCCGACCGGGACGACAAGGTCGTGGCCATCACGGCCGCCATGCCGTCCGGCACCGGCATCGACCTCTTCGGCCAGGCCCACCCCACCCGCACCTTCGACGTCGGCATCGCCGAGCAGCACGCCGTCACCTTCGCGGCCGGCCTCGCCACGGAAGGGTTCAAGCCCTTCGTGGCCATCTACTCGACCTTCCTGCAGCGCGGCTACGACCAGGTCGTGCACGACGTCGCCATCCAGAACCTGCCGGTCCGCTTCGCCATGGACCGCGCCGGCCTCGTGGGCGCCGACGGCCCGACCCACGCCGGCTCCTTCGACCTCGCCTACCTCGGCTGCCTGCCCAACATGATGATCATGGCGGCGGCCGACGAGGCGGACCTCGTCCACATGGTGGCCACCCAGGTCGCCTACGACGACGGTCCCTCCGCCCTGCGCTACCCGCGCGGCGAAGGCGTCGGCATGGACATGCCGGCCGTCGGCGTCCCGCTCGAGATCGGCAAGGGCCGCATCCTGCGCGAGGGCAAGCAGGTCGCCATCCTGTCGCTCGGCACCCGCCTCGCCGAAGCCCTGAAGGCCGCCGACACGCTGGCCGGCATGGGCCTCTCCACCACGGTGGCGGACGCCCGCTTCGCCAAGCCGCTCGACCGCGAGATGATCCGCGGCCTGGCCGAGAAGCACGACGTGCTCATCACCATCGAGGAAGGCTCGGTCGGCGGCTTCGGCTCCTTCGTGCTGCAGTTCCTCAGCGAGGAAGGCCTGCTCGACGGCGGCCTCAAGGTCCGCGCCATGGTGCTGCCCGACACGTTCATCGACCATGACAAGCCCGAGAAGATGTATGCCCAGGCGGGGCTCGACGCGAAGGGCATCGTGGCCAAGGTGCAGGACGCCCTGGGCATGAGCGCGGGCGCCGAGGCGTCCCCCGCCGCCAAGCGGACGCCCCCCCGGGCCGTCCCCAAGGTGGCGGGCTGACCGCAACCGACGACGCGGCGGGACCGTCCCGCAGGGCCGACGTCGCGCTGGTCGCGGCGGGTTTCTTCGAGAGCCGGGCCCGTGCCGCCGAAGCCATCGCGGCCGGCCTCGTCACGGCCGACGGCGTCACTGTCGCCAAGCCGGCCGGCAAGGTGGCGGCCGACGCCGTGCTGCGGGCGACGCCGGCCCATCCCTACGTGTCCCGCGGCGGGCTCAAGCTGGCGGCGGCGCTCGACGGCTTCGCCATCGACCCGGCGGGGCTGCGCTGCCTCGACGTCGGCTCCTCGACGGGCGGTTTCACCGACGTGCTGCTGCGCCGCGGCGCCGCCCACGTGACGGCCGTGGACGTGGGGCGGGACCAGTTCCACCACAGCCTCCGCGCCGACCCCCGCATCACGCTGCGCGAGTCCACCGACATCCGGGCGCTGGCCCCGGCGGACCTCGCCGCGCCCGTCGACCTCGTGGTCTGCGACGCGAGCTTCGTGTCGCTGCGCATCGTGCTGCCGCCGGCCCTCGCCCTGGCCGGGCCGCGGGCCGCGCTGGTGGCGCTCGTCAAGCCGCAGTTCGAAGCCGGCCGCCGCGCCCTCAAGAAGGGCATCGTGCGCGACCCCGCCGTGCACGAGGCCGTGTGCCGCGACATCGCCGCCTTCGTGACCGACGCCGGATGGACGCTCTTGGGCGTCGCGCCCTCGCCGGTCGCCGGCGGGGACGGCAATCTCGAATTCCTGCTGGGAGCCCGCCGCCGTGGCGATTGACACGCTTCGCCTCGCCATCGCCCATCTCGGCCGCCGCGGCGAGGGGGTGGGGCACGATGCCGAGGGCGCCCCCGTCTACGTGCCCTATGCCCTGCCGGGCGAGACCGTGCTGGCGGAGCGCGACGGCGAGCGGGCCCGCATCCTCGACCTGCTCGAGCCGCGCCGGGATCGGCTAGAGCCGGTCTGCCCCTATTACGGCACCTGCGGGGGCTGCGCCGTGCAGACGCTGCCGGGGCCCGACTACCTCGCCTGGAAGCGCGACCTCGTGGCGACCGCCCTCGCCAAGGCGGGCCTCGACGTGCCGGTCGAGGCGACGCTCGACGCCCACGGCGCAGGCCGCCGGCGCGCCACCTTCCATTCCCGGCTGGAAGCCCCGCGCGCGCCGCCGCGCGTCGGCTTCATGCAGGCCCGCACCCACGGCATCGTCGACATCGCCCACTGCCCCATCCTGGCGCCCGGCCTGGCGGGGGCACTGCCGGCGGCACGTCGCGTCGCCGCCATCCTCAGCCAGGCCGGCAAGCCGCTCGACCTCGTCGTGACGGCGACCGAGACGGGCCTCGACCTCGACCTGCGCGGGCTCGGGCCCGCGGGCGAGCAGCAGCGCCGCGCCCTGGTGGCGGCGGCCGCCGCGCTCGACCTCGCGCGGCTGTCCAACCACGGCGAGGTGCTGGTCGAGGCGCGGGCGCCGCTGCTGCGCATGGGCCGCGCCGCCCTCGCCATGCCGCCCGGCGCCTTCCTGCAGGCGACGGAGGCGGGCGAGGCCGCCCTGGCCGCGCGCGTCCTCGCCGGCGTCGGCGGGGCGAAGCGGGTCGCCGACCTGTTCTGCGGCGTCGGCACCTTCGCGCTGCGCCTCGGCGAGGCCGCGGCGGTGACGGCCGTGGATTCCGAGCGCGGCGCCATCGCCGCCCTGGTGCGGGCCGCGGCCGGCGCCACCGGCCTGCGCCAGCCGCGGACCGAGGTGCGCGACCTGTTCAAGCGTCCCCTCGCGGCGGCCGAGCTCGAGGGCTTCGACGCCGTGGTGTTCGACCCGCCCCGCGCCGGCGCCGCCGCCCAGGCGGCCGAGATCGCCCGCTCGGCCGTGCCGCGCGTCGTGGCGGTGAGCTGCGACCCCGGCACCTTCGCGCGCGACGCCGCCACGCTGGTCAAGGGCGGCTACGCGGTGGAGAGCGTCGTGCCGGTGGACCAGTTCCGCTATTCCGCCCACGTCGAGCTCGTGGCGGTCTTCACCCGGCCGGTGCGGGTGGCGAAGAAGCGGCGGCTGCTGTCCTGATGCGGGCCCGCGGGGGCTCTGCTACCCGGCGCTGAACCGCCCGAAGGCCTCGACCACCTTGAGGTAGTTGGCGCGTTTGTGCGGCATCACCCGGTCGGGCAGCGAGGCCAGCGGCACCCAGGCCCAGGAGGTGAACTCCACCACGCAGCCCGGCGGCGGGTTGGCGAGGTCGATGGCGGCCTCGTCGCCCTCGAAGCGCAGCGCCGCCCAGCGCTGGGTCTGGCCCCGGAAGGCCGACAGCTTGTGCGGTCTCCCGCCGTAGGGCGGAAACTCGTAGGGCCACCAGTCCGGCGTGATGGCCAGCACCGACACGTCGGCGATGCCGGTCTCCTCCCACAGCTCGCGCCGTGCCGCCGCCGCGATGTCCTCGTCGGGGTCGATGCCGCCCTGCGGCATCTGCCAGGCATGGTCGGCCGTGACCACCTCGGGCCCGGCATTGACGGCCGTGCCGGCGAAGACGAGGCCGGCGGCATTGAACAGCGCGATGCCGACGTTCGGCCGATAGGGCAGGGGAGTCTCGGTCATGCGGGGCGGGCATCCTTCTGTTGCGTCGCGGCGATTGGCGTCGCTGCGCTGCAATATGGTAGCGTGTCGGCGTCATCCTATGGACGAAACCGCCATGCTGTACCAACCGCCGCGCCAGCGCGACCGGCTCCCGGCGCCGCCGGCGGCGGTCGGCGTGCCGGTTCGCTTCAACATCGGCACGGCCGCCGTCGACCGCTGGGCCGCCGTGGAGCCCGGCCGCGTCGCCGTCCTCGACCTCCACGGCGCCCGGCCCGCCACCGCCACCTACGGCGAACTGCGCGACCGGTCAGACCGGCTCGCCCTGGCGCTGCGCCGGCTCGGCGTGGCGGCGGGGGACCGCGTCGCCGTGTTCCTGCCGCAGGGGGCCGCCGCCATCGTGGCCCAGGTCGCCCTCTACAAGCTCGGCGCCATCGTGCTGCCGCTGGCGGCCGTCTTCGGGCCCGAAGCCCTGGCCTACCGCTTCGCCGATGCGGGCGTGAGCCTCGCCGTGACGGATGCGCGCGGCGCGGCGCGGATCGCCGCCATAGCGCCCGCCCCGACGACGCTGCGCGACGTGGTCTCGGTCGACGGGCGGGACGGCGCCGTGCTGGGGCTCGACGACCTGCTGGACCGCGAAACCGGGCCCTTCGTGCCCGTCGACTCCGCCTCGGCCGACCCCGCCCTGATGATCTACACGTCCGGGACCACCGGCCAGCCCAAGGGGGCGCTGCACGGCCACCGCGTGCTCGCCGGGCACCTGCCGGGCCTGCGCTTCAGCCACGGCGGCTTCCCGCAGCCCGACGACCTGATGTGGACCCCGGCCGACTGGGCCTGGGCCGGCGGCCTGCTCAACGCCGTGCTGCCGGCGCTGTACCACGGCGTGCCGGTCGTGGCGCGGCGCGGCGAGGGCTTCGACGCCGACGGCGTCTTCCGCCTGCTGCGCCACCACCCCGTGACGCGCGCCTTCATCCCGCCCACCGCGCTCCGCATGTTGCGCGCTGCCGCGCCGGAGGGCTGCGGCCCGCTGCGCCTGCGCAGCGTCACGGCGGCCGGCGAAGCGCTCGGCGCCGAAACGCGGGACTGGGCGCGCGGCGCGCTCGGCTGCGCGGTCGAGGATGTCTACGGCCAGACCGAGTGCAACTACGTGCTCGGCTCGGCTTCGGCGCGGGGCGCGGTGCGGCGGGGCGCCATCGGCCGGGCGACGCCGGGCCACACGGTCGCGGTGCTGCGGCCCGACGGCACGCGCTGCGAGCCCGGCGAGCCCGGCGGCATCGCGGTGCGGCGGCCCGACCCCACGCTGTTCCTCGGCTATTGGAACCGGCCCGAGGCCACGGCGGCGAAGTTCATCGGCGACTGGATGACGACCGGCGACCAGGCCACGATGGACCGGGACGGCTACGTGTCGTTCCTCGGGCGGGACGACGACATCATCACATCGTCGGGCTTCCGCATCGGCCCCGTCGAGATCGAGGAATGCCTGCTCCGCCACCCCGCCGTGGCCGCCGCCGCCGTCGTGGGCCAGCCGGACGCGCTGCGCACCGAGATCGTCAAGGCCTTCGTGGTGCTGCGCGACGGCGTGGCGCCCTCCGCCGACATGGCCGAAGCCATCCAGCGCTTCGTGCGCCAGCACCTGTCGGCCCACGAATACCCGCGCGCCGTGGACTTCGTCGCCGCCCTGCCGATGACCACCACCGGCAAGGTGATGCGCGGCGTGCTGCGCGGGCGGGGGTGAGCGTCAGCTGGAGCCCGGGTCGTCCCGTCGCGCCGCAGCCTGGAGCAGGGCCGCCGTGGCTGGGTCGAAGGGCACCGCGACCGTGATCCTGCGCTGGTCGGCGTCCTCGAAGGCGAGCTGGAGCGCGCCCGCGATCGGCCCGGTCTCGGGGATGTCGAACGTCACCTCGTAGCCGCCTTCCCATCGCAGCCCGACGACGGAGGCGGCCAGCAGCAACGGGTGACGGTTGCGATCGAAGGGCGTTATGACGGTGAGGCGCTCCGGCGGGCCGAACAGCGCGTCGTCGGCGGAAGTGGCATGGATCTCGACGCTCAGGCGCGCCGACACCCCCACGGCCGACGTCCTGACGCGGAGCCGCAGGTGCAGTTTCGCCGCCGGGACGTCCACGTCGCCGAGGAGCACGGGCTCGTCCGGCCGCCGCGGCCGCCCGGAGGCGGCGATCGGGGTCCAGACCGCCGAACCCCGAAGGCGCTCCGGCTCGCTGGCGAAGCGCGCCGGCTGGACGTCGTAGAGCGCGGCGGCGGCGAGGGACCGCACGGCCGGTTCCGCACCGTCCGCCACGGGGATGACCGGGCCGAAGCCCGACACCAGGAAGGGCTGGCGCGGGTTCGGCAGGGCAGGCAGCAGCGTCGCCGGCGCGGTCCAGGGTTCACCGGCGGCGGCGAAACCGCAGCACAGCGTCTCCCACAGGTCGATCGCGTGATTGTCGAGGCTCGACAGGGTGAGGGCGATGCGGCCCAAGCCGTCGTCGGTCTGGACATCGAAGACCAGCCAGTCGCGCTTGTGCATCTGCGTGAGGAAGTCGTCCCGCCAGTTCCGCACGACGTGGAACAGGGCGGCAGGTCCGTCCTGGACCGGACCGTCCCCGAATTCGGACAGGCAGAGCGACAGGTCGCAGATCCGTGGCGGGCGCAGGTTGACCACCACGGCGGCATCCGGCGCGGCCGTCGCGGTGATGCGGGCCGACAGGTCGAAGGACGATGCCGCGCCGGAGCCGACCTCCGGCACGATCTCCACCGAACCGCCGAGGTGGCGCTCCGGCACACGCCAGTCGCCGATCAGGACCGGCACGTCGCGCGACGTGGCGTCGATGCGCCAGGTGACCACGCCGGTCCTCCGCCGGCCGTCCTCGAGCGTCAGGGCCGCCGGGGCCTGGACGGGGCGCAGGGCCGCCGCCTCGGCCTGGGCCGCGCGCCGCGCGCCGGCCGCGGCCTCGACGGCCGCCCGGGACGCCGCCTCGTCGGCGAGGAGCACGGCGGCACCCGTCGCGTCGGTGGCGATCCGCGTCGCGATCATCTCCGACCGGCTCATCCAATGGATGCCGCTCGGCGGTGTGGCCCGCATCAGCGGCATGATGGACTCGTCGACGCCCATGCCGAGCAGATAGCGATCGAAGGCCGAATACAGGCTCGCCGGCGCCGCGCTCCTGACGATGCGGGTCGGCAGCGGGCGACTTGCGACGAGGGTGCGGCTCACCTCCATGACCCGGCCGCCGATCCTCCGCTTGAGGATGCGGAAGGTGTTCATCACGGGGCGGAAGGTCTCGACCCGCATCGCCTGATGAACGCCGACATAGGCATCGTAGGGCACGACGCGGGCGGTGCCGCCCGCCAGAACGAAGACGCAGGCCGACGCGCAGGCCGGCGGCGTGGATGCGCCGACATGGCCGGGGTGGAGGCCGGTCCGCAGGCGGGACGAGCAGGCGGCGTCGCCGGCGCCGCACTCCGTCAGCAGGGTGCTGGCCACCACCGTTTCGAGCTTGCCGGCCCGGATCATCCGACCCATGGCGAGCCCCGCGGTGCTCTCGCCGCCGGGCGAGTCGAGCAGGACCGGCACCCGTCGACCCCGAAGGCGGGCCAGCGCCGTCGCCAGGATCGCGGGTGTCTCGAACCCGATCTTGCCGGTGAGCGCCAGCCATTCGGGGCAGTCCGCGCCGCAATCGGCGGCATCGCTGCGCACCAGCGTCACCGTCATCGGCGCCAGCGCCTCGGCATGCGTGAAGGCCAGGGCGGGTCCCGGTCCGACGGGGGTCCGGCAGGCCAGCAGTCCGGCGAGGAGGGCGATGCGGCGCAGGGACGGGCGAACCATGGCGGCGACCACCGTGGCGGGGCGGTGCGACAGCTCGGCTCTGGCCCGCCGCAACCGAAGATAGCGCGCGACCGGAGCCCGACCATGGGGGGCCGCGCTGTCCTCAGCGGGCGGCGGGGATGCCGGACCGGTCCTCCTGCATCAGGGCCGCGAGGCCGTCGCGGTAGGTCGGAAAGCCCAGCCGCACGCCGAGGTCGTCCTTCATGGCCGCGTTGGAGACGCGGCGGTTGGCGCCGTAGAAGCTCCGCGCCATGGGCGACAGCTCGGCCTCGGCGAAGGGGATGAGCGGCGGCGGCGCGATGCCGACGAGCTTGGCCGCATAGGCGACGACGTCGGGGGCCGGGGCCGGCTCGTCGTCGGCGATGTTCCAGGCGCGCCCCGCGCCTTCGCGCAGCAGCGCCGCCGAGATGGCCCGGCCGATGTCGTCGACGTGGATGCGGTTGAACACCTGCCCGGGCTTGTCGATGCGACGCGCCGTGCCGTCGCGCAGGTCCTCGATGGCGTTGCGGCCCGGCCCGTAGATGCCGGCGAGGCGCAGCACCGCCACCTCCCGGCCGGACCGGGCGCCGAGCGCCAGCCACCGGTCCTCGACGGCGAGCCGCGTGCGCCCGCGCTCGCTTTCCGGAACGGGGCGCACGTCCTCGTCGATCCAGGCGCCGCCGTGGTCGCCGTAGACCCCGATGGTCGACAGGTAGACGATGCGCTTGAGGCGCGGCGCTTCCGCGATGGCGGCGCCGAAATGGTCGAGCACCGGGTCGCCGCCCTCGGCCGGCTGCACCGACACCAGCAGGGCATCGGCCGCCGCCAGGGCCTCGGCGATGGCGGGGTCGGCGTCGGGCGGGTCGAAGCGGAGCGCCCGGATGCGGTCGGCCGCCAATGCCGCCACCCGGTCCGCCGAACGGACCGTGCCGGCCACGGCATCGAAATGCCCGGCGTGATGGCGCAGGTAATGCCCGGCCGTGTAGCCGATGCCGAAGACGAAGAGGTTCATGGGCATTCCCATTCGGCCAGGACGTGAGGATCGGTCTCGCCCGCGCAGGCCCCGGCCGACGCCGCCAGCAGGGCTTCGATTCCGAGGAGCCGCCGCCCGGCCCAGACCGCCATGCCGCGCACCAGCGGCGACGGATGGCGGAGCAGCGCCAGCGCCCGGGGGACGAGCCCCGCGTCGCCGGAGTTCCCGATGGCGATGAGCACGTTGCGCAGGAAGCGGTCGACCCCGATGCGCTTGATCGGGCTCCCCGAGAACAGCGCCCGGAAGCCCGCGTCGTCGAGCCGCGACAGCGCGTCGAGGCTCGGGGCGGCGAGGTCGTCCCGGGCCTTGAGCTTGGCGTCCCGGCCGGCCTGGGCGAACTTGTTCCAGGGGCAGGCGGCGAGGCAGTCGTCGCAGCCGTAGATGCGGTTGCCCATCAGCGGGCGCAGCTCCGGCGCGACCGGGCCCTTGTGCTCGATGGTGAGGTAGGAGATGCAGCGCCGCGCATCGAGCTGGCGCGGCGCCGGGAAGGCCCCGGTCGGGCAGGCGTCGAGGCAGGCCCGGCACGAGCCGCAGGCGTCGCCGCCCGGCGCGTCGGGCGGCAGCGCCAGCGTCGTGAACACCGAGCCCAGGAACAGCCAGGAGCCGAAGTCGCGCGACACGAGGTTGGTGTGCTTGCCGGCCCAGCCGAGGCCCGCCGCCTCCGCCAGCGGCTTCTCCATGACGGGCGCGGTGTCGACGAAGACCTTGACGTCGGTGCCGGCCTCGAGCCGCGTCATGAAGCCCGCCAGCTCCTTGAGCTTTCCCTTCACGACGTCGTGGTAGTCGCGGTGGCGGGCATAGACCGAGACGGCGCCGGCGTCGCGGCGGGCGAGGGCGGCGCGCGGGTCGGTTTCAGGGCCGTAGTTCAGGCCCAGCATGACGACGGAGCGGACGTCGCCCCAGAGCGCCCGGGGGCTCGCCCGGCGCTCGGCCGTCTCGGCCATCCAGTCCATCGTGCCGTGGTGGCCGGCGGCGAGCCAGGCGCGCAGGCGCGCGGCGGCCTCGGGGACGGCGTCGGGGGATGCGACCCGGCAGGCGTCGAAGCCGAGGGCGGCGGCGCGCGCCGCGATCCGGCGCTTCGCCCCCTCCGCATCGGTCAGAAATCCAGGTCCGCGTAGACCGGGCTCGGGATGATGCCCGGCACGCGGTCGGCCAGCAGGGTGCGGAAGGAGGGGCGCGACTTCACCCGCGCGTACCAGGTCTTCGCCGTCTCGTCCTCCGCCCATGGCACGTCGCCCAGGAAATCGATGCTCGACAGATGCGCGGCGGCGGCGAGATCGGCATAGGTGAGCCGGTCGCCGGCGAGCCAGTTGCGGCTCCGGATGAGGAAGCCGATGTAGCGCAGATGGTAGCGGATGTTGGCCCGTGCCACCCGCACGGCGTCCATGTCGGGCGCGCCGCCACCCTGGTCCTGCGTCATGAAGCGCTTGTAGACCTTCTCGGTGATGAGGTGGCCCGAGACTTCGGCGAAGAACTTGGCGTTGAACCAGTCGAGCAGGCGCCGCGTCTCGACGCGGCCGACGGGGTCGTCCGGCAGGAGCCGGCGGTCCCCGAGCCCCAGGCCCCGCGTCTCGTCGAGGTATTCCGAGATGGGCCCGGGCCCCGGGATGGGTCCGGCCTCGTGCTCCACCATCACGGGCGTGGTGCCGGCCGGGTTCATGACCAGGAAGTCGCGGCGACGCTCGAAGACGCGTTCCTCGATGAGGTCGGGCTCGATCCCCATTTCGCCGAGGACGAGGCGGATGAAGCGGGAATGGGGGCAGAGAGGGTGGTGATAGAGGTCCGTCATCTCGCCCGTACTGGCAGTGTGGCCCGCTGCGCGGCCTCGGACGTCGCGGACCGAAGGCGCCGCCCGGTATAGGCCGGGTGGGACGGTGCGACAACCGGTTTCGGCCCGGCGCCCGGCGCGGTGCCGTTCCCATCCGCCGTGGGCCCGCCTATATTGCCCCGACAAGACCGCGCCCCGGGAGGACACCAGATGTCGGCCATCGCCTTTCCCGCCCCCGACCCGTCCATCCTGGCCCGCCGTCCCGCGATCCTCGCCGGCCTCGCCGCCCTTTTGCCCGCCGAATGCCTCGTGACCAGCGAGGACGAGCGCCGCGCCTTCGAGACCGACGGCCTCACGGCCTACCGCCAGGTGCCGCTCGCCGTGGTGCTGCCGCGCACGACCGAGGAGGTGTCGCGGGTCATGGCCTTCCTCCACGGCCAAGGCGTCAAGGTGATCCCGCGCGGCGCCGGCACGTCGCTCTGCGGCGGCGCCATCCCGCAGCCCGACGCCGTGGTGGTGGGGGTCGGCAAGCTGAACCGCATCCTCGACCTCGATTTCGCCAACCGCACGGCCCGCGTCGAGGCCGGCGTCACCAACCTCGCCATCACGGGGGCGGTGGCGCACCGCGGCTTCTTCTACGCGCCCGACCCGTCCTCGCAGCTCGCCTGCACCATCGCCGGCAACATCGCGATGAACTCGGGCGGGGCGCATTGCCTGAAATACGGCGTCACCACCAACAACGTCCTCGGCGTCCGCATGGTGATGGTGGACGGCACCGTGGTGGACATCGGCGGCCAGCACATGGACGCGGGCGGGCTCGACCTGCTCGGCCTCGTCGTGGGGTCGGAGGGGCAGCTCGGCATCGTCACGGAAGCGACGGTGCGGATCCTGCGCGCCGCCGAGGGCGCCCAGCCCGTGCTCTTCGGCTTCGACAGCGTGGAAGCGGCGGGCGACACCGTTTCGGCCATCATCGGGGCCGGCATCGTGCCGGTGGCGATGGAGTACATGGACAAGGTCGCCATCGAGATCTGCGAAGCCTTCGCCCATGCGGGCTACCCGCTCGACGTGGAAGCCATGCTGATCATCGAGGTCGAGGGCTCCCCCGGCGACATGACCGAGCAGCTGCGCAAGATCATCGCCATCGCGCGGGAGCACGGTGTCAAGACCATCAAGGAGAGCCGTTCGGCGGCCGAGACGGCGGCGATCTGGAAGGGGCGGAAATCGGCCTTCGGCGCCACCGGCCGCGTCGCCGACTACATCTGCATGGACGGCACCATCCCGACCGGGCGGCTGCCCGAAGTGCTGCGCCGCATCCGCGAGATCACCGACGGCTACGGCCTCAAGGCCGCCAACGTGTTCCACGCCGGCGACGGCAACCTCCACCCGCTGGTGCTCTACAACATCAACGACCCCCGCGAGCAGGAGAAGGCCGAGGAAGCCGGCAACGACATCCTCCGGCTCTGCGTCGAGGTGGGGGGCTGCCTCACGGGCGAGCACGGCGTCGGCATCGAGAAGCGCGACCTGATGGGCTGCCAGTTCGACAGGGCCGACCTCGACCAGCAGATGCGGGTGCGCGCCGCCTTCGACCCCGCCTGGCTGCTGAACCCCGCCAAGGTGTTCCCGCTCGACGGGCGGCTGCCGCCCGAGGTGCCGGCGCGGCCGGCGGCCGCGTGAGGCCATGAGCCTTCATACCCCCACCACCGAGGCCGAGGCCTGCGCCGTCGTCGCCGAGGCCCGCGCCGCCCGCCGGCCCCTGCAGCTGCGCGGCGGCGGCACGCGGGCCGGCCTCGGCCGTCCCTCCAACGCCACCGACGTCCTGTGCTCGGCCGGGCTCACCGGCATCACGCTCTACGAGCCCTCCGAGCTCGTCATCGGGGCGCGGGCCGGCACGCCCGTGCGGGTCATCGAGGAGACGCTGGCGGCGCGGGGGCAGATGCTGCCGGTCGAACCCGCCGACCACCGCCGCCTCTACGGCACGGCCGGCGAGCCCACGGCCGGAGGGCTGGTCGCCACCGGCGCCTCGGGCCCGCGCCGCTTCGCCGCCGGGGCGATCCGCGACCAGCTCATCGGCGTCCGCTTCGTCAACGGGGCCGGCGAGGCGATCAAGTCGGGCGGCCGGGTGATGAAGAACGTCACGGGGCTCGACCTCGTGAAGCTGCAATGCGGCGCCCACGGCACGCTGGGCTTCCTCACCGAGGTCGTGTTCAAGGTGGTGCCGCGGCCCGAGACGGCGCTGACGCTGGCGCTGCACGGGCTCGACGACGCCAGGGCCGTCGCGGCGCTGACCCTGGCGATCGGCACGCCCTTCGAGATCACGGGGGCGGCGCACCTGCCCGGCGGTGGCCCGGGCGACGCCGTGACCCTGCTGCGCCTCGAAGGGTTCCAGGCTTCGGTCGACGACCGGGCGTCGCGGCTCGCCGCGCTGCTCGGCGCGTTCGGCGCGGCCGAGCGGCGCGACGCCGCCAGCGCGGCCCCGCTCTGGGAGGGGCTGCGCGACGGCGTGGCGCTGGACGCCCGGCCCGACGCGGCCGTCTGGCGCCTGTCCGTGGCGCCCACGAAGGGCCCGGCCGTGGCGGCGCGGCTCGCCGGCGTCGCGGAACGCCACGCCTTCGACTGGGGTGGCGGCCTGCTCTGGCTGGCGGTGGACCCCGCGGGCGACGCGGGCGCCGCCGCGGTGCGGGCCGCCGTGGCGGAAGCCGGAGGCCATGCCACGCTGGTGCGGGCCCCCGAGGCCGTGCGGGCCGCCGCCGACGTGTTCGAGCCGCCGGCCCCGGCCCTGCGGGCCGTGACGGCCGCCATCAAGGCGAGCTGCGACCCCGAGCGGGTGCTGAACCCCGGGCGGATGTACGGCGGGGTGTGAGTCCGCCGCCGGACCGCTCTCGGCGTCGCCTCCAGCCACCGGTATTGGCCAGGGCTCCGAACCGAGGTCAACGGAGCCGCTTCGCCCTTCTCCCCTGGGGGGAGAAGGTGGCGCGAAGCGCCGGATGAGGGATGACGACGGGCTGAAAGGCCACAAAGGGTCGATGCACCGACGACGCGCGGGGCTCCCACCCTCGTCCGACGCCGCTGCGCGGCGCCACTTCCTCCCGCCAGCGGGAGAAGGGCGCTCCCGACGGTTCCACATCGACCCGAGTCCGGAGCCCTGCTGTGTCAGGCGCGGGGCTTGAGGTCCCGCAGGACCGCGAAGGGGCTGCTGGAGGGGGCGGGCTCGGGCGGGTGGAGCACGGCCGAGACCTGGTCCACGGCATCCGCCAGGCTGGTCGGGGCGTTGGCGACGAAGCGGCCGCCGGCGGCGTCGCGGTGGCCGCCGCCGCGGAAATTGCGGGCCGCATCCAGCGCCGAGCCGTCGGTGGAACGGAACGACATGGAGCCCGAGCGGCCGACGTTGATGACCAGCGCGGCGTCGCGGCTCGTCAGGATGGCGTCCGACACGCGCTGGAACACCCCCGAATCGAGGCCGAAGGACAGCTTCGCGCCGCCCTTCAGCCGCCGGAACAGCTCCGGCGCGGCGGCCAGCAGGGGGGCGAGCCGCATGCGCGTCGTGGCCTCGGGGTCGTCGCCCGGCCGGCCGGCCAGCATGGCGTCGACGATGGCGGCGCGCAGCGCGCCGGCATCCCGCTCGATGGCGGCCGGGGCGGCACCGCCGCCGAGGCGGGCCGCCAGGCCGAGCAGCAGGTCGCCGATGAAGCGGTCGTGCCAGGGATGGCCGAGCGGGATGTAGCCCGACACGTTGTCCCAGAACACCTCGTCCAGCACCTGGGCCTGGCGGAAGATCGGCCGCTCCTTCTTCCACAGGTCGACGGCGTCGACCGCCTCGACCATGACGGCGAGGGCTTCGGCGACCGCCGGCTCGGCGTCCCGCGCGCCGAAGAGGTCGCCGTGGTCGAAGGCGAGGCGCGTGGCGCAGCGCGTGTCGTCGATCAGCACCGTGACGGCCGGGTCGCCGGTGGCCACGCGCTTGGCATCGGGCCAGGCCGGAAGCCCCTCGCCGAGCCCGAAGCCGCCCGCCGCCAGCTGGTCGAGCGAGGAGGCATGGTGGTCGAGGACGACGAGGTCGTGCCGCCTTTCCGGCGGGCGGCGGGCGTTCAGCGCCACCATGTCCCGGATGAAGGCGACGGCCGGCGCCTCGAGGCCGAGGTCGGTCATCAGCAGCCGTTCGGGCTCTCCGGCCCGGCCGAGCCGCGCCAGTTCGGCCGACACCACGGGGCCGACGTCGGAATAGCGCGACACGTGGACGATGCGGTCCACGTCGGCGCGGGACCGCACCACCGTGGCGGCGCCGTATCCGTCGAGGTCGTGGTGGGTGATCTGGGTGAGCTTCACGGGACGGGTGCCTCGAGGACCGGTGCGGGTGGATGACGGGGGTGGGAACAGGGGAGGCGGGTCGTCACGGGCACGGCCGCGCCGGACGCCTCACCGGGCGAAGCCTCATCACATCGTAGCCTCACCACATCGAAGCCTCACCACATCGAAGCCTTGGCGCGCTCCGGCCAGGCGGCGTCGTAGACCGGGCCTCCGACGCGGTCGCCCGACAGGGCCGCCAGGATCTCGCCGGGCGTCGGCAGGGCGTCGGGGGCGACGTGGCGCTCCGGGTCCCACAGGGCCGCGCGCAGCACCGCGCGCGAACACTGGAAATAGGCGGCCTCGACGGTGAGGACGATGGCGGTGCGGGGCCGGTGACCTTCCACCTCGAGGGATGCCAGCAGCTCCGGGTCGGCCGTCACGGTGGCGCGGCCGTTGACCCGGAAGGTGGTGCCGGAGCCGGGGATCAGGAACAGCAGCGCCACGCGCGGGTCGCGCAGGATGTTGCGCAGCGAGTCGATGCGGTTGTTGCCGCGCCGGTCCGGGATGACGAGCGTGCGGTCGTCGAGCACACGCACGAAGCCGGCCCCATCGCCGCGCGGGCTGCAGTCGAGCCCCTCGGGGCCCGTCGTGGCCAGGGCCAGGAACGGGGACGCCTCGATCAGCCGCCGGTAGTGCGGCGTGATGCGGTCCACCTCCTTGACCAGGGCGGGCTGCGAGGGCGCCGGCGTGTAGAGGGCCTCGAGTTCGGCCAGACTGGTGATCGGCATGGGATGCTCCTCCGCGCCCCGACACTGCCCCGGCCCGCCCGCCGCGGCAACCGCCGCCGTGCAGGGTGGCTCGGCTCGGGCGTCCTAGGCTCAGGCCTCTTCGGCTCAGGCCTCTTCGGCGAGGGGGCGCGGCGCCGCGTCCGCCGCGACGGGCAGGCGGTTGGCCCAATAGCCTGCCAGCATCGAGCCCGACAGGTTGTGCCACACGGAGAAGAGGGCGCCCGGCAGGGCGGCGAGGGGCGAGAAATACAGCTTGCCGAGCGCCGCCGCGAGGCCGGAGTTCTGCATGCCGACCTCGAAGGCCAGGGTGCGGCAGGTGCTCTCGTCGAAGCCGAGCGCCCGCCCGCCCCAATAGCCGCCGAGGAGGCCGACGCCGTTGTGCAGCACCACCGCCAGCATGACGAGCGGCCCCACGGCGGCGATGCTGGCCTGGCTGCCCGCCACCACGGCCGCGATGATGAGCAGGATGGCCGCCATGGACACGAGGGGCAGGGCGGGCTCGAACCGGCGCACGAGGCGGGGCGCGACCTGGTTCAGCAGCAGGCCCAACCCCACCGGCACCGCCACGATCTGCACGATGCCGAGCAGCAGCGCCCAGACGTCGACCGGCACGGAAGCATCCACGTAGAAGCGCACCAGCAGCGGCGTCGCCACGATGCCGACGAGGGTCGACATGGCGGCGATGGTGACGGAGAGGGCGACGTCGCCGCCGGCGAGGAACACCATCAGCGTCGAACTCGTGCCGCTCGCCACGCTGCCGACGAGGATCATGCCGGTGGTGGGCTCGGGCGGCAGGCCGAGCGCGCGGGCGATGAGCCAGGCGGCGAGCGGCATCACGAGGTAATGCACCACCACCCCGGCGACGACGGGGGCCGGCCGCAGGAGGACGCGGCGGAAATCCGCGAAGGTCAGCGTGACGCCGAGCGCGAACATCACCAGCGTCAGGAGGTCCGTGACCCAGGGCAGCAGCGGCCGGAAGGTGGCGGGCGCCAGATAGGCGGCGACCGCCACGATGGCGGCCCAGAGGGGGAAGAGGCGGCTGAGGGACACGGGGGCGGGTCTGGCTTTCGCGAGGGAAGCGGGTGGCACCGTGTCTCAGGTTCGGGGGCGGGCGTAAAGCGCCGGGGCCGGAAGGGCGGCGCGCCTCCGCATTCGCGGCTGGTCCGGAGGGTCGCCTGCGCCATCGACGAGGCCAATGCAGAGCGTCGGGAACTCACGCGTTTCGAGTGGCTTCGACCTGCATGCCGGCGGGCGGATGCCGAGCGCCGAGCAGCATCTTCACGCCGAGGTAGTGTAGGTACGCTGCGCCACCCAGACGAACGGCTTCGTGAAGCCAAGCGATTTTCGTGAGCAGGAGGCCGAGACCGAACATCGCCAGCGTAGCCCAAATCGTACAGGCGACGGCGACGCCGACGGCAACGCCCAACCCCCGCAGTCGATCGGCGAGCGCATTCGACGTGACGGCGGTGAAGTCAGGTCCTGGGCTGATACATGCAAGAAGGAAGACAGCTGACAAAGTCAGAAGCTGGGGTGCTAACGTCAAGGTGACCTTCTCGTGAGAGGTTGCCGCCATAGCACTCGTGAATAGTGGCGCGACAAGCGCCTTTCGGTCCAGTCGAGACCCCAACAGATGGACAGTGACCCAGCACATGAGATCACGCTTCGTAATTCGGCAGCGTTTGGTCAGCCGAGAGCGCAAATCCAAGCCTGCGCTTCGCTTTCACCTTCCACGGTCTCCCGTGGGACCCCGACGACCGCGAAGCTTTTGACCGTGAGCCAAGCCTTCATATTCGTCTTCAAACCGCTCGCGGATCGACGGATCGCCGCGCGCTGGGGCGCACGACACCTGTCCGCTGCCGGCGCCGAGTTCTACGCGGTCATCCGGACCGCATCTTCTCTGATCGACTGTGGCACGAGCTGTTCGGATCAGAATGAAGAGGGGTGGAAATGGACCACGATCGGTACCATAAGGGAGATGTTGCAGGAAGGGACATCGTGACATGACCTCTCGCGCGGTCAAGATCGTGGATGGCGGGACGTTGGTGATACCGGCTATCCTCCGTCGTGAACTCGGGATCACGGTCGGCGACACTGTCCTCGTCGAGATCGTCGATGGCGAGCTGCGCGTCCGTCCCCGCAAGATGGATCTCAAGAATGCACGACGGATTTTGCGTCAACTTGTTCCGCAAGACGTGAGCCTTGTCGATGAGCTGATCGCCGACCGGCGCGCCGAATCGGCCCGGGACTAGGATTTTGCCCAAACGCTACGTGCTCGACGCCTCTGCTCTTCTGTGCTTGCTCAACGACGAGGCCGGAGCCGAAAAGGTCGAAGCCGCTTTTGACGATGCCGTGATCTCCGCTGTGAACTTATCGGAGGTTGTCGCGAAGATCGTGGAGCGGGGTGGTACCGCTGAAATCGTAACGGCCATGCTGGACCCGCTCCGTTTCGACGTCGTCGCTTTCGACCGCGCTCAAGCCATCAGGGCTGGCGAGTTGCGTGCCGCCACTCGTGGCGCCGGATTGTCGTTCGGCGATCGCGCTTGCTTGGCTCTGGCCGATATCTGTCAGTGGATTGCGCTCACGGCAGACCGAGCCTGGGGACAGCTCGATCTCTCCGTCCGGATCGAACTCATCCGCTGAGGGCCCCACGCAGATATCGCGTGACCCGTTTCTTTGGCGTGCCCTATACGGCTCGCCCCTGAGCCCCCAGATGCGCCTATCCCCTCACCCGCCCCGCACCGGCAACGGCCCGTCGCGCTTCACCTCCTCCATCACGGCATAGGTGCGGGTCTCCTTCACGCCCGGCAGCGCCACCAGGACGTCGCCGAGGAAGCCGCGGTAGGCCGCCATGTCGGCGACCCGGGCCTTGACGAGATAGTCGAAGCCGCCCGCCACCATGTGGCATTCCAGGATCTCGGGCGTCAGCCGCACCGCCCGGGCGAACTGGGCGAAGACGTCCGAGGTCGTCTTGTCGAGCGACACCTCGACGAAGACCAGCAGCCCCAGCCCGAGCCGGGCGGGGTCGAGCCGCGCGCCATAGCCCGTGATCACGCCGTCCCGCGTCAGGCGGCGCAACCGCTCGCCCGTGGCGGTGGGCGACAGGCGCAGGCGCTCGGCGAGGTCGCTCGTCGTGATGCGGCCGTCGGCCTGCAGGATGTCGAGGATCTTGAGGTCGCTGGAGTCCATGACGGTTCCCCGGTCGAACGCGCATTTTACCGCTGATGCGGCGGCGAAATGGCGAGATCGGCCGCTGGAAGCGCGGCACGACGGGTGATACAACGCGGCATCGACGGTGGGAAGCCGGTCCCGCCGATCCCTCGGTCCCCTTGGCCGGCCTGCCGCACGAGCGCCCCCATGACGATCCCTGTTCCGGCCGGCCGGCCCGAGGCCTCGACCTTCGCGGCCTTCGCCCCCTCGGTGAAGCGGCAGGACCCGCTGCGCGCCGCCATCACGGCCGCCTATCGGCGGCCCGAGGCCGACTGCGTGGCGGCGCTGCTCGAGAGCGCGAGCTTGCCGGCCGAGGCCGGCGCGAAGGCCGCCGCCACGGCGCGCAGCCTCGTCGAGCGGCTGCGGGCCAAGCCGCGCGGCGGCGGCGTCGAGGGGTTGATCCACGAATATGCCCTGTCGAGCCAGGAGGGCGTCGCCCTCATGTGCCTCGCCGAAGCGCTGCTGCGCATCCCGGACGGCGCCACGCGCGACGCCCTGATCCGCGACAAGATCTCCACCGGCGATTGGCGCGCCCATGTCGGCCAGAGCCCGTCGCTGTTCGTCAACGCCGCCACCTGGGGGCTCGTCGTCACCGGGCGCCTCACCACCACGACGAGCGAATCCTCGCTCGGCAGCGCGCTGACGCGCCTCATCGGCCGCGGCGGCGAGCCGCTGATCCGCCGGGGCACCGACCTCGCCATGCGCATGATGGGCGAGCAGTTCGTCACCGGCCAGACCATCGCCGAGGCGCTGGCGAACAGCCGCAGGCTGGAAGCGCGCGGCTTCCGCTATTCCTACGACATGCTGGGCGAGGCCGCGACGACTGCCGAGGACGCGACCCGCTACCTCGCCGACTACGAGACCGCCATCCACGCCATCGGCAGGGCTTCGGCGGGGCGCGGCATCTACGAGGGGCCGGGCATCTCCATCAAGCTGTCGGCCCTGCACCCGCGCTACAGCCGGGCCAAGCAGGCGCGCGTGACGGGTGAGCTGCTGCCGCGCGTCAAAGGGCTGGCGGCGCTGGCGAAATCCTACGACATCGGCCTCAACATCGATGCCGAGGAAGCCGACCGGCTCGAGATCTCGCTCGACCTGCTCGAAGCCCTGGCCTTCGACCCGGACCTCGCGGGCTGGAACGGCATCGGCTTCGTCATCCAGGCCTACGGCAAGCGCTGCCCCTTCGCCATCGACTGGATCGTCGACCTCGCCCGCCGCTCGAACCGCCGCATCATGGTGCGGCTGGTGAAGGGCGCCTATTGGGATTCCGAGATCAAGCGCGCCCAGGCGGACGGGCAGGGCGGCTTCCCGGTCTTCACCCGCAAGGTCCACACGGACGTGAGCTACCTCGCCTGCGCGCGACGGCTGCTCGCCGCGCCCGACGCCGTCTTCCCGCAGTTCGCCACCCACAACGCCCAGACGGTGGGGGCCATCATGGCCATGGCGGGGCCGAACTTCTACCGCGGCCAATATGAGTTCCAGTGCCTGCACGGCATGGGCGAGCCGCTCTACGACGAGGTGGTGGGGCCGCAGAAGCTCGACCGGCCTTGCCGCATCTACGCGCCCGTCGGCACCCACGAGACGCTGCTGGCCTATCTGGTGCGGCGCCTGCTCGAGAACGGCGCCAACTCGTCCTTCGTCAACCGCATCGCCGACGACAGGGTCGCGGTCGACGACCTCGTCGTCGACCCCGTCGCGGCGGTGCGGGCCATGAGCCCGGTCGGCGCCCCGCACGAGCGGATCGCGGCGCCGCGCGACCTGTTCCCGGACCGGGCCAACTCCCGCGGGCTCGACCTGTCGGACGAGGACGCGCTGGCGGCGCTCGGCGCCGCGCTCGAGAAGAGCGCGGCGACGCGTTGGACGGCGCTGCCGCCCGGCGTCACGGACGAGGAGGGCGCCGCGCCGGTGCTGAACCCGGCCGACCGGCGCGACGTCGTGGGGGTCGCCCGCCACGCGACCGAGCCCGAGGTCGCCGAAGCCCTGGCACGGGCCGCCGCCGCCGCGCCAGCCTGGGCCGCCACGCCCGCCGACGCGCGCGCCGCCTGCCTGGCCGGCGCCGCCGACGCCCTCGAAGCCCGCATGCCGGTGCTGATCGGCCTCATCGTGCGCGAGGCCGGCAAATCCTACGCCAATGCCGTCGCCGAGGTGCGCGAGGCGGTGGACTTCCTGCGCTATTACGGCGCCGAGCTCACCCGCACCTTCGGGTCGGAGCGCCACGCCGCGCTGGGCCCGGTGGTGTGCATCAGCCCCTGGAACTTCCCGCTGGCGATCTTCACCGGCCAGGTGGCGGCGGCGCTGGCGGCCGGCAACCCGGTGCTGGCCAAGCCCGCCGAGGAGACGCCGCTCGTCGCCGCCGAGGCCGTGCGCCTGCTCCACGCCGCCGGCGTGCCGGCCGACGCGCTCCAGCTCGTGCCCGGGGCCGGCGAGGTCGGGGCGGCGCTCGTCGCCGACGCCCGTGTCATGGGCGTGATGTTCACCGGTTCCACCGCGGTGGCGCGGCTGATCCAGCGCCAGCTCGCCGGCCGCCTGACGCCGGACGGCAAGCCCGTGCCGCTCATCGCCGAGACCGGCGGGCAGAACGCGCTGGTGGTGGATTCCTCGGCCCTCGCCGAACAGGTGGTGGCGGACGTCATCGCCTCGGCCTTCGATTCCGCCGGCCAGCGCTGCTCGGCCCTGCGCATCCTGTGCCTGCAGGAGGACGTGGCGGAGCGCACGCTCGCCATGCTGAAGGGGGCGCTGCGCGAACTCGAGATCGGCGATCCCCGC
The DNA here is from genome assembly GCF_004137085.1 of Lichenibacterium ramalinae. Lineage (GTDB taxonomy): Bacteria > Pseudomonadota > Alphaproteobacteria > Rhizobiales > Beijerinckiaceae > Lichenihabitans > Lichenihabitans ramalinae. The sequence goes on from NZ_QYBC01000005.1 coordinate 180,282, forward strand.
GCCCTGTCGGTCGACGTCGGCCCCGTCATCACGGCGGAGGCGCGCGACGGCATCCTGGCCCACGTCGAGGCCATGCGGGCCCGCGGCCACGCCGTCGAGAGCCTGCCGCTGCCCGAGGCGGCCCGCCACGGCACCTTCGTGGCCCCCACCATCGTGGAGATCGGCCGCATCGCCGACGTGGAGCGCGAAGTCTTCGGCCCCGTGCTGCACGTGCTGCGCTTCCGCCGCCAGGACCTCGACGCGCTGGTCGGCGCCATCAACGCCACCGGCTACGGCCTCACCTTCGGCCTCCACACCCGCATCGACGAGACGATCGCGCGCGTCGTCGGGGCGGTCGAGGCCGGCAACGTCTACGTCAACCGCAACGTCATCGGCGCCGTGGTGGGGGTGCAGCCCTTCGGCGGCTCGGGCCTGTCGGGCACGGGGCCCAAGGCCGGCGGCCCGCTCTACCTCGGGCGCCTGCTCGACATCCCGCCCGCCACCGCCCTGCGCGGCCTCGAAGCCGCCGCGCCCGCGCTCGCGACCGCCCGCGCCTACGCGGACTGGCTGCGGGCGAGCGGCCACGAGGCGGAGGCGGAGCGCTGCATCGCCGACCTGTCGCGCTCGGCGCTCGGCGCCAAGGTGGAACTGCCCGGCCCCGTCGGCGAGCGCAACGTCTACGCGCTGCGCCCGCGCGGCCGAATCGCCGCCCTGGCGCTCGGCGAAGCGGGCCTGCGCGTCCAGGTCGGCGCCATCCTGGCGACCGGCAACGTCGCCGTGGTGGAGCGGCCCGCGGCCGCGACCCTCGCCGGCCTGCCGGCCGACGTCGCCGCGCAGGTGCTCGTCGTCGACGACTGGTACGCCGTCGCGGGGCTGCGCGGCGTGCTGTTCGAGGGGGAGGCGGATGCGCTGCTCGCCCTGTCGCGCCGCATCGCCGAGCGCGACGGCCCCATCCTGTCGCTGCAGGCCCTGCGCTCGGCCGAGCGGGAAGACTACGACCTCGTGCGCCTGCTGGAAGAATGCTCGATCTCCACCAACACGGCGGCGGCGGGCGGCAATGCCAGCCTGATGTCGATCGGCTGAGCTTGATCGCGCTGCCCCGGGCCTCTACGCAGGCCGGGGCGGCGCGATGGATCGGGACGAGGCGGGCATGAACTTCACCGTGGTGGCGATCGCCGAGGACCGGCTGGAGGCCACGAACGAGGCCGGCCAGCGTTTCACCTTCCCGCTCGACGAACTCCAGGCGACCCGCAAGCCGGTGCGCACCAGCGTCAAGGTCGGCACCCTCCCGGTCGCGCCCCCGCTCCGCACCCTCGAACTCGCCCGCAAGGCCGCCGAAGACTATGCCGTCGCCCACGGGCTGATCTGAGGGCGCTTCCGCGTCCCCTCCGCCGGTGAAGCGAGACGCGAGCCTCTCGCTCGATCACGACGGGTCCAGCCGGCGCGAGACACGGCGTATGCGCTGCACGATCACGGTCTGTCCGCTCACGCGATAGAAGACGGCACAGGGCGACGGCTGAGCCGATAGCCGACGCACGCCGGGGCGGTCGGTCGTGCGGCCGATGAACGGGTGTTCGGCGAGGAGAGCAAACAGGCTTCGCAGGCGCAACCCGACGCTCTCGGCGCCCTGGGGACTGCGCTCCCCGATGTAGGTCAGGACGGTATCGAGCTGCCGGAGGGCCGTCGTCGTGAAGGGTGACCTTCACGGACCATGCTTCGCCCAGACGGCGCGGATCTGGTCATCGGTCGCCAGCGCGCCACGCGCGATCTCTGCATCGGCTGCGTCGAGGTCGGCCACGTCCTCGGTCGTCAAGCGATAATGCGGCTGATCTTCGCCAGTCAGTTGCAAGAGGACGCGCGCCACCTCGTCCTGGACCTCTGGGGGCAGGGCGCGGAGCCGTTCCACGGCGTGATCGACAAGGCTGCTCATGGCATCGATCCGACACCGGGACGCCGCCGAAAGGCAGGCACGATGTCGCCAGGACCCCCGGCACGGCCTGCCCGCCTCTTCCGGTCGGATCGGCGCGGCTGGCCTTCACGACTTGTTAACCACGACCCGCCAGACTCATCCCCACATCCACGGCGGAGGAAGCCATGCAAGTCGACGTTCACCAGCAGAAGCTTCTGCGCTGGGTCGAAGCCAAGGAGCCGGTCCTCGGCATCTTCTTCAACATGTCGGAACTGAACCCGATGATCGCCGGCGGCCTCATCGAGAACCGCCCGGTGCCGCGCCAGAAGGGCCAGCTCGTCTTGACCGAGGCCGGCAAGGCCGCGCTCGAGGGCGCCACGTCCCACTGACACCCGCACCCTCCCGCGCGACGATGCGGGAGGGTGCGCCGCTGACGTGCCCCCCTCGGCTCTGGTAGAGAGGACGGATGACCCCTTACCTGTCCCTCGAGCGGCTGTTCGGCCGGCTCCGCTCCCTCAACGATGCCGCCGGCATCCTCGGCTGGGATGCCCAGACCCTGATGCCGACCGGGGCCGCGGAGGGCCGCGCCGAGCAGCTCGCCACGCTGCGCGGCCTCGCCCACGAGCTGCTCGTCGCCCCCACCACCGCCGACCTGCTCGACGCCGCCGAAGCCCGCGCCGCCGACCTCGACCCCTGGCAGGCCGCGAACCTCGGCGAGATGCGGCGCGCCTACGCCCATGCCGTCGCGGTGCCGGGCGACCTCGTCGAGGCCGAATCCAAGGCCGCCTCCGCCGCCGAGATGGCGTGGCGCGAGGCGCGCGCCAGAAGCGATTTCGCGATCCTGCGCCCGCATCTCGCCGAGATGCTGCGCCTCGCCCGCGCGGTCGGCGAGGCCAAGGGGGCGGCGCTCGGCCTCGCCCCCTACGACGCGCTGCTCGACCAATACGACCCCGGCCTGCGCCGCGCCCGCATCGATCCGCTGTTCGACCGGCTCCGCGCCGAGATCCCCGGGCTCATCCGGGCGGCCTGCGAGCGCCAGGCCCGCCAGGGGGAGCTTCCCCCGGTGTCCGGAGCCTTCCCGGTGGCGGCGCAGCGGGCGGTGGGCGAGCGGCTGATGGGCGACCTCGGCTTCGATTTCGCCCGCGGCCGGCTCGACACCAGCCTCCATCCCTTCTGCGGCGGCGCCACCTCCGACGTGCGCATCACCACCCGCTACGCCGAGGGGGACTTCACCCGCTCGCTCATGGGCGTCGTGCACGAGACCGGCCACGCGCTCTACGAGCAGGGCCGGCCGCAGCGCTGGCTCGGCCAGCCCGTGGGCGACGCGCGCGGCATGACGCTGCACGAGAGCCAGTCGCTGCTCCTCGAAATGCAGGCCTGCCGCACGCCGGAGTTCATGCGCCACCTCGCCCCCGTGCTGGCCGAGGCCTTCGGGGCGGAGGCGGCCGGGCTCGACCCCGACACGCTGTACCGCATCTACACCCGCGTCGCCCCGGGCTTCATCCGCGTCGACGCCGACGAGGTGACCTACCCGGCCCACATCCTGCTCCGCTACGACCTCGAACGCGCCATGGTGGACGGCGACCTCGCCGTCGCCGACCTGCCGGGCGCCTTCGACGCGGGCGTGAAGGCGCTGCTCGGCCTCGACGTGCCGGATGCGGCGCGCGGCTGCCTGCAGGACATCCACTGGCCCGGGGGCGCCTTCGGCTATTTTCCCACCTACACGCTGGGGGCTGTGGCGGCCGCCCAGCTCTTCGAGGCCGCGACCGCCGCCGAGCCCGACATCCGGCCCGGCCTGGCGCGGGGCGACGTCGCGCCGCTGCTCGGCTGGCTGAGGGCCAACGTCCACGGCAAGGGCTCCTCGCAGAGCACCGACGAGATCCTGACGGAGGCGACCGGTCGCCCGCTCGGCCTCGACAGCTACCTCGCGCATCTCAACCGCCGCTATCTCGGCGACGGTGCGGCCGCGTGACGGGGTTTGCTTAAAACATCCTTAAGGCTTGTGACGCCTTTGACATGAACATGCCCTACCGATGCCGTTGAGCCCCACTATGACCGTTCCGTACCGTCACTCCCTGGAGGTGAGATCCATGAAGGAATGGTCCGTCAAGGGCATGGGGGACGAGGTCACGGTCTTCAGCCCCGCCGGGGACGTGTATCCCTTCGTCATCACGTCGGTGCAGGACCTGCGGCTGCGGCTGCACGACCGGCCGAACTGGCGCGACGGGCGCGAGCCCGACGACGCCGACCTCAAGATCTACGCGGCCCATCGCGTCGCGTCGCGCTGGACCATGGAAACCTTCGGCTCGGCCATCGGCTGACCCGCCCCGGGGGGAAACCGCCGCCCGCCGCTGAACCAATCCGCCGCCCGCGCATCTTCGACGGATGGCACTCCCGGACACGACCCACCCCAGGCTGGACGGCAAGGCCGTCGCCGCCGTGGTGCTCGGCAACGCGCTCGAGTTCTACGACTTCACCGTCTACGCCTTCTTCGCCGTGCCGATCGGCGAAGCCTTCTTCCCCGCCAAGGACCCGACCAGCAGCCTGCTGGCCTCGCTGGCGCTGTTCGGCATCGGCTACGTCATGCGGCCGCTCGGCGGCATCGTCATCGGTGCCCTGGCGGACCGCGCCGGCCGCAAGCCCGCCATGGTGCTGACCATCGCGCTCATGGCGCTCGGCATGCTGTTGCTGGCGGTGACGCCCGGCACGGCGACGCTCGGCTGGCCCGCCCAGGCCATCGTCATCGCGGGGCGGCTGATCCAGGGCCTGGCGCTCGGCGGCGAGGTCGGGCCCTCCACCGCCTACCTGCTCGAGGCGGCGCCGCCGCCGCGCCGTGGCTTCATCGCCTCCTGGCAGATCGCCAGCCAGGGCTGCGCGGCGCTGTTCGCCGGCCTCGTGGCCTCGGCGCTGTCTTTGGCCGTGGGGGAGGGCGCCATGGGGCAGTGGGGCTGGCGCGTCATGGTGCTGCTGGGCCTCGCCGTCGTGCCGGTGGGCCTCGTCATCCGCCGCCACCTGCCCGAGACGGCGGGCCCCGCCGAGGGCGCGGCGGCGCCGGGCTCGACGACCGCGGTGCTGCGCCTTCTGCTGCGGGACCATGGCCGGCTGCTCGGGCTGACCTTCGTGGTCATCGCCGCCTCCACGGTGTCGAACGCCATCGGCACCAACATGCCGGTCTATGCGCGCTCGACCCTCGGCCTCACCGAGACGGTGTCGACCGCGGTGCCGATCGCGCTCGGCCTCGCGTCGGTCGCCTTCCCGCTGCTCGGCGGCTGGCTCGCCGACCGGGTCGGGCGACGGCCCGTGATGGTGTGGCCGCGGGCGCTGATCGCGCTCCTCGCCGTGCCGGCCTTCTTCTGGCTCGCCCGCGCCCCGTCGGCCGCCGCCCTCTATGCCGTCACCTTCCTGATGTCGGCGCTGTCCTCGATCAACGCCGCCGCCATCATCGTGGCGATCCCGGAATCGCTGCCGCGCTCCGTCCGCAGCGCCGGACTGTCGATCGTCTACGCGCTGGCCGTTTCGATCTTCGGCGGGTCCACCAACTACCTCGTCAACAAGCTCGTGGCGGTGTCCGGCGATCGCCTGATGCCGGCCTATTACCTCGCGGCCTTCAGCGTCCTCGGCACGCTGGCGGCGCTGGGCATGCCGGAAACCCGCGGACGGCGGCTTGACGACGGCGAAGCGTGACGCTTCACCGGAAGAACACCAGCGTCAGAAGGCCGAAGAGCGGCAGCAGGATCAGTCCCGACCAGGCCAGATAGCCGAAGAAGCCGGGCATGCGGATGCCCTGTTCCTCGCAGATCGACTTGACCATGAAGTTCGGCGCGTTGCCGAGGTAGGTGTTGGCGCCCATGAAGACGGCGCCGCAGGAGATGGCGAGCAGCGTCGCCGCATGCTCGCCCATGAGGCGCGCCGGGTCGCCCCCTGCGCTGTCGAAGAAGACCAGGTAGGTCGGGGCATTGTCGAGCACCGAGGACAGGGCGCCGGTGAGCCAGAAGTAGTTCGCCACCGCCGGCGTGCCGTCCGGCCGGCTGACGAGGTGAAGCAGGGGCGCGAAGGGCCCGGCGGCCCCGGCCTGCAGCGCCCCCAGGACCGGCGCGATGGTGATGAAGATGCCGGCGAACAGGATCGCGACCTCGCGGATCGGCACCCAGGTGAAGGCGTTCTCGATGCGGATGCGCGAGGGCGTGGTCACGTAGGACAGCCCGGCCGCCGCCAGCAGCGCGAGGTCGCGGGCGGCGTCCTCGTAGCGCAGGCTCACCCCGAGCCCGACCGGCAGGCTCCGGCCCGAGTGCCACAGGCCGCTCATCAGCACCGCGCCGACGATCACGGCGAGGAAGACCACGTTGTGGAGGCCCTCCACGCCGACGCTGCGCGGAAGGTGGCTCGGAGGCAGCACGGGTTCCCGGCGCCAGTACCAGCGGTCGAGCAGGGTGAACAGCGCCAGCAGCAGCCCCGACGACAGCAGCATCGGCGGCGCCATGGCGCCGAGCGTCCAGCCGAAGTCCACGCCGCGCAGGAAGCCGAGGAACAGCGGCGGGTCGCCGAGGGGCGTCAGCGAGCCGCCGATGTTGCCGACGAGGAAGATGAAGAAGACGAAGACATGGGTCCGATGCTTGCGGTCGCCGTTGGCGCGGATCAGCGGGCGGATCAGCAGCATGGCGGCGCCGGTCGTGCCGAGCAGGCTCGCCCCGAGCGTGCCGAGGCCCAGCAGGGCGAGGTTGGTGTTCGGGGTGCCGATGAGGTTGCCGAAGATGCGGATACCGCCCGCCACCACGAAGAGCGCCAGCAGCAGCACGATGAAGGGCAGGTACTCGTGCGCCACCGCCTCCAGCAGCGTTCTGCCGGCCTCCTCCGTCCCGCGCAGCGCCGCGAAGGGCAGGGCGAAGAGCAGCGCCCAGACGGCCGTGACCCACGGGAAATGCCGCTCCCACCAATGCGGCCGCAGCAGCGGCAGCAGCGCGATCGACAGCAGCAGCCCCGCGAAGGGCAGGCCGTAGGCGAGGGTCGGGGCGACCTCGGCGTGGGATGGCATCATGGGGGCTCGCGGAACGGGTCGGGGACGCGACCTATCGGCGATAAGCAGAGCGGGTTCAACGCCGGACCTTAACCCTCACCTCGCCCCGGCCGCCTGCAGGGCGTGCAGCAGGGCCGCCGTGGGGTTGCCGTCCGGCACGAGGCCGTTCTTCGCCTGCGCGGCCCGGATGGCGTCGCGCAGCGCGAGGCTGATGCGGCCCGTCCTGTCGTCGACCGGATAGCCGAGCGCGGCGAGGCGCGCCTGGAGGGCGATGCGGTCCTCGCGCCCGATCGGCGCCGCGGTCGGCCAGGGGGCCGCCACGGGGGCGGACCCCGCCATGCGGTCGGCGAGGGTGCCGACGGCCAGCACGTAGCTGTCCGACGAATTGTATGTCTTGATGACGGTGAAGTTCGTCGTCGCCAGGAAAGCCGGCCCCGAGGCGCCCGCCGGGAAATACAGCACGGCGTCGCCCTCGGTGGGAAAGGCGCCCCCGTCGGCCCGCACGAGCCCGCGCCCGGCCCAGGCCGCGAAGGGCGCGCGGGGCTGGCTGCCGATGTCGAAGCCGGCCGGCAGCGTCACGGGAAACCCCCAGGGCAGGCCCGGAGTCCAGCCCTGGCCGCGCAGGAAGCCGGCGATCGACGCCAACGTGTCGGGCACGTCGCCCCAGATGTCGCGGCGGCCGTCGCCGTCGCCATCCGCCGCATAGCGGAGAAAGCTCGACGGCATGAACTGCGGCTGCCCCATGGCGCCCGCCCAGGAGCCGCGCAACTGGTCGCGCGACGCGTCCCCGCGCTGCAGGATGTCGAGCGCCGCCAGCAATTCGTCGCTGTAGAGGTCCGGCCGGTAGCCCATGGCGCCGAGCGTCGCCATGGAGCGGACAACGTCCTTGGCCCCGGGCGCGGCACCATATGCGGTCTCGAGCCCCCAGATCGCCACCAGGACGGGCCCCGGCACGCCGGACGACGCCGCGATGCGGTCGAGATCGTCGTGCCATCGCGCCAGCAGCGCCGCGCCTTCCGCGACGCGGGCCGGCGTGACGGCAGCGGCGAGATAGGCGCCGGTCGGCTTGTTGAGTTCGGCCTGGCGCCGCGTCAGGGCCGCGACGGCGGGGTCGGGGGCGATGCCGGCGAAGGCCGCGTCGAAGGTGGTGGCCGACACGCCCCGCGCTTCCGCGGCGGGCCTCAGCCTGGCGATGAACCCGGCCAGGGCCGCCGCCGAGGGAGGCTTCGGCGCGGGCTCGGCGGCGCGGGCCGGGAGCGCCAGCGCGGCGGCAACGAGGGGGGCAGCCAGCCATCGCGTCAAACCGAGCATCCGATCCTCCCCTGGGTCGGACCGGAATACAGGCTCGCTCCTGAAGGGTCGAGGCGGCGTGGTGCCGTCAGTCGTGCCCTTCGTCCGCAAAGTGGAAGGAAGGGCCGCGCCGGCCCTGTCCTTGGGAGGTCAGCGCGGGGCGCGCTTGGCCAGGATGCGCTGCAGGGTGCGGCGATGCATGTTGAGGCGGCGCGCCGTCTCCGACACGTTGCGACCGCACAGCTCGTAGATGCGCTGGATGTGCTCCCAGCGGACCCGGTCGGCCGACATCGGGTTCTCGGGCACCTCGGCCTTGTCGTGGCGCAGGGCCATCAGGGCGCCGTAGATCTCGTCGGCATCGGCGGGCTTGGCGAGATAGTCGAAGGCGCCGAGCTTCACGGCCGTCACGGCCGTGACGATGTTGCCGTAGCCCGTGAGGATGATGGCGCGGGCGTCGGGCCGCTTGGCCTTCAGCTCGGACATCACGTCGAGGCCGTTGCCGTCGGCGAGCCGCATGTCGATCACGGCATAGGCCGGGGCGCTGCGCTCGATGACGCTGAGGCCTTCGGCGACGGATTCGGCGGCCTCGACCTGGAAGCCACGGCTCGCCATGGCGCGGGTCAGGCGAGTGAGGAAGGGCTTGTCGTCGTCGACGATCAGCAGCGAACCGTCCCCGTGGAGGACCTGGGGCGTGCCGGCATCGGCGGGCGTGGACTGAAGGCTCATGGCATATCCCGTGGGTCTGAGGCCTCGGGCGGGCTTCGGACCTGCCCGAGGCTCGGGCTTGTCCACGCCTCGGACGGGCCGTGTCGTCGGCCTCGCGGCCATGCAGGATGAGATAAGGCGCGGATCAGAACAAAACAGGGGTACGGCGCTGTTTGCCGCTGGCGGCCCCCGACCGTTCGCGCTCGAACAGCGCGCGCGGCCACGTCACCGTGACGACCGCGCCCGTGCCCGGTGCCGAAGCGTTGGACGTGACGACGCGGGCGCCGGAGCGTTCCAGCAGCGTCTTGGCGATGAACAGCCCGAGGCCCAGGCCCGAATTGGCCTCGGATTTGTTGCGCCCCCCCGCGCCGCGCGTCGTGACGTAGGGTTCGCCGAGCCGCGACAGGATCTCGGCGGCGAACCCGGGCCCGTCGTCCCGCACCGTCACGCTCACGGCCTGGGGCGTCCAATGGGCGTCGATCGCCACGACCTGGCGGGCGAAGTCCACGGCATTCTCGACGAGGTTGCCGAGGCCGTAGAGGATGGCGGGGTTGCGGGCGCAGACCGGTTCGTCGCCGAAGCCGATCGGCGTCACCGTCACGGCGACGTCGAAGTTCCGCTGGGGGCCCACCACCTCTTCGACGAGATGGCTCAGCGTCATCTCCTCGAGGGGCCCGGCCGCCTCGGTCCCGAGCGAGGTCAGCTTGCCCAGGATGGCGCGGCAGCGCTGGGCTTCCTGGTCGAGCAGGCGGATGTCGTCGGCGATCTGGGAAACCTCGATGGTCGGGCCCGACTTGGCGACGAGGCCGAGCATCTCGCGCACCACCAGCGTGATGGTGGCGAGGGGCGTGCCGAGTTCGTGCGCCGCCGCCGCCGCGAGGCCGTCGAGCTGCGTCAGGTGCTGCTCGCGCGCCAGCACGAGTTCCGTGGCCGCCAGGGCGTCGGACAGCTGCCGGGCTTCCTCGGCCACCCGCGACGCGTAGATGCCGATGAACCCCACGCCGAGCACCACGGCGCACCAGATGCCGGCCGAGAACAGGAACGGCAGGTGCATCTCTTCCCCGGGGTGCCAGGGCAGGGGCCGGTGCCACACCACCAGCAGGGTGGCGGCCACCACCGCCACCGACCCCAGCACCAGGGTGCGCCCCGGCGGCAGCGAGGCCGCCGAGATCATCACGGGCGCCAGGAACAGCATCGAGAAAGGGTTCTCGAGCCCGCCCGTGAGGTAGAGCAGGGCGGACAGCTGCAGGAGGTCGTAACCGAGCAGCGCCGTCGCGGCCCGGTCGTTCAGCCGGTGCGTCAGCGGGTAATAGAGCCGCAGCATGATGTTGCAGGCCACCGAGGCGCCGATGATCAGCAGGCAGGCCACGAGCGGCAGCGGGAAGCCGAGCACGAGATGGGTGAAGAGCACGGCCCCGGCCTGGCCGGTCAGCGCCAGCCAGCGCAGGCGCGACAGGGTGTTGACGCGCAGCCGCCGCGCGGGCTGCCCGAGGTCGATGGCGCTCAGTTTGGGCATGGGGTCGGGACGGGTCCTGGTATCGCGGCGCGGCGCTGCCGGGCCAACGCCGCCCGAAATGCAAAAGTGCCCGCGCGCCTGTGCACGCGGGGCGAGGGCGCCGCGAGCGCTCCATAGCGGGCTTCGCCGCGCCGGGCTGCCCCCCCGCGCGGTTTTGCCCTTGCCGGCCCCGGCCCTTGCGGGTTCGGCGCCGTGCGACGGATCGTCTATACGGGGCGGATGCCCGCCGCCCTGCCGCACGCCATCGCGCTCCGCGCCCTCACCAAGGTCTACCGGGGGCGGCCCGCCGTCGACGGGCTGAGCCTCGACATCCCGCGCGGCACCGTCTGCGGCCTGCTCGGCGGCAACGGCGCCGGCAAGACCACCACGATCGGCATGATCATGGGGCTGATCCTGCCGAGTTCGGGCCAGGCCCTGGTGCTGGGCGCCGACATGGCGACGGACCGGCACCGTGTGCTCGGCCGCATGAACTTCGAGAGCCCCTACGTCGACATGCCCCACCGCCTCACCGTGCGCCAGAACCTCGACGTCTTCGCCCGGCTCTACGGGCTGGCGGACCGCCGCGCCCGCATCGCCGAACTCGCGGCCGACCTCGCCCTCGGCGACTTCATGGATCGCCCGGCCGGCGCCCTGTCGGCCGGCCAGAAGACGCGCGTCGCCCTCGCCAAGGCGCTGCTCAACCGGCCCGACGTGCTGCTGCTCGACGAGCCCACGGCCTCGCTCGACCCCGACACGGCCGACTGGGTGCGGGGCCTCATCGAGGCCGACCGGCGCGCCCGCGGCACCAGCATCCTGCTGGCGTCCCACAACATGGCGGAGGTCGAACGCCTGTGCGACCGCGTCGTGGTGATGAAGACCGGCCGCATCGTGGCGGACGGCACGAGCCGCGACCTCAAGGCCCGCTTCGGCCGCGGCACGCTGGAAGAGGTGTTCCTCGACGTCGCGCGCGGCACCGGCGAGGCCCGGGCCGATGCCGCGGGCGAGGCCCGGCCCGCCGCGGCGGGCGACGGGGCGACGGCGTGACGCCGCCCCGTCCGAGGGCGCGCCCGTGAGCCGCCTCGCCTTCTCGCCCGCGCGCGTCGGCGCCATGGTGGCGCGCTATTCCTACCTCCTGCGCGGCTCCTGGCCGCGGCTGCTCGACCTCATGTACTGGCCGACCGTGCAGCTGGTGACCTGGGGCTTCATCCAGCGCTTCGTCGGCGGTGCGGCGGCGGCGGGCGGCCCGCAGGGCAAGCTGGCCGTCGGGGCCGGCACGCTGATCGGCGCCGTCATGCTGTGGGACGTGCTGTTCCGCGGCCAGCTCGGCTTCTCGCTCTCCTTTCTCGAGGAGATGCATTCGCGCAACGTCGGCAACCTGTTCATGAGCCCGCTGCGCCCCCTGGAGTTCGTGGCCTCGCTGATGGTGATGAGCCTCGTGCGGCTCGCCCTCGGCGTGGTCCCGGTCACGGGCCTTGCGGTGCTGTTCTTCGGCTTCAACCTGTGGGGTCTCGGGCTGGCGCTGGGGTTCTTCTTCGCCAACCTGCTGCTCACCAGCTGGAGCGTCGGCCTCGTGGTGTCGGGCTTCCTCCTGCGCCACGGGCTCGGCGCCGAGGAGCTCGCCTGGAGCTTCATGTTCCTGCTGCTGCCGCTCTGCTGCGTCTACTACCCGGTCGCCGTGCTGCCGGGCTGGCTGCAGCCGGTCTCCTGGGCGCTGCCCCCGACATACGTGTTCGAGGGCCTCAGGGCGGTCCTCAACGACGGCGTCGTGCGGACCGACCTCATGGTCGAGGCGCTCGCCATCAACGCCTGCCTCTTCGCCGCCGCCACGCTGGCCTTCCTGTGGTTCCTGCGGGCTTCGCGCGCGGCCGGGACCCTGCTGCAGATGGGTGAATGATTCGGCATCCGGCCCGCATTCGATGCGGAAACGTGACACGCGCCGTTGTCGCCCCTGGGCGCAGCGGCTATCTGTGCAGCCACGGGGAGGGGCACCCCCGCGTCCCGCCCCGGCGTCGAACTCCAACCCTTGGTGTGCCGTGGGCCAGATGAAGATCACCTATCCCATGTTCGAGATGACGCATCTCGCCCTGGCTCCGGCGCGGGCGCTGTCCGACGCGACGCGCCTCACGTTCAAGAACCCGCTCAACCCCTGGACCTATACGCCGCTCGGCCGCAACCTCGCCGCCTCGGCCGAACTGTTCGAGCGCATGACGCGGCGCTACGGCAAGCCGGTCTTCGGCCTCGACCACACGACGGTGGACGGGCGCGAACTCGCCGTCACCGAGACGGTCGTGTGGGAACGGCCCTTCTGCAAGATGCTGCATTTCCGCAAGCACGACGACGGCGGGACGGCACCGAAGTCCCGCATGCTGGTCGTGGCGCCGCTGTCGGGCCATTACGCCACGCTGCTGCGCGGCACCGTCGAGGCCCTGCTGCCGCATTTCGACGTCTACGTCACCGACTGGGCCGATGCCCGCATGGTGCCGCTGGCCCTCGGCAAGTTCGACCTCGACGACTACATCGCCTACCTGATCGAGATGCTGCAGGTCCTCGGACGCGACGGCGTGCCGGTCCACACGCTCGGCGTGTGCCAGCCGGCGGTGCCGCTCATCATCGCGGTGGCCCACATGGAGAAGAACGGCGACCCGCTGCATCCCGCCTCCATGACGCTGATGGGCGGCCCCATCGACACGCGCTGCAGCCCCACGGCGGTGAACAAGCTCGCCGAGGAGCGCGGCACCGAATGGTTCCGCGAGAACTGCCTCGAGACCGTGCCGTTCCCCTATCCCGGCATGGGCCGGCGGGTCTATCCCGGCTACCTGCAGCTGTCGGGCTTCATGGCGATGAACATGGACCGGCACGTGAAGGCCCACACCGACATGTTCCACCACCTCGTGGCCGGCGACGGCGAACCCGCCGAGAAGCACCGCGAGTTCTACGACGAATACCTGTCGGTCCTCGACCTCACCGCCGAATATTACATGCAGACGATCGAGCAGGTGTTCGTCCGCCAGTCGTTGCCGAAGGGCGAGTTCGTCTATGCCGGGCAGACGATCGACCTCGGCGACATCCGCCGCACCGGCCTGATGACGGTGGAGGGCGAGCGCGACGACATCTCCGGCGTCGGCCAGACCAATGCCGCGCAGAGGCTCTGCCGCAACCTGCCGGATGCGCTGAAACTGCATTACCTGCAGCCCGGCGTCGGCCATTACGGCGTGTTCAACGGCTCGCGCTACCGCAGCGAGATCGTGCCCCGCATGGTGGAGTTCTCCCGCCGGGTCGAGACGGTGGACCGGGCGCAGGCGGCCTGATCGAAGGTCCGACGCGACCACGGCGGCGGCCTCGTCCGGCGAAGCCTTGGTGTGCCGGCGCGATCCGGCTTAGACTGCCTGGCATGTTCTGGATGCGTCCCCCCGCCCGCGCCGTTCCGAAGCCGCCCGAGCGCGGGCCGGCGCCGGTGCTGGACGTCGTCCACGAGGGCGTGACCTATCGGGTGAGCGTCAAGCGCGTCGCGGCGGCGCGCCGTTTCACGCTGCGGGTTCGCTCCGCCGACGGCGCGGCCGTGCTGACCATGCCGCCGCGCGCCTCGCTGAAGAGCGCGCAGGCCTTTGCGGCGCGCAACGCCGCGTGGATCGGCACGCGCCTCGCGGCCCTGCCGGGCCGGCTTCCCCTCGCGCCCGGCACGTCGGTGCCGCTCCGCGGCATCGACCACCGCATCGTGCTCGACACCGGGACGTTGCGGCTGTGCCAGCCGGGCCTCGGCGAGGCCGGCGAGCCCGTACTGCGCCTGTCGCCCCGCGCCGCCGATCCCGAGGCCGCGGTGCTGCAGTTCCTCATGGGCGAGGCGCGGCGGGATCTCGCCGCGGCCGTGGCCCGCCATGCCGCGGCGGTCGGGCGGCCCGTCGCCCGCATCACCCTGCGCGACACGCGCTCGCGCTGGGGGTCCTGCTCGTCCCGCGGGGCGCTCAACTTCTCGTGGCGGCTGATTCTCGCGCCCCCGTCCGTGCTCGACTACCTCGCCGCCCACGAGGTGGCCCACCTCGTCCACATGGACCATTCGGAGCGGTTCTGGCAGGTGACGCGCGGCCTCGCACCTGCGATGGACGAGGCGGAAGACTGGCTGAAGCGCCACGGGCCGGCGCTGCACCGATATGGAGCGGCAGCATGATCGGCATGGCGACGGACGGCGCGGCGCCACGCGGGAGCGAGCCGCCTCTCGCCAGCCTCGCCGACGTCGCCGCCATCGAGGCCGCCGGCTGGCCGGCCGACCTGCCGACCGACACCTACGACCTGCTCCGCCGCGCCGCGGCGCGCTTCGGCGACGGGCCGGCGCTCTCCTCCTTCCTGAGCGTGAAGCACCACCGCACGACGCGGGACTGGAGCTTCGAGGACCTCTTCGCCGAGGTGACCCGGGCCGCCAACCTGTTGACGCGGCTCGGCGTCGGCCCGACCGACGTCGTCGCCTACATCCTGCCGAACCTGCCCGAGACGCATTTCGTGCTCTGGGGCGCCGAGGCGGCCGGCGTGGCGCTGGCCATCAACCCGCTGCTCGACGCCGAGGCCGTGGCCGAGATCCTTCGGGTCGCGCAGGCGCGGGTCGTGGTGACGCTGGCGGCCTTCCCGGGCACCGACATCCACGCCAAGGCCATGGCGGCGGCCCGGTCGGCCGGGGTGCGGGACGTGGTCCTGGTGGACCTCGCCGACGGGGTGGCGGGTTGGAGGCGGATCCCCGCCAAGCTCATGGGCTGGCGGGCCGGGCGGCGGGCCGCCGCGGAGGCGGAGGCCGCCACCGGGCCCACCCTCCACCGCTACGCCCGGCTCGCCGCGGCGGCGCCGACCGATCGGCTGCTGCGCGCCCGGCCGATCGCGCCTGGCGACGTGTCCTCGCTGTTCTGCACCGGCGGCACCACCGGCCGGCCCAAGATCGCCGTGCGGACCCACGCCAACGAGGTCGCCAACGCCTGGATGAGCGGCCGCATGGTGGGGGAGGTGGCGGGCCCGGGCGACACCTGGTTCTGCGGGCTGCCGCTGTTCCACGTCAACGCCGTGATGGTGACGGGCCTCGCCGCCTTCCATCGCGGCATCCGCGTGCTGGTCGGTACGCCCCAGGGCTTCCGGGCCCCGGGCCTGCTCGACCGGTTCTGGGACATCGTCGCGCATCACCGGATCACGAGCTTCAGCGGCGTGCCGACCCTCTACGCGGCCCTGCTCGACCGGCCCGTGGCGGGGCAGGACATCTCCTGCCTGCGTTACTGCTATTGCGGGGCCGCGCCCATGTCGGCGGACCAAATCCGCGCCTTCGAGCGCCTGACCGGCGTGCAACTCCTCGAAGGCTACGGCCTGACCGAAACCACCTGCGTGTCGGCCATCAACCCCTTCGGGGGCGAGCGCCGCCCGGGTTCGGTCGGGCTGGCCGTGCCGTTCCAGCCGATCCTCCCGGTGCGGCTCGACGAGCACGGCGCCTATCTCGGCGACGCCCCCCCGGGGGAGGCCGGCACCATCGCGATCAGCGGCGCCAACGTGTTCCAGGGCTACCTCGGCGCGCCGCAGGAACCCGGCCTCTGGATCGACCGCGGCGACGGCAGGCGCTGGCTCAACACCGGCGACCTCGGCCGGATCGACGCCGAGGGCTACGTTTGGCTCACCGGGCGCGCCAAGGACCTCATCATCCGGGGCGGCCACAACATCGACCCCCGCGCCATCGAGGACGCGGTGCTGCGCCACCCGGCCGTCGAACTCGCCGCCGCCATCGGCCGGCCCGACCCCCACGCCGGCGAACTGCCGGTCGTCTATGTCCAGCTCCACCCCGGCGCAGCGATCGACGAGGACGGGCTGCTGGCCCACTGCGAGAACGAAGTCGGCGAGCGCGCCGCACGGCCCAAGGCCGTCCGCATCCTCGACAAGCTGCCGCTGACCGCGGTCGGCAAGATCTTCAAGCCGGCGCTGCGCGAAGCGGAGGTCCTTCGCTTCGTGGAGGAGACGCTGCGGGAGGCGGGCATCGCGGGACAGGCCTCCATCGCCCAGGATCCGCGGCGCGGCACCGTGGCGACCCTGGCGGTGCCGGCCGCATCGGCCCAGGCGGCCCGGCAGGCCTTCACGGGCGTCACCACCTTCCAGGTGGATGTGGCGGCGGGGTGACGCGCCGAAGGCCCCGCGGGCCGGGCGGCACCGCGGCGTCGGTCCCCGGGGCGCCCGGCCCGGGAGCCGTCACCCCCGCCGGAAGGTGAAATAGGCCGGCGGCCGGCCCTCGCGGATGGCCTTCTGCTCGTAGCGGGTGGAGGGCCAACCCGGGAAGGGGCGCCGCCAGTCGTCGGCCTCGCCCGCCTCCCAGGTGAAGTCCGTCGAGCGCAGGATGCGGGCCAGCACCCAGCCGGCGTAATCGTCGATGTCGGTGGCGAAGCGCAGGGGCGCGCCGGGCTTCAGCGCCCGGGCCAGGCGGTCGAGGTTGCCCTCGGACAGGAAGCGCCGCTTGCGTTGGCGGCGTTTCGGCCAGGGGTCGGGATAGAAGACGTCGGCGCCGTCGAGGCAGGCTGGCGGCAAGGCGTCGAGAAGCTCGCCGGCATCGCCCGGATGCAGGCGGATGTTGGCGAGGTCGAGCGCGTCGATGCGCTCCACCAGCTTGGCGACGCCGTTGAGGAAGGGCTCGCATCCGATGAAGCCGACGTCGGGAAAACGCCCGGCCTCGGTGGCCAGGTGCTCGCCGCCGCCGAAGCCCACCTCGAGCCGGAGGCCCGCCAAGGGGGCGGGGAACAGGGCGGCGGGGTCCGACAGCGCGGCGAGCGGGATCTCGAGGCTCGGCAGGTCGCGCGCCATGCGGGCGCGCTGGTCCTTGCGCAGCGGCCGGCCGGCGCGGCGCCCATGCAGCACGCCGGCGCGGTGCCGGCCCTCGGGGAGGTCCGGCGCCGCGTCCGGCACCGTCACGCGTTCAGGCGAAATGGCCACGCAGCGTCTCGGCGAGGTCCGTGGCTTCCCAGGAGAAGCCGCCGTCCGCGTCGGGTGCCCGGCCAAAATGACCGTAGGAGGAGGTGCGGGCGTAGATCGGCTTGTTAAGCTTCAGGTGCTCGCGGATGCCGCGCGGCGACAGGCGCATCACCTGCATCAGCACGGTTTCGAGCTTGGCGGCGTCGACCTGGCCGGTGCCGTGCAAGTCGGCGTAGATCGACAGCGGCTCGGCGACGCCGATGGCGTAGGAGAGCTGCAGCGTGCAGCGGTCGGCGAGGCCCGCCGCCACGACGTTCTTGGCGAGGTAGCGCGCCGCATAGGCGGCCGAGCGGTCGACCTTGGTGGGGTCCTTGCCCGAGAAGGCACCGCCGCCGTGCGGGGCGGCGCCGCCGTAGGTGTCGACGATGATCTTCCGGCCCGTCAGGCCGCAGTCGCCGTCCGGCCCGCCGATGAAGAACTTGCCGGTGGGGTTCACGTGCCACACCGTGTCGCCGTTCACCCAGCCGTCCGGCAGGGCCGCGAGGATGTAGGGCTCGACGAGGGTGCGGATGTCGTTCGACGTCAGGTGCTCGTCGGTGTGCTGGTGCGACAGCACGATCTGAGTCACGCCGACCGGCACGCCGTCTTCGTAGCGCACCGTCACCTGGCTCTTGGCGTCGGGCCCGAGGCGTGTTTCGCGGCCCGAGCGGCGGGCGTCCGACAGGCCGTGCAGCAGCCGATGGGCGTAATAGATCGGCGCCGGCATCAGCTCCGGCGTTTCCCGGCAGGCGTAGCCGAACATGATGCCCTGGTCGCCCGCGCCCTCTTCCTTGTTGCCGGCCTGGTCGACGCCGACCGCGATGTCGGCCGACTGGGCGTGCAGCAGGATCTCGATCTTGGCGGTCTCGTGGTGGAAGCCGTCCTGCTCGTAGCCGATGTCGCGGATGGCGGCGCGGGCCGCGGCCTCGATGGCCTCGGGGGCGATGGCGGGGCCGCGCACCTCGCCGGCGATGACGACCCGGTTGGTCGTGGCGAGCGTCTCGCAGGCGACGCGGATCTGGTAGGGGTCGAGGCCGGCCTTCGCACCCTCCCGGAAGAACAGGTCGACGACCTCGTCGGAGATCCGGTCGCAGACCTTGTCGGGATGTCCCTCGGAAACGGACTCGCTGGTGAAAAGGTAGTTCGGACGGGCCACGCCACGCCTCCTCGTTGAGTCGAACGGAGCCCGGGCCGGCCGATGCCGCAGCCCTGTCAGACGCTCGAAAAGCTTCGATGACTGCCTGTTAAACGCCGGGCGTTCGTTTCGTCAAGCGAAAGAAGCCATTTCGTTCGGTAAACAGAACGACGGTGGCATGACCGTCACGTCGCTGCCGCCCTCCGGGCGGCCCCCGCGCCGCTCAACCGACCATGTCGTGGTCTTCGCGCTCGCTCGCGTCGGCGGCCAGGGCGTGGGGTGCCGGGGCAGCCTCGTCGGCCAGCGCCGTGACGAGGTCGATGATCTTCTTGCGCACGCGCGGCTCCCTGATGCGCACGAAGGCCTTGTTGAGCAGCAGCCCTTCCGCCGTGGACAGGAAGTCGACGACGAAACCCGCCCCCTCCTCGGCGAAGCTGGCCTCGCCCGGCGCACCTTCGGAGACGGGCATGTCCTCGAAGAAGAAGGCCGGGGGCACGCTGAGCACGCCGGCGATCTGCTGCAGGCGGCTCGCCCCGATGCGGTTCGTGCCCTTCTCGTATTTCTGGACCTGCTGGAACGTGAGCCCCAAAGCACCGCCGAGCCGCTCCTGGCTCATCCCGATCAGCACACGGCGCATCCGGACCCGGCTCCCGACGTGCTTGTCGATGGGATTGGGCAGCTTCTTCACGGGTTGTTCCTCGGACAAGTGTCTCACCTCAAGATCGCAGGGCCGGGCCGTTCCGGGCAGTGTCGAGCGCCCAAACGTGGGCGGCCCACCTCGCTGACAAGCTTCACGCGCGCCGCCGTCCGATCCCGTATCGCATGTTAAAAATGTGGGTCAACAACAGAGAAGCTACGATGATGGGAATGAACTTATTTATCTCAGAGAAAATGGTGGGCGCGACAGTTTTCGGCAAAAAACCGTCCAGAACGCCAGCTTCACCTAGCGGCAGCTCCTCTAAAATGCGGCCATATGGGTCGATGATCGCGGATATGCCGGTATTGGCGGCCCGGATCAGCGGCAAACCTTGCTCGATGGCCCGTAGCCGGGCTTGGGCCAGGTGTTGGTAGGGGCCGGCCGTGTGTCCGAACCAGCCATCGTCGGAAACATTGAGGATGACACCTTCGTCCAGCCGCGCCTCTTCTGGTGGCAGGATGCCGCCCGAGAAGATGGCCTCGTAGCAGACGGCCGGCACGACCGGGGGGAGGCCGGGCACATGGAGCAGGCGGTGGCGCTGACCGGGCGTGAAACCGCCGGGGATCGGGACGAACTGCGAGATCCCCAGGCGCTCCATCACGGCCATGAAGGGCGTGTATTCGCCGAACGGCACGAGGTGCACCTTGTCGTAGGTGTCGCCGACCGCCCCGCCGCCGTCAGGGCCGGGTTGCCGGCCGATCACCTGGATGGCGTTGAAGTAGCGCGGCGGATGGGTGGCGGAGCCCGGCGTGCCGTCGACGCGCGCCGCCCCCGTCACCAGCACGCCGTCCTTCCCCAGGGCGCGGGCGATGGCGTCCATGGCGTCGGGATCGCGCGACAGGATGAAGGGGAAGGGCGATTCGGGCCAGATCAGATGGGTGACGTCCGCCAGCCCGCCGGTCTCGTCCGAGGTCGCCCGGTCCGACAGCGCGAGGTACTTGTGCAGCAACGCGTCCCTGTTCTCGTAGGTGAAGCTGCCGTCGCCGAAGACGTCGGGCTGCATGATGCGCAACTTGACGCCCGGCACGGCGCCGACATGGCCCTGCTCGAGCCGAAGCGCGCCGAAGCCCGCGAGCCCCGCCAGGGCGGCGGCGGCCAGCACGGTCGGCAGCAGCACCACCCGTCCGGGCGTGCCGTCCGCGGCGGTGGCGCGCCGGTCGGCCAGCGTGGCGGGCGTGGCGAAGATCAGCACCGTCAGGGCCGTCAGCCCGTGCAGCCCGACGATGGCGGCGCCCTGGGCGAGGACGAGATCGGTGCCGAGCGCCATGCCGAGGTCGTTCCACGGAAAGCCGGTGAACAGCACGCCGCGCAGGAGTTCGGTGATCAGCAGGGCCAATGCCAGGACCGCGACCCTCCCGGTCCCCGCCATCCAGCCGGCCCGCGCCACCGCGAAGGCGAGCCCCATATAGACGGCCAGGACGGCCGGCAGGCCGAGCACGCCGAAGGGCATCAGCCAGGCGGTCTTGTCCGCATCGACCAGGAAGGCGGCCCCGAGCCAATAGAGGCCCGCCACGAAATAGCCCAAACCCCACCACCATCCCGCGCCGAAGGCACAGCGCAGCGTGGGCCACAGGTGGCGGCGCGCGCCGGACCGCGACAGCGTCGCCCGGTCCGACCCGTCGATCAGCCAGACCGCGACGGTCAGCGAGGGGACCATGGCGGGGAAGAAGCCGACCGGCGCCATGGCGAGCGCCCCGCAGGCTCCCGCGAGGAACGCCAGGACGGCGCGGCTCCAGCCCGTGGCCAGGACGATCCTGTGGCTCAACGGCGAAGTGCCGGCGGGGGACGTCGGTCGGGGCAGGGCGGCGCTTTCCATCGGCATGGCGGTGCTCATAAAGCCTGTTCGGCTCACGTTAAAGCGGAGCTTGGACCCGGCCCGGTGAGGTCGCCGGCCGTGCCGCTTCGCACCGTCCCGGCGGCGTCACGGACGGCACCGGCGGCCCGCCGCCCCCCCGCGTGGGAGCGGACGGGCTCAGGCCGGGTCGGGTCGCGGGCCGGCCTCGGCCCCGTCCTGCGGCGCGTCCGGCGCCGGTTCCGCCGCGGCCGGCGCCACCGGCCGAATGCGCAGGCGCTTCACGCGGCGCGGATCGGCGTCCAGGATTTCGAAGTCGAAATCCGGGTGCCCGGAAACGACCTCGCCCCGCATCGGCAGGCGACCGCAGAGGCTGGTGACGAGGCCGCCGATCGTGTCGATCTCCTCGGCATCGTCGCCCGCCGTGAGGTCGACCCTCACCATGGCGGAAACGTCGTCGAGCGCCGCGCGGCCGTCGGCCAGGAAGGTGCCGTCCGTCCCGGCCTCGATCAGCGGCGCCTCGTCCTCGTCGTGCTCGTCCTCGATGTCGCCGACGATCATCTCGACGATGTCCTCGATGGTGACGAGCCCGTCGGTGCCGCCGTATTCGTCGATGACCAGCGCCATGTGGGTGCGCGACGCCTGCATCTTCACGAGCAGGTCCAGCGCCTGCATCGAGGGCGGCACGAAGAGCACCGTGCGGGTCACGTCGGCGCCCGCCACCGGCCGTTCCAGCGCCCCGGCCTCGCCCGACGCCAGGATCTCGACGAAATCACGGATGTGGATCATGCCGCGCGGATCGTCGAGCGTGTCGCCGTGCACCGGCAGGCGCGAGTGGCCGGCCTCGCGGAACACGCCCAGCACCTCGCCCAGCGTCATGTTGGAGCCCACCGCGACGACGTCGGCACGGGGCACCATGATGTCCACGACCCGCAGGTCGTGCAGGCCCAGGACGTTGCGCATCATGGCGCGCTCCTGGGGCGAGAAGACGCTGTCGGCGCCGGTGTCCTCGAGCGCGTCCTCGATGTCGTCGCGGATCGAGGGCGCGCCCAGCCCGAAGACGGCGCGGACGCGGTCGAACAGGGTCGGCCCGGCCGGCGGCGCCGCGGCCTTGGCGCGCCGGGCGGCCGCGTCGCGGTCGTTGTCCCTCATGGCATCGTCCCCACGCCGTCGGCCGCCTCCGGCACCGTGCCGGCATAGGGGTCCGGCAGGCCGAGCCGGGCCATGGCGCGGCGCTCGAGCTCCTCCATGGCTTCGGCCTCGGCGGCGTCCTCGTGGTCCTCGCCCAGGAGGTGGAGCGTGCCGTGGATGACGAGGTGGCTCACGTGGTCGGCGATCGTCTTGCCGTCGGCCTCGGCTTCGCGGCGCACCGTGCCGTAGGCCACCGCGATGTCGCCGAGCATCACCTCGGCGCCGGGCCCCTCGGTCGGGAAGGACAGGACGTTGGTGGGCTTGTCCTGGCCGCGCCACTGCCGGTTCAGGCCCTGGATGGTGGCGTCGTCGCAGAACAGCACGGACAGTTCGGCGGCGTCGTCCGGCGCGATGCCGGCCTCGGCCAGCGCGGCCTCGACCGCCCGCCCGACGAGGGTCTGCAGGTCGCCGAGCGCCGTCCAGGACGGGTCTTCGACGGCGAGATCGACGGAAAGACTCATCGGTTCGGCTTCTGGGCCTCCCTGGCCTCCTGGGCGTCGCGCGAAGCTTTGTCGTAGGCCTGCACGATGCGCCGCACGAGGTCGTGGCGCACCACGTCGCCCTCGCGGAACTTGACGTGGCCGACGCCTTCGACGCCGGACAGCAGGTTCACGGCTTCCGTCAGGCCGGACTTCTGCCCGGGCGGCAGATCGGTCTGGCTCGGGTCGCCGTTGATGATCATGCGCGAGCCTTCGCCGAGGCGGGTCAGCATCATCTTCATCTGCATCGACGTGGTGTTCTGCGCCTCGTCGAGCAGGACCACGGCGTTGGACAGAGTGCGGCCGCGCATGAAGGCGAGCGGCGCCACCTCGATGATGCCGGTCTGCATGCCGCGCTCCACCGTGCGGGCGTCCATGAACTCGTTGAGGGCGTCGTAGATGGGGCGCAGGTAGGGGTCGATCTTCTCGCGCATGTCGCCCGGCAGGAAGCCCAGGCGTTCGCCCGCCTCGACGGCGGGGCGCGACAGGATCAGCCGCTCCACGGCGCCGCGCTCCAGCAGCGACACGGCATGGCCCACCGCCAGCCAGGTCTTGCCGGTGCCGGCCGGCCCCTCGGCGAAGACGAGCTCGTATTTCTTCAGCGCGCGCAGGTACAGGTCCTGCGCGACGGTGCGGGCCTTGACGGCGCCGCGCTTGCGCGTGCGGATCTCGTCGAAGACCAGCCGCTCGTTGACGGCCTCCTTGGGGAAGAGCGAGGCCTGCAGGGCCCCCTCCTCGATGGCGCCGTCGACGTCGCCGGGCGTGATGGATTCGCCGCCCTGCACGCGCCCGTAGAGCGCTTCCAGCACCCGCCGGGCGTGGTCGCAGGCCTCGGGCGTGCCCTTCAGCACGATGTGGTTGCCGTTGGCATTGGCGACGACGTTGAGCCGGCGCTCGAGCTTGGCGATGTTCTGGTCGTATTGGCCCAGCACCAGCGAGGTCAGCCGGTTGTCGCCGAAGGCCAGGGTGACCTCCGTGCGCTCCGTCGCGCCGCCGAGCCCGTCGGCCGGCAGCCCGTCGGGGCCGAGTGCGGGCAGGCCGGCATCGCGGATGGAACGGCGCTGGGGCGTGCGATCGGGCGACTTCATGATGCCAGCCGCTCCGCGACGGGGGATGGGGAGAGGCCGGCGGGGGCGCCGGAGGCGAAGGAGGTGCCGGCGTGGGCGCCGGAGTCGAAGAGGGCGCCGGCGCGGTCGCCGGCATCGGCCAATCGGCCCGAAAGCGAGTTCGGGCCGACGGTGAGGATCTCGACCGGCCGCACCGTGCCGACGAGGTCCGGCGCGCCCTCGACGTGGACGGCCTGGAGGTAGGGCGTGCGGCCGCCGACCTGGCCGGGATGGCGGCCGGGCTTGTCGAACAGCACGTCGAGCGTGCGGCCCACGCAGGCGCGGTTGAAGGCCTGCCTCTGCTCCTCCAGCAGCGCCTGGAGGCGGTGGAGACGCTCGCGCATCACGGGCTCGGGCACCTGGCCGGGGAGGTCGGCGCCGGGCGTGCCGGGCCGTGGCGAATATTTGAACGAGAAGGTCGAGGCGAAGCCGACGCGCCGCACCAGCGCCAGCGTATCCTCGAAATCGCGCTCGGTCTCGCCCGGGAAGCCGACGATGAAGTCCGACGACAGGGCGATGTCGGGCCGGGCGGCGCGGATCTCCCCGACCAGCGCCAGATAGGCGGCGGCATCGTGCCGGCGGTTCATGGCGTGCAGGATGCGGTCCGAACCCGATTGCACGGGCAGGTGCAGGAAGGGCATCAGGGCGCCGAGGTCGCGGTGCGCCGCCACCAGTGCCGGCTCCATGTCGTTCGGGTGGCTCGTCGTGTAGCGGATGCGGGCGAGGCCCGGGATCACGGCGAGCCTTTGCGCGAGCCGCGCCAGCGTCCAGCCGGCGCCCGCGGCATCCACCCCGTGATAGGCGTTGACGTTCTGGCCGAGCAGCGTCACCTCCCGCACCCCGGCGTCGACCAGCGTGACAACCTCGGCCAGCACGGCTTCGGGCGGCCGCGACGTTTCGGCCCCGCGCGTGTAGGGGACGACGCAGAACGAGCAGAACTTGTCGCAGCCTTCCTGAACGGTGACGAAGGCCGAAACCCCGCGGGCCTGCGTCCGGGCCCGCGACGGCGCCGCCAGGTGGTCGAACTTGCTTTCGAGCGGGAAGTCGGTGTCGACGACCCCGCCGCCCGCGCGCGCCCGGCGCACGAGGTCGGGCAGACGGTGATAGCTCTGCGGGCCGACCACGAGGTCCACGGCGCGCTGGCGGCGGATGATCTCGGCGCCTTCGGCCTGGGCCACGCAGCCCGCCACCGCCAGGGTGACGGGGCGGCCCGCCGCCTCCTTCATCTCGCGGATCTTGCCGAGCTCGGAATAGATCTTCTCGGCGGCGCGCTCGCGGATGTGGCAGGTGTTCAGCACCACGAGGTCGGCCTCCTCCAGCGTGGCGGTTTCGGCGTAACCTTCGGGCGCCAGCACGTCGGCCATGCGGGCCGCGTCATAGGCGTTCATCTGGCAGCCGAAGGACTTGATGAAGAGCTTCAGCGGACGGGCCTCGCCCGCCCCCGCCGGACTGCCTGGCTGCGGGCCGGGCCGGGCCCCTGGGCCCGCGCCTTGGGCCGCGTCGGGGTGGGCGAACGTCTGAACAGGTGTGTCCGTCATGATCTCGCGATGGGGCCGAGGCGGTGGCGCCAGAGTTCATATTAAGCGTTTTCCGCGCCGTTACGACCGAAATCCCGGCACGCGACCCGAAAAAGCGCGGTGCACGGCGCCGCAGCCACGCCCCGCCGGGCGGGCGGAGCCGCGTCAGCCGACGGCGCGGCGCAGGATCAGCGCGGTGGCGGGGGCGCTGCCGGCCTGGCGGTAATAGCCCTGGCGGCGACCGACCTCGGCGAAGCCGAGCCCGGCATAGAGCCGGCGCGCCGGCGCGTTGTCCTCGCCGACCTCGAGGAACAGCGACCTCACCCCATAGCGCGACAGCGTCTCGATGTTGGCCTGCATCAGGCGCCCGGCCACGCCCTGCCGGCGGCTCGCCGGGTCGACCACGATGGTCAGGACCTCGGCCTCGTCGGCGGCGCGGCGCGACAGGATGAAGCCCAGCACCCGGCGCGGGTCCCGGGTGTCGACGGCGGCATGGCCGAACGAGGTTTCGGCGCCGATCAGGCGTTCGAAATCGAGCGCGTCCCAGGGGTGGGGAAACCCGGTGGCGTGGAGCCGCGCGCAGTCGGCCGCCCGGTCGCCGTGGAGCACCGCCACGTGGTTGGGCCGGGTCCATCCGAACATGGCGCGCTCCTCAGGACGCCGGCGCGGCCGGGGCCGCAAGGAGGCCGCTGGGCCGCGGCGGCGTGGCATCGGGCGCCTTGAGATAGAGCGGGCGTGCGATGGCGCTCTCGGGATCGGCCAGCAGGCCGAGCCGGGCGACGAAGTCGATGTCGGGCAGGGCGTGGAAGCCCTCGGTGTCGGCCGTGACGCCGAGCGCGAAGGCGGCGCGCGCCACCGCGGGGCCGCCGGAGCCGATGAGCCGCAGGGGTCCCTGGCCGAGGGCGCGGGCCGCTTCGGTGGCGGACAGCAGCGCCGGGCCCATCAGGGTTTCGCCGCGTGACCCGAAGCTTTGAACGAAGACGTTGCCGTGGCGCGCATCGATCGCCGCCACGATGGGGGGGCGGGCCCC
Organism: Lichenibacterium ramalinae; assembly: GCF_004137085.1. Taxonomy (GTDB): domain Bacteria; phylum Pseudomonadota; class Alphaproteobacteria; order Rhizobiales; family Beijerinckiaceae; genus Lichenihabitans; species Lichenihabitans ramalinae. Next base: position 206,578 of record NZ_QYBC01000005.1, read on the forward strand.
GACCGCGATGGCGGGGGCGGCGAGGGCGGCCAGCGTCGACACGCCCACCACCGGCACCCGGCAGGCGAGGCCGAAGGCCCGGGCCGCCGCGACGCCGATGCGGATGCCCGTGAAGGATCCCGGCCCGATCGTCACGGCCACGCGGGTCACGGCCGCGAAGCCGCCGGGGACGCGGGCGACGACGCGGTCGACGAGGGGCAGCAGGGCTTCGGCATGCCCCGCCACCATGAACAGCGTTTCGGCCGCGACCGGCACGGTCTGGCCCGGGGCCAGCAGGCAGGCCGACGTCGCCGCCAATGCCGTATCGATCGCCAGGATCACCGCCGCACCGCCCCGTCGCGGCCGCTCTGCAGCGGCCACGGGACGTGACGGCGATGCGGCCGGTTGATGTCGCCCGTGTGACGGGCTCCTCCGTCCGGCCTATCAGATCTGTTCGACGGCGTGAACTTCCGGCACGAAATGCTTCAACAGATTCTGGATGCCGCTCTTCAGCGTCGCCGTCGAGGACGGGCAGCCCGCGCAGGCGCCCTTCATCTTCAGGTAGACGATGCCGTCGCGGAAGCCCTTGAAGGTGATGTCGCCGCCGTCTCCGGCCACGGCCGGGCGCACGCGCGTCTCGATGAGGTCCTTGATGGTGTCGACCGTGTCGGTGTCGGCGTCGTCGAAGAACTCGTCGCCGTCCGCGCCATAGGCGGCGGGGGCGGCGTGGCCGGCCTCGAGCAGGGGGGCGCCGGAGGTGAAGTGTTCCATGATGGCGCCGAGGATCGCGGGCTTCATCTGGGCCCAATCGCCGCCCGCCTTGGTGACCGACAGGAAATCGGCGCCGAAGAACACGCCCGACACGCCCTCGATCGAGAACAGCGCCTGGGCCAGCGGCGAGCGCTCGGCGCCGGCGGCGTCGCGCATGTCCAGCGTCCCCTCGGCCATCACCGGGCGGCCGGGCAGGAACTTCAGGGTGGCGGGGTTGGGGGTCGGCTCGGTTTCGATGAACATGGATGATCCTCCAGCCGGTTCAAAGCCGGCCTCAGATGGGTGAGATGGGGACGCGCCCCGCCCGCTTATAGGGCCGGGACCGTCCCCGCGTCACGCGCCGCGCGGACCGGGCTTCAGCGGAAGGCCGTGTAGCGGGCCCGCGGCGGGATCTGCGCCTTGCGGGCGGGGTTCGGCGCCGGCCGGCGCTGCACGGGCGGGGCGGGCCTGGGCGGGCGCGGGCGATGCTCCAGCGCCACCGTCATGAGGCCGCCGACGAGGCCGAAGTTCTTCAGGAACTCCCACAGGTGCTCGCGACCCTCGCTCTTCCCGTCCTGCACCATCAGGTCGTCGTAGGTCCAGAACTGGTGATAGAGCAGGGCGGTGGCGGCGCAGAACCCGGCCAGCACCACGGCGGCCTCGCGGTCGCGCTTCTCCATCACGATCATCAGCGGCGCGATGGTCTCGACCGCGATGCCGAGGTCGAGCAGCAGGGCCGGGTCGGGCAGGGGGCCGGACGAGGCCTGCTGCAGGGCCTGCTGGCGGTTGACGATCTTGTCGAGCGCGCTCGGCGGGAAGAGGCACACGAGGCTGACGCGCGTCAGCGTCCGGAGAAAGGGGTTGCGGATCATGCTGGCTCCTGCACATCGCGGGGGACGGGCGCCCCGGCGGGTTCGGAACGGGCCGGGTCCCGGTTCGGATCCGGGGGCGCGGCGCCCAGCCGGGGCACGTCGCGCCGGCGAGACGCGATCGGCCGTTCCGCACCCGGCCCCGCGCCCCCGGCGGCGTGGGCCGGATCCAGGGCCGGATCCCGGCCCAGGGCTGGGATCGGCCGACGCGGTCCATGGCGTGATGGGGCATTGAGGCGGATCGCTCGACGGTCTGTCTCGGGTCTGCCGACACGACCGTATGGCGAGGGCTGGACATGCAGGTTTCCGTCACGGATGCGAAGGCCCAGCTGACCGATCTCGTCCGCCGGGCCGAGGCGGGCGACGAGGTCGTCCTGACGCGCCATGGCCGCCCGGCGGTGCGGCTGGTGCCGGTCCCGTCGATGCGGGGAGCCGTCGAGCGGCGGGCGCTGAGGGAAGAGTTGCGCCGGCTCGGGTCCGCAAAGGCGGCGGCCGCCTCCGCCTCCGCTGCCCGCAGCCAGGACGACCTCTACGGCGATGATGGGCTGCCGCGATGATGGCGGTGGACACCTCGGCGCTGATGGCCATCTTGCTCGATGAGCCACAGGCAGAGGCCTGCATGGACGCCCTGGAGACCGCCGGAGCGCCGGCGACCTCGGCTGGGACAATGGCCGAGGCGTTGGTCGTGGCGGACCGGCGCAGTCTCGGTCAGGAGATGCGCCGGCTGCTCGATGGGCTCGCGTTCGAAGTCGAAAGCGTGACGGCACTGTAGGCTCGGCGGGTCGCCGATGCCTATGCGCGCTGGGGCAAGGGTGTGGATCCAGCGAGTCTCAACTTCGGCGATTGCTTCGCCTATGCACTCGCCAGTGGGCGCGATGCACCGCTCCTGTACGTCGGTACCGACTTCGCCGGGACCGATGTTCAGCCGGCGCTGCGGCCAGTTCACGTATGCGCAGGCCCGCCAGCCTGCGGATCGGCGCGGGCTAGTCGGCGCCGTGCGAGCCCAGCCGCGGATGCGCGTCGCAGAGGTGCTGCGGGCCGAGCGTGCCGACGTCCGTGACGCCGAGCAGCGCCATGTCGCGCTCCACCTCGGCGCCGAGCAGCCCGACCGCGTGACGCACGCCGGCTTCGCCGGCCGCCGCGGCCGCGAAGAGGAAGGGGCGGCCGAGGAAGACGAAGTCGGCGCCGAGCGCCAGCGCCTTCAGGACATCAGTGCCGCGCCGCACCCCGCTGTCGAACAGCACCGTCATGGCACCGGCGGCGGCCTTGATGGCGGGCAGGGCATGGAGGGGGGCGAGGGCGCCGTCGAGCTGGCGCCCGCCGTGGTTCGACACCCACACGGCGTCGACGCCGCGCCGGGCGGCCTCGGCGGCATCGGCGGCCGACAGCACGCCCTTGAGCACGAAGCGGCCCCGCCAGCGCCGCCGGATCAGGTCGACGTGGTCCCACGAGAGCCCGTCGCGCTTGCCGACCGCGCGCACGAGGTCGCGCGACAGGATCGGCGGGCCGCGGTGGGCGTCCATGTTCTCCATGTGGGGCATGCCGGCCCGCAGGGTGCGGGCGAAGGTGCCGACCGACCAGTCCGGATGGGTGAGGCCGTCCAGCAGCAGCCGCAGGCTCGGGCGCAGCGGGATGGAGAAGCCCGTGCGGGTGTTGTTCTCGCGGTTGGCCGGCACCGGGACGTCGACGGTGAGGACGAAGGTGTCGAAGCCCGCCGCCGCCACGCGGTCCACCATGGCGGCGATGCGCTCGGGCTCGCCCGGCAGGTAGGCCTGGAACCAGCGCGCCCCGCCTTCGGCCGCGAGCCGCTCGAGCCGCATGATGGAGGTGGCGCTGACCACCATGGGGATGGCTTCGGCCCGCGCGGCTCGGGCCAGCACGAGGTCGCCCTCGAAACACGCGAGGCCGGACAGGCCCATGGGCGAGATGCCGAAGGGAAAGCGATAGGGCTGGCCGAAGAGGGTCGCGGCCGTCGAGCGACGCGACACGTCGGCCAGCACCGTCGGCACGAAGGCGATGTCGCGGAAGGCGCGCCGATTGTCGTCGCGCGATTGGTTCGTCTCGGCAGCACCGGCGTAATAGCCGTAGATCTGCCGCGGCAGCCGCTGCCGCGCCGCCGGCACGAAGTCGTCGAGCGCCAGGAAACGCCGGAGCGGCCGCGGCACCGCCTCGTCGGGGCGCCGCGCCACCCCCGCCACGCCTGTCGCCTGAGCTGCCGCCGGACCGACGCCATCGCCCGGAAACGCCGGCCGGTCGCGTCGGGCCTGGCCCGTCGTCTCGGCGTCGCTCACGGAAGCGCTCTTGGGCGGAGGCGGCGGGGCAGACGTCGAAGGTGGTGGCCGTTTCGAGCCCGTGCCTGAGTGCCCGCCGAGGACGTTGAGAGAAGTCTCGTCGCGTTCAGGGTCGAGGGCACTCATTCACCAACTCTCAGCGGTCGTCGAGCGTGAAGCCGATCTTCAACGTCACCTGGAAGTGCGCCACCTTGCCGTCCTCGACGTGGCCACGGGTCTCGACCACCTGGAACCAGCGGATGTTGCGGATGGTCTTCGACGCGTCCACGATGGCTTCCTTGATGGCATCGTCGATGCCGTTCGGGGACGAGCCCACGACCTCGATCAGCCGGTAGGTATGCTCGGACATCGCTCTTCCTGTCGCCTGTGGCGCCGCGTCGTCGGGCGCTCTGGACAGGAGAAATGCGCGAACCCCGCTTTCGGCTCCCGCGGCCGGGCTTTTCTGCCCGATCAGTGACGCTGCCGGCTCGTCACCGCGAAAGCCAGGAACAGGTAGAAGCCGCCGAAGCCGGTGCCGACCTCGGCGGCCTCGGCGCAGAAGCCCGTGACCGGCGGGTCGCCGTCGGCGAAGGCGAAGCCGAAGTTCCAATCCCCGGACAGGAGGAAGGTCGGCACCGGCGTCTCGGCCGAGATCGCGCAGCAGAGCCCCTCGTCGTGACGACGTCGAAAGATGTTCCAGGTGCGGAAGTCGGCGTCGCGGTCCATCGGGCGGTCCCGTCCGTGTGGCACGGGTCAGGATAGGGCCGGCGAAGGGGCGGGCATTCACCTATGATGGGACCTGAAATGCCCGACGACGGAAAGTTCCCGGGTGCGACATTATTCTGCGCCGAGCTGCAGGCGCGGCGTCGGCGGGGCGGGCCTGCGTCGGCCGGCGGGCGCGGGGAGCGGCTTCGAGGCCGCGCCCTTGGCGGCCGCGCCCTTTGGTGCCGCGCCCTTGGGTGCCGCGCCCTTGGCGGCCGTCCCCTTGCCGGCCTCGTCGTCCCCGTCCGGCGTCACCCGCATCAACGTCAGGAGGTTGCGCACCTTGCGCAGGACCTCGAAGCGGAAGCCGTGGAAGGTGAAGACCTGGCCGACGTCCGGGATGGTCTGGGCCTCGTGGATGACGAGGCCGGCGATGGTGTTGGCCTCCTCGTCGGGCAACTCCCAGTTCATCACCCGGTTGAGGTCGCGGATCGGCACCGAGCCGTCCACCGTCACGCTGCCGTCGGCGTTGAGGCGCAGGCCCTGGACGGCCAGGTCGTGCTCGTCGCGGATGTCGCCGACGATCTCCTCGAGGATGTCTTCGAGCGTCACCAGGCCTTCGACCTCGCCGTATTCGTCGACCACCAGGGCGAAATGCTGCTTGCGGCGCAGGAATTCCTGCAGCTGGTCCTGCAGGCTGGTCGTGGCGGGCACGAACCAGGGCTCGAAGGCGATGGCGTCGATGTCGAGCCGCGTCCCGTCGCCGCCGAGTTCGCTCAACGCCCGCAGCACTTCCTTGGCGTGCAGCACGCCGATGATCTCGTCGGGCTCGCCGCGCCACAGCGGCAGCCGCGTGTGGGGCGACGCCAGGACCTCGCGCAGCACCTCGGCCGGAGGCAGGGCGGCGTTGATGCTCTGCATCTTGGTGCGGTGGACCATGACGTCCTGCACTTCGAGGTCATGGAGGTCGAGCAGGCCGCCCACCATGTCGCGGTCGCTGCGCTCGACGCCGCCCTCCTGATGCAGCAGGTCGACGGCGCTCTTCAGCTCTTCGACCCCGCTCAGCATGGAGCGGTTCTCGTCGAGGTCGACGCCGAACAGCCGCAGGATGCCGCGCACGACGATCTCGACCGCGGCGAGCACGGGCCCGAACACCGCCACCATCACGGATACCATGCGGGCCAGGAACAGCGAGGCCCGGTCCGGGAAGTTGATGGCGATGGTCTTGGGCAGCACCTCGGCGAAGACCAGGATGATCACCGTCATCATCACGGTGGCGTAGATCACGCCGGTCTCGCCCACCAGCGCCAGCAGCACGCTGGTGATGAGGGCCGAGGCGCTGATGTTGGCGACGTTGTTGCCGAGCAGCATGGCGCCGATGAACCGCTCGCGGTCCTCGAGCAGGCGCGTCACGATGCCGGCCCGCACGTCGCCACCCTTCTCGATGGCGTGCATGCGGGCCCGGGACGCCGCCGTCAGCGCCGTCTCGGCGGCGGCGAAGAAGGCCGACAGCGTGATGCAGGCCACCACGATCGCGATATCGAGCCAAAGGTCCACCCCCTGGGCGGCGACTTCGGCCGGAGCGCCATGCATCGGTTCAGTCCTTCACCAGCTCGTCGTCGAGGAAGCCCCGCACCGCTTCGGCCTGCACGTCCGGTGCCACGAAGCTCCGGCCGATGCCGCGGGCGAGGATGAGGTTGAGGCGTCCGCGCGTCACCTTCTTGTCCTGCATCATGGCGTCGAGGATCGCCTCGGCACCGTCCGTCCAGCCCGGCACGTCCCGGATGCGGGTCGGCAGGCCCACGGCGCGGAGATGGGCGGCGACGCGGTCCGCATCGGACATCGGGCACAGGCCCTGCGCGGCCGAGAAGCGGAAAGCCAGCGCGATGCCGATCGCCACCGCCTCGCCGTGCACGAGGCGGGTGCCGTCGTAGCGGCTCAGCCGCTCCAGCGCGTGGCCGAACGTGTGGCCGAGGTTGAGGAGCGCCCGGTCGCCGTGCTCGTGCTCGTCGCGCGCCACGACGGCGGCCTTGGCCCGGCAGGACTGGGCGATGGCGTGGCGGCGCGCCGGGCCGTTCTCGCCGAACACCGCGGCGCGGTTCCCGTCGAGCCAATCGAAGAAGGCCGCATCGTCGATGAGGCCGTATTTGGCGACTTCGGCATAGCCGGCGCGAAACTCGCGCGGGCTCAGCGTGTCGAGGCAGCCGGTGTCGGCCAGCACCAGGCTGGGCTGGTGGAAGGCGCCGACGAGGTTCTTGCCCTGGGGGGCATTGATGCCGGTCTTGCCGCCGACCGACGAATCGACCTGGGCGAGGAGGCTCGTCGGGACCTGCACGAAGCGCATGCCGCGCTTCAGCGTGGCGGCCACGAAGCCGGCGAGGTCGCCGACGACGCCGCCGCCGAGCGCCACGACGATGTCGCCGCGCTCCGCCCGCGCGTCGAGCACGGCGCCGCAGACCTCGGCATAGGCGTCGAAGCTCTTGGAGCCCTCGCCCGGCGCCACCACGACGGCCGCATGGCGCAGGCCCGCGGCGTCGAGCGAGGCCCCGAGCGCCGGGAGGTGGCGGGCCGCGACGTGCCGGTCCGTGACGACCACGCAGGCGGCGCCCGGCGCCAGCGCGGCGATGCGCGCCCCCGCCTGCGCCAGCAGGCCGGGCCCGATCAGGATGTCGTAGGACCGGTCCCCGAGCCCGACCGGGACGCGGGTCGGCGCCGAGCCGGTGCCGCTGGCTTCCGCGTCGGGCGTCATGGCACGAGGCGCCCCGCGATGGCGGCCGCCATCTGGTCCACCATGACGTCGTGCGAGCAGTCGCGCGATTCGACCGTAAGATCGGCCTCCGCGTAGACGGGGTAGCGTTCGGCCATGAGGCGCTTCAGGGTCCCTTCGGGGTCGGGCGTGCGCAGCAGCGGCCGGTTGGACCGCTTGCGCACGCGGCGCATCAATACGTCGAAATCCGCCTTGATCCAAACCGAGAAGCTTCCCGACTTGATGGCGGCGCGGGTGGCGGGGTGGATGAAGGCCCCGCCGCCGGTGGCGACGACGCGCGGGCCGCCGCCGATCAGCCGGCCGACGACGCGGTTCTCGCGGTCGCGGAAGAAGGGCTCGCCGTGGCGGGCGAAGATGTCGGGGATCGTCATGCCGGCGGCGGTTTCGATCTCGATGTCGCTGTCGACGAAGTCGAGCCCGAGGTGGGCGGCGAGGCGGCGCCCCATCACGGTCTTGCCGGCACCCATCATGCCGGTGAGCACGATGGGCCGGGCGCCGAGGTGCTGCAGGATGACGCCCGTGCGGGTGCCGGGGTCGGCGCGCGCGGACGGTTCGGCGCGGGATTCGCCGCCGTGGCCGTCCCTGCCGTGCTCCGCTCTCCCGTGGTCCCCGAACTGCGCCGTCGCCCTCATGCCCCGACCCTTAGCACGGAGATCCGGCCTTGCTAATCCCGCGTGCGGACAGCGCCCGCAAGGGGGGCGATCACGGCAGCAGGGCCCTGAACCTCGCGGCGACGTCCTCGACCAGCGCCCGCGGAGCCGTGCCGATGAGGCGGGAGCGTCGCTGCGCCCAGGACTTGCTCGACACCTGGTCCGAGATCACCAGGCCCTTGATGCCGAGACCTTCGGGAAGTTCGGCGTCGAACGCATATTTCGCCTTGCGGCTCGTGATCGGCGCTACGACGCAGAGGCCCGATTTGACGTTGTAGGCGCGGGGGGACAGCACCAGCGCCGGCCTGTGACCGCTCTGTTCGTGTCCTTTGGATGGATCGTTGTCGAGCCAGATGAGGTCGCCTCTGTCGGGGCAGTAGGCATCAGAAGGATTCATGGCCGACCGGACTTCCGGCGAAAGCCTCGTCCGCCATGTCGGTGGCCATGCCGGCGATCAGGTCTTCGAGGGCGTAGCTCGGCTTGTCATCGATCGGCACGACGATCAGACGCCCATCCTCGACCCTGAGTTCGACCGAACGCCCTTCCTTGACGCTCAGCGTCTGGGCGAGCGGGGCGGGGATCCGAAGCGCCAAGCTGTTCCCCCATCTGGCGACTTGAGCAATCATCGTGGGATCCTGTCTCGTCCGGCCCGTGGGCGGCATGCGCTTCAGATCGTCAATGTAGATACGTCGATGGCATGGTCGGTCAATGCCCGTTGCCAATCCGGTGCCGTAGGCCCCGATCAGGTTGCGTGCCGCGCCACCCCCTCCAACCGCTCAAGCGCGGCGTCCAGCGTCGCGTCGCTCTTGGCGAAGCAGAACCGCACCACGCTGCGCACGGCGTCCCGGGCGTAGAAGGCCGAGACCGGAACGACGGCGACGCCGTGGTCGGCCACGAGCGCCTGGCAGAAGGCCACGTCGTCGGCGATGCCGAGCGGCGCCAGGTCGACGTTGAGGAAATAGGTGCCGGCCGTCGGCAGCACGGCGAAGCCGCGCTGGGCGAGCCCGTCGGCCAACCGGTCGCGGGAGCGCTGCAGGTCGGCCCGCATGGCGTCGAAATCGGCCTCGGGTTTGCCGAGCCCGAAGGCGACGGCGCTCTGCAGGTTCGGGGGCGTCGTGAAGGTGAGGAACTGGTGCGCCCGGCTCAGCACCCGCATCAGCGGGGGCGGCGCCACCACGAAGCCGACCTTCCAGCCCGTCAGCCCGAAGATCTTGCCGGCCGAGCCGACCTTGACGGTGCGCTCCGCCATGCCGGGGACGGCCATCATGGGGACGTGTCGGCCCCCGTCGAAGACGATGTGCTCCCACACCTCGTCGCAGAGCGCGACGGCATCGTGCGCCACGCAGAACCGCGCCAGCCGCTCCAGGGCGGCGCGGGGGAAGACGGTGCCGGAGGGGTTGAGGGGCGAATTGAACAGCACCACCCGGGTGCGGGGCGAGAAGGCCGCGGCGAGGTCGGCGTCGGTGAAGTCCCAGTGCGGCGGCGTCAGCGTCACGAAGCGCGGCACGCCGCCGGCGCGCCGCACCAGCGGCAGGTAGGCGTCGTACATCGGCTGGAACAGCACCACCTCGTCGCCGGGCTCGATCAGCGCCAGCAGTGCGCCGGCCAGGGCCTCCGTGGCCCCCGACGTCACCATGACGTCGTCGGCCGACAGCGCCAGCCCCTGGAACCGACGGTAGTGGTGGGCCACCGCCTCTCGCAGCTCGGGCAGGCCCATCATGGGCGGGTACTGGTTCGAGCCGTCGAGCACGGCCTCGGCGGCGCGCCGGCGCACATCGAGCGGGCCGGGGTCCTCCGGAAAGCCCTGCCCGAGGTTGACGGCCCCGTGCTGGCGCGCGAGCCGCGACATGGTCTCGAAGACGGTGGTGGGCAGGTCGGCGAAGACGGGGTTCACGGTCGCGGCCTCGCGGAAGGGAAGGGGCGGCGGAGATGGCGGCGGGGAGCTGTCGCGGTTCGGCGCGGCTTTGGCAAGCCGGGCGCGCAGGTGCGCTCAGATCCGGGCCAGCGCCTCAACGGTCGCGCCGTCGCCGCGCATCGCCTCGCCCATCACCGCCACGCCGGCGGCGCCGGCGGAAAGGCAGCCGCGCGCGGCAGCCGCCCCGACCCCGCCGAGCGCCAGCACCGGCAGGCCGAGCGCGGCCGCGTCGCGCAGGGCGGCGAGACCGAGCGCCGGGCCGTAGCCGGGCTTGCTGGCCGAGGCGAAGACGGGGCTCAGCGTCGCATAGTCGGCGCCGGCCCGGCGCGCCGCGCCGATGTCGGCGAGGGAATGGGCCGAAACGCCGACGAGGGCCCGGGACCCGAGGGACCCGGATCCGAGGACGCGGCGCGCCGCCGCCACGTCGGAGCCGGCGCCGAGCTGGACGCCGGCCCCGACGGCGGCGGCCAAGGCCACGTCGGCCCCCACCGACAGGCACCCGCCGTGGCGCGCCACCCGAGCCGCGAGGTCGCGGGCCAGGGCCCGGCGCTCCGCCGGGGGCAGATCCCTGTCGCGCAGCCAGATCCAGCGGATGCCGGCGGCGAGCAGTCGCTCCACCCGGTCCGCCAGGGGCTCGGGCGCCTGGTGCCGGTCGGTGACGACGAGCAGGCGCGCCGGCAGCGGCGTCACGAGCCGACGAGACCCATCTGCGGGCTCGACGGCTCGGCGCGCCGCCGCGCCGGGATGCGGCCGGCCCGGTGGGCGAGCCGTCCCGCTTCCACGGCGTGGCGGAAGGCGCGGGCCATCAGCACGGGCTCGTCGGCCTTCGAGACGGCCGTGTTGAGCAGCACCGCCGAAGCCCCGAGTTCCATGGCGATGGCGGCGTCCGACGCCGTGCCGAGGCCGGCGTCGACGATCACCGGCACGGGCGAGCGGCGGCACAGCTGTTCCAGCAGCGCGGGGTCGGACACGCCGAGGCCCGAGCCGATGAGCGAGCCGAGCGGCATGACGGCGGCGGCGCCGCGGTCGGCGAGGCGCTGGCACAGGACGGGATCGGAGAAGCAGTAGGGCAGCACGGTGAAGCCGCGCTCGACGAGCTCTTCCGTGGCCTTCAACAGTTCCGCGGCGTCGGGATAGAGGGTTTCGCGGTCGCCGATGATCTCGAGCTTGACCCAATCGGTGCCGAGCGCTTCCCGGCCGAGTTCCGCCGTGAGGATGGCGTCGCGCGCCGTCTCGCAGCCGGCCGTGTTGGGCAGGAAGCGCAGGCCCTTGAGCAGGCTCACCGTGTCGGAGCCGTGGCCGGCGAGCGAGATCCGCCGCATCGACACCGTGACCATGTCGCAGCCCGAGGCCGCGACGGCGTCGGCCATGATGCGCTGGGTGGGATAGCCCGCCGTGCCGAGGATCAGCCGCGACGCGAAGGTTTGGCCCGCGATGACCAGGGGATCGTCGTTGATGTCCGTCATGATGTCAGCCTCCCGCCACGGCGCGGATGATCTCCACCCGGTCGCCCTCGTCGATCGTCGTCTCGTCCCAGCGCGCCGCCCGCACCACCTCGCCGTTGAGCGCGATGGCAAAGCCCCGGCGCGAGGCCGGTTCGAGATGCTCCGTCTCGGCCGACCACAGCGCCGCCAGCGTCCGGGCTTCCGTGTCCCGGTCCTCGCCATTGACCATGAGCTTCATGCGTCATCCTCCCGTAGGCCGTTGAAAGCGGCCGATGCCGAAACCGGTCGCCGCGCCCGCGACGGCGCCGTCGACGATCCAGGTTTCCAGAGCCTGCGCGGTCACCGGCGCCAGCAGGTAGCCGTTGCGATGGTGCCCGGCCGCGAAGGCGAGGCCCGGCACCGCCGAGCCCCCCAGCACCGGCGCGTCGTCCTCGGTCGTGGGGCGGAACCCCGCCCAGACGCCCTCGACCGCCATCTCCTCGACCCCCGGCAGTGCCCGCCTCACGCCCTCCAGCAGCGCATAGAGCCCGCCCGCCGTCACGTGGGGATCGAATCCCGCCTCCTCCATGGTGGCGCCGACGATCATGCGGCCGTCCGACTTCGGCGCGATATGGACCTCGGCGGTCCACACGACGTGGTCGATGGGGAGGGGCTGGTTGCGGCCGAACTGGGGGCGGGCCCGCAGCGCCATGGACTGGCCCTTGAGCGGCCGCAGCGGAAGGTTCAACCCCGCGGGCAGCAGCCCGCCCGACGCCGCGGCGGCGCCGCTCGCCAGCACGACCGTGCCGGCGCGGCAGGGCCGGCCCGCCGCCACCAGCCCGACGACGGCACCGCCCGCCATGTCGAGCGCCTCGACGGCCGCGCCCTCGACGAGCAGGCCGCCGCGGCGCAGAAAGGCCGCCCGCAGCGCCGCCACGGTGAGCCGCGGGTCGACCTGATGGTCGCCGGGGCACAGGATGCCGCCCGCCACGTTGGGCCTGAGGCCGGGCTCGAGTTCGCGCAGCGCCGAAGCGCCGAGCCAGCGGGCGTCGAGCCCCGCCCGCAGCTGCAGGGCGTGCCGGGCGCGAAGCCGGTCGACCTCGTCGCGGCCCACCGCCACGACGAGCGTTCCCTTGGCCCAATAGTCGATGGCGGCATCGGCGTCGGCCTCGAGCGCGTCGCGGAACGCCGGCCACAGGGCGAGGCTTTCGCGCGCGAGGTCCAGCAGCGCGTCGCCGCCCGGCTCGTGTTCGGCGGCGGCCGCCAGCATGCCGGTGGCGGCCGAACTCGTGCCGCCGCCGGCCGCTCCGGCGTCGAACACCGCGACCGCGAGGCCGCGCCGGGCGAGGCGCCAGCCGACCGACAGCCCGACCACGCCGCCGCCCACGATGGCGACGTCGACCGCGGCCGGCACGGCGGGGGCCGGGAGCGCGGAAGGGCGCGGCGCGGGCCCGAGGCCGTTATAAAGGACGGGCGCACCCGCCATGGCATCCACTCCCCCTGGCATGGCGGCGAGGGACGGGGACCGGCGGATGCAGCGAGGCGGGGCCGGTTCCATTCCCTACGCCGGTGCGAACCGGATCAGGTTCTATGGATTTCCGCGCCGCCCATCCGCGATGCGGAGGGCCCAGCGGTGTCTCAGCCCCTTGCCGGGGATCTCCGTGGAACGTCCAGGACATGGAGATGCGGCGGGCGCGGGTCAAGGCCGCGGGGGACGTGATGCTTGTCGACGGTCGAACCCGCATTGGCCCGGCGGCGTGGCGCGGCTCAGGGCGAACGCGCTTCGAGCCCTCCGAACCCTTGCGCGGGGTCGCCACGTTCCGTCGTCGCCTCTCGCCTGTTCAGCTGGTCCGTGCTCGCTTGTCCAACTTTTCCCTGTAGAATTCTGCGCGTGCCGCGACCTGCATCAACCACTGCTTCCCGCTGCGACGCGGGATGCCCATCGTCTTGGCGATGATCTCGCGGAGTCCGTCAGGATCGGTCGTCCAGACCCAGGAATCGTTCTGGCCTATGGCTCTGAACAGATCGGCGAAACCGGTCTTCTTCTCCATGGGGAGATGCCAGACACAGCGAGAGCTGTCCTTGTCCTCCATCGACACGTTGTTGAGGCGAAGAGCCGTCCACAGGCGCCGGCAGTGAGGATCGGCAGTCCCAACGGGGACGTCGAGGAATTCATAGATGATGCTGAGGAACTGACCTTCCTCCGTCACCGTGATTTCCCCAGGCGCCGCGTCGAGCAGGCGCTGCCACATCGGCTCGGCAGTTCGCCAAACATCCTTGACGCGCGCTGCCGTGGCGGCAAACAGCTCGCCGCCCGAGTAATGCGGCACGCATGGCAGAGGCCGACCAGCCAGGAGCGCGGCGGCTCTCATCATGTCCGGCCTGGTCACGCCGTTGATGGCGAAGCTTTCGGGGTAGGGTTGCGAGAGGGACAGGATCCCCCTCCGGCGCACGTCGAACACCATCGCGTCGGGCGAACGGACCCAGACGCAGTCGGCATCCAGCACCATCACGGTCTCGAAATCCGTGCGCGACGCCAGATGCTCGATGATATCGAGGATGAAGAACTGATTGTTCCAGGTTTTTACCTTTGCGCTTCCCAAGCGTCGAACGGTTCGCAGCGTGATGACCTCCACGCCGATGCGCGAGAAGAACTCGGCAATATCAAACGTTCCGATCTTGGGCAGGGTCTCAAGGTTCGTGAAAAACACTTTTCTTGCGTTCGGCGATTGTCGTGCCAGCGTGGCGTAGAAGCCGACGACACAGCGCCAGTAGACTTGCTGGAATTTTTCGCGGGACGAGTCATGCCCGGTCTGCGGAAAATCCGACGCATTGAGGGGGTCGTCTGCTACAAACCAAGACGCTATAATATCTTTACTAGAAATGGTCTGCATCGCTTCCATCGCCTGATCTGAAGATCCATGACATCATTCCCGGACCGCAATTGTTGTGAATCCGGGTCTCACCAAACCAAAGCCAACAGAACAATTTTAGCAAAGCAGGAAGTGTCCCTTTGCCTAATGTCAATCCAGATGCGTTGCCGGGATATTATTTATTCCATCATTTTCGGACGTTGGAGCTGTTGCCCATCAGGTCGAATCCTGTGTTCCGTTGGCTGGGGCGGCGAGACAGTTGCGGCGGTCTGCAATGGTGAAGCACGTCGAGGCTTGCCGGAGGGCGGCGCGCAGGTCGGAGACGGTTCGAGCCGCCGCGGTCCGAAGCAGGGTTTCAGCTTGGCAAGAGCGTTCTCGATGGGGTCGGAGTCGGGACTGTAGCCGTGACGGCAGAGCAGGCGGGTCCCTGCGGCCCCGATGGCTTCCCGCACGGCCTTCACCTTGTGGGCGCTCAGGCCGTCGATCGTCACCGTGTCGCCGAACGTGTGAGCCGGGGCGAGATCGTCGACGACATCGATCGTGAAAGGGTCGCGGCCTCGCGGGGCGGCCGTGACGGTCTTGGAGTGGCGCTGGACGGAACGAGGTGGCGGTAGGCCATGGGGGGAGTCTTCGAACTCCACGCCGGAGCGGTGCGGGCGCCGGTGAGCCGACTGCCGCTCAATGCCGTCGCGCGACACAGTTGACAAGATTAATGCACTGAATAGGATCCCGTTCGATCGACATTGGATGGTTATTCTATGTGCACACGACATCCGGTGTTGAGCCCGTCCGCGCGAGGCGAGATGTCTGTCTCGGTCGCCATGGCAACCTATAACGGGGCGCGCTTCCTGGAGAAGCAGCTCGACAGCATCGTGTCGCAGACGGTTCCGCCGAGCGAGATCGTGATCTGCGATGACGCATCGTCAGACGGGACGGCGAGCATAGTTGGCGAGTTCGCCGCACGGTCTCCCGTGCCGATCCGGTTCGAACGCAATGCTGTCAATCTCGGCTACGCGGACAATTTCTTCAAGGCGGCATCGCTCACGACCCATCCCTACATAGCCTTCTCGGACCAGGACGACATCTGGCGTCGCGACAAGATCGAACGCTCGCTCGCCGCCATCCGGGATGGCGGAGCGGTCATGGCGGTCCACACCGCTACGCTCATCGACGCCGCCGGCGAGCCTGTCGGCGAGATGCGGCGTCACATCGATGGGTCCCGAACCGTCCCGCCCTGCACGCTCGAACCTTGGACGATGTTCTGGGGCTTTGCGCAAACGTTCGACCGACGGCTGCTCGATCTGCTGCCCCACGACCGCGCGACGCGCGGCAGTGACAGCAACGCTCCCGAAAACGCCCTCGGTCACGATGGCTGGACCTCGTTCCTCGCCGGCAGCTTCGGCAAGATCGCGCTCTTGGACGAGCCGCTGGTCGGTTACCGTCAGCACAGCGCCAACGTTTTCGGCTTCCAGAACCGCAACTTCGTCGGGAAGATCCGGGCCAAGATGGCCGACGAGCCGTCGAGGGTACGGCGGGTCGCCTGGCTGGTCGACATCGCCCTGCACCGACTGACGATGCTGGATGCGCACGCCGCCGACGATCCCCGGTTCGTCGCGCCAGTCGCGCACTGGCGACGGATCCACCGTCACTGCGCGGCTCGGCGCGACCTGAACACCAGCAAACGAGCGCTCGGGCGAGTCGGGCATCTCGCCGTCAATCTGGCTCGCGGGACCTACCGGCACCCCAGTGACGGCGGCCTTGGCGTGGATCGCTTGATGGAGGACGCGACCCTGGGCCTGCTGGGGCACTTGCGCTTCGGTGCGAACTGACGCGGGTCGCTGCGGACCTGCGGACCTGCGGGATCCGACGCTGATCCGAACCGATCCCGCGTCGCCCCGATGCAGGCCGACAGGTTCCCGGCGCGAGCCGCGATGGCCTGCGGCCACGCCGCTTCAAGCGCGGCGTGGCGGCGTGGATCGGCAGGGGCGGCAGGGGCGGCGGTGGGCCGCCCCCGGTCAGGCGGCGTCCGCCACCAGCGCCCGGCCGGCGACCTCTGCCCGCTCGCCGTCCCACACCCCGGCCGGGGCTGCGCCGGCAGGATCCTCTAGGCAATAACCGAGGTAGCGCTTGGACTCGATCGGGTCGTAGCCGAGCTTGGCCCGCAGCTTCTTGCGCAGCTTCGACACGTGGCTCTCGACCACGTTCTCCTCGATGTTCTCGTCGAAGATGCCGTAGATAGCGTTGAAGATCTGGGTCTTGGAGACGCGCCGGCCGCGGTTCTTGACCAGGTATTCCAGGATGCGGCGCTCGCGGCGCGGCAACAGGAAGGCTTCGCCGCGGATCTCGGGGTCGCGCCCGTCGAAGAAGACGCGGATCTCGCCCACCGTCACGTCGGCCTTCTTGGCGGCACCGGCCGCCACGCGGCGCCGGATGGCGTCGATGCGGGCCAGGAGTTCGCGGACGTGGATGGGCTTGCGCACCACGTCGTCGAAGCCGGCGGCGAAGAGGTCCAGCGTTTGTTCGAGGGACTGGGTCTCGTTGATGGCGATGATGGGCGCGCCGGAGCGCTCGCGGATCCAGCCCGGATACTCCGACCGATCCCGGCAATTGCCGATCAGGAAGGCTTCGACGGCCTGGAGGTCGTGGTCCGCGACGGTCTCGATCCAGCCCCGGAAGTCGGTCGGGCAGAAGCCGGTCGAGCAGACGCCTTCGGACTTGAAGCCGCCGGCATAGCCGACCGCCACGATTTCCCGGTCGTCGATCAGAATCAGCATCGGGGGCATCCTCGGTCCGGTGCGGGTCCGGTTGGCCGGGCCGCGCTCACGTTTCATTCACCATCTGTGGAAATTTTTTAGAGCCGGGATGCTTAATAAAGCGTTGCGATCCGGCGTCCCCGCCCCCTGCCGCGCCCCTCTTTTCATGAAGACAATGTCGATCCCATGCCCCAGCGTCAGGTAACGTTTCGGTAACGAACCGAGCCGGACCGGGTGATTCGCGCGAGCCGGACGTCACCGCCGGGTTAACCGGGTTGTATTCCGGGCTGGCGTGGCGGCTCGCGACTTTCGGGAGCGTGCGGCCGCGAGTTCTATTCTTGGGACGGCCGGGTCTGCTGCGGCACCGCGACGGCCGCGCGACAGCCCCGTGCAAGGTTGGGCCGGCACGGTCGGCCTCGTCCTGAACCACGTGCCGGGGAGTGTCGCCGTGGACCCCATCCACCTCTTCGATCTCGCGGCGCGGCAGGCCCGCTGGCTGTCGACCGACCAGTCGGTGATCGCCGCCAACGTCGCCAACGCCTCGACGCCCGGCTACCGGGCCCAATCCGTCAAGCCCTTCTCCGAAGTGCTCGACAAGACCAAGCTCGAGATGGCGTCGACCGACCCCAGCCATCTCGCGCTCGACCCTATCCAGGCCCAGGCCGCCGCCATGAAGGAGGAGACCCCGTGGGAGGTGACGGAGTCGGGCAACTCGGTCAGCCTCGAGCAGGAGTTGATCAAGGCCGGCGACGTCAACCGTGCCTATTCGCTGAACACCGGCATCGTGAAGAGCTTTCACGCCATGCTGATGTCGGCGGTGAAGAGCTGAGGGTTCGCGGATGAAGTCCCGTTTCTCAGCCGACGAACAGAGACGTCCCGATGCTGCCGGAGGGCATCCCGGCACAAGCTCGATCCCTGCACAATCCCCGAGGCGCCGATGATCGACTCCCTCCAGGCGGCGCTCCGGGTCGCGGGTTCGGGCCTGTCCGCCCAATCGGCGCGCCTGCGCGTCGTGTCGGAGAACCTCGCCAACGCCCAGTCCACCGGCGCCACGCCGGGGGCCGACCCCTACCGCCGCAAGACCATCACGTTCGAGAACACCTTCGACCAGGTGGCGGGCCAGGACGTGGTGGCGGTGAAGTCCGTCGGCGAGGACCCGAGCGCCTTCCAGGTCCAGCAGGACCCCGGCAACCCCGCCGCCGACGAGAAGGGCGCCGTCAAGATGCCCAACGTCAACATGATCTCCGAGATGAGCGACATGCGCGAAGCCAACCGCTCCTACGAAGCCGACCTCCAGGTCATCAAGCAGTCGCGCGACCTGATCTCCATGACCATCGACCTCCTGAAAGGCTCATCATGATCATCGCAGCCCTCCCGCTCGTCACCTCGGCCCTGTCGTCGCTGGCGCCCTCGCTCGGCGCCGCGGCCGGCTCCGCCGCGTCCTCGCTCGCGGCCTCGGCCACCTCCGCGGTTTCGGCCGGCGGCGGGGACTTCGGCTCCGTCATGGCCCAGGTGTCGGGCGATGCCGTGAAGAAGATGAAGGCGGCCGAGGCCACCGCGATCTCCGGCATCCAGGGCCAGTCCAGCGCCCAGGACGTGGTGCAGACCGTGATGTCGGCCCAGGAATCGCTGCAGACCGTCCTCGCCATCCGGGACAAGTCGGTGGCGGCCTTCCAGGAGGTCAGCCGGATGGCGATCTGACCGGCACCGCCCCGCGACGCCCCGCCGGTCCGCCTCACGCGGCTCGCGAGAGCCCGCCCCGCCCTCCCGGGGCTCGGTGGCCCGGCATCCTTTTCGAGAACGAGCCTCACGCGGCCCCGATGGGTCGGCCGGCTCCGGGGACCTTTTGAATGCGCGCCCTTGCGATCGCCGCCACCGGCATGTCCGCCCAGCAGACCAACGTCGAAGTCATCGCCAACAACCTGGCCAACATCAACACGACCGGCTTCAAGCGCGGCAAGGCGGAGTTTTCCGACCTCATGTACGAAGCCGAGCGCCTGCAGGGCGTGTCGAACCGGGGGACGGGCAGCACCATCCCCGAGGGCGCGCAGCTCGGCCTCGGCGTGCGCATGGCGGCGATCCGGAACCTGCAGACGCAGGGCTCCTTCACCAACACCGGCAACACCTTCGACCTCGGCATCCAGGGCCGCGGCTGGTTCCAGCTGACGGGCCCGAACGGCGACACCGTCTACACCCGCGCCGGCGCCTTCAACACCAACGCGGCCGGCCAGCTCGTCAGCCTCGACGGCTACGCCGTCAGCCCGTCCATCCTGGTGCCGGCCAACAGCACCAACGTGACGGTCTCGTCGTCCGGCATCGTGACGGCGACGGTGAACGGCGCCACGACCCCGACGCAGCTCGGGCAGCTCACCCTCGCCAATTTCGCCAACGAGACCGGCCTCGAGCACCTCGGCTCCAACATGTTCCGCGAGACGGCCGCGTCCGGCAATGCCGTGGTGGGCGTGCCGGGCGACCCCAGCGTCGGCACCATCAGCCAGGGCTACCTCGAGGCCTCCAACGTCGACCCCGTCAAGGAGATCTCGGACCTCATCTCGGCCCAGCGCGCCTACGAGATGAACTCCAAGGTCATCCAGGCCTGCGACCAGATGGGCTCCACCCTCACGACGGGAACCCGCGGATGACGCGCCCCCTCCGCCGCCCCCGCCACAACGGCGCTGCGCGGGCGCTCGCGGCGCTCCGGGCCGCCCCGGCCGTGCTCGCGCTCCGGGCCGCCCCGGCCGTGCTCGCGCTCTGGGCCGCGCCCGCCCTCGCCGGCCAGTTCGTCCCGGTGCCGGCCGTGGTCATCTACCCGGGCGACATCATCCGCGACGGCATGCTGACCGAGATGGAGATGCCGGACGACTTCGCCGGCCGCGCCGCCGCGGTGCTCGACCGCAACGCCCTCGTCAACAAGACGTCCCGCCGCACCCTGCTGCCGCGCCTGCCCATCCCGAAGAACGCCATCGGCGAGCCCAAGGTCGTGTCGCTGAACGCCATGGTGCGGATCGTCTACGCCGAGGGCGGCCTCACCATCGCCACCTATGGCTCGGCGCTGCAGTCCGGCGCGATCGGCGACGTCATCCCGGTCCGCAACCTCGAAAGCGGCCTCACCGTGTCGGGGACCATCGGCGGGGACGGGGCCGTCCACGTCTTCTCCGGCGCGGGCGCGGGCTGATGCGCCGCCCCTCGCCCTTCGCCCTCGCGGCGCTGGCCACCCTCGCCCTGCTGGGCAGCGCGCTGCCGGCTGCCGCCGCCGTGCGCATCAAGGACATCACGACGCTCGGCGGCATGCGCGACAACCAGCTCGTGGGCTACGGCCTCGTGGTGGGGCTGCTCGGCAGCGGCGACACGATGCGCAACGCGCCCTTCACCGAACAGGCCGTGCAGTCCATGCTCGACCGCATGGGCGTCAACGTGCGCAACATGTCGCTCCGCAACCGCAACGTCGCCGCCGTCATCGTCACCGCCCAGCTGCCGCCGCTCGCCGGCCGCGGCCAGCCGCTCGACGTCACCGTCTCGTCGCTCGGCGACGCGACGTCGCTGCTCGGCGGCACGCTCATCATGACGCCGCTGATGGGCGGCGACGGCCAGACCCACGCGGTCGCCCAGGGCGCCGTCTCGGTGTCGGGCTCCTCCGCCCAGGGCGCCGCCGAAAGCTACAGCCAGGGTGTGCCGACGGCGGGCCGCATCGCCAACGGCGCCGTGGTGGAGCGCGAAGCGCCGGGCAGCTTCGGGCCGGGCGGCAGCCTCGTGCTCGAACTCAAGAACCCGGACTTCAAGACCGCGGTGCGGGTCGCCGATGCCGTGAACGCCTACACGCGCCAGCGCTTCCACACGCGGGGCGCCCACGAGGAGGACCTGCGGCGCGTGGCGCTGCTGTGCCCGCCGGGCGTCGGCGCCACGCGGTTCATGTCGGAGATCGGCGACCTCACGGTGGACCCCGACGTGCCGGCGCGCGTCGTGATCGACGAGCGGACCGGCACGGTGGTGATCGGCGAGGACGTGCAGATCTCGACCGTCGCGGTCACGCACGGCAGCCTGACGGTGCGCATCACGGAATCGCCGCAGGTGTCCCAGCCCGCGCCCCTGTCCGGCGGCAAGACGCAGGTGGTGCCGTCCACCGCCATCTCGTCGTCCGAGCCGAAGGGCACGCTCGAGATGCTGCACGGCACCACGCTCAAGGCGCTGGTCAACGGCCTGAACCAGATCGGCCTCAAGCCTTCCGGCATCATCGCCATCCTGCAGGCCATCAAGTCGGCCGGCGCCCTCCAGGCCGAACTCGTGGCGCAGTGACGCTGCAACGCAGGCGAGCGGTGAGGTTCTTAACCGCTGCGCCCTAGCTTGACCTGGTCACGCAAGGTTGCGTCCGGACCCGTCGGCAATGGCTTTCGATCCCGTCACGTTGCTCACGATCTCGGTTCTGGTCCTGTTCGGCCTGGGCGGCCTGATGGTCCATGCCGCGCGCGGGGCGGAGGCGGGCCCGCTGCTGAGGTGGACGGGCTGCGCCTTCCTGTGCCTCGGCGCGGGCTTCACCATGGTCCTGGCCGCCCCCACCGACATCCACGCCCCCCTGCGCGTGCTGGGCAATGCCGCCCTCATGCTGTCCTATGGGCTGCTCTGGGCGGCGGCCCGGCGCTTCGACGCGCGGTCGGCGCCCTTCGAGATCATCGTCGCCGGGACCCTCGCCTGGCTCGTCGCCGTGTCGCTGTTCGACCTGTCGCAGGCCTGGCGCATCGGTGTGACCTCCGCCATCGTGGCCCTCTACAGCCTGGCGACCGCTGTCGAACACCACCGCGGCGAGGGCGCCGCCGCGACCGGGCCGGTGGCGCGGCGCTGGGCGGCGCGCGTCTTCTTCGGCCACGGCGCCTTCTTCGCCCTGCGTGCCGTCCTGGGCCCCACCTTCGGGCTGGCGCCCTTCGGCGCCGACGTCGCCCAGGTCTGGGGCGGGGTGCTGGGGCTCGAAACCGTGCTGGTGGTGGTGCTGCTCGGCGTCGCGTCCATCGCGACGGACCGCGAGCGGGCCGCCAGCCTGCATCGCCGCGAGGCCCTCGAGGACGTGCTCACCGGCATCGGCAACCGACGCGCCCTGTCCCGCTCGGGCCCCGCGCTGGTGGCGGCCTCGTGCCGCGCGGGCCTGCCGACGGCCCTGCTGCTGATGGACCTCGACGGCTTCAAGCTCGTCAACGACCGCCACGGCCACCCGGCCGGCGACCGTTTGCTGGTCGCCTTCGCGCATCTCGCCCACGATTACCTGCCGCCCACCAGCCTCGTGTGCCGGGTCGGGGGCGAGGAATTCGCCGCCGTGCTGCCGGGCGCCGACGCCGATCGGGCCAGGGCCGTGGCGGACGAGATCCGCGCCCTCTTCGCCCACATCGTCATCGAGGGTCCGCAGGGCCCCGTCCGCACGACGGTGAGCATCGGCATCGCGCTCGCGTCCGCCTCCGAACCGCCGGCCGAGATCGTCGACCTGCTGGGCCGGGCGGACATCTGCCTCTACGCCGCCAAGAACGGCGGCCGCGACCGCGTGGTGGCGGAGGGCGACGCGGTCCTGGCCGGCCGGTCCCGCCCGATTGGCGGGCTGAGCAGCGCGGCCTGACGGCGCTCAGCCCGGGTCGCGGAAGCCCGGGGCCGCGGCGAGGGGCGGGGCGGCGGCGAGGCGTCCGAGGTCCGGCCGTGGCCGGCCCAGCGCCGGATCGCCGGCGAAGGCCGCCTCCAGCGCCGCCGCGACCCCGAGCAGCAGCGCGTCGCCCCCGCGCGGCCCGACGATCTGCAGGCCGAAGGGCAGGCCGGCCTCGTCGGTGCCGAGCGGCAGGGACAGTGCCGGATGGCCCGCCAGCGTCACCGCATAGGCCAGCGCCAGCCAGTGGAAGTAGGAGCGCGTCGGCACGCCGTCGATGGCGGTGGGATACATCTCGGTCCAGGGCCGCGGGCTCAGCGTCACGGCGGGGCTCACCAGCACGTCGTGGTGGCGGAAGAAGCTCTGGAAGGCGCGGTAGATGCGGGTCTGCGCGGCGGCGGCGCGGGCGTAGTCCTGGAGGTCGTAGCCCAGCCCCTCCTCGACGTTGGCGCGGATGTTGGCGCCGAGCAGGCCGGGCCGGTCGCGGTAGGCGGGGCCGTGCTGGGCCAGGAAATGCGACGCCCGCAGCACCGCGAAGCAGTCGTCGGCGCCGGAACAGTCGGGCGTCGCCATCTCGGTGCGGGCGAAGAGCGGCGACACCGCCGCGACGCGGGAGCGGAACACGCGGCGGATGTGGCTTTCGGTCGGGGCGAAGCCGAAGTCTTCCGTTGCGGCGAGCCGCAGCCCCGCGAGCGCGACCGGCCGCGGCGGGGACCAGCGCCCGGGGCTCGCCCGCACGGCTTCGCCCGGCAGCGTATAGGCGAGCGGGTCGTCGGCGGCATCGCTCGCCAGCACGGACAGCATCAGGGCGGTGTCGGCGACGTCGCGCGCCATGGGGCCGTCGGTCGGCAGGGCCGACCAGCCGAGGCCGCGCTTGTCGCTGGCGACGAGGCCGGGCGAGGGGCGCATCCCGACGATGCCGGCATAGGCGGCGGGATTGCGCAGGCTGCCGCCCGTGTCGGAGCCCGAGGCGAGCGGGACCATGCCGCAGGCCAGCGCCACGGCGGAGCCGCCCGAGGAGCCCGCCGCCGAGCGGGACGGGTCGAAGGGGTTGCCGGTGGCGCCGTACACGATGTTGCGGGTGTTGGCGCCGGCCGCGAATTCGGGCGTGTTGGTCTTGCCGATCACGATGGCGCCGGCGGCACGCAGCCGCGCCACGCAGGCCTCGTCGGCCGCCGGCACGTGGTCGGCGAAGAGGGGGCTGCCGTAGGTCGTCACCAGCCCGGCCGTGTCCTGCGTGTCCTTGATGCCGACCGGCAGGCCGTGCAGGGCCCCCAGGGCGTCGCCCCGCATCACGGCCGCCTCGGCGGCGCGGGCGGCGGCGCGGGCCCGCTCGGCATCCAGCGCCACGATGGCGTTGACGGCCGGGTTCACGGCCGCGATGCGGGCGAGGCAGGCGTCCATGAGTTCGACGGGCGAGACGGCCTTGGACGCGATGGCGTCGCGCAGCGCCGAAGCCGTCATGTCGGCCAGCGAAGTCGTTTCGGAAAGGGACGGCGTGTCGGCAAGGTCGGTCACGGGCGGCTCCTCGAGCGGCGACGGGCCGGGATCCGTAACACGCGCGGCCCCGCCCGGCATCGAACTTGCGAGATTGCATGCCATCATGGCGCGACAGCCGCCCCGATCACCGGAACCCGACCCCATGCCCATCCTCAACCGCATCGCCGCCTTCGAAGCCGACATGACGGCGTGGCGCCGCGACCTCCACCTCCACCCCGAGCTCGCCTTTGCCGAGCACCGCACCAGCGCGATCATCCAGGAGAAGCTGCGCGCCTTCGGGGTCGACGAGGTCATCACGGGCCTCGCCGGCACGGGCGTGGTGGGGGTGATCCGGGGGAGCGAGCCCGGGGCCGAGGCCATCGGCCTGCGGGCCGACATCGACGCCCTGCCCATCGTGGAGGCCACGGGCCTGCCCTATGCGTCGCAGAACCCCGGCGTGATGCATGCCTGCGGGCACGACGGCCACACCGCCATGCTGCTCGGGGCGGCGCGCTACCTCGCCGAGACGCGCAATTTCGCCGGCACCGTCTACGTCGTGTTCCAGCCTGCCGAGGAGCAGGGCGGCGGCGGCGAGGTGATGGTGAAGGAGGGCCTGTTCGACCGCTGCCCGATGGACCGCATCTTCGGGATGCACAATTGGCCGAGCGAGCCCCTCGGCACCTTCAACTGGCGCGTCGGCCCCACCATGGCGGCGGTGGCCAACCTGTCCATCACGGTGCGGGGCGTCGGCGCGCATGGCGCGCAGCCCCACAACGGCGTCGACCCCATCGTGGTGTCGGGCGCCATCGTGTCGGCACTGCAATCGGTCGTGGCGCGCAACATCCGCCCCACCGAAAGCGCCGTCATGACGATCGGCGAGATCAAGGGCGGCAACGCCTTCAACGTCATCCCGTCGGAGGTGACGATGCGGGGCACGGCGCGCTGGTTCTCGCCGGCGGTCGGCGACCTGCTCGAGGAGGCCTTCGGCCGCATCGTGCGCTCCACCGCCGCCGCCTATGGCGCCGAAGCCGAGGCCGGCTTCGTCCGTACCTATCCGGCGCTGGTCAATGACGCGGACTCCACCGACCTCGCCCGCCGCGCCGCCGAAGCCGTGGCGGGCCGCGACAGGGTGCTGCCGATGGAGCATCCCACCATGGGGGGCGAGGACTTCTCCTTCATGCTGGACGCCAAGGCCGGCAACTACATCATGCTGGGGGCGGCGCGCGAGGGCGACAACCCGCAGGTCCACCATCCCGCCTTCGACTTCAACGACGCCGTGCTGACCACGGGCGCCAGCTACTGGGCGACGCTCGCCGAGCAGCTCCTGCCCCGGGGCGGCGCTTCGGCCTGAGCGCAGGCGGCCCGCTGGCGGGCCGGGCGGGCCGCGTCAGCCCGCCCGGCGCCGGGCCAGCACGGCCCCGCCGCCCTCGCCGAGGTCCCAGAACAGCCCCGCCATGATGGCGAGGCCCTCGCGGGCGATCGGGCCGAGCAGGAACTCGTTCGGCGCGTGCTGGTTGCAGGCCCCGTGCGAGTGCGGCACCCACAGCGTCGGCAGCCCGAGCGTGTCGGCGAAGACGTCGTTGGGCAGGGAGCCGCCGAGGTTCGGCAGCAGCGCCGGCGGCCGGCCGGTGGTGGCCGCCAGGGAGGCGAGCGCCCAGGCGACCCAGGGATCCGCGGGGTCGAGCCGCGTCGCCCCCAGCACGTCGCCGCGGGCGGGCTGCACCGCCACGCGGCCGAGGCCGAAGCCGTCGAGGTGGCGCCGCAGCGCCGGGACCACGCCGCGCCAGTCCGTGCCGACGACGAAGCGCAGCTGCAGTGTCGCCCGGGCCCAGGCCGGGATGGCGTTCTGCGGCGCCTCCGGGGTGCCGGCCAGCAGGGCGAGCACTTCGAGGCTGTTCCAGCCGAAGACCCGCTCGGCGTCGCTGAGGCCGGGCTCGCCCCAGTCGGCGTCGATGGCGGGGTCGTCGGGCCCGCCGCCGACCGCGAGGTCCGCCAGAGCGGCGCGCACGCCGGGCGGGATGGGCGGCGGGCGCAGGGCCTCGACCAGGATGCGGCCGCGCGCATCCACCATCGACGCGATAGCGGCGCTGAGCACCGTGGCGGGGTTGCGCAGCAATCCGCCCCAGTTGCCCGAATGGTGGGCACGGTCGCGCGACGTGACCGACAGGTCGATGTTGAAGGCGCCGCGCGAGCCGAGGAACAGCGTCGGCCGGTCCGCGGCGAGGCGCGGGCCGTCCGACGCGATGAGGACGTCGGCGGCGAGCTCCGCCCGATGCGCCGCGCAGAAGGCGTCGAGCCCCGGCGAGCCCGCCTCCTCCCCGGTCTCGATGAGGACCTTGGCGTTGAAGCCGAGCCGGCCGCCGCGGGCCGCCGCCACGCAGCCCAGGGCCAGGAGGCCGATCGTGTGCTGGCCCTTGTTGTCGGCCGTGCCCCGCCCGTAGAGCCGGTCCCCCTCGACCGTCACGGCATGGGGGACGAGGCCCGGGCGCCAGGCGGCGTCCTGCCCCGGCACCGTGTCGCCGTGGCCGTAGATCAGCACGGTGGGCAGGTCCGCGCCCTCGTGGCGCTCCGCCACGAGGAGCGGCCCGAAACCCTCGTGCGGGTTGGCGTAGACCTCGGACGCGAAGCCGAGCCCGGCGAGGCTCGGCGCCATCTCGTCGTCGAGGTAGGCGCGCAGCGCCGCGAGGTCCGCCGCGCCCTGGCTGACGGTCGGCATGGCGACGCGGCGGCGCAGCACGGCGAGGAAGGTGCCGTCGTCGTAGGCGGCGACGGCCGCCGCGATCGCCTCGGCGCGGCCGTCCATTCAGGCCACCGACATGGTGAGCGGGGGCTCGACCTCGGGCGGCAGCGGCGAGCGGTAGCCGCCGGGGCCGACGCGGGCCGCGAGGTCGGCCTTGGCGGCGGCGAGCAGCGCCGGGTCCGTCAGCACGGCCGCGCCGGTCGCCGCCATGGCCTTAGCGACCTGCAGCATGGCCTTGTGGGCGGCGGGCGTCTTGCCCTGCGCCACCACCTGCCAGGTGTGGAAGGGCGTGCCCACCGCCACGGTCGGGGCATGGGCCTGCACGGTCGGCACCACCCAGCTGACGTCGCCGACGTCGGTCGACCCCACGGAAGGGTCGCGCCGCGCATCGGCCGGCACGGTGAAGTCGGCGAGCGGCACGTCGGTCGGCGCCATGCCGATGGTCTTGAAGGCGGCGTCGATGGCGCCGGGGCCGAAGGTGTCGCGGATGTCCCGCGCGAAGGCGCGGTCGGCCTCGTCGAAATGCGGCGGCCCGAGGTCCTCCATCACGCCCTGCAGGGTTCGCTCCAGCGGCGCGTTGCCGACGAGGTTCGACACCGCGCTGACGATCCGCACCTCGACCTCCGTCTCGGTCATCAGGGCGGCGCCCTGCGCGACCTTCTTCACGCGCTCGACGAGTTCCAGCATGCCGGGCAGGTCGCGGGCCCGGATGGAGTAGCGCACGCGGGCATGGGCCTGCACGACGTTGGGGGCGATGCCGCCCGTGTCGAGATAGGCGTAATGCACCCGCGCGTCGCTCGGCATGTGCTCGCGCATGTAGTTGACGCCGACGTTCATGAGCTCCACGGCGTCGAGCGCCGAGCGCCCGAGGTGGGGCGCGGCGGCGGCATGGGCCGAGCGGCCCTTGAAGACGAAATCCGCCCGGGTGTTGGCCAGCGCCAAGGGCGGCGTCACCTCCCAGAAGCTCGACGGGTGCCAGGTGATGGCGGCGTCGGCGTCGGCGAAGGCGCCGGCCCGCACCATGAAGGCCTTGGCGGCGCCGCCTTCCTCGGCCGGGCAGCCGTAATAGCGCACGCGGCCCGGCGTGCCCGTCGCGGCGAGCCAGTCCTTCATGGCGGTGGCGGCCAGCAGCGCCGCCGAGCCGAGGAGGTTGTGGCCGCAGCCGTGGCCGTGGCCGCCGGCCTCCACGGGGCTGTGCCGGGCGACGCCGGCCTCCTGGCTGAGGCCCGGCAGGGCGTCGTATTCGCCGAGGAAGGCGATGACGGGCCCGCCCTCGCCGGCCTCGCCCATCACGGCCGTGGGGATGCCGGCGACGTGTTCGGTCACGCGGAAGCCCTGGTGGTGCAGCTCCGCCACATGCTCGGCGCAGGAGCGCGCCTCGGTGTAGCAGACTTCCGGCACGCCCCACACGCGGTCCGACAGGGCGACGAGCCGCTCGGCCTGGAGGTCGACGTGGCGCCAAAGGTCGTTGCGGTTGTCCATGGGTTTCGGGTCCTTTCGGGCTGGCGCGGGGGAGCGAGGCGCGCCAGCCTATCACGGTCCTGCATGCAGGACGGAGGCCAGCCGCGCCGGGCCGGGCCCGGCTCGGCGGGGCCGACTTGGCGCGTGTCTTGCTGCCGAAACCCGAATGTCTATGCTCGCGGGCTGTGCGGGCGGGTGGAGTTGCCTAATGGATGAGCATGATCTGCGCGGCCTCGTCGCCGACGTGAAGGGCGGGCGCCTGTCCCGCCGGGGCTTCGTGCAGCGCATGGTGGCCCTGGGCCTGACGGCGCCGCTGGCCGGCATGATGCTGGCCCATGGGGGCGTGGCGCGGGCCGAGGACGTGCGCGCCACCTACAAGCCCACGAAGGCGGGCGGCGGCGGGCCGCTGAAGCTGCTGTTCTGGCAGGCGCCGACGCTGCTGAACCCGCATTTCGCCATCGGCACCAAGGACCAGGAGGCCTGCCGCATCTTCTACGAGCCGCTGGCGGCCTGGAACAACGACGGCGAGCTGCAGGCGGTGCTGGCGGCCGAGATCCCGTCGGCCCAGAACGGCGCCGTCGCGGCCGACGGCCGGTCCGTCGTGTGGAAGCTGAAGCCGGGTGTGAAGTGGCAGGACGGCCAGCCTCTGACGGCCGACGACCTCGTCTTCAACTGGCAATACGCCCGCGACCCCGCCACGGCCGCCACCACGATCGGCTCCTACAAGGACATCACGGTCGAGAAGATCGACGACCTGACCATCAAGGTCCTGTTCGACAAGCCCACGCCCTTCTGGGCCGACGCCTTCGTGTCGGTGCCGGGCTGCATCATCCCCCGGCACCTCTTCGCCGATTACACCGGGGCGAAGTCGCGCGACGCGCCGGCGAACCTCCATCCCGTCGGCACCGGCCCCTACAGCTTCGTGGAGTTCCGCCCGGGCGACACCGTGCGGGGCGAGCGCAACACGGGGTACCACCTGCCGAACCGGCCCTTCTTCGACACGGTCGAACTCAAGGGCGGCGGCGACGCCGTCTCGGCCGCCCGCGCCGTGCTGCAGACCGGCGAATACGACTACGCCTACAATCTCCAGGTCGAGGACGAGATCCTCAAGCGCCTCGAGGAGGGCGGCAAGGGCCGGGTCGACATCGTCTTCGGCAACTACCTCGAATTCCTCCTGCTCAACGCGACCGACCCCAACACGGAGGTCGATGGCGAGAAGTCCTCGCTGAAGACCAAGCATTTCGCCTTCTCGGACCCCGCCGTACGCCAGGCCATGAACCTCCTCGTCGACCGCAAGGCGATCGCCGACTACATCTACGGGCGGACCGGCAAGGCGTCGGCCAACTCCATCAACGGGCCGGAACGCTACGTCTCGCCCAACACGCATTTCGCGTTCGACATCGCCAAGGCCAACAAGCTGCTCGACGATGCGGGCTGGGCCAAGGGTTCGGACGGCGTCCGCGCCAAGGACGGCAAGCGGATGCACTTCGTCTACCAGTCCTCGACCAATGCGCCGCGCCAGAAGACCCAGGCCATCGTCAAGCAGGCGGCCGCGAAGGCCGGCATCGAGATCGAGCTGAAGAACATCGCCGCTTCGGTGTTCTTCTCCTCCGACGTCGCCAACCCCGACACCTACCCGCATTTCTACGCCGACATGGAGGAATACGCCTTCAACGCGACCCAGCCCGACCCCACCACCTGGCTCCTGCAATACGCCTCCTGGGAGGCCGCGCAGAAGAGCAACAAGTGGCAGGGCCGCAACATCTCGCGCTGGCAGAACGCCGAGTTCGACGACCTCAACCGCAAGGCCGCCACCGAGCTCGATCCCATCAAGCGCGCCGCCATGATCATCCGCATGAACGACCTCGCCGTGGCCGACAACGTGCTGCCGCTGATCTACCGTGGCTCGGCCGCCGGCCTGGCCAAGGGGCTGCACGCGCCGCGCAGCGGCTGGGACAACGACCTGTGGGACATCGCCGACTGGTGGAAGGAGGCGTGAGGCGGGCGCCGGGAGGCTGACCGATGGGCGCCTACCTCCTCCGCCGCCTCCTCGTCGCGGTGCCGAGCCTGCTCGGCATCAGCCTGATCCTGTTCACCATCCTGGCGCTGGCGCCGGGCGACCCCTTCGGCGACATGGCGTCGAACCCCAACATCCCGCCCGAGGTGCGCCTGGCGCTTCGGGCCAAGTTCGGGCTCGATGACCCCGTGCTGTTCCGCTACTGGCACTGGCTCGTCGCCATGGTGCGGGGCGACTGGGGCTTCTCGTTCCAGAGCCGGACGGACGTGGCCCGGCTGATCCTCGACCGGGTGCCCACCACGCTCTTCGTGGTCGGCTCCTCGCAGGTGCTGGCCCTGCTCATCGCCGTGCCGGTCGGCATCGCGGCGGCGGTGCGGCCCTATTCGCTGCTCGACAAGCTCGCCAACACGCTGGCCTTCGCGGGCTTCTCGCTGCCGACATTCTTCACCGGCATCCTGTTCATCCTGGTCTTCTCGATCAACCTGCACTGGCTGCCCTTCGTCTACGACGCCGACATCCAGGCGACCGGCCTCGCCTGGTACTGGGAGCACGTGCGCCAGGCCATCATGCCGGTCTGCGTGCTGGGCTTCTTCCAGGCCGCCTCCTACACGCGCTACGTCCGCTCGGCCGTGCTCGACGTGGCGCGGCTCGACTACGTCACCACGGCCCGCGCCAAGGGCCTCGCCGAGGGAACGGTCACGCGGCGCCACATCGCCCGCAACGGCCTCATCCCGGTCGTCACGCTCGTGGCGCTGCAGATGCCGGCGGTCTTCGGCGGCGCCATCGTCACCGAGCAGATCTTCCGCGTGCCGGGGATCGGGGCGCTCCTCATCAACGCCATGCTGGCCAACGACACGCCGGTCGTCATGGCCGTCACCTTCGTCTTCGCCTGCCTGGTCGTCCTGTTCAACCTCATCGCGGACCTGCTCTATGGCTGGCTCGACCCCCGCATCTCCTTCGGCTGAGCTGATGCGAGACCCCGCCGTCCTGGGCCTCGACCCCACGCCCGCCGCGATGGGCTCGCCCCTCGTCGCCGAGGGCACGGCGGCCCTCGTGGCGGCCGCTCCGGCCCTGGCCGCGGCCGTGCCCGACGCGGCGCCGGCGCGCCGCCGCTCGGGGCCGCACGAGGTGTGGCACCGCTTCAGCCGCCACCGCCTCGCGCTGGTCAGCGTCGTGGTGCTGGCGATGCTGGTGCTGGGGGTGCTGCTCGGGCCGCTGCTGTGGCCGATCGCCATCGACGACATCGACTTCTCCGCCATGCTGCAGGGCCCTTCGGCCGCCCATCCCTTCGGCACCGACGACCTCGGGCAGGACATCCTGGCCCGCATGATCTCCGGCGGGCGCATCTCCCTCGCCGTCGGCGTCTCGGCCATGCTGGTCGCCACCGTGGTCGGCCTCACCGTCGGCAGCCTCGCCGGCATGTCGCGCGGGGCCCTGGGGCCGGTGCTGATGTGGGTGACGGACCTGTTCCTCGCCCTGCCGCAGCTGCCGCTGCTGCTGCTGCTCATCTACCTCTTCCGCGACACGCTGAAGCGCATCTTCGGCGTCGAGGGCGGCGTCTTCGTCATGATCGTGCTGGTCATCGGCGGGCTCGGCTGGATGCCGGTGGCGCGGCTGGTGCGGGCGCAGTTCCTGTCACTGCGCGAGAAGGAGTTCGTCGAGGCGGCCCGCTCGCAGGGCGCCACGACGTTCCACCTCGTGCTTCACCACATCCTGCCGAACGCGCTCGGGCCCGTCATCGTGGCCGGCACCATCGAGGTGTCCTCCGCCATCATCGCGGAATCGACCCTGTCGTTCCTCGGGCTCGGCTTCCCACCCGACATCCCGACCTGGGGTCGCATCCTGTTCGACGCCAAGGACCACCTCGACGTCGCGCCCCACTGGGCGCTCTTCCCCGGGGCGGCGATCTTCCTCACCGTCCTGTCCATCAACTTCATCGGCGACGGCCTGCGCGACGCGCTCGACGCACGCCGCGTCGTGTGAGATCGCCCATGCCCACAGCCGTGTCCGCGCCCGTGTCCGCCGCCGTGTCCACGCCCCTGCTGGAGGTCGAGAACCTCACCACCGCGTTCCGCCGCGACGGCGCCTGGCGCGAGGTGGTCCACGGCGTCTCCTTCACGGTGGGGGCGCGCGAAACCGTGGCGCTGGTGGGCGAGTCGGGCTCGGGCAAGAGCGTCAGCGCCCTCGCCGTCATGCGGCTCCACCCGCGCCAGGCGAGCCGCGTCGGCGGGCGGGTGCTGTTCGAGGGGCGCGACCTGCTCGCCCTGCCGGAGCCCGCCATGCGGGGCCTGCGTGGCGACGCCATCGCCATGGTGTTCCAGGAGCCCATGACGAGCCTCAACCCCGTGCTCACCATCGGCTTCCAGATCGCCGAGGGGCTGATGCTGCACCGCGGCCTCGGGCGCGAGGCCGCCGAGGCCGAGGCGGTGCGGCTGCTCGACCGCGTCCGCATCCCGGCGGCGCGCTCGCGCCTGCACGACCACCCGCACCGCTTCTCGGGCGGCATGCGCCAGCGCGTCGTCATCGCCATGGCGCTGGCCTGCCGGCCGAAGCTGCTCATCGCCGACGAGCCCACGACGGCGCTCGACGTGACGGTGCAGGCCCAGATCCTCGACCTGCTGAAGGAGCTTCAGGACCAGGAAGGCATGGCGGTGCTGTTCATCACCCACGACATGGGCGTGGTGGCGGAGATCGCCGACCGCACCGTGGTGATGCGGCACGGCCGCGCCGTCGAAGCCGGCGACACGGCGGAGATCTTCCGCGGCGCCCACCACCCCTATACGCGCGCGCTGCTGTCCTCGGTGCCGAAGCTGGGCTCCATGGCGGGGGAAACGCGCCCGCTGCGCTTCCCCATCGTGTCGGCCACGACGGGCGCGGTCGACGTGCCGCCCGGCCTCCCCGACACCGTCACGCCCGGGCAAAGGCCCGTGCTGGAGGTAAGCGGCCTCACGACCCGGTTCGACATCCGCGGCGGGCTGCTCGGCAAGGTGCGGGGTTGCGTCCACGCCGTCGAGGGCGTGTCCTTCACGCTTGGGGCGGGCGAAACCCTGGCGCTCGTCGGCGAATCCGGCTGCGGCAAGTCCACCACGGGCCGCTCGGTGCTGCGGCTCATCGAGCCCGCGGCCGGCTCCGTGCTGCTCGACGGCGAGGACGTGCTGACGCTCGGCCCCGCCGCCCTGCGCGAGCGCCGCAAGCGCATGCAGATGATCTTCCAGGACCCCTTCGCCTCGCTCGACCCGCGCATGAGCGTCGGGGCCGCCATCGCCGAACCCATCCTGCTGAACCGCCTCGGCACCCGCGCCGAAGCGCGCGCGCGCACCGCCGACCTCCTGCAGCGCGTCGGCCTCACCCCCGACATGGCGTCGCGCTTCCCGCACGAGTTCTCGGGCGGGCAGCGCCAGCGCATCTGCATCGCCCGGGCCCTCGCGGTGCGGCCCCGGCTGATCGTGGCCGACGAGAGCGTTTCGGCCCTCGACGTGTCGGTGAAGGCGCAGGTGGTCAACCTGATGCTGGAGCTCCAGGCGGAGTTCGGCCTGGCCTTCCTGTTCATCAGCCACGACATGGCGGTGGTGGAGCGGGTGAGCCACCGCGTCGCCGTGATGTATCTCGGCGAGATCGTCGAGATGGGGCCGCGCGCCGCCGTCTTCGGGGACCCGCAGCACCCCTACACCCGCCGCCTCCTCGCCGCCGTGCCGGTGCCCGACCCCGCCCGGCGCGGCGCCCGCCACAAGGTGTCGGCGGACGAGATCCGCAACCCGATCCGGGCGCTCGACTACGTGCCCCCGGTGCGGCAGTACCGCGAAGTCTCGCCCGGCCACGTCGTGCAGGCCTGGGGCGAGGAATGGGAGCCGAAGGGGACGAGCGCGGCGGCGTGAGGGGGCCTGCGGTCACACCCGCCAGGCCCCGCCGGATTCTTTCGCGCCGACCGGTCGCAGCCCTTGCGAATGAGAACAAAACGCGTACATTCACGTCAGTTGCAGGGCCGTCCAGCCCATGTCAAAAGGACGTCACGCCGTGAGCCAGAGCAATCTCCGCCTCGTTGAAGGATCCTCCGTGGACAAGACCAAGGCGCTCGACGCAGCGCTGTCGCAGATCGAGAGAGCCTTCGGCAAGGGCTCCATCATGCGGCTCGGCAAGAACCAGAAGGCCGTCGAGATCGAGACGGTCTCGACCGGGTCGCTGGGCCTCGACATCGCCCTCGGGGTCGGCGGTCTGCCGCGCGGCCGCGTCATCGAGATCTACGGGCCGGAATCGTCCGGCAAGACCACGCTGACGCTGCACTGCATCGCCGAGGCCCAGAAGAACGGCGGCGTCTGCGCCTTCGTGGACGCCGAACACGCGCTCGACCCCGTCTACGCCCGCAAGCTCGGCGTGCAGCTCGACGACCTGCTGATCTCCCAGCCCGACACGGGCGAGCAGGCGCTCGAGATCACCGACACGCTGGTGCGTTCCGGCGCGATCGACGTGCTGGTGGTCGATTCGGTGGCGGCGCTGACGCCCCGCGCCGAGATCGAGGGCGAGATGGGCGACGTGCAGCCCGGCCTCCAGGCACGCCTGATGAGCCAGGCGCTGCGCAAGCTCACGGCCTCGATCTCCAAGTCCAACACCATGGTGATCTTCATCAACCAGATCCGGATGAAGATCGGCGTGATGTACGGCTCGCCCGAGACCACGACGGGCGGCAACGCGCTGAAGTTCTACGCCTCGGTCCGCCTCGACATCCGCCGTACCGGATCGATCAAGGACCGCGACGAGGTGACGGGCAACGCGACCCGGGTGAAGGTCGTCAAGAACAAGGTGGCGCCGCCCTTCAAGCAGGTCGAGTTCGACATCATGTACGGCGAGGGCATCTCCAAGGTCGGCGAGCTGGTCGACCTCGGCGTGAAGGCCGGCATCGTCGAGAAGTCGGGCGCCTGGTTCTCCTACGACAGCCAGCGCCTCGGCCAGGGCCGCGAGAACGCCAAGGCCTTCTTCAAGGCGAACCCGGACGTGGCCCGCAAGGTCGAAGCCGCCATCCGCGAGAACTCGGGCCTGATCGCCGAGCGCATCCTCGAGACGGGCGGCCCGGAGGCCGACGACGACGACGAGACGCCGCCGGAGGCCTGAGACGGCGGGACCCCGGTCCCGCCTCGGGTTAAGGCAAAGTGAAGGGGCCCCGGCCCCTCGTCTCGACAGCTCCGAAGGGCGCGGCTAAAGGAGGCCGGCGCCCTTTTTTTCGCGTGCGGCGTCCCGCACGCCCGAGGGCGAGAGACGTCCAAGCCACACCCCCCGAGTCCCAGTGCCATGACAAGCGTCAACGAGACCCGCGCGGTTTTCCTCGACTTCTTCCGCCAGGCCGGCCACGAGGTCGTCGCCTCGGGCCCGCTCGTTCCGCGCAACGACCCCACGCTGATGTTCACCAGCGCCGGCATGGTGCAGTTCAAGAACCTCTTCACCGGCGTCGAGAAGCGGCCGTATACGCGCGCCACCACGGCACAGAAGTGCCTGCGCGCCGGCGGCAAGCACAACGACCTCGACAACGTCGGCTACACGGCGCGCCACCACACGTTCTTCGAGATGCTGGGCAACTTCTCGTTCGGCGACTACTTCAAGGCGACCGCCATCGAGAACGCCTGGAAGCTCGTCACGGGCGGCTTCGGGCTGAACAGGGAACGGCTGCTCGTCACCGTCTACCACGACGACGATGAGGCCTTCGACCTGTGGAAGAAGATCGCCGGCCTGCCGGACAGCCGCATCATCCGCATCGCCACCTCGGACAATTTCTGGGCGGCCGGCGACACCGGCCCCTGCGGCCCCTGTTCGGAGATCTTCTACGACCAGGGCGACAAGGTTTGGGGCGGGCCGCCCGGCAGTGCCGACGAGGACGGCGACAGGTTCCTGGAGTTCTGGAACCTCGTCTTCATGCAGTACGACCAGCTCGGCCCCGGCGACCGCGTGCCGCTGCCGCGCCCCTCGATCGACACCGGCATGGGCCTCGAGCGCATCTCGGCCATCCTGCAGGGCGTGACGTCGAACTACGACACGGACCTGATGCGCACCATCATCCAGGCCGTGGCCAACCTCACCGGCGTCGACCCGGACGGGCCGCAGGCGGCGAGCCACCGCATCATCGCCGACCACCTGCGCGCCTCGGCCTTCCTGGTGGCGGACGGCGTCGATCCCTCGAACGAGGGCCGTGGCTACGTGCTGCGCCGCATCATGCGCCGCGCCATGCGCCACACCCAGCTGCTCGGCGCCGCCGAGCCGCTGATGTGGCGCCTCGTTCCGGTGCTGGTGCAGCTCATGGGCGAGGCCTATCCGGAACTCATCGCGGCGCGGGAGCGCGTCAGCGACATCCTGCGCTCGGAGGAGACGCGCTTCCGCACCACGTTGGCGCGTGGCCTGTCGATCCTCGAGGACGAGACGCGCGAGCTGTCGTCCGGCGGCCAGCTCAAGGGCGAGGTCGCCTTCAAGCTCTACGACACCTACGGCTTCCCGCTCGACCTGACGCAGGAAGCGCTCCGCGCCCGCGACATCGGCGTCGACGAGGCAGGCTTCGCCGCCGCCATGGCGCTGCAGAAGGCCGAGGCCCGCAAGGCCTGGGCGGGCTCCGGCGAGGCCGCCACCGATGCCGTCTGGTTCGGCATCCGCGACCGCGTCGGCACGACCGAGTTCCTGGGCTACAGCACCGAGCGGACCGAGGGCACCGTCACGGCGCTGCTCGCCGGCGGCCGCGAGGTCGAGAGCCTCGGGGCGGGGGAGCGCGGCCAGGTGCTGCTCAACCAGACGCCCTTCTACGGCGAGTCCGGCGGGCAGGTCGGCGACACCGGCCGCCTCACCGCGCCCGGCCTGCTGCTCCGCGTGACCGACACGGGCAAGAAGCTCGGCGACGTCGTCGTGCACGACGTCGAGGTGGTGGAGGGGATCGTGACGGTCGGGGCCGGCGTCGTCGCGGAGGTCGACCATGATCGCCGCCGCGCCATCCGCGCCAACCATTCGGCCACCCACCTGCTGCACGAGGCCCTGCGCCAGGTGCTGGGCCCCCACATCGCCCAGAAGGGCTCGTTGGTCGACGGGGATCGCCTCCGCTTCGACTTCTCCCATCCCAAGCCCATCACGCCGGAGGAGCTGGCCGAGGTCGAGGACATCGCCAACGCGGTCGTCCTGCAGAACGAGCCCATCGTGACCCGCATCATGGCGATCGACGAGGCGCGGGCCAGCGGCGCCCGGGCGCTGTTCGGCGAGAAATACGGCGACGAGGTCCGCGTGGTCTCGATGGGCCGCCCCGAGGGCGGCCGGGGCGCGACCGAGGCGCTCTATTCCATCGAGCTCTGCGGCGGCACCCATGCGGGCCGCACCGGCGACATCGGCCTCGTCTCGGTGCTGGGCGAGAGCGCCGTCGGCTCGGGCGTCCGCCGCGTCGAGGCCCGCACCGGACACGCGGCACGCCGCGGGCTCAACCAGGCGGGCGGCCGGCTGCGCGACCTCGCCCAGCTGCTCAAGGCGTCGCCGGACCTCGCCGCCGAGCGCCTGGCCGGGCTCGTCGACGAGCGGCGCCGGCTCGAACGCGAGCTGACCGAGGCGCGCAAGAAGCTCGCCCTCGGCGGCGGGAGCGGAGGCGCCGGGGCCGAGGCCGCGCGCGAGGTGGCGGGGGTCGGCTACATGGGCCGGGTCGTCACCGGCATCGACATGCGCGACCTCAAGGGCCTCGCCGACGAAGCCAAGGCGGCGCTCGGCTCCGGCGTGGTGGCGCTGGTCGGCGTCGGAGAGGACGGCAAGGCCGGCCTCGTTGTGGCGGTGACGAAGGACCTCGTTCAGCGCTTCAACGCCGTCGAACTGGTGCGGGCCGGCGCGGCCCTGCTGGGGGGCAAGGGCGGCGGCGGCCGGCCCGACATGGCCCAGGCCGGCGGTCCCGACGGCGCCCAGGCGGCGGCGGCCCTGTCGGCCGTCGAGGCCGCCATGGCGGGCTCCGCGGCCGCCGCGGCGGAGTGACGGCGACGCAGCGGCGTCGGCGCCGTCGCAGTCGCTGCGGCGCTCCGACCCCGCGACGCTGTCGTGGGGCCGGCGCGCTCCCGGCCCGGCGTGTCACAGGACGATGTCGGGCCCGCAGTGCTTGGGGTCCAGGGGCTTGCGGAACATGAAGACGATGCCGAGGGTGATGCGCCGTCCCGGCAGCACCGGCCGGGTGCCCACGAGGGCGATGTCGCCGGCACCGAATTCCGAGAGCTCCGCCTCCAGGGCGACGCCGGTCTGCGATATGTTGATGATGCGGGCCGCGATGCGCTTGCCCGACACCGTGGTCAGCACCGTCCCGGTGCGGGTGGGGACAAAGCGTTCGGCACCGCGGGTCTCGCTGGGCGGGGCCGCCTCGATCACCTGAGGGGGAAGGGGCGCGCGCGGGGCCGGGATGGCGCGCGGGATGGTCGAGGGACGCGCCTCCTCCGCCTGGGCCGCCCCCCGGTCGTCGCCCCTGACGCTCTTCCACATCTTTCCGAGACCGATCATGGTCCGACTCTGTCCCTGTCGTTCTGGTGGGTGACGGACGGCGCCGCGTCACCCTCGTGTCGAGCGGACGATGACGCAAGATCGTTACCGGACCGTCTTCCCCACCTTATGCTATCGACCGTTCCCGCCCGCCGCCCTTCGGCCCGCGTCACCGGACGGTCTTGCGCGGGTCGAAGGCGTCGCGCACCGCCTCGCCGATGAAGATCAGCAGCGACAGCATGATGGCGATGGTGAGGAAGGCCGTGAGGCCGAGCCAGGGCGCCTGCAGGTTGGAGGTCCCCTGCAGCAGCATCTCGCCGAGCGAGGGCGAGCCGGGCGGCAGGCCGAGGCCGAGGAAGTCGAGCGAGGTGAGGGTGGTGATCGAGCCCGACAGGATGAAGGGCAGGAAGGTCAGCGTCGCCACCATGGCGTTGGGCAGCACGTGCTTCCACATGATGCGCAGGTTCGACAGGCCGAGCGCCCGGGCGGCGTTGACATACTCGAAGTTGCGGGCGCGCAGGAACTCCGCCCGCACGAGGTGGACGAGGTTCACCCAGGAGAACAGCAGCAGGATGCCGAGCAGCACGCCGAAGGAGGGCGTGATGACCGCCGCCACGATGATGAGGATGTAGAGGTGCGGCAGCGAGGACCAGATCTCGATGACGCGCTGCATGATGAGGTCGGTCCAACCGCCGAAATAGCCCTGGACGGCGCCGGCCGCGATGCCGACCGCGGAGGAGATGCCGGCGAGCAGCAGGGCGAAGACGACGCTGAGGCGGAAGCCGTAGATGAGCCGGGCCAGCACGTCGCGGCCGTGGTCGTCGGTGCCGAGCCAGTTGGTTTCGAGGGCCGAGCAGGGGCGGCTGGCGGGCGGCGTGCCGCCCCCGTCCCGGATGGCCTTCTCGCATTGCGCGTCCGACAGGAGCCAGGTCGGCGGCGAGGGCAGGGTGGTGGGGGGGCTGAGGTTGCGGGTCGCGTTGGAATAGCGGTTCGGGGCCCACACCATCCAGCCGTGGTCCTCGATCTCGCGGGCGGTTTCGGGGTTGCGGTAGTCCGTATGGGCCAGGAAGCCGCCGAAGCGATCCTCCGGGTAGTCGTTGAACACCGGAAACAGGATGTCGCCCTTGTAGGACACCACGAGCGGCCGCTCGTTCGACACGAATTCGGCGCCGAGCGACACGACGAACAGCAGGCCGAAGACCAGGAAGGACCCGTAGCCCCGCCGGTTGCGCTTGAAGCCGTCGAGGCGGCGACGGTTCAGCGGGGTCAGGCGGAGCCAGCCGCCGCGGCTGGCGGGCGGGGCGAGGAGTTGGGGGTCGACGCGGGCGTCCATCGTCAGGCGCCCCGCGTTTCGAAATCGATCCTGGGGTCGATCCAGGTGTAGGTGAGGTCGGAGACGAGGTTCACCACGAGGCCCAGCAGCGCGAAGATGTAGAGGTTGGCGAACACCACCGGATAATCGCGGTTGATGATCGAATCGTAGGAGAGCAGCCCCAGCCCCGGCAGGTTGAAGATCTCCTCGATGAGGATGGCTCCGGTGAAGAAGGCGGAGATGAAGGCTCCGGGGAA
The DNA here is from genome assembly GCF_004137085.1 of Lichenibacterium ramalinae. Lineage (GTDB taxonomy): Bacteria > Pseudomonadota > Alphaproteobacteria > Rhizobiales > Beijerinckiaceae > Lichenihabitans > Lichenihabitans ramalinae. The sequence goes on from NZ_QYBC01000005.1 coordinate 246,876, forward strand.
GCCCGCCACGACGATCATCATGGCGTTGCGGAAGACGTGGCCGTAGAGCACGCGCCGCTCCGACAGGCCCTTCATGCGGGCGGTCTGCACGTATTGCTTCTTGATCTCGTCGAGGAAGGAGTTCTTCGTCAGGAAGGTCGAAGTCGCGAAGGCGCCGACCGACATGGCCACGACCGGCAGGGTGATGTGCCACAGGTAATCCGTCACCTTGTGGACCAGGTCGAGCTCCGCCCAGTTCTCCGACACGAGGCCCCGCAGGGGGAAGACCTGATAGAAAGAGCCGCCGGCGAACAGGATGATGAGCAGGATGGCGAACAGGAACGACGGAACGGCATAGCCGATCGTCACGACGCTCGACGTCCAGATGTCGAAGCGCGAGCCGTCCTTCACGGCCTTGGAGATGCCGAGCGGGATGGAGATGGCGTAGGACAGCAGCGTCATCCACAGCCCGAGCGAGATCGACACCGGCAGGCGCTCGCCGATGAGCTTCAGCACCGGCACGTCGCGGTAGTAGCTTTGGCCGAAATCGAAGGTGGCGTAGTTGCGGACCATGAGCAGGAAGCGCTCGTAGGCCGGCTTGTCGAAGCCGAACTGCTTCTCGAGTTCCTTGATGAACTTGGGGTCGAGCCCCTGGGCACCGCGGTACTTGGAGCCCTCGCCGCCCATGCCGGCCTGGGCGCCGGCCGAGGCGCCGATGTCGGCGCCCCCGCCGCCGAGCCCCGAAGCGCCGCTGGTGACGCCCTGGAGCTGCGCCACCACGCGCTCGACCGGCCCGCCGGGGGCGAACTGCACGATGACGAAGGACACGAACATGATGCCCAGCACGGTCGGCACCATCAGCAGGATGCGCCGCAGGATATAGGCCGCCATGTCAGCCCCGCGCCTTCAGCTGCTTGGCCTTGCCCTCGTCGAACCACCAGGTGGAGAGCACGCCGGGGTCGAGCTTGGGGGTGTGGGCCGGCCAGCCGAACTGGTCCCAATAGGCCAGCCAATGGTCCGGCTTGTTCCACATCGGCACCCAATAATAGGAGGCCCGCAGCACGCGGTCGAGGGCGCGGCACACCGTCGTCAGCTCGGCTCGCGTCTTGGCCTGCAGCGCCCGCTCGATGAGGGCGTCGACGGTCGGGTCGGAGGTGCCGGTGAAGTTCTGGGAACCGTCCTGCCGCGCCGCCTCGGAGCCGTAGGAGATCCTCAGGCCCTCGCCCGGGGTGGAATCGCCGCCGCGGTTCAGCGTGATGACGTCGAAATCGAAGGTGTTGAGCCGGGACTGGTACTGGGCGGCGTCGACCACCCGGAAGCGGGCGTCGATGCCGAGCAGCTGGAGGTTCCTGATGAAGGGCTGGGTATGCCGCTCCAGCGCGCCGCCGAAATCGAGGAACTCGATCCGGAACGGCTCGCCCGACGGCAGCTTCAGCACCGTGCCGTCGCGCTTGCAGCCTGCCGCCTGGAGCAGCTTGAAGGCCTGTCCCAGCAGCGCCCGGTCCTGCCCCGAACCGTCCGAGACGGGCGGCAGCACCGCGTCGCCGAAGACGGCGTCGGGCACCTTGCCGCGGAAGGGCTCCAGCACGGCCAGTTCGTCCGGCCCGGGCCTGCCTTCCGCCATCATGGGCGTGTTCTGGAAATACGACACCGTGCGGCTGTAGAGGCCAAACATGATGTTCTTGTTGGTCCACTGGAAGTCGAAGCAGCAGCCCAGGGCCTGGCGCACCCGGGCGTCCTTGAACTGCTCGCGCCGGGTGTTCAGCCACCAGCCCTGGATGCTGGACGGGGCCTCGCTCGGCACCGTCCTGCGCTGCACGCGCCCATCCTGGGCGGCGGGGAAGTCGTAGCCCTTGGCCCAGTTGATCGAGGTCGCATCCTCGTGGAACGTGGTGGAGCCGGATTTGAACGCCTCGAAGCCGACCTGGCGCTCGCGGTAATATTCGTAGCGGATCTGGTCGAAGTTGCCCTGGCCGCGGTTGATGGGCAGGTCCTTGGCCCAATAGTCCTTCACGCGGTCGAACGCGATGGTGCGGCCCTGGTCGAAGGTGCCGACCCGGTAGGCCGAAGACCCGAGCGGGGGCGTGAGCGTGGTCTGGTCGAAGGGTTGGGCGGTGTAGAACGCCTCCGAGAAGATCGGCAGGCCCGCCACCGTGAGGTGGGTCTCTCGCGTGCGGTCGGGAGACAGCGTCACCTCGAGCACGCCGTCGGCGAGGGCGCTGGCGCCGAGGACGTGGCGCAGCCCGGTGCGCAGGTTGGGGTGCCCCTTGGTCTTCAACAGGTCGAGCGAGAAGGCGACATCGGCGGCCGTGAGCTTCGAGCCGTCGTGGAAGCGCGCCTCCGGACGGAGCAGGAACCGGTAGGTGAGGCGGTCGGCCGACCAGCGCACCGACGCCGCCACGAGGCCGTAGAGCGCATCCGGCTCGTCGAGCGTGCCGCTCATCAGCGTGTCGAAGATGAGCGACATGCCGGCGGCGCCATCGCCGCGCAGGATGTAGATGTTCAGCGTGTCGAAGGTCGTGAAGCTCTGGTTCAGCCCCGCCGTGGTGGGCTCCAGCACGATCGTGCCGCCCTTGGGCGCCGCGGGATCGACGTAGGGCAGGGACCGGAAGTCGGCGGGCAGGCCGAGTTCGCCGAAGGCCGACAGGCCGTGGCTCTCCGTCCACCCCTGCGGCAGCGGCTCGGGCCAGCCGGACGGAACCTCCCCGGCGAGGGCCGGCCAGGACCGGGCCGTGGCGGCCGCCGCGAGTGTGGAGCCCAGGGCCAGGCCGGACAGGACGGCCGAGCGGCGGGTGAGGGTCGGCATGGGGTCAACGGCTCCTGCGGCAGGCCCGGCGGCGGGCCTGCCATCAACACCCGTCCATTATGTCGGTTTTCGGGGGGGGCGTCGACGCCGCGCCGGCGCAGGCCCGGCCTGGGCGAAGCTTCAGAACTCCTGCCAATCGTCCTCGGCCGCCGCGGCAGCCGGCTTGCGGGCCGCTCCGCCCCGGCCCGTGGTCTTGAGGGCGACCGCCGTGGCGGGGGCCGCCGCGCGGTGGCGGCCGGGGGCCGGGCGCGCCGGGGCGCGGGCCCCGCGGCTGCTCTGCCCGACCTGGAAGGCGCCGATGAGTTGGTTCAGGGCATCGGCTTCCTGCGCCAGGGCGTGGCTCGCCGCGGTGGACTGCTCGACCATGGCGGCGTTCTGCTGCGTCACCTGGTCCATCTGGTTCACGGCCGTGTTGACCTCCTCGAGGGCCAGCGCCTGCTCACGGGCCGAGGCCGCGATGCTGCCGACGATCTCGTCGATCTCCGCCACCTGCGTGCCGAGCTGCCCCAGCGCCGTGCCGGTCTGTCCCACGAAGGCGACGCCCTGCTGGACCTGGGAGGTCGAGGTCGAGATCAGGCCCTTGATCTCCCGGGCGGCGTCGGCCGAGCGCTGCGCCAGCGCCCGCACCTCGGATGCCACCACGGCGAAGCCCCGGCCGGCGTCCCCCGCCCGCGCCGCCTCCACGCCGGCGTTCAGCGCCAGCAGGTTCGTCTGGAAGGCGATCTCGTCGATCACGCCGATGATCTGGCCGATCTCGCGCGAGGATCGCTCGATGCTGCCCATGGCCTCCACGGCCTGGCGCACGACCCGCCCCGACTGTTCGGCGCCGGACTTGGCGGAGGCCACCACCTTGTTGGCATGGTTGGCGCCTTCGGCGGATTTGCGCACCGTGGCGGTGATCTCGTCGAGCGCCGCGGCGGTCTCTTCGAGCGAGGCCGCCTGCTGCTCGGTGCGGCGGCTGAGGTCGTCGGCCGCGGCGCCGATCTCGCGCGGCGCCGCGCGAGATGACGTCGGCATTCTCCGACACGCGGCACAGCGCCTCCTGGAGCGTGTCGGCCGTGGCGTTGAAGTCGTGGCGGAGCTGGTCGAAGTCGGCGGCGAAGACCTCGTCGATGCGGCACAGCAGGTCGCCCGCCGCGAGGCGCTTCAGCCCGGCCGCGAGTGCGGCCACGACCTGCATCTGGCTGCGGGCCGTCTCGGCCGACTGCGCATCCCGCGCGCCGCGCGCCGTCTCGGCGGCCGTGATGTCGGTGGCGAACTTCACCACGCGGTAGACGTTCCCGTCCGCGTCCATCAGGGGATTGTAGGATCCCTGGATCCACACGACGCGCCCGTCGCGCCCGATCCGCTTGAACGTCTCCTGGATGAATTCCTTGCGACGCAGCCGGGCCCAGAAGGCCTCGTAATCCGCGCTGTCGCGCTGCGTGGGCTCGACGAACATGCTGTGGTGCCGCCCCACGACTTCCTGGGACGTGTAGCCCATGACACTCAGGAAGTTGTCGTTGGCGGTGATGATCCTGCCGTCCGGCTCGAATTCGATCACCGCCTGCACCCGATCGATGGCGCCGGCCTTGCAGATCATGATCTTCATTGCCTCGGGCGACAGGCCGAAGCTGGGCGGTGGCCGGCGAAACAGCATGGGTTTGTCACCGTGGAGGGAATAACGAGAGTCTTGTATCGTGAAGAAGCTTAAAGTTTTCACAATGCCCGGTGGCATCGGGCCTCGCTCGATGCCGGGATGCACGAGGAGCGCCGGGCCGCCTCGCGTCGCTCACGGACGACACGTGCGACGACGACGCGTCGACGACGACGCTCCTGCTGGCGCGCTCCTCCGTCTCGGCTTCGCCACGCGGACGGGCTATGCCGGCTGCGGCCGCCGACCCGGCGGGACCACGGGAGCTTCCGCGCCATGATCACCCTCTATTACAACCTCGCCCCCAATCCCATGAAAGTGGTGCTCTTCCTCGAGGAAGCGGGGCTCGACTACGCGACGGTGCCGGTCGACTCCCGCAAGGGCGAGCAGCATGCGGAAGCCTTCATGGCGCTGAACCCCAACGGCAAACTGCCCGTCCTCGTCGACGGCGACGCCACGGTGTTCGACTCCAACGCCATCCTGCTCTACCTCGCCGAGAAGACGGGCCGGTTCCTGCCCCCGGCCGGCGACAGGGCGCGCGGCGAATTCTTCTCCTGGCTGATGTTCGTCGCCAGCGGCATCGGCCCCTATTCGGGCCAGGCCGTGCACTTCAAGCATTTCGCGCCGAAGCCGCAGGATTACGCCGTCGAGCGCTACGACTTCGAGGCCCTGCGCCACTGGTCGATCATCGATGCGCGCCTCGCCGGGCGGACCCACATGCTCGGCGACGACTACACGGTCGTCGACATGGCGGTGTGGGGCTGGGCCCGCATGGTGCCCTTCGTCCTGGGCGAGACCGCCTGGGAAAAGCTCCCCAACATCAAGCGCTGGTTCGACGCCGTCAATGCGCGGCCGGCCGCGCAGCGCGCCGAAGCCATCAAGGCCAAGCACAGCTTCAAGGCCGAGATGGACGAGGAGGCGCGCCGCCACATGTTCCCGGCGACTGTGGCGGCCAAGGGCTGACGCCGCGCCCGCCGGCATGTTCGGCCGCGTCGTCCATTGCGACTGGAGCCTCCATGCCCGCGGGCGCTGGATGGCCGCGGCGCATCGCGGCCTCGACGGGGCCTGGCAGGCTTCCGGACCGGACCCCGTGCCCGACCCCGCCGCACTGGCCCGTGACCTCGCGGCCTCCGCCGAAGCCGTCCCCACCCTGGCGGCCTTCGACTTCCCGATCGGCTTTCCGGCCGGCTTCGGGGCGCGGACGGGCTTCGGCGATTTCCCCGCCGCGCTCGACGCGATCGGCCGGGGCGAATGGCCGGAGCTCTTCGACGTAGCCTCTGTCCCCGGGGAGGTCGGGGCGCGCCGCCCCTTCTATCCGGCACGGCCAGGGGGCACGCGGCTCGGCCACCTCCTCGACGGCCACGGGGTCGCGTCGGTCGCCGACCTCGTCCGCGCCTGCGAGCGCGCCGGGCCCGACAGCGGGCCGGCCGGCTGCATGTTCTGGACGCTCGGGGCGAAGCAGGTCGGCAAGGCCGCGCTGCTCGGCTGGCGCGACGTGATCGTGCCGGCGCGCCGCGCCGGTGCGCGGCTGTGGCCGTTCGATGGGGACTTCGCCACCCTGGCCGGGCAGGGCGGCCTCGTGCTGGCGGAATCCTACCCGGCCGACGCCTACGGGCAGATCGGCGTCTCGGTCCGCAGCAAGCGCGACCGCGGCCTGCGGGCGAGCCTCGCGCCCCGGCTCCTCGACTGGGCGGCGGCCCGTGACATCCGGCCCGACGCCGGCCTCGCCGCCGCCATGCTGTCGGGCTTTCCACCGGGGACGGGCGGCGACGACGGCTTCGACGCCGTCCTGGGCCTGCTCGCGGCGGTGGCGGTCGCGCGGGGCGAGCGCCCGGCCGGACCGCCGGAAACCCAGGCGATGCGGCTTTGGGAAGGGTGGATCCTGGGAAAGCGGCCGGGGCGGGACGGCGGATGAGAGGCGCGGGCCTCGAGGAGCCTTCGGGCGGCCTTCAGGCCGTGGCGGCGACGCGGAGCTTGCGTTTGGCCGGGGCCTTGGCGGGGGGCGGCGCGGCTGCGGCGGCGGCGCGGTCGGCCTCCTCCTTGGCGAGGCGCAGCGCTTTCAGGCGCGCGGTCTTCTGGCTCTCGGCGGTCTTGGCGGCGCGGGCTTCGGTCAACGCCTGGTCGGCTTCGCTCTTGCGGCGCTCGGCGAGGTGGAACTTGGACTCCGCCCGGGCCCGGGCATCCGCAGGGGGCTTGGAACTGAAACTCATCGCGCGTCCTCCTGTGTCGAGCCCCGCGGCTGTCGCGGCGCCCGTCGTCCGGCGGTGAAGGAGGACCGTGCCCCCCGACGTCGATCCCGTGCGGAAGCGCCCACGCTCGAAGACATGAGGGCCACCGACCGCCGTCGATCGACCTCGCCGCACGACTTGAAAGCCAACATGCGCCAATTCTGCCGATCTTCGCTAAGCTGGAGCCTTTTGCCGGGGCCTGTCAAGTCGTCGCTGTGTTGAAAAGCCGGGGTAAACCCTGGTTCTACCGAGGTTTCGCGACGGCCTGGACCGGACCTCTATTGCGATGCGACGGCCGCGCCGCTGCCGGCCCGCAGTATCGCCGGCGCGCCGGGGTTCCGGCCCGGACGGTGCAGCCGCGGTCCGGCGAGGATCCCGGCGGCACGGCAGACGTTGTGGCCCGGGGGACGACGCGGCCGTCCCGAAGCCCCGGGCGCCGAGCGCCGGGGTTGCCAGCCATCGGAAGGACACGTCATGCGCGCCATCACGAAACCCGCCCTCCTGCTTCTCGGCCTCGCGGCCGGCGTCCCGGCGGCCTCGGGCGCCTTCGCCCAGACCCCGCCGGCCGCCGCCGCCCCGCAGGCGCCCGCCGCGGCTCCGCAGAGCCCCGCCGCCGCGGCGGCCGGCAATGCCGCCGACGTGAAGCAGATCCCGCTCACGCCCGCGCTGGTGGACCAGTTCATCGCGGCCAAGAAGGACGTGGACGCCGCCCTCGACGCCATGCCGGAGGGCGTCGACCAGCCCGACCCGGCCACGCTGGCCAAGCTGGATGCCGTCGCCAAGAAGTACAAGTTCGACGACTACAAGCAGTACGACGCGACGGAAACCAACATCGGTATCGTCATGGCCGGCATCGACCCCGCCACCAAGCAGTATATCGGCCCCGAGGCCGTCATCAAGAAGCAGATCGGCGAGGTCCAGGCCGACAAGCAGATCCCCGCCAAGGACAAGAAGGACACGGTGGACCAGCTGACGGCCGCCTTGGCGACCATCCCGAAGCTGCAGTATCCCGACAACGTCGCGGTCGTGACGAAGAACTTCGACCGCCTCAACGAGGCCATGCCGCAGGACTGACGCCGCCGAATGCCGTTCGGGCGGCAGCCGCAGGGGCTGTTCGGGCGGCAGCCGGCAAGAACCGTTCAGGCCGCCAGCCGCCAAGTGCCGCGGCCCGACAGCTTGACCTCGTAGAGCGCGCGGTCGGCCCGATCCGACAGGTCGCCGATCGCCGCGTCGGCCATCGTCGAGGTCGCCACCCCGATGCTGAAGCCGACCGACAGGTCGCCGACCGGCGTCGATACGGGCGCGTCGGCGGCGCGGACGAGGCGCTCCGCCAGCGCCGGCAGGGCATCCCCGGCGACGTCGGCCACCAGGATGGCGAATTCGTCCCCGCCGATCCGGGCCACGACGTCCTCGGGGCGGACAAGGGCGCCGAGCCGCCTGGCGATCTCACGCAGCACGGCGTCGCCGACGGCGTGGCCGTAGCGGTCGTTGATGGGCTTGAACCGGTCGAGGTCGAGCAGGACCAGCCCGAAGCGCGCCTGCGCGGCGCGGTCCCCGCGCAGGAACCGACCCGCACTGCCCTCGAACCCGCGCCGGTTGGCGAGGCCCGTCAGGGCGTCGGTGCGGGCCTGCCGCTCGTAAAGGTCCTGCAGGCGCCTCTGGTCGGTGATGTCCCGGACCACGCCGACGATCTGCCGGGGCCGGCCAGCCGGGCAGCGCATCACCCGGCAGCGCGAGCGGAACCAGCGCATGCCGTCGGCCGGGCCGGCGCCGGCGCGGAACTCCATGGTGGCGTCCTCGCATTCGCCCCGCGCCAGGGCCGACACGTCGAGGGCGTCGCGGTCTTCGGGGTGGATGGCGGCCGTGAAATCGTCCCAGCCCATGCGGGGCTCGGGCCGCCCCGCCATCAGCCCCGACAGCTTCGGGCTGATCTCGACGAGCCGCGACGCGAGGTCGAGGTGCCAGAAGCCGCCGTCGAGCACGTCCATGGCCAATGCCATGCGGGCGTCAGACTCGCGGCGTTCGCGCTCCGCCGCCTTGCGGTCGCTGACGTCGGCGGCGAGGCCCACCAGGGCGGAGACCTGCCCATCGGGCGCGAAGACGGGCGTCATCGTCACATGCCACCAGCGGCCCCCGCCCGGCAGGTCGTAATGGGCTTCGGAGGCCAGGGCCTGCCGGGTCGTCACGCAATGCCGGTAGCGCGCCACGATGGCCCGGGCCATCTCGGGCGGCCAGCACCGCTGCGGGCTTTGGCCGACGACGTCTTCCGGGCGCAGCCCGACGAGGTCGGTCATGCGCCGGTTCACGCCCGCATAGGCGAAACCGTCCCCCACCACCTTCACGGCGAAGGCCGGTGCCCCGATGAGGTTGACGTCGATCATGTGGCTCCGCCTTTCCGCCCGAGGGGGGCGGCACCGCTCGGGTCCACCCTGGCGCGGCCCCGCTTGCCGCTTCCCTTCCGCGACCGCGCGACCGTCCGTCGTGGTGAAGACCGGGTAAAGATCCGGCCCGGCTTTACGCCGGGCAGGGCTCCGGTTAAGCCGCAGCGGGCCGGGACGGAGCCATGGAGGCGGGATGACGGGCGACGACGAAGCGGTGACGGGGCTGTTCGCCCGGCTCGGGCTGGCGCCGCTGCGCGTCGAACACCCGCCGGTCCACACGGTCGAGGAGGCGAGACCGCACTGGGAGGCGCTGCCGGGCGCGCAGACCAAGAACCTGTTCCTCAAGGACGGCCCGCGGCTCTATCTCGTGACGCTCGGCGCCGAGACCCGCGTCGACATGAAGGCCCTGGCGCCCCGGCTCGGCGCCAAGCGCCTGTCCTTCGCCAGCCCCGAACGGCTGATGGAGCATCTCGGCACCCGCCCCGGCGCGGTCGGGTTCCTCAGCCTGGTGAAGGACGAGGCCCGTGCGGTGCGGTTCGTCCTGGAGCGGTCGCTGTGGGACGCCGAGCGCATCACCTCCCATCCGCTCCGCAACACCGCCACGGTGTCGCTGACCCAGGCCGAGTTCCGCGCCGTTCTGGCCGAACTCGGCGTCGAAGCGCTGCTCATCGACCCTTGACGGCGCCGACGCTTCGCCGCCACGGAGGACCCGTGAACAGGATCGCGTGCCGACCCGGTCGCTGTCGGCGGCAGCCCGCCCCGGTCGATCCGGAACCGGAGCGAGCCCGCCGAAACGGAAGCGCGCCAGGCGCCGCGGCCTCGGAGCGCCGCGGCCACAAGGCGCCGCGGCATCCGGGCGCGCGGCATCGCGCGGGCTTCGCGCCGGGCCCGGTCCGGCGTCTTTGCGGCACGACGACGGCTCGCTTCGGAACATGACACCGGACGGGATCGTTGCGGCTCGGTCCGCCCGACTTCCGCGCGGGCGCGACCTCCCTCCCGCCACAAGGCTGACCCGTTGGATTCCGTCTCCGAACCCAGTCTCAAGCGCGACACCACCCCTCCCGTCTCGGGTTCCCGGAACGACCTCCTCGTCTGCTTCAGCCACCTGCGGTGGAACTTCGTCTTTCAACGTCCCCAGCATCTCATGACGCGCTTCGCCGGGCGCGGCCCCGTGGTGATCTTCGAGGAGCCCGTCTTCGACGGGGGCGGCACCCGCCTCGTCCGCAGCCGGGATCCGGTGAGCGGCGTTACGGTGGCGACGCCGCACCTGTCCGGCGACCTCCCGCCGGAGGACCGCGAACCCGCGCTCCGCGCCATGCTGGACGGGCTGCTCGCCGACAGCGGCGCGCGCCACCCGACCCTCTGGTTCTACACGCCGATGATGTGGGGCTTCGCCGCGCATGTGGCCGGCGCCACGGTCGTCTACGACTGCATGGACGAACTGTCCGGCTTCGACTTCGCCCCGCCCGAACTGCCGCGCCTCGAGGCGGCGCTGCTGGCCCGAGCCGACGTGGTCTTCACCGGCGGCCACGCCATCTACGAGGCCAAGCGCGGCCTTCACGCCAATATCCACCCCTTCCCGTCGAGCGTCGACGCGGCGCATTTCGCCCCCGCGGCCGCCGGCGGCCGGCCCGAGCCGGAGGACCAGCGGCACCTGCCGCATCCCCGCCTCGGCTTCTACGGCGTCGTCGACGAGCGGATGGACCTCGCCCTCATCGACGCGCTCGCGGCGGCCCGGCCGGACTGGCAGCTCGTGATGGTGGGGCCGGTGGTGAAGATCGACCCCGACGCCCTGCCGCGGCGCCCCAACATCCACTGGCTCGGCGGGCGGAGCTATGCGGAACTGCCGTCCTACCTGGCGGGCTGGGACGTGGCGCTGATGCCCTTCGCCATCAATGCGGCGACGCGCTTCATCTCCCCCACCAAGACGCTGGAATACCTGGCGGGCGGGCGCGTCGTGGTGTCGACCCCGGTGGTCGACGTCGTGCGGCACTATTCCGACCTTCCGGCCGTGCTCATCGCCGACACGGCGGGAGCGTTCGTGGCGGCCTGCGACGCGGCCCTGGCGCTCGCCGCGACGCCGGAGCGCTTCGCCGATGCCGTCGCGGCCCGCCTCGCCTCCGTCTCCTGGCAGGCGACCTTCGAGTCCATGGCCCGCATCGTCGACGCCGCGCCTCCGCGTCGGCCGGCCGCGCCCCGTCCGGGGCCCGGGCTGCCCAACGGCATCGCCATGCCGGCGCTGAACCGCGGCGCCAGGGCGGCCGACGTGCTGGTGGTGGGAGCCGGCTTCGCCGGCGCCGTCATGGCCGAACAGATCGCCGCTCGCGGGGGACGCCGCGTGCTGGTGGTCGACCGCCGGCCCCATGTGGCGGGCAATGCCCACGACCACCTCGACGCGGCGGGGCTGCTGATCCACCGCTACGGGCCTCACATCTTCCATACCAATTCCACGGCCGTGGCCGACTACCTGTCGCGGTTCACGGCCTGGCGCCCCTACGAGCACCGGGTCCTGGCGCGGGCGCGGCGGGCGGCGGACGGACACGACATCGACGTGCCCATGCCGATCAACCGCTCCACGCTCAACGCGCTCTACGGCCTGTCGCTCGCCTCCGACGCCGAAGCCGCGGCCTATCTGGCCTCGGTGGCGGAGCCGATCTCGCCCGTCCGGACGTCGGAGGACGTCGTGGTGGCGAGCGTCGGCCGCGACCTCTACGAGCGGTTCTTCCGCGGCTACACCCGCAAGCAGTGGGGGCTCGACCCGTCCTCGCTCGACAAATCCGTGGCGGCCCGCGTGCCGGCCCGCAGCGACACGGACGACCGCTACTTCACCGACACGTTCCAGGCCATGCCGCGCGACGGCTACACGGCCATGTTCGAGCGCATGCTCGACCATCCCGCCATCACGGTCGAGACGGGCGTCGACTATCGCGACGTGGTGGCCGACGAGGTGTTCGACCACACGGTCTTCACCGGCGCGATCGACGAGTTCTTTGGCCACCGGTTCGGGCCGCTGCCCTACCGCAGCCTGGAGTTCCGGCACGTGACGCTCGACCAGGAGCGCTTCCAGCCGGTCGGCACCGTGAACTATCCCGACGAGGCGGTCCCGTTCACCCGCATCACCGAATACAAGTACCTCACCGGCCAGAGCCATCCCAAGACGTCGCTGACCTACGAATATCCGCGCGCCGCCGGGGACCCTTATTACCCGATCCCCCGGCCCGAGAACCAGGCGCTGTTCAAGCAATACGAGGCCCTGGCGCGGGCGCGGCACGACGTCAGCTTCGTCGGGCGGCTCGCCACCTACCGCTACTACAACATGGACCAGGTGGTGGGGCAGGCGCTGGCGAGCGCGAAGGCGCTCCTGGCACGCTGGGACGCCGCGCCCCGCGCCGGCGAGGCGGTCCCCAGCGTTCCCGCCGCCGTCAGCCCTGCTGTCAGCCCTGCTGTCTTGGCCGACGCGGGCTGAGCCGGGAGGCCGACGGCCCGGTCACAGGCCGTCGAACAGGGCGGTCGACAGGTAGCGCTCGGCGAAGGACGGGATGATGACCACCAGCGTCTTCCCGGCCATCTCGGGGCGCGACGCGACCTCCACGGCCGCCGCGACCGCGCTGCCCGAAGAGATGCCGATGGGGATCCCTTCCAGCCGCGCCACCAGCCGGGCCATGTCGAACGAGGCCTGGTTGCCGACCGTCACGACTTCGTCGATCAGGCCGCGCGCCAGCACGCCCGGCACGAATCCGGCGCCGATGCCCTGGAGCTTGTGCGGGCCGGGCTGGCCACCCGACAGGACCGGCGAGTCCTCGGGCTCGACCGCCACGATCCTGAGCCCCGGGCGCCGCGGCTTCAACACCTGGCCGACGCCCGTGATGGTACCTCCGGTGCCGACGCCCGCCACGAAGACGTCGATCCTGCCCTCCGTGTCGGTCCAGATCTCCTCCGCCGTGGTGTTGCGGTGGATCTCGGGGTTGGCGGGGTTGTCGAACTGTTGGGGCATGACGGCGCCGGGCGTCGTCTCGACGAGTTCCACCGCCTTGGCGATGGCGCCCTTCATGCCCTGGGCGGCCGGCGTGAGGACGAGTTCGGCCCCGAGCAGCAGCAGCATCTTGCGCCGCTCGACCGACATGGACTCGGGCATCACCAGCATCAGCCTGTAGCCGCGCGCCGCCGCCACGAAGGCGAGGCCGATGCCGGTGTTGCCGGAGGTCGGCTCGATCAGCGTGCTGCGGCCGGGCGTGATCCTGCCGGCCTTCTCCAGGCTGTCGATCATGTTGACGCCGATGCGGTCCTTGACGCTCGACAGGGGATTGAAGAACTCGAGCTTGGCGAGGATCTCGGCCTTGCAGCCCTTCTCGGCGCCGAGGCGCCGCAGCCGCACCAGGGGCGTGTGGCCGATCGTGTCGGTGATGGAATCGTAGACGCGCCCACGGCCCTGGCGAGGCGCGGTCGCAGTCTCCTGCGGGGCGGCCTGCGGGGCGTCCGGGCTGAGCGGCGCGAGCGACATGGCGTTTCCTCCTCGAACCCCGCGGTCCGGCAGGGCGGCGGCGGGCGGCGGCGGGGCAGGCCGGGCCTCAAGGGCAGGAACATGGTCGCGGCACCCTGTGCCGTCAACGCCGGCCCCCGGCCGGACTCGACGCCGGGGCCGGGACATGCGACCCACGCCGCGGCGGTGATCGACCACAGGAGACCGACCGTGCCGATATCGCGATCCCGCTTCGGCGCGGCGCTTCCCGGGGCCTCGCTTCCCGCCGCCACGCTGCTGGGCATCCTGGTGCTGGGCGCCATCGTCCTGGGCGCCGTCATTCTGGGCGCTTCGCCGGGTGCCGCCTCGGCGGCGCCGGCCTTGCCGCCGCCGTGGCCGGACGACGCGAGGAGCCGGTTGGCGGCCCTGGCGCTGCTCGAAACGCTGAACGCCGACCTGCTCGGCCACGACAGCGCCACGCTCACGCTGGAGCGCTGGTGCGGGGCCCACGGCCTCGCCGCGCCGGCCCGCGTCACGGCTGCGCGGCTGCGCGACGCCGAGGGGCCGGCGGACGATGCCGTGAGACGGCTGCTCGGCGTCGACGCCGGCGAGCCCGTCCGCCACCGCCACGTGCGCCTGTCCTGCGGCGACCGCGTGCTGTCGGAGGCGGACAACTGGTACCGGCCGGCCCGGCTCACGCCCGAGATGAACCGGGTGCTCGACACCACCGACACGGCCTTCGGTCGCGCCGTCGCGGCCCTGGCGTTCCAGCGGCGCACGCTGTCGGCGGAGCTGTTGTGGCATCCGTTGCCGCCAGGATGGGAGACCGGCGCCGTGCTCCCGCCCGCGGGGCCGGGCGCCCTCGCCATCCCGGCGCAGGTGCTGCGGCATCGGGCCGTGCTGGTGCTGCCCGACGGCACGCCCTTCAGCGCCCTGGTGGAAACCTATACGGGTGCCGTCCTGGCCTTTCCCCCGCCGCCCCTGCCGTGATGCGCCAGGCACGGCCCTCCGGTCTGGCCCGGGACCGCTCCGCTCCCCATCAACCCCCGGTGAGCGTGCGGGGAAGTGTCGCAAGGCTGTTGCATGCCTTTGCGAGCGCGGTCCGGCCCGGGTTCTGTCTTTCATGCCGGTCAAGCCATTGCGGCATCCCGCCGCCAGGGTGTCCTCGACGAGCGGATCCGGGTCGCACGCGGCCCAGGGCCCGATCGAGGCCGCGTCCGGGCCCGCGGTGCCGCTCGGTCGCCGAGGCGTCCCGGCGGCCGCGCGAAGCCGGGATTCATCATGAACGGAGCTGAAGCTGGGGTTCTTCTATGGCCATATCTAATCCAGAAGAGGATAAAAAATGCTCAGTTCGTGTCCTCGTGGGGAGCGCCTGAGCACAACCTGCTCGACGCAGGCCGGATGGTCGCGTCGGGGCCTTTTTCCTCCACTGTTCCGTAGGCTTTTCGTCACGGAAGAGCTAACTTGCTGCGTCGTCATCGACTGATCGTCTGCAAGGGCCGAGGAGCGGGTATCGCGAGATGCCGATGAAGAAACAAAGAATGACGGACATGGACGCAACGGATGTTTCGGCGCTCGCCGCCGAGGAGCTGAATTGGTCGGCCCTGCTGCCTGTATCCGACACGGCGGCGGATGGTTTCGGCGAGGTTCCGGGCCTGTCGCTCTCCTCCATCCTGCGGCTCATGGAGGAACAGGGAAAGATCGGGTTCTGGTGGCACGATCTGGCGACCGATCGCTTCTCCGTGTCGCCTGGGGCGGCCCGCATCTCGGGTGTGCCGCTGACTGCCATCCGCACGCATGAGAACCTGCTGAACCGGATCCACCCGCAGGACCGCCCCTTCCAGATCGACCAGGTCGGGCTGATCAACACCGGCCAGCCGCTGCGGCGCGAGTTCCGCATCGTGCGTCCGGACGGCACGATCCGCTGGGTGTCGTCGCGCATCGACGTCGTGCTGGGCGACGACGGGCGCCCCGTGCGCTTCATCGGCATCCTGTCGGACATCACGGAGCGGCGCGAAGCGCAGCGGGCCGTCGAGTTCAACCACGGTCGCCACATGGCGCTGATCGAGGCCACCTCGGCCCTCAGCTGGATCGCCGACCTGTCGGGCCAGTCCATCGACCACACTGCCTGGTGCGAGCTCACCGGCATGGGGTCGGACAGCTGCGCCGGCGAGGGCTGGCTCGATGCCGTGCACCCGAACGACCGTGACCGGGTGCGCGCCTCCTACCGCGCCGCGGTGGCGCAGGGGGGCGTCTACAACATCGACTATCGCATCCTCACCCAGGCGGGCGAGTACCGCTGGTACAATGCCCGCAGCGCCCCGGTGCGCGACGCGTCCGGGGCCATCCGCGAATGGCAGGGCGTGCTGCTGCCGATCGACGGGGATTACCGTCCGGTCATCGGCGATCCCGACACCGACGAGGTGCCGGCCCTGACGGGCGCGCATATCCGCGGCGCGCGCGGCCTCCTCGACTGGTCGCTGGCCCAGCTCGCCTCGGTGTCGGGCGTCTCGGTCTCCACCATCAAGCGCATGGAGGACGGCAGCGAGGGCAACACCCGCGCCAGCAAGTCCGAAGCCGTGCGGCGCGCGCTGCAGACCGGCGGCATCTCCTTCCGCGTCATCGAGGGCACGACCTGGATCAGTCGGTGATCCCGGGCGGGGCGCGGTCGCCTTCCGGCTCCGTTAAGGCTATTCCAACCTGAACGCCCGATAAGGCGGCGGATGCGCCGCGCCCGCGGCCCCAGGACCGAAGACCCACGGATGAACGGATGAGCACCAACGCCATCGAGGCCGGCCACCTGATGGCCTTCATCGAGCGCATCGAGCGCCTGGAGGAGGACAAGAAGACCGTGTCGGACGAGATCAAGGACGTCTATTCCGAGGCCAAGGGCACCGGCTACGACGTGAAGATCATCCGCAAGATCGTCTCCATCCGCAAGCAGGACCAGGACAAGCGCCGCGAGGAGGAGGAGATCCTGGAACTCTACCTCCAGGCGCTCGGCATGCAGGTCTGACGCGCCACGCGCCCGAAGCGCCAAGCGCCCGAAGCGCCACGCGCCCGAAGCGCCAAGCGCCCCAAGCGCCAAGCGCCCGAAGCGCCAAGCGGGCTCCCGCCCGCGGCATCGCACTCTCCCCCAGCCACGACGACGGGAACGCGCCTCCGACGGGGTTCGTTGAGCTGCGACGTCACGGGAGAGAAACGATGAAAGCGCTGTGCTGGCACGGCAAGAACGACATCCGCTGCGACACCGTCCCCGATCCGAAGATCGAGGACGCGCGCGACGTGATCATCAAGGTGACGAGCTGCGCGATCTGCGGCTCTGACCTGCACCTGATGGACGGGCTGATGCCCACCATGAAGAGCGGCGACGTGCTCGGCCACGAGTTCATGGGCGAGGTGGTCGAGGTCGGCCAGGGCTTCACCAAGTTCAAGAAGGGCGACCGCATCGTCGTCCCCTTCAACATCAACTGCGGCGCCTGCGACCAGTGCCGTCGCGGCAACTGGTCGGTGTGCGAGCGTTCGAACCGCAATGCCGAGATGGCGGCGGCGCAGTTCGGCTACACGACGGCGGGCCTGTTCGGCTATTCGCACCTCACCGGCGGCTATGCCGGCGGCCAGGCCGAGTACGTGCGGGTGCCCATGGCCGACGTGGCGCCCATGCTGGTGCCGGAGGGCATGACCGACGAGGAGGTGCTGTTCCTCACCGACGTCTTCCCCACGGGCTACCAGGGCGCCGAACATGCCGAGATCCGACCCGGCGACATCACCGCCATCTGGGGCGTGGGACCGGTGGGCTATTTCGCCATCCAATCCGCCAAGGTGATGGGAGCCGAGCGCATCATCGCCATCGAGACCGTGCCGGAGCGCATCGCGCTGGCCCGCAAGGCCGGCGCCACCGACATCATCGATTTCGCCAAGGAAGACGTCTACGAGCGCATCAAGGAGATCTCGAAGGGCAAGGGCGCCGACAGCGTCATCGACTGCGTCGGCATGGAGGCCAGCGGCGGCCACGGCCTCGCCGGCATGGTGGATGCCGTGAAGGAGAAGCTGCTGCCGGCGGAGCGCACCACGGCTCTCGACCAGGCCATCAGGGCGGTCCGCGGCTGCGGGGTCGTCTCGGTGCCGGGCGTCTACGGCGGGCCGGAGTCGGTCAACATGGGCAGCATCGTGCAGAAGGGCCTGACGCTGCGCTCCGGCCAGACCCACGTGAAGCGCTACCTCGAGCCGCTGACCAAGCTGATCCAGGAGAAGAAGGTCGACATGACCGGCCTCATCAGCCATCGCAGCACCAAGCTGGAAGACGGGCCGGACCTCTACCAGACCTTCAAGGACAAGAAGGACGGCTGCACCAAGGTGGTGTTCCACCTCGGCTGAGCCGACCGACCGTGGGGAGGCGGGCCGCCGCGCCCGTCGCCCCGCCGCCGGCCGTGGCTCGCCCCGGCGACCGCGTCAATGCCGGGCCAGGACTTCGCGCACGGCATCCACCAACCCGGCCTCCGGTACCGGGAACTGCGCCTTCTGGCGGAGCTCGAGGTAATCGGCGCGGTCCTTGGAGCCCTTGGCGAGCTCGGCGCCGAGCACGAGGTCGCGGATCATCACCACCGGCCCGCCGGCGGCATCGCGCTCGTTCGAGCCCTGGATGACGGCGCAGGCGGAATGGCGCCGGTCGGCATATTTCAGCTGGGCGTTCATGCCGGCGTCGCCGAGGTAGAGCTCGGCCGCGATGCCGCCCGTACGCAGGGTCGCGACGAGCCGCATGACGCGCGCCATGTCCTCCGGGCCGCGGTCCATCACCAGCACCACGACCGGCCCGCGCGGCCGTTCGGCGCCCAGGATGGGGCTGCCGATGGCGCGCAGCGCGGCCGCCAGCCGCGACACGCCGACCGAGAAGCCCGTCGCCGGCACGGGTTCGCCGCGGAACCGCGCCACGAGGCCGTCGTAGCGGCCGCCGCCGCCGACCGAGCCGAAGCGGATCGGCTGCCCGTCCTCCCCCGTCACCGTGAAGGTCAGCTCGGCCTCGAAGACCGGCCCGGTGTAATATTCGAGCCCGCGCACCACCGACGGGTCGATCACGACCCGGTCGGCATAGCCGGCCGCCGCCACCAGGGCGGCGATCTCCCGCAATTCGCCGGCGCCCTCGGCGCCGCGCGGCGTGGAGGCGAACTCGGCGTCGAGCCGGTCGCAGGTGGCGGCATTGTCGCCCGCCTTGGCATCGAGCACGCCCATCACCCGGTCGATCTCGGCCTCGCCGAGTTCGGCGCCCTTGGTGAAGTCGCCGGATTCGTCCCGGCGGCCGCGCCCGAGCAGGAGCCTCACCCCTTCGGTGCCGAACTTGTCGAACTTGTCCATGGCGCGCAGCACGGTGAGCCGCCGCCCCGCATTCGCCTCGCCCGACAGGCCGGCCGATTCCAGCACGCCGTCGAGCACCTTGCGGTCGTTGACGCGGATCACGTAGTCGCCCCGTGCGATGCCGAGGTCCTCGAGGGCGTCGGCCGCCATCATGCAGATCTCGGCATCGGCCGCGATGGACTTCGACCCCACCGTGTCGGCGTCGAACTGGATGAACTGGCGGAAGCGGCCGGGACCCGGTTTCTCGTTGCGGAACACGGGCCCGGCCCGATAGGAGCGGTAGGGCTTGGGCAGGCTGTCGAACCGCTCCGCGAAGGAGCGGGCGAGGGGGGCGGTGAGGTCGTAGCGGAGCGACAGCCACTGGTCGTCGTCGTCCTTGAACGAGAAGACGCCGGCGTTGGGGCGGTCCTGGTCGGGCAGGAACTTGCCGAGCGCATCCGTATATTCGATCAGCGGGGTCTCCACCGCCTCGAAGCCGTAGCGCTCGTAGGTGGCGCGGATCGACCGCATGATGCGGTCCGTGGCGGCGAGGTCGGCCGGGCCGCGGTCGGCGAGGCCGCGCGGCAGGCGGGGTCTGGTGAGATCGGTCATGGTGCTCGGGATCGGGAACGGGGGCCGGGGTCCCCTGGTCCGCCCTGGCTACGCCCGGCGAACGCCCCCCGCAAGCGGGGAGCGACGGGGCAGGGATCCCCCGCCGGCGGGGGGATGGAGGAGGGGGACCGGTCGCGGGCTCGGTGGGGGTGGCGGGACCGGACCTGTGGCGGAGCACTCCCCGAAGCCTTCGGGGAGCGGGGCCGTCACCCACGAAGGCTCAGTGCAGGGTCGACAGCAGCTTGCGCAGCTTGTCGGCGACCTCGCCGATCTGCGTTTCGGAAATGATCAGCGGCGGCGTCAGCGCGATCGTGTCGCCCGTGATGCGGATCATGAGGTCGGCCTCGCGGAAGGCGCGATCCATGGCCTCGTAGGCGCGGGCGCCGACGGCGTCGGGCCGGGACGCGAGGTCGATCGCCGCCACGAGCCCGACCGTGCGGATGTCGAGCACGTTTGGCAGGCCGCGCAGACCGTGGATGGCCTCGGCCCAGACCGGCTCCATGCGCCGGGCGTGGCCGAACAGGTCCTCGTCGCGGTAGACGTCGAGCGCCGCCAGCGAGGCCGCGCAGGCGAGCGGGTGGGCCGAATAGGTGTAGCCGTGGAACAGCTCGATGACGTGTTCGGGCCCGTGCATGAAGGCGTCGTAGACGGGTTTGCGCACCACGACGCCGCCCATCGGCACGGCGCCCGAGGTGACGCCCTTGGCGAAGCAGATCATGTCGGGCACGACGCCGTAGCGCTCGGCCGCGAAGGCGAAGCCGAGGCGGCCGAAGCCCGAGATGACCTCGTCGAAGATGAGCAGGATGCCGTGCTTGTCGCAGATGGCGCGCAGGCGCTGCAGGTAGCCCTTCGGCGGCGGCAGCACGCCCGTCGAGCCCGCCATGGGTTCAACGATCACGGCCGCCACCGTCGAGGCGTCGTGCAGCGTCACGATGCGCTCGAGTTCGTCGGCGAGATGCGCGCCCCATTCGGGCTCGCCCACCGTGAACGCCTGGTGCTCGCGGCTGTAGGTGTGGGGCAGGTGGTCGACGCCCGCCAGCAGCGTGCCGAACTGCTTGCGGTTCGACACGATGCCGCCGACCGAGATGCCGCCGAAGCCGACGCCGTGGTAGCCGCGCTCGCGCCCGATGAGCCGGGTGCGGGTGCCTTGGCCGCGGACGTTGTTGTAGGCGATGGCGATCTTGAGGGCCGTGTCGACGGCCTCCGAGCCCGAATTGGCGAAGAACACGTGGTCGAGGTCGCCGGGCGCCAGGGCGGCGATGCGCGACGCGACCGAGAAGGCCTTGGGGTGGCCGAACTGGAACGCCGGCGCGTAGTCGAGCTCGGCGGCCTGCGCCTGAATGGCGGCGACGATCGGCTCGCGGTTGTGGCCCGCGTTGGTGCACCAGAGGCCGGCGGTGCCGTCCATCACGGCGCGCCCCTCGGGCGTGTAGTAGAACATGTCCTTGGCCCGCGTGATCATGCGGGGGTTCTTCTTGAACGAGCGGTTCGGCGTGAACGGCATCCAGAAGGCTTCGAGATCGTTGGGGATCTCGGTCTGGGACGTCGGGGAACCCAGGGCGGCTGCGGCGGATGACGGCATGGGCGAGGCTCGCTGGAGGACGGGATGCGCGGCCCCCGCGTGGGACCGCGCCGCCCGGCCGACCTTAGATCAGGACGGCCGCGGAGGGAAACGGGCGCATGCCCCCGCCTCCCCGGCCGCTTCAGGCGCCCTGGACGTCGAACTCGACCTGCACGTTGTCGCGCGTCGCGTGCGAATAGGGGCAGATCTTCTCGTGCGCCTCTTGCACCAGCTCCTTGAGTTCGGCGGTGGGCATGGCCTTGTCGGTCACCGTCATCTTGACGGCGATGCCGAAGCCGCCGGCATCGCGCGGGCCGACCGACACCGCGCAGGTGATCTCGGCCCCCGTCGCGTCCTTCTTGTGCTGCTTGGCGGCGAAATCGAGCGCGCCGCCGAAGCAGGCCGCATAGCCGGTGGCGAAGAGGTGCTCGGGCGTGGTGGTGCCGGGCTTGCCGGGGCCGCCCATCTCCTTGGGAACCGACAGCGTCACCGAAACGGTGCCGTCCTCGGCCTTGCTGGTGCCGTTGCGGCCTCCGGTGGAGACGGACTTGGCGGTGAACAGCGGCTTGATGGGCGAGATGGTCATGGGACACCTTTGATGAAGACGGTGGATCGGGACGATCTCCGAGGCTTATAGGGTGCCGGCCCGCCGCGGGCCAGAGGCGGCACCGCCCGTGCGGGCCGGCGGCTCCGAACGCCACCGCGTCGTTCAGGCGGCTTTGTGCCGGTCCCTGGCGCGGGCCACGGCCGCCGGCTCGTGCTCGATGACGGAAAGGTAGGAGATCGTCATGGCATCCGGCTTGAAACGGCCTTGCTCCCAATCCCGCAGGCGGCCGAGCGCGATGGCGTAGGTGTCGGCGAACTCCCGCTGGGTCAGGCCCCGCGCCGCGCGGACGCGCTTGACGAAGAGCGCGAGCGGGCTCTCGGGTTCGATCCTGGGTGCTCCGGAGTAGGGCCGCTCCAGCGCGGCGTGGAGATCCGGCATGGCCTCGGCGAGGGGCCGAGCACGCGCGAAATCAGCTTGGCTCAGTTCGGGGCTGTCGCCCACGTCGTCCCAGTCCTCTCGCGTGTAATGCGGGCTCGGAACGTAGCGGGCCGGGCGCTTTGAACTGGGCATAGAGGTCGCGCTCCTGTCGACGGGCCGGGCGGATGCTCACCAGGGACAAGGCTTCGCGGCCGAGGGGCGATACGACCACCACCACGACGAGGCTGTGCTCCCACCGTCCGATCAGCATGTCGCGATACCGGCCAGTCGCACTCGCGCGCGTGGGGATCGCCAGGGCCGTCGCACGGTCGAAAGACGCTCCGAAGTCGGCGAAGTCCAACCCATGCTTGCGCAGGTTGGCTTCGCGTTTAGCCTCGTCCCACGTGAAATGCACCAGCACAGGGTACGTTTGGCCCGTAGGTCGGTCAAGCCTGCGCGATCGTCCCTCACCCGCCGACGCGAGGCGCCCGAGCGCTGTACGCACGCCGATGACGCCGTCTCGCGCCGGCGAAAGAAGGGGTGTCCCGGCAACCTCGCACCAGCCCGCATGCGGAGCCCCATCGGAGAGCCGTTGGACCTTGCAACTTCTATCGTGGCGGGTACCATGGTGTCCCATGAACGCGGCACTTCCCGACGTCAAATCGTGCTGGTGGCGCTCCCTTTAGGGAGCGGCCCGTCGTTCATGCGACCGCTGCCGCCGTCCGAGGCGAGCACGGTTCACGTCACATCCAAGGCTCGGCTCGACGGCGGCTCAATCCTCGGAGAGCCTTCATGTCGCCGTCCCAGACACCCGTCGTCCTGTCGGGCGATCGTACCACCGGCCCGCTGCATCTCGGGCATCTCGCGGGGTCTCTGCGGAACCGCGTCGCCCTGCAGCATACGCACCGGCAATTTCTGCTGCTCGCCGACGCCCAGGTGCTGACCGACAACGCCGCCGATCCCGGCAGGGTCGCCCGCCACGTACTTGATGTCGCGGCCGACTATCTCGCCGTCGGCATCGATCCGGTGGCGTCGGTGATCTGCGTGCAGTCCGCGCTTCCAGCCCTGGCGCAATTGACGGGGCTGTACCTCAACTTCGTTTCCGTCGCCCGCCTCTAACGCAATCCCACCGTGAAGGAGGAGATCCGGGTGCGTGGCTTCGGGCGGGACAGCCCGGCGGGGTTTCTGTGTTACCCAGCCGCGCAGGCCGCCGACATCACGGCATTCAAGGCCGAGTTGGTCCCTGTCGGCGACGACCAGGCGCCGATGGTCGAGCAGTCCAACGAGATCGTTCGGCGTCTCAACCGTCAGGTCGGCCGAGCCATTCTGCCCGAGGCGCGGACCCTGCTCACCGAGACCGGACGGCTGCCGAGCCCGGACGGCCGTGGCAAGATGGGCAAGTCGCGCGGCAATGCCATCACGCTGTCGGCCTCGGACACCGAGATCACGGCGGCGGTCGCCGCCATGTATACCGACCCCGGCCACCTCAGGGCCGCTGATCCCGACCGCGTCGAGGGCAATGTCGTCTTCGCCTACCTCGACGCGTTCGACCGTGACGGCGATGCGGTCGCCGACCTCAAGGCACAGTACCGGCGCGGTGGCTTGGGCGACGTCGCCCTGAAGCGGCATCTGACGACCGTGCTGCAGGACGTCATCGGGCCGATCCGCGAGCGTCGGGCCGAGATACTGCGGCGTCCGGACACGCTCAGGGACATCCTGCGCGACGGGACCGCGCGAGCCGATGCGGTGACGCGCGACACCAAAGGGGAAATCTACGAGGCGCTGGGCCTGTTCGCCTGGGCGAAGCCGTCCGGCGACGGGCGGGTGTCGCGCGTCGCTCCGGAACCCGCGGTCCCGCGCGCTGACGGTCTGCCAGGCGCTCGTTCCCTCCGAGAGGTGCGCGACGCCATCGACAGCATCGACCGCGACATCGTTCGGTTGATGGCCGAGCGGGGCACCGAGGTGAAGCGGGCGGCGCGGTTCAAGACCACCACCGCCGGCGTCGCGGCGCCTCATCGCGTCGAGGAGGTCATCGCGAATGTGCGATCCCTCGCCACGCGGATGGGCCTCGCGCCACGCATCGCCGAAGCCGCCTACCGTCCGATGATCGCGGCCTTCATCGACGTCGAGCGCGAAGCCTTCGCGGCGCAGCAGGCATCCGATGCCGAAGGGCCAGAGGCGGCCGACGGCCCGCCCGCCCCGCCTTGACACGCCGGGCTCCGGGTTTAAGCCCCGGGGCATGACTCAAGCTTCCACGCCCATCCTGTCCGGCCTCCGCGAGGTCGCCGACCGCTACGACGTCGTCCTGTCGGACGTCTGGGGCGTGCTGCACGACGGCAAGCGCGCCTTCCCGGGGCCGGCCGAGGCGCTGGCGCGCTTCCGCCAGGGCGGCGGCACCGTGGTGCTCATCACCAACGCCCCGCGGCCCAATGCCCCCATCCGCGAGCAACTCGACGCTTTCGGCGTGCCGCGCGACGCCTACGACGACATCGTCACGTCGGGGGACAGCACGGTGGCGCTGATCGCGGCACGGGGGGAGGGGCCGTTCTACCACATCGGGCCCGAGCGCGACCGCGCCCTGATGGACGAGGTCCAGGCCAGGACCGGGCGCCGGCCCGCGCTCGGCGCCCTCGACGAGGCCGCCCACGTCATCTGTTCCGGCCTCTTCGACGACCGGTCCGAGACGCCCGACCATTACGAGGCCACCTATGCCTCCATGCGCGAGCGTGGGGTCGAGATGATCTGCGCCAACCCGGACGTCGTGGTGCACGTGGGGGACCAGCTGATCTTCTGCGCCGGCGCGCTGGCGGAGCGCTACGAGGCGCTGGGCGGCACGGTGCTCTATGCCGGCAAGCCGCACGCCCCGATCTACGACCTCGCCCTGTCCCTCGCCGCCCGGAGCCGCGGCCGCGACGTCGATCCCCGGCGCGTGCTGACGGTCGGGGACGGCATGCGGACCGATGTGGCGGGCGCCGTCGGCCAGGGCCTCGACTGCCTCTTCGTCACCAACGGCATCCACCGCGACGACACGGGACCGGGGGACGGCACGCTCGACCCCGCCGCCCTGGGCCGCTTCCTCGCCGCCGCCCCGCACCGGCCCGCCTTCGCCATGCCGGACCTCGCCTGGTAGGCGCGGAGGCAGCGCGGAAGCCTGCGGACGGGCCGGCCGAGGCCGACCTGACATGGGCGGTCTCCGCATCCTATGATAGACCCCCTCGTGATGACGGAGGGGAGCGATCACCATGTTCTTCAGCGACCGACCGATGGATGCCCTGTTTCTCGAGACGATCGAGCAGGCAGCCCAAGTCGGGACAAAGGAGGAAGTCTACACCCTGCTGCAGGGCATGGTGGCGGCCTACGGCCTCAAGAATGCCGCCTATATGGTGGTCAACCTCCCGCATCGGAACCATCTCGACCCACAGATCTACGTCACCTATTCGATGGAGTGGGTGGACCACTACAAGAAGCGCAACTTCGTCCGGTGCGACCCGGTGCTGCTCCAGGGATTCGGGTCGATCCTGCCGGTCGACTGGGGCGACTTCGACCTGTCGAAGCGACCGGTGCGATCCCTGTTCGGCGAATCGCGGGAGTTCGGCGTCGGCCGCCAGGGCATCACGCTTCCGGTCCGGGGCCGGTTCGGCGAGCAGGCCCTCCTGACCATCACGTCCGACGATGCCGACCCGGAGTGGAACAGGAAGAAGATCCTGTACATGCGGGACTTCCAGGTCATCGCCTACCACATCCACCGCATGGTGCTGCGCGTCGAGAACATCTCGGAACAGCAGATCCATCTGGCGCCGCGCGAGATCGATTGCCTGAAATGGACCGCGATGGGCAAGACCGTGCAGGAGGTCGCGCAGATCCTCGGCGTGGGCCACCGGACGGCCCGCTTCTACTTGGAGTTGGCGCGCCATAAACTCGACGCCGTCAATATAACCCACGCGGTCGCCAAAGCCGTGAGCCTCAATATCATCTCCGGAGGAATGTAAATCCGGCAGATCTGCCGTATATAATACTTACGTAGCGTAAAGCAGTTTCACCTCCGTGATCTTATCACGGAGGTTACGATGATATATTTGGTGAATGGGGCGGATGCCGGGCAGTATCGGCAATGGATGGACGAGATGCATGTCATCCGGGCGAAAGTGTTCCGCGATCGCCTGGGCTGGGACGTCGAGGTCGAGGACGACCGCGAGCGGGACCGGTTCGACGCCGCCAACCCCCTCTACCTCCTGTCCGTCGATGGCCGGGGGCGCGTGCAGGGATCGCTGCGGCTGCTGCCGACGACGGGGCCGAACATGCTGCGCGACGTCTTTCCGAGCCTTCTCGAGCCCGGCGACATGGTGGAGAGCGCCACGATCTGGGAAAGCTCGCGCTTCTCGCTCGACCCCGACAGGGCCGCCGAGGTCACGTCCCGCAAGCTGAACCGGGTCACGACCGAACTCCTGTGCGGCATCGTCGAGGTGGGGCTCATGGTGGGCCTGAGCTTCGTCGTCTCGGTGTTCGACGCCCGCATGGTGCGGATCTTTCGGGCGGCGCAATGCCCCGCCGACATGATCGGCACCCCTCGGAAGATCGGCAAGGCGATGACCTATGCCGGGCTGTTCGACATCTCGGAGGCGGCGTGGAACGCCATCGCGGCCGCCGGCGGCATCGGCGACCGCGTCATCAGCCGGGACAGCGACGCCCCTGCCCAGGCGGCTTGACGGGGCGGCCCGAACGCGAGGGACCGGCGGGGACAGCGGCCCGCCTGGCGGGGACAGCGGACGACCCGCTCCCCCGCCGTGCCGAAGCCGGTCGCGCCGGTCCCTCTCCGTCAGGGCAGCTTCTTGCCATCGGCGCCGAAGGACTTCAGGTAGGCCGTGACGTTGTCGATGTCGCTCTGACGCGACAGGCCCGCGAAGGCCATCTTGGTCCCGGGGACCTTGGCCTTGGGGTCCCTGATGTAGTCCTTGAACGTCGCCTCGTCCCAGACCAGGCCGGAGGTCTTCATCGCCTCCGAATAATTGTAGCCCGGCAGGCTGCCGGCGTGGCGGCCGATCAGCCCGTTGAGCTCGGGACCGACGGCCGTATGGGCGCCCTCGCCGATCTGGTGGCAGGACCGGCATTTCGTGAAGACCTTCTCGCCCATGCCGACGTCGCCGACCGGCGGCGCATCCTCGGCGGCGGCGGCCCCGGCCGCCACCATGACCACTAGCCCCAGCAGGGCTGCCTTCAGCGCATCCATTCTGTCGACCTTCTCTCGTGCGGACCCCGTCCGCATGTCACGCCGGCGCGAAACACGCCAGCTTCAAAGCGCCGGGCGCGTCGCCGTTCCAGGCCGACGTCCAGCGCGCGCGAGGCCCGCCGTCGGTCAATCCCCGTTGCAGTCCGGCGTGTTGGCGTCGCCGGGCTGGAACCTGTCGGGATCGATGCCGGGATGGTCCCCCGGCAGGCGCTGAACGAATTCGTCGATCCGCTCGCTGGGGCGCGTCACCAGCCCGGAGGCACCCATCAGCGTGACGACGTCCTGCGGACGGTCGCGCAACGTTTCGGCGTGCACCTGTTCCAGGAAGCCCACGGCGTAGCGCACGGCCTCGGCCTCGTCCGGGGCCGCGAAGCCGTGCGGGTCCTGGGTCCCCACCGCCAGAATATAGTCCGCCATGTCGATGCTCCCGGGCTCGTCCCGGGACCGGAACGCGGCGCGGGCCGGCAAGATCCGCCCGGGCCTGTCCGAGGACGACCGCGACATCGTGTTGGGCACGGCGATGTCGCGGTCTCCCGAGCCGGCGCGACGGTCGTCTGCCGCCGTCTCGCATTCAGCTACGGACGCGAAGGCGGAAGGTTTCGCCACCGCGTCCGTCGCTCGCATCAGCGTTTGGCGATGGCGATGCCGCTGCCCTCGACGAGCAGGAAGACGATGCCGCCCGCCCGCAGGGCCGCCAGGGCCCGCGGCAGGCTCCGCGCCGCCTCGCCCAGGCCGTCCTCCTCGAGACGCCGGATGGTCGAGAGCGACAGCTTGCTGGCCCTGGCCAGGTCCGACATGGACCAATCCAGCAGGGCGCGCGCGCCGCGGATGTGGTTGCCCTTGATGCCCTCCTCCAACCCGCGCTTCAGGTCGCCCTCGGGCCGGAGCGCCGGGCCTTCGAGGCGGGACGCCAGGGTGGCCCACCCCTGGACCTCGCCGCGGTCGCTCTTGATCGGGACGTAGACGAAGCGGAAATCCCCGCTGCCGCCATCGGCCAGCACCAGCCGCTTGGCGATGGCGAAGGGCTCCTGGCCGCGCAGGCCGTCCCGGACGGTGTCGAGCACGCGCGATCGCTCCTCGGCGACCACGACGCTGAGGCAGTCGTCCTGGAACTCCGCCTGGGTGCATCCGGTCAGGCTCAGGATCTCGTCGGAGCCCGAGCGCGCCGAAGCCGTGTGGGCGGCGGTGTTGATCCAGGTCTGGGCGTAGTCGAACAGGGCGCGCCGACGGCGGCGCTCCTCGGCCTGGGCCCGCGCGGTCTGCTCCTGCTGGGTGACGTCGACCAGCATGGCGGCGGCCGATTGCGGGCGGCCTTCGGGGGTGAAGTAGACCTCGCCGCGGCTCGACAGGATCCGCATCGTCCCATCGGGACGGATGATCCTGAACGTCTGTTGCCGCAGCTGGCCGCCCTGGACGATGTCGGCGTGGGTTTCGAGCCCCGGGCGGTCGTCGGGATGGGCGAGGTTCAGCAGCAGGTCGTAGCTCGGAGCGACGCCGGCGGGCAGTCCGCACATGCGGAACAGGTTCGGCGACCAAGCGTGGTGGTCCGGGCGGAAGGTCCAGATCCAGGCGCCGGTGAGGCCCTGCGCCTCCATGATGCGGGTGAAGTCCCGGGTGAAGGGCGCCATGTCGCCGGCGAAGGGCATCATCGCTTCAGGTGTCATGATGCGTCACCAATCCCAGCCGCCCCGTGGTGGGACCGCCATTCCCAGGCACCGACGCGGCACGACGGGTTCTGGATCGCAGGGTCTGCAGCGCCCGGCCCGTCCTTCACGGAAGGTATGGCCGTCCTGCAGGCGGACACAACCGAATGGGACGATACTCTAACCTGGGTGGATCGCAATGCAACCTGCGCCCGCGATCCGGACCCGCGCGGCTCTCC
Organism: Lichenibacterium ramalinae; assembly: GCF_004137085.1. Lineage (GTDB taxonomy): Bacteria > Pseudomonadota > Alphaproteobacteria > Rhizobiales > Beijerinckiaceae > Lichenihabitans > Lichenihabitans ramalinae. The sequence continues at coordinate 275,939 of NZ_QYBC01000005.1, forward strand.
GGCCGAAGCGGGAAAGAAGTCTCAGGAGCGGGGCAGGACCGAAAGTCGGGGAAAGATCTGTCGTTATGGCGCGGTCGAAGAGATTCGAACTCCTGACCCCCAGATTCGTAGTCTGGTGCGTCGAGTGAGCATGAGGCAGCAGACATCAGCAAAAGAACTGATTTTCCTCGCTTTTCTCGTGACACCCTCAGATTTTTGTGAGCATTTGGAAGCACGAAGCGGCGCACTGTTGCTTCCGATTTGCTTCCGGTTTGGGATGAAGCTCACCAAGGCCAACCTCGCGCGGTTCGTGTTCCCGGCCGGCAAGACCGAGCACGTCCTCTATGACGAGGACCTCGCTGGCTTCGGCCTGCGCATGCACCCTGGCGGCCGGCGGACGTGGTTCGTCCAGTACCGGTTGGGGCAGAAACAGCGGCGGCTCAAGATCGGCACGGCCGATCAAATCGATGCTGAGGAGGCGCGGCGGAAAGCCAAGGCCGCCCTCGCCAAGGTGCACCTCGGCACCGACCCCGCGCTCGAGACCGAGGAGGCCAAAGCCCAGGCCGCTATCACCCTGACGCTCACGGTCGAGGACTACCTCGCTAGGTACGCTTCGAAGCGGCTGAAGCCGGGAAGCCTCGCCGAGGTCGAGCGGCATCTCCGGCGGCATTGGAAGCCGCTGGGCGAGCGCCCGCTGGCGTCGATCAAGCGCGCTCTCGTCGCGAAGCGGTTGGCGGAGATCGCCCGCGACAATGGCCCGTTCGCCGCAAACCGGGCTCGAGCCGCGCTGTCGGCTCTCTTCAACTGGTCAATCGGCGAGGGCTTCGTCGACGACAACCCGGTAGCCGGCACGCACCTTCCTACGGAGGAGGTGAAGCGAGACCGTGTCCTGACCGACGACGAGGTTGCGCTCGTCTGGCAGCATGCCGGGGCAGGGGACTTCGGGCTCATCGTCAAACTCCTCACTCTCACGGCGGCGCGACGCGACGAGGTCGGCAGCATGGCTTGGTCCGAGCTGCATGGGTCCACCTGGACGGTTCCGGGGGACAGGACCAAGAATGGTCGTCCCCACGAGTTGATGCTCCCACCGGCCGCCATGGCGGTGCTCGTGGCCCAGCCTGCACGTGAGGGCCGGGACCTCGTGTTCGGATCCGGGTCAGGGCCGTTCTCGGGCTGGTCGAAGGCAAAGGCGGAACTCGATGCCCGCATGCTGGCGGTGCGGAAGGCCGAGCGCGGCGCCAAGGCGGTGCTGGAGCCCTGGCGGCTGCATGACCTGCGGAGAACCGCGGCAACCCGCATGGGCGACCTCGGCGTCCAGCCGCACGTCGTCGAGGCGGTGCTGAATCACATCTCGGGATCGAAGGCCGGTGTCGCCGGGATCTACAATCGCGCGGCCTACCGCGACGAGAAGCGGGCGGCGCTGGTGTTGTGGGCCGACCGGCTAGCGGAACTGACGGAGGCTAGTGATGGCACCGAAGGGTGACCCGCACGGGGCCACGGTGGCGGAGCGCGTTCGACTCCTTCGAGAGCCTGTGCGAACCGGCAACATGACGCCACGCGAGGCGGACGATCAGGCCATCAGTGTCGGGCTGCCGCCCAGCTACGACGGCTTCGCAGATCTGGGCGACATCACCGTAGGCGTCACATGGTGGCTTCCGCTGGCGGTGTTCTTCTACGCCTGGCGCGACCTCAACCGGGTCCGCATCGAGTGGGAGCGATACCGAACGTGGGGTAGGTATCTCTGGCGCGACCCGGTAACTGATCCTCAGGTCATGTCTCTGGAAGCGGCTGAGGAGATGCTGATCGATGACCTACGCGCTGGTCTGCTTAAAGCATTTGGAGCAACTGAAGATCGAGCGACGGTGCTGATCTCACATACAGAGTGGGAAACGCTTACAATTCAGAAGGAAAACCAGCTTTGGTGGGCCACCGATGAAAACGGAGCGGTCAGATACAAAGCTATTTTTGTGCTGCGTCACGAAGTCGTTCCTTTATGGCTGCAGGAGGTAGCGCTTGCTGCTGGTAGTTCAGCGCGCAGGGAGCGATCGGGATCCAGTCAAGGCGGTCGCATTCTAGAGTCTGTCAGGCACTTTTGGAACCATACCCTGTATGTCTGATGTAGGCGGCACATTCCTCGGGTGAGAACATG
>NZ_QYBC01000029.1:0-1874 GCF_004137085.1 Lichenibacterium ramalinae
GGCTACGGGGTGCAGCGGGTCTACACGGACGACCGCTCGCTCGACGAGACGATGACGGTGCGCGACCGCGACGTCGTCCTGGTGCCGCGCGGCTACCACCCCGTCGGGGCGGCGCACGGCTACACGCTCTTCTACCTCAACGTGATGGCGGGGCCGCGGCGGACGTGGCGGTTCCACAACGACCCCGACCACGCGTGGCTCCTGAACCGATGAAATCGGCGGCAGAACCGTCCGGTCGTCGGCTAGCGCGGTGCCCGGCCCCGACGACATCGAACGGGTGCCGGATGATCGGTCTGGGCGCGACCGGCCTATCTCGCCGGCCGCACAAGCCGCTGAAGCGACGTCAGAGGTAGTCGACCCACGTGCCTCCCGCGTCGGCGGAGCGCACGCAGTTCTCCACCCAGCGCACCCCTTCGACGCCCGCCGCGATGTCGGGATAGCGCAGGGCTGCGAGCCGCGCTGCGTCGCCGCGGTCCGTCGCCTCCATGGCGGCCGCGAAGCGGCCGTAGATGTTGGCCCAGGACTCGAACAGCCCTTCGGCATGGCCGACGCTGATGTGGTCCTCGGCCAGAGCCTCCGGGTGAAGGTAGGGCATGCCTCGCTCCAACACGCGGGCGGGCTCGCCCTGCACCTCGAAGGACAGCTGGTTCGGCCGCTCGTCCCACCACTCCAGGCTCGCCCGGGAGCCGACGATCCGAACCTTCTGGCTGTGGATCGCGCCGGCGTTGACGGCGCTGGTCCACACCGTGCCGAAGGCGCCGTTCTCGTATTCCATCAACGTCACGGCATTGTCCTCCAACGGCGCGCGGCTCTTGACGAAGCTTTGCCGCGCGCACAGAAGCCGCCTGACCTTCAGATCCGGGCAGATGACCTCCGACAGGTGGAGCGGATGCGTTGCGAGGTCGCCCAGCACGTAGCTCGGCCCGGCGAAGCGCGGGTCGACGCGCCAGCGGATCGCCGGGTTGTCGTCCTCGACCGCCGCGCTGTGGAAGCCGTGGGCGAACTGAAGGTTGACGAGGCGGACCTCGCCGAGCTCGCCGGCTGCCACCATGGCCCGCGCCTGCTCGATCGTGCCGTAGCCCGAGTAGCCATAAGTGACGCCCACCACCCGCCCGCGGTCGTGGGCGAGGCGTTGCAGTTCTTCGGCCTCCGCCACGGTGAAGCAGAGCGGCTTCTCGCACACGACGTGCAGGCCATGCTCCAGCGCGGCGCGGCAGATGGCGAAGTGCGTGCTGTTGGGCGTCGCGATCGACACGGCCTCGATGCCGTCCGCGCGGGCGGCCTCACCGTCGAACAGCGCCTCATGGTTCGCGTAGCAGCGCTCGGGGGCGAGGCCGAGTTCGGCCCCGAAGGCGCGACCCCGCGCGGGGTCGAGGTCGAAGGCGCCCGCCACGAGGTCGAAGCTGCGGTCGCGGAGCGCGGCTGAGCGGTGGATGTAGCCGATCTGGCTGCCGCACCCGCCGCCCACCATGGCCCAGCGGATCGGCCGCGCCGTTCGCCTTGTTCCGTTCATCATGTCCCATCCCTCCCTTCAGAAACCGATGCCGCGCAGGTAATCGCGGCTCGCCTTGACGTCGGCGAGGCTGCCGTCCGCATTCCGCGGGTCGCGCTCCTGCTCGACCGTGGCGAAGCCGACGTAGCCGATGCGGTCGAGCGCGGCCCGCACCGCCGGGTAGTCGATGGCCCCACGGCCGATCGGGCACATGACGCCCCGCGCGCAGGCGTCGAAGAAACGGATGCGCTCGCCCATCACGGCCGCGAACACCTCCGCGTCGACGTCCTTGAAGTGCACGTAGTCGAGCCGGTCGGCGTAGCGCTCGATCGTTTCCACCGGGTCCATGCCGGAATAGAAGCAGTGGCCGGTGTCGATGCAG
>NZ_QYBC01000029.1:1920-45537 GCF_004137085.1 Lichenibacterium ramalinae
CGTCGGCGAACTCGACGTGGCCGCCCGCATGGGGGTGGATCACGGCCCGCACGCCGTGGCGGTCGCGCGCGAGCCGGTCGGCGTAGCGCTCGATCGTTTCCACCGGGTCCATGCCGGAATAGAAGCAGTGGCCGGTGTCGATGCAGAGCCCGGCCTCGTTCGCCGGTACCTCCGCGGCGATGCGGGCCACCTCGTCGGCGAACTCGACGTGGCCGCCCGCATGGGGGTGGATCACGGCCCGCACGCCGTGGCGGTCGCGCGCGAGCCGGGCGACGTCGCGTATGTTCGCGATCAGATCGGCCCAGGACGCATCGGACAGGCGCGGTGCCCGGTCGGAATGGCCGGCCGCGAAGTCGCGCTCGTCGTGGCCCCAGTCCATCACGGTCAGGTATGGCGCGGGAAAGCGCTGCCCGGCGGCGGTCGGCGGGGGCGGCATGCGTTTGACCAAGGCGCAGATCTCGTCCGCCTGCTGCAGCAGGGTCTCGCGGTTCGCCGAGGACGCGAGGTCGTCGAAGATGGTGCCCGCCACGATGGTCAGGCCGCGGGCGTCGAGGGCACGGCCGACCCGCTCCGCGTCGAGCGGCACATAGCCGTAGGGGCCGAGCTCCAGCCCGCCGTATCCGGCCGCCGCGGCCTCGTCGAATACCCGCTCCCAGGGCGGCAGGTGCGGGTTACGCACGTCATCGACGCCCCAGCAGCAGGGCGCCGTGGTGATTGTGATGGCCATCGTTCCTCTCCCGCAGCGGCCCCCAATCGGAGTCTTCGCGGCCTTGAGATAGAGGGCTTGCGCGGGTTTCGGACAGCGGCAAGATGATGAGATCCCATCAGATCGCGGTGAGACGTGGCGCACAAGCCGACTTTGGAGGACGTGGCCACCCTGGCGGGCGTGTCGATCGCCACGGTAGACCGCGTCGTGAACCGGCGCGGCGGTGTGCGGCCCGATCGGGAAGGGCGCGTGCTTGCCGCGGCACGGCGCCTAAAGCTCGACCGCCAGCTCGGTCGTGCCTATGCTCATCGGCTCCGCGTCGCCGTGCTGATCCAATCGGCCGTGAACCCGTTCCACGCGGCGCTCGGGCGGGCCTTCGCGAACCTCGACCGTTCGTACCTCGACCTCAACATCCAATTCCTGGTCCATCACCTCGACCCGAACCGGCCGGATCGCATCCCGGGGCTGATCGACCGGCTGGCGCGGGCTCATGACGGGCTGGTCGTCGCCAGCCCGGCCGACGACGGAATCGCGGCGGCGCTGCGCCGAGCCGCAGTATCCATCCCCGTAGCTACGCTGGCGACCGACGTGCCCGGCAGCGGCCGCCACGCCTACGTGGGGCCGGACGACGTCAAGGGCGGCCGTGTGGCTGGCGAGCTGATCGGTCGCTTCCTCGCCGCTGCAGGCGGCGACGTGCTGATGATCACGGGGCTGCGGTCCATGGCAGGGCACCGCGACAGGGAAAGCGGCTTCCGCGCAGTGCTGCGCGAGCACTTCCCGGCCTGCCGGCTCATCGCGCTGGAGGAAAGCCGCGAGATGGCGCAGGGCGCCGGCGACGTCGCGGCGGCGGCGCTGCGCTCCCACCCCGGTCTGAAAGCGATCTACTTGAGTTCGGCCGGAGCCGACAGGGTCGTGGCGGCCCTGAAGGCCGCGGGCGCGCCGAACGTCGTCTTCGTGACGCACGAGCTCACCGACGACCGCCGCGCGCTGCTGCAGGTCCGAGAGATCCACGCCGTGGTCGATCAAGACACGTCGGCGGAGGTTCAGATCGTGGCGGAGGTTATGGCACGGCTCCTCGGGCGTCTAGACGGTTCCGCTCCGGTGCCGCTCGCACCGGTGCGGGTCTTTACTCCCGAAAGCTGTTAGGCGGGATCGCGATCCGGCCGCATCACGCGGTTGACGTCGAGAAGCTCGCCCTCCCGGGGACGTCCGGCGGGCCTGGGCTCGCGTCAACTCGGTTCCCATGGCAGGGCGCCGCAGGCGCGGGGCGGCCGCGGCGCCGTCAGTCAACAAGTCACCGCGCTGGAGGCTTGGATGGGCCAGCGCCTCTTTGTTCGCGCCGGACGGCGAATGGTGCCGACTCCGCTCGCCCGCGCCTTCGCCGCCGAAGTGAAGCTGGCATTTGACCGGATCACGGCGGCAGCCGAAGCCTGCGGTCGATCGGACGCCGGGCGCATCCTCCGCGTCAGCGCGCCGACCAGCTTCGCCATGCGCTGGCTCATGCCGCGCCTCGACGGATTTCATCGCACCTACCCGCTAAGCGAGGTCGCGGTAATGACCGTCACGACCGTCGAGGACGAACTTCGAAACGGCTACGACGTCGCCATCCGGCGCGGCAATCCCGGTCCGGGCGCATGGCCATCGCGCCGGGCGACGCCGGTTCCCGACGAGGTGGACACCGTGATCATGTCTCTGGCCCTGTTCTCCCAGTGCCCGATGCGCTCGCTGTTGGACGTGGAAGGGCATCTCATGGTCGCCAGCGAAACGCGGCCCGGCGACTGGGCAGACTGGCTCGAGACGGCGGGACTATCGCATTTCATCATCGCTCGTCGGCAGCTCTTCGACCACTTCTTCATCATCCGGCAGGCCGTCGAAGATGGGCTCGGGATCGGCGTCGGAACCATGCCGATACTCGGCATCGACGGCGCGTCCGGACGACTGATAACGTTGCTCCCTCAGATCCGGGTGCGGCGGACTGGATACGTCGCCCTCGAACCGACCGATGGCGATGAGATAGTGCTACAGCAGGTTTTGTCGCGTGGCTCTTGGCCGAACGGAGCCGCTGCTGGGAGAACGGCCGATGAGCTTGCCTACGTCCGCTTCGGAGCGAGCCATATTTCGCCTGCAAGGTCCTGCTTGGGTCGACTCCGGTCCTACAGCAGAAGTGGGTGGATTGCGGTCCGACCGGTTTCGATAGAGGTCCAGGCGAGAGCGGACGTTCAGGTCGGAGCCATATCAGTGAGCTTCGATCGGTCCGGTCGCTCTTTGCGGCTTCTTCAGGAGCGGGATGGCGGCGAGGCTGACGATGAGCCCGACTGCGATGATCCAGAAGGCGTCGCTGTAGGCCATGACGTAAGCCTCGCGCCGCGCCTGGGACGCGATCAACCCGAGCGCTTGAGCCTGTGCTGCGATGGGGTCGACCACGTGGGCCTGCATCGCATGTGTCATGACGGCGAGGCGAGACTGAGTGAGCACGGCGTTGCGCGTCATGGCCTCGGCCAGCACCGAGAAATGCATGTGCTCGCGCCGATCGATCATCGTCGACAGCATGGCGATGCCGATCGAGCCGCCGAGATTGCGCATCATGTTGGATAAGGCGGAGGCGTCGGCGGTGTCGCGCGGCGCGAGGCCCGCCGTCGACATCTGCGACAGTGGCACGGTGAAAAGCGGCTGGCCGGCGGCGCGCAGCAGCTGCGGCAGGATCAGCTGGTCCATGCCAACGTCGTGGGTGAGGCCGACGTTGATGAAGCAGCTCAGCGCGAAGAGTAGCGTGCCGGCCACCACCAGCAGCCGCGGGTCGAAGCGCTTCATCAGCAGCGGCATGGCGGGGAAGAGCACGAGCTGAGGCAACCCGCTCCACATCACGACGTAGCCGATCTGCTCGGCGTTGTAGCCCTGGATCTGGGCGCAATAGACCGGGATGACGTAGATCGAGCCGAACGACACGGCGCCCAGCACCGTCATCAACAGGCAGCCGCCGCCGACCGAGCGGTTCTTGAGGACGCGCAGGTTGATGAAGGGCCGCTCCGCCATCAGCTCGCGCAGGATGAAGCCGCCGATGCCGAGCACGGCCAGCGCGGCGCCCTCGACGATGATCGGCGAGCCGAACCAGTCCTTGCGCTGCCCTTCCTCCAGCACGAAGGTCAGCGCCGGCAGGCCCGTCGCCATCAGGCTGATGCCGAGCCAGTCGCCCTTCGCCAGCTCGCCGAGCTTCAACGGCGCGGGGTCGAGCGCGTAGAGCTGCAGCGCCAGGGCGAGGGGGCCGGGTACGAGGTTCAGGTAGAAGATGTAGTGCCAGGACAGGTTGTCGGTCAGCCAGCCGCCGACCGTCGGGCCGATGGCGGGCGCGAAGGTGGCGGTGAGGCCGAAGAAGGCGATCCCGACCGCCTGCTGGGACTTCGGCAGGCGCGTCCGCACGATGGTGATGGCGGTGGGGATGAGCACGCCGCCGGTGAAGCCCTGGCCGGCGCGGAACAGGATCATCTCCGGCAGGCTCGTCGACAGCGCGCAGGCGACCGAGAAGCCGATGAACAGGCCCGTGTTGACCGCGAGGTAGCGCCGCAGGCCGAAGACCGAGCCGAGCCAGCCCGTCAGCGGGATCACGATGATCTCCGCCATCAGGTAAGCGGTGGAGATCCAGCTCCCCTCGTCCGAGGAGGCACCGAGCGCGCCCTCGATGTCGCTCAGCGACGAATTGGTAATCTGGATGTCCAGGATGGCCGTAAAGGCGCCGAGGATCGCCGCCGCGACGGCGAGCCATTGGCGCAGCGAGGCCTTCTCGGTGTCTGGATGCATGGTGAGGCGCCCCGCTCAGCGTGTCGCGGCCAAGCCGACGAGGCTGTGGCTCGGCCGCGCGTCGCCACGCGTCTCCACCGTGGCCTCGACCGACAGGCCCGGCCGCAGGCGGTCGAGCATCGGGTCGTCCGTGGCGAGGCGGATCTTCACCGGCACGCGCTGCACCACCTTGGTGAAGTTGCCGGTGGCGTTCTCGGGCGGCAGCAGGGCGAACTGCGCGCCCGTACCGGGCGAGAAGCTGTCCACCGTGCCGCGGAACGCGTGGTCGCCGAAGGCGTCCACGGTGAACTCCACCGATTGACCGACCTTCATGTCGCCGAGCTGCGTCTCCTTGAAGTTGGCGACGAGGTAGATGTCGCGGCCCATCGGCACGACGGTCAGCAGCCCCGTGCCCGCCCCCACCATCTGGCCGACCCGCACCGAGCGGTCGCCCACCACGCCGTCGACCGGGGCGCGGATCGTCGTGTAGCCGAGGTTGAGTTCCGCGCCATCGAGCTTGGCCTGCGCCGACGCGACGCCCGCGACCGCACTGGCGGCCAGCGCCTCGTAGGTGTGGACCTGCTTCTGCGCGGCGTCGAGCGCCGCCCTGTCCTTGTCGAGCGTCGCCCGGTGCTGGCGCAGGTCGGCATCCGTCTGCTGGGCACGTTGCGACGTGCCGGCACCCGCGGTGAGGAGGTCGGCGTAGCGCTTGGCTTCCTGGGTCGAGAAGGCGAGGCCGGCTTCGGCGTTGACGATGTCGGCCTGGGCGGAGGCCACGGTGGCGGCCTGCTGCACCACCGCGGCGTGATAGCCTTCGACCTGCGCGCGCGCCTTCTCCAGTTCCGCTCGGGCACCCTCGATCTGGATGCGGGCGTCGCGGTCGTCGATCGTGGCGACGACGTCGCCGGCGCGGACCGGCTGGTTGTCGCCGACCGCCACCGCGGTGACGAAGCCCGCGATGCGGGGCGACACCGTCACCTTGTCGGCCTGCAGGAAGGCGTTGTCGGTCGTCTCCTGGAAGCGTCCGACCGTCCACCAGTGCCAGCCGGTGTGGCCGCCGTAGCCGATGCCGGCGAGCAGCACGGCGGCGAGCACCAGTTTCTTGGTGCCGCCCTTGCGCGGCGGCTGAGTCGTCAGCGCGACCGGCGCAGGCAGGGGTGCCGCGGGTAAGCCAGGCTGAGGTGCGGCTGCCCGCTGGGGCGAGGTCGGGGTTTCAGGCAGCTTGTCGAGCGGTGCCGGCACGGGGTCGGGCGAGGCGCTGCGCGCCGAAGCCTCATCGTCCCGCCGATCCGCCGTCTCACCCTCGTCCGGAGCATCGCGATCCGCCCGATCGAAGCTCTGGCGATCCGAGGAGATACCGTCCATCTGTCGATAGCCCAATTTAACAAAACAGTGTCGTTCTGTTATGATGGCACCGACTGGTTAACGCAAGGGATATCATCGCGGCATGACGCTCGACCTCGAAGAACCGCAGTCCGCCGTGGCCACCCTCAACCCGAAGAAGGCCCGACGCGGCTCGGGCGGCCGCCCGTCGCAGGAGGAAGCGGTGCGGCGCGACGCGCGGCTGGTGGAGATCGCGGCCGCCATGTTCATGGAGCGCGGCTTCGACGCCACGACCATCGACGCCGTGGCGGAAGCGGCCAGCGTCGGCAAGGCGACGCTCTACGCGCGCTACCGCGACAAAGCCGCGCTCTTCGCCGCGGTGTTCCAGCGTCAGATCGACCGGTGGCTCGCGGTCAGCGCGCCGGACTCGCTGCCGTCGGGGGCTCGCGTCGAAGACGTGCTGGTCGCGATGGGGCGCCGCATGGTGGACGCTGCCCTTGCCCCCGAAGCCATCGCGATCAATCGGATCGTCACCGCACAGGCGCTGCGGTTCCCGGATCTGGCCCGCATGGTCCAACGCGAAGGCTGGCAACGTTCGAGCGCAGCCGTGGCGGCCGTGATCGACCGATTCGTGATCGATGGGCAGATCACGGTCGACGACAGCAACTTGGCGGCCGACCTGTTTCTCGCCCTGGTGCTGGGACGCCTCAGCCGCCTCGCCATGCTGGGGATCGAGACCGACGCGGAGGAGATCGAGCGGCGTGTCGAGGCGGCGGTCTCGCTCTTCCTCAACGGCATATCGGGGTTGTGCCGGGGCCGGCGGGAAACGCCGTCGGCGTCCTCCACGACCTCCGATCGCGTGCGGGGCTAGATGCCGGTCCCAGGCCGACGGCGGGCGCTCGCGCCCCGGGCCTCCGCCCCGCAGACACGGCCCGTTCCGGCCGGTGCGCGAGCCCATCGCACTCTCGATGCCGCCGAAGCGGTTCGGGATTTCGACGGTCGCCCGACCGAGGCCGCTCGCGTCCCCGCAAGACAGCGACGCCGGCGACGATCCGGCCTGGAACCGTCGTGTCGGGGGCGGGAGCACGGCGACCGCACCGGAGATCGCGCTGCATCATCCCTTCAGTCCGGAAACCGTCGCCCTGCATGACCTTGGCCCTTGAACCTTCCGAGCCCTCCGTCCTTCGCCCCTTGCTCAGGCTGGCGGTCCCCATCGTCCTCGCGAACCTGCTGCAGACCGGCTACCAGATCACCGACGCCTTCTGGGTCGGGCGCCTCGGCGCCGCGGCGGTCGCGGCCGTATCGGTGAGCTTTCCCGTGACCTTCCTGATGATCGCGCTCGGCGGCGGCCTCGCGGTCGCGGGCGCCACCCTGACGGCGCAATACGCCGGTGCCCGCGACCAGGCCATGGTCGACCATGTGGCGGCCCAGACCATGATCATGGTGGTCGGCACCTCCATGGTGCTGGGGTCGGTCGGCGTCGCCCTGGCGCCGCTGATCCTCAAGGCCATCGGCGTCGCGCCCGAGGTCTACGCCGAAGCCCTGGGCTTCCTGCGGGTGTCCTTCGTCGGGCTGATCTTCGTCTTCGCCTTCGCCATGTTCCAGGCGCTGATGCGCGGCGTCGGGCGGGCCGTGGCGCCGCTCGCCATCGTGGCCGGTACGGTGGTGCTGAACTTCGCGCTCGACCCGCTGCTCATCTTCGGCTGGGGCCCCGTGCCGGCCTTCGGCGTCATGGGGGCCGCGCTGGCGACGCTCGGGACGCAGGGCCTGGCCACGCTGGCGGCCATCGTGCTGCTGTGGCGGGGCACCTACGGCATCCGCGTCACGCCGGCGGGGCTGAAGCCCGACCTCGCCTATATCCGGCGCGCGTTCCGGCTCGGCTTCCCGGCCTCGATCGAGCTGTCGGCGCGGGCGGTCGGCCTCATCGTCCTGTCGTTCCTTGTGACGAGCTTCGGCACCGTCACGCTCGCCGCCTACGGCATCGGCGCGAACGTGCTCCAGGTCGTCACCATCCCGGCGCTCGGCCTGTCGACCGCGGCGGCGGCGCTCGTCGGGCAGAGCATCGGGGCGGGCCAGGTCGAGCGCGCGGCGCGGACCACCCGGCTCGCCGGCGCGCTGGGCTTCATGGTCCTGACCCTGGTGGGAATCGCGGCGGCGGCCGCCGCTCCCGCCATCGTGGGCTTCTTCGTGTCGGGCGATCCCGCCGTCGTGGCCGAGGGCGGGCGCTTCATCCGCATCGTGGCGCCCGCCTGGGGCTTCATCGCCCTCCAGCTCACCGTCGTGTCGACGTTCCGGGCGGCCGGCACCATGGTGGCCGCGATGGTGCTGGCGCTCGTGTCTCAGTGGGTCCTGCAGTTCCCGCTGGCCTACGTGCTGTCGCGCCCGCAGGTGCTCGGCACCGCGGGGCTGTGGTGGTCCTTCCCCGTCACCAACGTCCTCACGGCGCTGGCGGCGGTCGGCTGGTACCTGCGCGGCGACTGGACGACGATGCGCCTGACCGGCACGGTCCCGGCCGGAACCGCGCAGGTGATCGTCGAGGCCATCACCGAGGACGGGCTGCCCCGCGTCTGACCCCGCTCGCGTCGCGTGTCATCCGGCGTCGCGCGCGACGTCGATGAAGGCCCGCAGCGCCGCCGGCACCTGGCGCTGCCGCGGATAGTAGAGCGAGAAGCCGGGGCGCGGCGGGCACCAATCCTCCAGCACGCGGACGAGCCGTCCATCGAGGATCGGCGCCGCGAGGTGCTGTTCGAGCTGGTAGGCGAGGCCGACGCCGTCGAGCGCCGCCTGCCGGATGACCTCCGTCTCGTTCGCCGCCAGCGGGCCGTCGACGTCGATCTCGACCGCCTCGTCGCCCTTCTCGAAGCGCCACCGCATGTAGCCGCCATCCGTGAAGGCCCAGCGGATGCAGCGGTGCCGGGCGAGGTCGGCCGGTGTGGCGGGCCGGGGCGTCGCGGCGAAATAGGCCGGCGAGCCCACCACCGCGAAGCGGTGCGCGAAGCCGATGCGCAGCGCCGCCATGTCGCGCGGGACCGTGTCGCCGAAGCGGATGCCGGCGTCGAAGCCGCCCGTCACGATGTCGACCATGCGGTCCTCCGTGACGATCTCCAGGCGCACGCGGGGGTGGCGCGCCAGGAAGGCGCCCACCAGGGGCGCGCAGACGAGGCGCGCCGCCGTGCCGGTGACGTTGAGGCGCAGCGTCCCGCTCGCTTCGCCGCCGCGGTCGCGCACCGCCGCCACGGCTTCGGCGATGCCCCGCAGCGCCGGCTCCAGCTTCTCCAGCAGTTCCTGCCCGGCCTCCGTCGGCACCACGGCCCGCGTGGTGCGGTTGAGGAGGCGGATGCCGAAGCGCTCCTCGAGCGACCGCAGCGTTTGGCTGAGTGCCGAGGCCGAGACGCCGAGCTCGCGCCCGGCCGCCTTGAAGCTGCGATGCCGCGCCACGACGGCGAAGAAGCTGAGTTCGCCGAGTTCGCTGCGCCCGATCTGCATCGTGAAGCTCCCCTTCATGACCCATCGCCATTGCCCCCTCTAGTGCGATGTCGAAGGGGATGCCACCCTGGCGGCGAAACCCCCACCGGGAAGCTCCTCCATGTTCCAATGCATCGGCTTCGCCGCGGCGGACGCCGCCACGCCCATGGCGCCCTTCTCCTTCACGCGCCGCGACCTGCGCCCGCGCGACGTCGCCATCGACATCGCCTTCTGCGGCGTGTGCCACTCCGACCTGCATTACGTCCGCAACGACTGGGGCCGCACCGTCTACCCCTGCGTGCCGGGCCACGAGATCGTCGGCCGGGTGAGCGCCGTCGGGGCCGAGGTGTCGCGCTTCAAGGCCGGCGACCTCGCCGCCGTGGGCTGCCTCGTCGACAGCTGCCGCGACTGCTCGTCCTGCCGGGCCGGGCTGGAGCAATATTGCAATACCCGCATGGTGACGACCTACAACGGCAAGGACAGGGAGACCGGCGAGCCCACGCTCGGCGGCTATTCGGACCGGATCGTCGTCACCGAGGACTTCGTGCTGCGGGTGCCCGAGGGGCTCGACCTGGCCCGCGTCGCCCCGCTGCTCTGCGCCGGCATCACCACCTATTCGCCGCTGCGCCACTGGAAGGTCGGCCCCGGCCAGAAGGTCGGCATCGTGGGACTCGGCGGCCTCGGCCACATGGGCGTGAAGCTCGCCGCCGCGATGGGCGCCGAGGTGACGATGATCACCACGTCGCCCGAGAAGGAGCGGGACGCCGCGGCGCTGGGCGCCCACAAGTTCCTGCTGTCCACCGACGCCGACGCCATGGCGAAACACGCCGAATATTTCGACTTCGTGCTGAACACCATCCCGGTCAGCCACGACGTCGCGCCCTACATGGCGCTGGTGAAGCTCGACGGCGCGCAGGTGCTGGTGGGCGCTCTCGATCCCCTGAAGCCCTTCCCCGGCAGCGCGCTGGCTTATCGCCGCAAGACGCTGGCGGGCTCGATCATCGGCGGCCTCCCCGAAACCCAGGAGCTGCTCGACTTCTGCGCCGCGCGGGGCGTGCTGGCCGATTGCGAAACGATCCCCATGGGCGAGATCGAGGGCGCCTATGCGCGTCTCGCCAAGGGCGACGTGAAATACCGCTTCGTCATCGACATGGCGTCGCTGAAGGGCGCCGCCGCCGCGGCGTGACGGGGGCCGCCCTCCCGCGGCCCCGATCCAGGTGAAGGTCCACCCGGGGGCGCCGACCGCGTCGGCGCCCCCCACAGAACGGAGACGGCCATGAAGACGCGCAAGCTCGGAACCCAGGGGCTCGAAGTTTCCGCCCTCGGCCTCGGCTGCATGGGCATGTCGGATTTCTACGCCGGGCGGGACGACGCGGAATCGCTCGCCACGATCCACCGCGCCCTCGACCTCGGGGTGAATTTCCTCGACACCGCCGACGCTTACGGCATCGGGCGCAACGAGGAGCTGGTCGGCCGCGCCGTGCGCGAGCGCTCCGAATGGGTGGTGGTGGCCACCAAGTTCGGCAACGTCCGCAACCCGGACGGCAGCTTCAAGGGCGTCGACGGCCGGCCCGACTACGTGCGCCAGGCCTGCGACGCGAGCCTGAAGCGCTCGGGCCTCGACGTCATCGACCTCTACTACCAGCACCGCGTCGACCCCACGGTGCCGATCGAGGACACGGTCGGCGCCATGGCGGACCTCGTGAAGGCCGGCAAGGTCAAGTATCTCGGCCTGTCCGAGGCCGCGCCCGACACGATCCGGCGCGCCCATGCGGTGCACCCCATCACGGCGCTGCAGACCGAATATTCGCTCTGGACCCGCGACCCCGAGGACGGGATCCTGGCCATGCTGCGCGAGCTCGGCATCGGCTTCGTGCCCTACAGCCCGCTCGGCCGCGGTTTCCTCACCGGGCAGTTCCGCAAGCCGGAGGACGTGGCGGAGGGCGACTACCGCCGCACCGCGCCGCGCTTCCAGGGCGAGAACTTCGACCGCAACCTCGCGCTCGTCGACGCCATCGCCGAGGTGGCGCGCGACAAGGGCTGCGCCACCTCGCAGGTGGCGCTGGCCTGGGTGCTGGCCCAGGGCGACGACATCGTGCCGATCCCCGGCACCAAGCGGCGGACCTACCTCGAGGAGAACCTCGGGGCGCTCGACGTAGCCCTCACGCCAGACGACCTCGCCCGGCTCGACCGCGCCCTGCCGCCCGGCGCCGCGGCCGGCCCCCGCTATCCTGCGGCCCAGATGCAGGCCGTCCACCGCTGACGCCGCGACACCGACCTCCATGGAGAGCCAGACGATGAGACAGATCCGGATCGCCCGGCCCGATGCCGGCATCGACGGCCTCGACGTGGTCGAGGTCGAGAAGCCCGTGCCCGGCCCCGGCCAGGTGCTGGTCCGCATGCGGGCGGCCTCGCTGAACTACCGCGACCTGATGACCGTGAAGGGCACCTACGGCGGCCCGCCGCGCCGCGGCCTCGTGCCGCTGTCGGACGGCGCCGGCGAGGTGGAGGCGGTCGGCCCCGGCACGACGCTGTTCAAGGCGGGCGACCGGGTCTGCCCGATCTTCTGCCAGAGCTGGCTCGGCGGCGGCCTCACCGAGGCCAACACCGCGGGGGCGCTGGGCGGCACGCTCGACGGCGTGCTGTCCGACTCCGTGGTGCTGCACGAGGCGGGCCTCGTCTCGATCCCCGAGCACCTGTCCTTCGAGGAGGCGGCGACGCTGCCCTGCGCGGCCGTGACGGCGTGGCATTCGCTGCGCCACGTCGGCGACGTGACGGCGGGCGACACGGTGCTGGTGCAGGGCACCGGCGGCGTGTCGATCTTCGCGCTGCAGTTCGCCGCCATGATGGGCGCGCGGGTGATCGGCACCTCCTCGTCGGACGAGAAGCTGGAGCGCGCGCGGGGCCTGGGCCTCGACGCGGCGATCAACTACCGCACCATGCCCGAGTGGCAGGACGAGGTGCTCCGCCTCACGGGCGGGCTCGGCGTCGACCACGTGGTGGAGGTGGGCGGCGCCGGCACGCTGGCGCGCTCGATCCGGGCGGCGCGCGTCGGCGGCAGCATCGGCATCATCGGCGTGCTGACCGGCAGGAGCGAGGTCGACCCCACGGCGATCCTGTTCCGCCGCGTCGGGCTGCGGGGCGTCTATGTCGGCTCGCGCGAGATGTTCGAGGCGATGAACCGCGCCATCGCGCTGCACGGGATGCGCCCCGTCATCGACAGCACGTTCCCGTTCGAGCGGGCGCGCGACGCGTGGCGCCACCTCGAAGGCGCCACGCATTTCGGCAAGATCGTGATTCGGTTCTGACACCGACGGGGAGATCGACATGAGCCTGGATGGAAAGAGGATCGTGGTGCTGGGCGGCAGCTCCGGCATGGGCCTGGCGACCGCTCAGGCGGCGCCGCGCGAGGGGGCCACGGTCGTGATCGCGTCGAGCCGCCGGGCGCGGGTCGACGAGGCGCTGGCGATGCTGCCGGCGAACGCCGAGGGTCACGCGCTCGACCTCACGGACGCCGCGGCCGTGGAAGCGCTGTTCGCCGGCATCGGCGCCTTCGACCACCTCGTCTTCACGGCCGGCGAGACGCTGATGCTCGGCAGCCTCGCCGACACGGACATCGCCGCCGCGCAGCGCTTCTTCGCGCTGCGCTACTGGGGCGCCTTCACGGCCGCCAAGTTCGGCAGCCCGCACCTCCGTCCTGGCGGCTCCATCACCTTCACGACCGGCACGGCGGGGCGGCGGCCGCGTTCCGGCTGGTCGCTCGGCGCCAGCGTCTGCTCGGCCGTCGAGGGCCTCACCCGCGCCCTGGCGATCGAGCTCGCGCCGCTCCGGGTCAACGCGGTCGCGCCGGGCCTCGTCAAGACGCCGCTCTGGGCCGGGATGGCAGAGGCCGACCGCGAGGGCCTCTATGCCGGTGCCGCCGCCCACCTGCCGGTGGGCCACACCGGCGAAGCCGCCGAGGTCGCCGAAAGCTACCTCTACCTCATGCGGCAGAGCTACGGCACCGGCCAGGTGATCGTCGTCGACGGCGGCGGGTCTCTCGTGTGAGCGGGGCTGCGACCGACCGGCCGACCGCGATCGGCGATATCCCTTTGATCCGCATGGACGGGTTGCAGGACAGCCTCGCGCGCCACAGGGGCCACGTCCTGCTGATCGTCAACGTCGCATCCCGCTGCGGGCTGACGGTGCAATATGCGGGGCTCGAAGCGCTGTATCGAGACAGAAGGATGGCGGGCCTGGAGGTTCTCGGCTTTCCCGCCAATGACTTCCGCGGGCAGGAACCAGGATCAGACGAGGAGATCGCGGCCTTCTGCTCGCTGACCTATGACGTCACCTTCCCCCTCTTCGGAAAGATCAGCGTCAAGGGCGACGCGATCCATCCCCTCTACCGCGCCCTCACGGAGGCGGTGCCGCAGGCGGTGGGTGCCGAGGCGCTGCGCGAGCGACTGGCGAGCCATGGCCTGGCGGGCCGCGACGGCGCGGAAGTGCTGTGGAACTTCGAGAAGTTCCTTGTCGCCCGGGACGGGCGGGTGATGGGCCGGTTTTCGCCCGACATCGCCGCCAACGACCCGCGCCTCCTGGCCGCCCTCGACCGGGCGCTCGCCGAGCCCGCATCCTGAAACGCTCGCCAGAGCGGTCACGGGTCATGGAAATGGCGACGCTGGCGAAACTCGAGAAGCGACCCGCCCCCTTTGGGCCGTCGCCGACGATCTAACGCAGGAGCCCAAAGTGATCAGAAACGAAACAGTCGAATACGTGGCCGATGGCCTGTCGATGGTGGGCC
This sequence comes from Lichenibacterium ramalinae, assembly GCF_004137085.1. Lineage (GTDB taxonomy): Bacteria > Pseudomonadota > Alphaproteobacteria > Rhizobiales > Beijerinckiaceae > Lichenihabitans > Lichenihabitans ramalinae. The sequence continues at coordinate 15,972 of NZ_QYBC01000029.1, forward strand.
AGCTCTATCACGACGACAGCTCGACGGCACCGCGTCCGGGCGTCCTCGTGTTTCCGGAAGCTTTCGGGCTCGGCGAGCATGCGAAGTCGCGGGCGGAGCGCCTGGCGGGGCTCGGCTATGTCGCGCTGGCCTGCGACCTGCACGGCCGGGGTGAAGTCATCGAGGATCTTGGGACCGTCATGGGCCTGATCGGACCGATGCGCGCCGACCCGACGGGCACCCGCGCCCGCGCCCACGGCGGCCTCGATGTCCTGCTCAAGCAGCCCAGAGTGGATGCAGCCCGGATCGGCGCCATCGGCTTCTGCTTCGGCGGCACCATGGCTCTCGAACTCGCGCGTAGCGGCGCCGACGTGGCGGGCGTGGTCGGGTTCCATTCCGGCCTGCTCACGGCGCGGCCTCAGGACGCCGTGGCCATCAAGGGCAAGGTGCTGGCCTGCATCGGCGCCGACGACCCTTCCGTCCCCTTCGACGAACGCCGGGCGTTCGAAGACGAGATGCGGGCCGGCAAGGTGGACTGGCAGCTTCACGTCTACGGTGGCGTCGTGCACAGTTTCACCAACAAAGCGGCCGGACGCATGAATCGCCCCGAGATGGTGCGCTACGATGCGGGCGCGGACGCGCGCTCCTGGGCCAGCATGCAGGCGTTCTTCAGCGAATTGTTCGGGACCTGACGGAACGATGCTGGACTCGACCTCGAGTTCACAGGTCTCTTGTACCCAGCCGGCTTGCACCGAACGACGCCATATTGAGCTTGAACGCGGTGCAGGGAATCGAGGTCGGCGACGATGGGCTCCAGCACCGCCGTCGACCTCGTGCAGAGCACATGGGAGGAGCGAGCCAAGGCAGAAGCTCACTCCATCGACGTATCACAGCTCGCGTAGTTGAACGGCGAATGTCTGGTTCGGAGTTGGCCTTGACTGGCCTCCACCGTCCTAAATGTCGACTTCAGCCGTACAGCAGAAGTGGGTGGAAGGCGGTCGGGCCGCTTTCAGACAGCGGGAGCTGGAAATCGGACGCTGGGTGCCGCTCGAACCGTTCCGACATCGGACCGACCTTGCACATCCGCGCAATATGGGTTTGCCTCGAGCGCTCCGGTATCGGGGAGGCGATTCTGAACACGCCAACGGCAAATTCCGGGACCCAAATCGAACAGCCGGATCGGGACAGCGCCGATCGGGCCCATCTTCTCGCTTCCTGTCCAGTACCGCGGTGACGATGGCCGCCGCCCCGGCGAGGGCGTTGCGATTAAGAAGAGCGCTCGCCCGAGATTCAAGGTCTCTTTGGCGCTGCCGTCCGCGGTTCGGCCGGGTCCGCATCGACACGCGGGAGACGTAACCCGATGGAAAATCCAGCACGGAGCCACCGTCATGGTGCCGTGCGACCTCACTCGATCTGCTATGGCGTGCATAAATATCGTTAGCGATGCCGTGCAGATCCTGAAGGTCGCTCAGGTGTTCCAGCTCTAGCCGTTTCCGGGATGTGGCGCGGGAGCCGAAATGGCCGGCGCGCCGGCCTCGGCGGCGCCGAGAAAGCGCTGCTCCCACCAGGTGAACAGGACGTCCCGGAGGGCCGATCCGTCGTCCGTGCCGTAGACCGGGAGGCGCAGCGCGTCCAGCATCGCGGCCTCGCCGTCATCAAGCACGACGCTGACCTCCTCAACGACGAGTGGCACGTTCACAAAGGCCGCCACATAGCTTGGGTCGCGCACCAGTGCGCGGTCGGCCTTGATCATAGGCTGGCGGAAGTCCTTCGGGGTGCGTTGGCTTCTGAGGATCGGCGTCTTCGGCACCCCGTTCAGATCGGCGGCCGTCGCCTCGAACACCGTGAGTTTGATAGGTTTCAGCCCGAAGTTGCTGGTGCGCATCACGTCCGCGCCGCAGACGTTGGGGATGGCCAGGACGTCGACGAGCGCCAGGAGGTCGACGTGGTCACCGGGCTTCGAGGCCTGACGCGTGATCGTGGCCCGCCCATCGAGGGTGACCTCCGTACACATGAACAGATTAAAACTGTCGTGGACATCATCTGGCGTCAGGCCGTATTCGCGCTGCGCTTCGGCCTGGATGTCGTGACAGTTGGTGTGAGCGTCGAAACCATAGGCGCTTTCATAGACATAGGCGCTGCAACGCGGGAACAGGACATCGTTCCGACCGACGGTGTCCTCCAAGATATACAGCATCGCTCGCTCGCGAGGGGGCGCGGACCACATGAAAGTTCCCTTGGACGGGTTGAAGCCATGCACGGTGCGGGTTCGTCCGCAATGCATGAACTCCTTGTAGTCGTGCAGATTGAAGCAGTTGAAGTCGACGCATTGCAGGCCCTCCACCTGCTCGATGCGCAGGATCTGCCCTGCCAAGAGTTCGATCGCCTTTCCGGTGCCGGGCTGCATCGTCCACTCGGATAGGATGTTGCGCGCGCTCATGGGCGGGCCACCGTGCCACCCTGCCGGACCGCCAGTTCGCGCAGGGCGAGCCGGACCAGCGCCACGCGATCCGGCGCAACACCCTCGGCGATGGTGCGGTCGAGCAGTTCGAGCTGCTGACGGTTGAGTTTCAGGGTGACGACCCTACCGGCCATGGCGAGCATCCGTGTATACGCGATCGACGGGAGTGATGGTTCCTTTGTCAGAGTACGGAGACAAACGACGGAGCGACAAGTCAAAAAGGTAGGCATCGATGCTCATAATCACTGCATCGCGTGCACTTGCGCTCGATGATTGCGTATACGAAGCTGTCGATCACGCAACTGAAGTCGGTCATGTCCAAGCCATCGCCCCGTTCCGATCGCGCCTACAGGGCGCTCCGCCAAGCTATCATCGAGCAGGCTCTCCTCCCGGGCGCGAAACTGCCCGAGGACGAGATCGGAGAGCATTTCGCCATGAGCCGAACGCTGGCCCGCTCGACGCTGGCGCGGCTCGCGGCGGAGGGGCTGGTCGACGCGCCGGTGAGGCGAACCGCCACTGTAGCGCGGCCGGGCCTGGAAGAGGCACGCGACGTCTTCGAGGTGCGCCGCGCGCTGGAGCGGGAGGCGGTGGCGCTGGTTGTCCGGCGATGGCGTCCGGACTTCGGGGCGGTGCTCGAGGGGCATGTGCGCGAGGAGGAAGCCGCAAGGGCGCGGCGTGACGACCGGGTGTCGATCCGTCTCGCGGGCGAGTTCCACACGCTGCTGGCCGGCCTGTCGGGAAACAAGGTGCTTGAGCGGGCTCTCGGGGAACTCGTCACCCGCTGCTCGCTGATCCTCGCCCTATACGGCCGCCCGCATTCATCCGAATGCGCCGTCAGCGAGCATTCCGAGATCATCGCCGCCCTGCGGCGCCAGGATATCGAGACCGCGGTTCGGCTGATGGACACGCATGTCGGCTCCGTCGAGCAGCGCGCGCTCCTGAATCAGTTGCAGGGCACCGAGGTGGCGCTCGGCACCATTCTGTCCCGCTACGGCGAAGACGATGGGGCGCTCAATGTGGTGGCGATGACGCCCAGCGGACGCAAGGCGAGAGGGGGGGCCGCATGAGCCACACCCACGCTCGTTTCGACTTCGACAGTCTGTCGGCGCGGGACCGCTACAAGCTGCTCATCGGCGTCGTCATTCCTCGACCCATCGCCTTCGTCACCACGGTCAACGAATACGGCCAGCCGAACGCGGCGCCCTTCAGCTTCTTCAACGTGCTGTCGGCCGATCCCGCCATCGTGGCGATCGGGGTCGAGAACCATCCCGACATGCGGTTCAAGGACACCGCCTACAATATCCGGGTGACCGAGGAATTCACGGTCAACATCGTCGACGACGCGCTCCTCGACGGCATGAACGTCTGCGCGGTGCCGTTTCCGCCCGACGTCGACGAACTCACCCGCGCCGGTCTCACGGCAGTCCCCGGTACTCATGTGCGATGCCCCCGTATCGGAGAAGCGCCTGCTTCGCTCGAATGCCGGCGCCACACGACACTGTCGCTGGGCAAGTCCCGCGATATCATCCTCGGCCAGGTGGTCGGCTGCTTCATCCGCGATGATGCCGTGGACCCGGTCCGCAAACACGTCGACCAGCACCGTATGGATGCCATCGGCCGGCTGGGTGGACACGGCTACGCGCGCACGCGCGACCAATTCGATCTGCCCACCCTGTCGGTGGCGGAGTGGGAGCGGCGCGAAGCCGAGGCGCGCACCGCTACTTGATCGCCGCTCCTCTGCAGGACCGGCCGAAATGAGAGGAGAACGGGGATGACGGGTCTTGCATTGACGCGCCGCGGCTTTCTTGGGGCCGCAGCCGGTTCGGCTCTGCTGGCGTCGGGTCGCCTTGTCGAGGCTGCTGAGGGGGTGACCATCGGCATGATCTATGTCGGTTCGAAGGACGACTTCGGTTGGAACCAGTCGCATGCGGTGGGAGCGAGGGCCTTGAAGGCTCTGCCCGGCGTCACGGTGCTCGAAGAGGAGCGCGTGCCGGAAACCGATGCCGTGACCAAGACCATGGCATCCATGATCAAGATCGACGGCGCCAAGCTCCTTTTCCCGACGTCCTTTGGGTATTTCGATCCCTTCATGATTGATGCGGCCAGGGCCAACCCCGACGTCGAGTTTCGTCACCCGACCTCGCTCTGGGACAAGAGCAAGCACCCGATGAACCTCGGCGGGTACTTCTGCTACCTCGACCAGGCGCATTACGTGAACGGGATCGCTGCCGGGCTTTCGACCAAGGCCGACAAGATCGGTTTCGTGGCGGCGAAACCGATTGCTCTCGTGTTGCGCAACATCAACGCCTTCACGCTCGGGGTGAAGCAGGTGAACCCGAAGGCGTCGGTCCATCTCGTCATGACTGGGGACTGGTCGTTGCCGGTCCGCGAGGCCGAAGCCACTAACGCGCTGATCGACTCGGGCTGCGACGTCATCGCCTGTCACGTCGACAGCCCCAAGATTTGCGTGCAAATCGCCGAGGTGCGCGGGGTCAAGACCTGCGGCCACAATGCCGACCTTTCGAGCCTCGCGCCGAAGGGCTTCATCACCGGCGCGGAACTCAAGTGGGGGACGGTCTATACTCAATATGCAGCCCTGATCGCCAAGGGACAGGCGTTGCCGAACGTGAACGACGGCGGCTACGACAATGACATGGTGCAAAGCTCGCCCTTCGGCGCCGGCGCTACTGAAGGCGCCAAAGCCGCCGCTACCAAGGCTATCGTGGCCGTAAAGGGCGGCGCACCGATCTTCATCGGACCGTTGAAGGACAATCGCGGCAACCAGGTCATCGCAGGCACCTTGGGCCTTTATGACCCTGCGCTCTGGAAGACCGACTTCCTGATCGAAGGTGTCGTTGGCTCCATCACGTGACCATGGGCGCGCCGCTGTCGCTGTAGGGCGTCAAGGAAATAGCACCGTAGGTTATCGGAGAAGGTCGGCGGCGGTCACGGGTGAATTACCAGGGGCGCCGGAACGGCCAACTCCCGAGAATGTAATACCTGCTGGCGGATGGTCCATGGTGGGCCATCTCGCTTCCCGACCCTTGTCCCTAAGAATGGTAAGGAGTTCGCCTCGTTCCAGACCCCAATGCGCGCCGTCGACCTTCGCTTACGCCCACATCACGACAGATGCGAGTCGATCTGCGCCGGGTGTGCCTACATCGAACTCATCATCAGCGAACGCCGGCTAACGTCAGGATGTGCTGGACGCGGCAGTCCGGAACCGAGCACTCACGGCGGAGAGACCGGCTTCGACAAATACGGCTGCTTCCGCGCAGGGTTATATGGCCAGGGCGCGACCGATGTGGGTCGACTCCGGCTGTTGCCCGCCGAACTGCAAGGCAGGGTGGCGGCGGACCGGCGGGTTCCATGCCGACATGACGATAGGTCGCTGTGTCCTCAGCCTCTCACGGGAGTAGACGGCATGATCGGCCGTGCGGTCGTCGTCAGCTATCGAGCGGTCCCGGCCGCCTCGGCCGCGCGCGCAAGCGCTACGACCCAGTCCTGATGGTAGCTGTACAGGCCGCCAGGGTGCTTGTGCCCGAGCTGCTCGAGGAACCAGGGGCCCTGCTGCGTTTCCTCGCTCAGCACATGGCACCCATCCGGCGTGGGCGTAATGACCCAGCCGTGAAAGGCGGTCGACCCTGTCTCGTCGCCGTCGACGGTCGTCGACCACGAGATCCTGCGGCCCGGCACGCACTCCGTAACGACGAGGTGCATGAGAAAGCCGATCGTCACCCGGGTCCATCGGGTTCCGAGCGCCAGTTCGGGCTCGCCGCTCAGGATCCTGACCTGATCCTCGGGAGGAAAGGTGCGCGACCAGTTCTCGGCATCGACCAGCAGCTTCCACACGACGTCCGCCGGCGCCTTCACGTCGATCTCGTTCAGCGCGTAGATCGGCGAGATGCGCGGATCGTACTGCGGCGGGTAGATCACATGGTTGAGCATGTCCGTTCTCCTGCTCTCGTGGGCTGACGACGGCGCGGGGGCGCCGGGGCGTTCGAACCCGATCGTGATCACGCCCGCGGTTCACGACCTGCGAGGTAGGACGCCGCCGTGGAACGCTCAGTGCGGGACGGCGCACAAGGGTTGTGCGAAAACGATCCGGCTGCGACGTTCGCCGCCCGTGGCATGGACGGGCGCGAGGCGCGGTGCGGGACAACGCATGATCGACTGGGACGATGTCCGCTACTTCCTGGCCGTCGCTCGCGGCGGTTCGGTCCGGTCGGCCGCCGAGCGCCTCGGCGTCAACCACGCGACCGTGCTCAGACGCGTTGCTCAACTGGAAAATCGACTGGGAGCGCGGTTATTCGACAGGCTTCCCTCCGGCTACCGCATTACCGGCGCAGGCCAGGAGGTGCTCGGACTCGCCGAGCAGATAGAGGCATCCTCCAACCAGCTGGAGGCGCGCATCATCGGCCGCGACCAGGGCGTGCGTGGGCTGTTGCGGGTCACCATGGCGCCAACGATCGCAACGCATCTCCTCATGCCGGACTTCGCCGCCTTCGCTCAGCTGCACCCCGAGGTGGAGATCAGCGTCCTGTCGCTCGACGAGCCGGTGAACCTCACCAACCGCGAGGCGGATGTCGCGATCCGGGTGGTCTACGATCGCAACACCCTGCCGCCCAACCTCCATGGGCTGCAGGGCCCGGAGCTGTACAGTGGCGTCTACGTGTCTCGCGACCTGCTGGCGGCTTGGCGGACGGGGGAATGCGAGCGCGTCCGCTGGATCGTCAAGGACAACGTCGGCCTGCACAACTGGGCGCATGGAGGGGAGATCCCGGCAGCGGAGGTCCCGTTCCGAACCACGAGTGCGGACGCCCAGATCGTCGCGGTGCGCAAGGCCATGGGCATGACGACGCTCCCTTGCTTCGTCGGTGATGCCGATCCGCTGCTGGCCCGGGTGCCCGGCACGAGGTTGCGCCCGCATGGCACGCTCTGGATACTCACGCAGGGCGAGACGCGCAAGACCAAGCGGGTGCGGCTCTTCACGGACTTCGTGTCGCGACGGCTGACCGCCTACGTGCCGTTGCTCGCGGGACGGATCGACCCCGTCGACTGATCGCCTCCGCCCTCGCGGACACTCCGGCACTGGTGCGAGATCGCACAACCGATGTGAGGAAATCCTCAGTCCCGTCCGATCTCCGTCAGGCCCACGTTGGATGCACCGCGAAGATCTGGTCGAGGCGCGGGGCGAGCGGGTCCGCCGCCGTCGGAGCGACGGCGGCCGGCACGTTCCGCCGGGTCGAACCGCCTGCCGACCTTCCAGCACGATGTCCGGAGGCGACATGTTCGAAGCGATCCACTGGCCGGAGGACATGACCCCCAGCCGCTCCCCCATCCATTTCACGAACGAACGCGAAGTCGCGGCGTCGCCCGCGACGGTCTGGTCGCTGCTCACCGACACCCGGGCTTGGCCGAGCTTCTACCCGGGGGTCGAACGGGTCCGACTGCTCGACAGCCACGACACGTTCCGGCGCGGCACACGGTTCGAAACCAACCTGGCCGGCCAGGACGTCGTCGGGTCGGTCGAGGAGTTCGAGCCCATGACGCGCATCGCCTGGGGCGGCGGCCCGAAGGCGTCGCCGGTCTCCCGCGCCTACCATGCCTGGATCATCACCCCCACGGCGACCGGCACTCACCTGTGGACGGAGGAGACCATGCAGGGCCCGCTCTGGATCGAACTCGCCAAGCCGGCGCCCGACATCTTCTGGCGCACGCACGAGACGCTGCTCGAGAACCTCGCCCGGGTCGCGATCGAGCGCGAGCGCGCCTGAGGCGACCCCATCGGGCCGTCGCGCGCCGCCGCCGTCAGCCCCAATCCCATCGACATCGGAGACCGTCATGACATACGCCATCATCGGCTTCGGCGCCGTCGGCCAGGCGCTCGCCGCGGCCTTCGCCCGAAAAAGCATCGACGTGGTCGTGGCGGGTCGGCGCCCGCCCGAAGCGCTGGCGCAGCAAGCGGCAGCGATCGGACCAAGGGTCACGCCGAAGCCTTTGGCGGAGGCGCTCGCGGCCGACACCGTCATCCTGGCCGTCCCGTTCTCGCAACATGGAGAGGTGGCGAAGGCGGCCGCGAGCTGGGGCGGCAAGCTCGTAATCGACGCGACCAACGCCTACGGCACGCCCCTCGAGGATTTCGACGGCCTCACCTCCTCGGCCGTCGTGGCGAAGGCCTTCGCGGGCGCCCGCTTCGTCAAGGGCTTCAATCATCTCCCCGCCGCTAAGCTGGCGGCGGACCCGCGCGTCGGAGGCGGCCGTCGGGTGATCTTCATCGCCGGCGACGATGAGGCCGCGCTGTTGCAGGCCAAGACCCTGATGGAGCGGCTCGGCTACGCGCCGGTCTCGCTCGGCAGTCTCGCCGAAGGCGCCGTCCTCACCCAGGCCCGGGGCAACGGCTGGTCTCCGCTGAACTTCCAGGACCTCGTCAAGATCGACAAACTCTGATGTCGTGAGCCGCGGCTCCGCAGTTCGCTCTCAACCGTCGAAAGGCTAGGCTGGTATGATCATCGATCTCAAGGGCCGCAAGGCGATCGTCACCGGATCGACCGCCGGGATCGGCCGCGCGACTGCGGAGGGGCTGGCACGGGCCGGTGCCGCGGTGGTCGTCAACGGGCGCGGCACCGCGCGCGTCGACGACGCGGTGCGGCAGATCCGGCAGGCGGTTCCCGGCAGCGACGTGTCCGGTGTCGCCGCGGACATGTCGATGGCGGAGGGCGTGGAGGCGTTGGTCGCGCAGGTGCCGGAGGCCGACATCCTCGTCAACAACGTGGGCATGGCCTACCTCCGGCCGTACGGTGGCATCGAGGACATCGCGAAGATCTCCGACGAAGACTGGCTCGGCCTGTTCCAGCTCAACGTGATGAGCGGCGTGCGCGCGAGCCGCCGTTATCTGCCTGGGATGGTGCGGCGGGGCTGGGGCCGCGTCGTGTTCGTCAGCAGCGAGTCGGCGGTCAACATCCCGAAGGAGATGCTCGACTACGGCATGACCAAAACGGCGCAGCTCGCCGTCTCGCGCGGCTTGGCCGAGGCGGTCGCGGGGACGGGCGTCACCGTCAACGCCGTCCTGCCCGGCCCGACCCGATCCGAGATCCTGGGCGACTTCATGGCGGAGCAGGCCAAGGCGCAGGGCATCACGCAGGACGAGGCCGAGCAGGCGTTCTTGAAGACGGCCCGGCCGACCAGCCTGCTCGGGCGGTTCGCGATGACCGTCGAGGTCGCCAACATGATCGTCTACGCCTGCTCGGAGCAGGCCTCCGCGACCAGCGGGGCGGCACTCCGCGTCGACGGCGGCGTGGTCCGGTTCGTGGCGTAGCGGCCTGCGACGCCGGTGGTGGCGGGAGACGACGGATGGCTGCGACCAATATCGAAAAGGCGACGGCGCTGCTGCGAGCCGTCGCATCCGGTGACGCGGATCTGGCGATCAGGCACGTGAGCCCCGACGGCTTCGTCCAGCACGATCCGTTGATCGCGGACGGGCCCGCCGGCCTGTGCGCGCAGGCGAGCCGGGCGACGGGCGACGACCGCCCGGACATCGTCAGAGTTCTGGAGGACGGCCCCTTCGTCGTGGTCCATGGCTGGACCGGCGTCGGCGACGAGGGCGAGGTGTTCTTCGCCGTGTTCCGGTTCGCGGATGGTCTCCTCGTCGAGCACTGGCGCTTCGCGGCACCCGTCGCTCCCCCGAACGCGAGTGGACACTCGCAGACCGACGGGCCGACCGAGTCCGACGGAAATCAGGACACGGACAGGACGAAGGCCCTCGTGCGGGACTATTACGAGACCGTGCACCTCGGCGGGCAACACGACCGGATCTATCGTTACATGGCGGACGGTAAGCAGATCCGCCACGAGCCTGGCGTCCGGGACGGGGTCGCGGCCTTCACGCTGGATTTGGCCGTACTGGTCCGGTCGAAGACGATTGACGCGATCGTATTGTTCGCGGGCCAGGGCGATCTCGTCTTCATCGCAGCCAGGGGAACACACGATGGCGAACCCTGCGCCTACATCGACCTCTACCGGGTCGCGGCCGGCAAGCTCGTCGAGCACTGGGGCTTCCCGCAAGCGATTCCGCCCCGTGAGGCATGGATGAATAGCAACGGCCTAATCTGAGCCACTATCACGCCGGCGCCGTCGCCAGCCCCATGACATGGCCGGGCCACGACCGGCTGCTTCGGAGGATGGGGAAAGCTCCCTTGTACGCCCGAGATGGGTCGACTCCGGCCGGACAGCGAGATTGGGTGGGAAGCGGAACGGCTGCTTTTGGACTCCGATGCCGGCAAGACGGACGTTCCGCAGAAAGCGATCGGAGGTCATATGAAGTACGCCGCCATGATCGAATACGGAACCGACAAAGATCGCCTGGAGGCCGTCCATCCTGCTCATCGGGCTCACCTCCACACCTTCCTCGAAAACGGTCAGCTGCGTGCGGCCGGGCCTTTTTCGGACGATGCCGGACCCGTGTGGGTGCTAGACGCCGATAGCGCCGAAGAAGCGGAACGGATCGTCGAGGGAGACCCGCTCCTCGAAGCCGAGGCGATCACGAGTTGGACCATACGTCCAACCGCTTATTGGTCAGCTCAAGACGCGAAAGGTGCGAAATAGGCGGGATTCGGTGGCGCCACGTAACCGGAAGCGAACCTTGTCGCATCACGCGACCTCGCCAAGGAGGGTTGCATGAGTTCTGGGCCGAACCGGCCCTGCGCCAACCCACCATCGGCGTCCTCGGCGACATGAGCAATCAGGCCACCGGCGAGTATTACCGGCTCATCAACGAGCGCTTGAACGCACGCTTGGGCGGCTGGGACAACGGCGAGATCGTCGTGGTTTCGGTCAACTTCGCCAAGATCCAGCACTTCGTGCGCCGTGACCTCCGGGACGAGGCGAGGATCTACCTCGCCGAGAAAGTGGATCGCCTGGAGCGGGCCGGGGCCGATGTTGTCGTGTGTCATCCCGCAAAGGGGCCCTCGCCGGTTCCATCAGCATCGCTCGTGGCAAGTGCGTTCAAGAGAGGATCATGCAGCCGCCATGGCTTGGCGCGCTATGCGAGTCGGCTTGCCGATGAGGTAACCCTGGATGACGTCACAGCCGAGCGAACGGAGGAGATCGAGTTGACCTTTCGTCTCGACACCTTCCGCAAGCGTCGATACGCCCAAATCCCGGCCGATCTGGATCACGCCCTTCAGGACCGCCATGGAAGACTGATCGGTCATCGCGTTCGCGACGAAGCTGCGATCGATCTTGATGCGGTCGAAGGGAAGCTGACGCAGGTGCGAAAGGGACGAGTAGCCCGTGCCGAAATCGTCCATCGCGACCTTCACGCCGAGCGTACGAATGGCCGTCAGAATTTCGCTGACCTTTTCGCCGCTTTCGATCAGAGCGGTCTCGGTAACCTCGATCTCCAACCTGTCAGCGGGAAGACCGCTCGTCGTCAGCGCAGAAATGAGGTGCTCCAAGAGGCGCGGTGACCGCAACTGGACAGAAGACACGTTGACGGCGACGTGGCGGTCATCGATCCATGTCGCTGCCTCGCGGCAGGCTTCCTCCAACACCCACCGTCCGATGGCGAGGATCTGGTCGGATTGCTCGGCCACCGGAATAAAGCTCGCCGGGGGAACCAAGCCGCGAACCGGATGATCCCATCTTATGAGCGCCTCATAGCCGATGATCCGGTCATCGCAGAGCGTCATGACGGGCTGATAGGCGAGATGGAACTCTCTGCGACCCATGGCGATCCGCATGTCGCTCTCGAGACTGTGCCGCTCCGCGACGGCCTCCTTCATCCCGACCTGGTAGCAGGATGTCTGCCCACCCCCGTTCCGCTTGGCCTCGTAGAGAGCGATATCGGATAGCTGCACCAGTTCCATGACGCTGGCCGCATCGTCGGTGCAGCAGAGGCCGATGCTGCAGCCGATGCGCACCGTGGCCCGACCGAGGTCGAAGGGCTCGTTGAAGGACATGGTGATCTGATGAGACACGTCCAGGGCGCGATCCAAGTCGCCTTCCACCAGCGTCGCCAGCTCGTCACCACCGAGCCTGGCGACGAAACCCTTCTGGCCGACGACGGCGCGAAGCCGATCAGCGACCTGCACGAGCAACAAGTCACCGACAGGATGACCAAATGTGTCGTTCACGGCTTTGAATCGGTCCAGGTCGATCAGCAGCAGCTTGAAACGACGCTTGGGCCAGAAACCCTCTTCCATTCTCTCGATGAGGGCACGCCTGTTCGGCAGCTTCGTCAAGGCATCGTGCGTGGCGTCGTGGCGAAGCTTCGCCTCGGAGCGCGATCTTTCGAAGACACGGCCGAGTTGAACCCCGATCTGCGTCAGCACTGCGAGGAGCACCTGGTTCGGCTTCATGATGGTGAGCTGGAAAACCTCCATGACGGCCACGACGTCGCTGCCGACCACGATCGGGATCGCGAAACCGGCGTGCAGACCGCAATCTCGAGCGGCCCGAGCACGCAGAAAGCTCGCATCGGTGGCAACATCATCCATCCAAAAGGCCGATCGAGATTGGAGCACCCTGCCAGGCAGTCCAATTCCGGGGGCGAAGGTCAGGCTTTTCCCGGCGTCCAGGAAGTCCGAAAAATTCTGGGTGTCGTCGGTGTCCCAAATGCCCGCCGGATGCAGGTCAGCCTCGTCACTGCGGAGCCAAAACACGTTGGCGAGCGCGGCGGCACAATGAGTGCGGACGGCCTTGAGGGTGAATCGAAATGCTTCCTCGACCGAATTCGACAGATTGGCCTGGGTCGCGACACGTTCGAGCAGGCGGAGATGTTCCTGCTTGTCGTAAAGCTCCCGCAGACCATGCTCGGCAATTTCCTCGGCCTTGAGCCGGGCTTGCCGCTCACGCGCAAGCCGCTTGGTGAGCCGTTGAAGCTGGAGCGTCAGATCTTCAGCCGACGAGCTTTCGCTCACTGATGCCACTTGACCTCCATCAAGCACCGATCTGCTCCATGGTTCATGCAACTGAGATGGTGGATATCGACCTCTTCGCAAAATAGCTTGGAGGCGCCTTTGATGAATCCGTGGGCTAGATCGCACATCTTGCGCGATGATTGATACGACATCAATGTCGCCCCTTCCTCTCCCGTCTTGAAGTGAAAGTATGGACATGCCGCTCCGGCATACAGCTTGCGGACTTCCGGATGAATGATACTGTTGACACTGAGGACAAAATTTTTCGCCGATGGGTGGCCCACGAAGAGCGCGCCGTACCTCTCTTTGAGGATCGGCATAGCCTTCTCGCCGAACCAACGTAAGACCTCGGATGGTGACAGACTCAGCTTAGTGGCCGCTACAGCCACCAGCTGCACGATCTCGTCGTCGGAGTAGTTGCCGAGTGAAGTATAAGCGCCAGACACGTCCGCCTCGTCCACCAAGTCGTCCCAGACCTCCGGGCCGAACGAACGTGTGACGGCTTCCTCCAAAAGGTTGAATACGACGCCTTTCACGAATGCTCCAAGCAGCGGCGCTAGGAATCGATCAGCGCCTATCTTGTCGATCGTGCCGAAAACAACTGAACTGTTCGTTACGAGGTGAGTGCGAAGGAGCTGGTACGGACGTATCCGAATTGCCGTTTAAGCGTCTGCCACCAAGGCAACGCCCCGACATCCGACACTCCGGTCAAAGGGCACACGGGGTTCGTCAGTGACGGATGCAACACATGGCCGCCTTCGGGCGCGTGCGAAATGCCCCGCTACGCCCGGGTTGGGTCGAGTCCGACCTTTCACGCGTCATCACATGTCGGGGTTCGTCAGGTGTAGGGAAGGCATCAGGGAGCCTTCCCTCCGGCCTGGCTGGCACGGACAGTAGACGACAGGCAGCGATTCCCTGGTTGCCAAACCTTACCCAGGAACGCCTTCAACCTTCGGGGTCCTCTCCCGTCGGAACGAGGACGCGCAGTTCGGCCGTGACGTCCCTGAGACTCGTGGTCTTGCCCATGATCCGGTCGGCGTCGTGCAGGCGCCTGCGGTCCGCCGCCGAGATGTCGCGGGCGCTGAAGACGATGACGGGGATGTCGGCGCAGCCGGGCTTCTCGCGCAGGCTGTGGAGGAACGCGAAGCCGTCCATCAACGGCATGTTGAGGTCGAGCAGAATGGCGCGGGGCGGCCCGTGCAGGACCTTGATCAACGCGTCCTGGCCGTTGACGGCCTCCACCACGCTCCAGCCCTGCCGTTCCAACGTCGTGCGCAACCGCTCCCGCACGCTCGGGTCGTCATCGACGACCAGGACGTCGCCCTCGGCATCGCGGAACCGCTCCATCACGCTCTTCAACTTGTCCCAGCGTACCGGCTTATCGACGTGATCGGCGGCCCCGAGCGTGGCGCTGAGGCCATTGTCGTTGTTGAAGGTCACCATGATGACGGGGATCTTCGCCAGTTCCGGATCGGCCTTCAGCGCCGTCAACACCGCCCATCCGTCGACGTGGGGCATCATCACGTCCAGGGTGATGGCGCGTGGCTTCACCATGCGGGCGATCTCAAGCCCGCTTTGGCCGTTGGACGCCGTGCGCACGTTGAAGTCTTGGCGCTCCAGGAACTTCACCATCAGCTCCAGTTGGGCCGGGTCGTCGTCGATCACCAGAACGGTCTGGCGGTCCTCCTGGTGCTCACGGCCGGGGACGGCCGAGCCGTCCTCGTAAGTCTGCTGCTCCGGCATGTAAGCCGGCAGGCGGAGGGTGAAGGTCGTGCCCTCGCCGTAGGTGCTCTCGACCGTGATATCGCCGCCGAGCAGCCGGCTGAAGGCTTTGGTGATGGCGAGCCCCAGCCCGGTGCCGCCGAACTTGCGGGTCGTCGTTTCGTCGGCCTGGGCGAAGCGCTGGAACAGGCGGCCGAGCTGTTCTTCCGTCATTCCGATGCCGGTGTCGACGACTCGGAACACCAGCACCGTGGCGTCCATCTCGCCCTCGCGGCGCACCTGCAGCGTCACGCGGCCGTTCTCTGTGAACTTCGAGGCGTTGCTCAGCAGGTTGAAGAGGCACTGCCGGAGCTTCACTACGTCGGTGTGCATGGCGCCGGCGCCGGGGGCCACGTCCACCACCAGCACATTGCCTTTCTGGGCGACGAGGGCGCCCACGGTACCGGCGGCCTCCTCGACCAGCGTGGCGACCTGAACGTCCTCGGCGAAGGTGTCCATGCGGTTCGCCTCGATCTTGCTGAGGTCGAGCACGTCGTTGATGAGGCTGAGAAGGTGGCGGGCATTCGACTTGATCTTGCCAAGGTCGGTCAGCAGGCCCGTCTCGCCCAGGTCCTCGACCTCCTCTTCCATCATCTCGCTGTAGCCGATGACGGCCGAGAGCGGCGTGCGCAGCTCGTGGCTCATGTTGGCCAGGAAGGAACTCTTCGCCTGGTTGGCCGACTCAGCGGCATCCTTCGCGGCCGACAGCATCAGCTCGGCTTCCCGGCGGTCGGAAATGTCGGTGTGCGACGCCACCCATTCCCGGATGGTTCCGTCGTCCTCGATGACCGGAGCGGCGCTCAGGGCCATGTAGCGCCACTCTCCGTCGTGGCGGCGGATGCGGTGCTCCAGAGCGATGGGTTGAAGCGTGGCCACTGCGGCGCGCCATGCGGCGCGGGTGTCCTCGACGTCGTCGGGATGAACGCAGGCGAGGCGCCCCCAGCCCATGGCCTCCTCCGCGGTCTGGCCGGTGAAGCGGTTCCAGTTCGGTTGCGCCCTGGCGAAGGCGCCAGTGGCGTCCGCGGTCCAGATGATGGCGGCGCTGGCCTGCACCAGGGTGCGGAAGCGCTCCTCCCCTTCCTTGGTCGAGCGCTCGGCGCGTTTGCGCCCCGTGACGTCGGCGATCACCATGCCGACCCCGTCGTTCGCCTCCCCTCTATCGGTGCGGCCAAGGGGGTAGAAGCTGGCCTGGAAGTGCCGCGTCTGGTCCTGACGCAGGTTGCTGGCCGCTTCGACTTCGACGTTGGCCAAGGACCGGCCGCCTTCCACCACTTGGCCGAGTTTGGCTTCCAGTGTGTCACGCAACTGCGGGATGACCTCCCAGATGCTCATGCCCGGGGTGGCGCTCAGTGCGCGTTCGCTCATCTTGGCGAGCGCGCCGTTGATGTGCCGGATGCGCAGCGAACGGTCGAGAAAGCCGAGGCCGATGGGGGCGTTCTCCAGCACGCCTTCGAGCAGCGCCTGGCCGGCGCGGTGCTCGCGGCGTCGCTGGACCGCGACGGACCCGAGCCCGGCAAACGCCAGCAGGAGGCCGACCGCCGAGGCGACGCGCAGCAGGTCGTCCGTGTCTCGGCCACGCTGCGCGGACGCGATGCGCTCGTCGGCGGCCTTCTGCAGGGCTGCGACTTGGAGGCGGACGCGGTCCATCAACGACTTGCCCACGCCCGCCTGGATGTGGGCGGCGCCGGCCGCCGGTCCATCTATTCGGTAGGCGTCGATGCCCTGCGCAGCCTCGAACGATCGATTCCGGACGAGATCAGACAACGGCTGTGCGCCGACGCCGTCGAGCGCCGACACGGTCGCGAGGTCCGCCGGCACGGCGGCGAGACCGGAACGGTAGGGTTCCAGGTACTCGTCTTTGCCGGTGATGATGAAGCCGCGCTGGCCCGTCTCGACGTCCTTCAACGAGGACAGGAGGCGTTCCGTAGCGATGATGAGCCTATTGTCATGACGCGTGGACGCATCGAATTGTCGGTCGCGCAGGTATCCCCAGGCCGCGATTGCGAGCGATGCGATGAGCACGCCTCCGGCGAGCCACGACGTCGCCCGCAGTCGATCCCACGAGCCCGCATCCTTTGTGTCTCGAACCCTGGCCGCGTCGGGCATTGGACCCTGCCTCTGCTGCGTCGCCGGTCAGCGGGCGACGGCAGGGACCTTAGCAGCATCCTCCCCGCGCTTGCGGGATTTCAGCTTCGTCGGCTCAGTGTCGAACTGGCGGGCGTTCGGTCCGCAGATCCTGTCGGTCTCAAAATCGGCGGACAGGGATCTGGCCATCGGCGTCATCCTTCTCGTCTCATCGCTGCGGGTCGCGGCACGTCGACGACGGCCGGGGCCCCTTGAGGTGGCACACCGACGGCAGGACCTCAATCCGCCTCTTCGTGCATGGTGCTGC
Source organism: Lichenibacterium ramalinae (assembly GCF_004137085.1). Lineage (GTDB taxonomy): Bacteria > Pseudomonadota > Alphaproteobacteria > Rhizobiales > Beijerinckiaceae > Lichenihabitans > Lichenihabitans ramalinae. Next base: position 33,484 of record NZ_QYBC01000029.1, read on the forward strand.
ATCTCCGGCGGGGCGTGCCGGGCCGGTTTGCCCGAGGGCGACGGAACAGGGACCGTGGGACCTTTCATCCTCCAACGGGTTTCGCCCAGGTGCGAGACGGCTGCATCGGCGCAGCCCTGGGCATCGATCATGGAGCCACCAGGATGTCGAACATCGACGTAGCCCAATGGCTGGAGCAGTGGGTGGAATCGAATCTGGGTGACCATGCCCACGTCGGTTCGAAGGCGGAGATGCACGACCAGGCCAAGGCCTGCGTGGAGGAGGCCTTGGCGGCCGGCATCTCGGTCGCCGAAGTGAAGGACGCCGCAGGTGGCGATCTGGAGGCCTACTTCGTCGAACGTCAGAACAGGGCAGCGGATCGCGGTGAAGGACGTCTGGACACGACGGGGATCCTCGGCTCGCCAGCGGTCGTCCCCTCCCAGCCTGACGAGGTCATATCGGTCTGCGAAGAGCGGCTCGAAGTCGGAAAGCGCGAGGTCAGCCACGGCAAACTTCGCGTGCAGAGCCATGTCGTCGAAACTGCAGTCGACGAGCGGGTGAGCCTCCGGAGCGAGACCGTCCAGGTCGACCGCCGCCCGGTGGACCGTGCCGTGGATGTGGCCGAAGACCCGTTTCGAGATCGCTCCATCGAGCTTGAGGAGTTCACCGAGGAGGCGGTCGTGTCCAAGCAGGCGCGTGTCGTCGAGGAAATCTACTTGCGCAAGGAGGTCCACGACCGGACGGAGACGATCCGCGACACCGTGCGGCATACCGAGGTGGAGATCGAGGACGGACGCGTCTCAGCGGACGTCGGTGGCGTGCTTGGGGTCAGGGAGGGGAGCGACAACGGTCGCATCGTGGAGCACATGGAGGTGTTCGCCTCCGACGGCACCAAGGTCGGCACAGTGGATCACATGGAAGGGTCCGACCGCATCAAGCTCGCCAAGAGTACCTCTCCCGATGGTGAGCACCACTTCGTGCCCCTCACGTGGGTGGACCACGTCGACCGGCACGTGCACCTGAACAAGACCGTGTCGGAGATGAAGGCGGGTTGACCGACCTCCCCGGCATCCGGCGAAGGTGACTACCCCTCGTCACCTTCCATTGGATCACCGCTATGGGGTGGTCCCGAGAGCCCTCCCGTTCTACAGCGAGGTTCGCGGAGGCCACCGTCGCCCGAGGTCGCCGTTGACCGCTGGCGATGTCGACGCTCTCGATGCCCTCGATCGCCCCCGACGGCGAGCCTCGTTTCCGAGCGACACCCAGGCGGGCGCGTGGTCGCTCGCGCCCGCTTCCCGCCTCACGTCGCGGCTCACCCCGGCGTCGACTAGGCGCGTCGCCAGATCGGGGCTGAGGAGGAGGTGGTCGAGCCGCATGCCCTTGTCGTTGGGCCATCGCTGGTGGAGGTAGGCCCAGAAGGTCCAGAGGGGGCCTTCGGGCTGAAGCCGCCGGAGGGCGTCCGTCCAACCCTGGTCCATGAGCCGCACGAACGCAGACCGGCTCCGCGGGTGCAGCAGGGCGTTCTCCCTCTCGTGGTGCCCGGGGTAGATGTTGGCCTCGGTCGGGACGACGTTGTAGTCGCCTGCGAGGACGACGGGCACGCCGGCCGCCATCAGTTCCGCCGCATGGGCGATCAGACGCTCTAGCCAAGCGAGCTTGTAGTCGAACTTGGGCCCGGGTCGGGGATTGCCGTTGGGCAGGTAGAGCGAGGCGATGATGACGCCATTGACGGCGGCTTCGATGTAGCGCACCTGCGCGTCGTCGGGATCGCCGGGCAGCGCGCGGCGGGTCAGGACCGGGGTGGCGCCACGGGCCAGGATGGCGACGCCGTTCCAGCTCCTCTGTCCCTGCCACACGGCGCCATAGCCGGCAGCCTCCAGCGCCGTGAGCGGGACGATACACTGGTCGGCCTTCAGCTCCTGCAGGCAGACGACGTCGGGCCGCTCGGCTTCCAGCCATCGCAGTAGGTTCGGCAGCCGCGCGTTGACGCCGTTGACGTTGAACGTCGCGATCCTCATCGCAGGCGGCCCCTGACCGGACCGAGCCTCTCGATCGCCTCGGCGAGGGGCCGTTCGCCGTCGCTGTAGTCCGTCCAGGCCCTGAGCTTGCGAACCAGCGAGGGGACGGTCCGGACCGTGTACCGGGCCGGGTCGAGGCCCCTGTTGACCTGGTTCCAGGTGATCGGCATGGACACCGGCGCGCCCGGGCGTCCCCGTGGCGAGAGCGGCGCGACGGCGGTCGCCGTGCGGTCGTTGCGCAGGTAGTCGAGGAAGATGCGCCCGGTGCGCTCCTTCTTGGCCATGGTGGTCAGGAAGCGCGTCGGGGCGTCCGCCGCCATGACCCTGCAAACGTCCCGTGCGAAGGTCTTGGCCGTCGGCCAGTCGACGCCCTCTGCCAACACCGGGGTGACGACGTGCAAGCCCTTGCCGCCCGTGGTCTTGCAGAAGCTGACGAGCCCCAGGAGATCCAGGAGGTCGCGAAGCTCCTTGGCGGCCGTGACCACCTCGGTGAAGTCCACGTCCGGCGCGGGGTCGAGGTCGAACACCAGTCGACCTGGCCGCTCGGGTTCGAACGGCTGGCAATTCCAGGGATGCAGTTCGACGGCACCGACCTGGGCTACCGCGATCAGCGCCTCGACGCTGTCGAGTTCGATGTACGGCTCGCGTTCGCCTGGGATGATCACCTCGGTGATCAGGGAAGATTGGTTCTGGCCGGTGTGGCGCTGGAAGAACTTCTGGTGCCCGTCGATGCCGTCCGGCATGCGGACGATGGAGCAGGGCCGGCCCTCGACGTGGCGCATCAACCAGCCGCCGACCGCCTCGTAGTAGCGGGCGAGATCGAGCTTGGTGACGGGCTCGCCGTCGTCGGCGTCCGGCCAGAGCGGCTTGTCGGCATGGGTGACGTTGACGCCCATCACGGGCACGGAACCGCGCGGCATCACGACCCTGGCACGCACCGTGGTCGCTGCCGGCTCGCGAGGCCCGGGGTCCGCGTCCGGCGCCGGTCGCTCCGCCTCGAACTCCTGGGCAGGCTTGTCCTCCCGCAGGCCCTTGAAGGAGGCCTGACGCGTCATGCCATCGGCGGTGAAGCCGGCGTGGTGGATTTCGGCAACCAGATCCGGCCGCACCCAGTGCACGCCGGCCGCCTTCTTCGGCGCGCCCCGGCCCGTGAATGGGCTGTGCTCGGCCTCGACCGCACTCAGTCGCGGCAAGATCACCTCGACGACGTCGCGTCCGAACCCGGTGCCGATGCGGCCGACGTAGACCAGGTCGCCATCGCGGTAGACCCCGGCGAGCAGCGAGCGGAACTCCTTGCCCGTGGTGGTCCAGCCGCCGATCACCACCTCCTGGCCCTCCCGGGTCTTCGACTTGCCCCAGCTCTCGCTCCGCCCGGATCGATAGGGCGCGTCGAGCCGCTTCGAGATGATGCCCTCGAGACCCATGCGGCTGACCGACTCGAGCATCTCCTCTCCTGACGTGGCGAAGTGCTCGACGAAGCGGACGTTGGCCCGCGCACCCTCGACCAACGTGTGCAGCCTGCCCTTCCGCTCCGAGAGCGGGAGGGAGCGCAGATCGGTCTTGCCGGCGAAGAGCAGGTCGAACACGAAATAGGTGAGGTCTGCCGTCCTGCCGTCCGAGATGGCCGCCTGCAGGGCCGAGAAGCTCGGTGCGCCCATGCCGTCCAAGGCCACGACCTCGCCGTCGATGATGCCGTCCGGAAGGTCCGCACCCGAGGCGACGATTTCCGGGAACTTGGCGGACCAGTCCAGGCCCTTCCGGGTCAGGAGGACGGCCTTGCCCCGCTGGACGCGCAACTGCATGCGGTAGCCGTCGAACTTGATCTCGTGCGCCCAACGCGGCCCCGACGGCGGCTTCGCCAGCGACTGGGCCAACTGCGGCTCGACGAAGTCCGGGAGACTCTCCACGTTCGGAGCGTCCGCGGTCGCCGCTTTCTTCGTCACGGCCCCCGCGGTCGTCGACGCAACGAGGGCGATCCCTTGCCCATCGTCGCTCCGCCACTCGGTATCGGCGGCCGAGCCCCCGGCGGTCATGAAGGGCTTGGGGGCCTCACCGGCACCCGCAGTGACCTCGGCCATGGTGCGGCCGGACGCGACCGACCGGTCATCATCCGACGGGCCGGTGAGGTTTCCGTCCACCGCGCCCTCGTCGCGGTGCTTGATGAGGAGCCAGGCTTTTCCGGGCTTGTCGCCGCCCTTGCCCTTCATGCGCACGAGCACCCATGAGCCATGCATCCGCTCGCCCTCCATGACGAACTTCAGCTCCCCCTTCCCGAGTGCCGTCCCAACGTCCTCGAAGCCCGGCTCGGGCGCCCAAAAGCCACGATCCCACACCATGACCGTGCCGCCGCCATATTGACCCTTGGGGATCGTGCCCTCGAAGTCGCCGTAGTCGAGGGGGTGGTCCTCGACCTCCATGGCCATGCGACGGTCCTTGGGATCGAGCGAGGGCGCCTTGGGGACGGCCCACGACCGGAAGGTGCCCTCGAACTCCAGCCGCAGGTCGAAGTGCAGGTGACTGGCCGCGTGCTTCTGGATCACGAAGCGGAGCGCCTCGGACGGAACCACCTTGGCGTCCTTCCCCGACGGCTCGCTCGTCCGGGAGAAGTCCCGCATGCTCTGGTAGGACTGAAGCTTCGTCACGGCCACCATCGCTTCGACCCAGGGTCACGAGGCTCAACGGGTGCGCGGGCTGGCGCTGTATGAGCATGGCCGGGGCATGGTGAATCTTTTCTATGCGCGGAGGCGTTGTCGATCGCAGGGAGACGCAGCCGGCCAAGCGGCGTAGGTTGGCACCACGACCTCCGGGGCTGGCGGGCGGTACCCGAGCGATGCATGGGGCCTGATTGCATTGTAATGACGACGCCAGCTCTCGATGATGATCTCGGCTTCCCGGAGCGAATAGAAGATCTCTCCGTTGAGCAGCTCATCTCGAAAGCGGACGTTGAAGCTTTCGACATAGCCGTTCTCCCAAGGTGAACCGGGCGCGATGTAGGCAGTTCTAGCTCCGACGGCTAAGATCCACTCCTGCACAGCCTTGGCGATGAACTCCGGGCCATTATCGGAGCGAACATGCTCCGGCACGCCGCGCAGGACGAACAGGTCGGACAAGACGTCGATCACGTCGATCGACTTCAGCTTGCGGCTGACCCGGATGGCCAGGCACTCGTGGGTGAACTCATCGACGACGTTGAGGGTGCGGAACTTGCGGCCATCGTGGGTCCGCTCCTCGACGAAGTCGTAGGCCCACACGTGATCCCGGCGCTCGGGCCGAAGCCGTATGCAGGAGCCGTCCCCGAGCCACAGCCGCCCGCGTTTCGGCTGCCGGGCCGGCACCTTCAGCCCTTCCTGGCGCCAGATCCGCTCGACGCGCTTGTCGTTGACCACCCAGCCGGCGTCCCGCAGCAGTGCGCTGATCTTACGATATCCGTATCGGCCGTACTGACGTGCAAGCTCGATCAGGTCGGCCGTCAGGTTCTCTTCGTCATCGCGGCCCCGCGGCGCCTTGCGTTGCGTCGACCGGTGCTGACCGAGCGCCCGGCAGGCGCGGCGCTCGGAAATGTTCAGCACGTCACGAACATGGTCGATACAGACGCGTCGGCGCGCGGGGCTCAGAAGTTTCCCCGGGACGCCTCCTGCAAGATCAGCTTGTCGAGCGTGAGGTCCGTGATCGCCTTGCGCAGCCGGCTGTTCTCAGTTTCCAGGGCCTTCATCCGCTTGACCTGGTCCGACTTAAGGCCACCGTACTCCTGGCGCCAACGATAATACGTGACCTCCGTCACTCCGATACTGCGGATCGCGTCCGCCACGTTCGACCCTTGTGACACCAGCACGTCGACCTGACGCAGCTTGGTGATGATCTCCTCGGGTTTATGCCGCTTCGCCATATCGTCCGTCCTCCAGGGCTCGAAACCCATACCTCAGGGCGGACCACTTCAAAGGGGGAGGATCAGAGGCGCTCTCCCGCTCAGCTGTGACCTACCGTCAGGCTGCCGGTGTGGGGATGGCTTCTCGGCTCTCCGGGTCGTGCGGAGTTTCATCCTTCGCCCGCGCGACCCATAGTGCCTCGACGGCTTCGAGCGTGAGGCCCCGGGTTTCGGGTACCAGAGCGCGGGCGAACAGCAGCGCTCCGAACGTCAGGGCGGCGTAGATGAAGAACACCGCCGGACGTCCTACGAGATCGACTAGGTCGAGGAAGGTGAGCGCGACCACGAGGTTCGACAGCCAGTTGGCGATGGTGGCGGCCGACATGCCGCGCCCGCGGATCGCCAGGGGGAAAATCTCCGAGATCAGCAGCCAGAACACCGGCCCCAGCCCGACGGCGAAGAATCCGACGTAGGCGGCTAGGCTGCCGGCCGTCAGCCAGCCCAGAAGCGGGCCGCTGCCCATCATGAAGGCCGTCGCGAGGGCGCAGAGGCTGACACCCATACCGGCGAGCCCGGTGAGAAGCAGCATACGGCGGCCGACCCGGTCGACCAACCAAATCGCCACCGCGGTCATGACCACATTGACGACGCCGACCCCGGCCGTCGCCAGGATGGCGGCCGAGGCCGACGAGAGCCCGGACGCCTGGAAGATCGTCGGGGCGAAATAGATAACCGTGTTAATTCCCGTGACCTGCTGGAAGACCGCGAGGCCGATTCCCACGATCAGCGGCAGCCGTGCTGCCCGGTGGCCGAGGCGGCTCTCGGGGCGTGTTTGAGCCTTTGAGCCGAGGTCGGCCCGCAACGCCTTCATCTCCGGTTCGATGTCGACGCCGCGGCCACGCAGCCGGATCAGCGCGGCGCGCGCCCGGTCGACATGCCCGTGCTCGGCAAGCCAGCGCGGGGTCTCGGGCAGCAGAAGCATGCCGCCTGCCAGGACGACGCCCGGGACGGCGCCGAGGCCCAGCATCCAGCGCCACGACGCGCTCGACGCGAGAGCGTAGCCGATGAGGTAGGATCCCAGGATGCCGAAGGTGACGGCGAGCTGGTTGAAGGACACGAGTGCTCCGCGTTCCCGCGCCGGGGCGATCTCGGCGAGGTAGAGCGGCGTCAACATCGAGGCGCCACCGATACCAATACCGACGAGGAGGCGACCGGCGAGCAGCACCGCGAGATCCCCGGCCAGCGCGGAGACGACCGCGCCGGCGACGAAGACGGCGGCGGTCCCAATCAGCGTCGGACGACGCCCGAACCGGTCTGCCAGCAGACCCGCCACTGACGCTCCGCCGGCGGCGCCTGCGAGAGCGATGCCCGTCACGACGCCGAGCATCGTGGGAGACAGGTGAAACGCTTCGCGCAGGAACAGAAGGGCACCGGAGATCACGCCGGTGTCATAGCCGAATAGAAGCCCGCCGAGGGCGGCCGTGAGTGCGATGACGACGACGTGCATGTGGCTTTGCCCGATCGAGGATGAATCTGGAGATTTCACCTGCTGCGGCATCGCAACAGCCGACATTGTTCTATCTCGAGAGACGATGCGGGATCTCGGAACGACAGGTGCTCGGCCCGGCCGAAAGCCCCGATGCCGGAGGTCGCGTCAGCCCAAAAGCGGGTCGGTTCGTCATGGGCATCCCCGGATCGAAGTCGTCCGGACGGCAAGGTCAGACGCGGCTGGAGGCTCGGGCTCTCCCATGACGACATCAAGCGCCGCCTCGGAGAGACTCGGCCCAGGCTGTCATCGACCGCCGGGCGACACGATCCCCGTTTCCACGCGTGACCTCGAAGTTCGTTGTCCCGCCGGCCAGTGCGAAGCGGATGTCGAAAACCTGTGATCCAACACGAAGATCTCGGACGGTGAGGTCCGGCATCCAATCGGGGAGGGCCGGATCGACGTATAGCCGGTTGTTCGGGGCATCGGGCTGGAATCCCAGCATCGCCTGCAGGAGCGAGAATATCGAGCCGGCGGCCCAGCCTTGCGGAACGTTGGCACCGAGATATTGGATCGGGAAGTTCGAGCTGTCACGCTGTGTGCCGGCGTAGAGTTCGGGCATCTGGTCCAGGGCGAAATAACCTGCCGCCCCGGTGATCGCCTCGGCGACCCGGCACGTCTCGTCGTGGAACCCGTAGCGCTTGAAGCCTTGCGCGATGAAACCGTTGTCATGCGGCCAGACGGCGCCCGTCTGGTAATTGTATGGGTTGAAGTTCTTGTGGTCGGCCGACAGCGTCCGGATGCCCCAGCCACTCCACATGTCCGGCTTCATCAGGCGATCGGCCACCCGCCGTGCGCGGTCCGGCGGCACGATCCCCGACCAGAGGCATTGTCCGGGGTTCGAGGCGATCGAGAGGACGGGCTTTTTATCGCCATCCAGCGCGTAAGCGTAGAAACCTTCGGACTCACTCCAGAAAGCCTCGTTGAAGCGGGTGTAGAGGGCCGCCGCCTTGTGCCGAAGCTCGATCGCCCGCTTACCCTTTCCCAAGGCGTCATAGATCTGCGCCATGCGAAGCCAAGCATCGTAGACGTAGCCCTGCAGCTCACAAAGCGCCTTCGGACCTTTCACCAGCGCGCCATCGACGGTCATCACAGCATCGCCCGAGTCCTTCCAGCCCTGGTTCGCGTAGCCGACGGGCGAACGGGTCTCGTATTCCTGGAAGCCATCCCCGTCACGATCGCCGAAATCGTCGATCCAGGCGAGGCAGCGCTCAGCCGTATCCAGGTGCCTGGTCAGCAAGGAGCGGTCCCCGGTGCTCATCCAGGCCGAATGGAGGGTGATGAGGTAGAGCGGCGTCGCATCCGCCGTGCCATAATAGGGTGTGTGCGGGATGAGCTTGAAATGCGCCAGTTCTCCGCGGCGCAACTCATGGTGAATTTTGCCCGGTTCCGCATCCCGGTAGTCGTCCCGCTCGGTCGCCTGCCAGCGCGCCAAGACTAGCAGGGCGCCGAGCGCGAATTCTGGATGCACAATGGCGTTCTGCAGCGAGATGATGAGGCTGTCGCGGCCGAACAGGGCGACGAACCAAGGCAGGCCTGCGGCCGGCACGAAGGCCATGTGGTCGGTGCCCTCGATCGGCAGACGCAGTGCCGACATGTCATCGATGGCCTGCGCGAAAGCGTCGGCATAGACGGTATTGGACGTCTCGACTTTGAGGACGCTCGCCTGCCACAGCTTCTGGGCCTGGGCTGCCTCGGACTCCATGTAGTCGGCCACACTGCACAGAGGGGGAGTGCTCCATTCGTCGCCGTCAGCGAAGGCATAGAGAAGGCTGGTATGCCAAGAATCGCCCGGCTCGAGCCCGACGACGAAGCTCAGGCGCCCGTTGGCATAGACCATGGGTGAGTGCTGGTCGCCGGCCACGACCCTGATCGCGCGACGGAAATCGGCGTGGTTGTACGTCGTGGTCAATTCCTGCCGCTCGGCAGACCAGTTCGTCCTGATCTCGCCTTTGCGGGTGACCGCCTTGTCCTTGATTTCAAAAAGGTCGGCAAAATCGCTGCGGATCGCGAGTTCGAGGTTGAGACAGATGGGATCGGGGCTGTAATTCGTGATGTCGATGTCTTCGTGCATCCCGCCGTCGATATGGCGGCCGAAGACGAGAACCAGGGTTCGCTCCGGAACCATGCCGGCCGCCGTTCTGATGAGTGGGTTCGTACAATAAATCCGAGCCGCAGAGGCGGACAGCGCCCCACCATTGAGTAAGGTCCACGGAACGCCATCGGCAAAGAGTGCGTATGAGCTGATGAGGCGGGTATCCAGGAAGTACAACCCCCTATCGCCCTCCTGCAGAATTTGTCCATCTGGATCGCTCACCATGATGGTGTAGCCCTGATGGACGGCGAGCTGCGGTGGGCCGACCTTAACCTCAAGCGCCATGGCGATGACCTATCGATGCTGGAGAAGAATTCTCGCCCCGTTTGAACGAGACGCGACACGTCGACCTGTGTCGACCGACATCCTCCATGTCACTGTGACTTTTGGACGGTCAGGGCCGGCGATGATTTCTGAGCGGACGTGTTGCCGTAGAATGCGCCGGAGGCGGCCCCGAATGCCAGGACGGTCCAGATCACAGCGATCAGTGTCCAACCCTTGAGGGGTATCTTGCCCAACAGCACGCCGGGCGTGCCCGATGTCGCCTGCTGGCCGGGCGGCAAACCGGCGGCGCCCCTCGCGAGCCCGGCCCTGGCGGGAAGCAGCGCGACGAGGGTCGCAGCCACTCGGTGTGCATCGCCCGGGCTTTCCGGCGCGAGCGGGGTTCTCGCGATACACCCAGCCAGCCACTCGGCTGCAGTCTTTTCCGGTAGGTTCGCCAATCGCCGCGCCTCGGACCATGGATCGGAACCAAGGCGAGCTAGCAACGACAGGACGGTCAGGGCCGATCCGTTCGGCTCCGTGCCGATCCCAGCGAACAGGAACGGGTTAAGATCCGATGTCTGTACGACCAAACCGTCTTGAGACTTCATAGCGCTGTCCTCTCTGATCGCATGATCCGGCGATAGGTGATTATCGAAAGCTTTCACGATTTTTTGCTCGACGTGTCCGCTGGAGGAAATGTACGACGATAATTCGTCGGAGCAGCCTCCCATGTGTTCCTGAGCGGGCGGCACCATCAGAATGCGAAGGGAACTGTTGCCGCTATACAGACGATCGTTGTCCTGTCCTGAATGATATCCAGCGAACGCCAAGCCTTAGATATCAGGTCATGCACCGGCGACAGTGTAGCTGGTCCGCGGCGAGTCCGTCGCCATTTTGTGAGAAACCAGATGATCGGGCCATTCCCATGGCGCTCATCATGCTCGTCACATCTTCGTGCGGAAATACAACGCATCCTGATCAGTTCGGCGCCACTGCTGCTCATGTGTGCCCCCTCCCTGTTCCTAGAGTCGGTAGGCGCGTGCCGCAAAATCCTCTTCTCGACCCCTGTCCATTCTGGTCCCCATCAAGCACGCGTGGCGCCCAGTGTCGTTGGACAGGCCCGTCAGGACACGCCATAACGGGCCGAATATGTAGACGCTGCCAGCGATCGCGCGAGGACGCGTCGGTCAGGGTTTGACAGGTGACGGCGCTGCCGCGGTGCTTGGTGCCGTCGTCCCAGGCGAGGACATCGGGGCTTTCTGTGGGATTTCGGTCACCTCAGTGAATGAATCAGGGCCGATGACCATCGCGACAGGTTCGCCCTGCTTGTTTTTTCCACGGACATAGAACGATGACGGCGTAACAATCACGTCGGTGAAGCCGGCCTTGGTCATTTGGGACTGGATCTGCTGCCGCATGTTCATGTGCGACATGTCGGCCTGATCGTCCGCGTTCATCGCCCTGCTGTTCTCAATGATGGGACCAGAGTCGGGCGTATCGGCCGTTGCAGCCCATAAAGGCACGACGCCCGCCATCATCATTGATGCCGCCGCAAATCCTAGAAGTGCTATTTTGAAGAGAGACTCCATCGTTTTGCCATCGCTAACAGAGAAACTGCCGAGCCGGCGTTTAGTTCTCGCTAATAATAAGGTATTTGTAAATTACAAAAAATAAAATTTGCGACAAATAACTGCTGTCCTAGTGCTCTGAACCAATCGGATAATTCACTGCGTCCCTGGGATGTGCGAGTCTGGTCGGCATGTCCCAGACCGTGTCCCTTGTGCTGACGGCGCAGACCCGAGAGGCCCTGCGCCGGATCGTCGATGATCGCCGGCGCCCTCTCGCCCACATTCTCCGCGCCCGGATCGTGCTGCTGTCGGACGAGCGCCTGCCTGTGCTGGAGGTGGCCCGCCAAGCTGGCGTCGGCCGTCCGACAGTGTGGCGCTGGCAGCAGCGCTTTGCCGAAGAGGGCCTCGACGGCCTGCTGCGCGACAAGACACGCCCGCCAGGCAAACCCGCCACGCCGCAGGACGAGGTGCAGGCCGTGCTGGAGCGCACGCTCACGGACGAGCCGCCGGGCGAAGCCACGCACTGGACGGGACGCGCCATGGCGGCCCTGTGCGGGCTCTCGCTGACGACGGTGCAGCGGATCTGGCGCTCGCACCATCTCCAGCCCCACCGCGTGCGGACCTTCAAGCGCTCGACCGACCTGTCAGGCGCCACGGTAAACCCATCCGGCGGCGCCACGAGGAACCCATCCCCCCTGCGTAGCAGGGAGTGCAGCGAT
>NZ_QYBC01000030.1 GCF_004137085.1 Lichenibacterium ramalinae
GGCATTCTTGTGGATGTTCATCCGGTCCCTCCCTTGGGGCTGAAGCGTCGCAACCTCAGCTTCCTCGGTTCGGATCGGATGGACAACCTATGGAAAGCTCACACCTGGTCGCGGACGTCGTTGGAACCGTCGAAGCCCACCACGATCACGTCGGACCGGTTGGCGGCCTTGAGTGCCGCCTGGGCTCCCATCGCCATCGTGTCGTTGCCGGCGATGACGCCCTTCAGGTCGGGATGGGCCTGCAGCATGGCTTCCATCTTGGTGAAGGCTTCGGGCTGGCTCCAGTTGGCCGACTGCGTGGCCAGCATCTTCATATCGGGGTAGTCGTCCATCACATCGTGATAGCCCTTGGACCGGATATGGGCGTTGACGTCGGCGTCACGGCCGGTCAGCTCGACATAGGCGCCCTTCTCGCCCATCTGCTTGACGAACTCCTGGGCGCCGAGCTGCGCACCCTGGTAGTTGTTCGACACGATCTGCGAGACCGCGACACCGGTGGCGTTGATCTCGCGGTCGATGAGGAACGAGGGGACGCCGGCCTTCTTGGCGGCCTCGACCGCCGCCACGCTGGCGTCCGACCCCGCATTGTCCAGGATGATGGCCTTGGCGCCGCGGGCCACCACGGAGTCGACGAGCTGCAGTTGCTTGGAATTGTCGTCGTCGTGCGACAGCACGATCGTGTCGTAGCCGAGTTGCTCGGCCCGGGCCTTGGCGCCGTCGGCTTCGGCCTTGAAGAAGGGGTTGTCGAAGGACGGCGTGATGATAGCGACCAGGTCCTTGGCCTGGGCCGGCAGGGCCGCCCCGGCGCCGACGAGCATGACGCCGGCGAGCAGCGTCGAGAGTAGCGTCCGATTCATGAGGTTTCCTCCTGTGGTTGTGGTTGGGGTCGCGCCGGCCCTCTTGGACGGGGCTGGTCGCCGTGTCGGTGGGTGTGACGGGGCCTGCGGCGTCAGGTGATCCGCTGGATGCTGGCGGCGATCTCGTCGGGCTCGAAGACCCGCTTCCAATCGGGCCGCATCAACACCGGCTTGCCGAACTCGATGGCCTTGTTGCAGGCGTCGGAGAAGAGACCCGGCCGTTCCTCGAAGATCACCGACCCGAGGACGTTGAGGTGGCCGAGCAGGAAGTCGCGCGCCGCCTCCTTGGGCACCCCGCGCGCCACGACGTCGTCCATGGCCTCCTTCATCACGACGAGCAGCGTCGCCGCCACCGTCTCGCTCAGACCCGGCTCGAGAAGCGCCATCTGTTCGACGGTGACGCGGTGGGAGCGCATCACGGGCGCCCAGATCACCTTGGCGACCTCCTCGCCGAGGGCGTAGTCGCTGTCCGGTCCCTGCATGAGGGCGGAAACGATATGCTGCTTCGCCGCGATGCCGCCGAAGTAATCGACCTTGGCGTGCATCTCCGTCTCGTCGTTGAAGATCGGCGGATGGCACGGATGCGTGACGAAATAGGTGAGATCGTCGCGCTGCGGCAGATGGCCGGCGAAGGGCGCGGCGGCGTCGAGCACAACCACCATGGTGCCGGGCTTCAGCGATGGCGAGATCGCGGCCGCGACCTTGCCGATCACGGTGTCGGGCACCGCCAGGATCACGACATCGGCGCCGTCGAGCGCCCCCGCCTGGTCCACCGCCGCGACGTCGAGGTCTCGCAGGCGCTCGCGCCCCGCGTCGCTCGGCTCGACGTGGCGCACGTCGAAGCGGGAGCCTTTGAGGTTGGCGGCGAGGCGGTAGCCCATCTTTCCGCCGGCCCCGAAGAGAGCGATCGCCGTCATGTGTCAGTTCCTCCCGAAATTTGGACCATCAGAGCCCATCTGGTATGATCAGTCAACCAGGTGAGGCCGCCCGAGACGGATCGCCTCGAAGTAGTCGTCGTGGCCGACCTGTCCGCCCTTGAGTGCGACTTCGAGGCCGTCGAAGGCGGCGTGGTCGCTGAACGCCGTGCAGAGCGGCGATCCCGGCGTCTGCGGCAGCGGCAGCCGGGTCCGCAGGGCGAAGACGTCGAGCTCCCGAAGGGCATGCGAGGAGGTGTCGCCGCCCGCCACCACGGCCCGCCGCAGTCCGTGCCGCTCGACGAGGGCGCGGAGGATGCGGCCCAGCCCGCGTCCGAGCCTGTGGCGTCCGTCGGGCAGGGCGTCGATGTCGGAGCCGAGGTCGCTGGCGGGTCCGAGCGCCGTGTGGAGGATCACGCTCCTGCCCTCGGCCAAGGCCCGTGAGCCCGCCGCCACGGCCTCCGCCAGGACCTCGTCGGGCACCGACACCATCCGGCGCGGGTCGAGCCCGACGCCGACGAAGCCGCCGTCGAGGGCGTGGCGGATCTGCCGTTCGGTGGTGGGCGAACAGGAGCCCGACACGACGGCGAGCCGGTCCACGGCGCCGGGATCGGGGAAGGCGGCGCGCCCCGGCGCGATGCCGGCCTCCGTCCAGGCCGGCGACAGCGCGTATTCGACGCCGGACGAGCCGACCACGAAACGGCGGCCCCGCCGTCCCGTCCAGAGGATGTCGCCGGCGGCACGCTGGCTGCCGGGATCGGCGACGTCGATCAGCAGCACGCCGGGCGCGTCGGCCAGGGCCGCGGCGAGGCGCGCGTCGCGATCCTCGGCCTGCAGGTCGGCGAGGTCGAGCAGGGCGCAGCCGCGCTCCGTCTGCAGCGCCAGGTGACGGCGGAGGTCGGCCTCGTGCATCGGCGTCACGGGATGGCGGCTCATCACCGGGTGGCGGTCGATGCGGAACGTCTCCCCCCGATAGGCGGCGAACAGCGTGCCGAACGCGGTGTAGCGCTTGAGTTGCGGCGCCCCGACGACCAGGGGCACGGTCGCCTGGTCGAAGATCGTCGCGCCGATGTCGATCGCGCGGCCGATGCTGCCGATGTCCGGCGCCGAATCGAAGGTCGAACAGACCTTGTAGTGGCACAGCGCCGCCCCTTGCCCGTGCAGCCACCGCAGCGCCGGGGTGAGATGCACGTCCATCCAGGCCGGGCTCTGGCTGCGGCTCGTCCCGGCGATGCCGATCGCCGACACGGGACCGAGGCGCGCCAGCTGGTCGGGCGAGGGGATGTCGAGGAACAGCGCAGTCGGCACGCCGCGCGACTCGAGCGCCTCCATGGCGTCGGTGGAGCCGGTGAGGTCGTCGCCGTAGAACGACAGGAGAAGGTCAGGCATCGCCGGAGGGACCTCCGAACTTGGCGAGGCTCTGTGCCAGTTCCGGGTGGTCGGCGGCGTAGTCGGCGAGCGACACCCCCGCGACGGCGGCGTCCCAGGCCTGGCGGACGGCCCGTACGCCCGCGGCCGGACCGCCCGGATGGCTGACGACGCCGCCGCCGCACAGGTACATGAGGTCCAGGGTGCGGCCGGTCCGCTCGAAGGTTTCCGGCGCCTGTCCACCCCACTGGCCCGAACACACGACCGGCAGGGCCGTGTCGCGCTCCGAGAACATCGGCGTCGTGACGTCGCCGAAGGACGACACGAAGGAACTGTCCGGCTCCCAGTATTTGGCTCCGATGCCGTTGATCTGGAACTGGTCGACGCCGAGCAGGCGCCAGAACTTCTGGTACACGCGGAAGCTCATGCCGAGGCCCGGATGCCGCGTGAGCAGGTCCCAGCCGGCCCGGTGGGCGTGCAGGGCGAGGCGGCTCCGCTTGCGCAGGAAATTCATGCCGCCGAAGCCGACCGACTGGATGGCGATCACGGCGGCGTTGCCGCCGGCATCCGCGACCGTGTCGTGGTCGCGCAGCATCTGCTCCGGATCGGAACTGGAGATGTTGAAGGCGTACATGACCTTCTTGCCGGTCTTCTGCTCGCGGTCGAGGACAATCGGCATGATGGCGCGGACGCGGTCGGCCAGGCTGGAATAGGCCGGGCTCATCAGCTTCTCGTCGTCCTTGATGAAGTCCACGTCGGCGTCGACGAGTTCGCGCACCATGGCGGCCGTCTCCGCCGGCCGCAGGCCCAGCGCGGGTTTGACGATGGTGCCGATGAGCGGGCGTCCCACCACATTGGTCAGGCGCCGGCTGCCCGACGTGCCGAACTGCGGTCCCGGATAGGCCTTGGCGAAGGCCGGCGGCAGCGCCATGTCGACGACGCGGATCCCCGACAGCTGTCGGATCGAATAGGTCCCGCCGATCGCGATCGTCATCAGCGCGGCGAGGTCGGTCCCGACGGCATCGAGCGGGAAATCGATGTCGACGTCCGCGCGGTGGAAGGGCCCCGCGTCGGATGCGACCTGGCCGTCAGGAGTCCCGAAGGAGGGCGCGTCGACAGGCGGCAGCGGCCGGATCCCGACGACCCGGGCTGCAACGCGCGCCTTCAGTTCGGGCGTCTCACCGGGGAGCGCCACGAAGGTGCCGGTCGACTGGTCGCTGGCGATCTTCGCGGCGACCCGGTCGACGTCGCCGGGCGTCTCGACGCGGTAGGTCAGGCGGATGACGTCGTGCGGGATGTTCAAAGGTCGGCTCCCGTGAACAAGGCCGTGGTCCGGAGGCGGTGAGGCCCGGAGGCGCGCCGCTCGGTGAGCGACAGGAAGACGAAGACCACGATGCCGAAGGCCGCCAGGCAGCAGCCGAGCGTGACCAGCGCGGCCGGGTAACCGCCCGACACCTGCCGGATCCAGCCGGTGACAAACGGGCCGATGAAGCCACCAAGGACCAGGCGTTCGTGGTGCATGTGCGACCCTCCCCAAGGTCAGCGACGCTATGATAGTGTTTATGTCATCATACCATTATGAGGAAGTTCAGCCAACGTCAACGCCGCCTCTGGTGACGTCCTTGGTGCGATGAGGACCGGCACTCCAGCACGTCGAGCCGCTTCTTCGATCCCTTGGTATCGCTCCGAGGATCGTCAGCCTGCGGTGCGCGGACCGGGCGTGGCGGCGCGCGGCCAGCGCGATGGCGAGGGCTGCCCCGGCGAGCGCGAGGGCGGTGGGCGCAAGCGAGGCAGAGCCCCAGCGTGTCGCTCCATGATGGATTGATCAGTCCAAAAAAACCTCGATCGGCGGCTCGCCGCAAACAAGGCTGAGCGGGCGATCACCGCGTCCGAGCGGCGCGCGAACCGGGACGCCATCAGGGCGAGCGTCGAAGCGGCGGTCGCAGTAGGCGAGCTGCGCGCCGACACGGTGATCGCGGGGTTGGCGACGATGCTCGACGGCGTCCTGCTCGGTTTATCGATCCAGGCGCTCGACGGCGCGACACTGGCCGATGTCGACGCATCCGTGACGGGCGCGCTCAGCGCCTGGGACCCCTACGGATCCGGCGACAGGCCTGCTGAAAAACCGTGAAGGGAACGGGCGAAATGCCCCTAGGCACCTCATTCCGGCTCGCGCACGACCCACCAGGTCTCTCGGCAGCGCGTCGGCGGAGGTCCGCGCGACAGGCGCAGACCTGCATGTAGGCGGCCAACGCATCCCTGGCCGAAAGCGGCGTGCGACGGGCGTCCGGCAGGCCCTCGGGGCCCGCCGGGGCGTGGGCTCAGGTCACCGGGCGGCCTTGATCTCGGCGAGCGTCCGGTTCAGGTGCACGTGCCGGTCGACGTGATCCACCCAGGACAGCGGCACGTAATGGTGCTGGCCGTCCGGCGAGGTGGTCTTGGCGAGCTTGATGCGGTCCGTGCCCTCCATGTGGTCCACGGTGCCGATCTTGGTGCCGTCCGAGGCATAGACCTCCATGTGCTCCACGATGCGGCCGTCGTCGCTGCCTTCCCTGACGGCGCCGGTCGCCATGCCGGCGGTGGTCGCCGTGGCGGCGGTCGCCGCGGTGCGGCCGTCCTCGATCTCGACCTCGGTGTGGCGCACCGAGTCGTGGATCGTCTCCGTCCGGTCCCGGGCCTCCTTGCGCAGCGAGATCTCCTCGACGACGCGCGCCTCCTTGGAGACGACCGCCTCCTCGGCGAACTCTTCGAGTTCGATGGTGCGGTCCTGGAACATGGCATCGGTGGCGCTGACGGCACGGTCCACAGGGCGGCGGTCGACCTGGACGGTCTCGCTGCGGAGCGTCACCTGCTCGTCGACGGCCGTCTCCACCACGTAGCTGCGCACGCGCAGGCGACCGTGGCTGACCTCGCGCTTGCCGACGTTCAGACGTTCCTCGTAGACGGGAATGGCATCCTCACGGCCCGTCGCACCCGTGTCGCGACCGACGCTCGGCACCGTCGCGCCGCGTGTCGACGCCGCCACCTGCGTCGCAGAGGTTGCCGCTGCGGCCGTGCCGACGGCCGGCGCCCCAAAGCCCGTCCAGCCCTCGCTGCGCCACGTGGTCTCGCGTTGGTCCATGTCCACGGCGCCGTCGCGGTCGAGGATGTCGAGGACACGGTCGCTGTCGACCTGCCCGGTCCTGACCGAGACGAGGTAGCCGCCCCGGCGCAGGCCCTCGGCGTAGGAGTAGCGGTCCTCCTCCGGCATGAACATGTCCTTGAGGCTCGCCAGGAAGCCTTCGTGTTCGGGAACCGAAGCCGTGCCGGTCGCAGTCCCGCCGCCTTCGACGATGGCGATATCGCCGCGGGAAACCCCCGCCGCCTCAAGGTCGGAGGCGGCCTGCTGGGCCGCGCCCTTGGTGTCGAAGAATGCCGTGAGCGAGCGCGACGGCGCCGCCGTGTTCTGGGTGAAGCTCATGTTCGGACCTCGTTGACGGTGCGACGGGACTGGAGAAGCCGAGACGCGATCCCGACGCTGTTCGGGCCTCGGTCAAAAGCACGGCAACGGCTTGCGCCTGCACGTGCCCAAGGGGAATGGGCGGTTCTTCGACCACCCAGAAGTTGAAGCGACACCATGGCCGGCGGACGGTTTCGAGCCGAATGCGCCCAGGGTCGAAGATTTCGCCGACCGTCATGGTTCCGAACCGCTCAAGCGCGGCGGCCCGGGGCCTGTCGACATCGACACCGGATGCCGCGACGTCCGCAAAACGTCGCCCGCATCAATCAGGCCACCGCGCCCGCACCGTCTCGCCAGCAGCCTGCGCGGCGGCCGGCGTCGCATAGGCATCCGCGCCGACGCGGAGAACGATGGTCCCGAACCGGCGGATCTCCCATCGGAAGCCATGGGCCGGCGGCGGTGCGCGGATCACGAAGACGCCCAGGATAGAAGCGGCACGGCGCTCCTGGTGACGGGCGTGCCGGGCCTCGCGGGCGCGTGTCGCGCGATCGTCGAGGGCGATGATCGTCCGGTCTTCCATCACGGTCCCTCTCGCCCGGGCGATGGGTCGATCGCCAGGTCCCGACCGGACCGGCGCTCGCCGTCGCCCGGTGTCGAAGGGGTGCCGGGCCGATCGGATGCCGTGTCGACGACGGTCACGGCGGCGTCACGGCCCGGCGCCGCATCGCCGGACCTGTTTTGCCCGATGGCATCGCGGCGTTCGACCACGACCCGCTGACGCCGGAGCGTCACGGGTTGCCGGACGGCCTCGCGGTCCCTCACGTGGCGGATGCGGAGTTCCTCGACGAGCACGAGTTGCTTCACGACGACGAGGCGCTCCTCGACCACCGGGATGATGGTCGTGTCGCCCTCGGCCCGCGCCTCGGGCACGACGTCGACGATCCGGTCCATCGGCACGCGCGTGACCTCGACGCGGTAGCGCTCCAGTTCGGCCTCCGCCACGGCATCGACGGTCTCGGTGCGGGTATGGACTCGGACGCGGCCGACCGACGTCCGTCGCTTGTCGAGCTTCAGGTGCTCCTCGACGACCTGGAGGACATCCTCGGACACGCCCGGGGACGGCGGCGTGGCCGCGATGGGCTTGCCCGCCGACCCGATGTCTCCCCGGTCGTCGACCCTCGACGTCCGCGACTCGGAAACCCTGGGCAGGTCGGACATGGTCGGCACCTCATGGCGAAGGGGAAGGCCGGGCGCGGGCGACATCCTCGTCGCCCGCGCTCCGGACCCGTGTCGGGCAGCCTGCTCAGGCGGCCCGATCGGGCAACTTGGTCAGGCGGCCTGCCAGCGCCGCATGGCCTCGCCGGCCGCGATGCCCAGCACGACCTTGCCGTC
Source organism: Lichenibacterium ramalinae (assembly GCF_004137085.1). Classification (GTDB taxonomy): domain Bacteria; phylum Pseudomonadota; class Alphaproteobacteria; order Rhizobiales; family Beijerinckiaceae; genus Lichenihabitans; species Lichenihabitans ramalinae. Next base: position 7,971 of record NZ_QYBC01000030.1, read on the forward strand.
CACCGTCTTGACGAGGTCCATAGGCAGCAGGTGGTGCTGGCCATCGGCTGCCGTATCGAGGCGCTTCAGCTTCAACATGGCACCGTCGACACGGTCCACGATGCCGACATGCCCGCCGTCCGAGCCCACGACCTCCAGGTCCTTGGCGATCCGTGCCGCGAGGGGGCCGCCCAGCCCGGCCGATCCCGTCCCGACGGTCCGTCCGTCCTCGATGTCGACCTTGGTGCTGCGAACGCTGTCGTGCACCGTTTCGGTGCGGTCGGTGACGTCCTTGCGGATGCCGATCTCCTCGACGACGCGCGCGGTCTTGGCGACCACGGCTTCCTCGCCGATCTCCTCCATCTCGATGGTGCGCTCCGCGAAAGCGTCGGCGGCGAGCGTCGCCACGGGCCGGTCCACGGCATGACGGTCGATGCTGACCGTCTCGTCGCGAAGCGTGACGTTCTCCGACACCTCGCGTTCCACCACGTAGCTGTGCAGGCGAACCTTGCCGCGGCTGACGGCGCGCTTGCCGACGTTGAGGCGCTCCTCGACGACCTGCACGACATCCTCGGCGCCCCGACCCGAGGCATTGCCGGCGATGGCCGGCTTCGCCGGTGCCGGTACGGGTGCCCTGGCGGCGGGCACCGGGGTTGCGACGCTGTCGGTCGCCACCAGGCGCGCAGGCGCGGCCGTCGCCGCCAATGCCATGTCCATGGCGCCGCCGGCCGTGGCCGTCGAGGCCATGGCGGTGGAGGCCATGGCGGTGGAGGTCGTGGCGGTGGAGGCCGTCGAGGTCGAGGCCGTCGTCGATGGGCCGGCCCAACCCTCGCTGCGCCACGCCGCTTCGTGCTCGTCGAGATCGATAGTGCCGTGTTCGTCGAGGATGGCGACGGCACGGTCGAGGTGGGCGTCGTCGATATGGGCGGTCAGCATGACGTGTCCGCGGCGGAGGCCTTCGGCATAGGTGTCGTGGTCGTCCGTGCCGCCGAACAACTCTTCCAGCGAGGCCCAGAAACCGCCCTTCCTCGCCGTCGCGCCGGTGCCGTCGCGCCCGTCATCGACGCCCAGGCTGTCCGGCGACACGGTGACGTCGTTCGCCGGCACGCCGGACTGGCGCAGCTTGTTGGCGGCGCTCTCGGCGTGGTCGCGATGCTCGTAGAAGGCCGTGACGGTGTGCTTCTGCAGGGTGGAAACCATGGTGTTGCCCTTTCTCGGTCGTCGTGCTGGTCGGGAGCGGCGGCGTTGGGAGCCGCCTGTCGTGTCGTGGGAGGTGCCGGGCGGCGCGTGACGCCGATCGGCTTGTTTCGGGGAGCCCGTCGGGTCAGGCGGCGGGGGTGCCGCGAACGCGCACGTTCCGGATGAACTCGGCCGTCACGGTCGGGTCGACGGTGCCGGCCCGGCCGCCGAACCAGGCCGCGATGGCGCCGAGGACCAGGGCCAGGCTGCCCAGCAGGGCGCCGCGGGAAACGCTTTTGGCGGCGACATCGGCGGCCTCGGCAGCCTGCTGCTTCGCCTGTGCCGCCTTGTCGCGGAACTGTGTTTCATAGGCGGAGACGCGGGCGCGGGCCTGGTCGACCGGGATGTTCTGCTGCCGCGCCATCGCCTGGGCGACCTTCTCGCGGGCATCGGCGACCTGGGCGTCGTCGCCGGACACCAGGGCCTTGGCGAGGGCCGTGGTGGCATCCTTCATCGCCGCGGCCGTGTCGTTGGCGGCCGGAGCCGACAGGGCCTGCTGCATGGCGCCGATCGGATCGGTCCCCTGCGACAGGGCGGGCACGGCCGTCTGGGCCGCGGTGCCGACGGCATGGCCGACGCCGCCGATGGCGCCGCTGACGGTGTTGAAGGCGCCGCCGATGAGGCCGCCCACCGCCGTGGTGAGCAGGTAGAAGACCACCAACGTGGTCACGGCCCAGGAGGTCAGGCCGTGCCAGGCGCCGGTGGACGCCTTGGGGCGACCCGACAGGCGGCTCGCCACGTAGCCGCCGACAAACGCCGCGACGATGCCCGACAGGGCCCACCAGATGCCGGCCCCGATGGAGAAGCCGCTGGCTGAAGGGTTGTCGCCGGTCATCGGGTTCAGCGTCGAGGCGCCGATGCCGACACCGATGAGGTTGAGGATGAGCTGCGTCACGAGCCCGGCGACGACGCCGGCCAGCACGCCGCCCCACGACACGTTGTTGACCAGGATGGTGCGGGCGTCGTCCGCCGGAGGTACGGGGCTGAAGTTCGGTGAATCGCCGCCGTAAGCGCGCGGCGCTTGGCCCGCCGTGGGGAAGGTGTCTGACATGTCGGGAGTCCAGGTAGCCGCTGACGTCGGAACCGCCGAAACGACGGCCACTTGGGCGCGTCGACGGTCCTACAGCACCGCCCACGCTCCCGAAGGAACCGGACTGCTTCCTTCAAGACCGGACCAAGAGAAGTCCGCCCCTGCAGGTCCTCCACGACGAGGTGCATGTGCGACCAAAACACCACCCCGCGCGCCAAGGTTCCGCCGATCGCTGCTTAATTTTTCCATCCGAATCGATCGACTGTCGCAAGGGATGCGGGACCTCGAACCGTCTACACTGACCTTTCCGGCCGGACCCGCCCCGTTCAACCATCTCCACCTGGCCCGGTGCATGCGAGTCCCGCCGTCGAGCGCCGTGTGGCACAGGAGCGCTTCAGCCTTCGACTGATCAAGTCGCGCTCCGACGCGACAGCCAGCCCGTCGACTTGGACTGGCCGGGCCGAGCCCGACGAAGCCGATCCTCCTCCGGGGCCTCGCCGGTGGCGCCCGCGGCGAGGCGGGGTCGTCGCCACATCGCCGTCTCGCATCGGCTCACACCTTGACCCCGCCGGGAGCAGAGGCATGTTGAGCGGGACAACCGAACGGGGGCAGAGATGGTCCGTGGCAAATCGACCGTGAGTCCCGACACCCTGCTGGCGATGACGGCCGTGCTGGCCGTCTTCGGACCCTGGTGCATCGGCAGCGCCCGGGCGGAGCCCAACTGCATGACCCGCCTTCTCTCCGATGCGCCGGCGCTGGAAGCGCCCGAGCAGGTCAAGTCCAAACAAAGCGGCGTGTTCGGGCCGCTGACGCAGGTCAAGATCGAGAAAAAGACCGGCAAGATGTATTACTGCGCGGCGAATTCATACTGTTACGGATCGAACTCCTTCCAAATCGTCACGCCGTGTCGGCTGAAGCTGGACAAATCGTTCAACTTCGGGCCGTTCTTCCTCTACTCGGCTAGGTGATCGCATTCATCGATCGTTGCATCGGTCGACGCCGACATGCCTCCCCAGCCGAGGAGCGGACGCCAGTGCTGTTCACCGCCGCGGGACCGGCGCGGCGGAGGGCGCGGGGGAGGGCGCGGGGGCGTGCCGCCCGAGCAGGGCTTCGGCACGACGCGGTCCGCCGTTCCAGATCCTCCGCGCCGATACAGCATCGGCTCGTGCGGGACCGATGGACCCGAGGATCGGCAGGCCGCAACCCGGCTCTGAGACGCCCCGAGACGGCAGCGTCGCGAATGCTATCGGGCTGGAGCGCGATCGCCGGAAGCGAAGGCGCCGCACCTCCTGAGACGGTCCTCTGCGGTCGGCAAAGCACAGTTTCACGCCGTCGAGGATCGATGCTGCCTGTTCGGCAGTTCGCCTACCCGGGGCGCGCCATGCCCATCCCCGCTTCTGTCCGGAGCCCGTGACCTTGACCGACTTCGACGAATGCAGGACTGACCCGAACGCACCGTCCCGCACGGGCGCCGACCCGAGGTTCGACGCCGACGTCAGCCGAGTGGATGCCGATCGCCTGCTCGAATCCCTGGGCGGCGGCGTCTACGGGATCGATCGCCATGGCCGCTGCACCTTCGTCAATCGAACGGCGATGGATCTCCTGGGATACGACGATCGCGCCGAACTGATCGGCCGTCACATGCACGACCTCATCCACCACACCCGGCCGGACGGCTCGGCCTATCCCGCCGGGGACTGCCCCCTGCTGCGGACCTTCGTGACGGGCGAGCCGGTGCTGCTCGACGACGAGCTGCTCTGGCGCAAGGACCGCACGTCGTTCTTCGCCGAATATTCGTCCCATCCGGTGCTCGCCGACGGGACGATCGTCGGCAGCGTGATCCGGTTCGAGGACCTGTCGTCGAAGCGCCAGGGGCGCCAGCGCCTCGCCGTTCAGCAGGAGGTCAGCCAGGTCCTGGGCGGGGACGTCGACGTGGCCGTCGGGCAGGAGCGCGTCATCGCCGCGATCGGCTCGGGGTTCGGCTGGGACGAGGGGGCCATGTGGCTGACCGAAGGCGCGGCTTCCGACGGAGGTCGTCTGAAGCGGGTGGCCATCTGGGCTGGGCCGAGGGCGTTCGGGGCAGGGGGCGAGTCCGCCGGGCCCCACGTGCTGCAGGCCGTTGCCGAGACCAGGACGGTGCTGGCGGACGTCGCCATGACGGCGGGGGCCCGCCCCGGCGCGGTGGTGGCGATCCCCATCGGGGTCGACGGCATCAACCTCGGTGCCTTCGAGTTCACGAGCCGTCGCGCCATCGCGGTCGACCACGGGGCAGACGCCGCATTCGCCACGCTGGGGCGCCAGGTCGGCCAGTTCCTGAGGAGGAAGCGCGCCGAGGCCGAGCTGCGCGACAGCGAGACGCTCAAGGACGCCATCATGCAGACGGCGCTCGACGGCATCGTGGTGATCGACGAGGAGACGCGCATCATCCAGTTCAACCCTGCGGCTGAGCGGACGTTCGGATGGGCGCGGGACGCCGCCGTCGGCCAGGAACTCGGAGCGTTGATCCTGCCGGCCGATTTCCTGGTCGGGCACTTGAAGAAGTTCGCCCGCTTCCTCGAGGACGGGGAGATCTCGGCCCTGGGCAAGCATGTCGAGGTCGAGGCGGAACGCGCCAACGGCGAACGCTTCCCGGCCGAACTCGCCGTCACGCCCATCAAGGTCGGCGGCCGGGCGATGTTCACCGCCTACCTGCGGGACATCACGGCGCGGAAGCGGGCCGACGGGGAGGTCGCCAAGGCGCGTGACGACGCCCAAGCCGCCAACCTCGCCAAGAGCACCTTCATCGCCAACATGAGCCATGAGCTGCGTACGCCCCTGTCGGCCATCATCGGCTACAGCGAGATGCTGCAGGAGGAGATGCTGGACGGCGACGATCCCGAGGTCTTCGCACCCGACATGGCCAAGATCGAAGCCAACGCCCGCCACCTGCTCGGGCTCATCAACGACGTCCTCGATCTGTCGAAGATCGAGAGCGGCAAGATGGAGGTGTTTCCCGAGGACTTCGACGTCGGGACCATCGTGCACGACGTCGCCTCCACGGTCACGCCCCTTGTCGAGAAGAAGGGCAACCGGCTCGCCGTGACCGTCGGCCCGGGCGTCGGCGGCATGCACTCGGACCTCACCAAGGTCAAACAGATGTTGCTCAACCTGCTGAGCAACGCGTCCAAGTTCACCGAGGGTGGCACCGTCACGCTGTCGGCGACCCGGAGCGAAGGTCCCGAGGCCCGCGACCTGATCGTCTTCGAGGTTCGTGACAGCGGCATCGGGATGACCGACGAGCAGCTCGGGCGACTGTTCCAGCGCTTCGCCCAGGCCGAGGCCTCGACGTCCGGCAAGTTCGGCGGCACGGGACTGGGGCTCTCGATCAGCAAGGCCTTCGCCGCCATGCTCGGGGGCGACATCACCGTGAGCAGCGTCTATGGGCGTGGCAGCACGTTCAGGATCGCGTTGCCGGCCGACGCTCCCGCCTGACCGGGACCTGGCGGCCCGTCGGCACCGAGGGCCGACAACATCGAACGGCCGCGGCACGCCCTTGGCCTCGGGCCGACCGGACCTTGCGCGATGGGTGGACCCGGGGCGACAGGCGCGCCGTCGGTCGGCCGTCAGCGTCTCCGCTTGCCGGTCCCACGCACCGCGACGGCGTCGGATGACTGGCCGGATCGGTCATCGCGGGGCGGAACGCACGGGCATCTGGGGATACACTCCGTCGCAGCATCGTCCGGCAGCGGGACGGGTCGCGGCATGCCTGCCGTGGCGCAGGCGGGTTGGGGGCCGGTGGGCACGGAGAGGTTTGGCGGTGGATGCCGGTCCACGGTCGGCCGAGAGGCCGGGATCGCCGCTCCCGCCGCGTTGGCGAAGGACGCGACGCATGGGTCCAGGCCCATCCGCAGCGCCAAGCCGACGGGTCTCATCGAGAGCGAGCTTACGCTGAAGCAGACTGCCGAGGGCGCTGCGTCATAGGCCTACAGAACGCTGGTATCGAAGGGTTGAAGAAGACCGGATCGGCGATGTTCGAGGAAAGCCGAAACATCCTGACGATCGATTGGCTGGGGGACCTGGATTCGAACCAAGATTGACGGAGTCAGAGTCCGCTGTTCTACCGTTGAACTATCCCCCAACGGCGCCGCGATGCAGCGCGTCGGTGATGGGCATATACGGTGCCGGTCGGCGCCGCGCAAGGAATTTTTGCGCTGCGCCGCGACGGCGGGGTCAGCCCTGGGGCGGCGTCGCGGCGCGGGCGCGGCGACGGGGTTTGCGATCGGGGCCGGCCGCGGCGGGAGCCGGTTTTCCGCTTGCGTCGAAGCCCACCAGGATCGTGTAGTCCTCGTCGGAATGCGACGTCACGAAGGGCACGGCGATCGGCTCCGACACGACCTGGAAGGTCGTCGAATCGGCGCCGGGCGCGATGGTGGCGGGGACCTGGAAGAACTTGGTCGCCACGGCCTTGCCGTCGCCGTCGTGGCGCACCGCGATGCGCACCGGCACCGTGAAGGAGCCGGGCGCGCCCGCCGGGCCGAGCAACACCCGTCCCTCGACGCCGACCTTCAGCAGGATCTCCTTGCCGCTCTTGGTGCAGTCCCGCGCCACCTCGCCCATGGAGAACTGGTAGCGCACCGCCTCGTTGGTCTGCTCCGCGCCGGCATAGGTCCGGTAGGAGGCCGTGCCGTCGAGGATCTCGATGGTGGGGCATTCGAGCGGATCTTCGCGCTGGCCCGCCACCGGCACCGGCCCGGGGTCGCTCGTGTGGAAGGCGAGGAGGTTGCCGAACACGGATCCGCCGCCGCCGGTCGTCGGCAGCAGCTTCTCGGTGGCGGCGCAGCCGCACAGGCTCAGCCCCACCGCGGCCAGCGCCGCGGCCCGCGCTCCAGTTCGTGTCATCCGTTCCTCCGAAACCGGGCCGCCGGCGGCCCCGCACCCATCCTGACGATCATTTCTTGCCGGTCTGGCCGGCATCGTCGGTGTCGTCGGTCTCGCCAGGACATACCGGCGCGCCGCCGCCCGACTTGGCCGCCGGGAGCGAGCCGTCGCCGCAGGGCAGCTTGTCGAAGCCGTCCTTGAAGCCCGTGAGGGCGAGCGGGATGCCGATGCCCTCCTCGGGCGTCTGGAAGATGATGAAGGTGGCGTCGGTGCCGTTGCGCAGCTGGTCGATCAGGTCGGACTTCATCGCCACCTCGGCCACGCAGCCGGTCGGCAGGCAGCGCACGAAGCCGGCCCGACCGACGTTGGCCTTGTCGATCGTCAGGCCGAGCCCCGACGGCAGCAGCACGCCGAGCGGCGCCACCACCCGCAGCAGGCGGTTCTTGGCGTCGGCCGTGCGCAGCACGATGACGACGAGGCTGATGTTCGGCCGGTCCTTGTCCTCGATGCGTTGGATCAAGGCGCATTGTTCGCGCGGCGCGCCGGACGGCGTCTCGCAGCGCATCTCCCAGTCGCCATATTTGCCCTTGACGACGCCCTGCGCCCGGAGGGGAGGCGCCCCGAGGGCGAGGACCGTCAGCACCCCCGCCACGAGAGCCACCGCGAGAGCCCCGACCCGGCGAGGCGCCGGGAGGGCCCGGAGAAGTCTCTGCATCTCGTCTCCAACGCTACGGCGCGTCCGCGCCTGCCGCAGAGGGCCGGCGGACGGACCTGCCCGCACGGGTGCCTAACAAAAGCGGCACGGGAGTCAAGACGAGCGCCACCCGTCCACGGCGGGCGCCGGTCAGCCGGCGGAGGCCAGGGCGAAGTCCCGGCAGTGGTCGAGGTAGCCGCGCTCGTGCCGCCCGACCAGTTCCACCACGGCATTCCACAGCCACGAGGGCGCGTCGAGCCCGCCCGCGCGGTGGCGCCGCAGATCGTCCGCCCAGGCGCGCCGCAGCTCCGGCGTCATCTGGCGGGCATGGGCATGGCCCACGACGGCCGCGAGGAACCGCGCCGCCCCCACGGCCTCCTCGCGCGTCAACTCGTCGATCTCGAGCTTCAGGTCCTGCGGCAGGAGTTCGCGCAGCACCACGGGCCGCCCGAGCAGACGGGCCGGCACCATGCGGTCGCCGAGCGAGGGCGACAGCGCGCGGGCCCCGCCGACGACGCGCAGCGCGTGGTCGGAGGGCACCACGGCGCCCGGCGCCGACGGCGCGACGCTCGCCACCGCTTCCTTGATGTCGAGGAGGCCGTAGCTCGCCCGGGCCTTGCCGGAGCCGACCCGCAACAGCACCGCGTAGCGCAGCGTGCCGAGCGACGAGCAGCCCTTCAGCCAATAGGCGGCATCGATCACCGACACGGCGTGGTGCGGGCCGCGGCCGTGCAGCGCGCCCACGAGGTCCAGCACCGGTTGCGAGGCGACGAGCTCGGCGATGCCGTCCCGCTCCGCGTCGGTCAGCGGCCAGAACCGCTTGCCGAGCGGGATGCGGGGTTCGACGCGCTCCAGCCGCTCCTGGGCCAGGTGCTCCCACCGCCGATGCGTCGCCTGGCGCAGCACCGTGCGGACGGCCCGGCCCGCCCGCACCTCCGACAGGCTGTCGTCGTGGCCGAGCAGCGCGTCCCGGTAGCCGTGCACCATCTCCTCCAGCATGTGGGCGGTGGTGACGCCGGGGAGGTCGGAGCCGCGCGCGGCCGTCGACAGCGACAGGCCGAGCCGGATCACGTCATGCGCGGGGTTGCCCGGCACCGTCTGGTCGAGGTCGCGGATGCGGATGCGGACCCGTCCGGCGGCATCGGCGAGGGGCCCGAGGTTGCCGAGGTGGCAGTCGCCGCAGATCCACACGGGCGGGCCGGCCGGCACGAGAGCGCTGTCGGCCTCGGCGAGCCAGCCGTAGAACTGCGCCGTCGAGCCCCGGACGTAGGCGTGGGCCGACCGCGCCATCTTCAGCGTGCGCCTGCGTTCCAGGATGTCGGCGCGGGCCTCGGGGGCCGGGAACCGCGCCACGTCTCGTCTTTCGGTCGCCATTCACCCACACCCACGCGTCACTCGTCTGGATGAGAGCAACGGTGCCGATGCCGGATTCGTTCGCGGTCCTGATGCCGCTGCGCGCACCGGACGCGCATCGCCGGGCCAGCATGACGACGGCGCGAACGACGACGGCCGCCCGAGGGGCGGCCGTCGACATCGCATCACGAGGCCTGGAGGGCGGCATTGCCGGCGCCGGCACAGGATCGGCGACCGCCCCCGCCGACCCCCGCTCGGCGTTGGTGGACTGGCCGAACCCGTGCCGGCAGGCTCGCCGAAGACTTGGACATGTTTCCCGTCGTCGTCGGCGACATGCGTTGGAAGGCCGTCAGGTGTCCCGGAGGTCGAGGCGCTTGTTGATGGCCAGGGCGCCGAGCGTGCAGACCGCGCCCGACAGCAGGTAGACGGCGACGGCCCAGAGCCCGAAGCGCGCGTAGCCGGCGAGCGCCACCAGCGGCGCGAAACCCGCGCCGATGAGCCAGGCGAGGTCGGAGGTGAGGGCCGAGCCCGTGTAGCGGTTCTGGCTCGAGAAGTTGGACGCCACGGCGCCGGCCGCCTGGCCGAAGGACAACCCGAGCAGGCCGAAACCCACCAGGATGAACACGGCCTGGCCGGTCTGGTCGCCGCCCAGCAGCATGGGAGTGAAGAGCGCGTAGATGCCGATCAGCACCGCGCAGGTCCCGAGCAGGTTGCGGCGGCCGACCCTGTCGGCGATGAGGCCCGACAGCATGACGGTGACGGCCAGCACCACGGCGCCGACGAGCTCGAGTTCGAGGAAGGCGGCCGGCGTCCGGTCGGTGAACAGGCCCGCATAGGACAGCGGGAAGATGGTGACGAGGTGGAACAGCGCGAAGGAGGCGAGCGGCACGAAGGCGCCGATCAGGACGTCGCCGCCCTGCCTGTGGAAGAGCTCGGAGATGGGGGCCGGCACGAGGTCGCGGCGCTCCAGCAGCTCCTCGAACTCCTCGGTGGCGACGAGGCGCAACCGGGCGAACAACGCCACGACGTTGATGGTGAAGGCCACGAAGAAGGGATAGCGCCAGCCCCAGCCGATGAAGTCCTCCATGGAGATGTTGAGGAGGAAGAAGGCGAAGATGCCGGCCGCCACGATGAAGCCGAAGGGCGCGCCGAGCTGCGGCACCATGGCGTACCAGCCGCGCCGGTGATGGGGGGCGTTGAGGGCCAGCAGCGAGGCGAGCCCGTCCCAGGCGCCGCCGAGCGCCAGCCCCTGGCCGAGGCGGAAGATGCAGAGCAGGGCGATGGAGGCCCAGCCCCAGTCGGCGAAGCCCGGCAGGAAGGCGATGGAGGCGGTGGAGCCGCCGAGCAGGAACAGCGCCGCCGTGAGCTTCACGCCGCGGCCGTGCCGCCGGTCGATCTCCATGAAGAGAACGGTGCCGATCGGGCGCGCCACGAAGGCCAGGCTGAACACCATGAAGGAATAGATCGTCCCGGTCTCCGCGGAGGCGAAGGGGAACACCAGGGCGGGGAACACCAAAACGCTGGCGATGCCGTAGACGAAGAAGTCGAAGGCTTCCGACGTGCGGCCGATCACCACGCCGAGGGCGATCTCGCCGGGCGAAACGTGGCTGTGATCCGTCGAGACCAGCCGCGCATCGCGCTCGACCGCCGCTGACGACGCCACCCCTGGAACGCTGTTGACCATCCCCAAATCCTCGCTGGGCGCCGCGACAGGCGCGACGCCGTGGTCCGGTCGCGAGGGCCGCGACCCATGGCGCATGCCACGCGCGGCGCCGGCCCGCAAACCGTTCGACGCATGGCACGCATACCGCGGCGCGGCCGGCCGTCCAATCGCCCTGGCCTGGACAAAACGTCCAATGCTATGAGGGCGCCATCGACCGTACATCGCTCATGAACTTTCCAACAGGTGGCCCCCTCGTGAGATTCCTGCGTGTCCTCGGCCTGCTGCCGGTCTTCGCCCTGCTCGGGGGCTGCGACATGGTGCTGATGAACCCCTCGGGCGACGTCGCCCTGCAGGAGCGCAACCTCATCATCGCGTCGACGGGGCTGATGCTGCTCATCATCCTGCCCGTGATGGCGGCGACCGCGCTCTTCGCGTGGCGCTACCGCGCCTCCAACACCAAGGCCGCCTACGCGCCCGACTGGCACCACTCGACCCAGCTCGAAGTGCTGATCTGGACGGCGCCGCTGCTCATCATCGTGGCGCTCGGCGCCCTGACCTGGATCAGCACCCACGTGCTGGACCCGTTCCGGCCCGTCGGCCGCATCGACGCCAGCCGGCCGGTGGTGACGGGCACCAAGCCGCTCGAGGTGGACGTCGTGTCGCTCGACTGGAAATGGATGTTCATCTATCCCGAGCAGGGCATCGCCACCGTCAACGTGCTCGCCGCGCCCATCGACCGGCCGCTCGACTTCCACATCACCTCCGGCACGGTGATGAACACCTTCTTCATCCCGGCCCTGGCCGGGCAGATCTACGCCATGGCGGGGATGGAGACGCGGCTCAGCGCCGTCATCAATAAGCCCGGCACCTATGACGGCTATTCCGGGATGTACAGCGGCGCCGGCTTCTCCGACATGAACTTCAAGTTCTACGGCATGACAGACGGCGATTTCGACGCCTGGGTGGCCAAGGCCAAGGCGGCCGAGATGACGCTCGACGGGCCCCGCTTCCTCAAGCTGTCGCAGCCGAGCGAGAAGGTGCGGCCGCAGTTCTACGGCTCGGTGCAGCCCGGCCTCTACGGCAAGATCGTCAACATGTGCGTCGACCCGAACAAGATGTGCGAGGACCAGATGATGGCGATCGACGCGACGGGCGGCGTGCCGGGCGAGCGGGGAGCGGAGAACCGCGAGAAGCTCATCTACGACGGCGCGCGGCTCAGCGAAGGCAACGAGGCCCCGGGCGCCACCTTCCCGGCCTCGGGCCGGCCGCCCAACACGCTGAAGACCGCCCCCCAGGGCATGGAACCGACGCCCCAGGCCCCCGACGTGAACCAGCCGGCGCATCACGATGACGCGCAGGGTCGCAACCAGCCCGAGATGGACGGCATGCCGGTCGGTCCCGATATGAAGATCAACCCCGCCCCGGCCCAGATCAACCCGCACTGAGACCGACCGCCCCGACGCCCGATCCCGAACGAGACCCCCACATGTTCTCGAACATCAACCTGCAGCAACTGATCTTCGGGCGTCTCACGCTCGAAGCCATCCCGTACCACGAGCCCATCCTGATCGTGACGTTCCTCGGCGTCGCCGTCGGCGGCGTCGCCCTGCTGGGCGCCCTCACCTATTTCAAGCTGTGGGGCTACCTGTGGAAGGAGTGGTTCACGTCGATCGACCACAAGAAGATCGGCATCATGTATTGCGTGCTGGCGCTCGTCATGCTCGTGCGCGGCTTCTCCGACGCGCTGCTGATGCGCACCCAGCAGGCGATCGCCTTCAACGGCAGCCAGGGCTACCTGCCGCCGCACCACTATGACCAGGTGTTCACCGCGCACGGCGTCATCATGATCTTCTTCATGGCGATGCCCTTCGTCACGGGCCTGATGAACTTCGTCGTGCCGCTGCAGATCGGCGCCCGCGACGTCGCCTTCCCGTTCCTGAACAACTTCTCGTTCTGGATGACGGTGTCGGGCGCCGTGACGGTGATGATGTCGCTGTTCGTCGGCGAGTTCGCCCGCACCGGCTGGACCAACTTCGCGCCGCTGTCGGAAGCCTCCTACAGCCCGGGCGTCGGCGTCGACTACTACATCTGGTCGCTGCAGATCGCCGGCATCGGCACGCTGCTGTCGGGCGTCAACCTCATCGCCACCATCGTCAAGATGCGGGCGCCGGGCATGTCCTTCATGAAGATGCCGATCTTCACCTGGACGGCGCTGTGCACCAACGTGCTCATCGTGGCGGCCTTCCCGATCCTCACCGCCGTGCTGGCCCTGCTTTCGCTCGACCGCTACCTCGGCTTCAACTTCTTCACGAACGACCTCGGGGGCAACCCCATGATGTACGTGAACCTGCTGTGGATCTGGGGCCACCCGGAGGTCTACATCCTCATCCTGCCGCTGTTCGGGGTGTTCTCCGAGGTGACGTCGACCTTCTGTGGCAAGCGCCTGTTTGGCTATGCCTCGATGATCTACGCCACGGTGGTCATCACCATCCTGGCCTACCTGGTCTGGCTGCACCACTTCTTCACCATGGGGAACGGGGCGAGCGTCAACTCGTTCTTCGGCATCACCACGATGATCATCTCCATCCCCACCGGGGCGAAGATCTTCAACTGGCTGTTCACCATGTACAAGGGCCGCATCCGCTTCGAGCTGCCCATGATGTGGACCGTCGCCTTCATGATCACCTTCGTGATCGGCGGCATGACGGGCGTGCTGCTGGCCGTGCCGCCGGCCGACTTCCAGCTGCACAACAGCCTGTTCCTGGTGGCGCATTTCCACAACGTCATCATCGGCGGCACGTTCTTCGGCATCATGGCCGGCGTGGCCTACTGGTGGCCCAAGGCCTTCGGCTTCAAGCTCGACGTGTTCTGGGGCAAGGTGTCGTTCTGGTGCTGGGTGTCAGGCTTCTACTTCGCCTTCATGCCGCTCTACGTGCTCGGCCTGATGGGCGTGACGCGGCGCCTCAACCACTTCGACGACCCGTCGCTGCAGATCTGGTTCATCATCGCGGCCTTCGGCGCGCTGCTGGTCGCCTGCGGCATCGCGGCCTTCTTCTACCAGATCTACGTGTCGATCCGGGAGCGCGACGTCCTCGCCGACGTCACCGGCGACCCGTGGGACGGGCGGACGCTCGAGTGGTCGACCTCCTCGCCGCCGCCCGCCTACAACTTCGCCTTCACGCCGATGGTGCACGACCTCGACGCCTGGACCGACATGAAGAAGCGCGGTTTCGTGCGTCCCCTGAACGGCTACAAGCCGATCCACATGCCCAAGAACACCGGCGCCGGCATCATCCTGTCGGGTCTCGCCACGGTCTTCGGCTTCGCCATGATCTGGTACATCTGGTGGCTGGCGGCGCTGAGCTTCGTCGCCATCGTCCTCGGGACCATCGTGCACACCTTCAACTACAACCGGGACTTCTACATCTCGGCCGAGGAGGTGACCCGCACCGAGGAGCAGCGCTCGCGCCTGCTCGGCACCCGGGCCTGAGGGAGGTCGAGACATGACGCGTTCCGACGAATCCCTCGCCGACGACGACACGCTGAAGTTCTACGTCGCCGGCGATGACGGCCATGGTCACGCCGAAGGCGGCACCATGATCGGCTTCTGGCTGTACCTGATGAGCGATTGCCTCATCTTCGCGGCCCTGTTCGCCTGCTACGCGGTCTACGGCCACGCCTATGCCGCCGGCCCCTCGCCGGCGACGCTGTTCAAGCTCGAAACGGTGGCGCTGAACACGGCGCTGCTGCTCTTCTCCTCCATCACCTACGGCTTCGCCATGCTGTGCATGGAGAAGGGGTGGAAGGGCAACACGCTGTTCTGGATGCTGGTGACGGCCCTGTTCGGCATGGGCTTCGTCTACCTCGAGCTGCACGAGTTCGCCGACCTCATCGCCGAGGGGGCGGGTCCGCAGCGTTCGGCCTTCCTGTCGTCCTTCTTCACGTTGGTCGGCACCCACGGCCTGCACGTGTCGGTCGGCATCCTGTGGATGTTCGTGCTGATGGTGCAGGTGATGTGGAAGGGCCTCGTCCCCGAGAACAAGCGCCGGCTCATGTGCCTCAGCATGTTCTGGCATTTCCTCGACGTCGTGTGGATCGGCGTCTTCTCCTTCGTCTATCTCGTGAGCGTGCTCCCATGAGCGGTGGAAACGTCGCGGCCAACGCGCATGTGCAGGTCCTGCACGACCACGAAGAGGCGGGCCACGGGTCCTTCAAGGGCTATCTGACGGGCTTCGGCCTGTCGGTGCTGCTGACCGCCATCCCGTTCTGGCTGGTGATGGCCCATGTGGTCGCCGACAGCCGCGTCGCCGGCCTGCTGGTGATGGGCATCGGCTTCGTGCAGATCATCGTCCACATGGTCTACTTCCTCCACATGAACACGAAGTCGGAGGGCGGCTGGACCATGCTGGCGCTGATCTTCACGGTCGTGATGGTGGTCATCACGCTCGCGGGGTCGATCTGGGTCATGTATCACATGAACGCCAACATGATGCCGATGGCGCCCGCCGACATGAGCAACATGAAGATGTGACGATGCGGACCGCCCCGTCGGCCCCTCCCGCGCCGACGGGCGATCCGCGGCCCGGGGAGCCCGGCCCGTCGAAGTCGCGGTCGGGCGCCAAGGCCGTCCTGGTCGGCTGCTGCGGCCTCGTCGCCATCGCCCTCCTGGCGGCGCTCGGCACCTGGCAGGTGCACCGGCTGTTCTGGAAACTCGACCTCATCGCCAGCGTGGACACCCGCGTCCACGCCGCCCCCGTGCCGGCGCCCGGGCCCGCCGCCTGGGCCGGCATCACGGCCGAGGCCGACCAGTACCGCCACGTTTCCGTGCGCGGCACCTTCGACAACACCCGTGAGACCGCCGTCCAGGCCGTGACCGAGGCGGGGTCGGGGTTCTGGATCGTCACGCCGCTGCACACCGAGGCCGGCACGACCGTGCTGGTCGACCGCGGCTTCGTGCCGACCAACCGGCGCGACCCCGCCACCAGGCCGGCGGGGCAGCGGCAGGGACCCGTCGAGGTCGTAGGGCTGCTGCGCGTCACCGAGCCCGGCGGCGCCTTCCTCCGCTCCAACGATCCCGCCGACGACCGCTGGTATTCCCGCGACGTCGCCGCCATCGCGGCGCGGCGCGGGCTCACCGGGCCGGTCGCGCCCTATTTCATCGATGCCGACGCGACGCCAAACCCCGGCGGACTGCCGGTCGGTGGCCTGACGGTCGTCGCCTTCCCCAACAACCACCTCGTCTATGCCGTCACCTGGTTCGCCCTCGCGCTGATGCTGGCCGGGGCGCTCGCCTGGGCGGTGCGCGAGGAGCTCCGGGGCCGGCGCGCCGGCACCGCCGCGAGGATGGACGGCTGATGTCGGCGCTGGCCGGGCCGGCCGAGGCAGCGGTCGCGGCCGGATCGCTCGATGCCGCGGGAGACGACGGCGCCGGCCGGCAGAACCTCCTGCTCCTCGTGCAACTCCGCTGGATCGCCGTGGTGGGCCAGCTCGTGACGGTCGCGGGCGTCAGCCTCGGGCTCGGCGTGTCGCTGCCCTTCGGCGCCATGGCGGGCGTGCTGTGCGGCCTCGTGGCGCTGAACCTCGGCAGCCTCCTGCGCCTGTCGCGCCCGCGCCCGGTGGCGGCTCCGGAACTCGCGCTCGCCATGCTGCTCGACGTGGCGGCGCTGACGCTGCAGCTGTCCCTCACCGGCGGCGCCACCAATCCCTTCGCCTTCCTCTACCTGCTGCAGGTGACGCTCGGCGCCGTGCTGCTCGACGGGCGCGCGGCCTGGGGTCTGGCCGCGGTGACGGGTCTGTGCTTCGCCGGCCTCACGGTGCTGCACCGCCCGCTCGACCTGTCGGGCCTCGCCGACGGCAGCCTGCCGGTGCTGAACATCATCGGCCTGCTGATCTGCTTCCTGCTCGACGCGGGCCTGCTCGTGGTCTTCATCGGTCGCATCAACCGCAATCTAAGGGAGCGGGACGCCAGGCTCGCGGCGCTGCGCCAGCGCGCCGCCGAGGAGGATTTCATCGTCCGCATGGGTCTGCTGGCGTCCGGCGCCGCCCATGAACTCGGCACCCCGCTCGCCACGCTCTCCGTCATCCTGGGCGACTGGCGGCGCATGCCGGCCCTCGCCGCCGATCCCGAACTCATGGTGGAGCTCGACGCCATGGAGGGCGAAGTGCGGCGCTGCAAGGCGATCCTCACCGGCATCCTAGTGTCGGCGGGCGAGACGCGGGGCGAATCGGCCGCCGTCACGACGCTGCACACCTTTCTCGACGACCTCGTCGAGGATTGGCGCGCGGCGCGGCCCTCGGCCCACCTCGTCTACGAGAACGTCGTGCGGGACGACCTGCCGATCGTGTCCGACACGGCGCTGAAACAGGCCATCGTCAACGTGCTCGACAATGCCTTCGAGGCGTCGCCCGGCTGGCAGCGCTTCGAGGCGGTCCGCAACGGCGGCCGGCTGCTCCTCGCCGTGACGGACCGAGGTCCCGGCTTCGCGCCCGACATCCTCGACACGATCGGCAAGCCCTACCGGTCCAGCAAGGGGCGGGAAGGCGGCGGCCTCGGGCTGTTCCTCGTCGCCAACGTGGTGCGCAAGCTCGGCGGGCGCCTCGCCGCGACCAACCGGCTCGGCGGGGGCGCCGCCGTCACCCTGTCGCTGCCGCTGGCCGCCCTGGCCGTGAAGGAGGAGGAGGCGCATGACGACGCCTGAGCGCCTTCTCGTCGTGGTGGACGACGACGAGGCCTTCGCCCGCACGCTGAAGCGCTCCTTCGAGCGCCGCGGCTACGATGTCGTGGTGGCGCCGACGCTGGCCGACGTGCAGGCGCTGCTGACGGCGCGCAGCCCGGGCTACGCCGTGGTGGACCTCAAGCTCGCCGGCGCCTCGGGCCTCGCCTGCCTCGAAGCGCTGCACGCGCACGACCCCGCCATGTTGATCGTGGTGCTGACGGGCTTCGCCTCTATCGCCACCGCGGTGGAAAGCATCAAGCTCGGCGCCTGCCACTACCTCGCCAAGCCCGCCAACACCGACGACATCGAGGCGGCCTTCGGCCGTGGGGCGGGCAACGCGGCCGTGCCGCTCGGCGAGCGGGCCACCTCGATCAAGACGCTCGAGTGGGAGCGCATCCACGAGGTGCTGGCCGAGACCGGCTTCAACATCTCGGAGACGGCGCGCCGCCTCGGCATGCATCGCCGCACGCTCGCCCGCAAACTGGAGAAGCGTCAGGTCAGATGAAGCATCCGGCCCGCTCGCGCGTTGGGCGGATGGCGCGGTCCCGGTCTATGGTGGCGGGGAACGACCTGGAGATCCCCATGCCTTTCGTCAGCGTCACGCGGCTGCGCCTGCGGTCGGTCCGCTTCCTCCCGTCCTTCTTTTTCCATGCGGTGCCCTCGTACCGCCAGGCGCGCGCCGCGCCGGGTTTCCGCGACGGCTCGCTGCTCGCCGACCGCTCCTGGACGTTCTGGACCCTCACGCTCTGGGACGGGCAGGCGAGCATGCGCGCCTACATGACGAGCGGCGACCATCGCACCGCCATGCCGCGCCTCGCCGGCTGGTGCGACGAGGCCTCGGTGGTGCATTGGGACCAGGAGCACGGCGACCTCCCGTCCTGGACCGAGGCGGACCGGCGCATGCGCGCCGAGGGTCGACCCTCCAAGATCCGAAACCCCAGCCCGCAGCACGCCGACCTGTCCTTCAGGACGCCGCGCCTCGGCCTCGCGCGGCCCTTCCAGGGCCGGCCCGGCTGACGCGGACCGGCTGCGCCGGCTCGGCCGGCTTGACCGGCGCCGCCCGGCCCTGGTGAAACGGCACCGTCCCCGCCCGCCGGAGCCCCACCCGTGATCGTCCGCGACAAGCCCAACGCCTGGCAGCTGTTCTTCATCCTGAAGGGATCCATCGTCCCCACCATCGCGCCGCGTCTCGCCGCCGTCACGCTGCTGTCGATCCTGGTCGTGGCGTCGCAGGAGGCGGGGCTGATGCGCTTCCACGAGATCGCGGCGCTGCCGTTCTCGCTCATCGGCATCGCGCTCTCGATCTTCGCGGGGTTTCGCAACTCCGCCTGCTACGACCGGTGGTGGGAGGGCCGCAAGATCTTCGGCCAGCTGCTGATCGACACGCGAAGCTTCGCCCGCCAGCAGATGGCGGTGCGCGGCCCGGGCGAACCCGCCGTGGCGCGTCGCGCGGCCTTCGGCGCCATCGCCTTCGCGCATCTGCTGCGCCATCACCTGCGCGCCGAGCCGCCGGGGCCGGAAGCCCTGGCGGCCCTGGCGGAGGCGGGAATGCCCGGCGTGGCGGCCGCCCGCAACCCGCCCAACATGCTGCTCACGGCCCTGACGCGCGAGGCCGCGGAGGCGGTCGCTTCCGGCAGCATCGCCGCCCAGGTGTTCCAGGTCCTGGAGGACAGCATCGTCTCCATGTCGGCCGTGCTGGCCGCGGCCGAGCGCATCAGGAACATGCCGGTGCCCTACACCTATTCGCTGATGCTCCACCGCACCGCCATGCTCTTCTGCCTGCTGCTGCCTTTCGGGCTGGCCGCGGCGGCCGGCGCCTGGACGCCGCTGCTGGTGCTGATCGTGTCCTACACGTTCTTCGGCCTCGACGCCCTCGGCGACGAACTCGAGAACCCGTTCGGGACCGGCCAGAACGCCCTGCCGCTCAGCGCCCTGACGCGAGGCATCGAGATCGACATCCGGGAGATGCTCGGCGAGGCCGACCTCCCCGAACCGCTCCGCCCCGTCGACTTCCAGCTGCGGTGAGACGGGGCGCTGTGGCGGCCCGACCATCGGGTCGCTGTGGCGGCCCGACCATCGGGCTGAGCAAATGATCGTACGAAGAGCAATTATTCGGTTGCTTAAGGGCGTGGCAGTCTTTGCCTTCCAGTCCGCATTTATGCCTAGAAATTCGTGAAATTGCCGTGACGCTGCTTGCCAAGCGGGAAGCAATGTGGTGAAACCATGAAACCGGGCCGACGATGCCCCGGCCTCCGGAAGTCCCCCGAAGCGGGTGCGGACACCGGAACAAAAAAAGACCGCCCCGAGAGGCGGCCCAAGTCTAGGGAGGAAACGCCCAAGAAGGGCATGCAACGAAAACGTTGCATATCGTCTATGCCATGTTTCGCCCTCCGTCGCAAGCCCTTTCTGGGGTCTGGCGCGGTTTCGGCTGTCCGTATGCTCGCTGCCTGCGGCGGCGGTCAGGGGATTTGGTCCCGCTGCCCGGATCCGGCATAGAGGAGGGGCGGCGTCGGACAGCGGGAGGAGGGGGCCATGGCGGCAGGAACGGGCGCGGCACCCGCCGTGTCGACACTCTCGGGCGACGACGGTTTGGCGGGTCGGCGCGTGCTGCTGATCGTGGGCGGGGGCATCGCCGCCTACAAGGCGCTGGACCTCATCCGGCGCCTGCGCGAGCGGGGCGCCTCGGTGCGGGCCGTCATGACCGCCTCGGCCAAGCATTTCGTCACGCCCCTCGCCGTCGCCAGCCTCACGGGCGAGCGCGTCCACGATGAGCTCTTCTCGCTGACCGAGGAGGCCGAGATGGGGCATATCGAGCTGTCGCGCAGCGCCGACCTCATCCTGGTGGCGCCCGCCACCGCCAACCTCATGGCCAAGATTGCGCAGGGCCTCGCCGACGACCTCGCCTCGACGCTGCTTCTGGCCACGGACACCCGCGTCCTCCTGGCCCCGGCCATGAACCTGCGCATGTGGCTCCACCCGGCGACGCGCCGCAACGCGGCGCTGCTCGCGGCCGATGGCGTCCTCACCGTCGGGCCCGGCGAGGGCGTCATGGCCTGTGGCGAGTTCGGCCCCGGCCGCATGGCGGAGCCGCTGGAGATCGTGGCCGCCGCCGCCCGTGCCCTCGCGGACGGCACCGCCATCCCGCTGCCCGACACCTCGCTGGCGAAGGATGCCTCGCCGCTGAAACAATCAGCGCCGGTCGCCGCCGTGTCGCCGCCGTCCGGTGCCGGGGCGGCATCGCTGCGCGGCCGGCGCGTGGTGGTGACGTCGGGCCCGACGCACGAGCCCATCGATCCCGTCCGCTACATCGCCAACCGGTCGTCCGGCCGTCAGGGCCACGCGATCGCGGCGGCGGCGGCGGCGGCGGGGGCCGAGGTCGTGCTGGTGTCGGGACCGGTCGCGCTGCCGGACCCGCGCGGCGTCGCGGTGGTGCGGGTCGAGACGGCGCGCGACATGCTGGCGGCGGTCGAGGCCGCGCTGCCGGCCGACCTCTTCGTCGCTGCCGCCGCCGTCGCCGACTGGCGCCCGCAGGCCGCCGCGGACCTCAAGATCAAGAAGCGCGACGGCGCGCCCGAGCCCGTGCTGCAGCTGGACCGCAACCCCGACATCCTGGCCGCGGTGGCGGGCCGCCGGGAAGGGCGCCCGAGGCTGGTGGTGGGCTTCGCGGCCGAAACCGACGCCTTGCTCGACCACGCCGCCGCCAAGCTGGCGCGCAAGAACTGCGACCTCCTCGTCGCCAACGACGTGGGGGCGGGGAGCGACGTCATGGGCGGGGCGGAGAATGCCGTGCACCTGCTCACCCGCACCGACGGGGCGCCGCGCGTCGAGGCTTGGCCGCGGCTCGACAAGGCGGAGGTGGCGCACCGCCTCGTCGCCCGCTTCGCCGCCATGCTCGACGGTGGCCGCGCATGACGGCCGCGCGTCCCGTGCCGGTCCGGGTCCGGCGCCTCCCGCATGCGGAAGGGCTTGACCTGCCGGCCTACCAGAGCGCGGGCGCGGCGGGGCTCGATCTCGTGGCGGCCCTGGCGCCGGACCAGGCGCTGGTGCTCGAACCCGGCGCCCGCGCCCTGGTGCCGACCGGGCTCTGCATCGCCTTGCCGGACGGGACCGAGGCGCAGGTCCGGCCGCGTTCCGGGCTCGCGCTGCGCCACGGCGTCACCGTGCTGAACGCCCCCGGGACCGTCGACGCCGACTATCGCGGCGAGGTCGGTGTGATCCTGGTCAACCATGGCGCCGAGCCCTTCGTGATCGAGCGCGGCACCCGCATCGCCCAGCTCGTGCTCGCCCGGGTGGAGCGGCTCGCCTGGGAGGAGGGCGAACTCGACGAAACGGCGCGCGGGGCCGGGGGGTTCGGCTCGACGGGCCGGGCCGCCGTCCCGTGAGGCTGCTGCCGGAGCGCAGCCTCCTGGCGGTGGCCACCGTCACGGACATCGCCCTCAACGGGCGCGTCGCGCCCGTCTCCGCCAAGGCGCTGGCGGCCCGCCACGGGCTCACGCCGCGCCACCTCGAAACGCTGCTGCAGGAGTTGGTCCGCGCCGGCATCCTCAAGGGGACGCGCGGGCCGCGCGGCGGCTACGCCCTGGCCCGGGAGCGCCGCCGCGTCACGGTGGGCGACATCCTGCGGGCGGCCGCGAGGGTCGGGGAGGGGGATGCGAAGCCGCGGCCCCGGCCGGCCTTCGTCGACGCCGTGGTGACGCCCGCGCTCCGTCCCGCCGGGGACGCCTTCCTGGCGGAGCTCGACCGCACCACCGTGGCGGACCTCTGCACGAGCGCCGAGACGTTCGGCCTCGCCCACGAGGCCGGCATGGATTTCACCATCTGAGGCGGCGCTTGGCCGGCGCCGCCGTCTCCCTCACACCACCGTGGCGTGGAGGTCGTAGGCGTCGGCCCGGTCGACCCTGGCCGTGACGATGTCGCCGACCCGCACCGGGAAACGGTGCGACAGGTGCACCTTGCCGTCGATCTCCGGCGCGTCGCCCTTGGAACGCCCCACCGCGCCGCCGGGCCCGACGGCATCGATGATCACCGGCATGCGGCGCCCGACCTTGCGGGCCAACAGCCGCGCGCTGATGAGCTGCTGGTGCTTCATGAAGCGGTCGAGCCGCTCCGCCTGTACCTCGGGCGGCACGTGCGGCAGGCCGAGCGTGTTGGCGGGCGCGCCTTCCACCGGCTCGTATTTGAAGGCGCCGACGCGCTCCAGCTTCGCCTCGGACAGCCAGTCGAGCAGGATCTGGAAGTCCTCCTCGGTCTCGCCGGGGAAGCCGACGATGAAGGTCGAGCGCAGGGTCAGGTCGGGGCAGATGTCGCGCCACGCCTTGATGCGGTCGAGCGTGCGGTCCTGCTTGCCGGGGCGCCGCATGGCGCGCAGCACGTTGGGCGCCGCGTGCTGGAACGGGATGTCGAGGTAGGGCAGCACCGACCCCTCCGCCATCAGCGGGATGACGTCGTCGACGTGGGGGTAGGGGTAGATGTAGTGGAGCCGCACCCAGGCGCCGAGCCGGCCGAGTTCGCCCGCGAGGTCGAGGAACTTGGCCCGCACCTCGCGGTCCCCGTGCTGCTGCAGCGGGTAGCCGAGGTCGAGCCCATAGGCCGCCGTGTCCTGCGACACGACGAGCAATTCCTTGACGCCGGCCTTCACCAGCTTCTCGGCCTCGCGCAGCACCTCGGACACCGGGCGCGAGGCGAGCCGGCCGCGCAGCCGCGGGATGATGCAGAACGAGCAGGAGTTGTTGCAGCCTTCCGCGATCTTCAGGTAGCTGTAGTGGCGCGGCGTGAGCTTGATGCCCTGCGGCGGCAACAGGTCGATGAAGGGGTCGTGCAGCGGCTCGGCCGCCTCGTGCACGGCCGCCATCACGCTCTCGTAGGCCTGCGGGCCCGACACGGCCAGCACGTTGGGATAGGCCTGGCGGATCACCTCCGGCTCGGCCCCCATGCAGCCCGTGACGATGACCTTGCCGTTCTCCGCCATGGCCGAGCCGATGGCGGCGAGCGACTCGCGCTTGGCGCTGTCGAGGAAGCCGCAGGTGTTGACGATGACGGCATCGGCGCCGTCGTGCTTCTTGGCGATCTCGTAGCCTTCGGCGCGCAGGCGCGTGATGATGCGCTCGCTGTCCACCAGCGCCTTGGGGCAGCCGAGCGACACGAAGGAGATGCGCGGCGCGGCGCGGCCGGCGGCGGGCGCGAGGACGGGATCGAGCGATGTCAGCATGGCGATGCCTTGGCACGGCGGGCGCCCGGTTGCAACAGGCCGGAGCCGGCGCGCCGGCATGCCTGGGTTGACGCGGGTCGGCGCGCCCTCGTGGCGCGACGCGCTCAGCGCGTCATGTCGGCCTGGACGCGCTCAGCGCGTCATGTCGGCGTCGACGCGGTCCGCGCGGTCGAGCCAGGGCGGCACCGGCAGGCCCTTGCCCTCCAGGAACGCGCGGTTGAACAGCTTCGAAGCGTAGCGCGCGCCGGAATCGCACAGGATCGTCGTCACGGTGTGGCCTGGGCCGAGGTGGCGGGCGAGCCGCATGGCGCCGGCGACATTGACGCCGGAGGAGCCTCCGAGCAGCAGGCCTTCGTGTTCGGCGAGGTCGAAGACCACGTCGAGCGCCTCGCGGTCGTCGACCTGGCAGGCGAAATCCACCGGGGCTCCGACGAGGTTGGCGGTGACGCGGCCCTGGCCGATGCCTTCCGTGATGGAGGAGCCGGCGGAGGTCAACGTGCCCGCGTCGTAGTAGCTGAACAGGGCCGAGCCCATGGGGTCGGCGATGCCGATCGTGATGGCGGGATTGCGGGCCTTCAGCGCCAGGCCGGTGCCGGCCAGCGTGCCCCCGGTGCCGACCGCGCAGATGAAGGCGTCGACCTTGCCCTCCGTCTGGTCCCAGATTTCCGGGCCGGTGGTGCGCTCGTGGCCGCCGCGGTTGGCGACATTGTCGAACTGGTTGGCCCAGATGGCGCCGTTCGGGTCCGTGGCGGCGAGCCGCTCCGCCAGCCGCTGCGACACGTGGACGTAATTGCCGGGGTCGCTGTAGGGCTTGGCCGGCACCTCGACGAGTTCGGCGCCGGACATGCGCAGCATGTCCTTCTTCTCCTGGCTCTGCGTCTCCGGGATGACGATGACGGTGCGGTAGCCGAGCGCGTTGGCCACGAGCGCCAGGCCGATCCCGGTGTTGCCGGCCGTGCCCTCGACGATCGTGCCGCCGGGGCGCAGCGTGCCGCGCGCCACCGCATCCTCGACGATCGCCAGGGCCGCCCGGTCCTTCACCGAGCCGCCCGGGTTCATGAACTCCGCCTTGCCCAGGATCGTGCAGCCGGTGAGGTCCGAGGCGCGCCGGAGCTTGATCAGCGGCGTGTGGCCGATGGCATCGATGACGGACTTCAGCATGACGGATCCGATTGGGCCGGCGGGCGTCGCAGGGCCGGCCGGAAGGGCAGGGAGCCTGTCTAGATCAGGAAACGAACGCGGTCCATCGATCGACCACCACGCTCCGGGCGGGCCGGGGCGTCAACGCTGCGAGGTCGACGCCTCGTAGAGGCAGGCGCCGGTCTCGGTCCTGATGCTGATCGAGACGCTGCCCACTCGGTCCTCGGCCGCGGCGTCGGACAGGAGCTGCCACACGATGAGCGTCGCTTCCCGGATGGCGAGGGCATCGTCGCCGAGTTCGATGCCGGCCGTGTCGCGGATGCGCCGCTCGCGGTCTCGGACGTCGAAGAAGTACCGGGCCATGGGACTCTCCAGCGGTTCTGGACCTCGTTGCGGCGGGCACCGATCGATGGAACGCCTCCGAACGGGAGGCCGTCGAACCACGCTGACACCCTCGACAGCCGCGTCCTGCGACAAGCCGGCCCTCCGACGCGTCCCGAGGGCGCGCCGGCGAGGGCGGCCGGCGGGACGCATCGGGCGGGGGAAACCCGTGGCCCGCCGCCGAAAGGGACGGACCACGGTCGCTCCGTTCGCAATGCCCCAACGATCAATCCGTCCCGACAGGCTTCGAAAAACAGCGCCTGTCGCCTGCAACCTCGCCGAGGTGCGACAGTCTGACATCACCCGTTTGGGGTAAGGAATCGGCCCGCGGAATTATTTTTCGCGATATGGACCGACGGACAGGTCCGCAGGCGCCATCGCGTGGCAGAGGCCTGGAGGTCGACCACCCTCGGCCGTCACGACGAAAGCCCCGCGGGGCGGGGCTTCGTGGATGCTTCAAAACGAAACCAAGAAGCTTGGCTCCCCGAGCAGGGCTCGAACCTGCGACAATTCGATTAACAGTCGAATGCTCTACCAACTGAGCTATCGGGGAACGCCGCCGCATCGCTGCAGCGTGGGGGGTGTTTAGCCCCGATCGTCGGGCTTTGCCAACCCCTATTTTGCCGGCCGGCCCTGGAAAAGTTTCCCCGGGCTTCGCCTTGCCGTCCGACGCCGGATCCGGTAGATCTCCGGACAGTCGCCCTGACCAAGCGATCACCGGCCGTTCAGGCCGCGTCGAGGCCTCGTGGCGGAGTGGTTACGCAGAGGACTGCAAATCCTTGCATCCCGGTTCGATTCCGGGCGAGGCCTCCAAGCGAAGCGACCGTCGTGCTGCCTTGACCCTGATGGGTCACGGTCGTCGCGGTTTCGGCGAAAGCCTGCAGCCCCTCCTCAGACGCTGTTGCCAGGTTTCGACATCGGCCCATCACCAGCTTCGTATTTCGAAACTCGCATGACTCTGCCGCGGGGCGACATCCGCAAGCGCACGACCGCGCACCTGCGAGGTCGTTGCAGGCGGGCGTTGGCCGGCGGGTCGCCTGGGCCTTGAGAGTTGTCAGCCCGAAGCCTGCCGGCAGCGGGCGATCGACCGTCCATTCGGTCCGAGTGAAGGGGCGCGAGGGAGTGGGACGCAGCCGCGGCGTCGCGCGCCTCCCCGCCCTCACCCCTCCTTCACCTCCCGCCCCACTTGCGCCTCGATGGCGCGCAGCTCCGTCAGCGTCCGGTCGAGCGACACGCGCATCTCCTCCAGCGCCAGGATGCGCTTGCGCACGCCCGCCAGCAGCGCCCGTTTCTGCTCGAGGTGGCGCGGGTCGACGGCGTAGAGGTCGAGGAAGTCCTTGATCTCGGCCAGGCTGAAGCCGAGCCTCTTGCCGCGCAGGATCAGCAGCATGCGGGCGCGCTCTCGCGCCGTGTAGACGCGCGTGGCACCGGCCCGCGCCGGGTCGATCAGCCCCTTGTCCTCGTAGAAGCGGATGGCGCGGGGCGTCACGCCGAGGTCGGCGGCGAGCTCCGTCACGGTCAGAAGCCGCTCGCCCGCCTGCGACCCGCCCCGCGGGTCCACGAGGGTCGGCTCAGGCTTGGCCGACATCGACCTTGCCGACATGGGCCCGCAGCCACGCCCCGGTGTCGATGCCCGTCACCCGGGCGCCGCCGACCTTGTAGATGCCGCTGGTCCGCACCGCCGGAACGCCGTCGGCCGTCGCCACGCATTGCGCCACGGCGAGGTTGCGGGTGACCGAGACGGTCCCGCCGATGCCCTGGACCCAGGCGCCGGGCAGCACCGCCGCGAGATAGTCGATGGACAGGTTCACGGTCGGCAGGATCGTGGTGGCCAGGGCAGGCGTGTCGAACATCACCGCAAAGGCGAGCTGGATGTCGCAGAAGGTCGCCAGCACGCCGCCGTGGCAGCGGCCGCCCGGGTTGCAGTGCTGGGGACCTACGCGGAAGCCGAGCGCCAGCGCGTCGCCGATCCTCCGGGCATGGAAGGCGATGGGGTCGAAGCCGAGCGCCCTCGCCTCCACCACCGGCAGGGCGACGAACCCGTCCGGCGGGGCCGGGTCCCGCCCCGTCAAAAGGCGGCCTCCGGCATGGCCATGGTCGAGGCCTTGCCGGACTTGATGGCGAGGAACAGCGCCGTGGCCTGGGGCAGCACGCGGTCGGTGAAGAAGCGGGCGCTGGCGAGCTTGGCGGCGTAGAAGCCGTCGGCGTCGTCCCCCGCCGCCAGTTTTTCCTGGGCGATTTCGGCCGAGCGCGTCAGCATGTAGCTCATCGCCACGAGGCCCATCAGGCGCAGGTAGTCGGTGGCGGCGGCGCCGGCCTCCTCGGCGTCCTTCAGGCCCGCGGTGGCGATCTGGCCGGTCGCCAGCTGCAGCATGCCGAAGGCCCGCTCCAGGGCCAGCACCAGCGGCCCGAGCGCGGCATCGCCCTTTCGGGTCTCGATGAAGGCCGCGATGGGATGGAAGAAGGGGCGCAGCAGCCGCCCCATGTGGGCCGGCATCTTGCGGCCCACGAGGTCCAGCGCCTGGATGCCGTTGGTGCCCTCGTAGAGCATGGCGATGCGGGCGTCGCGGACGAACTGCTCCACGCCGTGGTCGCGGATGTAGCCGTGGCCGCCGTAGACCTGCACGCCGAGGCTCGCCATCTCGTAGCCGAGGTCGGTGAAGAGCGCCTTGACCACGGGCGTCATCAGGGCCGTGAAGTCTTCCGCCTCCTTGCGCTCGGCCGGCGTGCCGGCGTGTTTCGACAGGTCGACGGCCTGCGCCACCCAGATGCCGACGGCCCGGCACGCCTCGGCATTGACCCGCATGGTCATCAGCATGCGGCGCACGTCGGGGTGCACGATGATGGGGTCGGCGGCGAGGTCGGGCCGCTTGGCACCCGACAGCGCGCGGCCCTGCAGCCGCTCCTTGGCATAGGCCGCCGCCGACTGGTAGGCCGCCGAAGCGACGCCGAGGCCCTGGATGCCGACGCCGAGCCGCTCCTCGTTCATCATGGTGAACATGGCCTGCATGCCCTTGTGGGGCGCGCCCACGAGCCAGCCCACGGCGTCCTCGTAGGTGATCTGGCAGGTCGCCGAGGCCTTGAGGCCCATCTTGTGCTCGAGGCCGGTGCAGATCACCCCGTTGCGCCGGCCGGGGCGGCCGTCCTCGCCCGGGATCAGCTTCGGCACCAGGAACATGCTGATGCCCTTGATGCCGGGGGGCGCGTCCGGTAGGCGCGCCAGGACGAGGTGGACGATGTTCTCGGTCAGGTCGTGTTCGCCCGCCGAGATGAAGATCTTGGAACCCGAAAGCCGATAGGCGCCGGCGTCGTCCGGCACGGCCCGCGTCCGCATCAGGCCGAGGTCGGTGCCGCAATGCGCCTCGGTCAGCGCCATGGCGCCGGCCCAGGTGCCCTCGGTCATGTTCCGGAGGAAGCGCGCCTTCAGCTCCGGCGACCCGTGCACCTCCAGCGCCTTGGCGGCGCCGTGGGTCAGGCCGGGATAAAGGCTGAACGACAGGTTGGCGGCGCAGATCATCTCCTCGACGAGCTTGTTGACGCATTCGGGCAAGCCCTGGCCGCCGAAGGCGGGGTCGCCGGCGAGGGAGGGCCAACCCCCGTCGCGGAACACCGCATAGGCTTCGCGGAACCCCTCGGGCGTGCGCACGACGCCGTTCTCCAGCCTGCAGCCCTCGAGGTCGCCCGGGGCGTTGAGCGGCAGGATGACCTCCTTGGTGAGGCGGGCCGCCTCGTCCAGCACGCCGTCCACGACGTCGGGCGTCGCCTCGGCATAGGCCGGCAGGGCCGTGATGCGGTCGAGCCCGTGGAGCTCGTGGAGCACGAAGCGCATGTCGCGCAGCGGGGCCTCGTAGACCTGCATGGGAAACTCCGAGCGAAGGGGGGCGGCGGTCGGGCGGGGAAGCGTCAGTTGCGCAGCGGCTTGCCGGTCGCCAGCGTGTGCTCGATGCGCTCCAGCGTGGGGCCGGTGCGGATCAGCGCCAGGAAGGCGCGGCGTTCGAGCTTCAGCAGGTCGGCCTCGGTGACGATGTCGACCGGGTCAGCGTCGCCGCCGCTCAGCACCGTGGCGAGGGCGCCCGCCACCGCCATGTCGTGCGCGCTCGCCAGGCCCTGCGCCCGGAACCCCTCGGCCGCCAGGGTCATGGCGAGGCGGCCGGAAGCGCCGGGCAGGCGGAACTCGGGCTTGGGGGGCGGCGCATAGCCGTCCACCATGGCGAGGGCCCTGGCCCGGGCCGCGAAGAGCAGCCGGTCCCGGTTGAACGTGATGCCGTCGCGCTCGCGCAGCACGCCCATGGACCGGGCCTCGGCCGCCGATTTCGCCACCTTGGCGGTCGACACGGTCTCGAACACCTTGGCGACCGCCGGCATCGGGCCCTGCGGCATCCGCGGCGCACCGGCCCAGCGGGCGATCATCTCGCCGCAGCCGCCCCAGCCCGGCACGAGGCCGACGCCGCATTCGACGAGGCCGACATAGGTTTCGGCATGGGCCTCGATGGCGTCGCAATGGAGCAGGATCTCGCAGCCGCCGCCGAGCGCGAGGCCGGCGGGCGCGCCGACCACCGGGAAGGGCGCGTATTTCAGCGCCTTGAAGCCGCGCTGGCCCGCGTCGACCAGCTTCTCGATCTCGCCCCAGGCGGCGATGTTGCAGGCGAAGAGCGCCTGCCCGAGGTTGGCCCCTGCGGAGAAGTTGGTGGCATCGGTGTAGATCACCAGCGCCTTGAAGCGTTCGGCCACCACGCCGAGGCTCCGGTCGAGCAGCTTCAGTACGGCCTCGTCGAAGCTGTTCATCTTGGTGGCGATCTCGAAACACGCGACGCCTTCGCCGATGTCCCACAGCGCCGCCGAGCCGTTCTTCAGCAGCGGCGCCCCGGCCCGTTTGACGTCGGCGAGGCGCAGCACGCCCTCGGGCCGCTCCACGCGATGATAGGCGCCGTCGGTCCCGAAGACCTCGACCTCGCCCGCCGCCTCCCGATAGAAGCTGCCCTCGCCGACGGCCGCCAGCAGCGGCGGCACCGGCCGGCCGTCGCGGGCGAGCCGCGCCGCCACCGCGGCGGGACCGAGCCGGTCCAGCATCTCGAAGGGGCCCTGCTTCCAGTTGAAGCCGAGCCGCATGGCGGCGTCGACGCCGGCGACGTCGTCCGAGATCTCGGGCACGAGGCCGGCCGCATAGGCCAGCACGTCGCCCATCACGGCCCAGGCGTAGCGGCCGTAGCGGTCCTCCGACGCCATGAGGGCCCGCATGTCGCGGCCGGCGGCCTCGGGCAGCTTGGCGTCGCGCGAGGGCTCGTAGACGCCCGTGACGAGGCCGATCGATTCCTTGATCTTTCCCGCCTCGCGGTTGATCCGGTAGAAGCCGCCCTTGCCCTTGCGGCCCGTATAGCCCTCGCCGATCATCCGGGTCAGCAGCGGGTTGACGCGGTGGCCCCGGACGAAGGCGTCCTCGGCCGACAGCAGCGCCGTCATGCTGGCGTCGATATGCGGCATGAGGTCGAGGCCGACGAGGTCGAGCAGGCCGAAGACGCCCGTCTTGGGGATGCCGAAGGGGCGCCCCATCACGGCATCGGCCTCCTCGACGCCGAGGCCGAGGTCCATGGCGGCATTGACGCCGCGCTGCAGCCAGAAGGTGCCGATGCGGTTGGCGATGAAGCCGGGCGTGTCCTTGCAGCGCACGATGCTCTTGCCGAGCACGTGGTCGCAGAAGGCCGAGACGCGGGCCACGAGTTCGGGGTCGGTCGCCGGGCCCGGCACCACTTCGAGCAGCCGCATGTAGCGCGGCGGGTTGAAGAAATGCGTGATGAGGAAGTCCCGCGCGAAGGCCTCGGGCAGGCCGCCCAGCAGCGCGGCCAGCGGGATGGTCGAGGTGTTGGAGCTCACGGCCGTGCCGGGACGGTGCAGCTCGGCGAGCCGCCGGTACAGCGCCTGCTTGAGGTCGAGCCGCTCCACGACGGCTTCGATGATCCAGTCGCAGGCGGCGGCGGCGGCGAGGTCGTTCTCGGTGTTGCCGGTCTCGACGAGCTTCGCGGCCTGGGGCGCCATGAAGGGCGCGGGGTCGGTCTTGAGCATGCGGGCGACGGCGGCATCGGCGAGCTTGTTGCGGTCGCCGGTGCCCGGCGGCACGATGTCGAGCAGCAGCACCGGCACGCCGGCATTGGCCACCTGGGCGGCGATGCCGGCCCCCATGACGCCCGCGCCGATGACGCAGACGCGGCGGATGGCGGCATCCATCAGGCGCGCTCCAGCAGGGTGGCGATGCCCTGGCCGCCGCCGATGCACTGGGTGGCGAGGGCGAAGCGGCCGCCGTCGCGGCTGAGGATCTCGGCCGCCTTGCCGACGATGCGGGCGCCGGTGGCGCCGAGCGGATGGCCGAGCGCGATGGCGCCGCCGTCGCGGTTGACGGCCTCGTCGCGAAGCCCGAGCTCCTTGGCGCAGGCGATGGCCTGGCTGGCGAAGGCCTCGTTGAGCTCGACGACGTCGAGGTCGGCGGCCGCGACGCCGCCGCTGCGCGCGAGAGCCTTGCGGCTGGCGCCGATCGGGCCGAGCCCCATCGTCTCGGGCTTGCAGCCCGACACGCCGACCGAGCGGATGCGCGCCAGCACCGTCAGCCCATGGCGCTCGGCATAATCGGCCGAGCAGACCAGCACCGCCGAGGCGCCGTCGGTGAGCGGGGACGCGGTGCCAGCCGTCACGGTGCCGTTCCCGTCGAAGGCCGGCTTCAGGGCCGCCAGCCCCTCGCCGCTGGTGTCGGGCCGCAGGCACCCGTCGCGGTCCACCGTGCCGGCCTTGGTGACGATCGGCACGATCTCGGCGGCGAACCGCCCGGCGTCGCGCGCTTCCGCGGCCTTGCGCTGGCTCGCGACCGCGAAGGCCTCCTGGTCGGCCCGGGTGATCTGGTACTGGCGGGCGACGTTCTCGGCCGTCTCGCCCATGGTCGCGTAGGCGCCGGGGCGCTCGCGCGCGAGGTCGGGGTTCGGCATGGGGTTAAAGCCGCCCATGGGGATGCGGCTCATGCTTTCCACGCCGGCGCAGATGAAGACGTCGCCGGCCCCGATGGCGATGGCGCCCGCCGCCATGTGGACGGACTGCATGGAGGAGCCGCAGAAGCGGTTCACCGTGGCGCCGCCCACCGTCAGCGGCAGGCCGGCGAGCAGGCCGACGATCCGCCCGGCGTTGAAGCCCTGCTCGCCTTCCGGAAAGGCGCAGCCGAGCAGCAGGTCCTCGATGTCGTCCGAGTCGACCCCCGTGCGGGCCACGAGGGCGCGCACGACCTGGGCGGCGAGGTCGTCGGGGCGGACCCGGGCGAGGCTGCCCTTGCCGGCGGGCTGGAACGGCGAGCGGGCATAGCCCGCGATCACGGCGCCTGTCATGGACCTGTGTCCCCCCTTGTGCTTGACGCTTGAGGCTGTCGATTGACGTATAGGTCAACCGGCGAGGGACGGCAAGGAGCGGCGCCGGCCGTCTCCGATGCGGGGAGGGCCGGGGCGGGGCGCCTCCGACGCCGGGAGGTTCAGAACGAGGCCGACACCTTGGCCCAGAGCACGTCGCCCTGCCGCCGGTTGTCCGAGAACACCTCGTGCTGGACGCGCAGGTCGGTGGCGACCCGCGGCGTCGGGTTATAGGTGACGGCGGGCCCGATGGCGAAGACCTGGCCCTTGTTGCCCGGGCCCTGGTTCAGCGGATCGAAGGGCACGAAGGCGCTCGCCGGCCGGACCGTGTTGACCTCGACGCCGTCGAGCCGGTCGCCGGTGAACTGCCTGTAGTAGTAACCCTCCACGCCGACCGCGAGCCCCGGGGAGACATGCTGCAGGGCCGCGAAGGTCATGCCGAACTCGTCGCCCGACGTGTAGTGGGTCGCGCCATTGGTCCCGTTGAACGACAGGCTGGCGTTGAGGTCGAGTTCGTGCCCGCGCGGATCGAGGTAGGTCGCCACGATGGCGGGGCGGTAGCTGATGTAGTTGAGGCCGATGTTGGCGCCGATCGGGTCGGTCCTGTCGTAACGCCCGGTGGGGGCCGTGAACTCGGCCGGCGACAGGTTCACGTGTAGGAAGGCCTTGGGCAGGTCGAAGTTCAGGAAGATCGGGATGAAAGTCGTGTCGCCGAGCCCGCTCACCGTTTCGCCGCTGCCCGAAACGCGCCCGAGGATCCGGGTCTGCGCCTCGGCGCGGGCGCCCGCATAGAAGGTATAGGCGGCGACGCCGACGCGGGCGTCGAGGATCGGCAGGACGACGTCCGGCACATAGGCGAAGCTCAGCACCTCCGCGGACGTGTTGGCGAGGACCTTGACGCGACTCCGCCCCAGCGTCCCGAGATCGAGCTTGACGGGATCGCCGTTGCGGTCGTTGGACCGGCTCGACAACACGACGTTGGTGTCGGCGCGCAGGTAGGGCTGTCCCGTCGGAGGGGCGAAGCCGCCCAGGATGGCGAGATAGCCGAGGTCGACATGCGTCAGGCCGTCCTCGGTGGCGGCGGCCCCGGTTGCCGTCGCCAGCAGGGCCGAGCCGGCCAGAAGCGCCGTCCTCAGAGCCTTCATGTGTTCCCTCCACGGATCACGAGATGCCCGTGCATGTTGCAGGAAGGCTAGGTTTGAGGTGCCGACCTGTCAAACACATGTTAGTTTTCGGGAGGCCTTCGAGCCCCGCTATGGCGTGGCCGCAACATCTCCCGTTACGGAAAGCGCTCGCTTCGGGCTGGCCAATGCGACGCGCGACCGGCACTCTCGGTCGTCGGATTCCGACGCCGTGTCGGCGTTGGGTCGGCATGGGACGCGGGCCTGGCCGCAGGCTCCCGCGCATCGTGGGGGAGGGTTCCATGCCGTTGCGCTTCGTCGAGCCGGCCGCTGAAGCCTACGGCTTCCCGCTGGTCATCGGCCAATTGCTCAATTCCTGCCTGCTGACGGCACGCGACAACGAGATCGTCTACCGCGACCGGTCGCGCTTCACCTATCCGGCCTTCCGCGACCGCCTGGGGCGGCTCGCCTCGGGCCTGGCCGGGCTCGGTGCCGGGGAAGGCTCCACGGTGGCGGTGATGGATTGGGACAGCCACCGCTATCTCGAATGCTACTTCGCCGTTCCCATGATGGGGGCCGTGATCCAGACGGTGAACGTGCGCCTGCCGCCCGCCCAGGTGGCCCTCACGCTGGCCGAGGCCCGGGCGGAGGTGATCCTGGTCCACCGCGACTTCCTGCCCCTCCTCGAAGCCGCGCTGCCGGGGCTCGCGGGGGTGAAGGCCGTGGTGCTGATCGCCGACGGCGTCGACCTGCCGGCGCCCGCCTGGGCGGCGATCGAATACGAGACCCTGTTGGAGCGGGCGTCTCCCGACTACCCGTTCCGCGACTTCGACGAGAACGCGGTGGCCACCACCTTCTTCACCACGGGTACGACCGGCCGGCCCAAGGGGGTGAGCTTCACGCACCGGCAGATCGTCCTGCACACGCTGGCCTGCTGCGGCATGTTCGGCGCCTCGCGGCGGCGCGGCCTCGGCATCGACGACGTCTACATGCCGCTGACGCCGATGTTCCACGTCCATGCCTGGGGCATGCCCTACGTCGCCACCATGCTGGGGTTGAAGCAGGTCTACCCCGGCCGCTACGATCCCACCCTCATCCTCGACCTGCGGGCGCGCGAGGGCGTTACCTACTCGCACTGCGTGCCCACGCTCCTGCAGATGGTGCTGACCGTCGCCGAGGCCCGCGACGAGGACCTGTCGGGCTGGATGATGACGGTCGGGGGCGCCGCCCTGACGCGGGCGCTCTGCGAGGCGGGGCGGCGGCGGGGCCTGCAAGTCGTGGCCGGCTACGGCATGTCGGAAACCTGCCCGACCGTGATTCACGCCCGCAGCTTCGCCCGGGACGGGCTCGACGACCCGGCGGAGGTGGCGGCCTTGACCCTGGCGGGGGCGCCGATCCCGCTGGTGGCGACGCGCATCGTCGACGCTTCCATGCGGGACCTCCCGGCGGATGGCCGTTCCCAGGGCGAGCTGGTGCTGCGGGCGCCCTGGCTGACGGGCGGCTACGTCGCCGACGCGGACGCCTCGGACGCGTTGTGGCGCGGCGGCTGGCTCCACACCCAGGACGTGGCGGTGCGTCACCCCGATGGCGCCATCCAGATCCGCGACCGGCTGAAGGACGTCATCAAGTCCGGCGGGGAATGGCTCTGCTCGGTGACCATGGAGGACATCGTCGCGGAGCTCGACGAGGTCGGCGATGTCGCGGTGGTGGGCGTGCCGGATGCGCTGTGGGGCGAGCGCCCGGTCGCCGTTCTGGTGCCGGCGCCGGGCGCCACCGTCACCGCCGAGCGCGTCGACGCCTGCCTCGACGCCGCCATCGCGGCGGGGGCGCTCAGCCGCTACGCCCGCGTCGGCCGGATCGCGATCCTGGACGCCCTCCCCAAGACCAGCGTCGGCAAGATCGACAAGAAGGCGCTCCGTCTCCTGCTCGCCGACGGCACCCTCTAATCGGTGGTGCGCTGCCCTTCTCCCGCTTGCGGGAGAAGGTGGCCCCGCGCAGCGGGGTCGGATGAGGGGAGGGGGGGCCGCCCCGGCGGGCTGCCGCCTCGGCCCGGGGCAGGGCAGGGGGAGAGTCCCGTCATTCCCTTGCCCCCTGG
>NZ_QYBC01000031.1 GCF_004137085.1 Lichenibacterium ramalinae
CCTGATCGTCCAGACCCTGGAACGCTTCCATACGGCCTATGGCGATGAGTTGAAGGTCGAGTGCCCGACAGGAACGGGTGTATTCATGAACCTGAAACAGGTCAGCGAAGAGCTGTCGCGGCGACTCTCCAGTCTCTTCCTACCCGACACTGCGCGACGCCGCCCCTGCCATGGAGAGGAATATCGATATTCGGTGGATCCTTACTGGCGCGAGCTGGTTCTGTTCTATGAGCATTTCCACGGCGAAACGGGACGGGGACTGGGCGCCAGTCATCAGACGGGCTGGACCGCCACCGTCATCTCGTGTCTGGAGCGCGCGTCCCAGACTGCCGCGTGAGTGCTCGATCATGCGGGGGGCACAGGACGGCAACGATCATCGACTGATCCGGACCGCGTCAAACATCATCGATGCGGACCCAACGGGGTTGAGACCATGAGGAAGACGAGTTCCGTTCGCCACTCGGCCGCGATCGCATCGCTGTCCGCAGCCGCCATGGTGAGCTTGGCCCATCCAGCTTTCGCGTCGGACGGCTTCTCGCGTTTTGCCGGGAACTGGTCCGGCCGTGGATCCATCGTGATGGCGGATGGTTCGCGTGAGCCGATCCGCTGTAAGGCCGCATATGCGATGCGGCCCGATGCCCAGGCCATGAACATCGACATGAATTGCGCCAGCGACAGCTATCGCGTGCATGTATTGACCCAGCTGACGGCCGACGGCACCGGCTTTTCGGGCGCTTGGCAAGAGACGACGAGACAGGCGGAAGGCACGGTCACGGGTCGACTATCGAAGAGCGGTGACATGACGGCGGACCTCCAGGCGATCGGCGTGTCCATCCGGCTCTCCGCTCGCGCCGACGGTCGCCGACAGGCGATCAGGCTTCAGGTCCAAGGCACCGACGTGCAGGACGTGGTCATCGACCTACAACGCTGATCGGCGCCACCCGGCGAGTATCGAGAAAGGACTTCACGCCATGAACTACCGTTCGATCGTCCTCACCGCCGTGGTCGGGCTTTTGTTGCACCCCTTGGTGTCGCCCGTCAGGGCGCAGGACGTCGTCAATGGCCTGATGCACGGTGAGTTGGTGTATCACGGCAACTATTGCGGTCCGGGCAACAAGGGTCGACATCCAGCACCCGTCGATGCTCTCGACGAAGCTTGCATGCACCACGATGCGTGTACCGTCGATTTCCAAGTGCCGGCCTGCTCGTGCAACGACAAGCTGAGATCGGCATCCGCTCGGATCGCAGGAGACCCGCTCGCCCCCGAGGAGGAGCGCAAGGCCGCGGAGTTCACCATGCAGGGTGTCGCGTCTCTTCCTTGTCGATGACGGGATGGCGCGACATGGCTTCTCTGGTGGATTCGTCCGCTGAGCATGAGCGGGCCTTCCTCGACGACCCACCGTCTGCACGCGTCTCCAGCCGCCGCCTTGGCGACTCCGGGCCGGTGAAACTGCCCGCGATTCGGAGTTGGAGTCGCCGAAGGCGAAAGCGCTCCGGTCAGGAGGCGCGGAGCACGATCGTCATCGGCCGCGTCGACCCGGAACCACATGCGAAACTTCGCATCGATCGACCTTCGGAGATCCACGTCATGAATATGCCTCCCGTGTTTGTCGACCACGACGTCGTCGTCCCGCTTCCCACCGACGGAGAACTGACCGAAGCCGCCAAGGCGATCCTCAGGGCGGGAGCTCCATTGAACGTTTCCCGCATGTTTGCGGGAACCGAAGACATGTTCAAGCCGATAGCGGACCTCATCGGTGCCGTGTTCACGGCGAGCGGCATCGATGTCAGGCTCCGCGAACTCATCATCCTGCGTTGCGCCAAGAAGCTGAACTCGGCCTACGAGTGGCAGGCCAATGCCGTCATGGCCAAGAACGTCGGCTGCTCACAAGAAGAGATCGATGCCATGTGTGCCGACGGCCCCGTCACGGGCCTCGACCAGCGGATCGTCGAGATGAGCGCGGCATGCGACGAGCTTTGCACGGACGCGACACTCTCCGATGGGACACTCGCGCGGCTGATCGCGCGTTACGGGAACACCGGCGCAAGGAAGTACATCCTGACCATCTCATGGTTCAACATGCTGAGCCGCTTCCTGAACGGCTGCCGCGTTCAACCGGAAACGCAGGACAACATCGGGGGGAGAACGTCGCCTGTGTGACATCGGCGTCGACCGACGCGTGTGTTGCAGCCGAAGACATCGGTCATGCTGCGAGCCTCAAACGCGTGGGCCGAGGAGCGGGCCCACGACCCTGCCGCGGGATGCTGCATCGTCGACGAGGCCGCGATCCGCGACGTCCGGTCCGACACTCGTCGCCCACCACCCTTCCCGTGTCGTCGAGATCGTTCGACTCTAATTAGGAGGTCGTCATGATGGATCTGCCGCGGGCCGCGTCCCGTGACGTCGGCGCGATTCGCGTCACCACCGTGGCAGACGGCGTGCGTCGCTTCCCGCTGCCAGACGGGCTCGTGGTCAACGTCGACCGTCGAGCGGTCCTGGCCGCATTGGAAGCGTCGGGTCTGCCGCCGGGGCAGATGGAGATGTATGACAACCCGGTGGTCATCGACACCGCGGGCGGGCGGGTGCTGATCGACACCGGGTTCGGGGAAGCCTGCGGGCAGGCCAAGGGCGCCACCAGCGGCCTGCTGCTCCGAAGCCTGGCTGTCGCCGGCATCGATCCGGAGTCGATCGATGTGGTGGTGATCTCGCATTTCCACGTCGATCACGTGAGCGGCCTCATCGCGGCCGATGGCACCCCGGCGTTCCCGCGCGCGCGTGTCCTCGTGCCGGCTCCGGAATGGGCGTTCTGGATGGACGATGCGCGCATGGCGGCAGCGCAGGGCCGCGTGGCGGACCTCTTCGCCCTCAACCGTCGCATCTTCGCAAGGCTCGGCGAGCGCGTGTCCCGGTTCGCGTGGGCAGACGAGTTGCTGCCCGGTCTGACGGCCATCGGGACGCCGGGTCACACGCCGGGACACACCTCGTTCCTCGTGCGGTCCGGCGGTCGGTCGATGTTGGTGCAGTCCGACGTGACGAACACTCCCACGCTGTTCGTGGTCCACCCGGATTGGCAGATTTTCCTCGACATGGACGGGGTGGAGGCGGCCGCCCAGCGCCACCGGATCTACGACCTCGCTGCGTCCGAAGACATGCTTGTGCAGGGGTTCCACTTCCCGTTTCCGAGCCGTGGAACGATCGTGAAGGTCGGTTCGGGATACCGCCTGGTCGCTCAGGACGAGCTGTGAGCTTTCATGGGTTGTCCATCCGGTCCGAAGCCGCCGAGCCGCCGGCCGAGCCTCATCGCGGTTTGACGCGGACGGCCATGTGAGGTCGGCCTGGAAGCCGGATGCCGAAGGCGGCCTCGGGCCTGTCGCCGGTGATGGCGCCACCGCGCTGACGGAGGGCGGGTGACACCGGCAACGGCGCCTTCTCGATCGGCGTGACGCTCATGTCCCAGGTGTCGATCAGGTCGATGGCGTAGTCGCCGTCCCGTTTCGGCAGGCCGACCGCCCACTCGCGCGGTTGATGTTCGCCGAAATAAAGGAACGTGACGTCGCCGTCCCGTGCGCCGGACACGCGGCGGAACTCCCAGCGCCCGTCGTCGACGAGCGGCGTCAGTCCATGGCGGCCATCGTCCTCGATCAGCTTGCGCAGGAATTTGATCCGCGGCGCGCTCTCGCCCCGCAGGCTGCCCCCCTTGGCCCACCATAGGAGGTCATCGGGATGCAGGAACGTCTCGCCATGGCCGGCATATCCGCCGCCGAGGACGGTGATCCAGAACCGATGCACGAGTTCGCGGGCCGATATGTTGCCCCAGGGCCTGGGGATGTCGCCCTCGTATTCGAGTTCGTCGTTGACGAGCGGCTTGCCCCATTGGCGGCGCCACTCGGGTGTCTTCTTCACCTCGGTGTTCTGCACGCAGACGTGGCTGACCCAGGGCTTCCGATGGTCGAACATGACCTCCGGTTCCCCGTTGTGGATGGAGGCCAGGTGCCGGTTGGGATCATGCTCCTCGATGACGTGGAAGTACCGGTCCCACTGCGGGATGGGCTTGACGTCGAGGAGGAAGTCGAACTCGTTCGCCAGGGACCACCACACGTTCCTGTAGGCGCTGAGCCGGGCCGTCAGGTATTTGACGTAGGCGCAATCCTGTTCGAACGACATGTCGCAATAGTGCCAACGGTCGTAGGGATGGAACACGATGACGTCGGCCTCGATGCCGAGGCGCATGAGCTTCTCCACCTGTCGCTCGAAATGGCGGAAGGCGACGACGTTGGGCCTGGTGAAATCCTCCGAGCCATCCGGGCGGCGCTCGAAGATCGGATGGAGCGGCTCGTTCTCGTTGTAGATGTAGTGCTTGGGGAAGACACCCATGCGCACCTTGTTGAAGCCGCTCGCCCCCAAGGTCGCGAGCGTCTCCTCCTGCATGGCCTCGGGTTGGTGCGTCCAGGCATAGCAGGTCGTCCCGAACGGATAGTAGGGGGTGCCGTCCGCATGGGCGAAATGGAACGTGTTGCGCACCCGGACGGGTCCGTGCGCGCCGGGCGACGGCGGCCCACAGGTGAAGGCGCCCTCCCGTGCGTCGAGCTCGGCGACTGCGCTCGCCGTGCGGTACAGCCACTCGCCCTGCCGATCCGGCATGAAGCGGAAGCGCCAGGTCGGCTGTCCCGCGTCATCGCCGTCGTAGAACCCGGTGACCTGGATCTTCCGGTTCCCCTGCGCGAACGTCGCCGTGAGGTCCACGTCGGCAAAGGGATGGTTCAGGACCGGACCCGTCAGCGCGAACTCCGCCACATCCCAGAGCGCGACGGTCTTTGCCTGCGTCATCGTTCGTTCCTTGTCTGGAGGCCGAAAGGGCGCTCACTCCTTGACGGCACCGAGCGTGAGACCGCCGACGAAGAAGCGCTGGAAGATGAGGTAGACGATCGTCGCAGGCAGGATCGTCATGATGATCGCGGCGTTGAGCGGCCCGTAGGCGGCCGAGAACTGGCCCTGGAAGGCCATGAGTCCGAGCGGCAGGGTCCACTTGCTGCTGTCCTGCAGGAGGACGAGCGCCATGGCGAACTCGTTCCAGGTGGAGACGAAGTCGAGGATGACGAGCGCCGACAGGGCCGGCAGGGACAGGGGCAGGAACAGTCGGAAGAAGATCACCACGTGGGAGGCGCCGTCGATGCGGGCGGCCTCGCTCATCTCCTTCGGAAGCTGACGGAAGAACCCGTAGAGGACGAAGACCTGGTACGGGACGCCGAACGCGATGTAAGGGAGGATGATGCCGGCGTAGGTGTCGATCAGACCCAATCTGTTCACCATGGTGAACAGGGGGGCGAGCAGCACCTGGAACGGGATCATCGTGCCGAGCAGGATCAGCAGGAAGAGAAGCCGGTTGCCGCGGAACCTGATCTGCGCCAGCGCATAGGCGCTCATGGCGGAAACGAGGATGCCCAAGGGGACCTTCACGACGGTGATGAGCACGCTGTTCTTCAGCGTCGTCGAGAAGTTGCCGCGGACCCAGGCATCGGTGAAGTTGCCCCAGTCGAGACCCGTCGGAGGGGCGTAGGCTGCCGTCGCGTTGATGTCGGCGTCCGATTTCAAGGCGGTGAAGACCATGAACACGAAGGGGGCGAGCCAAAGGACGGCGAGCAGGACCAGGCTGATCCACAGGCCCACCAGCACCCAATCCCGCGGCGGACGCCTCCGCCCGGCGTCTTCGCCCCGCGGGGTCGCGGTCGGCGTCATCGCCGTCATCGTGCCGCCGCCTCGCGAGCCTGCGACCAGCGCAGGTAGGGGATGACGATGACCAGGGTGATGGCCAGCAACACCACGGCGATCGCGCTTCCCCGGCCGAAGTCGTGCAGCTGTAGGGACTGCCAGAACGCCCAGAACGCCATGAGTTGGGTCGACTGGGCCGGCCCGCCGTGCGTCATGCCGTAGACGATGTCGAAAGCCTTGAGCGAGTTGATCAGCGTCAGGATGACGACGATCGTGATGGTGGGCCGCATCGCCGGCAGCACGACATGGCGGAAGCGCTGCCATCGCCCGGCACCGTCCATGCGGGCCGCCTCGAGCAGTGTCGGCGACACGGTCTGGAGGCCCGCGAGGAACAGCACCATGCTCACGCCGACGTTCTGCCAGCAGTAGGCGACGAAGACTGAATAGAGGGCGATGTGACGGTCGCCCAGCCAATCCCCGATCAGGCCGTCGAGACCGAGCGCCGTCAGGGCCGCGTTGATGACCCCGAAGAAGGGGTCGTACATCCAACGCCACATCGTCGCGACCGCGATCGACGCGATGATCACCGGCAGGTAGAAGGCCGCCCGCAACGCGTTCCGCCCGGTGAGGGGCTGGTTGACGCCGATGGCGATCGCGAAGCCGATCGACGGTGGGATCGCCACCGACAGGGCCGTCCAGATCAGGGTGTTGTCGAACGCCACCCAGAAGACCGGATCGTCCCGCAAAATGTCTCGATAATTGTCGAGACCCACGAAGGTCTGCACCGGCGCGAGACCGTCCCAATGCATGAAAGACAGTCTCACGACGTCGAGCATCGGCCAGATGGAGAAGACGCCGTAGACGAGGAGGGCCGGTCCGAGCAGGATCGCGCCCTGCATCGGCATGCTTCGGCCCAGCGAGGGCCGAGGCGGCCGAGCCGTCGGAGCGGGGTGCAGCGCCGACGCGTCTGGTTCACCCATTGCCATGTGCGTGCCCGTCCCGATCGGATCCCGAAATCGACGGCCGGGTCAAGTCTTGCGATTGCTGACGAAGGTCTGCATGGCCTTGACGGCCTCCGCTGGCGACATGTCGTCGGTGGCGATCTTGTTGATGACCCGCCAGTATTCGGTGGTCACGTCGAGCGGGAAGGCCTGATCGCCGTTGGCATAGGTCGCGGAAACGTTCGAGAAGATGTCCCGCCAGGTCCGGTCGAGTTCGACGTGGTCCGAGCGGTAGTCGACGCCCTTGGCCACCGAGATCGAGCTGAACGATCCGAGATATTTCTGCTGCTC
Organism: Lichenibacterium ramalinae; assembly: GCF_004137085.1. Classification (GTDB taxonomy): domain Bacteria; phylum Pseudomonadota; class Alphaproteobacteria; order Rhizobiales; family Beijerinckiaceae; genus Lichenihabitans; species Lichenihabitans ramalinae. The sequence continues at coordinate 7,003 of NZ_QYBC01000031.1, forward strand.
CTCGGGAGAGGTGATGAAGTCCAAGAATTCTGCGGCAGCGTCCTGATGCTGGCTCTTGCTGTTGATATAGAAATACTCGCTGAAAAAATAAAGCCGGTCGGTGGCCGTGGGCATCAGGAACAGGCCGTATTTGTCGACATCGCCGTGCTGGGCGATCATGTTGACGAACCAATCGCCTTCGAGCGCCATTGCGACGCGACCCGAGTAGAAGAGGCTCTGCGCCTGGTCGTCGGCCAGCCCCATGAACGGCTTGAGCACGAAGTTGTCGGCCCACCTCTTGAGTTCCGCGAAGCTTTGGGTGGCGCAAGGCTCCGTCGTCCAGTCCTGCTTCATGCTCATGAGGGCGTCGTGCCTGGCGGCTCCGCATTTGGCTTCGAGGATGACGTCCATCAAGCGCATGAGGTGCCAGTTGACCGTGCCGCCGAAGGTGATGGCGGGGATGCGGGCCGCCTTGAGCTTCTCGGCATCCGCCACGAGGTCGTCGTAGGTCGTCGGCGGCGCCGTGATGCCGGCCTTCGCGAACAGGGCCTTGTTGTAGTAGAGGCCCTCACCGTGGATGAGGAAAGGGACGCCGTGACGTCCCCCCGGGTAGCGCTTCGAGTCGCTGAGGCTCGCCGGGGTGAACCGATCGTCCCAACGATATCTGGCGTAGTACCGGTCGAGCGGCGCGCTGACGCCCGCCATGGCGAACTCGCCGCCGAGCCCCAGGCCACCCCACATGAAGTAGACGTCGGGACCCTGGCCGGAGCCGGCCGAGACGCGCATCGCGGTCTTGTGCTCGTCGACGCCGCGGCTGGTGTCCTGCACGTGAACGTCGGGGTGCTTCGCCTCGAAATCCTTGATCATGCTGCCGAAAGCGGTATGCGCCGCGGGGCTCCAAGGAATCGTCCAAACCGACAATGTGGTTTCAGCGCGCGCCGGTGCGGCCAGAACGGCGCAAGCGGCGGCAGCGAGCATCAAGCGCCCGAGGAGCACCGTCCTGAACATGTAACCTCCCGCGAGCTTTCTATTGGACTTATCATTACCTCATATGACCAGTGCGTCAACACCTGATGGTAGGCGCGGGCGCGCTTGCCACGGTGGGTCGAGGCCGTCCTGCTGGCGGGGCACGGCGATCGCCGTGGTTTTCGGAGACGCGAAGCCGAGGGGAACGCGGGCGATGCGCACGGGCGCCGAAGGTCATTCCGCCCTCCGGGAGGCTCCGGATGGCTTCCGGTCGCACCATGCCGCTGCCGCGTCGGTGTCGCCCGGCCGCACGGGGCCGAACCCTCTTCGCGGGGCGGATCCGCGGGAGCGGAAGCCCGCGACGCCGTCGAGGAGCATCTTCGGCACGAGCAGGCCCGCCGTCATCGCCAGCAGAACGACACAGGCCGTGGCGGCGTCGCCGAGCAGGTTCGCCACGATGGCGAGCGACGCCACGCCGGGCTCGCCGAGCAGAGCCATGACCCCCGAGGCCGTGCGGAACATGAAGAGGCCGGGGATCAGCGACACGACGGAGGCGAAGGCCAGCCCGCCGAAGGGCAAGCGGAACCGGTGGGCGACGGGTGTCATGACGGCGCCCACGAACAGGCACGCCACGAAGGCGCCGGACTGCACGCTGGCGCCGCGGGCGAGCAACTCCCAGCGCAGCGCATGGGCCAGCACCCCGACCACGACCGGCGCCGGGAGCGTTCTCCAAGGCATGTTGAAGAACGAACCGTAGGCGATGACCGCCAGCCCCGCCGCCAGCCCGTCGGCGGTCAGCGGCACGGGCGCGGCTGCCCCGCCGGCGGGCAGGACCGCGGCCTCGGGCGAGAGTCCGATCAGCAATCCGGCGCAGATCGCCGCGACGATCAGCCCGGCGAAGGCGAGCCGCGCGGCGCCGAGCGGGATGCGGGCCCGGGCGAGGTCGAGCATGCCGTTGAGGAAATGCGGCCCGGGCACCAGGACCATGCAGGGGCAGGCGGCGACGAGGTTCGCCGAAGCCGGGAGGCGCAATGCCAGGGCGGCGGCCGTCACCATGCCGGCGAGCAGGGCCGCCAGGAACGGCTGCAGGAACGGGTTGCCGCTCAGCCGCGACGCCGCGCGGCGCAGGCCGGCACCAGCCCCGGCAGACGCCGCCGCGAGCGCCACGGTCGCGACGTCCGTGGCCCCGAAGATGACCGCGAGGGCGCCGGCGCCGAGCCCCGCCGCCGCGGCGAAGCGGGCGAGGCCGACCGGCGGTCTCCGTTCCACTGCCGCCAGTGCCGCGAGCGCCTCGCCGGCGCCGACCCGCCGCGCCCGCACCACCGCCACCAGCGCTTCCGCCGCGCCGACCATCCCCATGTCGATCGCGAGCGGCGTCGCCGGCACCCGCAGGTCGGCCGCTGGACCGTCCGCCGAGATCGTCAGGCCGCCCCAGTGCGCGTCGAGCAGCAGCAGGTCGCGGCCGAGGCCCTCGCCCACCTGTCGCACGGCCACGCGGGTGCCTTCCGTGGTCTGGCCATGGATGAACAGGAGCGACGCGAGCCGACCGACCAGCATCAGGCCGGGGTCGCCGGCCCGTGTCGTCGGTTCCTCGCCGCTCCCGCCGCCCGGCGTCATGCGCCGGCGGTACCCTCGCCCACCATGCCCTTCGGGTCGCAGACGCGGTCGAAGGTGGCGGCGTCGACGTCGCCGGACGCCAGCGCGGCGTCCCGCAGCGTCGTGCCCTCGGCCTCGGCCTTCTCGGCGATGTGGGCCGCCTTCTGATAGCCGATCACGGGGGAGAGCGCCGTCACCAGCATGAGGCTGTTGCCGACGTAGGAGGCGATCTTCGCCCTGTCGAGGTCCGTGCCCTCGACCGAGAAGGTCCGGAACTTCTCGGCTCCGTCGGCGAGGATGCGGATCATGTGCAGCACGTTGTTGATGATGATGGGCCGCATGGCGTTGAGCTCGAAGTTGCCCTGGCTTCCGGCGAAGGCCACGGCAGCATCCTCGCCCAGGACCTGGATGGAGATCATCACGATGGCCTCGCACTGGGTCGGGTTGACCTTGCCGGGCATGATGGAGGAGCCGGGCTCGTTGGCGGGCAGCTTCAGCTCGCCGAGGCCGCAGCGCGGCCCCGAGGCCAGCCAGCGCATGTCGTTGGCGATCTTCATCAGCGCCACGGCGACGCCGCGCAGCGCCGCGCTCGCCCGCACCATGGCGTCGAGCGAGCCCTGCGCCATGAACTTGTTCGGCGCCGTGACGAAGGGTTTGCCGGTCAGCTCGGCGATCTGCCTCGCGACCGCGACGGAGAACCCCTTGGGGGCGTTCAGCCCCGTGCCGACGGCCGTGCCGCCGACGGCCAGCTCGAAGAGTCCCGCCTTCGACGCCTCCACGGCCGCCATCGCGCCGCGGATCTGCGCCGCGTAGCCGGACCATTCCTGGCCCACCGTCAGCGGCGTCGCATCCTCGAGGTGGGTGCGGCCGGTCTTGACCACGCCCATCCAGTCCGTCGCCTTGACCTCGATGGCCTTGGCCAGCGCGTCGAGCTGCGGCAGCAGGTGAGCGTCGATCTGCCCGACCGTCGCGACATGCATGGCGGTCGGGAAGGTGTCGTTGGAGGACTGGCCCATGTTGACGTCGTCGTTGGGGCCGACGGGCTGCTGCGTGCCGAGCGTGCCGCCGAGCAACTGGATGGCACGGTTCGACAGCACCTCGTTGACGTTCATGTTCGATTGCGTGCCCGAGCCCGTCTGCCACACGAACAGCGGGTAGTGGGCGTCGAGCTTGCCCGCGATCGTCTCGTCGGCGGCGCGGACGATGGCGTCCGCCTTCCAACCGGCGAGGCGCCCCTCCGCCCGGTTGACGAGCGCGCAGGCCTTCTTGACGACGCCGTAGGCGTGGTAGACGGGCATCGGCATCTTGTCGCCGCCGATGGAGAAGTGCACCAGCGAGCGCGCCGTCTGGGCCCCGTAGTACGTGTCGGCCGGCACCGCGACGGTGCCCATCGAGTCGAACTCCTTCCGCGTGCCCTTGGCGTCGAGGCCGATCGGCACGTCCGTCATCGTCGGATGGTCGTTGGTTCCAAAGCCGAGCATTGGGCTCTCCTGGAGCGTGGGGACGAGGATGCGGTCTGCGTCAGGGTATCCCGGCGGCGCGGGGCCGGTCCGGCGGAGTGCGGTTCAGACGTTGTCGATCCGCAGCACGGGCGCGGTGTCGGCGCGGGTGCGGCGGCAGGCGTCGGCGTCGGTCTTGAGGTCAATGCCGTAGGTCGGGACCATCTCCTTCAGCTTCGGCATCCAGCCGTCGGCGGTGAGGCGGTCGCCGAAGCACGTCTCGATCACGTCGAGCGCGATGGAGGCCGCCGTCGAGGCGCCCGGCGAGGCGCCGAGCAGCGCCACGATGGACTTGTCCTCCGCCTTGACGATCTCCGTGCCGAACTCCAGCACGCCTTCCTCGTGCTTGAACCAGCCCGTGCTCATGTGCGGTTTGATGGTCTGCACGCGCTGGCCTGCGACGTCCTCGCGCCAGTCCTTCCTTCGGGCACGGGGGAAGAACTGCTTCAGCGTGTCGAACTGGTGCGCCGCGCTCTGCATCACCTGGCCGACCAGGTATTCGGACAGGGGGACGTTGTCGCGCGCGACGTCGAGCAGCGGCACGATGTTGTCGTGCGTCAGCGACCCGAGCAGGTCCGTCAGCTTGCCGTGCTTGAGGAAGCGCGTCGAGAAGCCCGCGTAGGGGCCGAAGAGCAGCGACTTCCTGCCGTCGATGATGCGGAGGTCGAGATGGGGCACCGACATGGGCGGCGAGCCCGAGGAAGCCTTGCCGTACACCTTGGCGTGGTGGCGCTCGGCGAGCCCTTCCGCGTCGCAGCGCAGCCAGATGCCGCTGACCGGGAACCCGCCGTAGCCCTTGCCCTCGGGGATGCCGGATTTCTGGAGCAGCGGCAGCGCCCCGCCGCCCGCGCCGATGAAGACGAACTTCGCCGTCACCGTCGAGGACGAGCCGTCCGTCATGTCGGCGACGGTGACGCGCCAGCGGTCGCCGTCGCGGTCGAGCCCGGTCACCTTGTGCTCGTAATGGACATCGAAGCCCGGCTGCTCCGACAGGTGCTTCACCAGCAGGTGCGTCAGCGACCCGTAGGCGACGTCGGTGCCGGTGACCATGCGGGTGGCGGCGACGGGCTCCCCGGCCGCACGCCCCTCCATGATGAGCGGCGCCCATTCCGTGATCTTGGCCCCGTCCTCGCTGTACTCCATGCCCTCGTAGCAATGGTGCGCCGACATCTCCCCGTAGCGCGCCTTGAGGAAGGCGACGTTCTCGGCCCCCCAAACGAAGCTCATGTGGGGGCAAGGGTGGATGAAGGCGCGCGGGTCCGGGATGGCGCCCTGCTTGACCAGGAAGGCCCAGAGCTGGCGCGACAGGTCGAACTCGGTGTTGACCTCCAGCGCCTTCGCGATGTCGACGCTGCCGTCCGGGCGCTGGGGCGTGTAGTTCAGCTCGCAATTGGCGGCATGGCCGGTGCCGGCGTTGTTCCAGGAGCCGGAGCTTTCCTGAGCGCAATCGTGCAGGGTCTCGAACATGGCGATGTCGAGCGCGGGGTCGAGCGTCTTGAGGAAAGTCCCAAGGGTCGCGCTCATCATGCCGGCGCCGATCAGGACCACGTCGACGCTGTCGGAGCTGTGTGTTTCAGGCAAGGGATCTCTCCGTTTCGCGGGTCGCGGGCGTCAGCTCTTGATGAAGGGCACGGGAGTGTCGGCGCCGACGATCACGTAGGCGCGGCGCCAGGGCTGGTCGTCCATCAGGCGCCAGCTGTGGCCGCTGCCGGTCGTGTCCTCGGCCAGCAGGATGTCGCCGGGGCGGATCGTGAAGGTCGCGCCCTTGGCGGTCCTGAACTCGAGCGTGCCCGCCAGGGTGATGACGAACTGGCGGGTGGGCGCCCGATGGGGCGAGAAGGAACCGCCGGGCTCGGTCTCGCGGAACGAGATGCTGGCCGCCTCGACGGTCCCGCTCAGCACGTCCCCGCGCTCGCCCTTGGGCAGGTCGACGGCGCCCTCCTCGAACAGCGTATCGCCGTCGGGGCCGGTCCAGATGCGCACGCAACGGATCATCGGAGGAGTCTCCTGGAAGGGGTGTGGGATCAGGCGAGCTGCGCGTCGCCGTTGCCGAAGGACCAGTCCTCGGGGCCGGCCTCGACGAGGCTCACCACCAGGTCCTCGCGCCGCATGCCGGTCGCGGCCTGCAGGGCATCGGCCAGCGTCGCGTGGAAATGCCTCTTGCTGGCGGCGTCACGCCCGCGGTTGAGCGTCACCTGGACGATGACGGCCTCGGCCGAGCGCGCGATCCCGAGATAGCCGGGGTCGACGACGAGGCCGCCCGGCGGGTGCTCGGCGATGACCTGGAAGCGCTCCGCCAGGGGCACGCCGAGCGCGTCGTGGAGCGCCTGCTGGATGGCATCCCCCAGGGCGGCGCGGACTTCGGGCGATCGGCCAGCCGGCATGTCGACGCGGACGAGCGGCATGACGTCACTCCGATCTCTGAAGGTGGGGTTGGGCCGGGACGCGCGCCATCACCGGAAGAAGCCCGACAGGCTGTTGGTGCGGGCGAGGTCGAGCACCTCGTCGCCGCGCCCGTTGAGGACGGCCTTGGCCACCCAGAGGCTGAAGCCCGCGGCCTCGGTCAGCGTGATCTTGGGCGGCATGGCGAGCTCCTGGCGGTTCGTCACCACGTCGACCAGCGCCGGGCCGGGGTGGGCGAAGGCGGCTTCGAGCGCGCCGCGCAGGTCGGCCGGGTCCTCGACGCGGGCGGCATGGACCCCCATGGCCTTCGCGACGGCGGCGAAATCAGGGTTCTGCAGCTCCACGCCGAACGCGAGGAGCCCGGACGACTTCATCTCCAGCTCGACGAAGCCGAGCGTGCCGTTGTCGATGATGACGAGCTTCACGGGCAGTTTCAGCTGCACGAGCGACATGAACTCGCCCATCATCATGGCGAAGCCGCCGTCGCCCGAGATCGACACGACCTGCCGGCCGCGGTCGACCGCCTGGGCGCCGATGGCCATCGGCAGCGCGTTGGCCATGGAGCCGTGCGCCAGGGAGCCCAGCATGCGGCGGCGCCCGTTCATCGCGAGGTAGCGCGCCGCCCAGACCGTGGGCGTGCCGACGTCGAAGGTGAAGACCGCGTCGTCCGACGCGATCTCGCTCACCAGTTTGGCGACGTATTGGGGATGGATCGGCTCGTGCCCGGCTTCGCCGGTGGCGAGCTCGTCGAGCCCCTCGCGCGCCTTCGCGTAGTCGGCCAGGCTCTTGTCGAGGTGGGCGCGGTCCGCCTTCGCGTCGAGGCGCGGCAGCAGCGCTTCCACGGTCGAGGCCACGTCGCCCACGAGCCCGAGGTCGAGCTTGCAGCGCCGCCCGAGGTTCTCGGGCAAGAGGTCGACCTGCGCGATCAGAGCATCGGTCGGGAAGAACTGCCGGTAGGGGAAGTCCGTGCCGAGCATCAGGAGCACGTCGCAGCCCATCATGGCGTGGTAGCCGGACGAGAAGCCGATCAGCCCCGTCATGCCGACGTCGTAGGGGTTGTCCCATTCGACGTGTTCCTTGCCGCCCAGCGCGTGGACGATCGGGCTCTTCAGCGCCTCGGCGAGGCGCATCAGCGGCCCATGTGCGCCGGCGCAGCCGCGCCCGCAGAACAGGGTGACGCGCTTCCCCCCGTTCAGCATCGCCGCCAGGGCGTCGAGTTCGGCCGCGCGCGGCGTCACGGCGCTCGGCGGGGGCAGCAGCGCGGCGGCCGGCGTCGGCTTCGCGTCGGTCTTCAGCATGGCGACGTCGCCCGGGATCACCAGCACCGACACGCCGCGGTGCCCGACGGCGGCCCGGATGGCGGTGTCGAGCATGCGGGGCATCTGCTCGGCCGACGACACGAGTTCGCAGTAATGCGAGCATTCCTTGAACAGGATCTCGGGATGGGTGGCCTGGAAATAGTTCGAGCCGATCTCGGCCGAAGGGATATGGGCCGCGATGGCCAGCACCGGCACGCGGGTGCGCTGGGCGTCGTAGAGGCCGTTGATGAGGTGGAGGTTGCCCGGCCCGCAGGAGCCCGCGCAGACCGCCAGCGTGCCCGTGACCTGGGCCTCGCCCGAGGCCGCGAAGGCGGCTGCCTCCTCGTGGCGCATGTGCAGCCACTCGATCGTGCCGTCCCGGCGCAGCGCATCGGTGATGCCGTTCAGGCTGTCGCCCACGACCCCGAAGATGCGCTTGACGCCCGCCCCCTTCAGCGTGGCGACGATGAGGTCTGCGACTGTTGACGACGACATGGATTCTCCTGCCGCGGCGGCATGGCCGACCGCGCTGACGAGACACCTGGAAGCGGTTCACCGCGCTCCGCGACGCGGCGTGCGGCCACGGGCCGGGGTGGGATTCGGATGCGATGGGGCCATGCGAGGCAGCATGAGGGAGCGATTGCAGCCTCGGCCGGCCACGCCTGGGGACGTCGACCGCAGTCGACACCCCGCCCGGTTGCCGTTGAGCCCCATCTCGGATGTATCTGTTCTTATATCCAACAGATCTGACAAGTCGAACGCCATGTCAACAGCGAGCGGAACGGCAGACCGATTATCAGCTCAAGTGATGACTGGTGAAAGCGGGACTGATAGTCGGCTCGCGTATTCACAGGATCCGAATCGCGCTATCCAATCTCTGAGACGGAACATGGAGAGGCCCTTGTCGACGGAACCCTTCGACCTCGACCAGATGCGGATGCTGTCGGCGGTCGCCGCGGAGGGAAGCTTCTCCCGCGCGGCCGCGACGCTCGGCGTGACGCAATCGGCGGTGAGCCAGGGGGTGCGCGCCGTCGAGGCGGCGCTCGGGCGCCAGCTCCTGATCCGGGGCGGGCGCGGTGTCGAGGTCACGCCCGACGGGGAAGCCTACCTGATCTACGCCCGCGCCATGTTGAAGATCGGCGGGGATGCGCGCCGTCATTTCACCCATCCCAAAGTCGCCGGGGTGATCCGGCTGGGGCTCACGGAAGACTTCGCCCGCACGGTTTTGCCCGCCGTGTTGGGCCTGTTCACGCGACAACATCCGGGCTTCTCCTTCGAGGTCGAATGCGGGTTGAGCAAGATCATGTTCGACGGGCTGGACGGCGGCCGGCTCGACACCGTCATCGCCAAGCGCCCGGCCGGGCGCAGCGGCGGCGAGCGGCTGTGGGTGGAGCCGTTCAGCTGGTACGGCCGCGCCGACACGCCCCACCCCGTCCCCGATCCGGTCGACCTCGCCCTGATCCCGGAGCCGAGCGAGAGCCGTCGCGTCATGCTGGATGCCCTGCGCCGGGCCGGGCGGCCTTGGCGTGCCATGTTCCAGAGCCACAGCTTCGCCACGCTCGAGGCCGCGGTGCTGGCCGGGGTCGGCGTCACGGCCTTCGGACGGCAGATGCATGGGCCTGGCGTGGCGGAACTCGGCGAAGACTCCGGCCTGCCCCCCTTGCCCGCGCTGGACATGGTCATGGTGCAGGCGGCGCGGGGCACCTCGGACGCGACGGACAGCTTCTGCGACCTCGTGCGCGAGGCGGCGATCCTCGGCGTCGCGCCGGTGCCGGACCAGGCGGCGGGCTGACGGAGGCCCAGGCGCGCGACGCCCCGGACTGGCGAACGATGCCGACGGTGCCGGCATCGGCGGACTCCGAGCCGGCCGCGCAGCCATCCCGGCCCGTGCCCGTCGCCTCCCACCGGGCCGAAGCGCTTTCGCCCCCGGCGAATTCGCTCCGACTTCGAGTCGAGGGCAGTTCCATCGGCTTGGAGCCGCCAAGGCGGCTCGGAGAAAGCCGATGCCGCGCTGGCGATCTCCGGCGTCGCCGTGACGATAAGGGTCGATCGGAGGCTCCGCCCACCTGTCCGGCGGTCGGCAGCGGCCAGTGTGCGACGCATCTTCAGTCGTCGCACGAAGACCGGCGACGGAGCGAGAGCCGATGGAGCTATCGTGTCCGCGTGAACACCACGTCCAGCGCGCAGTGGCAGCATCGCCGGACAGGCTCTGGACAACGGCATCGGGCGGAGATCAGTCGTATCGTGCAGCGTCACGCTCGCCGCGGCGACGATGACGCATCTTCATGCTGGGCGATACAGCCCCGTTGCACCGGGAGCGACAGGCAGATCAGCTTCATTCGCTGTGCTCGTGGGTTTGATCGCGGTCGCCCAATGCGGTGCTGTCCGCGACAGTGCTCGGATGCTGCCGCAGTGCCAAGCCGACCAGACGCTCGGGGAGCACTTTATTGCTCAGAAATTCCGCCGCATCCACGATGACCGCCATCGCCCGCAGCGACCTCCGTCCGCCCCAGCCGGGCGACCATCGACCAGGTCGGCGACGCGAGTGTCTTGTTCCCGAAGTGTCGTCATCGACACTGCCGCAGGTTGGGCTGAACAGCGCCATCGGCGCCTGTGTGGAGCCCCTCTCCGTGACGTCAACCGCGCCGGGTCACGCTCGGGACTTCGCCGAAGCGTTTCCGATAACGCCGGCCGAAGTCACCCATGTGGGTGAAACCCCATCGGGTCGCGATCGTGCCGATCGAGGCACCGTCGTCGTTCGCGTGCTTGAGGTCGGCACGGACGCGGTCGAGGCGCCGTTCCAAGATGAACTGCACCGGAGTTTTACCCAATTCACCCTTGAACACCAGTTGCAGGCGACGCACGCCCACGCCGGCCGCACTCGCGACATCGGACAGCAGGATCTTCTCCGCGAGATGACCGTCGATGTACGCCTTTGCGCGCTTGATCGGCTGCGGGCCCACGGGGCCGCTCGGAACACGGTCCAAGTCCTCGCGGGGCCACGCGGTCAGCAACCGATACACCATGATCTCCTCGAGGAGCGGAAAGACCAGATCGGATGTCTGGACACCCTCTCTCAACTGCCCCACCACTCGCTTCATGGTTCGCATCAGGTTCTGCAACGGGAGCCCCGTCGCGTCCACGACCGGTTCGAAGCGCGGTAAGTGACCCTGCCGCTTCGGCTTCTCTAGAAACGTGTGAGCGGCGGCAAGCGCGGTCCGGGTCACGGTCCCACTCACGGCTGCGAAGTCCGCCGAGGCCTCCTCGCTGCGCATGGCGTCGAACGACACCATCATGGCGTGACCGGGCCGGCCGATATGCTGTTCACGATGGTCGCGTCGGACCATGGAGCCGTCAGTCACGAAACGGACGGTGAAGACTTCGAGATCGTCGTTCGGCACCGTAAGGAACCCACTTCGTGACGTCGTCTGCCAGAGGCTGAGGGACGAGCTCTGCCCGCCCTCGAAGGTCAGCGAGGGCGTCAGGCCTGAAACGGGACGGAAAGCGACCGAGATCCGTCTCTCCGCGTTGAAGCTCTCAATCTGTTGCGCAGTATCGATCGTGTGCGAGAAATATGTTTGAGGGTTGAAAGGCATGAAGGCGCTCGCGTCAGCTAGGAAGATCTGCAACAGTCCTCAACAACGTGTATCGATGCCTCACTCGCGTGAGCGGATCCTCCGCCTGGCCAGGATGGCGGACGGCATCACGGGAGAGCTTCGGGCGGAAGCACCATGTCGGTCGAAGCTCGGGGTCCTGGGTTCACACGAGCGGGCTGATGAACTCCACGACCAGACGTACGATCTCGTCACGATCGAGATCGAGCTGGGAAGCGTGCAGGGAGTTCAGCAACCAGACGATCCGCTTCGATCGACTGCCAGCCTGTGCTCTGATCATCTCGGCATTGTCTTTGGGGACCACCGGATCCTGCACGGATTGCAGGATCAGCAAAGGGGCGGCGACGCGGGGCAGGACCTCGCGTGCAAGTGCCGCCATGGCCAGAAGATCGACGCCGCTCTTCCGGCTCCGCTCCGGATAGGTGATCTCCTCGACAGAGGGCCCGACGAACGTCGGCCCGTGCCACGCCGGGAGAAGCTCCTCGGCTGGTCCGGACATCAGGTCGATGGCGAACTGTGCTTGCATCAGGACGAGAGGAGCATTCACGACGGCGACACCGGCGACCAGGGCCGGGTCGAGCGCCGCCATCTGCAGCGCGAGGGTTCCACCCATCGAGACACCGACAACGAAGACCGGGCCGAAACGATCGAACAGCCACCTCAGCGCATGGCGGCTGGCCGTGACCCAGTCGAGAGGCCCCGTCGCCGTCATGTCCTGCGCGGAGGTGCCATGTCCGGGAAGCGTCGGCACGAAAACGGAATACCCGCTGCCAGCGACGCCGGCTGCTATGAAGCGGAGGCTTTCGGGCGACGCACCCCAGCCGTGGAGCATCAGGACGGCTCTTGGTCCCGCCTCGACGAAGACGGGGCCCGTGCCCTCCAGCGTGACCGTCTTCGACCGGGTTTCGAGGCCGTCCCGGATCGCGGCGTCTGTCGGTGTCTCGCTCATCAGGCCACCGCGGGGATGCCAGGGATGCCGTCGACTTTGCCGGCCATCAGTTTCATCAGTTGCGTCTCGCTGAGGTCGGTCTTCTTGAACGTGCCCAGCTGGCGGCCGAGAAACAGCACGACGAAGGTGTCGCCTATGGGGTAGGCGTGCTGCACGTTGTGGGTGATCAACACCACGCCGATCCCACGCTCTTTGGCCTTCCTGACGTAGTCCAGCACCATCTCGGACTGCTTCACGCCGAGGGCGGATGTGGGCTCGTCGAGGATCAGGATGCGGGCTCCGAAATGGACGGCGCGGGCCACGGCAACGCTTTGCCGCTGGCCGCCCGAGAGCGTGCCGATCGGCCGGCGCACGGCACCGGCGCTGACGCCGAGGTCCCGCAACGCTTCTTCTGCGGTGGCGATCGCGCGCCGACTGTCGAAGCGCTTGAAGGGACCCCAGCCGATCGTCGGTTCACGCCCGAGGAAGAAGTTCCGGTACACCGGCATGATCGGCACGACGGCCAGATCCTGGAACACCGTGGCGATCCCCTTGTCGAGCGCGTCGTTCGGGGACGCGAAGCGCACATCCGCGCCGGCGATCCGCATCGTCCCGGTGTCGGGTTGCACGACGCCACTCAGCACCTGGATGAGGGTCGACTTGCCGGCGCCGTTGTCTCCCAGCAGGCAGACGACCTCGCCGGGCCGGACCGTGATGGTCACGTCCTGCAGCGCCGCGACATTGGCGTAGGACTTCGATACGGCGAGCGCCTCGAGATAAGGTTTGCCGTCCATCAACTCCTCCCCCGGGGCTTGAGCGCTTGCATGCGGGTGTAGTTGTTGATGAACACGGCCAGGAGGAGCATCAGGCCGAGAAAGGTCATGAACCACACGTCCGGCAAAGGCGTGAAGAAGAAGCCCTGATCGACCATCCCGAACAGCAGCGCTCCGAACAGCGTGCCGATCGGCGATCCGTACCCTCCGGTGAGGAGCGCGCCGCCGATCACGGCCGCCGTGACGACCTCGAATTCCCGGCCGGTCGCGGCATTGGCGCTGCCCTGGTTGATCGCATAAAGATCGAGCACGGCCACGAGCGTCGTCGAAACCGCGACCGCGACGTAGAGGAGGATCTTGACCCGATTGACCGGGATGCCGGTCCGCACCGCTGCGGCCTGATTGCCGCCTGTCGCGTAGATCCAGTTGCCGAAGACTCTCCCGTCGAGGACCCAGGCCGCCAGCAGGGTGATGGCGATCCACCAGACGACGGAGATCGAGAGCGGACCCACCGTGGACGAGAACAGGAGCGCGGAGGGCGCGGCGCCGACGGCCTCCCGGACACCGTCGATCGTGCTCGTCCCGGTGAGCATGCGCAGCACGCCCTGGGCCGCGCCCCGCACGATGAAGAGCATCGCCAAGGTGATGATGAAGGACGGCAGTTTGGTCCTGACCACCAGGTAGCCGTTGATCGTTCCGACGGCCGCCGCAGCCACCACCGCCGCCCCGAGTGCCGCCGGGAGCGACCAGCCGGCATCGACCGTCAGGTAGCTGATGATGACCTCGCTGGCCGCCACCATGGAGCCGACCGAAAGGTCGAACTCGCCGGCGACGAGCAGCAGCGTGATGGGAGCGGCGATGATCCCAATCTCGGCGGCGACCTCCAAGTAGTTGCGCGTCATCGCCACCGTCAGGAAACCCGCACTTCCCGTGAAGATGGCGAAGAAGGCGAAGACGACGATCGTGCCGACGACGGCGGTGAATTCGGGACGCATGAGGAAGGTTCGAAGGCTCAACGACGGCCTCGAACCGTCCTGACCGCCCGCCGGGGACGTGAGGCTCGCGCTCATGGATGCTCCAGCGAAGGATGGGTCCGGGGGGCGTTCAACGTGATCCCGTCGCGGCTTGCACCCTGGCGACGTTGTCGGGCGTGATGACCGCAGGACCGGTCGGATAAGAGGCCGCCGCGGGCCGGACCGCCTGGCGAACATAGAGGGCCAGCATCACGACGGGGTAGTAGCCTTGAGCGTATTGTTGCGCGTCGAGGGCAAAATCGAGGTCGTGGTTCTTGATCGCCTGCATGCCGCCCGCCGTTAGGTCGATCGTACCCCAGTGCATCGACTTGCCACGGTCACCGAGATCCGTGCGAGCCTGGTCCATGGCGGCAATGCAGCAGGAGCCGATCGAGAAGACCGCGTCGATGGACTGGTCCTTCTGCAGCTGGGTCTCCGTGATCGTCTTGATCCGGTTGGAGCTGTTGAGGTCGGAGACCGGTATCTCGGCCAGGGTCGACGTACCCTTGAAGGCCTTTCGGAAGCCGTTGGTCCGGGCGTCGACGAACGGGATCGCGCCGATCGGCGTCGTGATGACGAGCGCATGTTTCGCGCCGAGGGCGTTCAACTGCTCCCCGCCGAGAGCGCCTTCATCCGAAGGGTCCTCGCCCACGAAAGTGAGCGCACCGACCTTCTGAACCTGATCGCCCCCTGGTTGACGAGGATCACGGGGATGCCGGCGTCGGTGGCCTTCTTGATCGTCGCGTTGAGGGAGGCCGGCGTCGGATCGGTGACGATAGCCCATCGGGCTTTCCGGCGATCGCAGCCTCGAGGTTGCGGCGCTGTTGATTGGGATCGTTCAGATTGTTGTCGGTGCCGCGATACTGGACGGTGACGCCGAGATCCTTGCCGGCCTGCTGCAGACCCTTGACAACGCTGGTCCAATAGGAATCGGACTCGGGCGAATGGCTCACCATGACGAAGGTGGGCTGAGCGGCGGAAACGGCGGTACTGAAACCTGCGGCGAGCGCAAGCAGACTCGCGCCCAGGAATGATCCTCTCGGCATGGCGTCCTCCCTATGATGATCCGGAAAGTCGGGGCGACGATGCCCAGGGATCGAGCGCGTCGGCTGCTTTTTGCAGCTCTCCCTCGCAGGTGAAGCGCTTCACTTGCACGGTTTAAGCGCTTCACCTATGCCTGTCAACTCAGCATGGAGCGGACGCAAGTGGACCACGTCACCTTAGATGACATCGCGGCGCGGGCTGGAGTTTCGCGAGCGACCGTCAGCATGGCATTGCGGGGCTCGCCGAAGATTTCGGTCAAGCGGACGGACGAGATCCATCGCATCGCCCGCCAGATGGGCTACTCCCCCAACGTCAACGCGAGCCGTCTGGCCGGGACCACGTCCTCCGCCTTCGGCGTCCTGCTCGCCGACCTGCACAACCCGATCATGTCGGACATCGTGGACGGGTTCGCGCCAGCCAACGAGGACGAACCTCCGGAGATGTACCTTGCGTCCGGCTTCAACGATGTCGAGCGTGAAAGGACGTCCCTGGACACGTTCCTCGCCCATCGGGTCGCCGGCATCGTGCTGATCGGGTCGCGCCTCGCGGTCGCGCAGATCCAGCACCTGGCCAAAACCGTCCCCACCGTCGTCGTCGGGCGCAACATTCCCGGCGTCGACAGCGTCCTGGTCGATGACAAGAGCGGCGGTGATCTCGCCGCCGAGCATCTCCTGAAGCTCGGCCATCGCAGGCTCGCCCATCTCGACGGCGGCACCGGGGCCGGGGCACAGCTCCGCAAGGAGGCGTTTCTGCAGCGGGTGGCGAGCGTGAAGCCTGCGGCCGTACGCGTGCTGCTCGGAAACTACACTCAAAGCTCCGGCTATGCCGGCGCAAAGGAGCTCTTCGCATCTCGAGATCGGCCGACCGCCATATTCGCGGCGAACGACTCCATGGCGCTCGGTGTTCTCGGGGCCGCCAGGGAGTGTCACCTGATGGCAGGTGTCGATTTCGCGCTATGCGGTTTCGACGACATCGACATCGCGTGCTACGGCTACATCAGCCTGACGACGATCAGCTACTCGCGGCAGGAGATGGGTCATGTCGCGCGGCGTCTGCTTCGCGATCGCATCGGCGATGTGAACCTGCCGGCGAGGACCGTCGAACTTCAACCGAGTTTGATCGTGAGAGGTACTTCTTGCTCGGCCCCAATGGCTGCTTCGGCGGATGAGAGCCCTCACTGATCGGCACACCGTCGGCGACGCCCTCGCGACGGCATTGCCGGACACGACACCCATGCCGTCGGACCTTTCGGGCGGGGACGCCGACCCTCCCCCGACAGGGAGAATCCACCGCTGTCCTCCCGGGCGACGCCGCGGCCCCCACGCTGCCGTCGCAACACTCCGCCGCGCCAGGGCCGTATCGGCTTTCTCGGACGCGCATTGGCGGTTCCCAACCCTTGGCAAAACCGCTGAACCGAAAGACTGGTGCGGGTGGTCGGAATCGAACCGACACTCCTTGCGGAACCGGATTTTGAGTCCGGCGCGTCTACCAGTTCCACCACACCCGCGCGAAGCCCTGGGCTTCGAACCCGTTCCTAACCCATTCCGAGGCCTTTGTGGAGCCGCAATCGCCATCGGATCGCCGGGTTTCGCCGCCGGGGGGCGCCCCGGGCTTGCCGCAGCGGCGGGAGCCGGGTGGAGCGGCACCGCGGCCCCTTTCGCGCGGGTGTCGATGGGCTTAAGAGTTCGGCTTCTGTTCCCGTCCCCGATGCGGGCCTCCCCCGCCCGGGGGCGGCCGCGAGGAGCCGCCCTTGGCCGATTCCGCCGCCCCACCCATGGTCCCCCGGGCCGCCACGCCGGCGCCGGCGCCCCGCCCGGGCGGCATCGCGGAGCGGGCCCGCGCCCACCTGTCGGCGCCCTACCTCGACGGGCTCAACGCCGAGCAGCGCCGCGCCGTGGAAACGCTGGAAGGGCCCGTGCTGGTGCTGGCCGGCGCCGGCACCGGCAAGACGCGCGTGCTCACCACCCGCATCGCCCACCTCGTGTCGACCGGGCGGGCGCGGCCGCACGAGATCCTGGCCGTCACCTTCACAAACAAGGCGGCGCGCGAGATGAAGGAGCGCATCGGCGCCCTCATCGGCCCGGCGGGCGAGGGCATGCCCTGGCTCGGAACCTTCCACGCCGTCTCGACCAAGATCCTGCGGCGCCACGCCGAACTCGTGGGGCTCAAGTCCGGCTTCACCATCCTCGACACCGACGACCAGATCCGCCTGTTGAAGCAGGTGCTGCAGGCCGCCAACGTCGACGACAAGCGCTGGCCGGCGCGCGGCCTCGCCCACCTCATCGACAGCTGGAAGAACCGCGGGCTCGACCCCGCCCGCGTGCCGGCCGGCGAGGCCGGTGCCTATGCCAACGGCAAGGGCCAGCAGCTCTATGCCGCCTACCAGGCGCGGCTGAAGACGCTGAACGCCACCGACTTCGGCGACCTGCTGCTCGAATGCCTGCGGCTGTTCCGCGAGAACCCTGACGTGCTGGCCCAGTACCAGGACCGGTTCCGCTACATGCTGGTCGACGAGTATCAGGACACCAACGTGGTCCAGTACCTGTGGCTGCGGCTGCTGGCCCAGGGGCGCCACAACGTGTGCTGCGTCGGCGACGACGACCAGTCGATCTACGGCTGGCGCGGCGCCGAGGTCGACAACATCCTGCGCTTCGAGCACGACTTCCCCGGCGCCGCCGTGGTGAAGCTCGAAAACAACTACCGCTCGACCGGCCACATCCTGGGTGCCGCCTCGGGCCTCATCGCCCGCAACGAGGACCGGCTCGGCAAGACGCTGTTCACGGAGGGCGAGCCGGGCGAGAAGCCGCGCGTGTCGGGCGTGTGGGACAGCGAGGAGGAGGCCCGGCAGGTCGGCGAGGAGATCGAGCAGCTGCAGCGCAAGGGCCTGTCGCTCGACGGGGTGGCCATCCTGGTGCGGGCCTCGTTCCAGATGCGCGAGTTCGAGGAGCGCTTCATCACCCTGGGGCTCCCGTATCGCGTCATCGGCGGCCCGCGCTTCTACGAGCGGCTCGAGATCCGCGACGCCCTGGCCTACCTGCGCTGCGTCGCCCAGCCCGACGACGACCTCGCCTTCGAGCGCATCGTCAACACCCCCAAGCGCGGCCTCGGCGACAGCACCATCGGCATCCTGCGAGCCTTCGGCCGCGACCGCGACCTGCCGATCATGGCTTCGGCCGCCATGATGGTGGAGACGGACGAGCTGAAGCCCAAGCAGCGCCAGACGCTGCGGGCGCTGCTGGGGGATTTCGCGCGCTGGCGCGCGCGCCTCGGCACCATCCCGCATTCGGAACTCGCCGAGCAGATCCTGGACGAATCCGGCTATACGGATTTCTGGCAGAAGGACCGTTCGGCGGAGGCGGCCGGCCGGCTCGAGAACCTGAAGGAACTCGTCCGCTCCATGGAGGAGTTTCCGGACCTCGTGTCCTTCCTGGAGCATATCGCCCTCGTCATGGACACGGAGGGCGCCGAGGCCGGCGAGCGCGTGTCCATCATGACGCTGCACGGCGCCAAGGGGCTCGAATTCGAGACGGTGTTCCTGCCCGGCTGGGAGGAGGGGCTGTTCCCCCACCAGCGCTCGCTCGACGACAACGGCAAGGCCGGCCTCGAGGAGGAGCGGCGCCTCGCCTACGTGGGCCTCACCCGCGCCAAGCGCCGGGCCTTCGTGTATTTCGCCACCAACCGCCGCATCCACGGCATGTGGCAGACCACGATCCCGTCGCGCTTCCTCGACGAACTGCCCGAGGAGCATGTCGCGGTGGCCGAGAACGCGCGCGAGAAGCGCTCGGGCTACGGCCCGTCGCGCTTCGACAACGTCCAAACCTTCGGCACCTCGTCCTACGCCACGCCGGGCTGGCAGCGGGCGCAGCGCCAGGGCGCCGGCGCGACCTCCGGCGTGGCGCGCCTGCCGGGCGTCATCGAGGGCGAGCTCATCGCCAAGTCGACCCAGACGGCGCATTACACGGTCGGGGCCCGCGTCATGCACCAGAAGTTCGGGCCGGGCGCCGTCGCGGCGGTGGACGGCAACAAGCTGACGGTGGATTTCGACAAGGCCGGGCGCAAGATGGTGCTGGAAAGCTTCATCCAGGCGGCGTGAACCGGCAGGGTCCGCCGGGCCCCGGTGAACCGGCCGCCCTGCCCTGCCGTTGGAAGGATACCGCCCGGCGGGGCACGGCGCCGGGACTGTGGCGGACGCGGGAGGTTGCGGCATGCAGGATCGACGGATGCGGGCCCGGCGCGCCATGGCACGCGAGGGACTGGCCGGCAAGCGACTGGCCACCAAGGGAGTGGCCGGCAAGGGACTGGCCGACACTGGAATGACGGCGCTGGTCGTGGCGGTGCTCGTCCTGGCGTCGGCGATGGCGCCCCGCCCCGCCCTCGCCCAGACCGCTCCGGCCCAGACGGCGCCGGCCCCTGCCGCTCCGGCCCAGACGGCGCCCGCCCCTGCCGCGCCGTCCCCTGCCGCGCCGGCCCCTGCCGCGGCGGCGGAGCCCGCCGCCTCCGGCACGCCCGCCACCGTGGTCGACGACGACCAGATCGGCAGCGTGCTGGGCAAGAAGGTGAAGAGCCCGGCCGGCGAGGACATGGGGCGCATCGTCGACGTGCTCGTGGACCGCACCGGCGCGATCCGGGCCGCCGTGGTGGATTTCGGCGGTTTCTTCGGTGTCGGCACGCGCAAGATCGCGGTGGACTGGCACGCGCTCCACTTCGGGGCCGGCGTCAAATCCGACGCCGCGACGGCCGACCTGCCGGCGGAGCGGCTCCGCGTCTCGCCCGTCTACAAGGAAGGCGAATCCGTGGTGATCCTGGGGCCGAGCCCGGCCGCACCCGGCCCGGTTGCGCCGACGCCGCCGAGCCCCGCCGCCTCTGCCGCCCCTCCCGCCCCCGCCGCGCCGGCGCAGAAATGATCCGCCGTGGTGACCTCCGACCCGCCGCGGGCGGCTTCCGCCGGACCCGCTCCGGCGCCTGACGGGCGGCCCACGCCCGCGCCGCGCAGCCGGCACGGCCTCGACGGCTTCGTGTTCTTCGTCGCCGACGTGCAGACGGGCTTCGGCCCCTTCGTGGCGGTCTATCTCACGGCGTCGAAATGGACCCAGACCGACATCGGCCTCGTCCTCACGGTCGGCGGCCTCGTCAGCCTCGCCGCCCAGATCCCGGCCGGCGCGCTGGTCGATGCCGTCCGGTCCACCCGGGCCGCCGCTGCCGTGGCGCTGGCCGGCATCGGCATCAGCGCCCTCGCCCTGGCGGTGTGGCCGGTCGTCCCGGTCGTGATGGCGTCGCGCGTCCTGCAGGCGGCGGCGAGCTGCGTGCTCGGCGTGTCCATGGCCTCGCTCAGCCTCGCGCTCGTGGGCCGGGCCGGGCTCGGCAGCCGCCTCGGCCGCAACGCCGCCTTCGCCTCGGCCGGCACGGGCCTCGCCGCCGCCGGCATGGGGGCCTGCGGCTACTACCTGTCGAACCGCGCCGTCTTCTTCGTCGCCGCCGCCCTGGTGGTGCCGGCGCTGGTGGCGCTGCTGCGCATCCGCGCCGAGGACCTCCGGCGCCCGGCCCCCGCCGGCAGGGCCGCGGCGGAGCCCGCCGGCGGGTCGCTGCTGTCCGGCCTCGCCGGGCTCGCCCGCAACCGCGCCCTCCTGGTCTTCGCGGCCTGCGTGGTGCTGTTCCAGATGGCCAATGCCAGCATGCTGCCGCTGGCCGCCAGCATGCTCACGCTGCGCTCGAGCCACGCCGCCTCCGCCATGGTGGCGGCCGCCATCGTGGTGCCGCAGGCCATCGTGACGGTGCTGTCGCCGGTCGTGGGGTGGAAGGCCCAGTCCTGGGGACGCAAACCGCTGCTGGTCATCGGCTTCGCGGCCCTGCCCCTGCGCGGCCTGCTCTTCGCCGCCACCACCGACCCGACGCTGCTCGTCGCCGTCCAGGCGCTCGACGGCATCTCGGCGGCGGTGCTGGGCGTGCTGGTGCCCCTCACCATCGCCGATGTCGCGGGGCGGAGCGGGCGGTTCAACCTCGCCCAGGGCGCCATCGGCTGCGCGGTCGGCATCGGCGCCTCGGTCAGCACCACGGCGGTGGGGCTGCTGGCCGATACGCTCGGCAGCCACACGGCCTTCCTGGCCATGGCGGGCGTCGCCGCGCTCGCCGTGGTGGTGACGGCGCTCGCCATGCCGGAAACCCGCCCGGCGACGGCCGAGGGTGCGGACCCGCCCTGAGGACCGATCGGACCAGGATTGTCGGGACGGTGGTGACGCGAAATTGCAACTCATGCCTGCCGACAGGCTCGCATTCCGGCGCCGGCATGCGTCGATGACGGCGTGACGCCGACTGGCGCCTTGTGCAGTGCGGGAGAGTTTGTTTGGATGGCGGCTTGCGCCCGTCCCGGAGCCGAACCGGGGCGGGTCCGCCGCAGGCGTCGGCGGGCTTCCACCGACGACCGAAGGTTTCCGCGCCGATGGAACGTTACGCTCATCGCCCCCTGGCCTTCTTCGGCCGCTACGCGGCCCGGCGCTGGCTCAGCCACGCCGTCATCCTGGCGGCGGTGCTGGGCGCCGTCACCTGTTCGGTGTCCACCCAATACGGCATCAAGTTCCTGGTCGACACGCTGGCGGCCGGGCAGGACGGCGGCGGACGGCCCTGGCACGCCTTCGCCGTGGTGGTGGGCTTCGTCGCGGCCGACAACCTGCTCTGGCGGGTCGCCAGCTGGGTCGCCAGCCACACCTTCGTGCAGGTGAGCGGCGACCTCCGCTCGGACCTTTTCCGCCACCTCACCGGCCACGCCCCGAGCTATTTCGCCGACCGCATGCCGGGCGTGCTGACGAGCCGCGTGTCGGCGACCTCCAACGCCGTCTTCACGATGGAGAACATGGCGGTGTGGAACGTGCTGCCGCCCTGTGCCGCCACGGTGGGGTCGGTGCTTTACCTGTCGGCCGTCAGCCTGCCCATGGCGGGGGCGCTGGTGGCGGTGGCCGCCGTCGTCATGGTGGGGATGTTCCGCTTCGCCGCGGCCGGCAAGCCGCTGCACCACGATTTCGCCGACAAGGCCGCGGCGGTCGACGGCGCCATGGTGGACGTCATCGGCAACATGGCGCTGGTGCGGGCCTTCGGCGGCATCCCGCGCGAACACCGCCGCTTCGACGCGACGGTGGGCGACGAGGTGCAGGCCCGCCGGCGCAGCCTGCTCTACCTCGAGAAGCTGCGGCTGGCCCATGCCCTGGTGGTGGTGGCCCTGACGCTGGTGATGCTCGGCTGGGCCATCCACCTGTGGCAGGGCAAGCGCATCTCGGCCGGCGACGTCATCCTGGTCTGCACCCTCGGCCTGTCGGTGCTGAGCGCCACCCGCGACCTCGCCGTCGCGCTGGTCGACGTCACGCAGCACATGGCCCGGCTGTCGGAGGCGCTGGCGACGCTGCTGACCCCGCACGACCTGCGCGAGCACCCCGATGCCGTGGAACTCCAGCCGCGCGGGGCGCGCGTGGTGCTGGACAGCGTCACGTTCCGGTTCCCGTCCGGGCGGCAGATCTTCCGCGACCTGTCGCTCGCCATCGAGCCCGGCCAGCGCGTCGGCCTCGTGGGCCCTTCCGGCAGCGGCAAGTCCACGCTGATCGCGCTCGTCCAGCGGCTCTACCCGCTCGAAACGGGCCGCGTGCTGATCGACGGGCAGGACATCGCGATGAGCACCGAGGAGAGCCTGCGCCGGGCCATCTCGATCGTGCCGCAGGACACGGCGCTGCTCAACCGCAGCCTCGCCGAGAACATCCGCTACGGCCGGCCCGACGCCACCGACGAGGAGGTCTGGGCCGCCGCCGTCGCGGCGCGGTGCCGCCCTTTCATCGAGAAGATGCCGGAGGGGCTCGACACCATGGTGGGGGACCGCGGCCTGCTGCTGTCGGGCGGGCAGCGCCAGCGCATCGCCATCGCCCGGGCCTTCCTGAAGGACGCCCCCATCCTGCTGCTCGACGAAGCAACCTCCGCGCTCGACGGCGAATCCGAGGAAGCGATCCGCCAGGCGCTGGAAAACCTCATGCAGAACCGCACCGTCGTCGCCATCGCCCACCGCCTGTCGACGCTGCGCACCTTCGACCGCATCCTGGTGATGCAGGGCGGCGTGGTGGTGCAGGACGGCGCCCCCGACGACCTCATCCGTTTCGACGGCCCCTACCGCACCCTCGTCAACAACGAGATGGGCCGGCTGGCGCCGCAGGCCGCGTGACGCCGCCTCGCCGCCGACCTCGAAGGCTGTGGAGGCAGTGGACTTGCGCCCGAATGCCAGGCGCCATCGTCGAAGCGCCTCTGTTCGCCTCAGCGACGAGGGCGTTGATTTACCGGCCCTCAGTTGGTCAGCACCAGCCCCTTGCTGGTGGATGTGCCGACCTGCGAGCAGGCAACCGTATAGACGGCATCGTTGTAGTCCTTGTCGTCGGTGCTGCCGCCCATGTCGTTCCAGTAATAGGACAGCGTCAGCCCCGACGCATTGACGCAATTGACCGTCGCATAGGTCGGCAGCGCCGCCGAGCAGCCGGTCGACGGGCTGGACCCCGTGCCGACCAGCACCCGCAGGCTGCAGTTCTGCGTCACGCTCGGGTAGGCCAACTTGCTGGGCGGGAACAGGTGCGAGTAGAAATAATGCACGCTGTTCGGCTGGCCGCCATAGGCGTTGTTACCATAGCTGTTCGACGAGCAGTTCTGAAAGATGAACAAAACGGTCGTGCAGGTGGTCGCGGCATTGCCGTCCGTCGTGTTGGTCAGCATGAAGCCGAGCTTTTGGCTGGCGGTGAGCTGGACCACCCGCGAGCCGGCCGTCGCGGTCGAGTTCTTGGCATTGCTGTAGAGCAGCGCCGTCGTCGTGGGCACCGACCCGTCGGCCGGGACCGTGTAATAGGACACGGTGTTGGTATCGACGGCGCTGGAGCTGAAGCCCGCCATCGTGATGGTGATGTTGTAGACGGGGTTCTGCGCCGTAGCCGTCACGGCGACCGTGGTGGATTTGCTGGCCATGGCCATCAATGTATTGGCGATCGTCCCCGAAGCCTTCACCGTCATCTTGTAGACCGCGACACCACTGCCGCTGCTCACGGTCCCGGGCGTCACCGTGAAGGTCAGGTCGGTGAGGCCGCTCGCGGTCTTGAACTGCGCCATGTAATTGTTTGCGGCGGCCGTCGCGGCGGCGAGCGTGTCGGGGCTCGTATAGGCTCCGGCTCCCGCCAGGGCGGCGGCGTCCGCCGCGCCCTGGATCTCGGCCTGCTGGTTGATGCCGCGGGCGAGGTCGAGCCCCGAGCCGGCGAAGAACAGCAGCGCCACGGCGCCGACGCCGAACCAGACCGCGACGCCGCCGCGCCGGTCGTGGCGGAACCGCGCGAAGCCGCGCAGGACCGCACGGGGAACTGCACCGAAGGTCGCCATGGCGTCGCGCCGTCCTGTGTGGGGGTGGGGGACCGTCACGAATGCACCACGGCGGTTCCGGCGCGCGGGCGCGAATAGGTGGTGCGGGTGAAGGTGAACGAGGGCGGCAGGATGTAGGACGGCGGGAAGCTGTAGACGTAGGTGGCCTGCGCCACGATCACGCTGTCCCCGGCATTGGGCGTGTAGGGCGTGCCGAGCGCCAGGGCATTGGCCATCGCGGTGCCGCCGCAGGTCGTGTCCTGCCAGTTCACGACGCGGCTGCCCCCCGCGACATAGGTGACGCTCGCCACCGTGGCGGTGAACCCCCCGGAGAGGGGCGCGAGCGTCAGCGCGCCGCCCTTGCAGAAATCGTTCATCTGCGCCGCCGACAGGGAGGTCTGCTGGGCGACGAGGTCGCCGATCGCCTGGGCGACGTTCCAGATCTTCATGCTGGCCCGCACGAGGCTGGCGGCCGAGATGCTGCCGAACAGCATCGCCACCATCACGGGCAGCAGCAGGGCGAACTCGACCGCGACCGCGCCGTGCGACGCGCTCCGGAAGCTGGGGCGGGCCATCTCAGAAAGGCTCGTTCTGGAAGGCCAGCGACGCGTAGACCAGCAGCGTGCCGTTCTTGCCGAGGACCGCGTTGACGATGGGCAGGAACAGGGCCCGCGCGTAGCCGACCTGCACGATCACGGCCTGGCCCGATCCGCCCGGCGCGAAGCCCGTCGTCGTCATCCGGCTCAACCCGTCGGTCGGCACCGCCGCCGACAGGGCCGCGAAGCTCGACGCCGAGGCCACGTTGTACTGGATGTTGGCGCAGCTCATCAGGACTTGAAGGTCGGTGCACAGGTTGGCGGCGAAAGTCGCGGCGCCCGAGGCCGTGATGGTGCCGGTGCGGATGAGCCGCGCCTCCTTGCGCACCGCGCGGTCGAGCGCGGCCTGCATGAACAGGCTCAGCCCGATCTCCATCCAGAAGCACATCAGCAGGATGAACATGCCGCCGAGCAGTCCGAACTCGACGGCGGCCACGCCGCGCGTGTCCGCTCGCCATCGCGCAGCCAGTCTGTGAAGATGAGATTGCAACTTGAACATCATGAAAGTCTGCCGAAATCCAATATCGAAGGAGGATATTGGATCTTGTTCTGCCAGAGACTGTCAGCGATGTATGATCGACCGGTTAAATCGATCGACCGATTGCGATGGAGGAAACGTTGCTCGGTGCCAGCGCGTCGCCTGGAGCAGTACCGGCTTTCTCCGATTGGCCTTGGCGACTCCAAGCCGATGACACTGCTCTCGATTCGGGAGCTGGAGCGGCTTCGCCGAAGGCGCCGGCGCTTTGGCGCCCCGGGGCTCAGCGGCCCAGGAGGTCCCGCACCATGGGGACGACGCGGGAGCCGTAGAGCGCGATGGACCGCATGAGCCGGTCGTGGGGGAGCGGCCCGGCGCTGTATTTGAGGTCGAAGCGCGACAGGCCGAGGCCCCGGATGGTGGCGGCCATGCGCCGCGCCACCGTTTCGGGCGAGCCGACGTAGAGCGAGCCGCTGTCGGCCTCGCCGTCGAACTCGGCCCGCCGCATCGGGGGCCACCCGCGCTCGGCACCGATCCGGTCGCGCATGCGCTTGTAGTCCGGCCACAGCTCGTCCCGGGCGGCTTCGTCGGTCTCCGCCACGTAGCCGTGGGAATGCACGCCGACCGGCGGCACGGGCAGGCCCATCTGGGCGAAGGCGCGGCCGAAGAGGTCGACGTAGGGGGCGAAGCGCATGGGGTCGCCGCCGATGATGGCCAGCATCATGGGAAAGCCGTGGCGGGCTGCGCGGATCACCGAGTCGGGGCTGCCGCCGACGCCGACCCAGCACCGCAGCGGCGCCTCGAGGTTCGGCACCACGCCGTCGACGGCCAGCGGCGCGCGGGTGGTGCCGCGCCACGACACGGGGCCGCCCTTGAGCAGGGCGGCGAAGAGGTCGAGCTTCTCCTCGAACAGCGTTTCGTACTGGTCGAGCGCGTAGCCGAAGAGCGGAAAGGATTCCGTGAAGGAGCCGCGGCCCAGCACGACTTCGGCGCGGCCGTCCGAGACGGCGTTCAGCGTCGAGAAGCGCTGGAACACCCGCACGGGATCGTCGGAGCTCAGCACCGTCACGGCCGAGCCCAGGCGGATGCGCCGGGTGCGCCCCGCCATGGCGGCCAGCAGGACCTCGGGCGACGACACCGCGAAGTCGGCGCGGTGGTGCTCGCCGACGCCGATGAAGTCGACGCCGACCTCGTCGGCCAGGACCGCTTCCGCCACGACGTCGCGCAGCACGGCGGCGTGGGACAGGGGCGTGCCGTCCGGGCCGGCCGTCGTGTCGCCGAACGTGTCGAGGCCGAGTTCGAGGGGGTGGGGCATGCTGCGTCCGTCCGGCTGGGGTCTCCAGGATAGCGGAGGGCCGCCGGAGCGGCGAGGGGGCGCTTCGGCGGGCGTGGCCCGCCTGCGGCCCCCGAAGCGCCGGCTCAGCGCGCCTGGATCATGGCCCGGATGCGCGCCGCCAGGTCGTCGATGGCGAAGGGCTTGGTCAGCATCTGCAGGCTCGGGTCGCGGTGGCTGTCGCCGAAGGTGGCGTCCTCGGCATAGCCCGTCATGAACAGCACGCCGAGGCCCGGCCGCAGCACCCGGGCCTGTTCGGCGAGCTGGCGCCCGTTCAACCCCGGCAGGCCCACGTCGGTCACGAGAAGGTCGACCCGGTCCGAGCCTTCGAGGATGCGCAGGCCCGCCGGCCCGTCGGCGGCCTCGAGGGCGCGGTAGCCGAGGTCGGCCAGCACGTCGACCACGAGGTTGCGCACCGAAGCCTCGTCCTCCACCACCAGCACCGTCTCGTCCGCCCCGGCCAGCGGGGAGGGGGCGGAGGACACGGTCGCGGCCTCGTCGTCGCCCGCCGCCGCGCCGCGGAAGCGGGGCAGGAAGACCCGCACCGTCGTGCCGCGCCCCGGCGCGCTGTCGATGGCGACGTGACCCTCGGACTGCCGCACGAAGCCGTAGACCATGGACAGGCCGAGGCCGGTGCCCTGGCCGAGGGGCTTGGTGGTGAAGAACGGGTCGAAGGCCCGGGCCACCACCTCGGCCGCCATGCCGTGGCCGGTGTCGGTGACGGCGAGGCAGACGTAGGGCCCGGGGGCGCCGACGTCCCGCCGGCTCTCGTCGAGGACGACGTTGCCGGTGGCGATGGCCAGGCGCCCGCCCTCCGGCATGGCGTCCCGCGCGTTGATCACGAGGTTCAGCAGCGCGTTCTCGAGCTGGTGGGGGTCGCACAGCGTCGGCCACAGGTCCGGGGCGAGCGAAACCTCGAAGGCGATGGCTTCGCCGATCGTGCGGCGCAGCAGGTCCTCCATGGCCCGGACGAGGCGGTTGCCGTCGGTCGGGCGCGGGTCGAGGGGCTGGCGGCGCGAGAAGGCCAGCAGGCGGTGGGTGAGCGCCGCGGCCCGGTTGGCCGACGTGATGGCGATGTCGACGTAGCGGGCGACGTCGCCGGTGCGCCCCTGGGCGATGCGCCGCTGCATCAGGTCGAGCGCGCCCGTGATGCCGGTCAGCAGGTTGTTGAAGTCGTGGGCGATGCCCCCGGTCAGTTGGCCCACCGCCTCCATCTTCTGGGACTGGCGCAGCTGCTCCTCGGCCTTGGCGAGGGCGGCGGCGGCCTCGCGCTCCGCCGTGACGTCGCGCACGATGGCGTAGATGAGCCCGTCGTGCGGCACGGCGTTCCAGGAGAACCACAGGTGGGAACCGTCCGTGCGACGGTAGCGGTTCTCGAAGCCCGGCACCGTCACGCCGTTCGCCAGCACCGACATGGCGCTCAGCGTCCGCTCCCGGTCGTCGGGATGCACGAGGTCGATGAAGGGCGTGTCGAGCAGTTCCTCCATGGCCCAGCCGAGCGTCCCGGCCCAGGCCGGGTTGAGGCGCAGGAAAGTGCCGGAGAACCGGGCCACGCAGAGCATGTCGCGCGAATGGCGCCAGATGCTGTCGAGCTCGTGGGTCCGCTCCGCCACGGTGGCTTCCAGCGTCTCGTTGAGGCGCCGCAGCGCGCCCTCGGTGGCCTTGCGGGCCGAGATGTCCTCGATGCAGACGACCCCGCCGGCGATGGCGCCGGACGCGTCCCGGAGGGGCGCGGCCGTCAGCTGGATCCAGGCCAGGGTGCCGTCGTCGCGGCCGTAGAGGTATTCCTCGCCGTCGGACGTTTCGCCCTGCGTCAGCGCCCGCACCAGCGGGTAGCGGTCCACGGGCAGCCGCTCTCCCTCGGGGTCGTGCAGCACCCAGGCGCCGTGCTGGTCGAGCGCCTCGGTGCGGCGCAGCCCGTGGCCGAAGATGCGGTCGGCGCGCGGGTTCTGGCCGACGATGCGGCCCGAGGGCGCCTCGGCGAAGACGATGCCGACCGGGGCGCTGTCGAGCACCGCCTTGAGGCGCAGGCGCTCGGCGTCGCGCTCGGCCATCAGCGCCAGCTGTTCGCGTTCCGCCAGGATCTCGGCCGTGATGTCGCGCGACACGGCGAGGAGCCGTTCGGGCCGGCCGTCGCCGCCGAGGATCGGCGTCACCACCATGTCCCACCAGCGCGACCGGTCCTTCAGGGTCCTGGCATGGCCGCGGAAACGCCCGACGCGGCCGCCGAGCGCCTCGGCGATGGCCCCTTCGAGCCCGGAGCGGTCGGCGGAGGTCCACAGTGCCGTGATGGGACGGCCGAGGACGGCTTCGGGGTCGTCGGCGTCGAGGGCCACGAGGCCGCCGTCGTTGACGAACTGGATGACGCCCTCGCGGTCCATCACCTTGATGCAGTCGCTCGACGAGGCCAGGATGCGCCGGTTGAGCTCCTCGCTGGCCCGCAGCGCCGCTTCCGCCGAGCGCGACGCCGTCACGTCGATGGTGATGCCGGCGATGCGCAGCGGCTTGCCGCCCTCGGCGAGATAGCAGCGCGCGCTGAGCAGCAGCCAGCGGGCCTCGCCGGACGCCGCCCCGACGCGGAACTCCGTCAGCACGTCCGTCCCGGCGTCGAGGGTCGCCGACACGGCGGCGCGCACGCGCTCGCGGTCCTCGGCGTGGATGCGCGACATGAGCTCGTCGGGCGCGACCCCGGCCGCCGCTTGCGCGGCCGTGAAGCCGAACACCCCGGCGAAGCCGCCGTCGCCGCGGATGTGCCCGCTCACCGCGTCCCAGTCGAGGAAGCCGACGAGGCCGCTGGCGAGGGCCGCGTCGAACCTTTCGCGGCTTTCGCGCAGGGTCCACTCGGCCCGGCGGCGCTCCGTGCGGTCGCGCAGGATCTTCAGGAACCCCGTGACGGCGCCGGTCTCGTCCGACAGCGTCATGACCTCGCCGTCGCCCCAGAAGCGCTCGCCCGAGGCCCGCAGGTGCCAGCGCTCGTCGTTGCCGCGCCCGGTCGCCAGCGCCTGGTGCATCTCCTCGGCGGGCCGCCCGGCCGCCCTGTCCTCGGGCGTGTAGATGCGATCGAGGGGTCGTCCCAGCACCTCCGATTCCCGCCACCCCATGAGGCGGCGGGCCCCCTCGTTCCAGCTCGTCACCCGGCCCTCGCGGTCCGTCGTGATGATGCCGTAATCGATGGCGCCGTCGAGCACCTGCCGGCTGCGGAACTCCTCGCCCTCGCGCTGCCGGTCGGCCCGCTCCCGCGCCGCCAGGGCGAGGTCGCGCTCCGCCACCGCCTTGCGCAGCTCGAGCTGCACCATGACGGTGCGGGCCAGCGCCCGGAGGATGAAGAGCTGCTGGTCGTCGAGGCGCCGCGGCCTGTAGTCGATGACGCAGAGGGTGCCGACCGCGACGCCTCCCGGCGTCTTCAGCGGCACGCCCGCGTAGAAGCGCAGCGGCGGCGGCCCGAGAATGAGCGCGGCCTCGGCGTTGTTCGGGTCCTCGGCGAGGTCCGGTGCCAGCAGGAGGTCGGCCTCGCCGAGCGTGCGCAGGCAGAGCGAGGCCGCCGACGGCATCTCGCGCCGGCCCACCCCCAGCTCGGCCTTGAGCCATTGCCGGTCGCCGTCGATGAAGTTGATGTAGGCCATGGGCGTGCCGCAGGCCTGGGCCGCCATGGCCACGATGTCGTCGAACTCGGGCTCCCGCGCGGTGTCGAGGATGGCATAGGCGGCCAGCGCCGCCCTGCGCTCCTCCTCGCCGACGATGGGGGCCGTTGCGGTGATTGACGACAAGGAGACCGGTTCCCACGGAGGCGCGCCGAGGGGGCGGCCGCAAGCCGCCCGCATCTTCATCCTCTCGCTTAGCAAACCTGTGGCACCGCGCAACGCTTTGTCCGCGTCCGGACCATGTCGGGCGACACCGCGACGCGGCGCCGTTTCGGAACACGTCGTCCGAATGTCGGCTCGACCGACCTCGATCCGCGGTACGTCACGGCCGCCATCCGGGCCGGCGGGTCCGTCCGACCGACCGGTGCCCCCCCCCCGCGACGGCGGGGCGCGGCCCGGGGACCTCGCCCGGTCCCGGGGGCGTCCCCCCGCCCTTCGCGCCCTTCGCTTCCGGGGGCGCCACCCCGCCCCATGGCCCCCGCGCCCCGTCCCCTGTAGGAGGGGGCGATGTTCGATCCATCGCATCGCGGCGGAACCGCCGCGGCCTGGCGCCGGGAGGTCCGGGCCTGCCTGGCCCTCAGCGTGCCGCTCGTCGTCACCAACGCCATCGAGATGGCGATGAACCTGACCAACGCGGCCCTCGTCGGCCACATCGCCCCCGAGGCGCTGGCGGCGGTGACGCTGGCGCTGGCGCTCTACAACGTCGCCTTGACCTTCGGCATCGGGCTCACGGCGGCCGTGTCGCCGCTGATCTCGCGGGCGATCGGCGGCGGCGGGGAGCCCGGGGCCGCGCGCCGCGTCGTGCAGGGCGGGTTCTGGAACGCCCTCGCCATCGTGGCGCCCATCTGGGCCGTCCTGTGGCAGGGGGAGGCGATCTTCCGGGCCGCCGGGCAGGACCCCGCGCTGTCGCGGGCCGCCGCCGACTACCTCCACGTCATGCAATGGGGGCTGCTGCCCGCCCTCGCCTATCTGGTGCTGCGCTCCATGCTGGCGGCGCTCGAGCGTCCGGGCTGGGCCGTGGTCACGGGCCTGGCCGCCGTCGTCCTCAACGCGGGCCTGAACGTCCTCCTGATCGGGGGCGGGGCCGGTTTGCCGGCGCTCGGCACGGCGGGGTCGGGGCTCGCCACGGTCGTGTCGAACCTGTTCATGGCGGGGGCGCTGGCGGGCGCCGTGGCGCTGGCGCCGGGGCTGCGCGACATCCGCGTCTTCGCCGGCCTCGCCCGGCCGCCCTGGGACGCCTGCGGGGCGTTGTGGCGGCTCGGCCTGCCGATCGGCATCAGCATCATGCTCGAAACCGGGTCCTTCACGGCCGCGACCGCGCTGATCGGCCATTACGACGCGCCCGCCCTGCCCGCTCACGCCATCGCGCTGCAGATCGCCTCCTTCACCTTCATGGTGCCGCTCGGCATCGGCCAGGCCGTGGCCGTCCGGGTGGGGCGGGCGGCGGGCGCCGGCGAGGCGGCGGCCGTGGGCCGGGCGGGCTGGACGGCGCTGGCGCTCGGCCTCGGCGCCATGGCGGCGGCGGCCCTCGTCATGCTCGCCCTGCCGGGCCCGCTCGTGCGGTTGTTCCTCGACCCCGCCGAGCCCCATGCCGAGGCGGTGGTGCGGACCGCCACGGTCCTGCTCGCCCTCGCCGGAGCCTTCCAGCTCGCCGACGGCGCCCAGGTGGTGCTGGCCGGCATGCTGCGGGGC
Organism: Lichenibacterium ramalinae; assembly: GCF_004137085.1. GTDB lineage: Bacteria > Pseudomonadota > Alphaproteobacteria > Rhizobiales > Beijerinckiaceae > Lichenihabitans > Lichenihabitans ramalinae. The sequence goes on from NZ_QYBC01000031.1 coordinate 39,216, forward strand.
CTCCGGGACACCCGCGTCCCGATGCTGATCTCGGGCTTCGGCTACTGGGCGGTCGGCGTGCCGGTCGCCGCCCTGCTGGCGCCCTCGCACGCGGCAGCGGGCGTGTGGACGGGCCTGCTGGCGGGTCTCTGCGCCGTGGCGGTGCTGCTGCTGGCACGCTGGCACGCGTGGCGCCGCCCCGCGTCCGGGGTGGTGCGGGCGGCCCGGGGCGGTTAGGGATAGGCAGCGTCCGCCACCCCCTCGAGAAAGGTTCCCCCATGCGCTTCTCTTCGCTCGTGGACCGGCTCGACGCGCCCGGCGGGGCCGCCTGGCACATCCATCACGAGGCGAGGCTCGCGGCGGCCCGGGGCGAGGACGTCATCCTGCTCAGCGTCGGCGACCCCGATTTCGACACGCCGGCCCCCATCGTCGAGAGCGCGGTCGCGGCGCTGCGGGCCGGCGACACCCATTACACGCCCATCCCGGGCCGCCACGCCCTGCGCGACGCCGTGGCGGGCCTGCAGCGCCGGCGCGCGGGCGTGCCCACGACGGCCGAGAACGTCATGATCGTGGCGGGCGCCCAGAACGGCCTCTTCTCGACGGCCCTGTGCCTCCTCGACCCGGGCGACGAGGTGCTGGTGATGGAGCCCATCTACGCCACCTACGAGGCCACGCTGGCGGCGGCCGGCGCCCGCGTCGTCCGCGTCGCCGCCTCGCCCGACGACGGCTTCCGCCCGGCCGTCGCGGCGCTGGCCGGGGCCGTGACGCCCCGCACCCGCGCCATCCTGCTCGCCAACCCCAACAACCCGAGCGGCGTCGTGATGACGGAGGCCGAGATGGCCGCCGTGGCCGACGTGGCGCTGCGCCACGACCTGTGGGTCGTGGCCGACGAGGTCTACGAGAGCCTGGTCTTCGCCGGCACCCACCGGCCGTTCCGCGCCCTGCCCGGCATGGCGGACCGCAGCGTCACCATCGGCAGCCTGTCGAAGTCCCACGCCATGACGGGCTGGCGCATCGGCTGGGCGATCGGGCCCGAGGCGCTGATCGCCCACATGGACCGGCTCGGGCTCAACATGATCTACGGCCTGCCGGGGTTCGTCCAGGCGGCGGCGCTGACTGCGGTCGCCCTCTACGACGAGACCGCGGAGGCGATGCGCGACGCCTACCGGGCCCGCGTCGCCGTGGCGGCCGAGGGCCTGGCCGGGCTGCCGGGCCTCGCCATGCTGCGGCCGGCCTCGGGCATGTTCGCCCTGCTCGACGTGCGCGGCACCGGCCTCACCTCGACGGATTTCGCCTGGGGCCTGTTCCGTGCCGAAGGCGTGTCGCTGGTCGACGCCGCCGCCTTCGGCCCCGCCACGGCGGGCTTCGTGCGCATCGCCCTGGCCGCCCCCGAAGCGCGGCTCGCGGAAGCGTTCCGCCGCATCGCCGCCTATGCCGGGCGTTTGGCGGGCTGACGGGACGCCACGGCCGCCCGCGACCGCCGGGGTGGCCCCGTGGGGAGCCGCCCATCCTCGAATCGCCCGCCCATGAGCCGACCATGAGCCGCCGATGAGCCGCCTCGAATCCTTTATCCGCCGGATGTCGGCGCAGCGCGACATCCTCGACGACCTCGCCGGGCGGCTCGACGCCGTGCCGGGCCCGATCCTCGAGATCGGCTTCGGCAACGGGCGCACCTACGACCACCTGCGCCAGCGCTTCCCCGGGCGCCGCATCCTGGTCTTCGAATCCGTGGTGGTGCCGGACCTGCCCTTCCTGCCGCCGCCCGAGGACCTGCTCGTCGGCGACGTCCGCGACACGGCCCGGCACCTGCCGGATGCCGGCGCGGCGCTGGTCCATGCCGACATCGAGAGCGGCCTGGCGGACCGGGACGACGGCCTCGGCCACTGGCTCCCGGCCCTGGTGGCCCGGCTGCTGGCCCCCGGCGGCTTCGCGGCGAGCGGCTGCCCCCTGCCCCACCCGCGCCTCGCCCCCCACCCGCTGCCGCCCGGCGTGCCGGCCGGGCGCTACTTCGTGGCGCGGCGCCTGCCGGGGCCGGGCTGAGCCGGCGGCACCCGGCGGCGGGCGGGCTGGCGGGCTGACGGGCTGGTGGGTGGGCGACCGCACGACACGGTCCCGAGCCATGTCGGACGAGGCGGCATCGCTTCGGCGAATCCCACCCGCTGCGGCATCCCTCGCGTCGGAGCTGGAGCGGATTCAGCCGGGACGGAAGCGCTCTAGCTGTGAGCTTTCCATAGGTTGTCCATCCGATCCGAACCGAGGAAGCTGAGGTTGCGACGCTTCAGCCCCAAGGGAGGGACCGGATGAACATCCACAAGAATGCC
>NZ_QYBC01000006.1 GCF_004137085.1 Lichenibacterium ramalinae
GCCGGGCGATGACCACCAAACCGAAGCTCGGAAGCGTCGAAACCCGCGGGCCGCCTCAGCAGCGCCGCCGTCGATGACCGGTTTATAGAACCCACCAACCAAGCCCGTCAACGCCGAAACTCACAAAATTGCAAAAATCAGCGGCGACGCTCGGAACGCCTCCAGCCCACTCCCCTGCCCCAGCAATCGCCATGGGAATCGCAGGACTCTCCCCCGGCTGCCCGTGGCCGAGGCGGCAGCCCGCCGGGGCGGCCCCCGTCCCCTCATCCGACCCCGCTGCGCGGCGCCACCTTCTCCCGCAGGCGGGAGAAGGGCAGCGCACGACGGGGCCGGGTTGTCGCGCCAGACGGGAGAAGGGGAAGTGCGATCAGCCGGCGACGCGACTGAAGTCGGCGACGGCCTGCATGGTGCGACGCAGGGCCGAGAGCAGGCGCAGGCGGTTGAGGCGAAGGGCCGGGTCGTCAGCGTTGACGGTGACGCGCTCGAAGACGCTATCGACCGGTGCCCGTAGCCCCGCCAGCGCCCGCATGGCGCCGGCGAAGTCCTCCTCGGCCAAACGATCCGCGACCGCCGCCTCGGCTCGCGCCAAGGCTTCTGCCAAAACGCGCTCCTCGGGCATCTCGAGCAGCGCGGGGTCGTGCAGGCCGTCGAAGGCCCCGGCCCCGTCGCGCTTCTCCTCAGCCTTGAGGATGTTGGCGGCGCGCCGGTATCCGGCGAGGAGGTTCGCGCCGTCCTCCGAGTCGAGGAAGGCGCCGAGCGCCTCGACGCGGCGGACGACCAACACGAGGTCGTCCTGTCCCGGCAGGGCGAAGACGGCATCGATCAGGTCGTGCCGGGCGCCCTTCTCGCGCAGGTAGACCTTCAGGCGATCGGCGAAGAAGCCCATGAGGTCGAGGGCGCGACGGTGCGCGATCTCGGCCGCCTCCACCCAGCGGGCATCGAGCGAGGGCGACAGGCGCGCCGCGAGGGCGATGCTGGCGTCCAGCGCCGCATCGCGCAGGCTGCGCGACAGCAGCTCGCGGGCTTCTACGATGCGGCGGTCCTCCTCGGCGAAGTGGCGCGTGGCGAGGACCAGGCCGTGCAGCGTCAGTTCGTGGCGCAGCCGCAGCCGCAGCCCGTTCTCGATCACGATGCGGATCACGCCCAGCGCGGCGCGGCGCAGCGCGAAGGGGTCCTTCGAGCCCGTCGGCTTCTCGTCGATGGCCCAGAAGCCGATCAGCGTGTCGAGCTTGTCGGCGAGCGCCACGGCGATCGCCACGGGGTCGGTCGGCACGCGGTCGGACGGCCCCTGCGGACGGTAATGATCCTCCACGGCGCCGGCCACGGCCGGGCTCTCCCCCTGCCGCTGCGCGTAGTAGCGGCCCATCAGCCCCTGCAGCTCGGGGAACTCGCCCACCATGTCGGAGACGAGGTCGGCCTTGGCCAGGACGGCGGCGCGTTCGGCCTCGCCGACATCGGCCCCGACCTGCGGGGCGAGGTCGCGCGCCAGGGCGGCGACGCGCCGAACGCGGTCGCCCTGCGTGCCGAGCTTCTCGTGGAACACGATGCTGTCGAGCTTCGGCACGCGGCTGGCGAGCGCAATGCCGAGGTCCGTCTCCCAGAAGAAGCGCGCGTCCGACAGGCGGGCCCGCACCACGCGCTCGTTGCCCGCCACGATGGCGGCGCCGCCGTCCGAGGCGAGGATGTTGGACACGAGCACGAAGCTGTCGGCCAGCGCGCCGTCGGGGCGCCGCGTGACGAAGCACTTCTGGTTGGCGCGGATCGTGGCGCGGATCACCTCGGGCGGGATGGTCAGGAAGGCCGGATCGAAGCGCCCCATCATGACGACGGGCCATTCGACGAGACCCGCCACCTCGGCGAGCAGCGCCTCGTCCTCGACGACCTCGAGCCCTCGCGCGAAGGCGAGGTCGCGCGCCTCGTGGCGGATGGTGTCGGCGCGCCGCCCGGCATCCAGCACCACCTTGGCACCCTCGAGCGCCGGCACGTAATCGTCGAAGCGCCGCACCTTGATGGCGCCCGGCGCCATGAAGCGGTGGCCTCGCGTCTCGTCGCCGGACGCGATGCCGTCGACCGAGAACCGCACGACCTCGGGGTCCTCGGTCTCGGCCCCGAACGTGCACAGGATCGACTGCAGCGGCCGCACCCAGCGCAGCGTGTCGGGCGCCGTCGACCCCCTGCCCCATCGCATGCTCTTCGGCCACGGGAAGGTGCGGATGATGCCCGGCAGCAGGTCGGCCACGACCTCGGGCGTGGCGCGCCCCGCCCGGTGGATATGGGCGACGTAGATACTGCCCTTCTTGTCGGCGACGATCCTGGCCTCGGCGATCGACGCCAGGCCGGCGCTCTTGAGGAAGCCCTGGATGGCGCCCTCCGGTGCGCCGACGCGCGGCCCCTTGCGCTCCTCGTGCGCGTCGGGCTGGCGGGCCGGCAGGCCGGCCACCTGCAGCGCCAGCCGGCGGGGCGTCACGAAGGCCTCGGCGCCCTCGTAGAGCAGGCCGGCCGCCACCAGCGCGTCCGTGACGAGGCGCTTCAGGTCGGAGGAGGCCTGCGCCTGCATGCGGGCGGGGATCTCTTCGGAGAACAGTTCAAGGAGAAGGTCGGGCATGGGGATCTTCGTGCGAGCGGGTCAGACGCGCTGGACCGGGCCGGGACAGCGCAGGATCGGGGCGTCGGCGGTGGAAAGGGTGATGCCTCCGACCGAGGCCTGCGCGATCGGCGGGCGGTCGAAGGGGTCCTCGTGGATCCAGGGCGGGTTCGCCGAGGCGACGGCATGCGGGGACGTCACGGGCAGGTCCTCGAAGCCAAGGTCGAGCGCTTGGCCTCGGCTTCGCGGGTGTCGAACCTGTCCCGGGCCGGCTCCGGCGGACTTCCGCCTTTGCGCGCCCGCACCGCCCCCGCCACCCGCCGCTCAGGCGCCCCCGCCGCTCAGGCGCCGCCGCCCTCGGTCTGCAGCCAGGCGGCCCCGCAGGCCTTGGCGAGCTCCCGCACCCGCAGGATGTAGCTCTGCCGCTCCGTCACCGAGATGACGCCGCGCGCGTCGAGCAGGTTGAACAGGTGCGAGGCCTTGATGGTCTGGTCGTAGGCGGGCAGCGCCATGCGGTGGCGGCCGCCCTCGGCCTCGGGCGCGCCCTTGTCCAGCAGGGACCGGGCCTCGCCCTCGGCGTCCCGGAAGTGCTGGAACAGCAGCGCCGTGTCGGCATGCTCGAAATTGTAGCGCGAATATTCCTGCTCGGCCTGCAGGAACACGTCGCCGTAGGCGATGCGGGCCTCGCCGTCGCGCCCGTTGAAGTTGAGGTCGTAGACGTTCTCGACGCCCTGCACATACATGGCGAGGCGCTCGAGCCCATAGGTCAGCTCGCCCGAGACGGGCGAACATTCGACGCCCGCCACCTGCTGGAAGTAGGTGAACTGCGACACTTCCATGCCGTCGCACCAGCATTCCCAGCCGAGGCCCCAGGCCCCCAGCGTCGGGCTTTCCCAATCGTCCTCGACGAAGCGGATGTCGTGCAGGGCGAGGTCGATGCCGATCGCCGCCAGCGAGCGCAGGTAAAGGTCCTGGAGGTCGGGCGGCGAGGGCTTCAGGATGGCCTGGAACTGGTAGTAATGCTGCAGCCGGTTGGGATTCTCGCCGTAGCGGCCGTCCTTGGGGCGGCGCGAAGGCTGCACATAGGCGGCGCGCCAGGGCTTGGGGCCGAGCGAGCGCAGCGTCGTGGCCGGGTGGAACGTCCCGGCGCCGACCTCCATGTCGTAGGGCTGGAGCACGACGCAGCCCTGCCCGGCCCAGAAGCGCTGCAGGGCCAGGATCAGCCCCTGGAAGCTGCGGCGCGGGTCGAGGGCGGGATCGGGGGAGTCGGTCTGTGTCACCAGCGTGCTATTCCGGTCGAAGGACATGCAGCCGCAGTAGCACGGCCTCCCGTGCCCTTGCCAGCCGCCGAGGCCCCGCCGGGGGCCGCGGGCCGTTTCGCCACCGGGACTCAACGCCGATGCGCCTGCTCCTCCCCGCCGTCCTGGGCCTCGGCCTGCTCGCCGGCCCGGTCCTCGCCAGCCCGGCTCCCGCCGGGCCGGTCCCCAACGGGCCGGCGTCGCCCGCGGAATCGCCGGCCTCGGCCACCAAGCTGCGGCTGCTTCTCGACCTCGTCCAGGATCCCGATGTCCGCGCCCTGCTCGACGCCCGCGGGGCAGCCCCGGCCGCGCCGTCGCCGTCGGCGACCGCGGCCGACACCATGTCGGGCGGGTTCGGCGAGGATCTGCAGCACCTGCGCCAGCGCATCGGCGCCCTGGCCCAGGCCGTGCCACGCCTGCCGGGCGAATTCGGCGCGGCCCGCGCCATGCTGGGCGACATGCTGGGGCACGGCGACGCCCTGAGCCTCGCCCTCTTCCTGCCGCTCTTCATCGCGCTGGGCTTCGGCGGCGAATGGCTGTTCCGGCTCAACACGCGCCGGTTCGGCCGCTGGCTGTTGGCGCTGCCGCTCGACACCGTCCGGGACCGCATCTCGGCCATGATGGCGCGGTTCGCCTACGGTCTCGGCCTCATCGGGTCGTTCACGCTCGGCAGCGTCGGGGCTATGCTGCCCTTCGACTGGACGGCGAAGTTCAAGCAGGTGCTGCTCGCCCTGCTGCTCGCCGCCGTCGTCGTGCGCCTCGCCGCCGTGGTCGGGCGGCTGCTGCTCGCACCGGGCGCGCCGCGCTTCCGCATCGTCCCCATCGGTACCCCCGAAGCCTCCTACCTGTTCCGCCGCCTCGTGGCGGCGGGCCTGCTGCTCGGCATCGGCTCGCAGCTCGTCGCGCTGCTGGCCTCCTTCGGCTTCGATGCCGAATCCCGCGAGCTGTGCCGCGACACCGTCGAAGCGCTCGCCCTGGCGTTGGGCTTCGCCACCGTCGCCCGCTACCCCGGCGTCCCGACGGTCGGCGGCACCGAGGGGGCGGCGCCGGCCGTCGGGCATGCGGACTGGCGCCACATGCGGGCCGGCTGGGCGCGGCTCGGCCTGTCGCTGACGATGCTGCTGCTGTGGTGCTTCGCCGTGGCGGGGGCCGACAAGGCCTTCTGGGTGCTGGTCTTCGCGGTCGGCGGGCCCTGCACGGTGGCGGTGGCGCAGCGCTCGATCCGCCACGTCATGCGGCCGGGCGGGGAAGCGGAAGGCGCCGTGCCCGCCGGCGGCCTGCTGGTGGTGTTCCTCGAGCGCGGCGTCCGCACGCTGCTCATCGTCGCGGCTTCGGCGCTCCTGGCCCGCCTCATCGGCCTCGACGTGTCGAACCTCGCCATGCACGACACGGTGGCGACGCGCATCACCCGCGCCGTCATCGGCGTGGTGGTGGTGGTGCTGGTGGCGGATTTTCTGTGGCACGTCATCGTGGCGCTGATCGACCGCAAGCTCGCCGGCACGCTGGAGCCCGGGGACCCGGCCGACGCGAACGGCCACGCCGCCCGGCTGCAGACGCTGCTGCCCATCACCCGCAACCTGTCGCTGGCAGCCCTGGTCGCGGTCGCCGGCACCATGGTGCTGGCCGCCCTCGGCGTCGAGATCGGCCCGCTCATCGCCAGCGCCGGCGTGGTCGGCGTCGCCATCGGCTTCGGCGCCCAGACGCTCGTCAAGGACATCATCTCGGGCATCTTCTACCTCGTCGACGACGCCTTCCGCATCGGCGAATACATCCAGAGCGGCACCTACAAGGGCACGGTGGAGAGCTTCAGCCTGCGCTCGGTCAAGCTCCGCCACCAGCGCGGCGCGCTGTTCACGATCCCGTTCGGCACGCTCGGCGCCGTGCAGAACCTCAGCCGCGACTGGGTGGTGGACAAGATCCGCCTCAACGTGCGCTACGACACCGACCTCGAACAGGTGCGCAAGATCGTGAAGCGCATCGGCGAAACGCTCGCGGCGGATCCCGAACTCGGGCCCGGCATCATCAGGCCCATGAAGCTGCAGGGCGTGGCGCAGTTCGGCGATTACGCCGTGCAGCTCCAGACCAAGATGACCACCGTGCCGGGCGACGTGCAGTTCGCGTCGCGCCGACGGGCGCTGCTGCTCATCAAGGCGGCGTTTCAGGAGCACGGCATCGGTTTTGCCTTGCCGACCGTGCAGGTTTCGGGCGAAGGCTCGGAGGGTGCCGCCGCGCAGAGCGCGCTGACGCTGGTCAAGGCGGCCGAGGCGGCGGCGGCGGAGTGAAACCTAGAGCGCGGGCCGGTTCCGGCCTCCAGTCGAGGCCCGGGACGTTCCCTGCATGATCTTTTCGCTGCTCGCCACCCGCCGCTTCGCGCCGCTGTTCTGGAGCCAGTTCTTCTCGGCCTTCAACGAGAACCTGGTCCGCAACATGCTGGCCATGATCATCCTGTTCAAGGTCGGGGCGGAGAATGCCGGGCCGCTCGTCACGCTGGCCCTGGCGGCCTTCATCCTGCCCTCGCTCGTGCTGTCCGGCCTCGGCGGCCAGCTCGCCGACAGCAACGACAAGGCGCGGGTGGCCCGGTGGCTGAAACTCGCCGAAGTGGGCGTGCAGGGCGTCGCGGCCGCGGGCTACTGGTACAATTCCATCGTGGCGCTCTACGCCGCGCTGTTCCTTCTGGGGCTGATCGCGACCCTCTACACGCCCATCAAATATGGCATCCTGCCCGACCACCTGAAACGCGAAGAGCTCACGGCCGGCAATGCCCTCGTCGAGGGGGCGGGCTTCGTCGCCATCCTGCTCGGGCTGGCGGCCGGCGGGCTCACCGGCCTCGAGGGCATCTCGCGGCCCATGGTGGTGACGGAGCTCGGGGTGGTGGCGGTGCTGTGCCTCGTGTCGACCTGGTTCATCCCCGCCGCGCCCTCCTCGGTGCCGAACCTGCGGATCGGCCGCAACCTGATCGGCTCGACCTTCGCGCTGATCGGCGACCTGCGGCGGGACCGGCGCATGTGGGTGGGCGGCCTCGGGTCGAGCTGGTTCTGGCTCAGCGGCTCGGTGTCGCTCGTGCTGGTGCCGGTCGTGGTCAAGCAGCGCATCGGCGCCGGCGTCGAGGTCGAGACCGCCATCAGCCTGTTCTTCGCCGTCGGCGTCGGCATCGGCTCCCTGCTGGCCGGGTGGCTGTCGCGCGGCCGCATCGTCCTGTCGCATGCCGCCTGGTCGGTCGCCGCCATGGGGGTGTTCCTGCTCGATGCCGGCTGGTCCACCGGCACGGCGGGGGCGGCGCACGGGACGCTGTCGCTGCCGGACTTCCTGCGCAGCGCGTCGGGGCTGCGGCTGGTCTTCGACCTTATGGGCCTCGCCTGCGCGGGCGGTCTGTTCTCGGTGCCGGTCTTCTCCGCCGTGCAGTCCTGGGCGGCCCCCGAGCGGCGCGCCCGCGTCGTCGCCGGGGTGGGGGTTCTGAACGCCGTGTTCATGATCATCGGCGCCACCGCCACGGCCGCCCTCCAGGCCCCCTGGATCGCGGTGCCGAACCCCGTTCTGCTCGTCCTGCTCGGCGCCGCCAACCTCGCCGCCGCCGTGTATTTTCACCGCAACCTGCCGGATCCGGCCGCGGCGGCCGCCGATTACGACCCGACGGCCGCCGCGGTGCGGCCGGGCGAGTGAGCCCTTCCGGCCCTCCCAACCTTCACGGATGACAGCCGATGCGCAGCGACCAGGGCCAGCCGATCCGCCTGTCCGACTATCGGGTGCCGGACTACCTCGTCGACGCGGTCGACCTCGACATCCACCTGCACGAGACCGCGACCCGCATCCGCGCCACGCTGCAGCTGCGCCCGAACCCCGCGGGCGTCGCCGGGGCCCCGCTCCACCTCGACGGCGACGGCCTCGTCGCCACCGCCATCGCGCTCGACGGTGAACCGCTGCCGCTCGGCATCGCCGAGCCCGAGCGCCTGACCCTGGCCGAGCCGCCCCGGCGCGCCTTCACGCTCATGGTGGAGACGCTCGTCGACCCTTCGGCCAACAGCGCGCTCATGGGGCTCTACCGGTCGGGTTCGGCGTTCTGCACGCAATGCGAGGCGGAAGGCTTCCGCCGCATCACCTACTACCTCGACCGTCCCGATGTCCTGTCGGTCTTCACCACCCGCATCGAGGCGGAGCGCGCCGTGGCGCCCGTGCTGCTCGGCAACGGCAACCCGGTCGCGGCCGGCGACGTCCCGGGCACCGACCGGCATTTCGCGGTGTGGCACGACCCCCATCCCAAGCCCTCCTACCTCTTCGCCATCGTGGGGGGCCGCCTCGACGTGCTGCGGGACGCCACGACGACCGGCGCGGGTCGGCCCGTCGACCTCGCCGTCTACGTCGAGCCCGGCAAGACCGCCCAGGCCGCCTACGCCATGGATGCGCTGAAACGCGCCATGCACTGGGACGAGCGGGTCTTCGGCCGCGCCTACGACCTCGACGTGTTCAACGTCGTCGCTGTGTCGGACTTCAACATGGGGGCGATGGAGAACAAGGGCCTCAACATCTTCAACGACAAATACGTCCTCGCCTCGCCCGAGCTGGCGACCGACGCGGATTACGCCGGCATCGAGACGGTGATCGCGCACGAATATTTCCACAACTGGACCGGCAACCGCATCACCTGCCGCGACTGGTTCCAGCTCAGCCTCAAGGAGGGGCTGACGGTGTATCGCGACCAGGAGTTCTCGGCCGACCAGCGCTCCCGCGCCGTCAAGCGCATCGCCGATGTCCGGGCCCTGCGGGCGCGCCAGTTCGCCGAGGACGGCGGCCCGCTGGCCCACAGCGTGCGGCCCGACGCCTATTCCGAGATCAACAACTTCTACACCGCCACCATCTACGAGAAGGGGGCCGAGATCATCCGCATGTACCGCACGCTCGTCGGGCCGGAGGCCTTCGATCGCGGGATGGCGCTGTATTTCGACCGGTACGACGGCACGGCGGCGACGGTCGAAGACTTCCTCGGGTGCTTCGCCGAGAGTTCCGGCCGCGACCTGTCGCAGTTCTTCCGCTGGTACGTCCAGGCCGGCACGCCCCGCGTCACGGCGACCACGCGCTACGACGCGGCGACCCGCGTGCTGACCCTCGATCTCGCGCAGGACACGCCGCCCACCCCCGGCCAGCCCGTCAAGCGCCCCGTCGTCGTGCCGCTGCGCTTCGGGCTGGTCCGGCGGGACGGCACCGAGCAGCCGGTCCGCACCGGCGCGGAGGCGGGCCTGTCGGCGACCGAGCACGACCATGGCGTCATCGAGCTCTCGACACCGTCGCGCAGGTTGCGCTTCGAGGATGTCGCACCCGGCACGGTGCCGTCGCTGCTGCGCGGGTTCTCGGCGCCGGTGCGCCTGACGACCGACGCCACCGACGCCGACCTCGTGACGCTGATGACCCACGACGAGGACGCCTTCAACCGATGGGACGCGGCGCAGACCGTGCTGTCGCGCCTGGTCCTCGCCGGCCTGCGCGGCGGCCCGGCCGAGCCGGCACCGCTGCGGGCCGCCCTGTCGGCCGTGATCGAGACCGGCGCACGCGACCCCGCCTTCGCCGCCCAGGTCCTGACCCTGCCGGCCGTGAGCGAACTCGCCCACGAGATCGGCCGCGACGTCGACCCCGATGCGCTGCATGCGGCGCGGGAGCGCGTCCGCGCCGGTATCGGCACCATGCTGGCGCCGGCGTTCCGCGCCGTCCTGGCGGCGGGCCGGAACGCCGGGCCCTACGCGCCGGATGCGGCCGGGGCCGGGGCGCGCGCGTTCCGCAACGCCGCCCTGTCGCTGCTCGCCGCCGGGGATCCCGAGAACGGCGCGGCGCTCGCCCTGGCGCAATTCGACGGCGCCGACAACATGACCGACCGCCTGGCCGCCCTGTCGGTGCTCGGCCTGGTGCCGGGCGCGGCCCGCGAGGCCGCCCTCGCCCGCTTCTATTCGGACTTCGCCGACCACGCCCTCGTGGTGGACAAGTGGTTCGCCCTCCAGGCCGCCATCCCCGAAGCGGACACGCCGGAGCGGGTGCGGCGCCTCATGGAGCACCCGGCCTTCTCGCTCGCCGTGCCCAACCGGGTCTACGCCCTCATCGGCGGCTTCGGGGCCAACCCGACCCAGTTCAACCGCCCCGACGGTGCCGGATACGACCTCGTGGCGAGCGTGGTGATCCTGCTCGACGGCAAGAACCCGCAGGTGGCGTCGCGCCTGCTCGGGGCCTTCCGGTCATGGCGGCTGATGGAGCCCGGGCGGCGTGCCAAAGCCGAGGCGGCGCTGCGGCGTGTCTCCGGGCAACCGGCGCTGTCGCCGGACGTCAAGGATATCGCGGCGCGATCCCTCGGCTGAACGGCTCCGGCGGCGGCGCCGCCGCCGGAAAACCGGACGGAAATCAAGCGAACTTTTCGATTCGCTCACAAATCTGTTTCTGGACAAATCAGGCCCATCCGACCCACATTGGGACGGGTCTCGGAGATGCGGCACATCCCCTCGATCCGGCGGTAGACGAGGGGGCAATCGATGGCGCGTGCGAACGCGGCAAACGGATCCGCGCATGCGGGGACGTTGCAGGGACTTGCCCGCGCGCTGACCCAGCCGGGTCACCTGCGCATGGCGGAATACGAGCCCTGGCTCCGACGTCTCGTGCCCCTGCTGGTCGCGGTCTTCATGACCGTGCTGGCGGTCGGCGCCATCATCCAATGCCGCGACGCGCGCGACCGCGCCGTCAACGACGCCGTGGGCGACCTCGAGATGGTGGCGACGCTGGCCGCCGGCCAGCTCAACGCCGCGATGGCGCACCATCCCGGCCTCAAGCCAGCCGAGGCGCTGGAACAGCTGATGCCGGGCCGGGCCCTCACGGCCGGGCGGCAGATCCTGGTGTCGGACCTCGACGGCAACGTCGTGGCGGCTGTCCCGCCGCTGGTCGCCGGGCGCAGGGCCTTGGCGGACCTGCTCGGCCCCACTCAGCCCCTCACGGTCTTCGCCGACAAGGCGGGGGTGCTCCGCATCGACCTCGCCGACGGCCAGGACGTGCTCGCGGTGGTGCGCCAGCTCGCGCCGCCCTATGGCCAGATCGCCGTGATCCATCCCATGGCGGACCTGCTGAGCGAGTGGCGCGCGGCCTCGTTCCGCTCCGGCTTCCTGCTGTTCTCGACGGCCTTCGTGCTCACCGTCATCGCCATGGCATATTTCTGGCAGACCAACCGGGCCGTGGAGGTCGAGGCCATCCACGCCCGCGTGCACGGCCGCATCGACACGGCGCTGAACCGCGGCCGCTGCGGGCTGTGGGACTGGGACCTCGCCCGCGGCCGGATCTACTGGTCGGCCTCGATGTACGCCATGCTCGACATGCAGGCGCGCTCGGAGTTCATGTCCTTCGGCGAGGTCAACGCCCTCGTCCACCCGCAGGACGGCGACCTGTCCCGCCTCGCCGAAACCGTGGCGGGCTCCCGCTCCAACGCCATCGACCACGTGTTCCGGCTGCGGAACAGCCGCGGCGCCTGGGTGTGGCTGCGGGCGCGGGCGGAGCTGGTGCGCGAGGGCACGGGATCGGAACTGCACCTCGTCGGCATCGCGGTCGACATCTCCGACGAGAAGCGGCTCGCCGAGCGCAGCGCCACCGCGGACGTCCGCCTGCGCGACGCCATCGAGGCCATCTCGGAAGCCTTCGTGCTGTGGGACGCCGACAACCGCCTCGTGACCTGCAATTCCAAGTTCCTCGCCCTGCACGAGCTCAAGCCCGACACCGTCCGCGTCGGCACCCCCTACGGCCTGCTCATCGCCAACGCCACGCCACCGCTGATCCAGACCCAGATCTCGCTCGGGGAAAGCCCGCGCGGCGGCGCCCGCACCTACGAGGCCCAGCTCGGAGACAATCGCTGGTTGCAGATCAACGAGCGCCGCACCAAGGACGGCGGCTACGTCTCGGTCGGCACCGACATCACGGCGCTGAAGCGCCACGAAGAACAACTGATGGATTCCGAACGGCGCTTGATGGCGACCATCGCCGACCTGCGCCGGTCCCGCCAGGCGCTCGAGACCCAGGCCCAGCAGCTCGCCGAACTGGCCGAGCGCCATGCCGAAAAGCAGGCCGAGGCCGAAACCGCCAACCGGGCGAAATCGGAGTTCCTGGCCAACATGAGCCACGAGCTGCGCACGCCGCTGAACGCCATCATCGGCTTCTCCGAACTGATGGGTGCCGAAACCTTCGGCCCGCTCGGCAGCGCCAAATACGTCGACTACGCGGGCGACATCGCCACGAGCGGGCGCTACCTGCTGGCCGTCATCTCGGACGTGCTCGAGATGGCGCGGCTCGACTCGGGCCGCGTCAGGATCGAGCCCGCGAGCCTCGACGCCACGGCCGTGCTGCAGGCCAATTTCGCGGAGGTGCGCGAGGCCGCCGCCATCAAGCAGATCGCCCTGATGGCCGACGTCGACCCCCGAACGACGCTCCACGCCGACGCCGCCTCGCTGCACAAGATCCTGTCGGCCCTGGTCGGCAATGCCATCAAGTTCACCGGCACGGGCGGCCAGGTCGGTGTCCGTATCCGGCCCGCCAAGGGCGGCACCAACCTCTTCGTGGAGGACGACGGCATCGGCATCGCGCCGGCGGCGCTGGCCATCATCGGCAGGCCCTTCGCCCAGGCTGGCGCCACGATGAGCGACGGCATGAAGGGGTCCGGCCTCGGCCTCGCGATCGCCCGCTCGCTGGTCGAGATGCACGGCGGCGCCTTGCGCATCCGCTCGCTGCCGGGTCGCGGCACCATCGTGATGATCCACCTGCCCGGCCCGCCGCCGCCGCTGTCGGCACCCCGTCTCGCCTACGCGCGCCCGGCGTCCCCCCTGGCCCAGTCCGGCCCGTCGCACGGTCCGCGCCGCGTCATCGGTGCCTCCACCAAGGAGCACGTCGCCTGAAGTTGAGCGGGTTCGCCGAAGGCGACATCGCCGAAGAGCGTCGTTCCGGCCCCGCCGACGGCCGCTACGCTTGCCGGGCCGGTTCCGGCCGCGCCCGGGCGACGCGGACGGCCCCGGACGGGGCGGCGGCGACCGGCAGCGTCATGGTCACGCGCAGGCCCGGCCCGTTGTCGTCGAGCGCGAGGTCGCCGCCGTGCAGGCGCGCGATGGCGGTCGCCAGGGACAGGCCGAGGCCGGAGCCGGGGCGCGAGCGGGACCCTTCGAGCCGCACGAACCGGTCGAGCACGCGGGCCCGGTCGGCGGCCGGGATGCCGGCGCCGCGGTCCGCCACCGCGATCTCGACCCGTTCGCCCGCCCGGCGCACCGAAACGGCGACTTCGGCCGGGGCGCCGCCCGAGGGCAGGCCGTATTTCAGCGCATTGTCGATCAGGTTGGCGAGCGCCTGGCCGAGCAGTTCCCGGTTGAGCAGCACCGGGACGCCGGGCTCGATCTCCGAACGGACGCTCGCCCCCTCCTCCTCGGCCGAGGGCTCGTAGAGTTCGACGACCTCCGCCACCACGGCGCCGACGTCCCCGGCCGCCAAGCCGTCGCGCCCTGCCCCGGCTTCGGCGCGGGCGATCATCAGCAGGGCGTTGAACACCGCGATGAGGCCGTCCGCCTCCCCGATCACCTTCTCCAGCGCCTCCTGCTGGCGCTCGGGATCGCCGTCCGAGCGCAGCGCCGCCTCGGCGCCGTTGCGCAGCCGGGTCAGCGGCGTGCGCAGGTCGTGGGCGATGTTGTCGGACACTTCTCGCATCCCCACCATCAGGCCGGCGATGCGGCCGATCATGGTGTTGAGGTTCTCGGCGAGGCGGTCGAGCTCGTCGCCCGTGCCGGCCAGCGGCAGGCGACGGGCGAGGTCCCCCGTCATGATCGACTTGGCGCTGGCGTTCATGGCGTCGACGCGCCGCAGGATGCGGAAGGACATGACGAGGCCGCCCAGCAGGCCCACCAGCATGACCCAGAACAGCGACGTGAACAGCGCGTGGATCATGACGTTGCGGAGGTTCTCGCGTTCCTCGAGGTCGCGGCCGACGAGAAGCCGAAACCCGCTCGGCAGCAGGAACACCTGGGCGAGCGCCAGGTGGCTCGCCCGCGCCTCGTTGCGGCGCTCGTAGGTGATCTCGATGAGGCCGGGATGGTCGATGACGCCCGGCGGCAGGGTCGCGACGTTGCCGGCGAGCGGCTCCCCGGCGAAGCTCGTCACGAGGTAGAGCGACGAGCCGGGCTGCTCGGTGCGGCGCTCGACGGTCGAGACGAGCTGGCGGATGCCGCCCGAATCGTATTGCTCGGTCAGCCCGTTGATCTCGGCCTCGATCGTCTGGCCGATCTGCGCGTCGAGCAGCTGGTTGACGTCCCAGTCGATGCCGCCCAGCACGACCCCGGCGCCGACGGCGAAGATCACCAGATAGGCCAGCGACAGCTTGAACGCCGTCGTCCGGAACAGCTTACCGACGATCGTCACGGATCATGTATCCGGCGCCCCGCACCGTGTGGAGCAGGGGCGCCTCGGCACCCTTGTCGATCTTGGAGCGCAGCCGCGAGATATGCACGTCGATGACGTTGGTCTGCGGGTCGAAATGGTAGTCCCACACGTGTTCCAGCAGCATGGTGCGGGTCACGACCTGGCCGGCGTTGCGCATGAGGTATTCGAGCAGGCGGAACTCGCGCGGCTGCACCGGGATGTCCTTGCCGTTGCGCGACACCTTGTGGGCCAATCGGTCGAGTTCGAGGCCGCCGACCCGGTATACGGTCGGCTCCCCACTGTCGAGCGGCTTGCGGCGGGCCAGGATCTCGACGCGCGCCAGCAGTTCGGAGAAGCTGTAGGGCTTGGGCAGGTAGTCGTCGCCGCCGGCCCGCAGGCCCTTCACCCGGTCGTCGACCTGGCCGAGCGCCGACAGGATCAGCACCGGCGTCTCGACCTTCTGGGCCCGCAGCCCGCCGATCAGCGACAGGCCGTCGAGCTTGGGCAGAAGGCGATCCACCACCAGGACGTCGTAGTGCCCGTCCTGCGCCAGCGCGTAGCCTTCGAGCCCGTCATGCGCCACGTCGGCGGCGTGCCCGGCCTCCGCGAAGGCCTTGACGAGGTAGCTCGAAGCTTCCGGATCGTCCTCGATCACCAGGATGCGCATCGGGTCGGGTCCTCAAGGCGTGACGGCTCACCCCGGCGAGCGCCGGAGCCGCGGGTTCGATGACGGTGTGGGGTGATTGATCCCGGGACGGTCCGGGCCGGTGGCTCTGGCGCGCCCGGGGGGGATCGGCTGCCGGGAAGATGGCAGGCCAGACCGCTAGGCCCGACCTGCCGCCCTCACCCTGGGACCCCGCGCCGACGGGGGGCGCTGAAGGCGCGGGAGCCCGGGAAGTCTTGAGCCCGGAAAGTCTTGAGCCCGGGGAGGCTCGGGCTCGAGAAGGCCTCGGGCCCGAGCGCGCTTCAGCCCGCGTTCTGCGTCGACAGCGCCACGTAGCGGACGTTGTCGCCGGTCTTGACCCGGAGCAGGACGGCCTTGTGGCCGTCCTTCTTGGCGTCGGACAGCGCGGTGGACACGTCCGACGGCCGCGCCACGGGCTTGCCGGCTGCTTCGAGGATGACGTCGCCGGTCTGCAGGCCCTTCTGGGCCGCGGTGCCGTCGGGATCGACCTCCGCCACGACCACGCCAGCGCTGCCCGCGCCCGCGATCGAGGCGGCCGGAGCGAGCGTCAGGCCGTAGGTCGACAGCTGGGCCTTCTCGTCCTGCGGCTTCGGCATGTCGGCCTTGGCCTGCTGGTCGTTCGGCAGCGTGCCCAGCGTCACGTCGACGTTCTTCTGGCTGCCCTCGTGCCAGACGGTGAGCGTCACCTTCTTGTCCGGGCCGAGGCCGGCGATCTTGCGCGACAGCTCCTTCGGGCTGTCCACCATGTCGCTGTTGACGGCCGTGATGACGTCGCCCGAGCGGATGCCGGCGGCGGCGGCCGGCGAGCCCTTCTGGGGCTCGGCCACGAGGGCGCCCTTGGCGTCCTTCAGGCCGAGCGACTCGGCGATGTCGGCCGTGACGGGCTGGATCTGAATGCCGAGCCAGCCGCGGGCCACCACGCCCTTGTCCTTCAGGTCCTGGATGACGCCGCGCGCCACCTCGGTCGGGATTGCGAAGCCGATGCCGACGCTGCCGCCCGAGGGGGAGAAGATCGCGGTGTTGATGCCGACGACCTGGCCCTCGGTGTTGAAGGTCGGGCCGCCCGAGTTGCCGCGGTTCACCGGCGCGTCGATCTGCAGGAAGTCGTCGTAGGGGCCGGCGCCGATATCGCGGCCCCGGGCCGAGACGATGCCGGCCGTGACGGTGCCGCCGAGCCCGAACGGGTTGCCGACCGCGATCACCCAGTCACCCACGCGCGGCACGCTCGAGGCCCACTGCACGAAGGGATAGTTGGAACCGGACTTGACCTTGATGAGGGCGAGGTCGGTCTTCTTGTCGGTGCCCACGACCGTGGCCGGCACGGTCTTGCCGTCCTGCAGCGCCACCTCGACGTCGGTGGCGTTCTCCACGACGTGGTTGTTGGTGACGATGTAGCCGTCCGAGGAGATGAAGAAGCCGGAGCCCTGCGCCATGCCGGTGTGGGGATGGGGCTTCGGATTGCCCATGCCGCCGCGCTGCTGGAACTGGCGGAAGAAGCGCTCCAGCGGATCGCCCTTCGGGATGTTGGGCATGGACTGGGCGGGGCTGTCGTCGTCGTCCGACGCGTTCTCCACCATCTTGACCTTGACGGAGACCACGGCCGGGCTGACCCGGTCGACGACATCCGCGAAGGAGCCGGGCGCGATGGTGCTCGGCGCGGGCTGCCCCGCGATCTGCGCGGCCTGCGCCGGATAGGTCGACAGCAGGCTCGGGGCCGCCACAGTGGCGCCGAGCGCGGTGACGGCCACGGCACCGAGCAGGGCGGTGCGGATGGTCGGACGCTTGGTCATCGGGATAAACTCCTCGTCGCGGGCGGCGCAGCTTGGCGCGCCGTCTCCATGACCAGCAACATGGGGCTCGCCACCTTGCCTTGCCATTTCCCGGTGATGAAACTTTAGTAAGGTGCGTGTAAGTCTCGCTCGGCCGCCGCAGCCGTCAGCCGCGCGGCCCGGCCAGCAGCGCATCGACCCTGGCCTGCTCGTCGGGCGTCAGCGGACGCGATGCGCCGGGCGGGCGGCGCCGGGCCAGCAGGGTCGCGCCGCCGAGCAGCAGGGCCAGCCCGGGCGTCGCCCAGAGCAGCAGGGTTGCGGGCGCCAGGGGCGGCTTCAAAAGCACGAAGTCGCCGTAGCGCCGCACCAGATAGGCCCGGATCGCGTCGTCGCTGTCGCCGCTCTTCAGGTGTTCGCGCACGATCAGGCGCAGGTCGCGGGCGAGCGGCGCGGCGGAATCGTCGATGGACTGGTTCTGGCACACGAGGCAGCGCAGTTCTTCCGAGATGGAGCGCGCCCGCGCTTCGAGCGCCGGGTCCGACAGGATCTCGTCGGGCTCCACGGAGCGGGCCGGCGTCACGGCCAGCGCCGCCAGCAGGGCGAGGCCCGCGGCCCGGGCGGCAGCAGCGCGCGCGCTCATTCGGCCGGGCTCGGCAGCACGGGCGGACGCGCGGGGGGCGGGCTGCCGGCGGGGCGGGAGCCGCGGACCGCGAGACCGATGCGCAGGCGCCGGTCCGACAGCGACAGCAGCCCACCCAGCGCCATCACCAGCGCCCCGCACCAGATGAGCGAGACCAACGGCTTCCAGAACATGCGCGCGTCGATCGTGCCGTCGGCATGCTGGTCGCCGAGGCTGACATAGACCTGGCCGAGGCCGAGCGTGACGATGCCAGCCTCCGCCACGGTCTGCCGACGTGCCGCGAAGACGCGTTTCGCCGGCGCGATGCGGGCGACGACGCGGCCGCCGCGGCGCACCTCCGTCTCGGCGACCGTCTCGGCGTAGTTGGGCCCGATCCGCGGCTGCAGGCCGGTGACGACGAGGTCGTAGGGGCCGAGTTCGACGGGCTGTCCCGGCGTCACGGCCGCGATCCGCTCGACGCCCCAGCCCGTGGCGGCGAGGCCCAGCAGCGTCACGCCGAGCCCGGCATGGGCCAGCGCCGTCCCGTAGGCCGAGCGCGGCAGCCCCCTCGCCCTCTCCAGCACGGCGCGGACCGGCATCGGGCGCGGCCGCAGGCGCAGGGCGACGTCGGTGGCGGCGCCGAGCACGATGTAGACGGCGAGGCCGGCCCCGAGCGGAGCCAGCACGGGCCCGCCCCGGGTGACGGCCAACAGCACCACCGCCACCAGCAGCCCGATGCCCGCCGCGGCCGTCAGGCGCTGGGCCGCACCGAGCAGGTCGCCGCGCTTCCAGGCGAGGCTGGGCCCGACCGGCACGACGAGCAGAAGCGGCACCAGCAGCGGCCCGAAGGTGAGGTTGAAGAACGGCGCCCCCACCGAGATTTTCTGCCCCGTCAGCGCCTCGAGCGCGAGCGGGTACAGCGTTCCCACCAGGACGGTGGCGCAGGCGGCCGACAGGAACAGGTTGTTCCACACCAGCGCGCCCTCGCGCGACACCGGGGCGAAGAGCCCGCCGGCCCGCAGCATCGGCGCCCGCCAGGCATAGAGGGCGAAGGACCCGCCGATGAAGACCGCCAGGATCAGCAGGATGAAGGTGCCGCGCGTCGGGTCGCTGGCGAAGGAATGCACCGAGGTCAGCACGCCGGACCGCACCAGGAAGGTGCCGAGCAGCGACAGCGAGAAGGTCACGATGGCGAGGAAGATGGTCCACACCTTCAGGGCCTCGCGCTTCTCCATCACGCTCGTGCAGTGAAGCAGGGCCGTGCCGGCCAGCCACGGCATCAGCGACGCGTTCTCGACCGGATCCCAGAACCAGAACCCGCCCCATCCCAGCGTATAATAGGCCCAGTAGGACCCCATGGCGATGCCGAGCGTCAGGAACGTCCAGGCGAGCAGCGCCCAGGGGCGCACGAACCGCGCCCAGCCCGCGTCGACCCGACCGGTGATGAGGGCGGCGGCCGCGAAGGAGAAGACGATCGAGAAACCGACATAGCCGAGGTAGAGCAGCGGCGGGTGGATGGCGAGGCCGATGTCCTGCAGGATCGGGTTGAGGTCCTGCCCCTCCATGGGCGGGTCGACGACGCGGGCGAAGGGGTCGCTGGTCAGCAGGATGAAGAGCAGGAAGGCGGAGGCGATCCAGCCCTGCACGCCCAGCGTGGCGGCGCGCAGCACGATGGGGATGCCGGGGCCGAAGAGGGCGACGAGCCCGCCGAACAGCGCCAGGATCAGCACCCAGAGCAACATCGAGCCCTCGTGGTTGCCCCACACGCCGGCGATCTTGTAGACGAGCGGCTGGGTCGAGTGGGTGTTCTCGACCACGTTGCGCAGCGAGAAGTCCGCCGCGACATGGGCCTCGGCGAGACAGGCGAAGGCATAGGCGACGAGCGCCAGCTGCCCCAGCGACACCGGCACGGCGGTGCCCATCAGCGTCGGGTCGCGGCGCACCGATCCCCACAACGGCAGCACCGACTGGACCAGCGCCAGCGCCAGGGCCAGCACGAGGGCGAAATGTCCGGTCTCGACGATCATGGCCCGGGCCTCAGCGCAGGGTCGGGGCGGCGGCGACGGCGGCCGGCCCGGGCGACGCCACCGAGGCCGAAGCGCTCTCGCGCTGCCACTCGCCGCGCTGCTTCAGGGCGTCCGCCACCTCGCGCGGCATGTAGGTCTCGTCGTGCTTGGCCAGGACGGAATCGGCGATGAAGCGGTCCGGCCCGGAGACGACGCCCTCGGCCACCACCCCCTGCCCTTCCCGGAACAGGTCCGGCAGCAGGCCGGTGTAGCGCACCCGCACGTCGCGGCTGTTGTCGGTCACGGCGAACTCCACGGTGGCGTCGCCGACATGCGCCAGCGACCCGCGCGCGACGAGGCCGCCGATGCGCAGCCGCGTGCCGGGCGCGGGCGCCTTCTCGGCAAATTCCGTCGGGCCGTAGAAGAACACCACGCTGTCGCGCAGCGCGAAGAGCGTGAGGCCGGCGGCGAAGCCGGCCACGGCGAGCGCGCTGGAGATGAGGAGGAGACGCCTCGATTTGCGGCGCATGGCTAGCTTTCCAGACCGAGTTCGTGGGCCAGCCGGTCGAGCCGACCGAGCACGGGAGCGTTGCCGCTCATCGACCGGCGGGCGTCGGCGAGGGCTTTGACCGCCTTGTCGTCTTCGCCCAGCACACGGTAGGCGCGGACGAGCCGGAGCCAGCCGTCCGCGTCCTGCCCGTCTTCGGCGAGCCGCGCCGCGAGGCCGTCCACCATGCCACGGATGGCGACCCTCTGCCGGTCGGCCGGCAGCGCCGCCACGGCGGCGGCGCCGGCCGGCATGGCGGGCTCCGCCGCAGCGGCCGACGGTGCCGGGGCGGGGGCGCCAACCGGGGCGCCGTCGAGCCCGGCGATGCGGCGGCGGACGGTGTCGGCATAGGGCGCGCCGGGCGGCGCCTCGGCGACGAGCGCCATCCAGACGGCGCGGGCCTTCGCCTTGTCGCCGTCCTGCAGGGCGGCGAGCCCCTGGAAGAAGCGCGCCTGCGGCAGGGCGGGGTCTTCCTTCAGTGCGGCGTCGAAGGCTTCGCGGGCCTCGGCCGTGACGACGCCGTCCGCCGCCATGGCGAGGGCCTGGCCGAGGGCGGCGCGCCGCTCCGCCGTGGGCCCGACGACGCGGATGAGGTCGCGGTAGGTCCGCGCCGCATCGCCGAACCGCCCCATCTTCATGTAGATCGGCGCCATCACGGCGAGGCCGCGGCCGTCGTCCGGGTCGGCGGCGAGGTGGGCCTCGATCTTGGCGATGGCGGCGGCGAAATCCGTGGTCCCGTCGCGCCGGGCCGCCAGCGGCGCGTCGGGCAGGTCCGGACGTCCGACGTCGGCATAGACGCCGCCCGCCACGGCCAGGACGGCGACGCCGGCGGCGAGCGCCACCGCCACCCGGCGCGGGCCGGCCGGCGGCTCGGCGCCCGTGACGTCGGCGGCCCGGATCAGGCGGCGGCCGAGTTCGGCGCGCGTCGCCTCCGCGTCGGCGGGCTGCAGGATGCCGCGATCGACGTCGGCGTCGAGTTCGGCGAGCTGGTCACGGTAGAAGGCGACGTCGCTCGCCCCCGCGGCCCGCCGTCGCCGCGGGTGGAGCAGCGGCCATGCCACGCAGAGCAGCGCGGCGGCGGTCATGAGGGCGAAGGCGAACCACACCATGCCGGCCTTCTAGCGCGTCCTCACCGGGGCGGAAACGCGAAAAAGCGGCTGCGGATCAAGAGGTCACATGCCAGTTGCCGTCGAGGTCGCGGCACCCCGTGCCGTGGCCCGTCTGGGGACGGCCGGCGAAGAAGATCGTGGCCGTGAAGCTGCGGCACTCGGCGGGAGCGCCGTCCGCCGGGACGGCGGTGCCGGCCGAGGCGGTGGCGCCCGGCACGACATAGCCGAACACGCCTTTCTGCCCCTTCCAGGTGCGGCGCTCGCCGGAGGCGAGGGCGCCGTTCTCGGCCGCCAGGGCCGCGTCGCGGTCGCCCTCCGGCAGCTTCGACCCGGCGGCCCCGCCGAGGAAACCGCCGTAGTTCACCGGAATGGGGATCGGTGTCGCCTCCACCGGGGCGACGGCCGCCACCGGCGCGGCGCCGAGCCCGGGGATGGCGGCGAGGCTGACCCCGCTGGTGCTCGTCGTCGAACAGCCGCCGAGCGTCCCGGCGGCGCCGAGGACCGCGCCGGCCAGTGCCGCGCCCCTGAAGATCCGAACCATCGCTGCCATGCCGCCCCCGGCCCCCTCACGTTCAAACACCCGCGCCCATCGCATGTGCCCGCACGGGACCGCGCCGATCACACACGCGAAACGTTACCAAAGGTCCATGCCTCGGGCCAGGGTCGCCTCACACGGGATTGGGGCGGAGATCCGTCCGGCTTCCGGGAAGCCTGAGGACGGCCCGCAAGCCCCCGAGCGGGCTCTGGTCCAACGAGAAACTCCCGCCATAGGTCCCGGCGAGATCGGTGACGATGGACAGGCCGAGCCCCGATCCCGGCTTCGATTCGTCGAGGCGCCGGCCGCGGCGCGCCACGAGGCCGCGGGCTTCGGCGTCGAGCCCCGCCCCGTCGTCGTCGACGAGGATGAGCAGCGCCGAGGGCCCGAGTTCGCCGGGGTCGTTGGTGCTGTCCACCGTGACGGTGACGCGCCCCTGCGCCCACTTGCCGGCATTGTCGACGAGGTTGCCGACGAGGTCCTCGAGGTCCTGCTTCTCGCCGCGGAAGCGCAGGCCGTCTGGCAGGCGCGCCTCGAACACGATGTCGCGGTCGCGGTAGATCTTGCCGAAGGTGCGGACCAGCCCCTCGATCACGGGCTTCACCTCCGTGACGTTGCCGATCACGGTCGAGCGGGCGGCGGCGCGGGCGCGGTCGAGGTAGTAGGTGACCTGGTCGCGCATGATCTGGACCTGGTCGCGCACCTTGGCGGTGAGGGCGTCCGGCTCGCCCGCGGCCTGCGCCGAGGCCTCGTTGACGATGACGCTGAGCGGGGTCTTCAGCGCGTGGGCGAGGTTGCCGACGTGGGTGCGGGCCCGATCGACGATCTCGCGGTTGGCCGCGATCAGCAGGTTGAGTTCGTTGGCCAGGGGGGCGATGTCGCGCGGGAACTGTCCCTCGATGCGCTCGGCGTCGCCCTGCCGGATGGCGGCGACGCCCGCCCCCAGCCGCCGCAGGGGCCGCAGCCCGAAACGCACCTGCAGCATCGTCGACAGGATGAGGGCGACAGCCAGGATGGCCAGCGTCAGGCCGAGGGCGACGTTGAAGGAGCGGATGTCGGCCTCGACCTCGTCGGGCGAGGCCGCGACCTGAACGAGGTAGTGGTGCTTGTCGCCCGTGTCGATCACCCGCTCGACGATGCGCAGCCGGCGGTCGTCGGGCCCGACGGCATAGCCCTTCCGGGTGCCGCCGACCCCGGCCTCGACGCCGGCATCGGCCAGCTTGGGCAGCCGCTCGGCGAAGAGCGATCGGGAGGCGCGGATGTCGTTGGGGTCGCCGTCGAGCGGCGTGATCTGCCAGTACCAGCCCGACAGCGGAAGTTCGAACATCACCTCGCCGAGCTGGCCGAGGTTGGAGCGCGCGTCGTCGCCTGGGTCGGCGAAATTGGCGGCGAGCGCCCGCATGTAGACCGACAGGCGCTCGTCGAAGTCGCTTTCGGCCGAACGCCGGTTGATGGTGGCCAGCGAGATGCCGGCGACGAGCAGGATCAGCACGCTCCAGAAGGCGGCGGACAGGAACAGCCGCGTCGCGATGGACCGCGTGCCGAGCCAGGCCAGCACCTCAGGCGTCCTTCCTGGCCGCGGGTTTCTTCTCGGCCTCGGGCGGCGCCACGAGGTAGCCCAGGCCCCGCATGGTCTGGATGATGTCGACGCCGAGCTTGCGCCGCAGCCGGCCCACGAAGACCTCGATCGTGTTGGAATCGCGGTCGAAGTCCTGGTCGTAGAGGTGTTCGACGATCTCGCCGCGCGACACGATGCGGCCCATGTGGTGCATCAGGTAGGACAGAAGCCGGTATTCGTGGGAGGTGAGCTTCACGGCATTGCCATCCACGGCGACGCGTCCGGCCCGGGTGTCGAGCGTCACGGGCCCGCAGGTCAGTTCCGCGCTGGCGTGGCCGGCGGCGCGGCGCAGCAGGGCGCGCACGCGAGCCAGCACTTCCTCCATGTGGAAGGGCTTGGCGACGTAGTCGTCGGCGCCGGCGTCGAAGCCCTTGACCTTGTCGCTCCAGCGGTCCCGCGCCGTGAGGATCAGCACCGGCATGGCACGGCCGGCCGCCCGCCAGGCCTCCAGCACCGCGATGCCGTCGCGCTTCGGCAGGCCGATGTCCAGCACCACGGCGTCGTAGGGCTCGGTGTCGCCGAGGAAATGGCCCTCCTCGCCGTCGAAGGCGCGGTCGACGGCATAGCCCGCCCCTTCGAGGCCCGCCACGATCTGGCGGTTCAGGTCACGGTCGTCCTCGACCACCAAGAGTCTCATCTCGCCCTCCTCAAGAGGCCGCTGCGCGGCGCGGCTCGCCTCACCATGTTCCGGGGGTCGTCCCGGACCGCCGGCGTCGTCCCGGACGGACGGGTCGTCACGGCTTGCCGGGCTCGCCGAGCGGGGCACCGGTCGCGCCCGACATCAGGCGGTGGATCATGGGACCGTTCCGATCCAGCAGCGTCACGTCATAGACCAGCGCACCGTGGAACCAGCAGAGCTGGATGTCGATCGGCTCGGCGCCCGATGCGGCCGAGGCCTGCCGCATGGCACGGATCGGCGGCACGAGGTTCTGGTCGAACACGAGTTGGCGCGCCTTGGCCGGCCCCACGCAGAGCAGAGGCTGCGGCTCGTCCTGCGGGAGGGGCTGGGCCGCTGCGGCCCCGAAGCGCAAGGCCATCACGGCCCCGAGGAGGGCGGCGCGCATCATGCCGACACATTCCGGCCGAAGCGCTGAATGCGCCGTGAATGACGGAGCGGTTTGACGGCGTCGATAAGGGTGCATACACACCTAAAGGCGGATCGGAGCGTCGGCATCATGGACGTCGAATGTACCTGTTCGGCCCTGCGCATGGCGGCGCGGCGCCTCAGCCAAGCCTATGATGCGGCCCTGGCACCGGAAAAGCTGAGCGTGTCGCAATATGCGGTGCTGAGCAACCTCGCCAAGCGCGAGGCCGAGGGGCCGCCCAGCATGGGCGAGCTGGCGGAGCGCCTCGGCCTCGACCGCACCACCCTGACCCACAACCTGCGGCCCCTGGCCCGCGACGGGCTGGTGGCCCTGGTCGCCGATCCCCTGGACGGCCGGTCGCGGCGGGTGACGCTGACGCCCGACGGCTGGGCCAAGCGCCGGCGCTGCCAGCCGCTGTGGCGGGCCGCGCAGGACCATTTCGACCGGAGCTTCGGTACCGAGCCGTCCCGCGCGCTGCGGGACAGCCTGGCGGCGATCGCCCGGCACGCGGAGGGGACGGCGGCGCCCGTCCCGGAGAAGGACTGACCATGCTGGCCCGACGACTCGAAGCCATCCTCGCCCGGCGGGGCATCCACTACGCCTGGGTGGTGGGCGCCCTCACCTTCCTGACCATGCTGACCACGGCGGGCGCCATGGGGCTGCCGGGCGCGCTGATCCTGCCGCTCAGCCGGGAATACGGCTGGTCCACCGCCACCATCTCGTCGGCGCTGGCGCTGCGCATCATGCTGTTCGGCCTGATGGCGCCGTTTTCGGCCGCTTTCATGCTGCGGTTCGGCCTCCGCGCCGTGATCGTGACGGCCGTGGCGCTGATTTCCGCCGGGCTGCTGCTCGCCACAGCGATGACGGCCTTCTGGCACCTCCTCGTGCTGTGGGGCGTCGTGGTGGGGCTCGGCACGGGGCTGACCGCCATGGTGCTGGGCGCCACGGTGGCGAACCGCTGGTTCGTGAAGAGCCGCGGCCTCGTGCTCGGCCTGCTGACGGCGAGCGCCGCGACCGGGCAGCTCGCCTTCCTGCCGCTGGCGACGATGCTGGTCGAGCGCGTCGGCTGGCGCGCCGCCGTTTTCCCGACGGTGGCGGCCTGCGTCGCCGTCGCCGCCCTGGTGGCACTCTTCATGGTGGACCGGCCCGAAAGCCTCGGCCTCGGCGCCTATGGCGAGGAACCCGGCCACGGCGCGCCGGCGCCGGCTGTGGGCGGGCCCGGCCCGGTCGCCCGGGCCTTCGCCATCCTGGCGGAAGCCTCGCGCGTGCCGGCCTTCTGGGCCCTCTTCGGCACCTTCTTCATCTGCGGCCTGTCGACCAACGGCCTGATCCAGAGCCACTTCATCGCCTTCTGCGCCGACTACCAGCTGAAGGAGACCGATGCGGCCTCCGTCCTCGCCCTCATGGGCATCTTCGACTTCTTCGGCACCGTCGCGTCCGGATGGTTGTCCGACCGGTTCGACAACCGCTGGCTGCTGTTCTGGTATTATGGGCTGCGCGGCCTGTCGCTGCTTTGGCTCCCCTCCTCCACCTTCACCTTCTACGGCCTGTCGATCTTCGCGCTGTTCTACGGGCTCGACTGGATCGCCACGGTGCCGCCGACGGTGCGGCTTTCCGCCAAGCTGTTCGGGCGCGAGAAGGGACCGCTCGTCTTCGGCTGGATCTTCACCGGCCACCAGATCGGCGCCGCCTTCGCCACCTACGCGGCCGGTGCGGCCCGCACGGGGCTCGGCAACTACCTGCCGGCCTTCTACGGCGCCGGCGCCATGTGCCTCGTGGCCGCGCTGGGGGCGTTGACGGCCGGGCGCAGGCGCGCCGACGTTGCCATGACGCCCGTCGCGACCCCATAGAGGGGCGGCGGCGCCGAACCGCCCGCGCGCACCCGGCCCGGCGTCGCGCCCGCCACACAGGACGAAGTGCCCCCGCGTTGAGCCAGAAGCCCCCCCGCCCCGGATCGCGCGGCGATCGCCCAGACACGCGGCCTCCGGCCGAAGGCAAACGCCCGGACGGCGGGAGCCGGCCTCGTGCGTCGGGGGATCGCGGGCCAGGGGATCGCGGCCGAGGCGACCGCGGCCAAGGCGACCGCGGAAGGGGCGACGGCGCGTCGCGCCCGCCGCAACCGCCGCCGGACGTCGCCTACCTGTGGGGGACGCATGCCGTCGTGGAAGCGCTGGGCTCGCACCGGCGCAAGCTGCTGCGGCTTTCGGCGACGGAGGGGGCGGCCGAACGGGTCGCGGGCCTCGCGGCCGAGCGCGGCGTGCCGGTGGTCATCGTGCCGGGCGACGGCATCGCGGCTCGGCTGCCGCGCGACGCTGTCCACCAGGGGCTGCTGCTCGAAACGCGGCGCCTGGAACCGATCGCGCTCGAGGACGTGCCGGACGACGGCATCGTGCTGCTGCTCGACCAGATCACCGATCCCCACAACGTCGGCGCCATCCTGCGCACGGCGGCGGCCTTCGGCGTCTCGGCCCTGGTCATGACCGACCGGCATGCGCCGGACCTGTCCGGCACGCTGGCCAAGGCCGCCTCGGGCGGGCTCGAACACGTGCCGGTGGCGCTGGTCGTCAACCTGGCCCGCACGCTGGACAAGCTCGGCGAGCGCGGGTTCTTCCGCGTCGGCCTCGATTCGGCCGGCGAAGCGTCGCTCGACGACATGGAGCTGCCGCGTCCCTTGGCGCTGGTCCTCGGCGCGGAAGGCAGCGGGCTGCGGCGCCTGACCCGCGAACGTTGCGACGCGATGGCGAGGCTCGACATGCCGGGCCCTATCAAGAGCCTCAACGTCTCGAACGCCTGCGCGGTGGCGCTGACCGTCGCCCGGCTCGGGGGCCGGAGCCGGCCCTGAACCTGGCCGGCGCCGGCCAGGGTGTTCGAAGGGTCTGGAGCCCGTCGGGCTCCAGCGGTCCTTCAGTAAGCCGTGCCGACCCCGTAGCGGTAGACCATGGGCTCGACGTGGGAGCCGCCGCACCGGCAATCGGCGGGGCCGCGGCGCCCGACCGTGACGATCCGTGGGGCCGGGCCCGAATCGGCGGACGCCGCATAAGCATAGGCGTCCTCGGGGCTGTAGGGCGCGCCCGGGCTCGGTGCGAGCGGCGCTTCGGCGAACCGGGCCGGCAGCGGCGTTTCCGAGATGTAGGGTCCGCCATAGGTGCCGGCCTGCGTGCCGACGGCGGGGGCGCCATAGATGCCGGCATCATAGGCGCCCGGCACGGCGACGGTGCCGGCATAGCCGCCATCCCCGGCATCGCCGCCGTAGCCGCCGACGCCGTACCCGCCATAACCGCCGACGCCGTAACCGCCGTATCCCCCGACGCCGTAGCCGCCGTAGCCCCGGGCGCCATAGGCGAGCCGGCCGCGGCGGCCGAGCCGCGGTCCGATCCCGCCCGCGACGCGACCGAATCGGGCGCCCGCGACGCCGAACCGGCTCCGCCCCCCGAATGCCGGCAGCGCCGTCGCGGTATGGCCGTAGCCGCCGAAACGAAGCCGCCCGTTCCCTGCCCGCGGCAGGGCGGTGGCGGTGTGGCCGTAGAACGACGGACCAACGGCACCGGCATAGCGCAGCCCCGTGGCGGTATGGCCGAAGCCCGACACGTAGCTCCGGGTGCCGGCCCGCTCGTGGATAATGCCGGACAGCGGCGGCAGGCCGCGGGCGGTCCAACGCGGCGAGAATCCGGCGCTGCCGCGGAACGGCATGGCCCCGCCATGCATGCCGCCGCCGTGCAGGCCGCCGGTCGCCATCATCACGGCGCCGTGTCCCATCCCGCCCGCCGTGGCGTCCGAGGCGGCCGCGACCGCGATGAGGGCCATGGCAGGACCCAGCCGAGTGATGATTCTGCCGACCATGCGACGCTCCGGAACGGGACGACCCCGCAGAGCGGCAATTTATAAAAAATTCATCTTCGGCCCAGGCCGCGTCCGGAATATGGTTAACGCATATCTCCCTTGCGTCGGCATCAGACGTCTCATAACGTTTCGGGATCGCCTCCGGAGGTTTGCCGCATCTGCGTGCCCTGGAATGCGACGACCGATTCGAGATGTGTGGATCCGACCGCCGGGTCTCGCGCCGTTCGCCAAGGGGCCTCCCGGCCCCCCGCCGAACGGCCGCGGATGCGGCGGAACGACGCCGAGCAACGGCGCGACCCACCGTCCCTTCGGCCGCCGGTCATCACAATGGGAGGGAATGCATGCTCGACAGGCAGAGCGACTTGGATCATGAGGCCGGCCGGCGGGATCGCATCCTGCGCGACCCGGCGTTCCAGACCCTCGTACGCGAACGGACGAGCTTCGCCTGGACGATGTCGATCGTGATGCTGGCCGTGTATCTCGTGTTCATCGGGCTCAGCGCCTTCGGCAAGGGCTTCATGGCCTCCACCATCGGGGACAGCTCCATCTCCTGGGGCATCGTGCTCGGGCTGTTCACGATCGTCTTCGCCTTCGCGCTGACGGGCGTCTACGTGGCCCGCGCCAACGGCCGCTTCGACGCGCTGACGGCGCAGATCGACAGGGACGTCGCCTGATGCGCCTGTCGCCGTTCCGCTCCGCCGCCCTCGCCGCCGCCCTCGCCGCCACCGCGACCGCCGCGGTCGCAGCCGGCCCCGACCTCGGCGCCACCCGGCAGAGCGCCACCAATTGGGAAGCCATCATCATCTTCCTGGCCTTCGTGCTGCTGACGCTCGGCATCACCTACCGGGCCGCCCGCACCACGCGGTCCGCCGCCGACTTCTACGCGGCGGGCGGCAGCATCACGCCGGGCCAGAACGCCCTTGCCATCGCCGGCGACTTCATGTCGGCGGCCTCCTTCCTCGGCATCTCGGCGCTGGTGTTCACGTCGGGCTTCGACGGCCTGATCTATTCGGTGGGGTTCCTGGTCGGCTGGCCGATCGTGCTGTTCCTCATCGCCGAGCGGCTGCGCAACCTCGGCAAGTTCACCTTCGCCGACGTCGCCTCCTTCCGCCTCGACCAGACCGCCATCCGCATCCTGTCGGCCGTCGGCACCCTCACCGTGGTGGCCTTCTACCTCATCGCCCAGATGGTCGGCGCCGGCAGCCTCATCAAGCTGCTGTTCGGCCTTCCCTACGGCTATGCCGTGGCGATCGTCGGCGTGCTGATGATCGTCTACGTGGCCTTCGGCGGCATGAAGGCCACGACCTCCGTGCAGGTCATCAAGGCCTGCCTGCTGCTCTTCGGCGCCACCATCATGGCGCTCGCGGTGCTGTGGCACTACGGCTTCAATCCGAATGCCCTGATGGCCGACGCCGTCAAGATCCAGCCCAAGGGCGCCGCCATCCTGGGGCCCGGCGGCTTCGTCGCCGACCCGGTCTCCACCGTGTCGCTCGGCCTCGCGCTGATGTTCGGAACGGCCGGGCTGCCCCACATCCTGATGCGGTTCTTCACCGTCCGGGACGCCAGGGCGGCGCGCAAGTCGGTGTTCTATGCCACGGGCATCATCGGCTACTTCTACGTGCTGACCTTCATCATCGGCTTCGGCGCCATCACGCTGCTGATGAACGACCCGAGCTTCTACACGGTGGCGGCGGACGGCACCTACAACAAGCTGACCGGGCTCATCGGCGGCGGCAACATGCCGGCCCTGGCCCTGTCCAAGGCCGTCGGCGGATCGCTGTTCTACGGCTTCATCGCCGCCGTCGCCTTCGCCACCATCCTGGCGGTGGTGGCCGGGCTGACCCTCGCGGCCGCCAGCGCTGTCAGCCACGACCTTTACGCCAACGTCATCGCCCGCGGACGGTCGAACGAACGCCGCGAGGTGCTGATCTCCAAGCTGACCGCCGTGGTGATCGGCGTCATCGCCATCGTGCTGGGCTACCTGTTCGAGACCGTGAACGTCGCCTTCATGGTCGGCCTCGCCTTCGCGGTGGCGGCGAGCTGCAACTTCCCCGTGCTGCTCATGTCGCTGATGTGGCGCGGCACCACCACGCGGGGTGCCCTGGTGGGCGGCCTGCTCGGGCTCGTGACCGCCGTCGTCATGGTGGTGCTCAGCAAGGGGGTGTGGGTCGCGGTCTTCAAGTTCCACGACGCCATCTTCCCCTACGACAACCCCGCCATCTTCTCGATGCCCCTGGCCTTCGCCGCCATCTATCTGGTCTCCAAGTCCGACACGAGCCGGCGCGCCCAGCGCGAGCGCGCGCTGTTCGAGGAGCAGTTCGTGCGGGCCGAGACCGGGATCGGCGCGGCCGGGGCCCACGCCCATTGACCGCGGGATCCCTCTGACGATGCCGACGCCGGCGCCCCTCGGGGCGCCGGTTCCGTTTCGAACCGCGCCGCGCCCGTCCCGCAAAACACAAAAGCGAGACGTGTTATTTTTTAATTCTCGTAATCCCCGTGGGGAATTCTATATGGAGATGGCCTGGGCAGCGGCGACGATTGCCAGCCTTGGCGGCGGCATGCGACACCGCCCGCCCGAGCGTCGCGCGAGAGTGTCCCGATCCATGGCCCAAATCGTCACCGCCAGCCGGCTCACCGACGGTGCCGTCGTCTTCCTCGACGGGGACGGCGGCTGGACCGAGCGGCTCGACCGGTCGCGCGTCTTCGCCGACAAGGCCGGGACCGCGGCGGGCCTCGAAACCGGGCAGGCCGCCGAGGCCCGGAGCCTCGTCATCGACGTCTATGCCGTCGACGTCGCGCTGCAGGCCGGCGTCATCGTACCGACGAAGCTCCGCGAAGCCATCCGCGCCCGCGGCCCCACCATCCATCCCGAGTTCACCAAGCCCGGCTCGACCGGCGCGACCGTGCAGGAGGACGATCATGTATCGGTATGACGAGTTCGACGCGCGCTTCGTGGCCGAGCGGGTCTCGCAGTTCCGCGACCAGACCGGACGCCGCCTGTCGGGCGAGCTCACCGAGGACCAGTTCAAGCTGCATCGCCTGATGAACGGCGTCTACCTTCAGCTGCACGCCTACATGCTGCGCGTGGCCATCCCCTACGGCTCCCTGCGCTCGATCCAGATGCGCAAGCTCGCCCACATCGCGCGCCGCTACGACCGCGGCTACGGCCATTTCACCACGCGCCAAAACATCCAGTTCAACTGGCCGGCGCTGAAGGACTGCCCCGACATCCTCGACGAACTCGCCACCGTCGAGATGCATGCCATCCAGACGTCGGGCAACTGCATCCGCAACGTCACGGCGGACCACTTCGCCGGCGCCGCCGCCGACGAGGTCGCGGACCCGCGGCCCTATGCCGAGATCCTGCGGCAATGGTCGTCGCTGCATCCCGAGTATTCGTTCCTGCCGCGCAAGTTCAAGATCGCCGTGACGGGGGCCGATCGCGACCGTGCCGTCATCCAGGCCCACGACATCGGCCTGCAGGTCGTCAGGGACGCGGCGGGTGCGCTGGGCTTCAAGGTCTTTGTCGGGGGCGGCCTCGGCCGCACGCCGATGATCGGCTTCAAGATCCGGGACTTCCTGCCCGAGGCGGACCTGCTCGCCTACGTCGACGCGATCGTCCGCGTCTACAACCTCGAGGGGCGGCGCGACAACAAGTACAAGGCCCGCATCAAGATCCTGGTGCACGAGAAGGGCGCCGAACCCATGCGCGACGCCGTCGAGGCCGAGTTCGCCAAGGGCCCGAAGGGGCTGGCGCTGCCGGCCGAGGACGTCGAGCGGATCCGCGCCTATTTCGCGCCCCCGGCGCACGAGGCCCGGCCGGCGCGGTCGGACGCCGTCGCGGCGCGGCGCGGCGCGGACCCGCGCTTCGCTGCCTTCGTCGACACCAACGTCGCCCAGCATCGCGAAGCCGGCTACGGCATTGTGACGATCTCGCTGAAGCCGATCGGCGGCATCCCGGGCGACGCCTCGGCCGAGCAGATGGACCTCGTCGCCGACCTCGCCGACCGCTTCTCCTTCGGCGAGGTCCGGGTGTCGCACGAGCAGAACCTCGTGCTGACCGACGTGGCGCTGGACGACCTGCCGGCCCTCTACGACGCGCTCGCCGCGGCCGGGCTGGCCACGCCCAACGCGGGCCTCGTCACCGACATCATCGCCTGCCCGGGCCTCGACTATTGCGCCCTGGCGACGGCCCGCTCGATCCCGGTGGCGCAGCGCATCTCCGAGCGGTTCGGCGAAGGCGCGCGCGCCCAGGACATCGGCGAGCTCAAGATCAAGATCTCGGGCTGCATCAATGCCTGCGGCCACCACCACGTCGGCCACATCGGCATCCTGGGCCTCGACCGGAAGGGCGAGGAAACCTACCAGATCACGCTCGGCGGCTCGGGCGACGAGACCGCCTCGCTGGGCGACCTCACCGGCCCGGGCTTCTCGACCGACGACGTCGTCGACGCCGTCGAGAACATCGTCGACACCTACCTCGGCCTGCGTGCGGGGCCTGACGAGGACTTCCTCGCCGCATACCGCCGCGTCGGCATGGCCCCGTTCAAGAAGGCGCTCTACGAGCGCGACGCGGGCCGGGAGATCTGAGCTCATGAGCGTTCACGATGTGACGCTGTTCGGCGACCAGGTCGCGGCATCGCGGCTGGGCCAGCGTTTCGCCGCCATGGATGCGGGCGCGCTCCTGCGCCTGTCCGTCCGCGACCTGTTCCCGGGCCGCATCGCACTCGTGTCGAGCTTCGGTGCGGATTCGGCGGTTCTGCTCCACATGGTGGCGCAGGTCGACAAGGCGACGCCGGTGATCTTCGTCGACACCGGCTTCCTGTTTCCCGAAACCCTCGCCTACCGGGACGAGCTGGTGGCGCTGCTCGGCCTCACGGACGTGCGCGCCATCCAGCCCTCGGGGGAGGATCTCGCGGCGCTCGACCCGGACGGCTTCCTGTGGTCGACCGACCCCGACGCCTGCTGCGACATCCGCAAGGTGAAGCCGCTGGCGGGTGCCATCTCGGGCTACGACGCCTGGATCACCGGCCGCAAGCGCTTCCAGAGCGGCAGCCGCGCCGCCCTGCCGCTGTTCGAGGCCGAAGGCGAGCGCGTCAAGATCAACCCGCTCGCCGGCTGGGATGCCAGCGAACTGCTGCGCTACCTCGACGCCCACGACCTGCCCCGCCACCGCATGGTGGCCAAGGGCTACCCCTCGATCGGCTGCATCCCCTGCACGTCGCCGGTGAAGGCGGGCGAGGACGCCCGTGCCGGGCGTTGGCGCGGCAAGGGCAAGACCGAATGCGGCATCCACCTCGGCATCCTTTCCGCCGGACAGGACATCTGATGCGACTCTTCAAGGACGGCGCCTTCGTCGACGACCCCTGGCACATGCTCGGCGACGACGAACCGCTCGGCGCGGGGCCGGCGATCCTGTCGCTCAAGGCCTGGCTGGCGCTCGGCGACGCCCGCCAGGGCATCAACACGCCCGTCGGCGTGAAGCTCGACGCGGGCGAGATGGTGGACGCGCTGCTGCCCGACCTCGATCGCCTGTCGCTCGTCGCCCTGTCCTTCCCGAAGTTCGGAGACGGGCGCGCCTTCTCGAAGGCGTCGCTGCTGCGTGGGCAGCACGGCTTCAAGGGCGAAATTCGCGCCGTGGGCGACGTGCTGTGGGACCAGCTGCAGCTGATGCGCCGCTGCGGCTTCGACGCCTTCCTGGTCGAGAATGAGCCGACCCTTCGGGCGCTGGAAGCCGGCAAGAAGCCCTTCATGGACGAGTTCTACCAGCCGGGCCACGGCGCGCCGGAACAGCCCGCCGATGGGCGGCGGCCCTGGGCGTGGCGGACCGCGGCATCGCGCTGAACGGCCTCGCTTGGCGGGACAACCCGGCATAAGGTGCATGCAGGGAGGACGACGCCATGATGTTCCGCAACGACCAGCCCCAGCACGCCGACCAATTGCCGCCCGAGGAGCCCGGCCATGCGCCGGGCCGCCGCAGCTTCCTCGTCGCCTCGCTCGGCGTCGGCTTCGCGCTGGCGGCCCACCCCGTGGTGGCCCAGGTCATCACGACGCCGACCGACGGGCTCGTGGCCGGCGAGGTCAAGGTGCCGACGGCCGACGGCGCGATGCCGGCCTATCGCGCCATGCCGGACGGCGCCGGCCCGTTCCCCGTCATGGTGGTGATCGAGGAGATCTTCGGCGTCCACGAATACATCAAGGACATCTGCCGCCGCTACGCCAAGCTCGGCTATTTCGCCATCGCGCCGGAGCTCTTCGCCCGCCAGGGCGACCCCGCGCACGCCGACATCAAGACGATCGTCACCGACATCGTCCCCAAGGTGCCGGACGCCCAGGCCATGGCCGACCTCGACGCGACCGTGGCCTACGCGGCTGCGACCGGGAAAGCCGACACGGCCCGGCGGGGTGCCACGGGCTTCTGCTGGGGCGGCCGCATGATCTGGCTCTTCGCCGACCACGACCCCGCGCTGAAGGCCGCCGTCGCCTTCTACGGCATCCTGGGCGGCAAGGCCTCGCCCCCGACGCCGATCAAGCCCAAGAATCCGCTCGACTTCGGCCACGACGTGAAGGTGCCGGTGCTGGGCCTCTACGGCGGCCACGACGACAACATCCCGCCCGCCCTCATCGCGGAGATGCAGGCGGAGCTGAAGGGCACGGCCTCCGAAATCGTCGTCTACCCCGATGCGCCGCACGGATTCTTCGCCGACTACCGCCCGAGCTACCGGCCGGACGCCGCGCACGACGCCTGGGGCAAGGCGCAGGCTTGGTTCAAGGCGCACGGGCTCGCCTGAGCGGCCTTGCAAGCGGCAGGGCGACGGGCGTAGCCTGCCGTCCATG
Source organism: Lichenibacterium ramalinae (assembly GCF_004137085.1). GTDB lineage: Bacteria > Pseudomonadota > Alphaproteobacteria > Rhizobiales > Beijerinckiaceae > Lichenihabitans > Lichenihabitans ramalinae. Next base: position 34,937 of record NZ_QYBC01000006.1, read on the forward strand.
CAGATCGAAGTCACCCCCGAGCAGGACGACGTCATCCGCCACGCCATAGCGTCCGGGCGCATCGCGCGGCCGGAAGACGCCGTGGCGGAGGCAATGGCAGAATGGGTCGAGCGGGAACGACAGCGGATCGCGCTTGTCGCGAGCCTCGAAGAGGCCGAGGCTTCGGTCGCCAGAGGTGAAGGCACCGTCATCGAGACAGACGAGCAACTCGCCGCCTTCTTCGACGACATCGAGTCCGGCTACAGGGCTGAGCCACCCGCGATGAGAGCCGTCCGGGGCTGATGCCGCCCAGGATTGTCGCACCGGAGGCCCGGGAGGACCTGCGCCTCATCGGCTTCGATCACGGACGTGCGACGGCCCTCGCCAGCCTCGGCCGGCTCAAGCGCAGCTTCAGCCTGCTCGGCCGCTATCCGCTCGTCGGCCGAGCCCGGAATATCGACCTCGGTCCCGGGTTGCGCAGCCTGCCGAGCGGTGGCTATGTCATCATCTATCGTCCGACGCCGCAGTCAGTCACAATCCTGCGCGTCATCGATGGTCGACGGGACTATCCGCTGCTTTTCCGGCACTGACGTCCGATCACGCCCCCGTATCGGCCTTCAGCCCCGCGGCCTCGATCCCCGCCACGGCACAGATCTCGTCGTTGTCGCTGAGGTCGCCCGAGACGCCGACGGCGCCAACCACTTCGCCGCCCTGCAGGATGAGGACGCCGCCGGGCACCGGCACGAGGGAGCCACCGACGGCGTGGGTGGCGGCCGCCACGAAGGCCGGACGTTCCGCCGCCATCTTGGCGATGGCGCGTGAGCCGAGCCCCATGGCGAGGGCGCCGTCGGCCTTGCCGCGGGCGATCTCGCCGCGCTTGAGGCTGGTGCCGTCCTGCGCCGCGAAGGCCTTCATGGCGCCGCGCGCGTCCAGCACCACCGCGGCGAGCGGCTTGAAGCCCTTCTCGGTCCCGGTCTTGAGCACGACGTCGAGGATGGTGCGGGCGTGGTCGAGGCTGAGCATGGGCGTCCCGTCGGGCTGAATGTCGGGGCGGACCCTGCCGCGCCCGCGCCCGTCTGGCAAGCGCGTCCTGTCACGCCGCCTCGAGCGGCACGAGGTCGTCGGGCGAGAAATGCAGCGTCACGCTTTCGCCCGGCAGGGGCGGCGGCAGGCCGGGGCTGTTGAAACGGTCGAGGAGAATGCGGCTGCCGCCGATCTCGACCTTCACCCGCACCACGGCCCCCAGGAAGGCCACATCGGCGATGGTGCCCCGGATGCGGTTGCCGCCGTTGCCGGGGTCGTGCAGCGTCACGGCCTCGGGCCGCAGCGCCACCGCGCAACCGGCGGAGCCCGCCGCCGCCATGATCTGCCGGCCGACGCGGGCCTCCTGCCCGTCGATGCGGATGGCGCCGCTCTGCGCGTCCACCACTTCGACGTTGAGGATGTTGAGCGTGCCGATGAACGAGGCCACGAAGCGCGTCTTCGGCCGGTTGTAGATCTCGAAGGGCGTGCCGAGCTGCTCGATGCGGCCCTCGCTCATGACGACGATCCTGTCCGACATGGACAGGGCCTCCTCCTGGTCGTGGGTGACGAAGACGGTCGTGATGCCGAGCGTGCGCTGCAGCGCCTTGAGCTCGTCGCGCAGCGCCAGCCGCACCTTGGCGTCGAGCGCCGAGAGCGGCTCATCGAGCAGCAGGAGCTTCGGCGAGGTGGCGAGCGCGCGGGCGAGGGCGACGCGCTGCTGCTGGCCGCCGGAGATCTGGTAGGGGTAGCGGTCGGCGAGGTGGTCGAGCTTCACGATGCCCAGCATCTCGGCCACGCGGGCCCGCGTGGCTTCCCCGCTCGCCTTGGCGACCTTGAGACCGAAGGCGACGTTCCCCGCCACCGTCATGTTGGGGAACAGCGCGTAGTTCTGGAACACCATGCCGACGTTGCGGGCATTGGGCGGCAGGTGGGTGACGTCGCGCCCCTCGATGCGGATCGCCCCGGACGTCGCGGTCTCGAAGCCCGCGATCATGCGCAGCGTCGTGGTCTTGCCGCAGCCCGACGGGCCCAGGAAGGACACGAATTCGCCCGGCTGCACGTCGAGATCGAAGCGCTGCACCACCTGATGGGTGCCGTAGCTCTTGGTGAGATGCTCGATCGACAGGAAGCTCATGGGCGGCTCACACCTTGACCGAACGGGCCGTGGGGTCCCGGGCGAAGAGCTGGATCAGGCCCATGCAGGCCCAGGTGACGGCAAAGGCGATGAAGGCCAGCGCCGAAGGCTCGTAGGCCTTGTTGGCGCCGACCAGCTGGAGATACGGCCCGAAGGCCGGGCGGTCGAGCAGGCTCGCCAGCGTGAACTCGCCGATGACGATGGCGAAGGTCAGGAAGGCGCCGCTGAGCACCGCCGCCCGGACGTTGGGGAAGATGACCCTGAACAGGATCGTGCTCCGCCGGGCGCCGAGGCTTTCGGCCGCCTCCGTCAGGCTCCTCACGTCGATGGTGCGCAGCCCGGTGTCGACGGCGCGGTAGAGGTAGGGCAGCGCCAGCACGACGTAGCCGCAGACGAGCAGGACGTCGGTGCTCCAGGTCGACGCGGTCATGGGCAGCAGCGAGGACGAGTTGTACAATTTGAGGTAGCCGAACACCAGCACGATGGCCGGGATGACGAGCGGCATCAGCGTGACGAATTCGACGTAGGGCCGCAGCCAGGACAGCTTCAGCCGGATCCAATAGGCGGTCGGCACCACCAGCAGCGTGCCCGCCACGATGGTGGCGAGGGCGGAAGCCGCCGAGAAGCCGAACGTGTGCCAGAAGGCGGGATCGGACAGGACGTTGGCGTAGGCGTCGAGGCTGTAGGTGCCGCGCCGGATCCGCATGGAGAATTCCACCGTGGCCACCAGGGGCACGATGAAATAGGCGACGCCGATCGCGAAGGCGGCCCAGGCGCCCACCGAAGGCCGCTTCATCGCAGCCACCGTTCGGAGCGCGTGCGCAGCACGATGTAGAGCGCGTTGGACAGGCCGGTGATCACCACCATGCCGAGCGCCAGCGCGTAGCCGAGGTGGGGGTTGTGCAGCACGTCGCCGCGGATCTGCGCGTAGAGCAGGATGGTCACGAGGTTCAGCGTCGAGCCCGTCAGCCCGTAGGCGGTCGCGATGGCGCCGAAGCTGTTGGCGAAGAGCAGCAGCGTGGTGCCGAGCAGGCTGGGCCACAGGATGGGCATGACGACGTAGCGCCAATAGGTGAAGGGCGACGCGCCCAGGATGGTGGCGGCTTCGCGCCATTCGCGCTTCAGCCCGTCGAGCGCCGGCGTCAGGATCAGCACCATGAGGGGGATCTGGAAATACAGGTAGGTGAGCGTCAGGCCCCAGAAGCTCAGGATGTTGAAACCGTTGCGGTAGAGGCTGAAGCCGAAGACGCTTTGCAGCACCGTGGTGACGAGCCCGGTCCGGCCCAGGGTGGCGATGAAGGCGAAGGCGAGCGGCAGGCCGGCGAAGTTCGACGCGACGCCGCTGAAGGTGAGCAGGATGGGGCGCAGCCAGGCCGGCAGGCCTCCCAGCACCACGGCCCAGGCCAGCAGGAAGCCGAAGACAGCCCCGAGGATCGCCGAGGCGGCGCTGACTTCGAGGCTGATCGCATAGGCGCTGAGGATGCCGGGCTCCCACAGGCCAGCGATGTTGGCCAGCGTCAGGTGCCCGTCGTTGTCCTGGAAGGCGCCGACCACGAGGTAGGCGGTCGGGACCAGGAGGAACAGCGCCGCGAAGGCGAAGAACGGCACCACGCCGATCCAGGCGAGCGACATCGGCGCGCGCGGCCGGACCCGCATCGTGATGGGCGCGACCGCCTCGACCTGCTGCATCGTGCCTCGAGCGTCCGAACCGCGGCGGGGGCGGCCCCATGGCCGCCCTCCCTTTCAGCCCTGGCGTGCCATCACTTGACGTTGGCGCCGACCGTCTTGTCCCAGCCTGTGGTGATCACGGTCTTGGAAGCGTTCTGCTGCTCGATGGTGGGGAACACGGCCTTGGCATAGGCCTCGGCCGGGGGCAACTTCTTGACGAGATCGGCCGGCACCTTGCCGTCCTTGACCAGCGCCTGGTAGCGGATCGGGTGGCAGTAGCCCTTGAGATAGGCGATCTGGCCCTCGTCCGAATAGACGTAGTCCATCCACAGCTTGGCGGCGTTCGGGTGCGGCGCGAAGGCCGAGATGGCCTGGACGTAGACGCCCGCCACGACGCCGCTCTTCGGCACCACCACGTCGACCGGCGGATTGCCCTTCAGCGTGTCGCGGTCGGCGAGGGCGTTGTAGTCCCAGCGGACCACGATGGGGGTGGCGCCCTGGGCCAGGGATGCGACCTTGCCGATGGTGGGCACGAGGTTGCCGGCCTTGTTCATGGCGGCGAAATAGTCGAGCCCGTCCTGCGCCGCCTTGGTGGCGTCGCCGCCCGCCTTGCCGAGGCCGGCCGCATAGACGGCGAGGATCGCCTGGTTCGAGGCGCGCGGGTCGCCGGCCAGCGCCACGCTGTTCTTGAAATCGGGGCCGAGCAGGTCCGGCCAGTCGGTCGGCGACGTCTTCACGATGTCCTTGTTCACCTCGAAGGTGAGCACGCCGTAATAGTCGCCGTACCAGGCGCCGTCGGCGTCCTTGTCGTCGGCCGGGATCGAGTCCCAGGTCGGCACCTTGTAGGCCATCAGCAGCCCTTCCGACTTGGCGGTCGGGCCGAAGGACAGGCCGACGTCGATCACGTCGGGGGCCTGCGGGCCCTTGTTGCCCTTGTTGGCGCGGATCGCCTCGACCTCGTCGCCCGAGCCGGCATCCGGGTTCAGCTCGTTCAGCTTGAGGCCGTATTTCGCCTTGAAGCCGTCGATCATGCCGCCGTAGCCGCACCAATCGTGGGGCAGCGCGATGACGGAAAGCTCGCCTTCCGCCTTGGCGGCCGCGACGAGGGCGTCGGACGACTGGGCGAAGGCGGGACTCGCCGAGGCCGCCGCGACGGCCAGCGTCGAGAGCGAGGCCAGGAACCTGGTGGCTGTCTTCATCATCTTCCCCGGTGCGTGACGGTGCCGCGTGGCGAAGCTGCCACAGGCGTGTCGGTTGCGCCAGCATGTGTCGTGCCGTTGCCGACACACGCCAGCTCCCAAATGCGAACCCGTTCGCGGGCCCCAGTCGAAGGCCCGCTCGGACGACGGCCTGGCAGGCCGTGGAACGGTCCCACCGGGCCGGAGTCGCCGCAGCGCCACCGACCCTCGAGGTCTGCCCTCGATTCGGCGCCGGAGCGGATTCGCCAACGGCGAAAGCCCTCTAGCACGGCTTTCTGACAGGGCCGCGACGGCTGCACCGGCGCTTTGCCGATGCGGACGCCGACGGAACCAGCCGGGAGACTGCGTTCTTCTTCTCGCGACCGGCCCGTCTCGAAAGGACATCGCATGTTCCCACACCGCCGCGCAGCCCTCGCGCTCCTGCTGTCCGTCACGGCGGCAGCGCCGGCCCTGGCCCAGGGCGCCCCGACGGCGCCGGAGCCCCCGCCGGGCACGGTACCGGCCGTGACGCCGGCCTTGGCGCCGGCCTTGGCGCCGACCGACCGGGGCATGACCACGCTGACCATCTTCTTCAAGCACGACGAGTCCCAGACGCTGGGCGAGATCAATGCACGCCTGCACCGCCAGCACTTCTACGAGAGCTTCCCGCCGCCCGGCGTGGAGGTCCTGTCCTGGAACGTGCTGATGGGCGTCGGCCAGGTGGTCACGCTGCGGTTCCCGGCCGAGCGGCTGCGCGAGGTCAACCGCGCCGTCGAGCAGACGGCCTGGGGCGGATACCACACGGAATTCTACCCCACCTACGACTACCGCCCGACGGCGTCCAAGGAACGTGAAGGCCTGCCGTCGTCCTTCAAGTGATGTCGACCGAGGGCTTGCCGAAGGCCCGAGGGCTGGCCTAGCTCTTGCTGCACGCAGCCGCGGGGCGACGGCGGGCACCTCTCGCCCGGGACGGAGAGCACCATGGTCTATCGCCACACGGTCGGCCGCACCGCCTGGGCCTTCGGCGACCTCAGGGACCTCATGGCCAAGGCGACCCCGCTGCGCTCGGGCGACATGCTGGCCGGCATCGCGGCAGGCTCGGCCGAGGAGGGCATGGCGGCGCGCCATTGCCTCGCCGACCTGCCGCTCAAGACCTTCCTGGCGCGCCCGCTGGTGCCCTACGAGGACGACGACGTGACCCGCCTCATCGTCGACGGCCACGACGACGCGGCCTTCGCGCCCATCGCGCATCTCACGGTCGGCGACTTCCGCGACTGGCTCCTGTCGGACCTCGCCACGCCGGCCGTTCTGGCCCGGGTCGCGCGCGGCATCACGCCCGAGATGGCGGCGGCCGTCTCCAAGATCATGCGCAACCAGGACCTGATCCTGGCGGCGAAGAAGTGCAGCGTGGTGACCCGGTTCCGCAACACCATCGGCCTGCCCGGCACCATGGCGGTGCGGCTGCAGCCCAACCACCCGACCGACGACCCCGACGGCATCGCCGCCACGGTCGCGGAAGGGCTCCTCTACGGATGCGGCGACGCCGTGATCGGCATCAACCCGGTCTCGGATTCGCCGGCCGTCCTGGCCCGCCTGTGCCACCTCCTCGACGACGTCATCCAGCGCCACGCCATCCCGACGCAGAGCTGCGTGCTGACCCATGCCACGACCAGCATCGGCCTGATCGAGAGCGGCGTGCCGGTCGACCTCGTGTTCCAGTCCATCGCCGGCACCGAGGCCGCCAACGCGTCCTTCGGCGTGACGCTCGGCCTGCTCCGCGAAGCCCACGACGCCGGCCGCAGCCTGAAGCGCGGCACCGTCGGGCAGAACGTCATGTATTTCGAGACCGGCCAGGGCTCGGCCCTGTCGGCCGGCGCCCACCACGGCGTCGACCAGCAGACGCTGGAGGCTCGCGCCTATGCGGTGGCCCGGGCCTTCGAGCCCCTGCTCGTCAACACCGTGGTGGGCTTCATCGGCCCCGAATACCTCTACGACGGCAAGCAGATCATCCGGGCCGGGCTCGAGGACCATTTCTGCGGCAAGCTGATGGGCCTGCCGCTCGGCTGCGACGTCTGCTACACCAACCATGCCGAGGCCGATGGCGACGACATGGACGCCCTGATGACGCTGCTCGGCGCCGCGGGCGTCACCTTCATCATGGGCATCCCGGGGACCGACGACGTCATGCTGAACTACCAGTCGACGTCTTTCCACGACCAGCTCTACCTCCGAGACGCGCTGGGTCTCAAACGCGCGCCGGAGTTCGAAGCCTGGCTCCAGGCCATGGGCATCACCGGCCAGGACGGTCGGCTCCGCGCGCCTTCGGCCTCCCATCCGCTCCTGGCGCGGGCGGAAGCCGCGTGACGGGCCCGGTCGATCGCCCGGCCCCGCCGCCCCTCCCCCCCGTCACGCCCGACCCCTGGACACACCTCGCCGGGCTGACCCCGGCGCGCCTGGCCCTCGGCCGCTCGGGCGCCTCGCTGCCGTCGCGCGAGGTGCTGAAGCTCGGCCTCGCCCATGCCAAGGCGCGCGATGCCGTCCACGCCGCGATGGACGGCGACGCGCTCGCCAACGCGCTGGCGGGGCTGGGGCGCGACACCGTCACGGTCGAGAGCGCGGCACCCGACCGCGCCACCTATCTGCGCCGGCCCGATTTCGGCCGTCGTCTCTCGGCCCGCAGCCGCGCGCTGCTCTCCGGGGCCGGTGAAGGGGTGGCGAGCGCCGCCGGCGCCGACATCGCCGTGGTGGTGGCGGACGGCCTCTCGGCCTCGGCGGTGGACCTCAACGCAGTCCCGTTGATCGAGGCCCTGCTGCCGCGCTTCGCCGGGCGCAGCCTCGCACCGGTCGTCCTGGCGCATCAGGCCAGGGTCGCGCTCGGCGACGAGGTGGGGGCGCTGCTCGGCGCCCGGCTGGTCGTCATGCTGATCGGCGAGCGGCCGGGCCTTTCCGCCGCCGACAGCCTCGGCGCCTACCTCACCTACGGGCCGCGGGTCGGGCTCACCGATGCCGCCCGCAACTGCGTCTCCAACATCCGCGCCGCCGGGCTCGGGCCGGACGCGGCCGCCGCCAAGATCGCCTGGCTGGTCGACCGGGCCTTCGCCCTGTCGCTGACCGGGGTGGCGCTGAAGGACGGCAGCGACGCCGCGGAACTGCCCATGTCGGAAAAGCCTCGACTGAGCGGAAACTGAGCTTGCCGCCCGGCCGCCCGCGGTCCATCACCGCGCCATGCCGAACCGCCCTTCCCCGCTCCGCTACTTCGGCCCCTTCGGGTCCCGCCCCCGACTGCTGAGCGCCATCGGCCTCGGGCTCGCCTCCGGCCTGGTCCTCGCCCTCGTGCCGTCCAGCCTGGACGTGCCGAGCCGCGCCATCCTGTCCTGGGACATCGGCTGCGTGGCCTTCCTGTCGCTGACGCTGCAACACATCGGCCGCCGGGATGCGCCTTTCATCCGCAGCGCGGCCGCGTCGCAGGACGAGGGCCAGGGCATGATCCTGGTGCTGGTCCTGGCGCTATCGGCGGCTTCGCTCATGGCGGTCGCGGCGGAGCTTTCCTTCGCCAAGGACGCGCACGGACTCGACAAGGCGCTGCGGGTCGCGCTCGCCTTCGGCACCGTCGCGGTGTCGTGGTTCGTCACCCAGCTGATCTTCGCGCTGCACTACGCCCACGAATATTATGCTCCCGACGCCGACAACGACCCCGAAACGCTGCAGCAGGGCGGCCTGCGCTTCCCGGAGGACGACGCACCCGACTATTGGGACTTCGTGCACTTCGCCGCGGTGATCGGCGTGGCCGCCCAGACCGCCGACGTCAGCTTCACGTCGAAGCGCATGCGCCGCATCGGCACCGTCCAGGGCCTCGTGGCGTTCACGTTCAACACCGTGGTGCTGGCCCTGACCATCAACATCCTGGCCGGCCTCATCCAGTGACGGGTGGGGGAGCGGCGCGGGTCGGCGACGGCCCGATCGGCGCCGCGGCCCGCCTTTGTCAGTCGCCGATGCCCTGGTCGTAGATCTTGGCGCAGTCCGGGCTCAGGCTGGCGTGCTTGACCTGCATGCAGGTCTTGATCTTGTCCTCGTCCGGAATGGCGTCGGCGCAGAGCTTCTGCACGTCGTTGTAGCAGACGTGCTCGGCCTGCTGGCGCAGCCGGGCCGCGTCTGACAGCGGCTTGGCGGCCAATGCCGGGCCCGCCAGGGCGACGAGGAGGCCGACGGCCAGAGCGGCAGGGGTCTTCATGGCTGGGTCCTCCGTGCGGCGCCCCGGTGGCGGCCGTCCCCGGCACAATCGCTGGCCGAAGGTCCCGTTCCGCTGGGCGACACGAACCCCGGCGGCGTGTCGCCCCGGCCACAGTAGCGGCCGGGGCGGCACCGGTCACTTGATGCCGGCGTCGAAGACCTTGCGGCAGCCAGGGCTCAGCTGGGCACGGTGGGCCCCCATGCAGGCCTCGATGCGGGCTTCGTCCGGGATCTCGGCATTGCAGAGCTTCTGGACGTCGTTGTAGCACAGGTGCTCGGCCTGCTGGCGCATGCGCTCCTTGTCGGACACCATGCGGGCCGAAGCGGTGTCGACGCAGGCCATCGTCAACAGCAGCCCGACGATCAGTCTGGACATCATGAGGTGTTCTCCGTCTGGTTGCCGGGTCATCCTGACAGGGCCGGCTGACGTCGGAATGAGCCGTCGCAGCGCGATCGTCGATTCTGCGCGGGCGTGCCGAATGGGCCACGGGCCGCCAGGGTCCGCGAGTGTCCATGGCCGAGGAGGTGTGTGTGAAACCGGTCCGAAACCTTCTCCTGGCCGCCGCCGTCCTCGTCGCGGCGGCGCCGGCCGGTCCCGCCGTCGCGATCCCGGCGCTGCCGCCCCTGCCCTGGCGCGCTCCGGCCGTCGTGCCGGTTCAGCTCGTCTGCGGACCGTATCGCTGCTTCCGGCGCCCGTTCTGGCGCTACGGCAATGGCCGCGGCTTCTTCCCCATGCGGCGCTTCGGGCCCCCGCCGGTCCGCCGTTTCGGCTACCGGCCCTTCGGCTTCGGGCGTTTCGCGCGGCCGCGCCGCTGGTGACGTCGGGCCGCCGGCGTCACAGCAGCATGAGGGCGGTGGCGAGGCCGATATTGGTCAGCTGGTGCAGGCACTGGTCGAGCCCGAGCAGCCACCAGAAGCGCGGCTGATCGGGCGTGAAGCCGGGCCGCTGGGCGATGGCGGTCTTGGCGCGGTCCACCGCGATGTGGATGGAGAAGTCCACGGCCGTCAGCCACCACAGGTGCGGCGCCACCGCCAGCACGATGAGCAGCGTGAGGCCGGCGTGGCAGCTCACATGCGCGGCGAGGGGCGCCATCCAGCCCGCGCGCCGCTCCTTGCCGCGCGCCATGCGGCTGGTCTGCATCAGGAAGTCGGCGACGAGGTGCTTGACGGCGAAGAGGGCCGACAGGCCCGCCAGCGCCAGGACGGCGTGGACGGCAGCCGGTGGGAGGGCATCCGACAGGTTGAGCATTCCGGCGACTCTGGCCACGCTGTCTTAAGTTACCGTTCGATGCGCCCCGGGCCGCGCGCGGCCGCGAAAGCCGATCCTGCCCTGGTGCCCGCCCCGGCAGGGTTGGCGAGTCCCCCTCACAGCCGGCGGATGGCGGCGTGGATGTCGTGGAACGCGGCGCCGCCGAGCGGCGGGGGCGCGTCGGCGCCCGTGAGCGTATTGATTCCGCGCCCGTCCGCATGGGCGCGGTTGGGCCAGATCGATTCGGCGATCAGCACGCCGCGCCGCAACCCCTCGGACAGGCGGGCGTGGAGCCGCACGGCGCCGCGCGCGTTGGCGAGTTCGACGGCGTCGCCGTCGGCGATGCCGAGCGGCGCCGCATCGTCGGGATGGATCAGCACGGTGGGCCGCTCCTCCTTGGCGAGGCTCGTTCCGGTTTCGGTGAAGGACGAGTTGAGGAAATTGCGGGCCGGGCTCGTGGTCAACCGGAAGGGGTGGGCCGCGTCGGCCTCCTCGATCACGGCCCAGTGGTCCGGCCAGGCCGGCATGGCCGAGGCATCGCCGCCGCCCGGCATGCCGGCGGCCGCGCCGGCCCAATCCGGCCGGAACCTGAAGCGGCCGTCCGGCCAGCCGAAGCCGTCGCGGAAATGCGCGGCATCGGCCGGCTGGGCGCAGTCGAGCCAGCGCGCCGCCTCGAGCGCCGCCACCGTCCCGCGGCCGGACGCCTGCAGCGTCTGGTCGACGAGGTCGCGCGCGCCCACGGCGAAGCCCGGATGCTCGACGCCGAGGCGCCGGGCGAGGCCGCACAGGACCTCGTGGTTGGACAAGCAATCCCCCGGGGGCTCGATCAGCTTCGGCCCCAGCAGGATGTGGGTCTGGCCGCCCGCCTGGTACACGTCATCGTGCTCGACGAACATGGTGGCGGGCAGCACGAGGTCGGCGATGCGGCTCGTGTCGGTCATCACCTGCTCGTGCACCACCGTGAACAGGTCTTCGCGGGCGAAGCCGCGCTTCACCGTCTCTTGGTCGGGCGCGACCGAGACCGGGTTGGTGTTCTGGATGAACAGGGCCGCCACGGGCGGGCCGCCGCGCAGCGCCGCCGCCTCGCCGGTGAGGACGGCGCCGATGCGCGACTGGTCGAGGCTGCGGATGCCGGGGTCGCGCAGCTCCAACCCCTCGATGGCCCGCTTGTCCCATCCGAACATGCCGGAATTGGTGTGCAGCGCCCCGCCGCCCGGGTGCTGCCAGGCCCCCAGCACGACGGGCAGGCAGGTGACGGCGTGCATGGCGACGGCGCCGTTGCGCTGGCGCGCGAAGCCGTAGCCGATGCGGAAGAAGCTGCGCGGCCGCGTGCCGATGAGATGGGCGAAGGCCACGATGTCGGCGGCCGGCACCCCGCAGAGCGCCGACGCCCATTCGGGCGTGCGCGAGGCCAGGTGCGCCTCGAGCCCGGCCGGGTCGTCGGCGTAGGCCGCCATGTAGGCGCGGTCCGCGAAGCCGTCGCGGAACAGCACGTGCATCACGCCGCAGGCCAGCGCGCCGTCGGTGCCGGGCCGGACCAGGAGCTTCACGTCGGCCTGCCGCATCGTGGCATTGTCGTAGACGTCCACCGCCACGATCGGGGCGCCGCGGGCCTTCCTGGCCCGCACGGCGTGCGTCATGACGTTGACCTGCGTGACGACCGCGTTGGTGCCCCACAGCACCACGCAATCGGCCTGCTCCATCTCGCGCGGGTCGAGGCCCGTCATGCGGCCGGCGCCGGCCCGGTAGCCCGCCCAGGACAGGGCCGTGCAGATGGTGGAATATTGGTCGGAATAGCCCTTGGCATGGCGCAGGCGGTTGATGCCGTCGCGCTGCACCAGCCCCATGGTGCCGGCGTAATAGTAGGGCCACACGGCTTCGGAGCCGTGACGCGCTTCGGCGGCCATCAGCCCCTCGGCGGCGCGGTCCAGCGCCTCCGCGATGCCGATCTCGCGGAACTGGCCGGACCCTTTCGGCCCGGTGCGCAGCAGCGCCCGGGTGAGCCGCTCCGGGTTGTGGACGCGTTCGGCGTAGCGCGCCACCTTGGCGCAGATCACGCCGGCGGTGTAGCCGTTGTCGGCCGCGCCGTAGACCCGGCCCATGCGGCGCCCTTCGAGGATCTCGACCTCCAACGCGCAGGTCGACGGACAATCGTGCGGGCAGGCAGTGGCCCGCCGGAGCGACGTGAGGGGAGCGTTCAAGAGCCTGCGCCTGCCTTCTCAGACCCGCCCGGCGCGTCGGGCGAGGCGGGCTTCGATGAGCCCGAGACCATCATAGACCAGCACGGCCAGCAAGCCCACGATGAGGCCGCCTTGCAAGATGAAGGCCGTGTTCGAGGTGCCGAGCCCCGCCAGGATGACCTCGCCGAGGCCCTTGGCGGCGACCGTCGACCCGATGGTGGCGGTGCCGATGTTGATGACGGTGGACAGGCGGATGCCCGCCAGGATCACCGGCAGGGCGAGCGGCAGTTCGACGGACAGGAACCGCTGCCGCGGCCCGAGCCCCATGCCGCGCGCCGCCTCCATGACGGGCGGCGACACGCCGTCGAGCCCCGCGATGGTGTTCTCGAAGATCGGCAGCAGCCCGTAGAGCACGAGCGCGATCAGCGTCGGGCGGAGGCCGAAGCCGACGAGCGGCACCGCGATGGCGAGCACCGCGACCGGGGGGAAGACTTGGCCGACGTTCACCACCGCCCGGCTGAGCGGCAGGAACTCGCGCCCCGCCGGCCGCGTCACCAGGATGCCGAGCAGGACGGCGGCGAGGGCGCTGGCGGCGGTCGAGCCCGCCACGAGGGCGATGTGGTCGAGCGTGAGGTCGAGCAGGCTGCCCTGGTCGTAGATGGCGGGCGCGCCGTTCTCGGTCAGCAGCCGCAGCACCGGGGCGAAGACCTGGGGGGCGAGAACCAGCAGCAGCAGCAACAGCAGGGCGCCGAGCCGCGCCGCCATGGCCCCGAAACCGCCCCTGCCGTCGCGGCTCATGCGGGCGGGCCGGCGCGGCGCAGCACCTCGGCGAGCGCGATGCGGCCACGCGGTGCGCCGTCGGCCCCGACGACGGGCAGGCTGTCGGCCCGCCGCCACAGCAGCGCCGCCAGCGCGTCGCGCAGGTTCGTGTGTCGGGTAATGGGGGCGACGCCGGGGTCGACGTCGCCCCCGCCGCCCTCCCCGCCGACCCGTCCGGCATCGGCCTCCCCCGCCTGCAGCACGTCCCCCACGGTCTGCAGCGACAGGAGCTGGTACGGCCTGTCGCTGCCGCCGAGCAGGCGCTCGGCGAAGCCCGGCGCCGGCCGCGACAGAAGCTCGGCGGGCGGCGCATATTGCAGCAGGCGGCCGCCGTCCATGACGCCGATGCGGTCTCCGAGGCGGATGGCCTCGGCCATGTCGTGCGTGACCAGCACGACCGTGATGCCGAGGCGCCGCTGCAGGGCGGCGAGGTCGTCCTGGGCCTTGGCGCGGATGACGGGGTCGAGGGCGCCGAAGGGCTCGTCCATGAGGAGCAGCTTGGGCTCCGCCGCCAAAGCCCGCGCCACGCCGACGCGCTGCTGCTGGCCGCCCGACAGCTCGTGGGGGAACTTGCCGGCGTAGAGGGCGGGATCGAGGCCGAAGAGTTCGAGCAGGTCGTCGACGCGGCGCGCGATCCGCGCCGCGTCCCAGCCCATCAGCCGCGGCACAGTGGCGATGTTGCGGGCGACCGTCCAATGCGGGAACAGCCCGTAGCCCTGGATGACGTAGCCGATCCCGCGCCGCAGGGCCTCGCCCGGGATGGCGGCCGTATCGCGGCCGTCGATGCGGATCGTGCCGGCCGTCGGCGGGATGAGGCGGTTGATCATCCGCAGCAGGGTCGACTTGCCGCTTCCCGACGTGCCGACCAGCACCGTCACGCTTCCGGCCTCGACCGTCAGCGACACGTCGTCGACCGCCAAGGTGTCGCCGAAGCGCCGCGACACCGATTCGATGGCGATCATGCCGGGACCCTCCTCAAGGCGTCGGCGGCCGCGTCGAGCAGTACGGCGGCCGTGAAGGCCAGGACGACGGTCGGGATCGCGCCGAGCAGCACGAGGTCGATGGCGGCCTGGCTGGTGCCCTGGAAGACGAAGGTTCCGAAGCCCCCGCCCCCGATCAGCGCCGCCACCGTGACGAGACCGATGTTCTGCACCAGCACGATGCGCAGGCCGGTGAGCACCACCGGCGCGGCCAGCGGCAGCTCGATCCAGCGCAGCCGTCGGACGTTGCCCATGCCCATGGCGCGCGCCGCCTCGACGGCCTCGGGCGACACGCCGTCGAGCCCGAGGGCCGTGTTGGCGACGACGGGCAGCAGCGCGTAGAGGAACAGGGCCAGCGCCGCCGGCGCCGCGCCGATGCCGCGGATGCCGAGCGCGCCGAGCGCCGGCACGGCGGCGGCCAGCAGGCCGAGCGGAACCATCATCAGCCCGTACATGGCGATGGACGGCACGGTCTGGACGATGTTGAGGACCGGCAGCGTGGCGGCCCGGAGCCGCGGCGCCCGGGCGCAGGCGACGCCGAGCGGCAGCCCCACGGCGCAGGCCGCCAGGAGCGAGCCGAAGGCCAGCAGCACGTGCTGGAGCGCCTCCGCCCAGAAGCTGTCCCGGTGGGCGGCATATTCCTTGAGCAGCGACAGGCCGTCCCACCAGCCCGACCCCAGCAGGCCGGCGAGGACGCCAAGGACGCCGGCCAGCAGCGCGACGCGGGGCGCGGGGCGGAGGCCGAGCCTGGCGGCGCCGTCCGCCGCCATGGTGCCGTAGGCGGCCACCAGCAGCCAGAACCCGGCGGCGAAGCTCACCCGGGCGAAGTTCTGGCGCGGCGGCACCACCACGGCCGGCGCCAGGCCGACCAGCACCGCCAGCAGGGCGAGCGCCGCCAGCGCGGCGGCGAGGCGCAGCGCCGGCGGCAGGCGGAGCACCCCGATCAGCGCGAGCCCGAGCAGCAGGGCACCGCCCCCCCAGGCGGCGGCCGGCGGCAGCGCGGCCCAGAAGGCGACGCCCCGGCCGGCGGCGATGCGGTTGGGCTTGAAGGTCACGAACGGCCAGGCGAAGGCCGCGGCGGCCAGCGCCGCCGGCACCAGGCCGACACGGTCGAGGCCCACCGTGCCGAAGCCCGGACGGGCGCGGCCGACGCCGTCGCGCCGGGGACGGTCCTGCCCGCCCCCGGCGCGGGTCACTTCACGAAGCCCTTGGTCTTCAGGTAGTCCTTGGCCACGTCGGCGGCCGGCTCGCCGTTGACCTGGATGCGGGCGTTCAGCTCCTGCAGGGTCTTGAGGTCGAGGCCGGCGAAGACGGGCTTCAGCACCTCGGCGATCTTCGGGTTGGCCTTCAACACCGCGTCGCGCACCACCGGCGCCGGCTCGTAGACGGGCTGGACGTTCTTGTCGTCGTCGAGCACCACGAGGTCGGCGGCCTCGATGCCGCCGTCCGTGCCGAACACCATGGCGGCGTTGACGCCGTCGGTCTTCTGCGCCGCCGCCTGGATGGTGGCGGCCGTGCCGCCGCCTGACAGCACCAGCAGCTGGTCGGACTTGAGCGTGAAGCCGTAGGCCTTCTGGAAGGCCGGGAGCGCCGCCGCGCTGTTGACGAATTCCGCCGAGCCGACGAGCTTCACGGCCGCGCCGCTCGACACCCACTTGCCGAAGTCGCTCATGCTCTTGACGTTGTTGGGGGCCGCGACGTCGTTGCGCAGCCCGATCGCCCAGGTGTTGTTGGCGGGCGCGGGGGTGAGCCAGTCGAGCTTGTTGGCGTCGAAGTCGAGCGACTTCACCAGCTCGTAGCCCTTGGCACCGTCGTGCCACGCGGCATCGTCGGGCTTGTTGAAGAAGAAGGCGCCGTTCCCCGTATATTCGGGATAGATGTCGACCTCGCCCGACAGCAGCGCCTTGCGCAGCACCGGCGTGGTGCCGAGCTGCACGCGGTTCTTGACCGGGATGCCGTTGGCGGCGAGCGCCTGGGCGATGATGGAGCCCAGCAGGCTGCCTTCCGTATCGATCTTGGAGGAGACCACGACATCCGCCGCCCGCACGCCCGTGGCCGCGGCGACGGTGAGCAGGGCGGCCGCGAGCAGCGGCTTGAAGAGCGGGACCATGCGAAACCTCCTGGAACCGGGCCCGGCCGGCCCGGCCGGCCCTCCGGCCGACACGGCGGCAGGACTACACGAGGCGGGTCGCCCCACAAGCCCGAATCTGTGGCATGATCGGGGGGAAGCGGCGAACAAGTCCTGTCTGGCGACGCTTACAATCCCACGATGGCCGGCGTCCGGCGCGAGGATGGCCGCATGGTCGGACGGTCCCGATGAACAAGCCCAAGCCGTTGAAGGCGCGCAAGCAGGTGGCGGCGCTTCCGGTGCGGCTGGATGCCGCCGGTCGTATCCAGGTGCTCCTCATCACGTCGCGGGAAACCAAGCGGCTGATCGTGCCGAAAGGCTGGCCCATGAAGGGCCGCAAGGACTACCGCGCCGCCGCCATCGAGGCGCAGGAAGAGGCGGGCCTGATCGGTCGCGTCGCCAAGAAGCCGATCGGCACCTACACCTATTGGAAGCGCCGGCCCGAGCATTTCGACCTTTGCCGCGTCAAGGTCTACATCCTCGCCGTCGAGCGGCAACTGCCGACCTGGCGCGAGAAGGGCCAGCGCCAGGGCGCCTGGTTCCTGGTCGACGACGCGGCGGATCTCGTGGACGATGCCGGTCTCGTCACGATCCTGCGGAAACTCGGCTCGGTGTGGCCCGGCAAGGGCACGCGGAAGGCCGCCGCGGCGCGGGCCCGCGCGCCGGTGCCGACCTGACGCGGCCTGCCCCGGAGGGTGCGCGACCCTCCGGGGCGTCGGCCGCCGTCACTCGTCCCGGTAGACGCGCTCGCGCCGCTCGTGACGCTCCTGGGCCTCGACCGACAGGGTCGCGATCGGCCTTGCGTCCAGGCGCCGCAGGCCGATCGGGTCTCCGGTCTCCTCGCAGAAACCGTAGGAGCCATCGTCCAGTCGCGCCAGGGCCGCATTGATCTTGCTGATCAGCTTGCGCTGACGGTCCCGCGCCCGGAGCTCGATGGCCCGGTCCGTCTCCGACGAGGCCCGGTCGGCGATATCGGGATGGTTTTCGTTCTCGCTCTGCAGCGTCGACAACGTTTCGCGGCTTTCCCGCAGGAGCTCGTCTCTCCAGTCGATCAGCTTGCGCCGGAAATAATTCCGGTGCCGTTCACTCATGAAGACTTCGTCTTCCGACGGCCTGTACCCGGCCTCGATGGCATCTGACAGTGTCATGCGTGCCAAACTCCCAGCGCATAACGGCACCTTGCGGCGCGTGGTTGCCACGACGGCCCTTTGGACGCAAGTGGTTCAGAGGGCCGATTGCCGTGTAGGTTGCATGCCCCTCATTAATTTTATCGATCGGGGTCTGGAAGCCACATCGGTGCATCGGGTAAATCCGTAGATTGTCATCATGCTGGGCGGTTGCAGCCCGGACGTCGGCACCGGGAGGTCCATGCGACAGTTGATCCTCATGCGGCACGCCAAGGCCGAGCCGGCCGCGGGCCAGGGCGACCATGGCCGGGCCCTATCGCGGCGCGGGCAGGCCGAAGCCCTGGAGGCCGGTCGGCGCATCGCGGCCCTGGCACGGCCCGGCGCGGCCCTGGTGTCGGACAGCGCCCGCACGCGCCAAACCCTCGACTGCGCGGCCCCCGCCCTGCCGGCCGGCCTGCCCCGCCGCTTCACCCGCGCGCTCTACGGCGCCACCGCCAACGCCATCCTGGCCGAAGTCCGGGAGACCTCGCCGGAGGTCGCCTGCCTGCTCGTCATCGGCCACAACCCCGGCATCGGCGACCTCGCCCGCCGGCTGGCCGCCGACGGCGAGGCCGAGGCCCTGGAGCGCGTCGCCGCGGGGTTCCCCACCTCCTGCTTCGCCGTCGTCGACCTCCCGGCGGACAGTTGGAAGGAGGCCGGGCCGGGCCGGCTCGCCTTCCTGTTGCCGGCCGACGAGCGGTCCGGCGCATGACCGGGCCGGGACGGGCGAGCCGGCCCGGACGTCGCTGACATGGCGCTCGATGCCGTCGGGCTCGCCCTGGGCCTCGCGCTCGCCGCGCCGGGGGCGCTCGGGACCCTCCTGTCGCCCGAGGTGACGTTCCGCCCCCGCGAACGGGCCGTGGACAATTGGCACTGGCAGGCCGCCGCCAACCTCGACGCTTCGCCCGGCACGCGCGCCGCGCTCGCCCTGGGGCACGATCCCGCCGCCGTCAGCCGCTGCGTGCGCCTCAACAACTATTGGTGCATCAAGCGCGGCGGCTGGTCGGGCGAGATCGCGGCCGATGCCGACGGCCACGTCGCCTTCGTGTCGGCGGCCGAAGGCGCCACCGTCGCGGCCCTTCTGCTCCGCCGTTATTACCTGGACTTCGGGCGCCAGTCGGCCCTGGCGATCGTGTCGCGCTGGGCCCCGGCCTCCTGCGGGGCGGTCGTGGCGCGGCGCGGGCCTGGGCGTGCCGCGTCCGACGGGCTCGCCGCGCTCGGCATCGGCCGCACCCTGCGGGCCCGGTGGCTGGCCCGGCACGGCCGCCGCGTCGCCGGCGGCCGGCGCGGCCGGGTGTCCTCCGTCCCCGATCGCCTCATCGGCGCCGCCCTGCCCGCCCCCACCATCGCGCTCGGCCTCGCGGCGGCGCCGGTGAGCCTCGCCGCCGGGCTGCCGGCCGCCGTGGCGGCCCCGGGTGGGGGCGCCGCGGCGGAAGGCCCCGGCTGCAGCCGCGACGGGCCGCGCATCGCCCATTACGCGGCGCGGGCCGCGGCCGGCATCGCGGCCTCGGTGACGGACGACCTCCGCCTGTTCGACGGCCGGGGCGCGCCGACACCGAACCTCGCCCGGCTGATGCGCAACATGGCGGCGGTCGAGATCGGGCCGCTCGGCGCCGGCGAAAACCTGGTGGTGACCGCCGTCGCCCATGCCGCCGAGGTCGTGGCGGCCCGCCGGGCCGCCGCGGCGGCTGCCCCTGGCGCCCCGCCCCCGCCCCGCATAGATGAGGGCCGCCGCCCGGAACCGCGCCCTTGAGCCTCCTCACCGATCTCGCCTTCGAGGCCCGCAACACCGCGCGGAGCGTCGCCGATTACGTCACCGGCACGGGGCTCCGCCTCGGCGTCACGGGGCTGTCGCGCGCCGGCAAGACGGTCTTCATCACGGCGCTGGTCCAGGCGCTGACGACGCCCGGCGCACGCCTGCCGGTGCTGCGCGCCGCCGCCGAGGGCCGCATCACGCGCGGCGTGCTGCAGCCGCAGCCCGACGACGCCGTGCCGCGCTTCGCCGTCGAGGACCACCTCACCGCCCTGACGCTGGAACGCCGCTGGCCGGAGTCGACCCGGCGCATCTCCGAGATCCGCATCACGATCGACTACGAGCGCCGCGGCGGCTGGCGCCCCGGCCCCGCCTCGCTCACCCTCGACATCGTCGACTACCCGGGCGAGTGGCTGCTCGACCTGCCCCTGCTCGGCAAGTCCTACGCGCAATGGTCGGCCGAAACGCTGGAAGCCAGCGCGGCGGCGGCCCGCGCGCCCCTGGCGGCGGCGTGGCGCGGCCACACGGCGCTGCTCGGGGCCGACCCGCCGGCCTCCGAGGACGAGGCCCGGCGCTGCGCCGATCTCTTCACCGCCTACCTGCGGGCGAGCCGCGCCGACCTCTACGCCCTGTCGACCCTGCCGCCGGGCCGCTTCCTCATGCCGGGCGACCTCGAAGGCACGCCGATGCTCACCTTCGCGCCCCTGCCTGTGGCGGGGCCGGCGCGGCCCGGCTCGCTGGCCGCCATGATGGAGCGCCGCTACGAGAGCTACAAGGCGCTGGTGGTCAGGCCCTTCTTCCGCGACCACTTCGCCCGGCTCGACCGGCAGATCGTCCTCGTCGACGCGCTGTCGGCGTTGAACTCCGGGCCGGCCGCCGTGCGGGACCTGCAGAACGCCATGACGGACGTGCTCCAGGCCTACCGGGCCGGGCGGTCCAGCCTTCTCTCGACCCTGTTCCGCCCGCGGATCGACCGGATCCTCTTCGCCGCCACCAAGGCCGACCACCTCCACCACACCAGCCACGACCGTCTGGAATCCATCCTCCGGCTCCTCGTCGCCCGGGCGATCGCCAAGGCCGAGGACGTCGGGGCCAAGATCGACGTCATCGCGCTCGCGGCCGTGCGGGCCACGCGCGAGGCCGCGGTGCGGGACGGACGCGACGCGCTTGACGCCATCGTGGGCACGCCCCTGCCCGGCGAGGTCATCGACGGCCAAACCTTCGACGGGCTGGCCGAGGCCGCGATCTTCCCGGGCGACCTGCCGGGCGACCCGAAGGCGGCCCTGCGCGGCGACGGGCTGGCCCTGGCCGAGGGCGAAAACGACTACCGCTTCGTGCGCTTCCGCCCGCCCGTGCCCGAGGCGGGGCCGGACGGCGCGGCCGTGCTGCCGCATATCCGGCTCGACCGGGCCCTGCAGTTCCTGCTCGGGGACAAGCTGTCATGACCGAGACCACCGACGCCCGGCGTCCCCGCCCCCGCGCCTTCCGGCTCGACCCCGCCGCGGAAGGCGGGCCCGCGCCCCCGGCGCACGCCCCGGCCCGGCCCGCCGTCGTGGTCGAAGCCCAGGAGGACGCCTATGCGCGGGAGGCCGCCCTCCAGGTCCTGCCGCCCGAGGAGGCAGCCGTCGAGGCCGCCCAGGCGCTCGGCATGGAGCGGCGCGGACGGCGAGGCTGGGGGACGCTGTTCGGCGCCGCGCTCGGCGGCCTCGTGTCGCTGTCGCTGTGGCTCTGGATCGACCAGCTCGTCGGCAACCTCTTCGCCCGCGCGCCCGCGCTCGGCTGGTTCGGGCTCGGCCTCCTGGCGCTGCTCGGCGTGGCCGCGCTGGCCCTGCTGGTGCGGGAAACCGTCGGGGTGCTGCGGCAGGCGCGGGTGGCGCGCCTGCATGCGGACCTCGCCGCCGCCCATCTCGCCGACGACCGGGACGCGGCCCGGCGGCTCGTGGCCGACGTCTCGGCCCTCTACGCGGGTCGCCCCGAGACGGCGCGCGGGCGCGCCGAGGTGGGGCGGGCGGCGCGCGAGATCGTCGACGGCCGCGACCTCATCGACATCGCCGAGAGCGCCCTGCTGCGCCCCATCGACCGGGCGGTGGCGGCCGACATCGCGGCGGCGGCGAAGCGCGTCTCGCTCGTCACCGCCATCAGCCCGCGCGCGATCCTCGACCTCCTGTTCGTGGCCGGCCAGATCGTCTGGCTCATCCGCCGCATCGCCGAGCGCTACAGCGGGCGGCCCGGGCTCCTGGGCTTCCTCAAGCTGGCCCGTTCGGTCGGGGCCCACCTCGCCGTCACGGGCGGCATGGCGGTGGGCGACAGCCTGGTGCAGCAGGTGGTGGGCCACGGCATCGCCGCCAAACTGTCGGCCCGGCTCGGCGAAGGGGTGCTCAACGGCATGCTGACGACGCGCGTCGGACTTTCCGCCATGGCGGTGTGCCGGCCCATGCCCTTCGCGGTCGAGAAGCCGCCCGGCGTCAAGGACGTCGCCCCCTTCCTGTTCCGGTCCGAGGGCTGAAGCGCCGCCGGCGCGCTCCCGTCCCCGCCCGGGAGCGCCGGCGCCGGAGGCTCAGAGCCACCCGATGCATCGCACCCTCGGCGACGGCCCCTGGCGTTCGGGGCCTCTCAGGCCGGCAGGCCGGAACCGATGCCCGTCATCTCGGACGACATGTCCCACAGGCGCCGGGCCACGGCGTCGTCCCGCCCGGCACGGCTGGGCTGCAGGGGCCGGCACTTGGCGTGATAGCCGCCGGTCGTTCCCTCGACCTCCGGCGACGTCGCCAGGTGGACCAGGGTCGCGGCGCCGGCCTCGGGCGAGATGGCGAAGAGCGCCTTGGCGAGGCCGAAGGCGCGACGGCCGAGGCCCCGGCCCGCATCGCCGAAACGCGAGGCGACGAAGCCCGGATGGAAGGCGTTCGCCGTCACGCCGGTCCCGGACAGGCGGCGCGCCAGTTCTCGGGTGAACAGGATGTTGCACAGCTTCGCCCGGCCATAGGCGCTGAATCCCCGGTAGCCGGCACGGCCGTGGAGGTCGGCGAGGTCGAGCGCGGCGAAGCGGTGCGCTTCGGACGACGTGGACACGATGCGGGACGGCGCGGCGGCGACCAGCGAGGGCAGGAGCGCGTCGGTCAGCACCATGTAGCTGAGGTGGTCGAGCGCGAAGGTCATCTCGAACCCGTCCTCGGTCTCGATCCGGTCGGGGAACCAGGCGCCGGCATTGTTGACCAGCACGTCCACCCGCGGCTCGGCGGCCGCGATCACGGCGCCGACGCGCCGCATCTCCGACAGCCGCGACAGGTCCGCGATGTGGATGCCGTGGCGGGCTTCGGGCGAGATGCGGCGGAGCTGGATCAGAGCGTCCTCGGCCCGGGCAGGATCGCGCGCCACCAGGACGAGGCGTGCCCCGCGGCGCGCCAACTCCAGCGCGCCCGCGAGCCCGATGCCCGAAGTTCCGCCCGTGATCACCACCGTCCTGCCGTGCATGGCCCGCCCCCGCATCGCTCGCTCCCTCCATGCGCGACGGCAGGGGTCGGGCGCAACGGCCGAATCAGAGCGGCTTCTCGAGCACCAGGAAGTGGAGGTCGTCGCGGTGCGGCAGTCCGAACCGCGTTTCGCCGTAGGGGAAGGGCTTGATGCGGCCCGTGGGGGCGTAGCCCCGACGCTGGTAGAAGGCGAGGAGTTCGGCCCGCCCGTGCAGCACCGTCATCTCGACGGCGACGCAGCCGGCCGCCCGGGCGCGCCGCTCCACCTCGCCGATGAGGAGCGCGCCGAAGCCCTGCCCCTGGCGCTCGGGGTGCACCGTCAGCATGGCGAGGTGGCAGAGCGGGCGTTCCGCTTCGTCCCGGAAGCGCTGCGTCATGACGCATCCGAGGATGGGGCCGTCGGCCGCCTCGCGCAGCAGCAGGACCGTGCTGGGATCGGGGGCGTCGAGTTCGTCGGCGAGCGACGCCGGATCGGTGCGCTGGCCGCCGAGCAGATCGGCCTCGTGCGTCCACCCCCGGCGCGCCGTCTCGCCCCGATAGGCGCCATTGACCATGGCGGCGAGGTCGTCGAGGTCGGCGCGGGTCGCCGGCATGATGACGGGGGACGTCATGGCGCGCCCCCGAGGATCTCGTCGACCCAGGCCGGCACGGCTTCGGTGGCGGGGCCGTAGAGGGCATCGTCGAACAGGCCGGCATTGTCGGCCGGGTCGAGGTTGATCTCCAGCGTCGGGGTGCCGCGGGAGCGGGCCTCCGCGACGAGGCCCGCCGCCGGATAGATGGCGCCCGACGTCCCGATGGCGGCGAAGAGGTCGGCGTGGGCGAGTTCGTCGGCGATGCGGTCGAGGCCCATGGGCACCTCGCCGAACCACACGATGTGCGGCCGCAGCCGGGCGGCGCCGCAGGTCGGGCAGTGCACGAAGACGCCCATGTCGTCGCGCCAGGGCGCAACCGCGCCGCAGGCGAGGCAGCGGGCCCGGCACGACTCGCCGTGCATGTGATGCACCTGCCGGGAGCCGGCCCGCTCGTGCAGGTCGTCGATGTTCTGCGTGCACAGGAACAGGGCGTCGCCCCGCGCCGCGAGCCCGCGCTCCAGCCGGGCCAGCGCCGCATGGGCGGCATTGGGCGCGGCGGCCAAGGCGTCGCGCCGGCGCATGTCGTAGAAGGCGTGGACGGCGACGGGGTCGGCCGCGAAGGCCTCGGGCGTGGCGAGCTTGGAGGGATCGAAGCGCGCCCACAGGCCGTCGCGGTCCCGGAAGGTCCCGAGCCCGCTCTCGGCCGAAACGCCGGCGCCGGTGAGGACGAAGACCCGCATCGTCGTGCCGCGCCTCAGGGCGCGGCGTCGGACACTTCCGCGCCGGACTTCAGGTTCTCCGACCGCGGCATGCCGACCGTGTTGTAGCCGCCGTCGACGAAGTGGATCTCGCCCGTGACGCCGTTCGACAGGTGCGACAGGAGATAGAGCGCCGAGCCGCCGACGTCCTCGATGGTGACGGGGCGGCGCAGCGGGGCGTGGGCGCGGTGGTAATTGTACATGAAGCGCGCATCCGTGATGCCGGCGCCCGCCAGCGTGCGGACCGGGCCGGCCGAGATGGCGTTGACGCGCAGGCCGATGGCGCCGTAATCGGCCGCGAGGTAGCGCACCGACGCCTCGAGCGCCGCCTTGGCGACGCCCATCACGTTGTAGTTCGGCGTGACACGGGTCGCACCCCCGAAGGTCAGCGTCAGCATGGCGCCGCCGGGCGTCATCAATGGCGCGACCCGGCGGGCGATCTCGGTGAAGGAGAAGGCCGAAATCACCATGGTGCGCACGAAGTTCTCGCGCGTCGTGTCGGCGTAGCGGCCCTTGAGCTCGTTCTTGTCCGAATAGGCGATGCCGTGCACGACGAAGTCGATCGTGCCGAAGCGGGCCTGCACGGCTTCGAGCGCGGCGTCGACGGTTTCGAGCTTCTCGACGTCGCAGGCCACGACGAGATCGGAGCCGAGGCTCTGCGCCAGCGGCTTCACCCGCCGCCCCAGGGCCTCGCCCTGGTAGGTGAAGGCGAGTTCGGCCCCCTCGGCCGCCAGGGCCCTGGCGATGCCCCAGGCGATCGAATGATCGTTGGCGACCCCCATGACGAGCCCGCGCTTGCCCCGCATCAGCCCGCCCGTGGCGGAGGCGGAGGTTCCCGTCGTCGTGTCCTGCGCCATGATCAGAGGTCCGGATGCTGGAAGACGAGGGACGCGTTGGTGCCGCCGAAGCCGAAGCCGTTGGACAGCACCGTGCCGAGCTTCACGCCGTCGCGGCGCTCGCGCAGGATGGGCATGTCGGCGAAGGCCGGGTCGATCGTCTCGATGTTGGCGCTCTCGCAGATGAAGTCGTTGTTCATCATCAGCAGCGAGAACACCGCCTCGATGGCCCCCGTCGCCCCCTGGGCGTGGCCGCTCAGGCTCTTGGTGGCGGCGATGGGCGGGCATTTGTCGGCGCCGCCGAAGACGTCGCGCAGGGCGTCGATCTCGGCCTCGTCGCCCTTGGGGGTCGAGGTGGCGTGGGGGTTGATGTAGTCGACCGGCGCCTTGACGCCGTCGAGCGCCATCGTCATGCAGCGCCGGGCTCCCTCGCCCGAGGGCGCCACCATGTCGTGGCCGTCGCTGGCGAGGCCGTAGCCGACGATCTCGCCGAGGATGCGGGCGCCGCGCGACACGGCGTGATCCCGGTCCTCGAGGGCGAGGATGCCGGCGCCGGCCGAGATGACGAAGCCGTCGCGGTCCCGGTCGAAGGCGCGCGACGCCACCGCCGGCCGGTCGTTGAAGTTCGACGACATGGCGCCCATCGCGTCGAACAGCACGGAAAGCGACCAGTCGAGTTCCTCGCAGCCGCCCGCGAACATCACGTCCTGCTTGCCGTACTTGATCGCCTCGTAGGCGTTGCCGATGCAATGGTTCGACGTCGCGCAGGCCGACGCGATGGAATAGTTGATGCCCTTGATCTT
Organism: Lichenibacterium ramalinae; assembly: GCF_004137085.1. Classification (GTDB taxonomy): domain Bacteria; phylum Pseudomonadota; class Alphaproteobacteria; order Rhizobiales; family Beijerinckiaceae; genus Lichenihabitans; species Lichenihabitans ramalinae. The sequence continues at coordinate 60,864 of NZ_QYBC01000006.1, forward strand.
GAACCAGGTGGCGAGCGTCGCCGAGCCCGTGGACGACATGGCCTTCGGCACCGCGAAGGGGCCGACGCGCTTCGGCCCCTTGCTGCGGGCGATGTCGGCGGATTCGACGATGGTGCGGGTGGAGGGCCCGCCCGAGCCCACGATGATGCCGGTGCGGGGGTTCGACACGTCCTCGGGCTGAAGCCCGCTCTGCGCGATGGCCTGCTCCATGGCGACCTGCGCCCAGGCGCTGCCGCCGCCGTGGAAGCGCAGCGCCCGACGGTCCAGCACGGCCTCGGGGTCGAGGGCGGGGGCGCCGTGGACCTGGGAGCGGAAGCCGAGCTCGGCGTAGCGCTCGGCCCGCACGATGCCCGGGCGGGCGTTCCTCAGAGAGTCCAGGACCTCATCGGCGGTGCTGCCGATGGACGAGACGATGCCCATCCCGGTGACGACGACGCGACGCATTTCTCATCCACTCCTTGGAGCCGCGCGACGGCCGGTGCAGCCGATCCGCGGCTCGATGTCCCGAACGGGCGCCGGCACCGTCCGGCCCCGGCCCGTGTCCGCCCGTCAGGCCGGCTCGGGCTTGAACAGGCCGACGCGCAGGTCCTTGGCCTCATAGATGCGGCGGCCGTCGGCTTCGAGCCAGCCATCCGCGATGCCGAGCACCAGCCGGCCCCTGAACACGCGCTTGAGGTCGATGCCGTAGACGACGCGCTTCACCGTGGGGAGCACCTGGTCGGTGAACTTCACCTCGCCGACCCCGAGGGCCCGGCCCTTGCCGGGCAGGCCGAGCCAGCCGAGGTAGAAGCCGACGAGCTGCCAGAGCGCATCGAGCCCGAGGCAGCCCGGCATGACGGGGTCGCCCTGGAAGTGGCAGGCGAAGAACCAGAGGTCGGGCTTCACGTCGAACTCGGCGCGGATCACGCCCTTGCCGTTGGCGCCGCCCTCTTCCGCGATCTCGACGATGCGGTCGAACATCAGCATCGGCGGCAGGGGGAGCTGGGCATTGCCGGGGCCGAAGAGTTCGCCCCGGCCGCAGGCCAGGAGATCGTCGTGATCGAAGCTCGAGCGCTTGTCGCCCATGAAGCCCAAAACCTTCTTCGCCGCGCAACCGGGATCGGCACGGGTCTTTGAAGGCGTCTGGTAACACGGCATAAGGCGGGCCGGAAGCCTCGTCCCGCGCCGGGGCGACGCCCGCCGCCTTCCCAGCCGAGAGTCCCGCCGTGACGCTGAAGATCCTGACCGTCGTGGCCGTGGCCCTGGTGGACGCCGACGACCGCGTGCTCATCGCCCAGCGCCCGCCCGGCAAGGCGCTGGCGGGCCTGTGGGAGTTCCCCGGCGGCAAGCTCGACCCCGGCGAGCGGCCCGAGGCGGCGCTGATCCGCGAACTCGACGAGGAGCTCGGCATCGCCGTGAAGGAGGCCTGCCTGGCACCCCTCACCTTCGCCAGCCACGCCTATCCGGAGTTCCACCTGCTGATGCCGCTGTGGATCTGCCGGCGGTGGGAGGGCCATGCCGTGCCGCGCGAGGGCCAGGCGCTCAAATGGGTGCGGCCCGGCCAGCTGCGCGACTATCCCATGCCGCCGGCCGACGCGCCGCTCATCCCGCCGCTGATCGACCTGCTGGGGGTGTAGGGCGGGCCGGCCCGGCGGCCCGTCACTGCAGCCGGAACTCGGCCCCCACGAGGGCGATCTCGGCCGGCTTGATGAGGCCGGAATGGCCCACCCGCACCGAATGCAGCGCGCCGTCGAGCGTGTCGCGCCAGAAGGTCAGGAAGGCGGTGAGGGCCGGGAACAGCGGCGCGAGGTCGTAGGCCTGCCAGATGTAGCTCTGCAGCACCTTGGGGTGGTCGGGGAGGTGGTACAGGATCTCCGCCGTGGTCAGGCCGTAGCCGGCGAGCTGGCGGATGAAGTCGGGTGAAACCTCGCGTGCCTTGGCCATGATGGGTTCTCCGCGATGGAGCCGCGATCGTGCGTCGCGCCAGCGCCCGGAGCTTCGGAACTCTCGCCCGGGGATGTCGCGCCGCCGTCACATTGCGCCTCCGACAGGGTTAACGGACCGTGTACGGCCTTCGGAGCGCCCCGCTGCTTGCATCATATAACAATATCTTTATATCAGCATGTGAACCCATGGAGCACAGCATGAGCCAGGACATCGACGCCCTGTTCGCCGACGGCACGGGCCGCGTCCGGGAGGGCCGCCAGGACGGCGCCGAGATCCTCCGCGCGCTCACCGCCGCGGCGCGCGAGCGCATCCTGGTGCTCGACGGCGCCATGGGCACGCAGATCCAGGGGCTGGACTACGAGGAGAGCCACTTCCGCGGCCATCGGTTCCAGGCCTGCGAGTGCCACCTCAAGGGCAACAACGACCTCCTGACCCTGACCCAGCCCGACGCCATCGAGGCCATCCACTACGCCTATGCGGTGGCGGGCGCCGACATCGTCGAGACCAACACCTTCTCGTCCACCCGCATCGCCCAGGCCGACTACGGCATGGAAGAGGCCGTCTACGAGCTGAACCGCGACGGCGCGCGCCTCGCCAAGCGCGCCCTGCTGCGCGCCGAGCGCGAGGACGGCCGGCGCCGCTTCGTCGCCGGCGCCCTCGGGCCCACCAACCGCACCGCCTCGATCTCGCCCGACGTGAACGACCCGGGCTTCCGCGCCGTGACGTTCGACGAGCTGCGCGACGCCTATGCCGAGCAGGTGCGCGGCCTCATCGAGGGCGGCGCCGACATCATCCTGATCGAGACGATCTTCGACACGCTGAACGCCAAGGCGGCGTATTTCGCCACCCACGCGGTCTTCGACGAGACCGGCATCCACCTCCCCGTGATGATCTCCGGCACCATCACGGACCTGTCCGGCCGCACCCTGTCGGGCCAGACGCCGACGGCCTTCTGGAACGCCCTCAGCCACGCCCGGCCCTTCACCATCGGGCTCAACTGCGCGCTCGGTGCCGAAGCCATGCGGCCGCACCTCGCCGAACTCTCGGCCGCCGCCGACACCTTCGTGTGCGCCTATCCCAACGCCGGCCTGCCCAACGAATTCGGCCTCTACGACGAGACCCCCGAGATGATGGCGGCGCAGGTCGCGGGCTTCGCGGCGGACGGCCTCGTCAACGTGGTGGGGGGCTGCTGCGGCTCCACGCCCGAGCACATCCGCGCCATCGCCGAGGCCGTGAAGGGCAAGGCGCCGCGCGCCCTGCCGACGGTGGCGCCGATGATGCGGCTGTCGGGCCTCGAGCCTTTCGTGCTCACGCCCGACATCCCCTTCGTCAACGTCGGCGAGCGCACCAACGTCACGGGCTCGGCCCGCTTCCGCAAGCTGATCAAGGAGGGCGACCTCGTCGCCGCGCTCGATGTCGCGCGCGACCAGGTCGCCAACGGCGCCCAGATCATCGACGTCAACATGGACGAGGGCCTCATCGACTCCGAGAAGGCGATGATCGACTTCCTCAACCTCGTCGCCGCCGAGCCCGACATCGCCCGGGTGCCGGTGATGATCGACTCGTCGAAGTTCTCCGTCATCGAGGCCGGGCTGAAGCGCGTCCAGGGCAAGGCGCTGGTCAATTCCATCTCGATGAAGGAGGGCGAGGAGGCCTTCCTCAAGGCCGCCCGCCTGGTGCGGGCCTATGGCGCTGCCGTCGTCGTGATGGCCTTCGACGAGCAGGGCCAGGCCGACACGCTGGAGCGCAAGGTCGCGATCTGTTCCCGCGCCTACGCGCTGCTGGTCGCCGACGGCTTCCCGCCCGAGGACATCGTCTTCGACCCCAACGTCTTCGCCGTCGCGACCGGCATCGAGGAGCACGACGGCTACGGCGTCGCCTTCATCGAGGCGACGCGCGCCATCCGCACCACCCTGCCCCACGCCCACGTGTCGGGCGGCGTATCGAACCTCAGCTTCTCGTTCCGCGGCAACGAGCCCGTGCGCGAGGCCATGCATGCCGTGTTCCTGTACCACGCCATCCAGGCCGGCATGGACATGGGCATCGTCAACGCGGGCCAGCTCGCCATCTACGAGACGATCGACCCCGAGCTGCGCCAGGCCTGCGAGGACGTCGTGCTGAACCGCCGGCCGGACGGCACCGAGCGGCTGCTCGCCGTGGCGGAGCGCTACCGCGGCGTGAAGGGGCAGGAGGCCAAGGCGCAGGACCTGTCCTGGCGCGAGAAGCCCGTCGCCGAGCGGCTGAGCCACGCCCTCGTCAACGGCATCACCGACTATATCGAGGCCGACGTCGAGGAGGCGCGCCAGGCGGCCCAGCGGCCGCTGCACGTCATCGAAGGCCCGCTGATGGCGGGCATGAACGTGGTCGGCGACCTGTTCGGCTCGGGCAAGATGTTCCTGCCCCAGGTGGTGAAGTCGGCCCGCGTGATGAAGCAGGCCGTGGCGGTGCTGCTGCCCTTCATGGATGCCGAGAAGGCCGCCAACGGCGGCGGCGAGCGCGAGGCCGCCGGCCGCATCCTGATGGCGACGGTGAAGGGCGACGTCCACGACATCGGCAAGAACATCGTCGGCGTGGTGCTGGCCTGCAACAACTACGAGGTGATCGACCTCGGCGTCATGGTGCCGGCCACTAGGATCCTGGAGGTCGCGCGCGAGAAGAAGGTCGACATCATCGGCCTGTCGGGCCTCATCACGCCCTCGCTCGACGAGATGGTGCATGTGGCGGCCGAGATGGAGCGCCAGGGCTTCGACCTGCCGCTGCTGATCGGCGGCGCCACGACGAGCCGCGTGCACACGGCCGTGAAGGTCCACCCGCGCTACACCTCCGGCCAGGCCGTCTACGTCACGGATGCCAGCCGCGCCGTCGGCGTGGTGTCGAACCTGCTGTCGCCCGACAACCGCGGCGACTTCGTCGCCCGGACCCGGGCCGAATACCGCAAGGTCGCCGACGCCCATGCCAGGAGCGAGGCCGACAAGCAGCGCCTGCCGCTCGCCAAGGCCCGGGCCAACCGGCTGCAGGTCGACTGGAGCGGCTACGAGCCGCCGACCCCGAGCTTCCTCGGCACGCGCGTCTTCGAAACCTACGACCTCGCCGACCTCGCCCGCTTCATCGACTGGACGCCCTTCTTCTCCACCTGGGAGCTCAAGGGCCGCTACCCCGCCATCCTGGACCATGAGACGCAGGGGCCGGCGGCCCGGGCGCTGTTCGACGATGCCAAGGCGATGCTCGGCAAGATCATCGCCGAGGGCTGGTTCAAGCCCAAGGCCGTGGTGGGCTTCTGGCCGGCGGGCGCCGTCGGCGACGACATCCGGCTCTTCACCGACGAGGCGCGCGACGAGGAGGCCGCCACCTTCTACACCTTGCGCCAGCAGCTTTCGAAGGGCGGAGGCCGGGCGAGCCTCGCCCTCGCCGACTTCGTCGCCCCCCAGGACGGCGGCCTCGGCGACTACGTGGGCGCCTTCGTGGTGACGGCCGGCATGGAGGAGGAGGTCCTGTCGGAGCGCTTCTCCCGCGCCAACGACGATTATTCCTCCATCATGGTCAAGGCGCTGGCCGACCGCTTCGCCGAAGCCTTCGCCGAAGCGCTGCACCAGCGCGTCCGCAAGGAGCTCTGGGGCTACGCGCCGGGCGAGCAGTTCGGCCCGGACGAGCTGATCGGCGAGCCCTATCGCGGCATCCGGCCGGCGCCGGGCTACCCGTCCCAGCCGGACCACACCGAGAAGGCGACGCTGTTCCGCCTGCTCGACGCCGAGGCGCGGATCGGCGTCAAGCTGACCGAAAGCTTCGCCATGTGGCCGGGCTCGTCGGTGTCGGGCCTCTACCTCGCCCACCCCGACGCACATTACTTCGGGGTCGCCAAGGTGGAGCGCGACCAGGTGCTGGATTATGCGGCCCGCAAGGGCATGCCGGTGGACGAGGTGGAGCGCTGGCTCGGCCCCATCCTCAACTACGTGCCGGGCCCGGCCGCCGTGGCCGAAGCGGCGGAGTGATGCTCCGTGTCGCAGGCGGCGGCCGTCAGGGCCGCCGGCCGACCTCCAGGGCGGCGCCCGCGGCTTCGCCCGCCGTATAGGCGCCTTCGGCGATGACGCGCCGCGGGCCGCCCTGCCCTTCCACCATCACGAGGCCGAGCTGGGCGAAGGCCTCGTCGACCGCCGAGGTCTTCACGACGGCGAGGTCGCGGCCGGTGCCGCGGTGCCGGGCGTCGCGCGCCGCCTTGAGGGCATCGAGCTTGTCGCCGATGCCCGCCACCATGCCGAGCGTGAAGGAAGCGTTGACGAGGTGCCGGTCGCGCGTGTCGAAGCCCGCATAGGCGGGGCTCGTCTTGTAGCGGCCGAGTTCCGCCCGCACGGCGCCGTCGACGAGGTCGGCGAGATCCCGGGCCGCCGCGGCGTCCTCGGGCAGGCCGAAGAAGGCATGGGCGGTGCGGCCGCCGGCGTCCTTCTCGCGCCAGACGCGACAGTCGCAGAAGGCCGCGATGGCGCCGATGCAGCCGTCGAGCGGCACGCGCTTCTTGTGCCGCGACGCGAAGACGACCCGCTCGCAGGGCGATTCCCGGATCTCGACGTCGCTCATCGCCAGCGCGTGCCGGTCGAGCAGGTCCGCCACCTTGGCGGCGGCGGCCAGGGTCTCCGCCTCGGTGCAGCCGTTCGCGACCGTCTTGGCGAGGAGCGCCGCGATGCGGGCCTTCAGCTTGCCGCGTTCGCTCACGCCGCGCCCCGCCCCGCACCATTACAACCTTGTAACGATACCTTGCGGAACGCCTTCGCCCCCACTACCGTAGCATCAACGCCATCATGGTAGCCATCGCGGTCAGTCTTCGCCGCCATAGGCCGATGATGACGACCGAGAGTAGAGTGAAGGGACTGTGTCATTATCATGGAAGATGCCTGGGGTTCTCGGCTGATCGAACTCGCGACTGAAATCGTTTCGGCCTATGTGGCGCACAATGCGGTTCCGGCGAGCGATCTACCGACGCTGATGAAGACTATTCATACAGCCCTGGATCGCATGCAAGACGGCCCTGCACCTGAGCCGGTCGTCGAACCCCAGGCGCCGGCCGTGCCGATCCGGAAGTCGGTCACGGACGACTACATCGTCTGCCTCGAGGATGGCCGCAAGTTCAAGTCGCTGAAGCGCCATCTGCAGGCCGCCTACGGGCTGACGCCGGAGCAGTACCGGGCGAAATGGGACCTGCCGCGAGACTATCCGATGGTGGCGCCGGCCTATGCCAACAAGCGCTCGGAACTCGCCCGCAAGATCGGCCTCGGCCGCAAGGTCGAGGGCTGACGCCGGGCTGGAGCGCTTCCGCCTTCGGCGACCGCGCTCCAGCTCCGAAGTTCGCGCAATGTCTTCGGCCTGAAAGCGTCGAGGCGGTTCCGCGAAAGCCCATCCTGCTCCAGGCGCGGTCCCGGCCCTTCAGGGCCGGAGAAGCGCGTCGCTCAGCAGCGCCCAGCTGTCCCGGTCGGGCGCGCAGAGCAGGCCGCCCTCGTGCCGGGTCGCGGCGTAGGGCGAGCCGTCGAGGCAGGCCGAATAGCCGCCCGCCTCGCGGTGCAGCAGCCACCCCGCCGCGTGGTCCCAGGGCATGAGCTTCGAATAGAGCGCGAAATCGTAGAAGCCGCCGCAGAGCAGCCGGTACTGGTGGGCGGCGCAGCGGTAATCGCTGGCGTTGGCGACGCGCGGGAAGCGGGCCGGCACGCGAGACCGCTCGTCGCCGGGAAAGAACGTCCAGGACACCAGGCCGGCCATCTCGGCGAGCGACGGGGCGGGTGCCACGTGCAGGTCGTGGCGGCGCCCGTCGGCGCGTTGCAGCCAGGCCCCCTCGCCGCGCAGCGCGAGCGCCCAATCGTCCTCGGCGGGATCCAGGATCACGCCCGCCACGATCTCGCCGCGCCGGAGCACCGCCGCCATGACGCCGAACAGCGGCAGGCTGGAGGCGAAGTTCTTGGTGCCGTCGATCGGGTCGATGACGAAGGCGAGGTCGGGTTCGCCGAGCGCGTCGAGCAGCGCCGGATCGCGCTCCGTCGCCTCCTCGCCGACGACCGCGCACCCCGGAAAGGCCCGCAGCAACGCCGCCGTGATGGCGGCCTCGGCCGCCTCGTCGGCATCGGTGACGAGGTCCTGGCGCGACGTCTTCTCGCGCGTGCGCTTGGGAACGTCGCCGCGGAAGCGGGGCATGATCTCGGCGCGGGCCGCGTCGCGGAGGATCTCGACGACGGTGCCGAGGTCGGCGTGGGAGAAGGTCAACACGGTGATGGTCCCACGGGGGGTGAACGATGCCGGGTGCCTACAGCGGCACCGTGACGGCGGCAAGGCGGCCGGGCGGGACCGCGTCAGGGTCGGTCGCGACCCTGTGCCGGCGTGCTCCTCGGAAGCATCCGCGGGATGCCGTTTCGCCCTCGACGTGACGGCATCCCTCCGCGTCCCCTCAGGTGATGCGGGCCTCGACGGCGTCCCCGGCGGCGACGGGGCGGCTCAGGGCGGCGTTGAGCTGCCTGACGTCGAGCTCGCCCTCCCAGCGGCTGATCACCAGGGCGGCGACGCCGTTGCCGACGAGGTTGGTCAGCGCGCGGCATTCGCTCATGAACTTGTCGATGCCGACCAGGATGGCGACGGAGGCGAGCGGGATCTCGGGGACGATCTCCAGCGTCGCCGCGAGGGTGATGAAGCCCGCCCCCGTGACGCCGGAGGCGCCCTTCGAGGTCAGCGCCGCGATGAGCAGGATCTTCAGCTCCTGGCCGAGGCTGAGGTCGGTGTTGGTGGCCTGGGCGAGGAACAGCACCGCCAGCGTCATGTAGATGTTGGTGCCGTCGAGGTTGAAGCTGTAGCCGGTCGGGATGACCAGCCCCACCACGGGCTTGGACGCCCCGAGCGCCTGCATCTTGCGGATCATGTTGGGCAGCACCGTCTCGGAGGAGGAGGTGCCGAGCACGATGAGCAGCTCGTCCTTGATGTAGACGAGGTAGCGCCAGATGGAGAAGCCCGCCGCCCGGGCGATGAGCCCCAGCACCACGAAGACGAAGAGCAGGCTGGTGCCGTAGAAGGTGGCGATGAGGGCGCCGAGATAGGCGAGGCTCTTGAAGCCGAAGGCCCCGACCGTGAACGCCATGGCGCCGAAGGCGCCGATCGGCGCGAAATGCACGATGATGCCGATGATGCGGAAGAACACCTTGCCGGCGGCGTCGATGCCGGCCGCCACCCGCTCGCCCGTCTCGCCGAGCCGGGAGATAGCGATGCCGGTGAGGATGGCGACGAGCAGCACCTGCAGCAGGTCGCCCTTGGCGAAGACGTCGCCGTAGCTCGACGGGATGATGGCCAGCAGATGCGCCGTGACGCTGTCGCCCTTGGCGGCCGACACGTAGGTGGAGACGGACGCGGGGTCGAGCGTCTTGGGATCGATGTTGAAGCCGGCGCCGGGCCGGACCACGTCGGCGACGATGAGGCCGATGGCCAGGGCCAGGGTCGACACGACCTCGAAATACACCAGGGCCTTGACGCCGACGCGGCCGACGCGCTTCAGGTCCCCCATCGTGGCGATGCCGTGCACGACCGTGCAGAAGATGACCGGCGCGATCATCATCCTGATGAGGTTCACGAAGGCGTCGCCGAACGGCTTCATGTTGGCGGCGAGGCCGGTCTTGCCCGGGAAGGCGACGCCCAGCAGCGCCCCGATCACGATGGCGACCAGCACCTGCACGTAGAGCAGCCTGTACCAGGGCCGGCGCGGCTGCACCGTCAGGACGCGCGGGTCTTCCGCATTCATGGCTGGCCATCTCCCTCGATTTTGCAGGACCGTAGCGACGCTGCGGCAGGGTGGAAAGGGGTTTTCCCGACCCGGCCGCGGTCCTCCCCCGATAACCGGGGGAGGGTCGGCCGTCACTCGTCGCTGCCGGCCTCGGCGGCGGCCAGCGCCGTCATGTTGACGATGCCGCGCGCCGTCACCTTCTGCACCAGCACGTGCAGGGGCTTCTGCAGGCCGAGCAGCATCGGGCCGACCTGGAGTCCGCTGGCCGAGGCGCCGAGCAGCGTCAGGCCGATGTTGGCGGCATCGAGGTTGGGCATGACGAGGAGGTTGGCGGCCCCCTCCAACGGGCTGTCGGCGACCAGCCGGTCGCGCAGGGGGGGGCTCAGCGCGGCATCGGCGTGCATCTCGCCGTCCACCTCGAGGTCGGGCGCCTGCGCCCGGATGAGGGCCAGGGCGCGGCGCATCTTGCGGGCCGAGGGCGAGTTCGAGGCGCCGAAGCTCGAATGGCTGAGCAGCGCCGCCTTGGGTGCCACGCCGAAGCGCCGCACCTCCTCGGCCGCCAGCAGCGTCATCTCGGCGATCTGCTCGGCGCTGGGCTCGTGGTTGACGTGGGTGTCGCAGATGAACAGGGCGCCGCTCTGCAGGATCAGCCCCGACAGCGCGTAGACGCGCCCGCCCTCGACTTCGCTGCGCACGATCGGCAGCGCGTAGGCGAGGTGGCGCGACCAGTCGCCGGTGCCGCCGACCAGCGCGGCGTCGGCCTGCCCCGACTGGAGCAGCATGGCGGCCGGGATGGACAGGCGCGTCCGCATGCGCCGGGCGGCGGCGTCGGGCGGCACGCCGCGGCGGTCGACGAGCTTCTGGTATTCCCGAGTGAGCGGGCCGAAGACGGCCTCGTCCTCCTTGGGATCCAGCACCGTGACGCCGGCGCCGGCGCGGAGCCTCAGCCCCAGCGCCGCCGCCTTGCGGTCGACCACGTCGCGGCTGCCGATGAGGATCGGCTCCGCCAGCTTCTCGTCGATCACGGTCTGCACGGCCCTGAGCACGCGCTCGTCCTCGCCTTCGGCATAGACGACGCGCTGCAGCTTGCGGCGCGCGGCCTCGAAGACCGGGCGCATGAGCTGCCCCGAGCGGAACACGAAGCGCTCGAGGTCGCGCGCATAGGCGTCGAAATCCGCGATGGGGCGGAGCGCCACGCCGGACTGCATGGCGGCCCTGGCGACGGCCGGCGCCACCTGCAGGATCAGGCGCGGGTCGAAGGGCTTGGGGATGATGTATTCGGGCCCGAAGACCGGCGCGTGGCCGCCGTAGGCCGAGGCCACGACGTCGCTGGCCTCGATGCGGGCCAGCTCCGCGATGGCGTCGACGGCGGCGATCTTCATCGCCTCGTTGATCTCCGTCGCGCCGACGTCAAGCGCGCCGCGGAAGATGAAGGGGAAGCACAGGACGTTGTTGACCTGGTTCGGGTAGTCCGACCGGCCCGTGGCGATGATGGCGTCGGGCCGGGCCTCGCGGGCGAGTTCGGGGGTGATCTCCGGGTCGGGGTTGGCGAGCGCCAGGACGAAGGGCTTCGCCGCCATGGTCTTCAGCCATTCGGGCTTGAGCACGCGCGGCGCCGACAGGCCGAGGAAGACGTCGGCGCCCGGCAGGGCGTCGGCGAGGGTGCGGGCCTCGGTGTCGCGGGCATAGCGCGCCATGTTGGGCGCCATCTCGTCGCCGCGGTCCCGGTGGACCACGCCCTTGATGTCGGTGAGGGTGACGTTCTCGATCCTGAGCCCCATCGAGACCAGCAGGTCGACGCAGGCGAGGGCGGCGGCGCCGGCGCCCGACGTGACGAGCCGCACGTCCGAGAGCCGCTTGTCCTGGAGCTTCAGGCCGTTGACCAGGGCCGCCGCGCAGACGATCGCGGTGCCGTGCTGGTCGTCGTGGAACACCGGGATATTCATGCGCTCGCGCAGGCGGCGCTCGATCTCGAAACACTCGGGCGCCTTGATGTCCTCGAGGTTCACGGCCCCGAAGGTCGGCTCCAGCGCCGCCACCACGTCGATGAAGCGCTCCGGGTCCTGCGCGTCCACCTCGATGTCGAAGACGTCGATGCCGGCGAACTTCTTGAAAAGGACCGCCTTGCCCTCCATCACGGGCTTGCCCGCCAGCGCGCCGATGTTGCCGAGCCCGAGCACGGCGGTGCCGTTGGAGATGACGGCGACGAGGTTGCCGCGGGCCGTGAGGTCCCGCGCGGCCTCCGGATCGGCCACGATGGCCTTGCAGGCGGCCGCGACGCCGGGCGAATAGGCCAGCGCGAGGTCGCGCTGCGTCGCCATGCGTTTCGTGGGCTCGACCGACAGCTTACCCGGGGTCGGGAAGCGGTGGTAGTCGAGCGCCGCCTTGTCGAAATCCTCGGCCAAAGTCGCGTCTCCCCTCGTATCCGGGGCGGCTGCTGCCGCGCCTCCGGCACCCGGCGCCACCATGCCACGTCCGACACCGAGGGTGAACCCGGGGCCGGTCGCCGGCCCGGCCGTCACTCGAGGACGAGCGGGTTCGGCAGTTCGGCTTCGAGAGAACCCGCGTCGCCCGTTCCGGCCCGCCGGTCCCGCAGCGGCCGCTCCTCCATGAGGATCAGGAAAGTCCAGGCGAGGCCGAGGCCGAGGCAGGCCGCCCAGAACACCCACCGGAACGTGCCGGCGAGATGGGCGGCGTCCGACCCGCGGATCAGCGCCTCCATGTCATGCACGGCACCGGCATTGCCGGCCGTGCCGCCCAGCACGATCGTGCCGAAGGCCGCCACGATCAGGGCGCCGCCGAGCGAGCGGAAGAAGTTCATCGACGCGGTCGCGATGCCGAGCTCGTGCAGCTCCACGGTGTTCTGAATCGCGATGGTGGACAGCGGCAGGATGGTGCCGAGCCCGATCGACAGGAACAGGAACAGCACCTCCATGAGCGGGAAGGGCAACGCCCGGCCATAGGCGGCGATGAGGGCGCAGCAGGCGACGCTCACCCCCATCATGGCCATGGGCACGCGCTTGTAGCGCTTGAAATAGAGCATCGAGCGGCCCGACAGGGTGGCGCCCGTGACGGTGCCGATCATCAGGGGGACCAGGGCGAGGCCGGACTGGCTCGCCGACAGCCCGAGCACGCCCTCGAAGAAGATCGGCACGTAGATGGTGAGGCCGATGAAGGTGCCCATGGCGAAGCAGGCGGCGAGCGTCGCGCTGTAGACCACCTGGTCCTTGAGGACGTTGGTCGGGATCAGCGGTTCGGCCGCGGTGGCGAGCCGCGCCGCGAAGCCCGTGCCGAGCAGGGCGGCGGCGGCGAGCAGCGACAGCACCACCGTGGAGGTCCAGGGAAAGCGCACCCCGCCCCAGCTCAGGGCCAGCAGCAGGCTGGTCGAGCCGAGGACGAGCAGCGAGGCGCCCGGCCAGTCGAGCCGGTGGCGGCGCTCGTGGCGCGGCAGCAGCTTGAGCTTGCCGTTGGTGAGGGCGAAGGCCAGGAAGCCGATCGGCAGGTTGATCCAGAAGATGTAGGACCAGTGCAGGTGCTGGGCGAAGAAGCCGCCGAGCAGCGGCCCCGCCACGGAGGCGGCGACGAAGACGCCTGCGATGTAGACCTGGTAGCGGGCGCGCTCCTTCGGCGACATGATGTCGCCGATGATGGTCTGCGACAGGGCGATGAGGCCGCCGCCGCCGATGCCCTGCAGCCCGCGCGCCAGGGCCAGCGTCACCATGGTGGGCGCCACGGCGCAGACCAGCGAGCCCAGGCTGAAGGTCGTGATGGCGATCAGCAGCATGATGCGCCGGCCGTGGATGTCGCTGAGCTTGCCGTAGAGCGGCGTCACGGCCGTGGAGGCCAGCAGGTAGGCGGTGACGATCCAGGGCAGGTTGACGGCATCGCCGAGGTCGAGGCCGATGGTCGGCATGGCGGTCGCCACGATCGTCTGGTCGAGGGCGGCGAGCAGCATCGCCGTCATGAGGCCGATCACGATCGACTTGATCTCGGCGTCGTCGAGGCGGCGATGGAGCGTGGCAGCCGGTTGCGGCGCGTTCATGGACTGGCTCCCCCGGCCGTTCCGCGCGGCCCGCTGCAGCGGCACCGGCCGGGCGGCGGCGCGCGGTCCTTATGCGGGAGCGCCCCCTCGCATGCAATATGCGGCGGGGCCGCGCCGCGGACCGGCGCCGGCCTCACACGCCGACGCGGCCGACCGCGGGCAGCTTCAGGCCCGGCCGCCTGAAGTCGAGCCCGATGACGCCGCCGAGGACGTTGAGCTCGAAGCCCTCCACCCAGGCCAGCGTCAGCCCCACATAGCCGCCGAACGACAGCCGGAACCCCGTGCGGGAGGGGGCCGGCCCCAGGATGGCGCCGTCCACCGGGAAGTCCTTGCCGATGGCGGTCGGCGGCAGCACGGCACCGCTTTCCGGCACGGCGGCCAGCACGGTCTGCACGAAGGTGTTCGAGTTGGGGCCCGGCCAGGCGCGGTAGTCGCCGACGTTGCGCCAGCGATAGGCCTGGATCGCCGCCCGCATGCGCGGGATCAGCGCTTCCGCGGCATCGCCGTCGGCCGCGAAGACGGTGTCGGGCGCCTGCCCGAACCAGCGCCCGTCCGGGTCGAAGCCGTTGAGCCGGATCGGGTCGCCCCAGGCGGTGAGGTCGTAACGGTCGTAGCGGGCCGCATCCCTGTCCTTCAGCACGATCCAGGAATGGACCGCCACGATGCCGCGCCAACTCACCGTCCGGGCCGCGAAGACCCGCACGGCGGCGTCGGAATGCAGCCGGGCGGCGGGCAGCAGGCCGGTCGCGGACCGGTCGGCGCCGCGCCAGTCGAAGGCCGGCGCCCGCCAGTAGAGCACCGCCCGCAACGCCGCCGGCGCCAGGAACAGCACGATGAACAGGATGGAGCCGAGGACGAGGACGCGCAGCATGGGTCGGGATCTGCCGGGACGGGACCCCCGACATGGGGATCGACGATGACGTGCGGAAGCCCGGTTGTGCCGGCGGCGCCCCGTCCCCACTTCGGTGTCGCCCCCGTGCCGGAGCCGAGCCATGACCTGGACCACGATCGAACACGACGCCCTCGACGCGGCTTCGGCCGCCGCGCGGCTGAAGCGCCTGAGAACCATCGCCTGGGCGGTGGACGGCCTGTTCCGCCTGCCCGGCACCAAGTTCCGCTTCGGCCTGAACAGCGTGATTGGCCTCACGCCGGCGGCCGGCGACGTCATGCTGGCCGGCATCTCGCTCTATATCGTCAACGAGGCGCGCAAGATCGGCCTGCCGAAGGAGAAGATCGCCCGGATGCTGGCCAACATCGGCGTCGAGGCGGCGGCCGGCGCCGTGCCCCTGCTCGGCAACCTCTTCGACATGGGCTTCAAGGCCAACCTGCGCAACATCGCCATCATCGAGGAACATCTCGGCGCGGCCCCGACGGCGCGCCGCTGGTCCTGACGGCGCGACCGGGACGGGGCGGCTGCGTCTCGACGGCGGCAGGCCGTCAGGTGCCGCGTCCCGTCCCGATCGATCCCGCGGCATGACCGACACGCGCATTCCGCCGCCATCCGCCCGCCGGACTGCCCTGCGGCCGGCCGGGCTCGCCGCCGCCCTGCTGCTCGGCCTCTGGCTGGCGGCCGCCATGCAGGCCTTTACGCCCGACCTGCCCCACGCGGGGCTCGACGCGTCCTGGGTGGCGGTGATGGGGGAGGCCGCCGACCGCGGCCTGCACTGGGGCCGCGACCTCGCCTTCACCTACGGGCCGGCCTCGACGCTCGTCACCCATTACGGCAACGACGCCTACCTGCCCGTCACGCTGCCGCTGCTGCTGGCCTCCGCCCTGCTCTTCGCGGGCTGCGCGCTGCGCCTGGCGTCGGCGGCCGCCGACGCGACCTCGGCGGCGCTGTTCGCCGCCACCCTGGCCCTCGCACTCGTGACCGCCGGGGCCGGGGCGACGCCCGACGCCGTCTTCCTCGTCATGCCGCTGCTGCCCGCGCTCCTGGTGCTGTCCCGCCGGCGCCTCGGCGGCGCCACGGTGCTCCTGGCCGCCGCGACGGCCGCGGCCCTGGGCGCCGTCGGCCTCGCCAAGATGAGCTACCCGGCCGCCGCGCTGCCGGTGATGCTGGTCGCCGATGCCACCCGGACGGCGCGGGGGCGGGTCCCGCTGCTGACCCTGCCCTTCGCGGCGGGGTTCCTCGCGGGCGATCTCGCCTACGGGCAGAGCCTGTCCGACCTGCCGGGCTTCCTGCGCCTGCAGGGCGAGGTGGTGGCGGGCTACAGCGAGGCCATGGCGCTTCCCGGCAGCCTCCGCGAGCTGGCCGCCTTCCTGGCGACGGCGGCGGCGCTCTGGCTCGCCGCCGCCGCCTCCGGCCGCTGGGGCATGCGCTGGCGGGCGCGTGCCCCGGCCGCCGCCTGCCTCGCCTGGGTCCTGTTCATGCTGTTCAAGGCCGGCTTCGTCCGGCAGGACCTCCACACTCTCATCGCCTGGAACGGCCTCGCCCTGGCCGCCGTCGTCCTGGCGCTCGACGGCGGCTGGCGCCCCGCCGTGGCCCGGGCCACGCTGGCCCTGGCGGTCGCCGGCTCGCTCGTGGTCGGCCTCGTCGGCGCCGGCCTGCCGACCGGCCCCTCGGCCGCCAAGCTCCGCGCCGCGCTGGCCGTGGAGCAGACCCGCTTCGTCGCGACGCCCGTGGAGCAGGCCGCCGCGGCCGCGGCGCTGCTCGGCGACCTCGCCGGTGCGCCGGGCGCCCTGCGCCGGGACCGGGAGGGCGCTTGGCGCGACGCCGCGGCGGCCGACCCCCTTCCGGCGCTCGACGGCGGCGTCGACACGATCCCTTCGGTGCAGAATGCCGTGCTGGCGGCGGGGCTCGACTACCGGCCGCGGCCGAGCTTCCAGGAATATTCCACCTACACGGACGGCCTGCTGGCGGCGAACCGGGATTTCCTGGAAAGCCCGCGGGCTCCCGCCTGGGTGCTGGTCGGGCGCGAACCCGGCGCCGACAGCCTGACCATCGACGGGCGCTACCCGAGCCTCGCCGAAGGCTCGCTCTGGCCCGACCTCCTCGCCCTCTACCGGCCGGAGCGACGGATCGGCGATCTCCTGGCGCTGCACCGGCGCGCGTCGCCGCTCGATCTCCACCGCGGCACGCTGCGTCGCGGCACGGCGCGTCTCGGGCAGGAGGTCCCGGTCGACGGGGAAGCCCCGGCCGTCTTCGCCACCGTGGACCTGCGGCCGACGCTGCTCGGGCGGATCGCCGGCCTGCTGTTCCGGCCGGCGCTTTCCAGCCTCAACGTGACCCTGGCCGACGGCACGCGGCGCAGCTACCGGTTCGTGTCGGGCATCGGCCGCAGCGGCTTCGTGCTGAGCCCGCTGGTGACGGATGCCGACGACTTCGCAGCCCTCGCCGAGGCCGCACCGACGCCGCCCGGCCGCCGCGTCGTCGCCTTCGCCGTCTCGGGCAACGCCGCTCTCCTGGCGCCCGACCTGTCCTACACGCTGCAGCCGATGGCCCCCGCGCCGCCGGCAGGGCCCGCGCCGTCCCGGTGAGGCATGGTGGAGGAACACCCGTTTCCCCCGAGACCGGCGGGGACCGCCCGACGTCGCCGGAGCGCAGTCAGGCGGCGTCCGGACCATTCACCGCCCCGCAACCTTTGACGGCGCTCGATGGAGCGGACGAACTGCCTCGGAGGCTCCCCGTGACCGCGACCGTGCCGGCCCTCGCCCTCCGGGGCCTCCGCAAGGGCTTCGGCCCGGGGCGGCCGGCCGTGGACGGGCTCGACCTCGTGGTGCCGGCGGGCGCCTTCTACGCCCTGCTCGGTCCCAACGGGGCCGGCAAGACCACGACGCTGCGCATGGTGGCGGGGCTGCTGCGGCCCGATGCCGGGCATATCGCGATCCACGGCATCGACGCGGTCGCGGACAGCCGCGCCGCCAAGAGCATCACCGCCTGGCTCCCCGACGACCCCCTGCTCTACGACAAGCTGACCCCGATCGAATATCTCGGCTTCGTGGGGGGTCTCTGGTCCGTGCCGCCGGACCGGGCCCGGCGCGGCGCCGAAGCCCTGCTGGAGCGGCTCGGCCTCGCCGACCACCGCGACCAGCGCTGCGAGGGTTTCTCGCGCGGCATGAAGCAGAAGGTGGCGCTGGCCGGCGCCCTGGTGCACGAGCCGCGGCTGCTGATCCTCGACGAGCCGCTCACCGGCCTCGATGCCGGGGCGGCCCGGACCGTGAAGGCCATCCTGGGCGAGTGCGTGGCGTCGGGCGCCACCGTGATCCTGACGACACACATCCTCGAAGTCGCCGAGCGGCTCGCCAGCCGCATCGGCATCATCCGGCGCGGGCGGCTCGCCGCCGAAGGCACGGTGGCGGAGCTCCAGGCCGCCGGCGGCGGCTCGCTGGAAGAGGCCTTCCTGAGCCTGACGGGCTCGGACCGGGACGGCGCCTGATGCCGTCGCCGAATCCGGGGTCGCTGGCCTGGCTCCTCCGCCACGACGTCCGCCTCGGCTGGCGGGACTTCCGGGCCGGCTTCGGCTCGCTGGGTTCCCGTTCCCTCGGCGGCCTCGTGCTGGCGGTGGTGGGCATCATGCATGCGGCGGTCTGGGGCCTCGCCGACGAGGTCGGGACGCTCGCGGCCGACCCGGCGACGCGGCCGGAAGCCCTGGGCCTCGCCCTGCCGGCCGCCGGCTTCGTGCTGCTGCTGATGCTGGCGCAGACGCTCAACGGCGCCACCAAGCTGCTCTACGCCCGCGGCGACCTCGACCTGCTGCTCTCCTCGCCGGCTTCCCCGCCGCGGGTGCTGGGGGCGCGGGCCGCGGCCGTGGCGCTCGGCGCCTTCACGTCGGCGGCCCTGTTCGTGCTGCCGGTGGCCGACGCCGCGGCGCTCGCCGGCCACGGGCGCCTCCTGGCGCTCTACCCCACCCTCGCCGGCGGCGCGCTGCTGGCGGCCGCGCTGGGCCTCGCCGGGACGCTGGCGCTGTTCCGCATCGTCGGCCCGCGCCGCGCCCGCCTCGCCGCCCAGGTGCTGGCGACCTTCGTGGGCGCGGGCTTCGTCATCGTGCTCCAGCTGCGCCGGCTGCTGCCGGGGCTGCTGCCGCAGGCGGGGCCGGCGCCGGGCGGATGGGCCGAAGCCGCCATGCTGCTGCCGGTGCGGGCCGGCCTCGGCGACGCCGACGCCCTGCTGCTGTGGTGCGGCGGCGGGCTCGCCGCATTCGCCGTCGCGGCGCGCCTGCTCGGGCCGGCTTTCGCCGGGAGCGTCCAGGCGGCGGCGGGCGCGGCGGGTCCGGCGCCCCGCAGCGGGACGTCGAGGGGGCGCGGCGGGGCCTTCCCGTCCGGCCCGCTGCCCGCCCTGCGCCGGAAGGAGTGGCGCCTCATCGCGCGGGATCCCTGGGTGGTGAGCCAGGTACTGCTGCAGATCCTCTACATGACGCCGCTTATCGCGCTGCTCTGGTCGGGCAGCGGCGATCCCGCCCTCGCCCTCGCCCCCATGGTGGCGGTGGTGACGTTCCAGGTGTCGTCGTCGCTGACCTGGCTGGGCCTGTCGGGGGAGGATGCGCCGGACCTGCTGGCGAGTTGCCCGGCGCCGGCGCCGGCGCTGCGGCGCGGCAAGGTCCAGGCCGTGGGCTGCGTGACGCTCGGCATCGTGGCGCTGCCCCTCGCCTGGCTGGCCTGGACGTCGCCCGCGGTGGCGGCCGCGACGAGCGCCATCGCGGCGATCGGCCTCGCCGCCGCCGTGACGCTGCAGATGTGGCACGGCCAGCCGGGCCGCCGGTCGAGTTTCGCGGCCCGGCACCGCGAGTCGAAGGTGATGGCGCTGGTCGAGATGGCGCTTTCGGTGCTGTTCGGCGTGGCGGCGGCCCTGGCCGCCTTCGGCAGCCTGTGGACGCTGGCGCCCCTCGCCCTCGTCGGCGTATTGGTCGCGGCGCTCCGGCCGCGCCGGACCCGCGTGCCGGCCTGACGACAACGCCGGGAAGGAGGCTCGAACGTGACCGATCCCGAAACCGCCGGGGACGTGCCGGCCCCCACCACGATCGCCGAGGCCGTGACGTTCGCCTTCGCCGATGCGGTGCCGCGCCCGCTCAGCCGCGCCGTCGCCACCGAGGTGCCGGTCCAGGTCCTGTTCGGCGGCGTGCCCTTCGGCATCATGATGGCCACCCCGGCCGACCTCGAAGACTTCGCCTACGGGTTCGCCCTCACCGAGGGCGTCGTGGCGGATGCGGCGGAGATCCGTGCCGTGGCGGTGGACGGCGCCGCCGGCGCGGTGCGGCTCGGCATCGACGTGACGGGGGCGCGCCTGCAGACCCACCTCGCCCGCAAGCGGGCCATGACGGGCCGCACGAGCTGCGGCCTGTGCGGGGTCGACGACCTCGCCGCCCTGCCCCGCGCCGCCGCGGGACCGCCCGGCGCCGCGCCGCGCGTGGCGCTCGGGGCGATCGGCCGCGCCCTCGCGGCCCTCGACGCTGGCCAGGACCTCAATGCCGCCACCCGTGCCGTGCACGGGGCCGCCTGGGCGACGCTCGACGGCACCGTCGTGGCGGTGCGCGAGGACGTCGGCCGTCACAACGCCCTCGACAAGCTCATCGGCGCCTGCCTGCGCGCCGGCCGGGACCCGGCTTCCGGCTTCGTGGTGGTGACGAGCCGCGCCTCCTTCGAGATGGTGGAGAAGGCGGCGACCTTCGGCTGCCGGACGCTCGTGGCCATCTCGGCGCCGACCGCGCTGGCGATCGACCGGGCGAGTGCCCTCGACGTGACGCTCGTTGGCATCGCCCGGCGCGATTCCGTCACGGTGTTCCACGGCGCGGAGCGGATCGCCGCCGACCCGGCCTGACGCGGGACGCCGAAGCCGCGGGAGCGGCATCGGCGCGGGCGCGTCAGGTCGGATCGGCGTCACCCATCACGCTGGCGGCGGGGCCACGCTCGTCGGAAAGCGGGGTGGGTCGATGACTTGCAACCGGACGCCAGCGACGCCGGCCGGCACGGCTGGAGGTTCCCCCGCCGGCACCGCTGATTGACATGCTTAAAGATCAGGCATTACCTGACGGCGGTCGAGGCCGCACACGGGGCTGCTGACCGCGTCATGGCGGCGGCTGGGCTGCGACGGGGTGCCTCGCGCCTCGGACGGGCGACGCCGGAGACCAAGCGGTGTCCGAACTGTGTCGGCAATGCGATTGCTCCCCGGCATGCCGCTTGCTAGCCTGCCCTCGTCAGCCACGGGCCCGCGCCCTTCCACATGCGCCAGAAGGTTTGCCGCCGCACATGGACATTTTCCTGCAATCGATGATCAACGGCGTCACGCTGGGGTCGATCTACGGTCTGATCGCGATCGGTTACACCATGGTGTTCGGCATCATCGGCATGGTGAACTTCGCCCATGGCGACGTGTTCATGCTGTCGGCCTTCGTCGCCCTGATCCTGTTCCTCGTGCTGACGCAGCTCCTCGGCATCGCCAACGTGGCCCTGGCCTTCGTGGTGGTGCTGGTGGCCGCCATGGCCATCACGGCGCTGTGGAGCTGGACGATCGAGCGCGTGGCCTACCGGCCGCTGCGCGGTTCCTTCCGGCTCGCCCCGCTGATCTCCGCCATCGGCATGTCGATCTTCCTGTCCAACATGGTGCAGGTTATCCAGGGTCCGCGCAACAAGACCATCCCGCCGATGTTCGACCAGGTCATCAAGGTGACGCAGGGCGGCTCCTACGACGTGACGCTGTCCTACAAGCAGATCATCATCATCGTGAGCACGACGGTGCTGATGGCGGGCTTCTGGTTCCTCGTGCAGAAGACGCCGCTCGGCCGCGCCCAGCGCGCCTGCGAGCAGGACCGGCGCATGGCGTCGCTGCTCGGCATCGACGTCGACCGCACGATCTCGCTCACCTTCGTCATCGGCGCGGCGCTGGCCGCCGTGGCCGGCGTGCTCTACCTCAGCTACTACGGCGTGGTGAGCTTCGCCGACGGCTTCGTGCCCGGCGTCAAGGCCTTCACGGCCGCGGTGTTGGGCGGCATCGGATCGCTGCCGGGCGCCGTCCTCGGCGGGTTGCTCATCGGCCTCATTGAAGTGCTGTGGTCCACCTACGTGTCGACCGACTACAAGGACGTGGCGGCCTTCTCGATCCTCGCCATCACGCTGATCTTCATGCCCACGGGCCTGCTCGGCCGCCCCGAGATCGAGAAGGTCTGACGCCATGCTGATGGAGACCGCCAAGCCCGTGCCCGGCGCCCCCACCAAGGCGGCCGCCCCGGCGCCGGCCTTCGACCTCGTGGCCGCGCTGAAGAGCGCCGCCTTTTCCGCCATCGTGACGCTCGGCCTCGGCTTCCCGCTGCTGGCCTACGACACCCACCCCGACATCTCCAACGCCCTCATCGTGGTGCCGCGCTGGTCCTGGGCCATCGTGGCCGCCGTCGTGGTCTTCGCGGGGCGCTTCCTCGGCCTGCTGCTGAACGCCCGCCCCCGCGCCGCCAAGCGGCCGCAGCAGTTGCGCGTGCCGAGCCGCGGCGAAACGCTGCTGAAAGCCAACCTCGTGTGGTTCGCGCTCGCCGCGCTGGTCGCCTTCCCGATCGTCATGCTCGGTCTGCTGGGCTCCGGCGGCTCGCTCAAATGGATCAACAACTACGGCATCCAGATCCTCATCTACGTGATGCTGGGCTGGGGCCTGAACATCGTGGTCGGCCTCGCCGGCCTGCTCGACCTCGGCTACGTCGCGTTCTACGCGGTGGGGGCCTATTCCTATGCGCTGCTGTCCACAACCTACGGGCTCAGCTTCTGGATCTGCCTGCCCCTGGCCGGCATCCTGGCGGCGTTCTGGGGCATGATCCTGGGCTTCCCCGTGCTGCGCCTGCGCGGCGACTACCTCGCCATCGTCACGCTGGCCTTCGGCGAGATCATCCGCATCGTCCTGATCAACTGGACGGACCTCACCAACGGCTATGCCGGCATCGCGTCGATCCCGCGCGCCACCTTCTTCGGCGTCCCCTTCGTCGACGACGAGGGCGGCTTCTCGCGCCTGTTCGGCATCGAGTACAGCCCCATCCAACGCACCATCTTCCTCTTCTACGTCATCCTGGCCCTGGCCCTGCTGACCAACTTCGTCACGCTGCGCCTGCGCCGCCTGCCCGTCGGCCGCGCCTGGGAAGCTCTGCGCGAGGACGAGATCGCCTGCCGGTCGCTCGGCATCAACACGGTCAACACCAAGCTCACCGCCTTCGCGCTCGGCGCCATGTTCGGAGGCTTCGCCGGCTCCTTCTTCGCCGTGCGCCAGGGTTTCGTGTCGCCCGAAAGCTTCACCTTCATCGAATCGGCCACCATCCTGGCCATCGTGGTGCTGGGCGGCATGGGCTCGCAGATCGGCGTCGCCATCGCGGCGACCGTGCTGATCGGCGGCACGGAACTGCTGCGCGAACTCGACTTCCTGAAACGCATCTTCGGCGAAGGCTTCGACCCGGTGCAGTACCGCATGCTGATCTTCGGCGGCGGCATGGTGCTGATGATGATCTGGCGCCCGCGCGGCATCATCGCGACCCGCCAGCCCTCGATCTTCCTCAAGCAACGCAAGGCGATTTCGAGCGACATGGTCAAGGAAGGTCACGGCTGATGCGCTGGCAGAGCGACCCGCTTCTCGTCGTCGAACACGTCTTCATGCGGTTCGGCGGACTCGTGGCGGTGAACGACCTGTCGTTCACCGTCGGGCGCGGCGACATCACGGCCCTCATCGGCCCGAACGGCGCCGGCAAGACCACCGTGTTCAACTGCATCACGGGCTTCTACAAGCCCACCGAGGGCCGCATGGCGCTGGCCCGCCAGGGCATCGCCGATCCGGCCGACGTGCTGAGCCTGACGCGCTCCGGCAAGAAGCACATGCGCGGCACCTCGGGCGACCTGTACCTCCTCGAACGCATGGCCGACCAGGAGATCGCCCGCACCGCCAAGGTGGCGCGCACCTTCCAGAACATCCGGCTCTTCACCGGCATGACGGTGCTGGAGAACATGCTGGTGGCCCAGCACAATGCCCTGATGAAGGCGTCGGGGATGACCTTTCTGGGGGTCCTCGGCATCGGCGGTTATCGGGCCAAGGAGCGCGAAGCCATCGACAAGGCCCGTTTCTGGCTCGACACGATCGGCCTGCTCGACCGCGCCGACGACCCCGCCGGCGACCTGCCCTACGGCGACCAGCGCCGGCTCGAGATCGTCCGGGCCATGTGCACCGACCCCGTCCTGCTCTGCCTCGACGAGCCGGCGGCGGGGCTCAACCCGCGCGAATCGCTCGAACTCAACACCCTGCTGCGCCTCATCCGCGATCACCACGGCACCTCCGTGCTGCTGATCGAACACGACATGTCGGTGGTGATGACCATCTCGGACCACGTCGTGGTGCTGGACTACGGCACCAAGATCGCCGACGGGCGCCCGGCAGAGGTGCGCGACGATCCCAAGGTCATCGCCGCCTATCTCGGCGTCGAGGACGAAGAGGTCGAGGCCATCGAAGCGGAGATCGGCGCGTGACCCTGTTGACAGAAGCCGCACCGGCCCGCGCCGCCGCGCCCGGCCGCGAGGGCGCCGGCAAGCCCATGCTGTCGATCCGCGGCGTGCAGACCTACTATGGCAAGATCTGCGCCCTCAAGGGCATCGACCTCGACGTCAACCAGGGCGAGATCGTCACGCTGATCGGCGCCAACGGGGCCGGCAAGTCCACCCTGATGATGACGATCTTCGGCAACCCGAGGGCGCGCGAAGGCTCCATCACCTACGAGGGCCGGGACATCACCCAGATGGCGACGCACGAGATCGCCCGGCTGGAGATCGCCCAGTCGCCCGAGGGCCGGCGCATCTTCCCGCGCATGACGGTCTACGAGAACCTGCAGATGGGCGCCGCCATCAACAAGTTCGCCTATTTCGACCAGGACCTGGAGCGCGCCTTCACGATCTTCCCGCGCCTGAAGGAGCGGGCCCAGCAGCGCGGCGGCACCCTGTCGGGCGGCGAACAGCAGATGCTGGCGATCGCCCGCGCGCTGATGAGCCGGCCGCGCCTGCTGCTGCTGGACGAGCCCTCGCTCGGCCTCGCGCCCCTCATCGTCAAGCAGATCTTCGACGTCATCCGCGACCTCAACAAGACCGAGGGCCTGACGGTGTTCCTCGTCGAGCAGAACGCCTTCCACGCGCTGAAGCTCGCCGACCGCGGCTACGTCATGGTCAACGGCCTCGTCACCATGTCGGGCTCGGGCCAGGAATTGCTGAGCCGGCCGGAGGTGCGCGCCGCTTATCTCGAGGGAGGCCATTGATGGGCGAACTGCTCTACCCCGACGTGCCCGGCGGGCTCGGCGCCTTCCTCTTCTTCACGATCGTCCTCGGGGTGCTGGGCGGCATCGCGACGGGGCGGGCCTTCGCCAGCAGCTGGACGTCGCTCGTCACGCTGCCCTTCGCCCTGCTGGGCATGGCGGCGGCGGTGCGGTTCCTCCACTATGCGCTGGCGGGCGAGGACCTGTCCTCGGTCCAGTACTTCGTCGTGTCGCTCGTCTTCGTCGCGCTGGGCGGCTTCTACGGCTTCCGGTCGAAGCGCACCGAGCAGATGTGCCGGCAATACCCGTGGCTCTTCGCCAAGGCGGGGCCGGTCGCCTGGTCCCATCGGGCCTGACGGCCGGGCGGTCAGCCGCCGAAGAGCTTGAGCACCAGCTGGCTGTGCTGGTTGGCGATGCACACCGCCTGGGTGCCGAGGAGCTTCTGCGCCTGAAGCGCGCGCAGACGCGCCGCCGACACGTCCATGTCGGCGCGAACCAGCGACCCCACCCCCGACGTGATGGCCTCGGACAGCGACACCACGTAGCTCTGCGAGCTGGACAGGGCACCGGACGGAGCGCCTGACGCGGAGCGAGCCGGCATCGGCGCGGCGGCGCACGCGGGACCCGCTGGCGAAGTCTCGCCGGAGGACGGCCCGTCCCGTGTCGGCCTGCCGTCGGATGCGGGATCGCGCCTGGCCCTCTCACGGCCACCCTGCGCGGAGGCCGTGAGGTTCTTCAGCGCCGTCATCGCCGACGCGGGGGTGAGGAGGCTCGAACTCATCGTCGACGGGATCCTGCAGGGATGGCGAGGTCGTCCGGGCCGCGGTTCGATGCCGGTCCGATGCCGTCGACCCTCGACTCGATCCGGCATCGTCCATGGTGGAGCGAGAACGGTTCGGCGACGTTAACGCGGGCGGCGGCGCGCCGGGCCGGCGTCGAACGCGGTTAACGTCCGCCCCGGGCCGGCGGCCGCGCCGGGTCGAGCGCCACGCTCTTCACCAGGGCGAAGACGGCGGCTCCCGGCACGAGACCCATCTCGGCGAGGGACAGCCGCGTGATGCGGGCCAGGATGACGGCATCGCCGCAGGCGAGCCGCAGGTCCGCCGTCGCACCCGCGGCGTCGATGGGGCGGATCTCCGCCACGGTCGCCGGCAGCACGTTCAGCGCGCTCGTGTGCCGGGGCGCGTCGCGGCTCAGCATCACGTCGCGGGCCGGGATCTGGATGCGCAACGTCGTGCCGAGCGGCGCCGCGACCCGCGGCACGCGCAAGGCGCCGGCCCCGGTGACGAGGGTCGTCAGGGCGAAGTCGTCGTCATGGGCGGCGACCCGGGCTTCGAGCACGGCCCCGGACTCCCGCGCGCCCGACAGCGGCGCCACGTTGAGGCGCGACAGCACCTCCCCCGCCGGACCCGCCGCGGCGACGCGGCCCGCGTCCAGCACCACCAGCGTGTCGGCGAGGCGCGCCACCTCGGCCACCGAATGCGACACGTAGACGATGGGCACGCCGGCCCGGTCGCGCAGGCGCTCGATATAGGGCAGGATCTCGGCCTTGCGGTCGTCGTCCAGGGCCGACAGCGGCTCGTCCATCAGCAGCAGCCGCGGCTTCGCCAGCAGGGCGCGGCCGATGGCGACGCGCTGCTTTTCGCCGCCCGACAGGCCCGCGGGGCGCCGGCCCAGCAGGGGGCCGATGCCGAGCATCTCGACGACGGCACCGACCTCCGCGCCGGGCTCGCCGCGCGGCGCGAACCAGCGGCCGAACAGCAGGTTCTGCCGGACCGTGAGGTGCGGGAACAGCCGTCCCTCCTGGAACACCGTGCCGACCCGCCGGCGGTGGCGCGGCACCGCGACGGACCCCGCCGTGTCGAGCAGCAGGTGGCCGCCGACCGCGACGCGGCCCTCGCGCGGCTGCAGCAGGCCGGCGATGACGTTGACGAGGGTCGTCTTGCCGGAGCCCGAGCGGCCGAACAGGGCGGTGACGCCGGCCGGCGCCTCGAAGGCGACGTCGAGCGCGAAGGCGCCGAGCCGGTGGGCAACCGCGACCGACAGCGCGCTCAAGCGCCGAGCCGGCGCTTCAGGCTGCGGGCCAGAAGCTCGGACAGGACCAGGGCCAGCATCGACACCGCGACCGAGACGAGCGTGAGCCGCAGGGCGTCGCCTTCCCCGCCCGGCACCTGGGTGAAGGTGTAGATGGCGGACGGCAGCGTCTGGGTCTCGCCCGGGATGTTGGCCACGAAGGTGATGGTGGCGCCGAATTCGCCCATGGCGCGCGCGAAGCTGAGGATCGCGCCGGCGATCACCCCCGGCAGCACCAGGGGCAGCGTGACGAGGGCGAAGACCGCGGCCGGCCCCGCCCCGAGCGTGCCGGCCGCCTCTTCCAGTTTGCGGTCCACGCCTTCGATGGAGAGCCGCATGGCCCGCACCATGAGCGGGAAGCCCATGATGGCGCAGGCCAGGGCCGCCCCGGTCCAGCGGAAGGCCAGGACGAGGCCGAGATGGTCGGCCAGCCAACCGCCGACGATCCCGCGACGGCCGAACACGATCAGCAGCAGGTATCCGGTGACGACCGGCGGCAGCACCAGGGGAAGGTGGACCAAGGTGTCGAGCAGCATGCGCCCGGGGAAGCGACCGCGGGCCAGCAGGGTGGCGATCGCCAGGCCGGGCAGCAGGCTGGCGCCCGTGGCCGTCGCGGCGACGAGAAGGCTGAGCCGCAGTGCGTCGCGGGCTTCCGGTCCCAGCCAGCCGGTCACGGGGGCGGGACGCGCGGGTTCAGGGCGCGGCCGCCGGCCGGTCGAGGACCGTGAAGCCCTGCTTGGTGAAGGCGTCCCGGGCCACGGGCCCGCGCAGGAATGCGAGGAAGGCGGCGGAATCCGGGTTGCGGGAAGCCTTGGTGACCGCCACCGGATAGACGATGGCGGGATGGCTCCCGGCCGGGAAGGTGCCGACGATCCTGACCTTCGGCTCGGCGGCCGCATCCGTCGCGTAGACGATGCCGAGCGGCGCTTCGCCCCGCGCCACGAAGGCCAGGGCCGCCCGCACGCTTTCGGCTTCGGCGACATGCGCCTTGACGCCCTCCCAGGCGCCGAGGCTTTCCAGCGCAGCCTTTCCGTATTTGCCCGCCGGCACCGCCGCGACATTGCCCATGGCGAGGCGTCCGCCCCCGAGCGCCTTGGCGAGGTCGAAGCCCGGGCGGATGTCGATCGGCGTGGCGGCGTCGCTCGGCGCCACCAGCACGATGGCGTTGGCGAGGAGGTCGACGCGGGTGCCGGGCGCGATCAGGCCCGCCGCCTGGGCCTTCTCCATCCAGTCCAGGTCGGCGGAGAAGAACAGGTCGGCGGGGGCGCCCTGCTCGATCTGCGCTTCCAGCACGTTGGAGGCCGCGAAGGACAGTTTCGGTGCCGGATGGCCTAGGGCGGCCCAGCGCGCCGCAGCGTCGTCGAGGGCGTTCTTGAGGCTCGCGGCGGCGAACACCGTCGGGCCCTGCCCGCCCTGGGCAGCGGCCGGGCCTGCGGCGAACATCAGGAGGGTCGCCAGGCTCGCCCCGAGGCAACTCCGTCGCGTCAGCCGCATCATGAGGTCCCCGCCCGGTAGCGTCATAGCCGAACCGATATAACGCTCTGCCCGGCGAGTCCATGGCGGGTACGGCACCACGGGACAGGTGCCGGGCTGCCGCCGACGACGCTCACCCGCCGTAGCGGTCGCGATACCAGGCGACGAAGCGCGGCAGGCCCTCGTGCAGGGCCACGCCGGGCGCGTAGCCGGTGAGCGACCGGATGCGGCCGATGTCCGCCCAGGTTTCGGTGACGTCCCCGCTCTGCATCGGCAGCAGGCGCTTCAAGGCCTCGCGGCCGAGCGCGCCCTCGAGCAGGGCGATGAAGTGCATCAGCGTTTCGGGCCGGTCGTTGCCGATGTTGAGCAGCCGCTGCGTGCCACGGTCCGGCGGCCGCGCCAGCACGCCGAGAATGCCGTCGACGATGTCGTCGATGTAGGTGAAGTCCCGGCGCATGCGACCCTCGCCGTAGACGTCGATCGGCTCGCCCGCCAGGATGCGCCGCGTGAAGGCGAAATAGGCCATGTCGGGTCGGCCCCACGGGCCGTAGACGGTGAAGAAGCGCAGCCCGGACTGCGGGATGCCGTAGAGCCCCGCATAGCACTCGCTCATCAGTTCGCAGGAGCGCTTGGTGGCGGCATAGAGCGAGGCCGGCCGGTCCACCCGATCGTCCTCGTGGAACCGACCGCCGGCGTCGGGACGGTCCCCGTAGACCGAACTCGACGAGGCATAGACCAGGTGCTCGAACCCCGGCAGGTGCCGGCAGCATTCCAGCACGGACAGGTGGCCGGCCAGGTTGGCGTGCTGGTAGGCGAAGGGCGCCGCCATGGAATGGCGCACGCCCGCCTGGGCGGCGAGATGGACGACGCGCGTCACGCCGGCCGCCGAAGCCAGCGCCGCGAGGGCGGCGGGCTCGGCGATGTCGAGCGCCCGGACGACGACGCCGGCGGCGGCGAGCCGCGCGGCCCGGTCCCGCTTCAGGGCGGGTTCGTAATAGGGATCGAAATTGTCGACCGCGAGGATGTCGGCCCCGTCGGCGGCCAGCCTCACGCACACCGCATGACCGATGAAGCCGGCGGCACCGGTGACGAGGATCGGCGGCCTCATGCCGACGCCCGACCGGGCGACGGTCTGTTCGGGATCGCAAATGTCGTGATGGCGTCGCCTCGCTTCCGGGCCGAACCACACTGGATGAGCAGGGCAGGCACTTCTGGCGGCGGGCCTTGAACGCGAAGATTTATGGTCGGAGTGAGAGGATTCGAACCTCCGACCCCTAGTCCCCCAGACTAGTGCGCTAACCGGGCTGCGCTACACTCCGACACCGCGATGCGGTGAGGTCGTATAGAATTTTCGCGGGGTGGCCGCAAGCCCGAAGACGGGCTTGGCGGGGAAAAGGCCGCGATCGGCCCACCCGGCCGCTTCAATGGCTTCGAGCATAGTCGTCGCAAGCGTCGGCGAAGCCGGGCCGGTCCGCCAGGATGGTCGGCGCGAAAGCCAGCATGGCGTCCTCGGCGTGGTCGAGCAGCAGGGCCACATCGAGGATATGCAGGCGCATCGCCTCATCCCGCACATAGGCGATCATCCTGTGCAGCACCCGCACGCCTTCGTCGTCCCGGTCATCCCCACTCATGCGCGGTCCCCATGCCATCCCACATGCCCGGCCTGCCGTCGCCGCCGCCAAGGCCGCGCCGATTCCGGGTCGCCCATCCATCGATCGCCACCGTCACTGAGACATCGGACGCTGCGTCGGGTTGTTGAAGACCAGATGTCTCCAAAACGCGCCGCATCAGCAATGAAAATCGCAGCGTCGGCCATCGAAACCTCGATGCTGTCACCGAGATGCAGCGGTAACAGTCACCCGGAGCGTCAATAGTTGAGCAGTAAGATATCAGGTCGATTAGCGCCTGAACTACAATTGTTCAAAGACGCCCACGTCCGGCCTGCGCGGCAGCGAGGATCCGGGCACAATCCGCCAGGTCGAGGGCGAGCGCCTCGAGACGCCCCAGCACGTTCCCGGAGGGCAGCCCGAATGCGGCCGGGTCCGCCGGCGGGGCGGTTCGGCGCGGACGGGGCGCTGCGTCCGGTGCCGCGGGCTTGGCGGCCCTGTCACGATCCTCATCGGCCATGCCGGCCTCCCCGCCCTTCTGCGGCCCAGCCGGCCGGGAAACCTCGTCGATCGCCGGCCCCACGGTCGCGGCGACGCCCCGCGGCCCTTGGTCCTGCAGCAGCCGCTGCACGCCCTTGATGGTGTAGCCCTGCCCATAGAGCAGCGCCTTGATGGCGCGTAGCAGGGCGACGTCGTCGGGCCGGTAGAACCGCCGGCCGCCGGCCCGCTTCAACGGCTTGATCTGGGGAAAGCGCGTTTCCCAGAACCGCAGCACGTGCTGGGGCAGCTTGAGGTCCTCGGCGACCTCGCTGATGGTGCGGAAGGCGTCGGGGCTCTTCTCGGGTCCCGGGCGCTCAGTCATCCTTGGGGATGGGCGTGCCGTTGATGCGGCTCTTGAGGATGTTGGACGGCTTGAACACCATGACGCGCCGGGGCGTGATCGGCACCTCGATCCCGGTCTTGGGGTTGCGGCCGATCCGCTCCCCCTTGGCCCGCACCACGAAGGAGCCGAACGAGGACAGCTTCACGGTCTCGCCCCGGACGATGGCCGCGGAGATCTCCTGGAGCACCATCTCGACCAGTTCGGCCGACTCGCTGCGCGACAGGCCGAGCTGCTGGTAGACAGCCTCGGACAGGTCCGCCCGGGTGATGGTCTTGCCGTCGATGGTGCCGGGGAGTTTCGTCATGAGCGCTCTTGCGGGTCTCCCCGAGCTGGCTGCCGCGATCGGCGCGCGAGCTTAACCTCACTCGCCGCCTTGCGAAAGCTCCGAGATCGGCCCTGCCGCGTCCCGCCCTCACCAGCGCAGGAGCGCGCTGCCCCATGTGAAGCCGCCGCCGACGGCTTCCAGCATCACGAGCTGGCCGGGGCGGATCCGCCCGTCCCCGCAGGCGACGCTAAGCGCCAGCGGGACGGAGGCCGCCGACGTGTTGGCGTGCAGGTGCACGGTCGTGACGACCTTGTCGGGATGGATGCCGAGCTTGGCCGCCGAAGCGTCGATGATGCGGCGATTGGCCTGGTGGGGCACGAACCAGTCGAGGTCGTCGGGCCCGATGCCGGCCGCCGAGAAGGCATCCACCACGACGTCGGTGACGTTGCCGACGGCGTGGCGGAACACGTCCCGGCCCTCCATCCTGAGATGGCCGGTGGTGCCGGTCGTCGAGGGGCCGCCGTCGACGAAGAGCTTCTCGCGGCCGCGCCCGTCGGAACGCAGGTGGGTCGTGACGATGCCGCCCTCGTGCAGCGGGTCCCGGCCCGGCCGGGCTTCCAGCACCACGGCGCCGGCACCGTCGCCGAAGAGCACGCAGGTGGTCCGGTCCGACCAGTCGAGCAGGCGCGAGAAGGTTTCGGCGCCGATCACCAGCGCGCGCCGGTGGGAGCCCGAGCGCAGGAACTTGTCGGCGGTGGCGAGGGCGAAGACGAAGCCCGAACACACGGCCTGGAGATCGAACGCCACGCCGGCCGTGATGCCGAGCGCGGCCTGCACCTGGGTGGCGGTGGCGGGGAACGTGTAGTCCGGGGTCGCCGTGGCGACGATGATGAGGTCGATGTCGGCCGGAAGGCAGCCGGCCTCGTCGAGGGCCGCCCGGGCGGCGGCGGTGGCGAGCTGCGAGGTGGTCTCGCCCGGCGCCGCGAAATAGCGCCGCGTGATGCCGGTGCGCTGCAGGATCCATTCGTCGGTCGTGTCGACGGTGCGGGCCAGCTCCGTGTTGGTCACGCACCGTTCCGGCAGATAGGCGCCCACGCCTCGGACCACGGATCGCCAGCCGCTCGATTCCACCACGAAGCCTCTTCCATCCGTCGACGGGTCGTCTCGCCGGCCGATCCCGCCCCCGTCGGGCGGGGGCCGGGGGGACGTGCCCGCGGGGCTTCCCTATGCGCCCAAACCGGTCCAGCGGCAATCGTCGAAGGCCCGCCGCGGGCGCCCGCGGCGCGGGGCTCGCCCCGTCCGGAGACCGCCACGGCCGCCGGCGCGGGCGGGACCGGGCGACCCTCCTGCCGGTTTCCGACGTCCGACGCGACCGGCGGGCTTCAGGGCGGCCCGGCCGCGTCCGGCGCCGGGCCGGGCAGCGCGGCGGCCGCCGTCTGGGCCTCCTGAGACAGGGCGAGCTGGTCGCGGATGCGTGCCAGCAGGTCGTGGCTCACCATCTCGTGACCGACGCCGATCGCCCGCGCATAGCCCAGCGCATCCGTGCCGCCGTGGCTCTTGATCACGATCCCGTCGAGCCCGAGGAAGACGCCGCCGTTCACGCGGCGCGGGTCCATGCGCTCGCGCAGGGCCGCGAAGGCACCCTTCGCCATGAAGTAGCCGAGGCGCGACATCCAGGTGGCACCCATCACCTCGCGCAGGTACCGGCCGATCTGCACGGCGGTGCCTTCGGCGGTCTTGAGCGCGATGTTGCCGGTGAAGCCTTCGGTCACCACCACGTCGACCGTGCCCTTGCCGAGGTCGTCGCCCTCGACGAAGCCGTGGTAGTCGAGCGAGGGCAGGCCGAGCTCGCGCAGCATGCGCCCCGCCGCCTTGATCTCCTCGAGGCCCTTGATCTCCTCGACGCCGACGTTGAGCAGGCCCACGCTCGGCCGCTCGATGCCGAGCACGATGCGCGCCATGGCGGCGCCCATGATGGACAGGTCGACGAGGTGCTGGGCGTCGGCGCCGATGCTGGCCCCCACGTCGAGCACGATGGAGACGCCCCGCACCGTGGGCCACATGGCGGCGATGGCCGGCCGGTCGACATGCGCCATCGTGCGAAGGCAGATCTTGGACATGGCCATGAGCGCGCCGGTGTTGCCGGCCGACACCGCGACATCGGCCCGGCCGGACTTCACGGCATCGATGGCCATCCACATGGACGACGTGCGGCGGCCGGAGCGAAGCGCCTGGCTGGGCTTGTCGTCCATGCGCACCGACACGGTCGTGTGGACGACGTCGGAGGCGGCGGCCAGGGCCGGCTCGCGCTCCAGCAGGGGGCGGATCTGGGCTTCGTCGCCGACGAGCAGGAAGCGCGTCCCGGGCCGCTCCCGCAGCGCCAGTGCCGCACCCGGCACCACGACGGCAGGCCCGTGATCGCCGCCCATGGCGTCGATTGCGATCCGAACCTGATCCGTCATCCCTCACCCATGTGGTCGCGTGTCGACTCGCGGCGGCGCGGGGGCGACCGCCATGGCCGACGAGGTCCCGCCGGCCGGAAACCGCCGGGAACCCGCCGGGCCCATCGCCCGTCCAATGCCGTCACGCCGCGCCCCGCGTCAACTCGCGGGCGCGGCGATCCGAGGCCCGCCGTCGGTCCCGTCGAGGCCGAAGGACGCTGCCCGGCGCGCATGACGGGACTGCGACGGCGCCGTCATCCGGCGTCGTCCGGCTTCAGCCCGCGCAGCACCGCGAAGGGGGAGGCTTCGGGCATCTCCGGCTCGGCGGGGGTGGGATCGGCGAAGGCGACGCCGGGCTTGCGGGGATAGGGGTCGAGGCCCAGCACCAGGATCTCGGCGACGAGGGATCCGAGATCGATGCGGCCGTTGACGATGGGATCGGGGAGGTCGGGGAGATCCTCGTCGTCCTGGGGCGGGCGCGAGGCCCGCTCGGCTTCGAGGGCATCGACCTCGGCTTCGGGCGCGAAGCGGACATCGACGGCTTCGTCGACGTCAGAGGCGAATTCGTCGAGCGACACCACGCACACCTGGCGGATCCGCGCCCGCACCGAGCCCGTCACGTGCAGGCCGTCGGGCCCGTTCCGGGCCACGCGCAGGTCGGCCGCCAGCGCATCGATGCCGGGCAGCCCGCATTGCACGGCGAGGGCCGAGCATTCGGCCGGCGTCGCCTCGACGGGAACCCGCACGGCCCCGTCGCGGACCGAGGCGGCGTCGAACCTGCGGGACAGGGGACCGGGAGGCAGTGTCTGGGGGCGGATCATGGCGCGGTCCGGAGCGGGATGGAACGAGGGTCGGGAAAGGGCAGCGGCGCCGCCAGGCAGCCTTCGAGCGGCACGGCGTCGAGCGCGGCATCCGTCGCCTCGACGTAGCCGGCCAGCCGCACCGCGCCGGAGCCGGGCGCCTGCCCGCCATAAACGTTACGGGCAAGCGCGTCGACGAGGGCGGCATGGCCCTGCTTCAGGGCGGCGTCATAGGCGGCGGAGCGCCCGAGGAAGGCTTCGCACAGGCGCTTCATGCGCTTGGGCACGGTGATGTCGCCGACCCCGGCCTCGCGCAGGTCGGCGTCGAGGTGGGCGAAGATCGTGTCGACGAGGTCCTGGGCCACATCCGGACCGGGGGGCGCCGCCGCATTGAAGCGCCGCAACACGAGGCCGGCCTGCAGCGCCAGCATCTCGAACCGGCCCTCGAAGGTATCGGGCACGCCGTAGGCGAGGTAGAATTCGGGCTGCCTAACGGCCCCGACGATGTCGGCATGCAGCCGGTCGAGCAGGACGCGGCCGGGAGAGGGGCGTCGGCGCCCGAAGGGAAACACCATGGCGTGAGATCCGGCGGCCGTCGTCCCAAGCACGGCCTCGCGGGGCGCGAGAGGGCGGCGAAACTTGCTTTTCGGACGTGTCGCAGTTACGCACTGCCCTCACCCAATGCAAGGGTTGCGTCCGACGCGAGGGCCGAAGCTCCAGGGCCGACGGCCCGCCGCGAGATCGGACCTGCACCAGGAGGTTCGGATGCCAGGCTTGGACAACGGCACGTCGCGCGCCCGCAGGGTCGCCGGGCTCGCCGCCGCCGGCCTCCTGGCGCTGAGCCTCGGCGGTTGCCTCGGCTACGACGGCGAGGTGACGCGCGGCTACGTCGTGGACCAGCGTTCGCTCGACCAGGTGAAGCCCGGCTCCTCCGCCGAACAGGTGCTGGTCGTGCTGGGCACGCCTTCGACCACCTCCACGGTCGG
The DNA here is from genome assembly GCF_004137085.1 of Lichenibacterium ramalinae. Taxonomy (GTDB): domain Bacteria; phylum Pseudomonadota; class Alphaproteobacteria; order Rhizobiales; family Beijerinckiaceae; genus Lichenihabitans; species Lichenihabitans ramalinae. Next base: position 96,293 of record NZ_QYBC01000006.1, read on the forward strand.
CGGCACGGCCTGGTACTACATCAGCCAGACCGTGGACCGGACCTTCGCCTTCTCGGCGCCCGCCATCGTCGACCAGCGCGTGCTCGCGGTGTACTTCAGCCGGGACAAGAAGGTCGAGCGCGTGGCCAACTACGGGCTGCAGGACGGCAAGGTGTTCGACTTCATCAGCCGGACGACGCCGACCGGCGGCGCCGAGCAGGGCTTCGTGCGCAACCTGTTCCGCTCGCTGATGCGGTTCACCTGAGGCACCGCGTGCGGACGCCCTCTTCCGAGGGCATCGCTGCACAGGCGCGACGCATTCACGGACTCTGACGGCCCATCGGGCACGGCGGCGGCCGGCCCGCCGCTTGAACCTCCACCCGGCCCGCAGCCGCGGGTCAGGCCGGGCCTTCGGGTCCGGCCGGCGGCGGGGCCGGGTCGAGGGCGGCCTCCGCTTCGGCCGGCACGGGATCGAAGAGCCGGAACAGCGCCAGGCCCGCCACGAAGCCGCCGATATGCGCTTCCCAGGCGATCGGCCCGCTGGCGAGCCCGAGGGACCCCGACCCGAGCCCGAACAGCAGGTTGGTGACGAACCAGGCGACCATGAAAGTGGTGGCGCGGCGGTCGGCCAGGAGGCCGCGCAGCGATCGCGCCGGTTGCAGGAAGGCCTGGCGGCGCCCCTCGCCGGCCGCGTCGATGATGGCCGCCATGGGGACCTGCGGCTGGAACATGAAGCGCAGCGTCGCCCCCATGCAGCCCGAGACGGCGGCCGAGGCCCCGATGACCGGCGCGACGTCGAGCGGATGCGCGGCCCACTGCGCGAGGGCGCCGGCGACGGTCGTGGTCGCCAGCACGGCGAAGAACCGCCCTGCCCCGAAGCGGCGCGCCACCGGCGTGCCGAAGGCGAGGAGCCAGATGGCGTTGAGGCCGATATGCGCCCAATCGGCGTGGAGCAGCCCGTAGCTCAGCAGCGTCCAGGGTTGGGGCGAGCCGTCGCCGATCAGGATGCGCCCGATCTGCGCCTGCCGGTAGGCTTCGGGGCCCTCCCCGGCGAGGCGGACGACGCTGTCGACCACCCGGTCGGGCGCCACCAGATAGGTGAGCCGGCCGGGCACGAAGGCGAGTTTCTTGAACAGCAGGTCGTCCCACGCGTCGGGGATGGCGAGGCGCCCCGCATGGATGGCCAGCAACACCAGCAGGGTCGCCAGGACGGCGCCGGGGATGTTGAGGATCGGCTGGCGCGGTGGGGCCGTCCCTTCGGGGGCGGCGGAACGGTCAAGCACGTCTGAAGTCCCTCGGTGGCGGCGGCCGGCGTCGCGCAACCCTTCCACGGCGGGGGAGCCGCGGCAAGCGACCCCCGCCGGGCACCCGCGGCATGCCTCGTGCTGCCGTACCGACAACTGCGCCCGATGCCCGCCCGGATGTGCCGAAAGGCGACATCGGGCTCGGGGCCGAGGCGCCCGGAGACCGGAATGAAACATCACGTCAGCCAAAGCCTGCATGCCTACTGGGACGGACTCCGCGCGGGCCGGACCGCGCCGGAGCGCGCCGACGTCGATCCCGCGGCCATCCGGCACATCCTGGCCTACACGTTCGTCCTCGAAGTGACCGGCGCGCGCGTGCTGCGGCGGGACGTCCGGTTCCGCCTCTCCGGCACACGGCTCAACGCGCTCTTCGGCCGGGACCTGCGCGGCACGTCCCTGGACGGCGTTCTGGAGGCGGAAGACGGCCCGACCCTGGACGCGCTGCTCGACGGGGTGCTGGACGACCGGGTGCCGCTCGTCGCCTGGACGCGCGGCGGTCCGGCGGGTTCGGACGCCGTCGACCTCGAACTCCTGCTCCTGCCGCTGCGCCACCACGGCCGCACCCACGCCCGCATCCTGGGATCGCTGGCCGCCGTCGGACATCCCGGCTGGATGGGTCTCAAGCCCACGGCGCCGCTGTCCCTCCTGGGTTTCCAGGCCCTTCCCGCCCAGGCCTCGCCGGTGCAAGCCTTGTCGGATCTGGACGTGTCGGAACTCGGCTCGTCGGATCGGGCCTCGCCGCTCCACGCGCCGCCGGCCCTGACCGACGGCTTGCTGCAGCGCCGCAACCGGGCGGAGGTCTTCGGGGCCGCGACGTCTCTCCCGATGGCGGAGGCATTGCCCCCGCGTCGCGCCCCGCCCCGCACCGCGCGGTTCAGGGTCGTCCAGGGCGGCCGGACCGATGCCGCACCGAGTGCGTTTTAGGGCGACGGCCTCGTCCGTGTACGATCGAGTTCAGTGCGCCTTAACGGGTCCGGGGTGATGGTGCGACGGGACATTAACGTCGAGCAATCCGAGGCGGACATCCGGTGGTGCCATCCCCCCTGATCAATGCGGAGCCTCAGACGCAGGAGCGCCGTCGGCACCAGCGCGTGCGGGTCGCCGTCCTGGGGCGTTACATGCTGACGAACCGCCAGGAGTTCCCCTGCCAGACGATCGACATGTCGCCCGGCGGCGTCGCGCTGATCGCCCCGGTGCGGGGCGCCATCCAGGAACGGGTGATCTGCTACGTCGACCAGATCGGACGTCTGGAAGGCACGGTCGCGCGCCTCTTCGAGAACGGGTTCGCCCTCGCCCTCAACGTTCCGCTGCTGAAGCGCGAGAAGTTGGCCGACCAGTTGACCTGGCTCGGCAACCGCCATGCCCTCGGCATGCCGGAAGACCGCCGCCACGAGCGCGTGGCTCCGCGCCACCCGCGCGGCACGCTGCACCTGTCCGATGGGCGGAACGTCCCCGTGCGCCTCATCGACGTGTCGGTGTCGGGCGCGGCCTTCGCGGCGGAAGTCCATCTGCCGGTCGGCACGCCGGTCACGCTGGGGCAGACCCCGGCCCATGTCGTGCGCGGCTTCAACGGGGGCGGAGCGGTGGAGTTCGCCCGGCCCTTCTCGGCCGACAGCGACCCCAGCACGCTTCAGTTCTGAAGCGCGCCCGGCGCGCCCGCCGGGCGCAGGTCAGATCTCCTCGAGGTCGTAGTCGAGGATGGCCATCTGCAGCGTGAAGGACTTGCCCTTGGGATCGTCGGCCGAGACGACGCCCAGAAAGTCGCTGCCGACGTTGAGCTCGACGGAATCGGTCTTCTTGGCCCGCGGCACGACCTTGAACTTGTCGTTGTCGAACAGGAGTCGCAGATAGGATTCGAGGGTCTGGCGCTCGACCGGAATCTTCATCTCGAAGGAGAAGGACCGGTCGCCGTCCTCGTCGTCCACCGCGATCGTGGCGATCCGCCGCTCGCCCAGCATCACGTCGGCCCGGTCTCCGTCGCCCTGGTCGGGCAGCACCTTGATGGCCGTGTTGCCGAAGGTGCGCTGCAGGTAGTCCTGCAGCTTGTGCAATTCGCTCTTGTTCACGCTGTGCTCCGAGGGAGTGGAGGAGGGATGCGCCGGGGGAGAGCCGATCCCGGCGCCCGGCGGGGCATCGGCCGCGGCCTGGCCCGGCCGCTCGGCGCGGCCTGGCGCCGCCCGGCGCGCGCCGCCGGCCCGGGACCCTAGCGGAGGGCCGGGCCGAGCGGAAGCCCCGGGGCGCGGAGCACGGCCGGCCCGGCGGCTCAGCCGTTGCCGACGAGGTCCGGCCCCGGCGTGCGGGTCTGCTGGGCGAAGCTGCGGTCGAAGGCCTTCTGGGCGATAATCTGGTCCATGGTGCGGGCCGGCTCCGCGCATCCCGCCTCGCCGACGACGCGGCCCGGCACGCCCACGACGGTCTTCTTGGGCGGCACCGAGGCCAGCACCACCGAGCCCGCCGCGATGCGCGAGCAGTGGCCCACCTCGATGTTGCCCAGCACCTTGGCGCCGGCCCCGATCAGCACGCCGCGCCTGATCTTGGGATGGCGGTCGCCCGTGACCTTGCCGGTGCCGCCGAGCGTCACGTTGTGGAGCAGCGACACGTCGTCCTCGATCACGGCCGTCATGCCGACGACGAGGCCGGTGGCATGGTCGAGGAAGATGCCCTTGCCGATGGGCGCGTTGGGGTGGATGTCGGTGCCGAACACGCCCGAAGAGCGGCTCTGCAGGTAGAGCGCGAGGTCGCGCCGCCCCGCGTGCCACAGGGCGTGGGCGAAGCGATGGGTCTGGATGGCGTGGAACCCCTTGAAGTGCAGCAGGGGCTCGACAAGGCGCGTGCAGGCGGGGTCTCGGTCGAAGAAGGCCATGATGTCGGCCCGAAAGGCTTCGGCGATGCCGGGATCGTTGCGGGCCACCTCGGTGAAGGCCTGGCTCAGCAGGATGGCGGGGACGTCGCCGTGGTCGAGGCGGGCGGCGATCCGGTAGATGACGGCCGCCTCGAGCGTGTCGTGGTTCAGCACCGTCGTCAGCATCAGCTTCGACAGGACCGGTTCGTGCCGGAGGATCTCGTCGGCCTCCGTCCGCATCCTGGCGAACAGCGGGTCGACGCTGGCCATGTCGACGACCTTGGCGCTTTGACTGTGCCACATGACGCTCATCTCCAGACGCCGGCGCTTCCACACCGGACGCCCTCTCGCGACAAAGATACGGGCTCCCGTGCGGGGAACAAGTGCCGGCAAGTTCCGCCACCCCGAACCGCGAACGCGACGGGCCGACGAGGGGTCCCGGCCGGCACCTGCGGCCCTCAGCCCCGTCGTGCCAGGAAGTCGAGGACGCCGGCCTTGAATGTCCTGTCGCCGACCGCCGGATTGTGGTCCCGGTCGGGGATGTCGAGCACCTCGCCGCGCGGCAGAAGCGCCGCGAGGGCGCGCGCATCGCCGGCGACGGCGTCCTTCGTGCCGACGGCCACCAGGCAGGGCACGGCGATGCGGCCCACCGCCTCGGCCGACAGCGTCTGGCGCGAGCCCCGGATGCAGGCCGCGAGGGCCGCGAGGTCGTTGCCGCCCGCCTCGGCGAAGCGGCGGAACATGCGCTGCATCGGGTCGGTCAGGGCGTCGAGCGAGGGCGCCTCCATGGCATCGCCGATGCCGGACGGCAGCCCGACGCCCGCCACGAGGTGATGGCCCAGGCCGCCGAACACGACCGACCGCACCCGGTCCGGTGCCGCCAGGGCCAGGAAGGCGGCGACGCGCGCCCCCATGGAATAGCCGATGACGTCGGCGCGGGCGATGCCGAGGTGGTCGAGCAGCCGCCGCGCGTCGTCGGCCATCAGCGGCGTCGCATAGGCGGCGGGATCGTGCGGCTTCGCACTCGCGCCATGGCCGCGGTGGTCGAACAGCACGGCGCGACGCCCGTCGTCGGACAGCGTCCGCAGCCAGGACGTGTCGGCCCAGTTGGTGCGCGCCGAGGACGCGAAGCCGTGGATCAGCAGGGCCGGCTCGCCCCGATCGGCCGCCGCGGGAGCCTCGTCGCGGAACGCGATGCGCGTGCCGTCCGAATCGAAATCCATGCGTGGTGCCCCCGGGTCGACGCTGCCGCCGATCCATGCCGCCCCGGCGGCGCGGCCGCAAGCCGCGGCACCGCAAGGCTGCCCTACCCTTTCGCGGCGCTTCCCCCTATGGTGCGCCGCGATCGCCCTCCCCCTCGAGGACTCCATGGCCAGCCATCAGACGCCGCATTTCCACAACCAGCCCGGCGTGCCGACGATCCGCATCGGCGTGCGCGAGTTCATGTGCACGGGTGCGCTGCCGCCGCTCGACCACCCGCACACCTTCATCGACATGGGCGACAGCGACGACGCCATCTGCCCCTATTGCTCGACCCACTACGTCTTCGCCCAGGCGCTCGGCCACCACGCCGATCCGGCCGCATGCGAATACCGGCCCGACACGGCGCCCTGAGGAGGGCCGGCCCTTGGCCGGCATCGCGGTCGCCGGGGCCGGCATCGGCGGCCTTTCGGCGGCCCTGGCCCTGGCCTCCGTGGGCCGCACCGTCACGGTGCACGAGCGCGCCGAGGCGCTGGAGCCGGTGGGTGCCGGCGTGCAGCTTTCGCCCAATGCCTGCCTGGTCCTCGACAGGCTCGGCGTGCTCGAGGCGCTCCGCCCCGCCGCCGTGGCGCCGGGCGAGGTGCTGATCCGCCGCGGGCGCGATGCCGCCGTCCTGGCCCGGATTCCCCTTTCGGCTTCGCGCTACGGCGCGCCCTTCCTGGTGGTGCTGCGGGCCGACCTGCAATCCGCCCTGCTGGCGCGCGCGGCGGCGGAGCCCGCCATCACGCTCAGCTTCGGCGGCGGCGTGTCGGCCTATGCGGCCCAGGGGCGCGGGGTACGGCTCACCCTCGGCGGGCCGAACCCCGGCACGGCCGCGGCGGAGGGGCTGGTCGCGGCCGACGGCATCCGCTCGGCCATCCGCCGCCAGATGACGGGGTCGTCCGCCGACGACACGCGCACCTCCGGGCGCTCGGCCTGGCGCAGCCTCGTGCCGGCGGCGGCGGCCGAGGCGGACGCGCTGGCGCACCGCTCCAACCTGTGGCTGGGGCGGCGCGCCCATCTCGTGCACTACCCGGTCGCGGGCGGCGCCTTCGTCAACCTCGTCGCCATCATCGACGAGGGCTCCACGGCGCAGTCCGGGGCGTCCTGGTCCGAGCCCGCCGCCGCCGAGGCGGTCGAGCGGCGCTTCGCCGGCTGGGCGGCACCGGCGCGCCGCCTCATCGCCGCCGCCCCCGGCTGGCGCAAGTGGCGCCTCGCCGACCGTGCGCCCCTCGCGCGCTGGACCGACGGAGCCGTCGCACTGCTCGGCGACGCCGCCCACCCCATGCTGCCCTTCCTGGCCCAGGGCGCCGCGCAGGCGATCGAAGATGCGGCCGTGCTGGCCGATGCCGTCGCGGGGTCCTCCGGTGATCTAGCTGCGGCATTCTCGACCTATGCCGAGGCGCGCCGCGCCCGGACAGCTCGCGTTCAGGCGCAATCGCGCAGGCAGGGCGACGTCTACCACCTGGGGCCTCCGGCATCGACCATGCGCGACCTCGTGATGTCCAGGCTCGGGCGTGACCGCCTGGTCGCCCGGTACGACTGGCTCTACGACCCGCCCGCCGCGGTGCGCCGCTTCGCCGGCGGCCCCCCTCCCGCGACGGCGCCTGGCTGACGCCGGCGTCCCACGCGCGTCGCGGCTCCGGGCGATCGGCCCGAGGCCGCGCCTCCCTTCCACCGTGATCGCGGGGCTCATCGGCCCAGCGCGGGCGCGCCAACCTCCCGGACCCATGTCGACCGAATCCCAGAAACCGGATCTGCGCTCGGCCCACGTCATCGTCGTGGCGAACGAGAAGGGCGGCACCGGAAAATCGACGGTGTCGATCCACACCACGGTCGGCCTGCTCAAGGCCGGCTATCGCGTGGCGACGATCGACCTCGACACCCGGCAAAGGACGCTGACGCGGTTCTTCGAGAACCGGCTGTCCTGGGCCGAACAGGCCGGCACCACCCTGGAGATGCCGTTTCACCACGCGCTCGACCGCGGCGATTCCGCCGACCTCGGCGACAACGAGACGCGCGAGTTCACGGCCTTCGCCAACGCCATCGAACAGATCGAACACGACTACGAGTTCGTCGTCATCGATACGCCGGCCTCCGACAGCTATCTCATGCGGCTGGCCCATTCCCTGGCCGACACGCTGATCTCGCCGATCAACGACAGCTTCATCGACGTGGACGTCTTCTCCCGCGTCCACCACGACCGGGCGAAGCGCGGCGCCATCGCGCATTACGCCGACCTCGTGCTGGAAGCGCGCCGCCGGCGGCGCCAGGTCGACGCCGGCATGATCGACTGGGTGCTGCTGCGCAACCGCGTGGCGGCACTCCAGTCGAACAACGCCAAGCAGATCGCCGCCAGCATCGAGAAACTCGCGACCGAGTTGCAGTTCCGCACCGCCGAGGGCCTGCACGACCGCGTCATCTTCCGCGAACTGTTCCCGATCGGCCTCACGGCGCTCGACGCCATCGAGGAGGCGGCGCGCGGCGGCGTGCTGACCAACTCGCAATTGGCGGCGCGCCAGGAGATCGGGGAGCTGATCGAGACGCTGCGCCTGCCGGTGCGCGGCCCGGGCGAGTCCCACATCGCGGCGCGGCACGACTGGTTCGAACGCATGTCGCGGTTCTATCGCGAGCGCGACCGGGCGCGCTGACCGGCACGGGAAAGTCTTCCGGCGGCACCCGCCGCCGGTCAGCACCCCCGGTCGACGCTCCGTCCGACGATGGCCTGGCGGGCCCCAGGGGCTCAGCGGGGGGATCTCAACGCCTCCGAGCACGTTCAACCGAGGACGAGCGCGCCGGCGACAACGGTCGCCATCCCCCTCCGCCCCAACTCCGAAGCGTCCCGCCATGAAACTGTTCGATTGTCAGGAGTGTTGCCAGACCCTGTATTTCGAGAACACCGCCTGCGAGAAGTGCGGTCACCGGCTGGGTTACGTCCCGGAGGACCGGGATCTCTACGCGGTGGTGCGGGTGGGGGTCACGGCCGACCACCATTGGCAGATCAAGGGCGACATGTCGCGGACGTTCCGGTTCTGCGCCAATGCCGAGCACGACGTGTGCAACTGGCTGGTCCCGCACGACCAGCCGGGGAACTTCTGCCTCGCCTGCCGCCACAACCACACCGTGCCCAGCCTCGCGAAGCCGGGGAACCTGGAGCTGTGGCGCCTCATCGAGATCGCCAAGCACCGTCTGTTCTACACGCTGATCGAACTCAACTTGCCGCTGGTGACGCGGGCCGAGGACCCCAAGGAGGGGCTCGTCTTCGAGTTCCTGGAGGATACCGTGCCGGGCCAGCACGTGATGACGGGCCACGACGACGGGCGCATCACCATCGCGCTCGCCGAAGCCGACGACGCCGAGCGGGAACGGCGACGCAAGACCATGCACGAGCCCTACCGCACCCTGCTGGGCCATTTCCGGCATGAGATCGGCCATTACTACTGGGATCGCCTGGTCCGCGACGCCCCGGCGCTGAGCGCCTGCCGGTCGGTCTTCGGCGACGACACCGAGGACTATGCCGAGGCGCTGAAGCGCCACTACCGCGAGGGTGCCCCGCCGCACTGGCGCGACCATTTCGTCAGCGCCTATGCCACGACCCACGCCTGGGAGGACTTCGCCGAGACCTGGGCGCATTACCTCCACATCCTCGACACGCTGGAGACCGCGGAAGCCTTCGGCGTCGCCACCCATCCCCGCGGCGTCGCCGAAGCCGAGCTGCTGTCCACGGAGGTGGACTTCGACCCCGACAAGGCGGCCAGCATCGCCCCTCTGGTGAAGGCCTGGTTGCCCCTGACCTTCGCGTTGAACAGCCTGAACCGGTCGATGGGGATGGGCGACCTCTACCCCTTCGTGCTGACGCCCGGCATCATCGACAAGCTCGGCTTCATCCACGACCTCATCCACGGCTGGGTGGGGGCGTCGGCGCCCGAACAGCCCAAGGTGACGCATGCGCCCGTGCCGGAAAACTCGCCGCCCCCGGGCAGCCCGTATTTCGCCGACGTGAACTGACGCGCGCGACACGAGCCGACGCGCGCGCGAGTGGTTCGCGGGCACGACCCTTGCTAGTCTTCCGCTGCCGCGATTCGCCGCGCCTCCGGGGCTGGGCGACACCGACGGTGGAAGAGGGTCCATGCACGCCACCGTCCCGCCCGCCCCCCGCCGCGACCCGGCCAAGGACCAGCCGCTGATCGACGACATCCGCTTGCTCGGCTCGATGCTCGGCGACATCGTGCGCGAGCACGAGGGCGAGACGTGCTTCACCATCGTCGAGAACGTGCGCCGCCTCAGCGTCTCCTACCAGCGCGACAACGACGACCGCGCCGGCCACGCGCTGGAGCTGATCCTGAGGGGCCTGACGCCTTCCCAGGCCGTCTCCGTCATGCGGGCCTTCTCGTATTTCTCGCACCTCGCCAACATCGCCGAGGACCGGCACCGCGTGAGGCGCCGGGCGCTCCACGCCCACGAACCGGGCTCCGCCACCCACCAGGACGGCAGCCTCGCCCGGTCCTTCGAACGCTTCGCCGAAGCCCGCATCCCGCTCGCCAAGGTGGCCGAGACGCTGGGGCGCGCCTGGGTGTCCCCCGTGCTCACCGCCCACCCGACCGAGGTGCAGCGCAAGAGCATCCTCGACGCCGAACTCGCCATCGCGGAACTCCTCGTCGCCCGGGACGGCCTGCACGACCGCCGCGACATCGAGCGCAACGATGCCATGCTGCGGACCCGCATCACCCAGCTGTGGCAGACGCGCCTGCTGCGCGACCGCAAGCTGACGGTGCGCGACGAGATCGAGAACGCGCTGAGCTACTACCGGACGACGTTCCTGCGCGAGATCCCCCGCCTCTATGCCGAGGTCGAGCACTTCCTCGGAACGCCGGCGCCCTCGTTCTTCCGCATGGGCAATTGGATCGGCGGCGACCGCGACGGCAACCCCAACGTCGACGGCACGACGCTCGACGTGGCGCTGCGGCGCCAATGCGAGACCGCCCTCGACTTCTACCTCGGCGAGTTGCACCAGCTCGGGGCCGAACTGTCGATGTCGAACACGCTCGTCGCCTGCTCGCCGGAGCTGACGGCCTTGGCGGCGAGTTCCCGGGACGACAGCCCGCACCGCGAGGGCGAGCCCTACCGCCGCGCCGCCCTCGCCGTGTCGGCCCGCGTGTCGGCGACGCGCGTCGCGCTGACCGGCGAGGCCGGCGCCCATCCGGCGCGCGCCGCGCTGCCGGCCTATGCGGCACCCGAGGACCTCCACGCCGACCTGGAGCTCATGGCGGCCTCGCTTCGCGCCCATCATGGAGGCGCCCTGGTCGACTTCCGGTTGGGGCCGCTGCTGCGGGCCGTGGACGTGTTCGGCTTCCACCTCGCCACCGTCGACCTGCGCCAGTCGTCCGACCGCCACGAGGAGACCCTCGCCGAACTCATGGCATCGGCGGGCGTCGAGCCGGCCTATGCCGCCCTCGACGAGGCGGCCAAGCAGGCGCTGCTGCTGCGCCTGCTCGGCGAGCCGCGGCCGCTGCGCCTGCCGTTCGCGTCCTATTCGGACCGCGCCACCAGCGAATTCGGGGTGTTCGAGGCGGCGCGGCGCCTGCGGGCCGCCTACGGCCCCGAAAGCCTGCGCCACTACATCATCAGCCACACCGAAACGGTCAGCGACCTGCTCGAAGTGCTGCTGCTGCAGAAGGAGTTCGGGCTGATGCACGGCACTTTCGGCGGGCCCGACGCCACGGCCGAGCTGATCGTGTCGCCGCTGTTCGAGACGATCGCGGACCTGCGCAACGCCGAGCCCATCATGCGGGCCTTCTACGCACTGCCGGGGGTCGAGGCGCTCGTCGTCGCGTCGGGCGCCGAGCAGGACATCATGCTGGGCTATTCCGACAGCAACAAGGATGGCGGGTTCTTCACCTCCAACTGGGAGCTGTACCGCTCGTCGACCCAGCTGGCGCGGCTGTTCGATGCCAAGCCCGGCATCACGATGCGGCTGTTCCACGGGCGCGGCGGCACCGTGGGGCGCGGCGGGGGGCCGAGCTACCAGGCGATCCTTGCCCAGCCGCCCGGGACGGTGCGGGGGCAGATCCGGCTCACCGAACAGGGCGAGATCATCTCCTCCAAATATTCCAACCCGGAGATCGGGCGCCGCAACCTCGAGACCCTGGTGGCGGCGAGCCTCGAGGCGACGCTGCTGAGCCCCGCCGACGCCGCGCCCGACGGCTTCCTCGAAGCCGCCGCCTCGCTGTCGGAACTCAGCATGAAGGCCTACCGGGCGGTGGTCTACGACACCCCCGGCTTCACCGATTATTTCTTCGCCGCCACGCCCATCTCGGAGATCGCCGACCTCAACATCGGCTCGCGCCCGGCGTCCCGGAAGGCGAACCGGGTCATCGAAGACCTCCGCGCCATCCCCTGGAGCTTCTCCTGGGGCCAGTCGCGCGTCAGCCTGCCGGGCTGGTTCGGCTTCGGCTCCGCCGTGCGGGACCTGCTGGCCGAGACCGGGACGGAGGACGGCATGGCGCTGCTGCGGCGCATGAACGCCGAATGGCCCTTCTTCAGGACGGTGCTGTCCAACCTCGACATGGTGCTGGCCAAGGCCGACGCGGCCGTGGCGCGGCGCTACGCCGAACTCGTGCCGGACCGGGCGCTGGCCGACCGCATCTTCGACGCCGTCGCGGCCGAATGGGCCCTCACCACGACGGCGCTGAACGACATCCTGCAGACCACGGAGCGCCTGGCCGACAACCCGTCGCTGGCCCGCTCCATCGCCCACCGCTTCCCCTACATCACCCCGCTGAACCACCTGCAGGTGGACCTCATCCGTCGCTTCCGCGCGGGCCAGACGGACGACAAGGTGCAGCGCGGCATCCTCATCTCGATCAACGGCGTCGCGGCCGGCCTCCGCAACACCGGCTGAGGGCCGGCGCGGCCGGCGTCACTGCACCCGCAGCATGGCGATGCCGAATCCGTCCGTGCCGCAGCGCAGGGGCGACAGGCGCAGGCCGGGGCCGTGCGGGGAGGCATGGGCGGCGAGGTCGGGCAACCCGGCCTCGCGCGCCATGTGGGCGGCATCCACCGGCAGCAGGCCCGGATGCGCCTCGATGAGGCGGCGCAGCCGGTCCTCGTTCTCCTCCCGCAGCACCGAGCAGGTGGCGTAGACGAGCCGGCCGCCGGGTTTCACGCAGGCGAGGGCGGTCGCCAGGATCTCGTCCTGCGCCTTGATGCGCTCCTCGAGCGCGCCGGGGCGCAGGCGCCACTTGGCGTCGGGATTGCGGCGCCACGTGCCCGTGCCGGTGCAGGGCGCGTCGACGAAGACCAGGTCGAACCGGCCCTGGATGTCGTCGAGCGCCGTCTGGCGCCCCTTCGGCGCCCGCACCTGGACGTTGCGGACGCCGGCGCGCGCCAGCCGGTCGTAGATGGGCATGAGGCGCCGCCCGTCGAGGTCGGTGGCGAAGATCTGGCCCTTGTTCTCCATCAGGGCCGCCAGCGCCAGCGTCTTGCCGCCGCTGCCGGCGCAAAGGTCGAGAACCTGCTGGCCGGGTGTGGCGCCGCTGAGCAGGGCGGCGATCTGCGATCCCTCGTCCTGCACCTCGACGAAGCCCTTGACGTAGGCGGGCTCGGCGGCGAGCGCCGGGGCACGCCCGTCCTCGCCAACCGCGATCCGCAGGCCGGTCGGCGCGTAGGCGGCCGGCTCCGGGTGGAGGTGCGCCAGCGAGCGCAGCGCCTTGTCGCGGTCGACCTTCAGGGTGTTGACGCGCAGGTCGACGGGGGCGCGGCGTGCCAGGGCCTGGCCCTCCGCGACGGCATCGGGACCGAAGGCCGCCCCGAAGGCTTCGGCGAGCCATTCGGGATAGTCGCCACGCACGTGGTCGGGCGCGCCGTCGAGCGTGCCGGCGGCGTAGCGCTCGCGTTCGGCATCGTCGAGGGGCGCGGGGGCGTAGCCCTCTCCCGTGCACAGGGCCGCCACGGCGTCGAGGTCCTGGCCGCGCAGGCTGCGCAGGGCGCCCAGCAGAACGGCGCGGGCCGAATCGGACCCCATCAGCCAGGCGGCCGAGCTCTTCACGCGGAGCGAATCATAGACGAGGCTGCCGATGGCGGCGCGGTCCTTGGATCCGGCATAGCGATGGCTCGTCCCCCAGTCCTTGAGGGCTTCGGCGGCGGGACGCCGTTGCATTTCGATCACATCCAGGATCTCAATGGCGGCGGAAAGGCGGGCACCGGGGTTCATGCGAGTTTTGCCACAATTGAGCCTGGAATGAGAAGAAAACCGGGCATGCGCTGTCACTTGGCACGCCCGAAGATCGCACGTTTTAGGAAATCACGCGATGACCCGTATCGTTCGCCAGGCGGCCCTCGCCGCCCTGGCTCTGTCGCTCGCGGCCTGCGCCACCACCCCGCCGCCGCCGCCGCCCTTGCTCCCGGCCCCGCCCAAGATGCGCCCGGACGCCAAGACGACGCTCGAAAACCACATGTGAGGCGCCGGCGCCCGCCACCCGCGGGCGTCCCCGGACCGATACGGAACAGGGCGGCTCAGGCCGCCCTTTTTCACGTCCGCCACCGGGCGCGGCCGCGGCCCGCCGGTTCCCGGGTCCGCGCCGATCAGACGCCGCCCGGGTAGTTCGGGCTTTCGCGGGTGATGGCGACGTCGTGGACGTGGCTTTCGCGCAGGCCCGCGTTGGTGATCCTGACGAACTGCGCCTTCTCCTGGAAGTCGCGGATGGTGGCGGCGCCCGTGTAGCCCATGGCGGCCCGCAGGCCGCCCGTCAGCTGGTGCAGGATGGCGCCGACCGGCCCGCGATACGGCACCTGCCCTTCGATGCCCTCCGGCACGAGCTTCAGCTCGTTGCGGACCTCGGCCTGGAAGTAGCGGTCGGCCGAACCGCGCGCCATGGCGCCGACCGACCCCATGCCCCGGTAGGCTTTGAACGACCGGCCCTGGTACAGGTAGACCTCGCCCGGGCTCTCGTCGGTGCCGGCGAAGAGCGAGCCGATCATCACGGCATCGGCACCGGCCGCCATGGCCTTGGCGACGTCGCCCGAGAATTTGATGCCGCCGTCGGCGATCACCGGCACGCCCTGCTCGCGGGCCGCCTCGGCGGCGTCCATGATGGCGGTGAGCTGCGGGACGCCGACGCCCGCCACGATGCGCGTCGTGCAGATGGAGCCCGGCCCGATGCCGATCTTGATGGCGTCGGCGCCGGCGTCGATCAGCGCCTTGGTGCCCTCGGCGGTGGCGACGTTGCCGGCGATGATCGCCACCTTGTTGGACAGCCGCTTCAGCTCGGCCACCTGGTCCAGGACCTGCTGGGAATGGCCGTGCGCGGTGTCGACCACGACGCAGTCGACCCCCGCCTCGATCAGCAGGGCCGAGCGGGCGAAGCCCTTGGCGCCGACGCTGGAGGCGGCGGCGACGCGCAGGCGACCCTCCGGGTCCTTGCAGGCCAGCGGGTGGAGCGTCGCCTTCTCCATGTCCTTGACGGTGAGGAGGCCGACGCAGCGGTCCTCGTCGTCGACCACGACGAGCTTCTCGATGCGGTGCTGGTGCAGCAGGCGCCGGGCCTCGTCGGGGCGCACGCCTTCCCGCACCGTGATGACCTTCTTGGTCATGAAGTCGGTCACGGGCTGGCTCGGGTCGTCGGCGAAGCGCACGTCGCGGTTCGTCACGATGCCGACGATGCGGGCGGGCAGGCCGGCGGGCCCGGCTTCCACCACCGGGATGCCCGAGATGTTGTGGCGCCGCATCAGCTCCAGCGCCTCGGCCAGGGTCGCGCCCGGGTTGATGGTGATGGGGTCGATGACCATGCCGCTCTCGTAGCGCTTGACCTTGCGCACCTCCTCGGCCTGGGCCTCGGGCTCGAGGTTGCGGTGGATGACGCCGATGCCGCCCGCCTGGGCCATGGCGATGGCGAGCCGCGCTTCCGTCACCGTGTCCATGGCGGAGGAGATCAGCGGGATGTTGAGGTCGATGCCGCGGGTCAGCCGCGTCCGGACGTCGACCTGCCCGGGCATCACGAGGGAATGGCCCGGCTTCAGCAGCACGTCGTCGAAGGTGAGGGCCTCGGGGAAGATCGGGCGTGCGGTGATCATGGCCAACTCCGGCGGGTCGCGGTCGGTCGAACTCGCCGAAGCGACGAAACGAGCGGCCCCGGGGGACCACTCAAGTTGGCAGTGGGGACTAGCACGCGGCTGCAACACTGGGAAGACGCCGCGATGCGACGCCGGCCGTCGCCGGGGGCAAGCCGCGGCGCGCTGCGGGACGCCGCGCCGCATGGCGGCCCTCGCCCTCGAAAAACCGCACCCGCGCCATAGGTCCCGCGGCGTGCCGGCGCGCGCGCTGCCATCCCGAACCGAAGGTGCCGTCCCGCCTTGCCCCGTCACATGCTGGTGCCCCTCGTCGTCGCCTGTGCGCTGTTCATGGAGAACATGGATTCGACGGTCATCGCGACCTCGCTCCCCGCCATCGCGGCGGACCTCCACCAGGACCCCATCACGCTGAAGCTGGCGATGACGTCCTACCTCATCAGCCTCGCGGTCTTCATCCCGGCGAGCGGCTGGGCGGCCGACAAGTTCGGGGCGCGACCCATCTTCCGGGGCGCCATCGTGGTCTTCGTGGCGGGATCCATCCTGTGCGGCCTGTCGGGCTCGCTGGCCGGCTTCGTGGGGGCCCGCATCGTCCAGGGGCTCGGCGGCGCCATGATGGTGCCGGTCGGCCGGCTCGTGCTGCTGCGCTCCGTGCCGCGCGAGGAGCTCGTCACGGCGCTGGCCTACCTCACCGTGCCGGCCCTGCTCGGCCCCGTCCTGGGGCCGCCGCTCGGGGGCTTCATCACGACCTATTTCGAATGGCGCTGGATCTTCTGGATCAACGTGCCGATCGGGATCCTCGGCGTGGTCCTGGCCACGCTGTTCATCGCCGACATCCGCGAGGCGGAGGTGTGGCCGCTCGACGTGCCGGGCTTCCTGCTGTCGGGCGCGGGCCTGTCGGCGCTGTCCTTCGGCCTCACCGTGATCGGGCGCGGCATCGTGCCGGCACCGGTGACGGCGGGGCTGATCGTCGGCGGGCTGGCGCTGGTGGTGGGCTACGTCGTCCACGCGCGCCGGGCCCCCCACCCCATCCTCGACCTGTCGCTGCTCCGCATCGCGACCTTCCGGGCCAGCGTGACGGGCGGCTTCGTGTTCCGCCTCGGCATCGGCGCCCTGCCCTTCCTGCTGCCGCTCATGCTGCAGATCGGCTTCGGCCTGAACCCGTTCCAGTCCGGCTGCCTCACCTTCGCGGCCGCCGCCGGCGCCATGCTGATGAAGACCAGCGCCAAGCCCATCCTGCGGCGGTTCGGCTTCAAGCGCGTGCTGGTGCTGAACGCCGCCCTGTCGGCCGTCTTCATGGTGGGCTACGGGCTGTTCCGGCCCTCCACCCCCGAATGGCTGCTCTGGGCGGCGCTGCTCGCCGGCGGCTTCTTCCGCTCCCTGCAGTTCACCAGCATCAACGCGCTCGCCTATGCCGACATCGACGCGCCCGAGATGAGCCGGGCCACCAGCTTCGCCTCCGTGGCGCAGCAGCTGTCGCTGTCGACCGGCGTCGCGGCCGGCGCCGGGGCGATCGAACTGTCGCAATGGTGGCACGCCGATGCCGCGCTGACGACGCGGGACTTCTCCTTCGCCTTCTATGCCGTCGCGCTGGTCTCGGCCTCGGCGAGCCTCGTCTTCGCCCGGCTGCCGGCGGATGCCGGCGACGTGCTGCGCGGCGCCCGCAAGCGGGAAGCCGCCGTCGCCGTGGCGCCGAGCGGCGGGCTCGGCGATCAGCCGGCCGGGCTGGTGCCGGCCTCGCCCGACGGCGGCGGCGCGCCGCGAAACCCCGTCGCCAGCACGTAGAGCTCGGACGAATCGGCGCGGCTGGCCTTGGGCTTCACGTGCTTGACCAGGGTGAAGTCGCGTTTCAGCGCGGCCAGGAGGTCGCCCTCCGTGCCGCCCTGCAGCACCTTGGCGAGGAAGAAGCCGCGCGGCGCCAGCATGCCGCGGGCGAACTCGTAGGCCAGTTCGACCAGCCCCATGATGCGCAGGTGGTCGGTCTTCTTGTGGCCGGTGGCATTGGCCGCCATGTCGGACATCACGCCGTCGGCCCGCCCCCCCATCATGGCGGAGATGCGGGGCACCGCCGTCTCGTCGTTGAAGTCCATCACGGCGAAGTCCACGCCCGACACCGGCTCCATCTCGAGCAGGTCGACCGCCACGACCTTGCCGCCGCCCGACACAGCCTCGACGCGCTGCGCCGCCACCTGCGACCAGCCGCCCGGCGCGGCGCCGAGGTCGACGATGCGCTGGCCTGGCCGCAGCAGCCTGTACTGGTCGTCGATCTCGAGCAGCTTGAAGGCCGCCCGCGACCGGTAGCCCTCGGTCTTGGCCCGGGCCACATAGGGATCGTTGAGCTGGCGGCCGAGCCACAGCGCCGACGACATGGTGCGCTTGCCGGCCGACTTGACCCGCGTCTTGAGCGATCGCCCGCCTTCGCGGCCGGACGACGGCTTGTTCGTGGTCATGGGTCTTCTCCTGGGGCGGCGCGGCGTCGGCCGGTGCGACGGATGGGCGACGCGATGCTGCGTCTTACAGACAAAGCGCCGGCGCCGAAACCGGCTCCGCCCCGCTCAGCCCACGCGCCCGGCCCGCTGCGGCCACACCCCGTCGCGGCACATCATCTGGATCAGGATGCCCTCGCGCAGGCCGCGGTCGGCGATGCGCAGCCGCTCGCTCGGGAAGGTGCGGCGCAGCGCTTCGAGAATGGCGCAGCCGCCGAGCACGAGGTCGGCCCGGTCGGGACCGATGCAGCCATGCGCCACCCGCGCCGTGAAGGGCATGGCGCGCAGCCGGCCGATGGCCTCGTCCACGTCGGCGCGGCTCATCCAGAGCCCGTCGATGCGGCGCCGGTCGTAGCGGCCGAGACCGAGGAACACGCCCGCCACGGTGGTGACGGTCCCCGACGTGCCGAGCAGGTGGAACTGGCCGCAGCGGTGTTGCGCCCGCACCTCGGCGGCGAAGGGCGCCAGGGCGAGTTCGACGTGGGCCACCATGGCGCCGAAGCTGTCGGCCGAAACGTCGACGCCGCCGAAGCGATCGGCCAGGGACACGACGCCGAGGGGCAGCGACGTCCAGGCCCGGATGCGGTCGCGCACCTGCCCGGAGCCGTCCGGCGACCGGTCGCGGTCGAGCCACACGATCTCCGACGAGCCGCCGCCGATGTCGAACAGCACGACGCCCTCGGCGGCCTCGTCGGCCAGGGCCGCGCAGCCCTCGGCCGCCAGGCTCGCCTCCGTGCCGCGGTCGACGATCTCGACGTCGAGCCCGGTGCGCTGCCGCACGCGCTCGAGGAATTCGGGGCCGTTCTCGGCGGCGCGGCAGGCCTCGGTGGCGATGAGGCGGGATTGGGTGACGCCCCGCGCCGCGATCTTGTCGCGACACACCGCCAGGGCCGCGAAGGTGCGGTCGATCGCGGCCTGGCCGAGCCGCCCGGTGGTGGACAGGTTCTCGCCCAGCCGCACGATGCGCGAGAAGCTGTCGACCACCTGCAGCCCGTCCCCGGTGGGCCGGGCGATCAGCAGGCGGCAATTGTTGGTGCCGAGGTCGAGGGCGGCGTAGAGCTCGTGACGAGCACGGGCCACGGGGGTCGGCTCCGTCGCCCGGGTCGGGCAGAGCGCACCCCTGTGATCCACCAGAACCTCCACGGCCGGGCCCGTCTTCGGCCACCCGCGGCCGATGCGTCCCATCGCGGGTCAAGCTTAACGGATGCGAAGGCCCGGCATCAAGCGTCGGCTTCGCCGGGACACGCGCTCAGCGTCGATGCCGGCGTCGCACTCGGGCCCGAACGCCGTTCGACGCAATCGGGGAAGCGCGCGTGGCGATCGGGAAAACGCTTGGGTTCACCGGCCCTCAGGGCCCCGCCGGCCTGCCGTCCGCGACGCGCACGCTTTGCCGGGCGGCGTCCCGGCGGAGGCGGCGGTTGCGCCGCGCCCAGATGTTCAGCACCTCGACGCCGCCGGAGAACACCATGGCGAAGTACAGGTAGCCGCGCGGCACGTCGAAGCCCGTGCCCTCGGCGACCAGCGACAGCCCGATGAGCACCAGGAAGCACAGGGCCAGCACCTTGCTGGTCGGATGCGCCCGGATGAAGCGCGCGACGCCGTTGGCGGCGACGAACATGACCACGATGGAGATGAGGATCGCCGTCACCATGACGACGAGGTCGCGCGCGATGCCGATCGCCGTCAGGATCGAATCGAAGGAGAAGACGAGGTCCATGACGGCGATGTTGAGGATGACGAGGGGTAGCGCCCGGGGCTTGGGCACCGCCTCCTCGTCCTCGTCGTGGCCGTCGTCGATCTCGCCGTGGATCTCCAGCGTCGCCTGCACGATGAGGAACAGGCCCGCCGCCCCCAACACGATGTCGCGCCACGACAGCGGGTGGTCGAACACCGTGACGACGGGACGCGTCAGCGCGATGAGCCAGGTGAGGCCGCCCAGGCTCGCGACGCGGAACACGAAGGCGAGGCCGAGGCCGAAGATGCGGGCGATGCGCGCGCGCGCCGGCGGCAGCCGGGCGCCGATCAGCGACACGAAGATGACGTTGTCGATGCCGAGCACGATCTCCATGGCGGTGAGCGTGCCGAGCGCCAGCCAGCCCGAGGGGGTGAAGACCCAGTCGAGGTCGAGCGCCAGGCCGTTCACGGCAGCGGCTCCGGGGCCGGTGCGCTCGGCGTCGCGCGCGGCATCGCGGCGGTTGCCGCCGGGGCGGGCCGCCCTCTATGTGGGACGCCGATCCCGGCGCGCGCGGACCCCTCGCCCATGACTGCAGCAAGCCCCGAACCCGCCGGCGCGGCCCCGCGCGGGGCCGAAGGTCCCGGCGTCCGCACGGTCGCGGCCGAGGTCGCCATGGTGGGGGCGGGCGCCGTGGGTCTGTCGATCGGCATCGCTCTCGCAACGGCTGGCATCACGGTGGTCCTCGTCGGAACTGTCGACGCACGGCCCAACGGCCGGACCGTCGCGCTTCTGGAAGGGTCCGTGCAGTTCTTGGCACGGCTGGGCGTGTGGCGGCAATTGCGCGACCTCGCCGAGCCCCTGCAGGTGATGCGCCTCGTCGACGACACGGGCTCGCTGTTCCGGGGCCCGCCCGTGGCCTTCGACGCCCGCGAGATCGGCCGCGACTGCTTCGGCTACAACATCCAGAACCACCTCCTGGTCGCGGGCCTGGCCGAGGCGGCCCGCGCCGTGCCCGGCCTGACGCTGTTGCCGGGACGCCTCGAGCGCTTCGCCTTCGGGCCGGACCGCGTCGCCGCGGAGGGCCCCGACGGGCTCTCGGTGAGCGGCACGGTGCTGGTCGCCGCGGATGGACGCCGGTCGGCGGCGCGCCGGGCCGCCGGCATCGGCGTGCGCGAGGTGCCCTACCCCCAGGAAGCCCTGACAGCGACGCTCCACCACGACCGTCCTCACCGCAACGTTTCGACCGAGTTCCACACCCGCCAGGGCCCGTTCACGCTCGTGCCGCTCCCGGGGAGCGCCGAAGCCGAGCACCGGTCGAGCCTCGTCTGGGGCATGGCGCCCGAAGCCGCGGAACGCCGCGCCGCCCTGCCGCCGGAGCGGCTGGCCCGCGACATCGAGCGGCAGAGCCGCATGCTGCTCGGCCGCATCCGGGTCGTCGGGCCGGTGGGCCGCTTCCCCATCGCCAGCCTCAAGGCCGACAGGCTGGTGGGGCCGAGGATCGCGGTGGCGGGGGAGGCCGCGCATGCCATGGCGCCGATCGGCGCGCAGGGGCTCAACCTCAGCCTGCGCGACGCCGCCGCCCTGTCCGAGGTCCTGGCCGACGCGCGGCGCGGGGGCGAGGACCTCGGCGCCCCCGCGGTGCTGGACCGCTACGCCCGCACGCGCCAGGGCGACATCGCGGCGCGGAGCTTCGGCGTCGACTGGCTGAACCGGGCCATCCTCGACGACCGCCTGCCGACCGACCTGCTGCGCGGCGCCGGCCTGCTCGCCATGTCCAGCATCGGCCCGCTGCGGCGGCTCGCCATGCGGCAGGGGCTCATGCCGGGCGCCGACGCGGATGCCGCCGCGACGCGATGATGCCGCCACGGGGTGTGACGCCGCCACGGGGCGGTGACGCCGCCGCAACAGCGCCGCACCGTTCGGCGTGCCCCGGCCTCCCGCGACCATCTCCGGGTTGACGAAGGGGAATGGCTTCGTCCATGCCTCGCCTTCGCCCCGCCCGCCCTCCAGCCCGCGACCTCGACACCGATGCGTTTCGCTTGGCGCCCCGCCCGCCATCGCCTGGAGCACCGTCTGTTCGGCGCGGCCGGCACGCTGTTCCGCCTCATGGGGCTCGAGCGCGCCTCCGCGATATCGGGCGGGATCTGGCGCGCCGTGGCGCCGCTGACGCGGCGGCACGGCCGCGCCTTGAACCACCTCGCCCTGGCCCTGCCCGACACGACGGCGGCCGAGCGCGAAGCCATCGTCCGCACCATGTGGGAGAACCTCGGGCGGACCTTCGCCGAAGCCTTCTTCCTGCGCGAGATCGCCGCCGGCGACCGGGTCACCTTCGAGAACCAAGCCGCCTTCGACGCCTGGCGCGCCTGGCCGGGCGGCAAGGTCGCCTGCGCGGCCCATCTCGCCAACTGGGAGCTCGCCATCGCGCCCGCGACGCGCAGCGGGCTCGCGCCCTGGAGCATCTACAAGCGCCTGCGCAACCCGCTGGTCGACCAGGACGTGCACGCGCTGCGGGCGCATCTCTACACGGGCGGCCTCGTGCCGAAGGACGCCGGCGTGCCGCGCCAGTTCCTGCGCGTCATCCGCGGCGGCGGCACGGTCGGGCTGCTGACGGACCTGCGCGACGGGGCCGGCGATCTCGTGCCCTTCTTCGGCCGGCCCGCCCACACCACGACCTTCCCGGCGCTGCTGGCGCTGAGCGCGGGATCGCCTATCCTGGTCAGCTGCATGCGCCGCGTCGCGGGCGTCCGTTTCGTGCAGAGCTACGAACTCGTCCACATGCCCGCCAGCGGCGACCGCAGGGCCGACCTCCTCGCCGTGACGGCGGAGGTGCAGGCCGTGTTCGAGCGTTTCATCCGGCAATGGCCGGACCAATGGATGTGGGCCCACCGCCGCTGGGGGTGAGGCCCGACGAGGATCGACGACATGCGGATCGCCACCTGGAACGTGAACTCGGTCCGTCAAAGGCTGCCCCACCTGCTCGACTATCTCGGCAAGGCCGCGCCCGACGTGCTGTGCCTGCAGGAGTTGAAGGGCGTCGACGAGAGCTTCCCGCGGGCCGAGGTGGAGGCGGCGGGTTACCACGCGATCGTGCACGGGCAGAAGGGCTTCAACGGCGTCGCCATCCTGACCCGCGCCGCGCTGGCGCCGGCGGAGGCCGACGTGCTGGTCCGCCTGCCGGGCGACGAGGCCGACGTCCAGGCCCGCTACCTCGAGGCCGTGGTGCGCGACGCGGGCGGCGCCGTGCGCGTCGCCAGCATCTACCTGCCGAACGGCAACCCGCCCGACACCGAGAAATACCCGTACAAGCTCGGCTTCATGGACCGGCTCACGCGCCGCGCGGCCGAACTCTTGGCGGCGGAGGAGTGCGTCGTGTTCGCCGGCGACTACAACGTCATCCCGGAGCCGCGGGACGTCTACGACGCCGAGGCCTGGCTCGGCGACGCCCTGTTCCTGCCGGAAACGCGCCGGCGCTTCCGCACGCTGCTGAACCTCGGCCTGACCGACGCCGTGCGGGCCACGACGGATGCGGCCGGCCTCTACAGCTTCTGGGACTACCAGGCCGGCGCGTGGCAACGCGACAAGGGCATCCGCATCGACCACCTGCTGCTCTCGCCCAGGGCCGCGGACCGGCTGCGTTCGGCGACGATCGACCGGCACCTGCGCGCCGCCGACAAGCCCTCCGACCACGTGCCGGTGCGGATCGAGCTCGGTTGAGGCGGGGTCGCGTCAGGCCTCGTCCTCGATCCGGGCCTGCACGATCGGCACGGCGCCGCCGTTGAGGGCGGCACCGGCGAGGTGCCCCACCGCGACGGCGGCGAGGCAGAGCAGCAGCGATACCGCGACGTTGACGGCGGCCCGGCCCATCGCGCCGGCGCGCAGCAGGTCCAGGGTCTGCAGGCTGAAGGACGAGAAGGTGGTGAAGCCGCCGCAGAACCCCACCATCACGAAGAGCCGCGCGGTTTCCGGCACCGGATAGCGCCCGTGGGCCAGCGTCAGCGTCCCGACCAGGCCGATGAGGAACGATCCCGCGATGTTGATGAGGATCGTGCCCCAGGGCAGCGTGCCGCTGATGGGTGCCGCCGCCAGGCCCGCGAAGTAGCGCGCCACCGTCCCGATCGCGCCGCCGAGCGCCACGACCAGCACCGTCACGAGGTTCATGGGCGCCGGGCCCCGTCGCGGCGCCGCGCCGCCGCGGCCTCGATCCAGGCCGCCACCGTCTCGGGCTGGGTGTAGGGGATCATGTGGCCGCCGTCGACGCGCGTCAGCCGGGCGCCCCAGATCTGCGCCGCCGTCTCGGCGCCGTGGCGCTCCGGATCCAGGATAGCGTCCTGCGCGCCGAACAGGATGTCGACCGGCATGGCCAACTCGGCGTAGCGCCGCACCATGTCGGACGCGGCGGCGTTGGCGCCGGCGAGATCGGCCGACGTCGCCTGGAAGTTCGCCGGCCGCAGCCCCAGCGCCCCGCCGCCCGCGACCGCGAAGTCGCCCGGCACGGGCTCGGGCCCGAAGACCAAGCTGGCGGTGCGCTCGGGGTCCCACTGCGCCAGCGGCACGACGGCGGTCCAGGCCAGCAGGCTGCGTAGCAGCGGCGAGCGCAGGGCCAGGAGCGCGAAGGCCGGCGGCACGGCCTCGACCGGCCGCGTGAACGGCGACAGCAGCGCGAGGCCGCCGACACGCTCCGGATGCTGGATCGCCAGCATGAGGGCCAGGGCGCCCCCGAGCGAATGGCCGACCACGACGGGCCGGTCGAGGCGCAAGGCGTCGATCAGGCCGGCGAGGCTCCGGGCCTGGTCGGCGAGGCTGGGCTGCACGAGGGCGTCGGACACGGAATAGCCCGAACCCGGACGGTCGACGAGGACGACCCGGTGGCGGGCCGCCAGGGGCTCCAGGATGCGGCTGAAGTTCCGCAGCTGGCCGCCGAGCCCGTGGATCAGCAGCAGGGCCGGCCCCTGGCCCCGCTCGACGACGTGCAGGCGCGCGCCCTCGACCTCCACGATCGTTCCGTCCTGCGGCACCATGCGCTCGAAGCGCCGCGCCGCGGTGCCCGCATGGAGGGCGAGCCCGCCCGCCGCCACCATCCCAACCCCGACCGCTCCCGTGGCGATCCGCCCGAACCCGCTCATCCTGCCTCCATCGGCGCGGCCCGTGCCGCAGCCTGTTCGACGGCCCGCCGCCCCGTCGGAACGACCTCGGCGCCGCGACCGGTCCCCGGCCTCGCCCCGGACGCCACGCCGGGCCTCGGTGTCGCACCCTGACCCGCGATCCAGGCGGACCGGGTCGGAGGCCGGCCGGTCGTCGGGGTCGGGCCCGGCATTGACGGTGGACCCGCCCTGGTAGTTCCCGGGGACATGCGTGAAAACGTCGGCGTGGACGATGCGGTCGATCCCCTCCGGCCCGACGGCGAACGTCATCAGAAGTTGAATCGCCCGCCACACCATGCCAAGGGACGGGCATGCCGAGCAGCCGAACCTCCAACCGGTACCAGGGCCTGCCGCTGGAGCAGCGCCGCGCCCAGCGCCGCGAGGCGCTGATCCGCGCCGCCATCGCGGTCTACGGCGAGCGAGGCTTCCGGGCCGCGACCGTCAAGGCCGTCTGCGACGCCGCCGGGCTGACGGAGCGCTACTTCTACGAATCGTTCCTCAACAGCGAGGCCCTTCTGGTCGCCTCCTACGAGACCGTGATCGCGGCGATGCTGGGCGAGATGCGCGCGGCGGCGGAGGCCGCGCCGAGCACGGCTCGGGCCGAAGCGGTGCTGCGCAGCTACTACGCGATGCTGCGGCGGGACCCGAAGGGCGCGCGCGTGTTCCTGGTGGAGATCGCCGGCGTCAGCCCCGCCGTCGACCACGTGTCGGGCGCGGCTCTCAAGGGCTTCGGCCTCCTGCTCGATATGGCCGTGAACCCGGATGGCGCGGCTCCGACCAGCCCCGGCCTGCTGCGGGCCGGCGTCATGGGCGGCATCATCCATATCGCGCTGCGCTGGATCGCGGGCGGCTATGCGGAGGACATCGACGCCGTCGTGGCCCAGGCTTCGCGGCTGTGCGGGACGCTGCGGCAGGGCGCCTGACGAACCGGATCATGCGGGGGCGCGGGTGCGACGATCGACGCTGGGCCGATAGGACAGCGCCTCGGCGAGCTGCGCCCGTCCGACGCCGGGCGTGCCGTCGAGATCCGCGAGGGTGCGGGCGAGCTTCAGCACGCGGTGGAAGCCGCGGGCCGAGAGCCGCAGCTGGTCCGCCATGGCACGAACGAAGGCCGTCCCGCCGGCATCCAGCGCCGCCACCTGCTCGATGACGGCGGCGGGTGCCGCCGCGTTGGTCGTCACCTCCGGCAGGCCGAGGCCGGCATAGCGGGCGACCTGCCGGGCCCGGGCCCGGGCCACGCGGGCCGCCACCTCGGCGGAGCCTTCCGCCGGCGGCGGCAGGATGAGGTCGGCGGCCGAGACGGCCGGCACCTCGAGGTGGAGGTCGATGCGGTCGAGAAGCGGACCGGACAGGCGCGACTGGTATTGCGCCATGCAGCGCTCGTTGGGCTGGCGCCGGCAGGCGTAGCCGGGCTCGGTGGCGAGCCCGCAGCGGCAGGGGTTCATGGCGGCGACGAGCTGGAACCGCGCCGGATAGGTGACGCGGTGGTTGGCGCGGGCGATCGACACTTCGCCGGTTTCGAGCGGCTGGCGCAGCGAATCCAGCACCGGAGTGGCGAATTCCGGCAGTTCGTCGAGGAAGAGCACGCCGTTATGGGCCAGCGACACTTCCCCGGGGCGGGCGCCCGTGCCGCCGCCCACGAGCGCCGGCATGGAGGCGGAATGGTGCGGCGCGCGGAACGGCCTGCGATCGGTGAGGGCGCCACCGGCCAGCGCGCCCGCCACCGAATGGATCATCGACACGTCGAGCAGTTCGCGGGGTGTCATGGGCGGCAGGATGGAGGGCAGCCGCGCCGCCAGCATCGACTTGCCGGACCCGGGCGGCCCGTTGAACAGGAGGTTGTGGCCGCCGGCCGCCGCGATCTCGAGCGCGCGCTTGGCGCTTTCCTGCCCCTTGACGTCGCGCAGGTCCGGCAGGTCCGTCCCGGCGGCCCGCATGGCGGGTTCGGGCCGCGCCATGAGCTGCGTGCCCTTCATGTGGTTGGCGAGCTGGATCAGCGAGCGCGGCGCCAGGATCTCGAGGTCGCGCGAGGCCCAGGCCGCTTCCGGCCCGCAGGCGGCCGGGCAGATGAGGCCGTTGCCGGCGGCATTGGCGGCGACGGCGGCGGGCAGCACGCCCGAAACAGCCGAGATGGATCCGTCCAGCGCCAGTTCCCCCAGCACCGTGAAGCCCTGCAGGGCGTCCGACGGCAGGGCCCCGATGGCCGCCATGACGCCGAGCGCGATCGGCAGGTCGTAATGGCTGCCCTCCTTGGGCAGGTCGGCGGGCGCGAGGTTGACGGTGATGCGCTTGGCCGGCAGGGCCAGGCCGGAGGCCGTGAGGGCGGAGCGCACGCGCTCGCGCGATTCCGCCACGGCCTTGTCGCCGAGCCCGACAACGTTGAACACCACGGCGCCGTTGGTAATCTGCACCTGCACGTCGACGGGCCGAGCCTCGATCCCCTGGAACGCGACCGTGGCAACCCGCACCACCATCGCCATCTCCGCCGGCCCACGCCCCACCGTTGAGGACGCTAGCCCGCAGTCGACGGCTAAGCAAGCGACGGTTGAACCCGAGACGGCTCCAGGCCGGCGGTCAGGCCTTGCCCTTGCCGGGCGCCACCGGCGCGACGGGCGAGCCGGTGCGGGACGCACGCTCGTCGAGTTCGTCGTCGATCTCGGCGCCGACGAGCAGCACGAGGGCACTGACCCAAAGCCACAGCAGCAGGATGACGACGGCGCCGAGCGCGCCGTAGGTGGCATCGTAGGAGCCGAACTTGCCGACATAGACGGAGAACAGGATGGAGCCCGCCAGCCACAGCACCGTGGCGATGCCCGACCCCCAGCTGATCCAGCGCCAGCTGGCATCCTTCCGGCAGGGGCCGACGCGGTAGATCAAGGCGAAGCCCAGCGCCACCAGGACGGCCAGGATGGGCCAGCGGGCGAAGTTGAGCAGCGTGCCGGCCACCGAGCCGAACGGCAGGAAGTTGAGCAGGATGGGGATCACCGCGACGGCGAAGACCACGATGATGGCGAACAGGATCGCCCCCAGCGTCAGGCCGAGCGCGATGGCGGTCTGCACGACGAAGGAGCGGGTCTCGATCTCCTCATAGGCGATGTTCAGCCCCGTCATGATGGACGAGATGCCGTTGCGCGCGCTCCACAGCGCCAGGACGAGGCTGGTGGCCAGCGCCCAGGACAGCGTCGAGCCCGCCGTCTTGGCGAAGTTGTGCAGCCCGTCGATGATGAGCTTCATGGCCTCGGGCGGCAGCAGGTAGCTGTAGTCCTGGATGCGGCTGGCCACGTCGTCCGGGTTGCCGACCAGCGCGTAGAGCGACACCATGGCGGCCAGGGCCGGGAAGATCGACAGCATGACGTAGAAGGCGACGCCCGCCGCCACGAGGCTGATGTTGTCGTTGCCGAACCGGTCGTAGACGGACCGGGCGATGCCGAGGAAGCCGGGCGGGTGCTCGGTCGGCTTGCCGTCGGTGCCGGCCTTGGCGTCGTTGATGCGGCCCTTCTCGCCCGCACCCTTCTCGCCCGCACCCTTGCCGCCCGTGCCTTGCCCGCCCGCGGCTCGCATGCCCGTGCGGGCGGCGTCGGGCGGGGCGTTCGCCGGCAGGGGCGGGCGGGGTCCGGCCGGCTCCGTGCCCTGCTGTCGCCGCAGCACGCCCACGAGGGCGAAGCCCAGCACCGCTGCGGCGGTCCAGGCCGAACCCGAAGTCCCGCCCTTCGACATCGGTTCGGTCATGACGTGCATCCCTGTGATGCCAGCTAATGCTTGACCACAGAGTTCGTTTCACCCTGCCGCCATGCCGCCGCCGCTTTTCCCGGCCGTCGGCAGCAGAGGGACGGCCCACGACATTGCAGGGCGCCGCGCCGCTCAGCCTTCGAGGCCCTCGCGCATCATTTCCAGGGTGAGCCACTGCTCTTCGGCGGCGGCGAGCTTCCCATCCAGGTCGGCGAGCGAGGCCGAAAGCTTGGCGAAGCGGGCGGGATCGCGCCCATAAAGGCCGGGATCGTCGAGGGTTGCCTGGGCCTTGGCCTTCCGGGCCCGCATCTCCTCCATCTGCCGGGGCAGGTTGTCGAGCGCGTGCTTGTCCTTGAAGCTGAGCTTGCCGCGGCGGGCCGGGGCCGGGGCGGCGGCGGCCGCGACACCTGCCGAGACGGGCCCGGCCTGCACCTCCCGGGTCCGCGCCGCCACGCCCGAGCCGCGCTGCGCCACCATGTCGGAATAGCCGCCCGCATATTCGGTCCAGCGCCCCTCCCCTTCCGAGTTGATGACGGAGGTCGCCACGCGGTCGAGGAAGTCGCGGTCGTGGCTCACCACCACGACGGTTCCGGGATATTCGGCGAGCAGGTCCTGCAGCAGGTCCAGGGTTTCGAGGTCGAGGTCGTTGGTGGGCTCGTCGAGGACCAGGAGGTTCGAGGGCAGCGCCAGGGCGCGGGCCAGCATCAGGCGGCCGCGCTCGCCGCCGGACAGGCGCGACAGCGGGGTGCGGGCCTGTTCGGGGCCGAACAGGAACTCCTTCATGTAGCCGATGACATGCTTGCTGACGCCGTTGACGATCACCTGGTCGGAGCCGCCCCCGGTGAGGGCGTCGGCCAGGGTCGTGTCGGGCTTGAGGCTCGAGCGCGCCTGGTCGAGCGTCGCGAGCTGGACGTTGGCGCCGAGCTTCACCGTGCCGGTGTCGGGCTCGTCGCGGCCGGTGAGAAGGTTCAGCAGCGTCGTCTTGCCGGCGCCGTTCGGCCCCACGATGCCGAGCCGGTCCCCGCGCAGCACCCGGGTCGACAGGTCGCGCACGATGGGCCGGTCGCCATAGCTCTTCGACACGCCCTCCGCCTCGACGACGAGCTTGCCCGAGGTCTTGCCCTCCGACACCGTCATGGTGGCGAGGCCCACGACGCGGCTGGCCTCGCGCTTCTCGCGGCGGAGATCGCCGAGCTCGGCCATGCGGCGCACGTTGCGCTTGCGGCGGCCGGAAACGCCGTAGCGGACCCAGTCCTCTTCGCGGGCGATCTTGCGGTCGAGCTTGTGGCGCTCGAGCTCCTCCTCCTCGAGCACCTGGTCGCGCCAGTCCTCGAAGGCGCCGAAGCCCTGGTCGATGCGGCGCGTGCGGCCGCGGTCGAGCCAGACGGTGGAGCGCGACAGGTTGGTGAGGAAGCGCCGGTCGTGGCTGACGAGGACGAGGGCCGAGCGCAGCGACTTCAGCTCGTTCTCCAGCCACTCGATGGCCGGCAGGTCGAGGTGGTTGGTGGGCTCGTCGAGGAGCAGGATGTCGGGCTCGGGCGCGAGGACGCGGGCCAGGGCGGCACGGCGCAGTTCGCCGCCCGACAGGTGGCCGGGCTTCTCGTCGCCGGTGAGGCCGAGGTCGTCGAGCAGGGAGCGGGCCCGGTAGGGATTGTCGAGCGGCCCGAGGCCGGCTTCGACGTAGGACAGGACGTCGTCGTAGCCGGCGAGGTCCGGCTCCTGCGGCAGCACCCGCAGCGTGGCGTCGGGCTGGAGGAAGCGCGTGCCGCCGTCGAGGCCGATGTCGCCCGCCACGACCTTCATCAGCGTCGACTTGCCCGAACCGTTGCGGCCCACGAGGCAGATGCGGTCGCCGCGTCCGACCTGGAGGTCGACCCCGTCGAGCAGCGGCTTGCCCCCGAGCGTGTAGCGGATAGAGGTCATCTGCAGCAGCGGCGGCGCCATGAGGGTCCTGGTCCATGCGAGGTCGGTGGCCGCGCGCGGCGGCGGGCGTCGACGGCTGTCCTGCACGGAAAAACCGGAGCCGTCGACCCGGGCTGTTCACGCGGCACCGATGCGGAACGGCCGGCACGCGACTTTTCCGAGCCTTCCCCTGTTATGCTGTCGCAGGGCCGCGACTCACGGGATCGCGGCGGGACCCGACAGGACCGGAGTGAGGATCACGATGGCGCAGGACAAGCAGGAC
Organism: Lichenibacterium ramalinae; assembly: GCF_004137085.1. Lineage (GTDB taxonomy): Bacteria > Pseudomonadota > Alphaproteobacteria > Rhizobiales > Beijerinckiaceae > Lichenihabitans > Lichenihabitans ramalinae. The sequence continues at coordinate 126,938 of NZ_QYBC01000006.1, forward strand.
ACCAAGTTCGCCGGCCTCCGCGCCGCGGTCGAGCGATCGAAGGGCCGGACCTTGAAGGACCTCTTCGCCGCCGACCCGGAGCGGTTCGACCGCTACCACGTCGCCCTCGGCGACGTCGTCTTCGACTATTCGAAGCACCGGGTCGACGAGGACGTGCTGCACGCGCTCTTCGATCTCGCCCGGGCGCAGAAGCTCGAGGAGAAGCGCGACCGCATGTTCACCGGCGGCGTCGTCAACCCGACCGAGTCCCGCGCCGCGCTGCACACGGCGCTGCGGGCGCCCCAGGGCGCTTCCGTGACGGTCGACGGCCAGGACGTGATGCCCGAGGTGCTCAGCGTGCGCGCCAAGGTCGCGGCCTTCGCCCGCGGCGTGCGCGACGGCAGCATCAAGGGCGCGACGGGGCGCGAGCTCACCGACGTCGTCAACATCGGCATCGGCGGCTCCGACCTCGGCCCCGCCATGGCGGCGCGGGCGCTGGCGCCCTTCGGCCATCCGCGCATCCGCACGCATTTCGTGTCCAACGTCGACGGCGCCGACATCGGCGACACGCTGAAGGGGCTCGACCCCGCGACGACGCTGTTCATCGTGGCCTCCAAGACCTTCACCACCCAGGAAACCATGACCAACGCGCGCTCGGCCCGCGACTGGCTGGCCGGCAAGCTCGGCGACGATGCCGTGCCGCACCATTTCGCCGCCGTGTCGACGGCGCTGGACCTCGTGGGCAAGTTCGGCATCAGCGAAGACCGGGTGTTCGGCTTCAAGGATTGGGTCGGCGGGCGCTATTCCGTCTGGTCGTCGATCGGCCTGTCGGTGGTGATCCAGATCGGGCCGGAGCATTTCGCCGACTTCCTGGCCGGCGGCCACGAGGTCGACACGCATTTCCGCCAAACGCCGCTCGAATCCAACATCCCGGTGCTGATGGGGTTGATCGGCGTTCTGTATCGCAACGCCTGGAGCTTCGCCACGCAGGCGGTGATCCCTTACGACCAACGGCTCGGCCGCTTCCCCGCCTATCTCCAGCAGCTCGACATGGAGAGCAACGGCAAGCACGTGCACGTCGACGGCACGCGCGTGCAGGAGGCGACCGGCCCGGTCGTGTGGGGCGAACCCGGCACCAACGGCCAGCACGCCTTCTTCCAGCTCCTCCACCAGGGCACCGAGGTGGTGCCGATCGACTTCCTCGTCGCCGCCGAGCCGACCGACGCCGACCTCCATCACCACGAGCTGCTCGTCGCCAATTGCTTCGCGCAGAGCCAGGCCCTGATGGTGGGGCGGAGCGAGGCCGAGGTCGAAGCCGTCATGACCAAGGCCGGCGCCAAGCCCGAAGCCATCGCGGCCGTGAAGGCCCACAAGCAGTTCGACGGCAACCGCCCGACCTCGACCTTCCTCTACCGCAAGCTCGACCCGAAGATGTTGGGGCGTCTCATCGCCTTCTACGAGCACCGCGTCTTCACCATGGCGGCCATCTGGGACACCAACCCCTTCGACCAATGGGGCGTCGAACTCGGCAAGGAGCTGGCCAACAAGCTCGCCCCGATCGTGTCGGACGCGGCGGCCTCGCTCGACGGGCTCGACGGGTCCACGGCGGGCCTCGTCGAGCATCGCCGGGCGCTGATCGGGACAGCTTGACGGCGCCGCCGCGCCCGGGTCACGACGCCGCGTCGAGCAGCTCGTCCGACAGCGACTGGATCCGGGCCGCATTGCTGCCCCCGTCGCTCCGGCCGAAGCGCGACGCGGAGCGGATGTCGACGCGCGTCTGGCCCTCGGCGGCGCGGATGCGGATGGCGACGTCGTCGGGCAGCGCCATGACGCGGGTCGGCGCCACGGCATCGATGTGACCGGTGCCGAACTTGCCCTTCGGCGGCATGGCGTCGAGGACCCTCCAGCCGCGCGCCGTGACGGCGTGCAGGGCCAGCCTGTAGGCCTCGTCCTCCGGCACGTCGAGCAGCAGGGGCTGGAGCGTCGGATAGGCCCGCCGCGCCGCCTCCCGGGCCTCGGCCGGAAGCTCGGGATGGACGGTGCCGCCGCGGGCCGCGACGACGCCCGGCGCCGCCGAGAACGTCGGCGGTGCCGCCGGGTCCGTCGACACGTCGCCGACGGCGGGCAGCCGCAGGGCAAGGCCCGCCAGATAGGCCGGATAGGCCAGCACCAGGGCGGACAGGGCGAGGGCGGACAGGGCCCGGGCCGTCCCGCGGCGGCCCGTCCGCCAGATCACCACGGCGGACCAGAGCGCCAGGGCGGCGGCGAGCAGCGCCAAGGCGAGGCCGAAGCCCAGCACCGCCAGCGCCCCGCGCGGGTCGCCTACCCCGCTCCGCCCCATCGCCACCGCGATCGTCGCCAGGACGGCCCCGAAGACCGCGCAGGCGCGGCTGCGGTCCGCCGCGGCGGCGAAGGGCTCGGGCGGAAGGCGCCGCCGCGGCACGGGACGGGTCGCGGCGGCGGCAGGGCGGCGGAGCGCGGGCATGGGCCTTCCGGGTCGGGCGGGCGGAACGCCCGACCCTATCGCATCGACCCCGGAGCCGGTACAGCCTCGGCCGGGAGGAGCCAGATGGGAACGCGCGATCCAGCCCGGCCGGCCGCGACAGGCCTGGCGCTCGGCCGCACGGCCCGCGGCCGTCCGGCCTCGGCGATACTCGCACTCTGGTGCCTGACGTGGTCGCCGGGCCTCGCCCTCGCCGGTCCCCTCCCCGCTCCCGTGCCGGTCCCGCGCCCGCCCGTCGCCGCGATGCCGTCGGCCCCCGCCATCGTTCCGCTGCCGCTGCCGCGACCCGAGGAAGCCGGGCCTCCCTTGCCGCTCCCCTCCGTCCCGCCGCGTCCCGAGGCCGCCGGTGCCGCCCCTCTGCCGCGGGCCGAGGCCTTCGGGCCGCCCCCACCCCGGCGCGCGCCGGACCCCGACGCCCCGCCCGACCCCGACCCCGTCTGCGGGCCGCTGCTGGCGGGCGGCAAGGTCGTGGCGCGTCCCGCCGCCGCCATCGCCGAGGGCGATGCCTGCGGGGTCGCCGCGCCGGTGACGCTGGCCGCCGTCGTGCTGCGCGGCGGCCGGCAGGTCGCGCTGGTACCGCCGGCCGTCATGCGCTGCGACCTCGCCGACCGCCTCGCCGACTGGGTGCGGGACGACGTCGCGCCGGCGACGGCCGCCGAGGGGGACCTCCTCGGCATCGCGGACGCGGCCGCCTACGTCTGCCGCAACCGCAACTGGGCCGCGGGCGCCCGGGTGTCGGAACATGCCCGCGGCAACGCCATCGACATCCTGGCCTTCCGCTTCGCCCGCCGCACCGTGGGGTGGAAGGACCCCGGGGCCCGGGACGTGCTGGCCGCGCTGCGGGCCTCGGCCTGCGCGCGTTTCGCCACCGTGCTGGGCCCCGGCGCCGACGCCTTCCACGAGACCGATCTGCACGTCGACCTCGAGCACCGACGCAACGGCTTCAAGCTGTGCCAATGGACCCTGCCGTGAGCCGCCGTTCCGACTCGGCACAACTGCGGCGGCGCTTGGCTTAGGATTGTGTCAAGGATGTCGCGACATGGTTGCCCTCATGTCCAACACAGCTCCGGCGCCGCCCCAGGGCGGCAGGCCGGATCGGGGGAACCCGCCATGACCGACACCAATTCCGCGCCGAACCGGCAGGACGCCCGCGACCTCCAGGCCCGTCTATACCGCGAGATCGGCATCTCGGCCGTGGCGGCGGCCCTGCGCTTCACCACCCAGCCCGACCCGGCGTCGTCGCCGCGCGGGGTGGACAAGCCGGCCGAAAAGCCCCACCTCGCGCGGACGCGCGCGGCCTGAGGCCGAACCCGGCGGTCCGAGCGGCCGCCGGCCACCCGGCGGAGGGCAACACCCTGACCATCTCACGCAGGACGATCCTGACCGGCGTCGGCGCCCTGGCCCTGGGCCCGGCGGCGTTGGGCACCTATGCGGTCGCCGTCGAGCCCGGCATGACGCCGGCCGTCCGCCGCTACGTCGTGACGCCGCCGGGCTGGACGCCGGGCCTCACGCTGCGCATCGGCGTCATCGCCGACATCCACGCCTGCGAGCCCTGGATGTCGGCCGAGCGCATCCGCGCCATCGCGGACCAGTGCAACGCGCTCGACCCGGACCTCATCCTGCTGCTCGGCGACTTCAACGCCGGGCACCGCTTCGTCAGCGGGCCCGTCATGCCGGCGGCCTGGGCGGACGCGCTGTCGGTGCTGCGGGCACCGCTGGGCACCTACGCCATCCTCGGCAACCACGACTGGTGGCACGGTCCCGTCCCGGGCATGAAGGGCGGCCCCGAGGAGGTCCGCCGCGCGCTGCGCGCCATCGACGTCCGCCTGCTCGAGAACGATGCCGTGCTGGTCGACCGGGGCGGCAAACGGTTCTGGCTGGCCGGGCTGGCCGACCAGATCGCCTATCAGACGGCGTCGCAGGGGCACAAGGGCGCGGACGACCTTCCCGGCACGCTGAAGCTGATCCGCGACGACGCGCCGGTCATCATGCTGGCGCACGAGCCTTACGCCTTCGCCCGCATGCCGGACCGCGTCTCCCTGACCCTGTCGGGCCACACCCACGGCGGACAGATCATCGTGCCGGGCATCGGCCCCATCGTGACGCCGTCGCGCCGATACAACTACGGCCACATCGTCGAGGGGCAGCGCCACCTCATCGTGTCGGGAGGGCTCGGCGAATCCGGCATCCCGGCGCGCCTCGGCGTCCCACCGGAGCTGCTGCACATCACCGTGTCGAGCCCGGGCCTGACCGTCTGAACGACGGCGCGGCCGCGGCCGGCCGCGGCGTCACATCACGACGACGCGGGTGCCGACTTTGGCGCGGCTGTACAGGTCGATGACGTCGATGTCCCGCATGCGGATGCAGCCCGAGGACGCGTCGTGGCCGATCTCGGTCGGCTCGTTGGTGCCGTGGATGCGGTAGAGCGTGTCGCGGCCCTGCGCGTCGTAGAGGTAGAGGGCGCGGGCCCCGAGCGGGTTTTCCGGCCCGCCCGGCATGCCGCCCTCGGCCACCACGGGCTTGAGATGCGGCCAGCGCTTGATCATGTCGGCGGGCGGCATCCAGCGCGGCCATTCCGCCATGCGCTTGACCGTGGCGGTGCCGGTCCAGCCATAGGCCTCGGCCCCGGTCGCCACGCCGTAACGCATCGCCTTGCCGTGGCCCAGCACGTAGAAGAGCAGCTTGTCGTGGGTGTCGACCACGATGGTGCCGGGCGGCTGGCCCGTGGTGTCCTCGACCTCGTAGCGGTCGAAGTTGCGGCCCATGTCGGCCACCGGCACCTTGGAGATGAATTCCTTGTCGCGGGACGAGAGCACCGGGTCGGGCGTCGCCTTGTACTGGCAGCCCGACGCCGCGAGGGCTCCCACCAGCACCGCCGCCGCCCGCAGATAGGTCCGCATTGATCCTGCCCCGCACCGCCCCAGTTCTGCGGCAGCCCATAGCATGACGGGCCGGCCGTTAACGAGCCCTTGTCACACATTCGCCTCATCCGTGTCACCCGCACCACAAGGCGGCGGCCGGCAGCGGCCCGGGAGAGCATGGACGCCGTGAGTACAATCCTGATCGGGCACGAGGCCGGCCTCGGCCACGACATGGGCGAGGGCCATCCCGAACGCCCCGACCGGCTGCGCGCCGTCGCGGCGGCGCTGTCGGGACCGGGTTTCGAGGCGCTGCGGCGCCTGGAAGCCCCCGAGGCCGACCGCGCCGCGCTGGTCCGCGCCCACGAGGAAGCCTATGTCGACGCGCTGCTGGCGGCCCGCCCGGCCGAGGGCGAGCTGCTGCGGATCGACCCCGATACCGCCATCGGCAGCGGCACGATGGCGGCCGTCCTGCGGGGCGCCGGCGGGGCCGTGCTGGCGGTGGACGAGGTGATGGCGGGGCGGGCCGACAACGCCTTCGTGGCCATGCGCCCGCCCGGCCACCACGCCGAACGCGCCACCGCCATGGGATTCTGCTTCTTCAACAGCGCGGCCGTGGCGGCCCGGCACGCCCGCGAAGTCCACGGCGCCGCCCGCGTCGCCATCCTGGATTGGGACGTCCACCACGGCAACGGCACGCAGGACATCTTCTGGAACGACCCCGCCGTGCTCTATTGCTCGACGCACCAGATGCCGCTCTTCCCCGGCACCGGGGCCCGAGGCGAGCGCGGCGACTACGACACGATCGTCAACGCCCCGCTGGCGCCCGGTGACGGCGCGGCGGCGTTCCGGGCGGCGCTGGAGGGGCTGATCCTGCCCCGCATGGCGGCTTTCGCGCCCGACCTCGTCATCGTGTCGGCCGGCTTCGACGCCCACCGCCGCGACCCGCTCGGCCAGATCGCGCTCGACGCGGAGGATTTCGCCTGGGCGACGCGGCGCGTCATGGACCTCGCCGCGGCCCGCGCCGGCGGCCGCGTCGTGTCACTCCTCGAGGGCGGCTACGACCTCCAGGGCCTCGGCCTTTCGGTCGCCGCCCATGTCGCGGCGCTGATGGAAGCGGCCTGACCGTCAGGGCGGCGGCAGCCCGGCGGCGAGGCCCGAGATGGCGTCGAACACCGCCGCCGCCTCGTCGGCCCCGAGCCGCGCCAGCCCGAGCGTGCGGGCGACCTGGAGGCCGATCGTGGCGAAGAGCAGGGCCGTGGCGACGTCGGGCGCCGCCGTCTGCTGGCGGACCTCGTCGAAGATCTCGGCGAACATGCCCTGGAACACCGCCAGCGATTCGGAATGCTCCACCGCCGCCACCAGCATGGGACGGGAAAAGTTGTCGTCCTCGCAGTAGGTCGCCCGCGCGTAATCGACCATGCCGCGGAGCACGGCCTGGGACAGGCCCGCCAACCGCGCCTGCGCGGCGTCGACGCCTTCCTGCAGCCGCTTCAGCTTGCGCAGCGCCATGGCCGAGACCAGCGCGTCCTTCGACCGGAAATGGTGCAGCACGCCGCCCTTGCTGACCGCGGCCTCGAGCGCGACCGCGTCCATGGTGAGGCTGCCGATGCCGTCGCGCGCCAGCAGCGCCTCGGCGGCATCCAGCACCTTGTCGATCGTGGCGAGGCTTCGGGCCTGCGGTGGTCTGCTCATGAAAAAATCCAACTGGACGGTTTGTTATTAGCGGCTTATGCAGCGTGGCACAACGGCTTCCGCTCACCCGGCTCGTACCATGATGTTCCGTCCCCGCGCCCTCCGCGACCGCCGCCGATGCGGAGCCCTGCCGGTGCTCTGCGCGGCGGCGGCATTGTTGTGCCGACCGGCCGCCGGTCCGGCGGTGGCGGCGGAGGCCGGGCTGGTCCCGGTGGAGGCGGTGGTGCCGGCGGCGCGGGACGTCGATGCCGACCTCGCGCTCGCCGGCACGGTCCAGGCTCGCGTGCAGAGCAACATCGCCTTCCGGGTCGACGGCAAGGTGTCGGAGCGCCGCGTCGAGGTCGGCCAGCACGTGGCGGCCGATCAGGTTCTCGCCACCGTGGACGCGACCGAGCAGCACGCCAACGTCGACAATGCCCGGGCGGCGGTCACGGCGGCCCAGGCACTCCTCGTCCAGGCCGAGGCGACCTTCAAGCGCCAGCAGAGCCTCATCGCCTCCGGATACACCACGCGGGCGAGCTACGACCAGGCGCAGGAAACGCTGAACACGGCACGGGCGCAGGTCGAGGCCGCGGAGGCGGCCTTCAACACCGCGGAGGAGCAGCTCTCCTATGCCGAGCTCCGGGCCGGCCAGGACGGCATCGTGGTGTCGCGCAGCGTCGAGGCCGGGCAGGTCGTCCAGGCCGGCCAGACCGTCTTCGTCCTGGCGCAGGACGGGCCGCGCGACGCCGTCTTCGAGATCCCCGAAGCCCTGCTGACGACGCCGCCGCGGGACGACGCCGTCGACATCGCGCTCCAGGCCGACCCCAAGGTGACGGCCGTCGGCACCGTGCGGGAAGTCTCGCCCATCCTCGACGCGGCCTCCAGCACCGTCACGGTGAAGGTGGGGCTGCGCGGGCCGGCGACCGGCATGGCGCTCGGCGCCGCCGTGGTGGGGCGCGGGCGGTTCGAGCGGCAGACCGCCGTCGTGCTGCCCTGGAGCGCGCTCTTCGAGGCCGAGGGCCGGCCGTCCGTGTGGGTGCTCGACGACCAGGACAGGGTGTCGCTGCAGCCGGTCTCGGTGAAGAGCTACGCCACCGGCAGCGTCGTCCTGTCGGGCGGCCTCGACGGGAGCCGGCGCGTCGTCACGGCCGGGGTGCAACTGCTTTATCCGGGACAGAAAGTGGCGGTCGTGAAGGGCAACCTGCCGTGACGGCGCTCCCCCGCTTCCGGGTCTTCGTCCCCCTCGCCGCGGTTGCAGCCCTGCTCGGCGGCTGCGAGCGCAAGCCGGCGGAGGCCGCCGCGCCGGTCCGGCCCGCCCTGACGGTCGTGGTCGAGCCCGCCGCGCCGCCGGCGGAACGGCGCTTCACCGGCACGGTCGCGCCGCGCTACGAGGCGAAGCTCGGGTTCCAGGCGACCGGCCGCATGACGGCGCGCAACGTCGACGTCGGCGACCGGGTCGTCCAGGGGCAGATGCTGGCGACGCTGGACCCGACGGTTCTGCGGCTCGCCGTCGTGGGTTCCAAGGCCGACCTCGCCAACGCGCGGGCGGCCCTGGTCAATGCCAAGGCCACCAACGACCGGCAGCAGGAACTCATCAGGACCGGCAGCGTCAGCCAGGCCCAGGTCGACGCGGCCCTGGCGGCGCGCGACACCGCGCAGGCCAAGGTCGGCCAGGCGCAGGCCAGCCTGCAGAAGGCCGAGGAACAACTCGGCTACGCCTCGCTCCGGAGCGGTTACGACGGCGTGGTCGAGAGCTGGACGGCCGAGGTCGGCCAGGTGGTGACGGCCGGCCAGGCGGTCGTCACCGTGGCGCGGCCCGACCTGCGCGACGCCGTGTTCGACGTGCCGGACGACCGGGTCGCCAGGTTCGCCGCCGGGCGGGCCTTCACGGTGGCGCTGCTCGCCGATCCCGCCGTCTCGGCGCAAGCCACGGTGCGGGAGATCGCGCCCCAGTCCGATCAGCTGACCCGGACGCGGCGGGTGCGCCTGACGCTCGAAGCCGCCCCGGCGGCCTTCCGCCTCGGCACCACGGTGACGCTCGGTCTGGTCGAGGCGGTGCCGGGCCCTGCCCGCATCGTGCTGCCGGCCGGCGCCGCCGTGGAGCGGGACGGCGCCACGACGGTCTGGACCGTCGACCCGCAGAACCGCCTCCGCGCCCGCGCCGTGACGCTCGGCGAACGCGATCCCGGCACCGTCACGGTGGCGACCGGCCTCGCCGCCGGCGACCGCGTCCTGATCGCCGGCGCCCACTCGGCGACCGAGGGCCAGGCCGTCAAGATCGACGCCCCTTAGGGCCCGGATCGGGCGGCGCCGCCGCCCCGCATCGTTTCAACCGGTCCCCTGCCCCGTGGCGCGGCGGGCCCGACGACCCGGATGAGAGCCGTGAAGTTCAACCTGTCGGAATGGGCGCTCGAACACCGATCGTTCGTGTGGTTCCTCATGCTGCTGTCGGCCCTCGCCGGCTACGGCGCCTATACGGGCCTGGGCCGCCAGGAGGACCCGCCCTTCACCATCAAGACCATGGTGGTGAGCCAGGCCTGGCCGGGCGCCACCGTGGACGAGATGACCAGCCAGGTCACCGAGCGCATCGAGAAGGAGCTGACCCAGATCGACGCGCTCGACTATACCAAGAGCTACACGGTGCCGGGGCGCACCACCGTGCTGCTGAACCTCAAGGACACGACCGACCCCAAGCAGGTCCCGTGGATGTTCTACCAGGTGCGCAAGCACGTGCAAGACATCCAGAGCACCATGCCGAGCGGCGTGCAGCCGCCGTCCTTCAACGACGAGTTCGGCGACGTCTACGGCAACATCTACGGCTTCACGGCCGATGGGCTAAGCCAGCGCCAGCTGCGGGACTACGTCGAGGAGGTCCGCTCCGAGATCCTCACGGTGCCGAGCATCGGCAAGGTGCAGGTGGTGGGCGCCCAGGACGAGGTCGTGTACCTGGATTTCTCGACCAAGAAGCTCGCCGCGCTGGGCCTCGACGTCCAGTCGCTGATCCGCACGCTGCAGAACCAGAACGGCGTGCAGCCGTCGGGCGTGCTCCAGGCCGGGCCCGAACAGGTGTCGATGCGGGTCACGGGCGGCTTCACGTCGGAGAACAGCCTCGAGAACCTCAACCTGCGCATCAACGACCGCTACTTCCCGCTCAGCGACATCGCCACGATCACCCGCGGCTACCGCGACCCGCCCGACCCGCTGTTCCGCGTGAACGGCGAGCCCGCCATCGGCCTCGGCATCGGCATGAAGGCCTCGGGAAACCTGCTCCGCTTCGGCGAGGCCCTGAAGGAGAAGATGCGCGACGTCGAGGCGCGCCTGCCGCTCGGGGTCGACATCCACCTCGTGTCCGACCAGCCCAAGATCGTCGAGGAGGCGGTGGGCGGCTTCACGGAGGCGCTGGTCGAGGCCGTGCTGATCGTGCTGGCGGTCAGCTTCGTCAGCCTCGGCCTGCGGGCCGGGCTCGTCGTGTCCTTCTCGATCCCCCTGGTGCTGGCCATCGTCTTCGTGGTGATGGGCCATTTCGGCGTGTCGCTGCAGCGCATCTCGCTCGGCGCCCTCATCATCGCGCTCGGCCTGCTGGTCGACGACGCCATGATCACCGTCGAGATGATGGTGTCGCGGCTGGAACGCGGCGACGACCTCACCAAGGCGGCGACCTTCGCCTTCACCTCCACGGCCTTTCCCATGCTCACCGGCACGCTGGTGACGGTGGCGGGCTTCATCCCCATCGGCTTCAACGGCTCGTCGGCGGGCGAATACACCTACACGCTCTTCGTCGTCATCGCGGCCTCGCTGCTGGTGTCCTGGGTCGTGGCGGTGCTCTTCGCGCCCCTCATCGGCGTCAAGCTGCTCCCCAAGACCATGAAACACCACGACGCTTCGCGGCCGGGCCTCGTCGCCCGGGTCTTCGCCGCCATGCTGGGCGGCGCCATGCGGTGGCGATGGTTCACGGTCGCGGGCTGCATCGCCCTGCTGGCGCTCTCGGTCGTGGGGATGAGCCACGTCCAGCAGCAGTTCTTCCCCTCCGCCGACCGGCCCGAACTGCTGGTCGACATGACGCTGCCGCAGAACAGCACCATCCTCAACACCAAGGCGCAGATGGACCGGTTCGAGCACGAACTGGCGCGGGACCCCGACATCGCCAGCTGGAGTTCCTACGTGGGCGAGGGCGCGATCCGCTTCTACCTGCCGCTCGACCAGCAGCTGCAGAACAGCTTCTTCGGGCAGATCGTGGTGGTGACCAAGGGCCTCGGCGTGCGCGACGCCGTGGCGGCCCGCCTGCGCGGCATCGCGGCCGACGGCTTCGTCGGCATCGACACCTTCGTGCATCCGCTCGACCTCGGCCCGCCCGTCGGCCGGCCCGTGCAGTACCGGCTCGGCGGCCCGGACATCCAGGTGCTGCGCGCCCAGGCGCTCAAGCTCGCCGCGCTGATGGCCGGCAACCCGCACCTCGATCCCCCGACCTTCGACTGGAACGAGCCCGGCAAGGTGGTGCGGGTCGACATCGCCCAGGACAAGGCGCGCCAGCTCGGCATCTCGTCGGCCGACGTCGCCGGGGTGCTGAACGGGCTCGTGGGCGGCACGTCCATCACGCAGATCCGCGACAGCATCTACCTCGTCGACGTGGTGGGCCGGGCCGGCGCGGACGAGCGCGACAGGATCGAGACGCTGCAGGGCCTGCAGGTGCCGACCAGCGGCGGCAAGGTCGTGCCGCTCCTCGCCTTCGCGACGCTGCACTACGACCTCGAACAGCCGATCGTTTGGCGGCGCGACCGCCTGCCCACCATCACGGTCCGGGCAGCGCTGCACGACGACACCCAGCCCGCCACCGTGGTGGACGCGCTCGCCCCCGCGATCGCGACCTTCGAGGGCGCGCTGCCGCGGGGCTTCAAGGTCGCGGTCGGGGGCGCCGTGGAGGAAAGCGGCAAGGGCCAGGGGCCCATCGCCGCCGTGGTGCCCGTCATGCTGCTCGCCATGGCGTTCCTCATCATGGTGCAGCTGCAGAGCTTCCAGAAGCTGTTCCTGGTGGTCAGCGTGGCGCCGCTCGGCCTCATCGGCGTAGTGGCGGCGCTGCTGCTGTCCGGCAAGCCCATGGGCTTCGTGGCGATCCTCGGCATCCTCGCCCTCATCGGCATCATCATCCGCAACTCCATCATCCTGATGGCGCAGATCGACGAGGTGCTGGCGGAGGGCAAGGACCGCTGGACCGCCGTGTTCGAAGCCACGCAGCACCGCATGCGGCCGATCCTGCTCACCGCCGCCGCCGCCAGCCTCGGCCTCGTCCCCATCGCCCCGCAGGTCTTCTGGGGCCCGATGGCCTATGCCATGATCGGCGGCATCGTGGCGGCGACCTTCCTGACGCTGTTCTTCCTCCCGGCGCTCTACGTCACCTGGTACCGGGTGAAGCCGCCGGCGCGGGGGACCGCCGTCTGACGGGTGCCTGCCGGGCGCGAGGCATCGGCGATGGCGACGATCGTGACGGTTGCGGCATGGCTGGCGGAGGGGCTGTCGGGGCGGGACCATGGTCTGCCGCCGTCCTGGGCGTTCTGGCACGCGCGCGCCATGGTGCTCGCCTGGTCGGTCCTGCTGCCCGTCGGCATGCTGGTCGCCCGCTTCTTCAAGGTCACGCCCCGCCAGGCCTGGCCGCGGGTGCTGGACAATCCCGCCTGGTGGCGGTGCCACCTGTCGCTCCAGACCGCCGGCGTGCTGCTGATGACGCTGGGGGCCGCCGCAGCCTACGGACGGGGCGCCGACGCCACGGCCCTGGCCCGGTGGCACCACGGCGCCGGGTGGACCCTCGTCGCCACCGGATGGGTGCAGGTCCTCGCCGGGCTGGTTCGCGGCAGCAAGGGCGGCCCGACCGCGGCGACGCTGCGCGGCGACCATTACGACATGACGCGGCGCCGCATCGCCTTCGAGGTGGTCCACAAGACGCTCGGCTGGGCGGCACTGCCGGTCGTGGTCGCCACCACGGCCGCCGGACTGGTGATGCTCGATGCCCCGCGCTGGATGGCGGTGCTGATCGCGGGCTGGTGGGTCACGGTCGCGGCCGCCTTCGTCGCACTGCAACGGGCCGGTCGCTGCGTCGACACCTACCAGGCCCTGTGGGGCACCGATCCGCGCCACCCCGGCAACGCGCGGCGGCCGATCGGCTGGGGCATCCGGCAGCACCCCGCGCCGGGGCACGCGTCCGACACCGGCCCGCGCTGAAAGCCCTTGGGGCCGTCGGTGGGACCGAGCGTCGACGTGACCGCCGCACCAACCGGACGGCGGGTCGGCCCTCAGGTCGTTTCGCGCTGCAGGATCGCGAAGGGCATGCGGCGGGTTTCGGGCGCCAGCACGGCGTCGGCGCGCCCGGCCGCGATGGCCCGGAGCAGGAGGTCGCCCACGCCGTCCCCGATGGCGGGCGCGTCGACCGAGACGGTGGTCAGCCGCGGGTGGCAGGACCGCGACAGTTCGAAATCGCCGAAGCCCGCGATGGCGAGCCGCCCGGGGACCGACCAGCCCCGCCGCTGGCATTCCGACAGGGCCCCGAAGGCCGACAAGTCGGAGACGCAGACGACGGCGTCGGTTTCCGGGCTGCGCTCCAGCAGGCGCACCACGGCCTCGCTGCCCTGGTCCATGGCGATGGGCGGGGACCCGCAGGCCACCGTCAGCCCCTGCGGCAGGCCGAGGTCGCGCACTGCCCGCTCGTAGCCCCGGCGGCGGTCGGACCCGCGGGTGTCGCGGTCCGTCGAGCCCCCGATATAGCCGATGGCGCGATAGCCCCGGGCATGGAGGTGGTGCACCAGCGCGGCGGCCGCGGCGGCGTTGGAGAAGCCCACGACGTGGCCGATCGGCTCCGGCGGCAGGTCCCACATCTCCACGACCGGGATGCCGGCCGCGCCCAGCAGAAGCCGGGCCCGCTCCGTGTGGCTGCCCCCCGTCACCACCATGCCTTCGGGGCGGCGGCGCAGCAGGGCGGCGATGAGGTCCTCTTCCCGCCCTCGGTCGTAGCCGGTCGCGCCGAGCAGCATCTCGAGCCCGCTGCCCTCGAGCCTGCGCCCGATGCCGCCGGCCGTGTCGGAAAAGTTGGAATTGTTGAGCGAGGGGATCAGCACGGCGACGAAGCCCGAGCGCCGCGACGACAGCGTGCCGGCCGTCCGGTCCAGCACGTAGCCGAGGTCGTCCACGGCCCGCAGGATGCGCCGGCGCGTCAGGTCCGACACGGTGCCGGCGCCCTTGAGGGCCCGCGACACCGTCATGGCGGAGACGCCGGCGCGTCGCGCGACATCCGCCATGGTGGGGGCGGGTCGCGGGGCCTGGCCCGGGTCCCCCGCCTGGGAGCCGCTCCCCTGCTCCGGCAGGCCGTTCGACATGGGCGGGCCCGGGATCGGCGCGACCCTCAACCGGCCCGCGGCGCATCCGGCGCCGGGGCCAGGGCAGGCGCCGGGGCCGGCTCCAGCAGCTGCCGGCGACCCGCGGCGCCGCGGCGGCGCTGGGCATAGCCGGCGATGCCGATGGCGACGAGCAGCGTCACGCCGTTGAAGAGCGGCTCGACCCAGAAGGAGCCGCCGATCTGCTGGATGCCGGCGATCCCCACCGCCAGGATGACGACGCCCACCACCGTGCCCCAGACGTTGACGCGGCCCGGCTTGATGGTGGTCGACCCCAGGAAGGCGCCGACGAGGGCGGGCAGCAGGAACTCCAGCCCGACGCTCGCCTGGCCGATGCGCAGCTTGGCGGCGAGCAGCACGCCCGCGATGCCGGTGAGGGTTCCGGAGGCCACGAAGGCCAGGATGGTGAAGCGCTCGACCGGGATGCCGTTCAGCGCCGCCGCCTTCGGATTGGCGCCGATGGCGTAGAGGTAGCGGCCGAGCGGCACGTGTTCGAGCAGGAACCACAGCACCACGGCGAGGCCGAGCACGTAATAGCCCGTGATGGGCAGGCCGAAGACGAAGGTGGAGTTCAACGCCAGGAAGTCCCGCGGCAGCACGCCCACAACCTGCCGGCCGCCCGTGTACCAGAGCGCCAGCGCATACAGCACCGTGCCGGTGCCGAGCGTCGCGATGAAGCTGTCGATCCGCGCCACCTCGACGAGGAGCCCGTTGAGGAAACCCGTGGCGGCGCTGAGCAGCACGACGATCAGCACCGCCAGGGGCCAGGGCAGGCCCGAAACGGTCTGCAGGCTGATGGCCAGCACGTGCCACAGGACGATGCCGTAGCCGACCGTGAGGTCGATCTTGCCCGTCACCATGGGGATCATGGCGGCGAGCGACAGCAGCGCGATGATGGCCTTGTCGGACACGATCGAGCGCAGGTTGAGCATGGTGGGGAACGTGTCGGGCAGCGCCAGCGAGAACCCGGCGATGAGCAGCAGCGTGAGGAGCGGCAGGCCGTAGACCGGCACGAGGCGGGCCACGCGTTCCGCCGGCCGGGCCGCCCTGAGCTCGGCGCGGGTCGGCTCCAGGGCGTCGGAGCGGATCGAATTGGTGGCCATGGGCGGGTCCTCGCGCGGATGTCGGGGGGAGCGTCAGGCTGCGGCGGGGTGGGTGGCGCGGTCGACGGCGGCCTCGGACGCGGAGGCGGCCGTGATGACGCCCGCCGTCGACAGGGCTGCGCCGGTGAGTTCCGCGATGATGCGGCCCCGATTGAACACGAGGGCCCGGTGGCAGATGTGGGCCACCTCCTCGAAGTCGGTCGACACCACCACGACGGCGAGGCCGGCCTCGAGCGCCAGCGCGATGAGCCGGTAGATGTCGGCCTTGGCGCCGATGTCGACGCCGGCCGTCGGGTCCTCGGCGACGAGCAGGCGACGGCCGGTGGCGAGCCAGCGCCCGACCACGACCTTCTGCTGGTTGCCGCCCGACAGGCCCTCGATGGCGAGGGCCGGATCGTTGGGGCGCAGGCCCACGCGGGCGCCGAGCGCCGAAGCCAGGGCGGCCTCGCGGGCGGGGGACAGAGGCGAGAACAGGCCGCGGCCGGCGGCGCCGGGGTTGAGGAAACAGTTCTCGCGGATGGACAGCGCCGGGCAGATGGATTCTTCCGCCCGGTCCCGCGCCATGAGGCCGGTGCCGGCCCGCATGGCGGCGATGGGCGAGGACAGGTCGGGCACGGCCCCGTCGAGCAGCACCCTGCCCCGGTGCGCCACGGCGCCGAACAGCGCCCGCCCCACCTCCTCCTGCCCGGCGCCGCGCAGGCCCACGAGGCCGAGCAACTCGCCCTGGCGCACGTCGAACGACACCGGGCCGGCGTTCGGCGTCACGAGGTCGGTCACGGAGGCCCGCACCGGGCCGGGCTTCAGCTCCGCCTTGCGGAAGAGTTCGAGGTCGGAGCGGCCGACGATGAGGCTGACGAGGTCCGCCGGGGTCGTGTCGGCCACCGCCATCTCGCCGACCTTGAGGCCGTCGCGCATCACGGCGACGCGGTCGGCGATGCGGAAGATCTCGTCGAGGCGATGCGACACGTAGATCATGCCGACGCCGCGCGCCTTCAGCCGCCGCACCGCCGCGAAGAGCCGCTCCACCTCGTCGGCCGGCAGGCTCGCGGTCGGCTCGTCGAGCACGAGGTAGTCGCAGTCGACCATGAGGGCGCGGGCGATGGCGACGAGGGACTTCTCGGTGCGGCTGAGGCTCGCCACCCGCGTGTCGGGGTCGAAGCTGCAGCCCACCAGCGCCAGCGCGTCGCGCGCGCTCTCGACCGTGCCGCGCCAGTCGATGCCGAACCGGCGCCTGCGGCCGCGGACGCCGAAGCCGCCGGCCAGGCCGATGTTCTCCGCCACCGTCATCCATTCGACGAGGCCGAGGTCCTGGTGGATGAAGGCCACCGGGGACCGGCCGCCGCCGCGCACCTGGTGGCGGTAGGGCGTGCCGTCGATCAGCACCTGGCCGCGGTCGGGGCGGAACAGGCCCCCCAGCACCTTGATGAGCGTGGACTTGCCGGCGCCGTTCTCGCCCAGCAGCGCCACCACCTCGCCGCGGCGGACGTCGAGGCTGACGCCCCGCAGCGCCCGCGTGGCGCCGAAGGTCTTGGCGATGTCGTCGAACCGGAGCAGGCCGTCGGCCATCGCATTCCCCCCCTGGCTTGCGCGACGGCTTCAACCGTTCTCGCCCTCGATGTTATCGATAACAGGGCGGCGATTGTCAACGGCGGGCGCCGGAGCCGCCGCGCCCGTCTACTTGATGTCGGAGCGGATGAACTGCGCCATCTCGGGGGTGCGGGGCGCGTCGAAGAGGTCGCGCGAGGGGCCGCTCTCGTGGATGCGGCCCCGGTGCATGAAGACCGTGGTTGAGGCGACGCGGCGGGCGAAGCCCATCTCGTGGGTGACCAGCAGCATGGTCATGCCGTCGCGCGCCAGGCGCTCCATCACGGCCAAGACCTCGCCGGTGAGTTCGGGGTCGAGCGCCGACGTCACCTCGTCGAAGAGCATGACCTTGGGCCTCATGGCGAGCGAGCGCGCGATGGCGACGCGCTGCTGCTGGCCGCCCGACAGCTGGTCCGGATAGGCGCCGAACTTGTCGGACAGCCCGACCAGCGCCAGCACCTCCTCGGCCACGGTGCGGGCCTCGCCGCGGCCCATCTTCTTCACGATCCGGGGCGCCAGGGTGATGTTGTCGGCGACCGACAGGTGCGGGAACAGGTTGTAGCTCTGGAACACGATGCCGACATCGGTGCGGAGCCTGCGGAGCTTCGCCTTGTCGGCCGTGACGGCGTGGCCCGCGATGGTGATGGCGCCCTTCTGGATCGATTCGAGCCCGTTCATGCAGCGCAGCAGCGTCGACTTGCCCGAACCGGAGCGGCCGATCAGCGCCGTCACCTCGCCGCGCTCGACGCTCATCGTGATGCCCTTGAGCACCTCCACCACGCCGAAACTCTTGTGCACGCCATCAACGACGACTTCCGGCATGGAGCCTCCCTTCCAGCCAGCGCGACAGTTGCGAGAGCGGGTAGCAGATGACGAAGTAGAGGGCCGCCACCACCAGGAAGACCCGGAACGGCTGGAACGTGGCATTGTTGACGAGCTGCCCGGCGCGGGCGAGCTCGACGAAGCCGATCAGCGACGCGATCGAGGTGTTCTTGACCACCTGCACGGCGAAGCCGACCGTCGGTGGCAGGGCGATGCGCAACGCCTGGGGCAGGATGACGTGGCGATATTGCTGGAGCCGCGTCATGGCGAGCGACTCCGAGCCCTCCCACTGCGGCTTCGGCACGGATTGGATGCAGCCGCGCCAGATCTCGGCGAGGTAGCCCGAGCCGTAGACCGCCATGGAGATGCCGGCCGCCACGATGGGCAGCAGCTGGAAGCCCATGAGGGCGAGCCCGTAGAAGCTGAGGAACAGGATCATCAGCACCGGGATGCCCTGGATCAGCTGGATGTAGGTCCCGGCCGCGAGCCGCAGCCAGCCGATCCGCGACACCCGCGCCAGGGCCACGCCGAAGCCGACAATGCCCCCGCCGCCCAGCGCCAGCGCCGTGAGGATCACGGTCCACTGCATGGACTGGACCAGGAACCAGAACTGCGGCCAGCCGAAGGTGTGGAAGATCACGCCGAGGCCTCCACCACCGGCACCAGAGCCCGCCGGGCAGCGCGGCGTCCGAAGAGCCACAGGCCGAGCAGCGCCAGCATGCCGCGCAGGCCGAGCGCGAGCGCGAGGTAGAGGGCTGTGGCGGCGAGGTAGACCTCGAAGGAGCGGTAGCTCTGCGATTGGACGAAGGCCGCCGCCGCCGTCAGCTCCCCGGTCGAAATGGCCGAGCAGATCGAGGAGGCCAGCATCATCAGCACGAATTGCGAACAGAGGGCCGGATACACCTTCTGGATCGCCGGCAGCAGCACGACGTGGCGATAGACCTGGACCTGGGTGAGGCCCAGCGCCTCGCCGGCCTCGATCTGGCTCCTGTGCACGGCCTCGATGCCGGAGCGGACGATCTCGGTCGAATAGGCGGCGAGGTTGACCGTCATGCCGATCAGCGCCGCCGTCACCGCCCCCACCCGCAGGCCCGCGGCCGGAAGCCCGAAGTAGATGAGGAAGAGCTGCACCAGGAAGGGCGTGTTGCGGATCAGCTCCACATAGGTGTCGACGGCGATGCGGGTGCCGCGCCCCGCCATGCTGCGCAGCGAGGCGAGCACGATGCCGAACGCCGTGCCGGCCACGATGGAGACGGCCGAGATCTCCACCGTCAGCCACAAGCCGGCCAGCAACTGGTCCCGGTACTGGTTCAGCACCCCGAACTGGAACGCGTAGGTCATGGGGCGACGGCGACCGGCGGCCGGGTCAGAAGGTCGGCAGGTTCGGCGGCAGCGGCGAGCCGGTCCACTTCACCGAGATCC
Source organism: Lichenibacterium ramalinae (assembly GCF_004137085.1). Classification (GTDB taxonomy): domain Bacteria; phylum Pseudomonadota; class Alphaproteobacteria; order Rhizobiales; family Beijerinckiaceae; genus Lichenihabitans; species Lichenihabitans ramalinae. Next base: position 146,265 of record NZ_QYBC01000006.1, read on the forward strand.
TGTCGAGCTCGCCCGAGACCTTCATGACGTAGATGGCGGTGTTGAGGTATTGGTGCAGCTCGAAGTCGCCGAGCAGCGTCGCCATGCTGTTGCCCTGGCTGAAGAAGGTGAAGTCCTGCTTCATGGCGCCGGGCATCTGCTTGATGACGCCCTGGGCGACGGTGGACGGGACGATGGCGCAATCGACCTGGCCGGACAGCACAGCCTGGACGGAGGTGGAATCGTCCTCGTAGACCACGATCTCGACGCCCGGTATGGCGGCACGCCGCAGCGCCGCCTCCTGCGAGGAGCCGCGGTTCACCGCCACGTGCTTGCCCTTGAGGTCGTCGGCCTTGGCGAAGGTCTTGTCCGGGGTCGTCACTACGACGAGGTCGAAGGCGCTGTAGGGCGTGGTGAACATGACGGTCTTGGCACGCTCGCCGGTCGGGGCCAGCGTGGCGATGAGGAAGTCCACCTGCCCGGTCTGCAGCGCCGGGATGCGGGCCGGCGGCGTCAGCGGCACGAGCTTCACCGGGAGGGCGAGGTAGCGGCCGAGGACGTTGGCGACGTCGACGTCGTAGCCGCTGGGGTTGCCGTTCTCGTCGATCATGCCGTTCGGCGGCGCGCCCGTCAGCACGCCGATCCGCACCGCGCCCCGGCCCTGGATCTCGGCCAGCGTGACGGCTCCGGCGGGGCTCGCCGGCAGCACCGCCGCGCAGGCGAGGGCGGCCGCCATGACGACGCCGCGAAAGCTCTGGAACATCGGGTCCCTCCCAGGACGGTCGTTGGCCGGCCCTCGTCGGGGCCGTTGCAGCCGGGCCTTGCCGGCCCGATCGCCGGGAGTGTCGAGGCGCGTGCCGGGCTTGTCAACGCGTGCGGTGGCGCGCCGCCCGTCGCCGGCTCACAGGCTCGCCGTGATGCCGCCGTCGACGTAGAGGATGTGGCCGTTGACGAAGCTCGACGCGTCCGAGGCGAGGAAGACGGCCGCGCCGGCCAGCTCCTCGACCTCTCCCCAGCGGCCCATCGGCGTGCGGTTGGCGAGCCAGGCCGAGAAGGTCGCATCGTCGACCAGGGCCTGGTTGAGTTCGGTGCGGAAATAGCCGGGGCCGATGCCGTTGCACTGCAGCCCGTGGCGCCCCCAATCGGTCGCCATGCCCTTGGTCAGCATCTTCACCGCCCCCTTGGTGGCCGTGTAGGGCGCGATGCCGGGGCGGGCGAGTTCGCTCTGGACCGAGCCCACGTTGATGATCTTGCCGCGCCCGCGGCCGATCATGTGGCGGGCCACCGCCTGGCCGACGAAGAAGACGCTGTCGAGGTTGGTGGCGAGGAGCCGCCGCCACGCCTCGTGCGGGAAGTCCTGCAGCGGCGCGCGGTGCTGCACGCCGGCATTGTTGACCAGGATGGCCAGCGGGCCGATCGCGCTCTCGATCCGGTCGACGCCGGCCGCGACCGCGGCCGGGTCCGTGACGTCGAAGGGGACGGCGTGGACGCGATGCCCCTCCGCCGCGAGGGCAGCGCGGCTCGCCTCGAGCCGATCGGCATCGCGTGCGTTCAGCACCACCTCGGCCCCCGCCTGCGCCAGCGCGCGCGCCAGGGCGAGGCCGATGCCCTTGCTCGATCCCGTCACCAGGGCGAGCCGGCCCGTCAAGTCGAAAAGCGTCACGCCATCCTCCCGTTTTGCCGCCGACGGTCATCGATCCGGCCGGCGAGGTCAACCCGCCCCGCCCGGCTTGACACGCGGCGACGCCCCGCCGACGTTATCGATAACAAGATGACAGGCGGGGCGATCGCGGACCCGGCGCGTCCACGGCCGGTCCGTGCGCGGCCGCCCGACGGCGTCGTCCCGCGATCCCGGAGGAAACCCCATGCGCGCCATCGTGATCCATGCCGCCAAGGACCTCCGGGTCGAGGAGCGGGATGCCGCGCCCGTCGCGGCGGGCGAGGTCGCGGTCCGGATCGAGGCCGGCGGCATCTGCGGTTCGGACCTGCATTATTACAACCACGGCGGCTTCGGAGCCATCCGGCTTCGCGAGCCCATGATCCTCGGGCACGAGATCGCCGGCGTCGTGGCGGAGCTCGGCGCGGGCGTCTCGGGCCTCGCGGTCGGCGACCGGGTCGCCGTCAACCCGAGCCGGCCCTGCCGCCACTGCCGGTTCTGCCTGCGCGGCCTGCCCAACCAATGCCTCAACATGCGCTTCTACGGCAGCGCCATGCCGATGCCCCACATCCAGGGCGGCTTCCGCGAGCACCTCGTCTGCGACGCCGTGCAATGCGTGCCGGCCCGCCGGGCCTCGACGTCCGAACTGGCGCTGGCCGAGCCCCTCGCGGTGGCGCTCCACGCGGTGTCGCGCGCCGGCCCGCTGCCCGGACGGCGCGTGCTGGTGACGGGCTGCGGGCCCATCGGCGCCCTGGTGGTGGTGGCGGCACGTCACGCGGGGGCGGCCGAGATCCTGGTGACGGACGTGGTCGACGAGCCGCTCGGCATCGCGCTGCGCCTCGGCGCCGACCGGGCCGTCAACATCGCGACCGACCCCCAGGCCCTCGCCACCGAGGCGGCCGAGAAGGGACGCTTCGGCGTCATGGTGGAATGTTCGGGCAACGAACGGGCGCTCCGGGCCGGCCTCGACATCGTCGAGCCGCGCGGCACCGTCGTGCAGCTCGGGCTCGGCGGCGACGTGAGCCTGCCTCAGAACCTCGTGGTGGCGAAGGAGCTGGCGATCGTGGGCTCCTTCCGCTTCCACGACGAGTTCGCCCAGGCCGTGGCCCTGATCGACAGCGGCCGCGTCGACCTGTCCGCCATGCTGACGGCGCGGTTCGACGCCGCCGACGCCGTCGCCGCCTTCGACCTCGCCTCGGACCGCCGCCGCAGCATGAAGGTGCAGATCGGCTTCTGACGGGCCCGGCCGACCCGAACGCGCGGCGGGCCGCCCCTCAGGCCGGGCCGGACGCGGGCGCGGGCGCACCCGGCCCGCGCGTCAACGCCACGCCGGCGGGCAGCGTCGGCCCCCAGCGGTCCAGCGCGGCTTCGATCGCGCCGATGCGGTCCGGGGCCGTGGCGTAGAAGGTGACGACCTCGCCCCAGGCGGACTCGCGCTGGGCGGCGAGCCGCAACGTCGCGACGCGGGTCCAGGAGGCCGGGACATCGGGAAACCAGGCGTCGTAGACCATGGCGAGCCCGACCCCATGGCGGTCGGCGAGGGTCTTCATCCAAACTCCCGATCGCCCCTCCAGGCGGGCGACCCGCGCCTCCTCGGAGCCGAGGCCCCAAAGGTCGAGCACGGGATAGGGATCGTCGAGCGAGACGAGGCCGATGTCGTTCACCGCCACCGGCCGACGATAGAAGTCGGCGACGAGCCGACGCATCTGAAACTGCTGCTCGTAGATGTTGCGCGCCGCGACGTCGCTGCGCAGCGACCGGTGCACGAGGAGCTGGGCGGGACAGGTCAGGGCGAGCATCAGCACCGGGACGGCCAGAGCCGGGGACCAGCGGTGCCACGCGCCGCGGTCCCGGGGCCTGCGCCGCCCGGTCGCGCAGCCGATCAGCAGCACGCCGGCGTCCAGCGCCATGATATAGATGGTATAGCGGGAGAAACCGTCGACGCGCCCCAGCGTGAGGTGGACCGCGCCGACCGCGACCCCAACGAGGCCGAGCACGGCGGCGGCCCGGTCGTCCGAATCGGCGGAGCCCCATTTCAGGCTCGCCATGGCGGCGACCGCCAGGGTGAGGCAGACCAGGAAAGGCCCTTCCCCGAAGCGCATGTTCGACGCCACCATCTCGTGGAGGTGCAGGACCGCCGCGACGAGCGCCGGCTGGCCGGCGTGGGCCGGCCCGGACGACTTGATCAGCACGGAGCTCGGCAGCAGGGGGAGCCCGAGCGCGTGGAGCATGAGCGAGAAGGCCCCGAGCGCCGCGGCACCGGCCAGGAACAGGCCCAGGGCCGCCCCCAGGCGGCGACGCAGCGCCAGCACCGCGACCGCGGCGAGCCACAGGCTCGCATCCTCGTAGCGGACCAGCGGCAGCACCGCGGCACAGGCGAGCCAGGCGGCCGTGACCGGCCCGCCGCGCAGGAAGCGCCAGGCCCCGACCAGCCAGGCCAGGGTCAGGGCCACCTGAAGCCCGTGTTCCATCCCGGTCATGGCGAGGCCGGCGAGGTTCAGCGCGAGCATGACGCAGGCCGCCAGCGCCGCGACCAGCACGGTCGGCGCCGCCCGCAGGCCCGGCACCGCGTCGACGGCGAGGAGCCCGATCAGGCCGCCGCTCGCCATGGCGGCCAGCGCGTTGACCAGCAGCGCCGCCCAGGACCCGAGGCCCACCTCCATCAGGCCGGCGAGCAGGAACGGGTAGATGATCGACGAGGACGGCGAGGCCGCGACGCCGGGCTGGAGCCCGTAATGCCCCTCGCCGATCTGCCGCGCCAGGGTCAGGTGGATGTAGGGATCGTCGAGCGTGTAGAGGAAGTGACCGTCGAGGCGGCTCACCACGAGCAGGACCTGCGCCAGGACCAGCGCTGCCGCCGTCGCGGCTCCCGCCGCCACGACCCGCGACCGCGGCGAGACGCCGGCGACGGGCCCGGTCCGCCGGGATGGGAGGGCCGCCTCCAACGTCGCTTCCGCTGCGTCCACGGTCTCCACTCCTCGCCCAGGTCCCGGTGCGGCCGGGGGCCATGGTGCGACACGAGGATGAAGGAAACCTTGGCCGGAAAGCCGGCTTGGGGAGGTCGGGCTCGCCCTCGGTCAGGGCACGACGTCGACCTCCACGGTCCAATGCGCCGTGCCGCGCAGCACGCGCCTGGCCATGGATTCCGCGGTGCGCGAGATGACGAACCGGTCGTGGCCGACGAACCCGGGCCGCGACACGTAGCGGATGCGCGATTCGGTGGGGGTCGAGGCCGTGCCGTCGCCCGCCTGGTCGACGACGATCATGCTGGAGGCGCCGATGCCGTCGTTGACCGGCACGGTCATGTCGCAGGGACGCCCGCTCCTCACCGTCCACCGGGTCGTCATGTCGACGCTCGGCACGGTGCTGAACGCCGCGAAGGAGCAGTCGGCGGCCAGCGCGGGCGCGCCCTGCGAGCCGAGCAGCAGGGCGATGACACCCGATCGAACCATGCCGCAGGCCCTCGCCGCTCACCCCAGGATGGCGAAACCTAGCATGACAGAGCGCGATCTTCTACCGCACGTCGCCCGCGGGCCGCAGGTGGGCCGGCCCCAGACCCTACCGCTGCCGGAGGATCATCGGCATGCCGCCGCGCGAGCGGAGCGCGACGCGCTGCACCGGCATGACCTCGTGACCCGGCGCCACGGTGAGCCGGACGTGGCGCATGGCGGTGGCCAGGATGATGACGGCCTCCTGGATGGCGAAGGAAGCCGCGATGCAGATGCGCGGGCCCGCACCGAAGGGCAGGTAGGCGAACCGGTCCACCGAGCCGCGCCGCTCCGGCAGGAACCGCTCCGGCACGAAATGGTCGGGCGCATCCCACAGCAGCTTGTGGCGGTGCAGCACGTAGGGCGACACCACCACCATGGTGCGGGCCTTGATGCGGATGCCGCCGAGAATGTCGGGGCCGAGGGCCTCGCGCGTGATGGAGGCGGCGGGCGGGTAGAGCCGCATCGCCTCGTCCAGCGCCGCCCGCGTGTGGACGAAGGCGTCGACCTGGGTGGGATCGATACGGCCGTCCGGCATCAGGGCGTCCACCTCGCCTTCGACGGCGGCGCGGGCTTCCGGGTGTTCGGACAGGAGATAGAGCGCCCATGTCAGGGCGTTCGACGTCGTCTCGTGGCCGGCGATCAGGAAGGTGATGATGTTGGCCTTTACGTCGTCGTCCGACAGGCCGAGCCCCGTCTCGGGGTCGCGCGCCTCGAGCAGCAGGGTGAGGAGGTCGCGCGGCGCCGCGGCGGCGTCGCCCGCCAGCAGGGCGCGCCGCTTGGCCAGCATGGCCGTCACCTCGTCCTCGAAGAAGCGGATGAGCGGCTTGGTCTGGGCGGACGCCAGGCGCGGCACCCAGGCGGGCAGGTCGAGGATGTCGAGCGGGTCGATCTTGCCGACGGCCTCGAGGTAGCGCGACACCGTGCGGGCGAAATGGTCCTCGGGCCCGTTCATGGCTTCGGAGAAGACCGTGCGGCCGAGGACGCGCAGGGTGACGCGGGCCATCTCGGCGGCGACATCGATGCGCCGCCCGTCCCGCAGGCGGGACCAGCGCTCGCCCATCTCGTCCGCCACCGCCACCATGGCGCGTTTGAAGCCCTCGACGTGGCGCGGCGAGAACAGGGGCGCCAGAGCCCGCCGCTGCGCCTTCCACTCGGCCCCCTCGGCCAGCAGCAGGCCGGTGCCGAGGCCGCCGCCCAGCATGCGCCGCTGCAGCCCGCCCTTGTCGTAGTTGGCGCTGTTCTCGACCAGGACGTGGCGGATCACGGCGGGGTCGCTGACCACGGCAACGCGGCCCAGCACGCTCTTGCCGTGCACGATCGGCTGTTCGAAATGCCAGCGGGTCCAGGTCGCGACGGGGTTGTCGCGCAGGCCCTTCAGCAGGCCGAGGGTGCCGGGGGGCGTGTCGAGCGGGATCGGGGCCGGCGCGCGGGCGCCCCGGACCGCGATGTCGGCGGGGAGGCGGCGCGGCGCCGGGGCGGGATCGAGGACGAGGCTCATGGACACTCCGCGCGGATAGGCACGGGGCTTGAGATGGGCAGCGGCGGCACGGCCGGCAACCGGGACACGATGACATGGGTAGGATGACGGGTGCACGCTGACCGGTGCACGCTGAGCTGGGCGGGCCGGCGCCGCGCGCCGCCCTGCCCCGTCAGCCGAGGTCGAGCATCAGGTCGAGGTTCTGCACCGCCGCGCCCGACGCGCCCTTGCCGAGGTTGTCGAGCGTCGCCACCAGCACGGCCTGGCGCCGCGGCTCGCTGCCGAACACCTGGAGGTGCATGGCATTGCTGTCGTTGTGGACCCGGGGATCCACCTTGCCCTGTCCCGGCATCACCCGCACGTGCGCGCCATCGGCGTAATGGGCGGCAAGCGCGGCTTCGACGTCGGCCAGCTTGGGCCGGGCCGGCAGGACGTCGAGGTGCAGCGGCACGCTCACCGCCATGCCCTGCCGGAAGTTGCCGACCGAGGGGACGAAGATCGGCCGCACGGCGAGGCCGGCATAACGCTGGATCTCGGGCAGATGCTTGTGCTCGAGCTCGAGCCCATAGAGCTGGAAGGCCGGGGCGGTCCCGGCCTCGTAGTCCTCGATCATGCTCTTGCCGCCGCCGCTATAGCCGCTGACGGCGTTGATGGTCAGCGGATGGTCGGCCGGGATCAGCCCGGCGGCGACCAGCGGATGCAGCAGCGCGATGGCGCCCGTGGCGTAGCAGCCGGGGTTGGAGACCCGCCGGGCGGCGCGGATCCGACCCGCCTGGCCGGCATCGAGCTCCGGGAAGCCGTAGGTCCAGTCCGGCGCGACCCGGTAGGCCGTCGAGGCGTCGAGGATCTTCGGGGCCTCGGCCCCGAGGGCGTCGGCGATCCGCACCGTTTCGCGCGAGGCGGCGTCGGGGAGGCACAGGATCACGAGGTCGACCTCGGCCATCAGCTCGGCCTTGGCGGCCGGGTCCTTGCGGCGATCCGGATCGATCGAGCGCAGCGCGACCCCGGCATGGCCGACCAGGCGATCGCGGATGCCGAGCCCCGTTGTGCCGGCCTCGCCGTCGATGAAGATCGTCGCCATCTCGTGCCTCGCTGGAGGGTGCCGGACGCCTGGGTCGCACAGTCCCGTGACAAAAAAAAGCGGCCCGTGGGCCGCTTTCGCATTCCGTCGCCGATGGCTGGATGTCAGCGCTTGGAGAACTGGAAGGAGCGGCGGGCCTTCTTGTGGCCGTACTTCTTGCGCTCGACCACGCGGCTGTCGCGCGTGAGGAAACCCTCGCGCTTCAGCGGGGCGCGCAGCTCCGGCTCGAAATAGGTGAGGGCCTTCGACAGGCCGTGGCGCACCGCGCCGGCCTGGCCCGACAGGCCGCCGCCCGCCACCGTAACGGTGAGGTCGTACTGGTTGGTGCGGCTGACGATGCCGAGCGGCTGCTGCACGATCATGCGCAGCACCGGCCGGGCGAAATACGCGTCGAAGGCGCGGCCGTTGACGGTGATCTTGCCCGAGCCGGGCTTGATCCAGACGCGGGCGACCGCGTCCTTGCGCTTGCCGGTGGCGTAGGCGCGGCCCTGGGCATCGAGCTTCTGGACGTGGACGGGGGCCTCCGGCTGGGTGGAGGCGTTGATATTGGCGAGGTCCTGCAGGGACGACAGCGTCTCGGCCATCAGTTGCTCCTGACGTTCTTGGAGTTCAGGGCGGCGACATCGAGCGCCACGGGGGCCTGGGCCGCATGGGGATGCTCGGCGCCCTTGTAGACGCGGAGGTTGCCGAGCTGCTTGCGGCCGAGCGGACCGCGGGGCAGCATGCGCTCGACGGCCTTCTCGACGACGCGCTCGGGGAAGCGCCCCTCGAGGATGAACTTGGCGGTGCGCTCCTTGATGCCACCCGGATAGCCGGTGTGGTGGTAGTACACCTTCTGTTCCTTCTTGCGGCCGGTGAACACCACCTTGTCGGCGTTCACCACGACGATGTTGTCGCCGTCGTCCATATGGGGCGTGAAGGTGGGCTTGTGCTTGCCGCGCAGGCGCACCGCGATGAGGGACGCGAGCCGCCCGACGACGAGGCCGGTGGCGTCGATCACGACCCACTGCTTCTCGACCTCGGCCGTCTTGGTCGAATGAGTCTTGCCAAACATGAGGTTTCAGGTTCCGTAACGGGAGAGGCGGTCCCCGCCAGGGAACCGCCGCTGGCACCGCTTCTACGGGTCGCCGGCACAGCCGTCAACGCCGGATCGGGCGAAACCGGCAGAAAAACATGAGCTTGGGTGATGTGGTATCTCGATACCAGAGCACCGGGCCGAGGGGAGCGACGATGCCGGAGCGGGAAACGACGGATGCCGTGATCGCCGCGATCCTGCGCGACACCAGGACCATCGCGCTGGTGGGCGCCTCGGCCGACCCCGCGCGGCCGTCCTTCGGGGTGATGCACTTCCTGTCGGGGCGGGGCTACCGGGTCTTCCCCGTGAACCCCGGCCTCGCCGGCGGCACGATCCAGGGACGGCGCGTCTACGGGCGCCTCGCCGACCTGCCGGAGCCGGTCGACATGGTGGACGTGTTCCGGAAGTCCGAGGCGGCCGGGGCCGTGGTCGACGACGCCCTGGCCCTGGCGCCGCCGCCCCGCACCGTGTGGATGCAGATCGGGGTGCGGGACGATGCCGCGGCGGCGCGGGCGCAGGCCGCGGGCGTCACCGTCGTGATGGACCGCTGCCCCAAGATCGAATACCGCCGGCTGCTGGGCGACGCCGGCTGAGCCCGTCCGGGCGTCGTCCCGAGACCGTTCCTTCCCGTACCGCGCCGTCGCCGATGCCGCGACGCGGCCGCATCCCACGAGATGGCTGACCGATCCATGACCGATACGCCCGCGCGATGGACCGAGACCGACGTCCCGGCCCGGCTTGACCGCCTGCCCTGGAGCCGCTGGCACTGGCTGGTGGTGGTGGCCCTCGGCATCACCTGGGTGCTGGACGGGCTCGAAGTGACGCTGGCGGGCTCGGTGGCGGGCGTCCTCAAGGACAAGGCGAGCCTCGGCCTCACCGACACCGAGGTCGGCCTGACGGCGGCGGCCTATCTCACCGGCGCCGTGCTGGGAGCGCTCGGCTTCGGCTACCTGACCGACCGGCTCGGCCGCAAGAAGCTCTTCACCGTCACGCTGCTGCTGTATCTCGCCGCGACGCTGGCCACGGCCTTCTCGTGGAACCTCGAATCCTACCTCGTCTTCCGGTTCTTCACCGGCGCCGGCATCGGGGGCGAATATTCGGCCATCAATTCCGCCATCGACGAGCTGATCCCGGCCAGGGTGCGGGGGCGGGTCGACCTCATCATCAACTCCACCTTCTGGCTCGGCGCCGCGCTCGGCGCCGCCGCCTCCATCCTGCTGCTCGACCCGGCGCGGTTCGGGGTCGACCGCGGCTGGCGCTACGCCTTCGGCATCGGCGCCGTGCTGGGCCTCGCCATCATGTTCCTGCGCCACTGGGTGCCGGAAAGCCCGCGCTGGCTGATGACGCACGGCCGCAACGAGGAGGCGGAGAAGATCGTCGGCGACATCGAGCGCGACGTGTCGGACCACCCCGAGATGTTGAAGCCCGTCACCGACAAGACGCGCATCCGCGTGCGGAGCAAGACGCCGTGGAGCGAGATCTGGCACGCCGTCGTCCACGAGCATCGCTCGCGCTCGCTGCTCGGCCTCAGCCTGATGGTGGCGCAGGCCTTCTTCTACAACGCCATCTTCTTCACCTATGCGCTGGTGCTCGGCACCTTCTACGGCGTCGCGCCCGGGCAGACGGGGCTCTACCTGTTCCCCTTCGCCATCGGCAACTTCATCGGGCCGCTGGTGATCGGCCGCCTGTTCGACACGGTGGGCCGCAAGCCCATGATCGTCATCACCTATGGGCTGGCCGGCATCCTGCTCGCCATCAGCGGCTGGATGTTCCGCGAGAACATGCTCACCGCCACCACCCAGGTCATGGCCTGGACGGCCATCTTCTTCATCGCCTCCTCGGCCGCCAGCGCCGCCTATCTCACGGTCAGCGAGATCTTCCCGCTGGAGATCCGCGGCATGGCCATCGCGGTCTTCTACGCGGCCGGAACGCTGGTCGGCGGCGTCGGCGCCCCCGCCCTTTACGGCGCCCTCATCGGCGCGGGCTCACGCGAGCCGCTGTTCTGGGGCTACGTGGCGGGCGGCGTGCTGATGGTGGCGGCGGCCGGGGTCGAGGCGCTGATCGGCGTCAAGGCGGAAGGGCAGTCGCTGGAGGCCATCACCAAGCCGCTTTCGGCGGCCGAGGGCTGACGAGCGGTCGCGGACGGATGGCCGGGGGCGACGCGCCCCCACCTTCACCGCCGCCGCGAAAAGCGCCAAGATGCCGCGAGGGAGGCGGGCGCCGACGTCCGCCGTCCAGCGGAGAGGAACCCACCATGACGCGAACCGTCGCCCACGGCGCCCTCGACCAGCACGTCCCCGGCTTCGCCACCCTGGCGGTCCACGCCGGAGCCCAGCCCGACCCGACGACGGGCGCCCGCGCCACGCCCATCTACCAGACCTCGTCCTTCGTCTTCGACGACGTCGACCACGCGGCCGCGCTTTTCGGCCTCGAGGCCTTCGGCAACATCTATTCGCGCATCACCAACCCGACCTGCGCGGTGCTGGAGGAACGGGTGGCGGCGCTCGAGGGCGGGACCGCGGCCCTGGCGGTCGCGTCCGGCCATGCCGCCCAGCAGATCGTGTTCCACGCGCTGATGCAGCCCGGCGACGAGTTCATCGCCTCGACCAAGCTCTACGGCGGGTCGATCAACCAGTTCAACCACGCCTTCAAGCGCTTCGGCTGGCAGGTGAAATGGGCCGACCCGGCCGACCCGGAAGCCTTCGCGGCGCTGGTGACGGACCGGACCCGGGCCATCTTCATCGAGGCGCTGGCCAACCCCGGCGGCATCGTCACCGATGTCGCCGCCATCGCGGCCGTGGCCAAGCGCGCCCGCGTGCCGCTGGTCGTCGACAATACGCTGGCGTCCCCCTACCTCATCCGCCCCTTCGAGCACGGCGCCGACATCGTGGTACATTCGGCGACCAAGTTCCTGTGCGGCCACGGCAACTCGATCGGCGGCGTGATCGTCGACGGCGGCACGTTCGATTGGATGGCGGACGACCGCTTCCCGGCCCTGTCGCAGCCGCGGCCCGACTACAACGGCCTGGTGCTGGGCGAAAGCTTCGGCAATTTCGCCTTCGCCGTCGCGGCGCGGGTGCTCGGCCTGCGCGATCTCGGCCCGTCGCTGTCGCCCTTTAACGCCTTCATGATCCTCACCGGCATCGAGACGCTGCCGCTGCGCATGCGGCGCCACTGCGACAATGCATTGGAAGTCGCCACCTTCCTGTCGAAACACCCGGCCGTGTCGCGCGTGAGCTACCCCGGCCTGCCGGACGACCCCTATCACGCCCTGGCGCAGCGCTACTGCCCGAAGGGCGCCGGCGCGGTCTTCACCTTCGGGCTCAAGGGCGGCTACGAGGCGGGGGTGGCGCTGGTGGGCCGACTGAAGCTGTTCTCGCATCTCGCCAACGTCGGCGACACGCGCTCGCTCGTCATCCACCCCGCCTCGACGACCCACCGCCAACTCACCGACGATCAGCGCGTGACGGCCGGGGCGGGACCCGACATGGTGCGGCTGTCGATCGGCATCGAGGATGCGGCCGACCTCGTCGCCGATCTCGACCAGGCGCTGGCGCCGTGAGCACGGCGCTGTGAGTTCGCCCCCCGACCTCGCCCGCCCGGTCAGGCCGGGACGACGCGGAGCGCCGGGCTGCCGAGGCGCCGGCGGTGCAGCACCGCCAGGCCCAGCACCACCATGGCGAAGGCCTGGTGCAGCAGCGCCGCCCAGAGCGGGACGACGAGGAGCAGCGTCGAGATGCCGATGACGGCCTGGGCCAGAACCGCCACCACGAGCAGCGTGGCCCGCCAGGCCGCGCCGGTGCGGGGCGCGTGGCTCCAGGCGTCGGCGGCGTGGAATAGCGCCAGGATCAGCACCGCATAGGCCACCGTCCGATGGTCGAACTGCACCGTGGTGACGTTCTCGAACAGGTTCGACCACAGCGGCGACTGGCGCAGCAGGTCGGCGAGCGGCGGGACGAGGTGGCCGTCCATGAGCGGCCAGGTGTTGTAGATCAGGCCCGCGTGGAGCCCCGCCACGAAGGCCCCGAGGCCGACCTGCACCAGCACCAGGGCGAGCAGCAGCGAGGCGGTCGGGCGCAGGCGCTCGACGGCGGGGTCGCGCCGCACCGCCGCCACCCGCCGCAGCCCTTCGGCGAGCCAGATCGTCCAGACCAGGGTGAGCGATGCCGTGACGAGGTGGAGCGCCAGGAAGTACTGGGACACGTCGACCCGGGCGCTGAGGCCCGACTTGACCATGAACCAGCCGATGATGCCCTGAAGGCCGCCGAGCGCCAGCAGCCCGACGAGCCGCGGCTTCAGCGCCGGCGTCAGCCGGCCCGTGACCCAGAAGAAGACGAGCGGCACCGCCACCAGCGCCCCGATGACGCGGCCGAGCAGGCGATGCGCCCATTCCCAATAATAGATGGCCTTGAACCCCGCGAGGTTCATGTCGGGGTTCATCAGCGCATATTGCGGGATGAGCTTGTAGCGGTCGAACTCGGCCTGCCAGGCGGCCTCGTCCAGGGGCGGCAGCACGCCCATCACGGGCTTCCACTCGGTGATCGACAGGCCGGACTGGGTCAGGCGCGTGGCGCCGCCCACCACCACCATGGCGAAGATGCAGCCCGCCACCAGCCAGAGCCAGGCGCGCACCGGGCCGAGGGCCGCGGCGCGGCGGCCCGGACGCACCGTGGGAGCGGCCTGGAGGCGGCGCTGGGCCGGGGCGAGGCGAGCTTGGGGGATCGACATGGGACGGCTTACACCTGATGATGCCACGCGCCGGATCTAAGCCTCCGGCCCGCCCCCATCCAGGCGCACCCTGTCGCATGGGACGGCGGTGGGCCGAGTGATAGCCATCCCGGCCGGGGACACAAGGGGAACGCCATGCGCCGACGGTCGCGCAAGTTCATCGGCGCCGGGGCCATGCTGCTCTTCGTCATGGTCTACGCGGTCTGCGCCATGGTGGCGGCCGAAGCCAACGCCATCCGCACCGCGCCGGGGCCCGTCCAGGCCATGGTCTATGCCGTGCTGGGCCTGGCCTGGGTGCTGCCGCTCCTGCCCCTCATCGCCTGGATGGAAAAGCCCGACCCCGAGGTCGAGGGCTGAGCTTCAAGCCACGTTGAGCCGGCGCCCGCGGTTCCACAGGGCGAAGGCGGTGCCCGACAGCAGCACTTCAAGGTGGCGCAGGTCCTGCCAGAAACCGTTGACCGAGACGCGCGGTAGCGCCGTGAGATGCCCGGCGTGCTCGCCGTGCAGCAGGCCCGGGCGCGTCGTCACGCCGCTCGCATAGCCGAAGGCCGCGGCGGCGGCGAACTCCCGACGCCCCGCCGAACCGGGATCGCCCACCGGATAGGCGAGATGCACGACGGGGCGCCCCAGCCGCTCCTCCAGGATGGTCTTGGCGGCGCCGAGTTCGGTCCGCATCTCTGCAACGTCGAGGTGGGCCAGGCGCGGGTGGCTCAGCGTGTGGGCGCCCACCGTGGCGAGCGGGTGGCGCGCCAGGGCGGCGATCTCGTCCCAGTCCATGCAGAGTTCGGCGACGAGGGCCGGCCCGTCGACGCCGTGGCGGTCGGCGAGGTCGGCCACGGCGGCGAGCAGCCGGTCCTCTGGCCCCGCCCGCAGCGGCCAGTAGACGGCCTTCCAGGCGGCCGCCTTCTCGGCCGCGCTGCGCGCCGGCAGCGACAACGCGGCCTCGCCGATCGAGAGCTCGACCCGCTCGGCCCGGCGGATCGCCTCTTCGAGCTCGACCCACCAGAGCCGCGCCCGCCGCTCGGCGAAGCCGGTGGTGACGTAGATGGTGAAGGGGGCGGCGTGACGCTCCAGGACCGGCAGGGCGTGGACGAGGTTGTCGCGATAGCCGTCGTCGAAGGTCAGCACGGCGAAGGGCGGGGCGCCGGGCACCCCGCCGGCCCGCAGTTCCGCCACGGCGGCGTCGAGCGGCAGCAGCCGGTAGCCAAGCGCCTTGATGCGCGTCAGGGCGGCGTCGAGGAAGCCGGGCGTGATCTCCAGCATGCCGTTCGGCGCGAAGGCGCTGGGGCTGGCCGGGCGGACGTGGTGGAACATGAGCAGGGCGCCGAGCCCGCGCAGGCGGGGTGCCGCGACGCGGTGCAGCCCGGTGGCGCCGAGGGCGGCGAACCCCGCCCCGATGATCCTGTCGCGCATCGCTGTCCCCCGGGCGGGCCGTTTACCCCGCTTCAGGATAGCGCCGAGGCTTTGCGGATTTATTGCTACACTGCGCTGCGGTCGGCCCGGCGGACGGGAGACGATGGAGTGCCCGGTCCCATGTCAGAGGTCGCGATGGAGGCGGGCCGCTCGGAAGCCGGCGACCGTGGCGCCGGCCTGCGGGACGGGCGCGCGACGCCCGCCGGTCCCTTCGCGTCGGTGACGGTCCACCGCGACCCGCGTGCCGCCCTGGCGGACTGGCAGGACCTCGCCGGCCGGGTCCCCACGACGCCCTACCAGAGGCCCGACTGGATCCTGCCCTGGATCGACTGCGTCGGCCGGGCGGCCGGCGTCGTCCCGCTGATCGTCGTGGCGCATGACGCCGACGGTCGCGCCCAGGCGGTGCTGCCGCTGGGCCTGCAGCGGCAGGGCTGGCTCCGGGTCGCCTCCTTCCTGGGCGCCAAGGACAGCAACTTTAACATGGGGCTGTTCGCGCCCGGGACCGACCTGTCGCGCGCCGCCCTGACGGCGCTGCTGCGCCGCGCCGCGGCCGCGAGCGGCACGACGATCGACCTCTGCCTTTTCCGCAACCAGCCCCATGCCTGGGACGGCGTCGCCAACCCGTTCCTCGCCTTCCCGCACCAGCCGAGCCCGAGCTTCGCCTACCGGGCCACGCTGCAGCCCGACGGCGAAGCCTTCTTCAAGGCGCAGCTGTCGCGCGAGACGCGCAAGAAGCTGCGCCAGAAGACCACCCGCCTGGCGGCGATCGGCCCCGTGGCGGTTTTCGAGGCGCGCGGCGCCGCCGAGATCGCGGAGGTCCTGGACGCCTTCACGGTGCAGCGGACGGCCCGCAACGACCTGGCGGGCATCGACTGCGGCGACATCCCGGGCCTGCGCGCCTTCCTCGCCGCCACGGCGGGCGGCGC
Source organism: Lichenibacterium ramalinae (assembly GCF_004137085.1). GTDB lineage: Bacteria > Pseudomonadota > Alphaproteobacteria > Rhizobiales > Beijerinckiaceae > Lichenihabitans > Lichenihabitans ramalinae. The sequence goes on from NZ_QYBC01000006.1 coordinate 162,092, forward strand.
CGGCCCCGTGGCCCTCCATGCCCTGCGCTGCGGAGACCGCATCCTGGCGACGCTGGCCGGGGTCCGTCACGGCGCGCGCTTCTCGGGCATGCTGACCTCGTTCACCGCCGATGCCGAGTTCGCCCGCAACAGCCCGGGCGAGCTGCTGCTCGCCGAAACCATGCGGCACTATTGCGCCGAGGGTTTCACGATGTTCGACCTCGGGATCGGCGAGGCGCGCTACAAGGCCACCTACTGTCCGGAAGCGGAGCCGCTCTTCGACAGCCTCGTCCCGCTCACGCTGCGGGGCTGGGCCGCGGCCCGCGCCGAGCGCCTGCGCCTGCAGGCCAAGCGCGCCATCAAGCAGTCGCGCTGGGCCTGGCCGCTGGCACTGCGGCTGCGGCGCGCCCTGTCGTCGGCACGCCGCGGCGCGTCAGGCCGCCCGGCGGACGGCGCTGCGAGGCGCGAGGACTGACGCCGGCACGAGGTGGACGGCGGCGGGCCCGTCCGCCCGCGCCAGCATGTCCCGCGCCGCCGCGATCTCGGCCGAGGCGCTGTCCCCCGCATGCACGATCACCACGGCATCGGCTTCCGGCGCGAGGCGGAGCGTGACCGGGTCGGTCGGTGCCGGGGCGTGCAGCACGAGGTAGTCGTAGGTTTCGCCCAGGGCGTCCAGCACGAGGCCGATCGTGTCGAGGGCCGACCCGTCGATCGGGTCCTGCCCCACCGGCACCACGTGAAGGCGGGACTGGCTGTCGCGGTGGATGACCTCGGCGAAGCTCGCATGGCCGGCCAGCAGCTCGCCGAGACCCATCGGCTCCCCGTCGCCGGGGCCGTAGCTGTCGAGCGCGAGGTGGCGCGGCTCCACGGCCGGCGAGGCCCGGTTGAGGTCGACCAGGATGGTGCGCCCCTCGCCCGACAGGCGGCGGGCGAGGCCGATCACGGCGGCGGGCGCCGCGGCGCGGGGCGAGGGCGGAAGGACGAGGGCGCGGGCGGCGTGGTTCTGGACGCGGCAGTCCCGCAGGGCGTCGAGCGTGGCGAGCAGGCTCGCCTCGCCCTCGGCCGCCAGCGCCGCCTCGCTCATGGCCCGGGCCGGCGCCGGCATCGGCGTCGCCACCGGGAGCGGAAGGGCGTCGGGCGCAGCCACCGCCGCCGCCTCGGCATCGGACGCCGCGAAGGCGCGGCCCGACAGCAGTTCCTGCGCCACCAGGATGCCCAGGGCCAGCACCAGACCCGCGATGGTGGCGATGGCGATGGTCGGCACCTTCTTGGGGAAGGACGGCAGCTGCGGCGCCATTGCCCGCGAGATCACCCGCACGTCCGCCGGGGTCGAGGCGGCATTCTCGCGGGCCACGGCCTCCTGGTACTTCTGGGTGTTGAACTCGAGCTGGTCCTTGAGCAGGCGCGCCTGGGTTTCCAGCGTGTTGAGGTGCACCTGGTCGACGCCGGCCGTGCCCACGGTCTTCTTCTGGACGTCGAGCGCCGCCAGCAGGTTGTCGACCCGGGCCGCCGCGATGTGGCCGTCGTTCTCGAGCGTGCGCGCCATCTTGTCGCCGGCGAGGCGCAGCTGGGCATCGACGTCGGCGAGCTGGGCGTTCAACTCCTGCATGTGGGGGTGGCCGGGCAGCAGCGTGCGGCTCTGCAGGGCGATCTCGGCCTTGAGCGTCGAGCGCTGCTCGGAGATGCGGCGGATGAACTCGTTGTTGGCGACGTCGGGGATCTCGCCGACGCGGTTCTGGGCGATCATCGCCTTGATGATCTTGGCCTTGGCCTGGGCGTCGGCCTGGGAGGTGCGGGCCTGGGCCAGCTGGGTGTTGAGGTCGCCGAGCTGCTGGTTGGTGATGGTCGCGTTGTTGGCGCCCTGCAGCAGGCCGGACTGCGTGCGGTAGGCGTCGGCCTTGCCCTCGGCCTCGGCCACCCGGGTCCGCAGGTCCGTCACCAGCGAGGCCAGCGACGACGCGGCCTGGCGGGCGCTGTCCCGCTTGGCGGCGGACTGGGCCTCGATGACGAGCTCGGCGATGGTGTTGGCGGCCCGCGCGGCGAGGTCGGGATCGGCCGCGCTGAACTCGATGGCGATGACCCGGGACTTCGGCACCGAATACACGGTCAGCCGGTCGAAGTAGTTGGCGAGGATGCGGTCCTCGGGCGAGACGGTCGTGGGATCGCGCGCCAGGCCGAGCAGGATCGTCAGGCGCGACACGACGTCGAGCCCCCGCGCCAGGGGATCGAACTCGACGTTGCCCTTGAGGTCGAGGCGGCGGACGGCCGCGCGGGCGATGTCGCGCGACTGCACCAGCTGGATCTGGCTCTGCACGGTCTCGTCGTCGGGCAGGGTCGCGGAGAGCGGGTCGGTGCGGTCCGGGCGGGTGAAGTAGTTCTCGCCGTTCTCGACCAGGACCTTCGCCTCGGCGGTGTAGCGGGGCGGCACCGTCGAGACGAAGAGCACGGCCCCGACGAAGCAGACCAGGGCCGGCACGATCAACCACCAGCGCCGGCGCGATATCGCCCGCCCGAGACCGACGAGGTCGAGTTCGCGGCCCACGGCAGCCCGTCCCGTCCGGTCGTAGTCCAGTTCGCTCCGCATCGACATCGCCGATCCCCGATCACACGCAGGGTGCCGGCGATCCCGGCGTCCAGGCGGACCGGATCGGGATGCTGTACCCATGCCGCCACTCAACGGCATCAGGGTTCACAGAGACTTAAAAGCGGGCGAAAACCCTTAAGCCGAGGTTCCGGCAGCGTCCAGCACCAGGGCGGCCGCTTCCCGGCTCGGCGTGGAGCCGGAGGCGATGCGCATCAGGGCGTCGAGGCGGCCGAAGGCGTCGAGCTGGGCGGCCCTGGCCGGCGAATCGCCCAGCAGGGGCACGAGGCTCGCCGCCAGCGCGTCCGGCCGGCAGGCGCCCTGCAGGAACTCCGGGACGGCATTCTCGCCGAGGATCAGGTTCGGCAGCACGATCGACGGCACCGTCACGACGAAGCGCAGCCAGGTTTCGAGCGGCGACACCCGATAGGCCACCACCATGGGCACGCCGGCGAGCGCCAGTTCGAGCGTGACGGTTCCCGAAGCCGCGAGCGCGGCCCGGGCGGACCGGAACGCCGCGAGCTTGGCGGCCTCCCCCGTCACGACCCGCGGCTGGACCGGCCAGGACGCGACGCGCGCCCGGATGTCCCCGGCGAGGTCCGCCACGGCGGGCAGCACCACGTCGAGGTCGGGAACGCGGCCGGCCACCCGTGCCACCGTCTCGCCGAACACCTGGGTGAGGCGCCGGATTTCGGACCGGCGCGAGCCGGGCAGCACCAGCAGCGTGGCACGCTCGCGCGCCGGCAGGTCGGCGGGGGCCGGCCGCAGCTCGTGCAGGCGTTCGATCAGGGGATGGCCCACGTAGCTGCAGGGCGGGCCGCCGAGCCGGCGATGGGCCTCGGGTTCGAAGGGCAGCAGCGCCAGCAGGCGGTCGACATAGGCCCGCATGGCCGGGGCGCGACCGGGGCGCCACGCCCACACGGTCGGGCTGACGTAGTCGACGATGGGGACGCCGGGCGCCAGCGCCCGGACCCGACGGGCGACGCGGTGGGTGAAATCCGGGCTGTCGACGATGACCAGCACGTCCGGCCGCGCCGCGACGGCGGCCGCCGCCGTCTCGCGGATGCGCCTCAGCAGGTGCGGCAGGCGGGCGATGACCGGCACGAACCCCATGACGGCGATGTCGGACAGCGGGAACAGCGGGACGAGCCCTTCCCGCGCCATCTCGTCCCCGCCGACGCCCGAGACCGCGAGGCCCGGGACGCGTTCGCGCAGGGCCCGGATGAGGCCGGCGCCGAGATGGTCGCCGGAATGCTCGCCCGCCACGATGAAGACGCGCAGCGACCGCGGCGCGCCTGCCCCCGTCATGGCAGGTCGCGGCCGTCGCGCGGCACGCAGATGGCGCGCTCGCCGCCCTCGCGCAGGAAGGACAGGATCTCCTCGGCCTGGGGATGGCTGCCGAACTCGGCCGCGACGGCCTCGGTCCGCTCCCGCAGCGTGCCGGCGGCCGAGAACAGCAGCTTGTAGGCGCGCCGCAGGTCGTGGATGGTCTCGCGCGGGAAGCCGCGACGCTTGAGCCCCACGACGTTGAGGCCGGCGAGATGGGCGCGGTTGCCGAGCGCGATCCCGTAGGGGATCACGTCGTGCTCGACGCCGGCGAGCCCGCCGATGAAACTGTGGCGGCCGAGCCGCACGAACTGGTGCACGGCGGCGCCGCCGCCCAGGATGGCGTGGTCGCCCACCGTGCAATGGCCGGCCAGCATCACGTTGTTGGAGAAGATGACGTCGCTGCCGACGCGGCAGTCGTGGGCCACATGCGCCTGCGCCAGAAACACGCTGCGGTCGCCCACGCTGGTGAGCAGACCGCCCGACGCCGTGCCGGGGTTCATGGTGACGCCTTCGCGGATGACGCAGTCGCGCCCGACCCGCAGTTCGGAGACTTCGCCCCGGAACTTGAGGTCCTGTGGCTCGTGGCCCAGCGACGCGAAGGGGAAGATGCGCGTCCCCTCGCCGACCGTGGTGTGGCCGGCGATCGCCACATGCGAGACGAGGCGCACCCCCGCGCCCAGGACCACGTCGGGCCCCACGGCGCAGAAGGGGCCGATCTGCACGCCGCGCCCCAGCTGCGCCGCATGGGCCACGACGGCGGAAGGATGGATCTGCGGACCGTCGCGGTCCCGCATGTCCGGGTCAGACATGGTTTCCTCCCGGCGGGACGGCGCCGCTCAATCCATCACCAGCATGGCGCTGACCTCGGCCTCGCAGACCAGTTGCCCGTCGACCTTGGCCTCGCCCTTGTACCACCACATGTTGCGGCGCTGGTTGAGCTTGTGCAGGTGGAACTCCACCCGATCCCCGGGGACGACCGGCTTCCTGAACTTGGCCTTGTCGATGGTCATGAAATAGACGAGCCGCGGCTTGGCGAGCTTCTGGGCATGGACGCAGAGCGCGCCCGCCGTCTGGGCCATGCCCTCGATGAGCAGCACGCCCGGCATCACGGGACGGCCCGGGAAGTGACCTTGGAACTGAGGCTCGTTGAAGGTGACGTTCTTGATGCCGATGCACGACACGTCGTCCTGCATCGCCACGATCCGGTCGACCAGCAGGAACGGATAGCGGTGCGGCAGATATTCGAGGAGTTTCAGGATATCGATCGAGTCGAGCTCCGTCCGCGCCGCTTCGTCCATCCCTCGTCCCCGGTCCAGGCCTCTCGGCCGCACCAGGGCGGCCTCACCCGGGCATGTCGCATGTCTCCGGCCCGCCGCCAAGCCTCGTATCGGGGCGCGACGGGCCGGACGCACGCCGGAACGCCCTGCGATGCCGCAGCGTCATGTCCGGCCGGGCCGGGCCGGCGTCGACGCGCTGACGGTCAGTCCGCCGCGCTCGGGACGCGCTTGGCGAGGCGCTTCAGCGTCGCGTGGAGCCGGAACTGCTCGCGGGCGGACTGGGCCGGGATGCCGAACCAGCGTTCACCGGCCGGGATGTCGTTCATCACGCCCGATTTGGCGCCGATCTGGGCGCCGGTGCCGATGGTGAGATGGCCCGCCAAGCCCGCCTGCCCGGCGGTGACGACGTAGTCGCCGAGCACGGTGGAGCCCGAGATGCCCGTCTGCGAGACGATCACGCAGTGTCGGCCGATGGACACGTTGTGGCCGATCTGCACGAGGTTGTCGATCTTGGTCCCCTCGCCCACCACGGTGTCGCGGTTCGAGCCGCGGTCGATGGCGGTGTTGGCGCCGACCTCGACGTCGTCCTGCAGCACGACGCGCCCGATCTGCGGCACCTTGAGGTGGCCGCCCGGTCCCATGGCGAAGCCGAACCCGTCCTGGCCGATGCGCACGCCCGAATGCAGGATCACACGGTCGCCCACCAGGGCGTGCACGACCGTCGCATTGGCGCCGACCGAACAATTGCGGCCGATCCGCACGTCGGGACCGATCACGGCATGGGGACCCACGACGGTCCCGGCCCCGATCTCGGCCCGCGGCCCGATGACGGCGCCGGGATCGACCGTCACGCCGGGCTCCAGCCGCGCCTCGGGGTGGACGGTCGAAGACGGCGACACCCCGACGGTGCCGAAGAGCGAACCCGGCCGCATGGCGTCGGGATAGAGCCGGGCGGCCACGATCGCGACGGCGCGATAGGGCTCCTTGGCGACGAGCCCGACGGTGCCGGGCGGCACGGCCCCGGCGTAGCGCGCCGGGACGATGCAGGCGGCCGCGCGCGTGCCGGCCAGGGCCGGGGCGTAGCGGGGATTGTCCAGGAAGGTGAGGTCGCCAGGTCCGGCGAGGTCGAGCGGCGCGACCCGGCCGAAGCGCAGAGCGAGGTCGGCCCCCTCGGGCGCGATGACGCCGGTCCAGCCGACGACATCGGCGAGCGACGGCTCGAGCGCGGGACGGAAGAACACTGGAGAGCTCATCAAACCCCGCCGATCGGTCGCAGGGCGGTCCGGCAGACCGCCCGCCCCTGCGGGCCGGCGGCTTCCGGCGCGGCGCGCCGGCGCGGCTGCCGGCCGCGAGGGGCGAGGCTTGCCACTCCCGCCACGGCGGCGCAACCCCGTGCGCTGCCCCCCGAAACGCGAACTGCGGGCCCGAGGGCCCGCAGTCCGTGTCGATCCGGCTGGATCAGAAGGAGGTGCCGCCGGAGAAGCGGAACGCCTGGGTCACGTCGTATTTGTCCTTCGACAACGCGTAGGCGTAGTCGAAGCGGATCGGGCCGAGCGGCGAAGCCCACAGGATCGAGGCACCGACCGACGAGCGGATCGCCGCCGAGTCGCGCACCTGGACGCAGGTCCCCTGGGTGTAGGTCGGGGCCTGCAGGCTGGCCACGCAGGCGCCGCCGCCCGGCGTGAAGTTGGTCTTGCCCTGGTAGCCGAAGAGCGTGCCGGCGTCGGAGAACAGGGCGCCGCGCAGGCCGAGGTCACGCGGCAGGTAGGGGATGGCGAACTGCACCTCGGCCGAGGCACCGAAGTAGGTGGAGCCGCCGAGGGGATTGTACTTGTAGGCGGCGAGGTTCGAGATGTCGCGCGGGCCGATGCCGCTCGGGGCGAAGCCGCGCACCAGCGTCGGGCCGAGCTGGAACTCGTCGGCGATGCGGAGCTGGCTTTCGCTGCCGAAGCCGGTGATCTGGCCGCCCTGCAGGTGGACGATGCCGACGATGTCCTCGAAGATCCCGTGATAGTAGCGCAGGTCGCCGCTGGTGCGGACGAACTGGGAGTCGCCGCCGAGCCCGGCCACGTCGTTGCGCAGCTCGATGAACAGGCCCGAGGTCGGGTCCTTGCGGTTGTCGAGCGTGTTGTAGTCGAGCGTGAAGCCGGCCAGCGACGTCAGCGTCGAGCCCTGGGCCTGCTTGATGGCCAGCGAGGCTTCGCCGTTGGTCAGGCAGTTGTCGACCAAGGTCGGCGGGGTGCCGCCGAGGACGCCGACGCCGGGCGTCACGCCGTTCACCGGGAACTGACAGTCGTTATAGGGGTAGCTGGTCGTGTCCGGGATGTTGATGCGGGTGTTGTAGATCGAATAGTGCGGCGAGATGGAGAACTCGTCGGTGATCGGCACGCCGAGGCGCAGGGTGCCGCCCGTCACGAAGGTCCGGTAGTCGGTGTACTGGGTGTTGTCGCTCTGCTTGGCGAAGAGGTCGAAACCGGCCGCGATGCGGGTGTCGAGGATGTAGGGCTCGGTGAAGGAGAAGTCGATGCCGCGGGCGTTCTGCCCCTCCTGGATGGCGACCTTCACGAACTGGCCGCGGCCGAGGAAGTTCGACTCCGACACCGACAGTTCGGCGATGAAGCCGTCCGAGGTCGAATAGCCGCCGGACACGCCGAACGAACCCGTCGGCTGGTCCTCGACGTCCACGTCGACGATGACGCGGTCGGGCGAGGAGCCGGGCTGGTTGGTGATCTTGACCTTCTTGAAGAAGCCCAGCGAGTTCAGGCGACGTTCGGCCTTGTCGATCAGCACCTTGTTGTAGGGGTCGCCTTCGCCGATGTCGAACTCGCGACGGATCACGTATTCGCGCGTGCGGGTGTTCCCGTGGACGTTGATCCGCTCGATGTAGACGCGCGGACCCTCGTCGATCGTGAAGGCGATCGACACCGTGTGGGCCTGGTTGTTGCGGTCGCCGCGGGGCTTGACCTCGGCGAAGGCGAAGCCGCGGCGGGCCACCTCGCGGGTGAGCGCCTCGACGGACTTCTGCACGGCGTCGCCGTCGTAGGTGTCGCCGGACGAGAGCTTCAGGAAGGGCAGCAGCGAATCGCTGGTCACGCCGGGAATCTGGGTGTCGACCCGCACCGAGCTGACGGTGTACTGGGCGCCTTCCTCGATCTTGATGAGGACGTTGTAGCCGCCCTCGTCGGCGTCGAACTTCACGTCCGTGCCGACGATGCGGAAGTCGGCATAGCCGTTCTTGAGGTAGAAGCGGCGGATGAGGTCCTCGTCGGAGGAGATCTTCTCGGGGTCGTAGACGTCGGTGGTCTTCAGGAACGAGATGAGGTTCATCTCGGTCGTCGTCATGATGCCGCGCAGCTTGCGCGAGGAATAGGCGTGGTTGCCGGCGAACTCGATGGCCTTGACGCCAGTCTTGGAGCCCTCGTCGATGGTGAAGACGACGTCGACGCGACCGTTCGGCAGGTCGACGGTGCGGCTGGTCACCTTGGCGTTGCCGTTGCCGGAGCGGCGGTAGATCTCCTGGATGCGCTGCACGTCCGCCGCCACGAAGGCCTGCGAATAGGGACCGCGCGTCTTGGAGGTGACCTCCGTCTCGAGCTGCTCGCTCTTGACCTTCTTGTTGCCCTCGAAGGCGACCCGGTTGATGACGCCGTTCTCGGCGACGTGGACGACGATGCGCCCCCCGTCACGGCTCACGCGGACGTCCGAGAACAGGCCCGTGGCGTAGAGCGAGCGCACGGCGTCGTTGACCTTGCCCTCGTCGGTGCCCTGGAAATAGGTGCGGATCGTGTCGGCGTCGACGCGATGATTGCCTTCGACGACGATGGCGGAGGCGGGAACGGCGGCCACCGCCAGGGCGTTGGGGCCCAGCACGCAGGCCACGAGGCACAGGGCGAAGGCCAACCTGGTCAGACAGCCTCGAAGAAAACGCATCGGCAATCGATCCCTGTACAGCCATGGACGGCGGAGCCGCCGTGGTCGACTCACCCCGGGGGGTGCGCTTTTTTCACTACCCGAGTCTGCGAGCAGGCTCCAGCGTCCCCTTTTCCGGGAATTTCGCTTCTACAAGGTTTACGAACCCCGGCCTACAGCGCGACCGGAGCCGTGCGCCCGATTATCGTATGACGTTGCAGGCGGGTCACGTCCCCGATCGCAGGCCGACGCGAAGCGAGCGCCACCGGGGCGCTCGCTAAGTTCGGCCGAGGGATCGAGGGAAACTGTCGCGTCCCCGCGCCGTCAACCCCGGGCGTAGTGGGCCAGGTCGTTGTAGGTCGCGAAGATCATCAGCATGGACACCAGCGCCAGGCCGATTTTGAAGCCGAACTCCTGGGCGCCGAGGCTCATGGGGCGGCCCCGCAGGGCTTCGAAGGCGAAATACAGCAGGTGGCCGCCGTCGAGCAACGGCACCGGCACGAGGTTGATGAGGCCGATCGAGATGGACAGGATGGCGATGAGGTTGAACAGCGGGCCGATGCCGATCTTGGCCACCTGCCCGGCCACGCCCGCCACGCCGATGGGGCCGGACAGCTGGTCGGGCTTCTCGCGGCCGAGCACGAGGCCGCTCACGTAGGCGGCGGTGCGGTCGATGACGAACCAGGTGTCGTGGGCGGCCTCGGCGGCGGCATCCCCGAGGCCGAGGCGCTCCGTCCGTACGTCGTGGGGATCGGTGGAGGCGGCGACGCCGAGCACGCCGATGCTGGCGGTTCCGAGCGCACCCTTGACGTCGCGGCGCTCGGGCGTCGCCGTCAGCGACACGTCGTGGCCGTCCCGCTCGACGCCGAAGGCCAGCGCGACGCCGCTCGACGCGCTGACGATCTTCTGCATGTCGACGAAGCTGCGGATGGGCTGGCCGTCGATGGACGTGACGACGTCGCCCGGGGCGAAGCCGGCGCGGGCGGCGGCGCTGTCGGCCTGGACCGTGGCGACCCGCGGCAACAGGATGGAGCGGCCTTCGACGTAGAAGATGCCCGTCATGATGACGATGGCGAGGATGAAGTTGGCGATGGGACCGGCCGCCACGATGGCGGCGCGCTCGTGCACCGGCTGGGCCGCGAAGGTGACGGCGCGCTCGGCCGGCGACATGGTCGACACGGCCTCGCTGGTGCCCACGCTGGCGGCGTTGGGATCGCCATGGAACTTGACGTAGCCGCCGAGCGGGATGGCGGCGAGGCGCCAGCGCGTGCCGTAGCGGTCGACCCGCGCGAAGAGTTCCGGGCCGAAGCCGATTGAGAAGGCGTCGACCTTCACGCCGCACCAGCGACCGACCAGGAAATGGCCGAGCTCATGGAAGAACACCACTACCGTCATGACGAAGACGAACGGCACGAGGGTGGACAGGAGCGACATGATGGGGCCGAACAGCAGCGACATGGGGAACTCCGTGCATCCCGGGCCGCCAGCGCCCCGCGAGGCGCCGGCCGACCGGAATGGTTACCAGAGCGTTACTGTCTCACTTCGAGCTCATCAATGTAAGAGAGCCGCGGCCCTTTCTCTCGCGACATGGTCAACGGCCAGGGCCTCGTCGATGCCGGCCGGAGTCGCGGCTTCGCCGAAGGCGTTAGCGGCCTCGCAGACGCGCTCGACGATGCGGACGATGTCGGAGAAGCCGATGCGGCGCGCCACGAAGGCATCCACCGCCACCTCGTTGGCGGCGTTGAACACGGTCGGCAGCCCGCCCCCGGCCTGCAGCGCCGCCATGGCGACCCGCAGCCCGGGAAAGCGGGCGAGGTCGGGCTTCTCGAAGGTCAGCGAGCCGACGGCGGCGAGGTCGAGCTTGCGCGCCCCGCTCTCGATCCGCCGCGGGTAGGTCAGGCAATGGGCGATCGGCACCCGCATGTCCGGGAGGGCGAGGCCCGCCGTGACGGAGCCGTCGGCGAAGGACACGAGGCCGTGCACCACCGATTGGGGATGCACCACCACGTCGAGCCTGTCGGCCGGGACGCCGAAGAGGTGGTGGGCCTCGATCAGTTCCAGGCCCTTGTTGATGAGGCCGGCGGAATCGATCGTCACCTTGGGACCCATGGCCCAGTTGGGGTGGGCGAGGGCCTCGTCGAGCGTGGCGGCGGCGATCCGCTCGGCCGACCAGTCCCGGAACGGCCCGCCCGAGGCCGTCAGCGTCATGCGCTCGATCGTGTCCCAATCGGCGTCGCCCAGCGCCTGGAAGATGGCGTTGTGTTCGCTGTCGAGCGGCAGCAGCGTGGCGCCGTGCCGCCGGGCGGCCGCCATCACGGCGGCGCCGGCGCAGACCAGCGTCTCCTTGTTGGCGAGGGCGATCGTATGGCCGGCCTCGATGGCGGCGAAGGTCGGCCGCATGCCGGCCGTGCCGGCGATGGCGCCGATGACGAGGTCGCAGGGGCGGCGCGCCGCCTCCACGACGGCGTCGGGCCCCGCCGCGCAGGCGATACCGGTGCCGGCCAGCGCGCTTCTGAGCGCCGGGAGGCCGGCCGGGTCGGCGAGCGCGGCGAAGCCGGCGCGCAGCGTGATCGCCGTCCTGGCCAGGGCTTCGCCATCGCGCCCCCCCGCCACGGCCGCCACCGTGAAGGCGTCGGGGTGGAGCTTGAGGATCTCGGCCGTCGACCGGCCGATCGACCCCGTCGCGCCCAGGATCACCAGCGTCTTGGGGCCGGCATCGCCCGGCCCCGTGCCGAAGGATCGGTCTTGCGGCGCGTCGCGGCCCGACATCATGCGTGTTCTCACCATTTGAGCAGCCCTGCCCCGGCCCCGTCGGGACCGAAGCGCCACAGACCGACGGCCGCCGCGAAGACGGCTGCCGCGATGAACCCGTCGAGGCGGTCCATGACGCCGCCGTGTCCGGGAATGAGGGAGCCGGCGTCCTTCACGCCGAATCGACGCTTCAGGGTCGATTCGAACAGGTCGCCGGCCTGGGCGAGCGCCCCGCCGACGAAGCCCGCCGCCAGCAGCCACGCCAGGCCGCCGGTGCGCGGAGCCACGAGCAGGCCCAGCAGGCCCCCGCACGCGACCCCGACGAGGAAACCCGACCAGGTCTTGGACGGCGACAGGCGGGGAGCCAGCTTGGGGCCGCCGATGGCGCGCCCCCCGAAGAACGCCATCGTGTCGGTGCCCCAGACCACGGCGAAGAGCCAGGCCACGGCGGCGAAGCCGTCCTCCTGCGAATGGCGGAGCAGCGGCAGGGCCAGGGCGAGAACGCCGGCATAGAGCGGCCCGCCGGCGGCGATGCCGCGCCGTCCGGGCTCGGCCAGCAGCGCCGTGACGCCGGCGCCGAGCGCCAGCGCGACGAGGGCGTGGCCCGGCTCCGCCCGGCCAGCCAGCAGGGCCGCCGCCGCCAGGGCCGCGCCGCCCAGCAGCACCAGCGGGTTGCGGCGCGACAGGCCCGCCAGCCCGTGCCATTCCCACAGGACGGCGACGGCGGCGAGCCACCAGAAGAGATCGAACAGCGGACCGCCCAGGACGGCCGTGGCCAGCGCCGCCGCCCCCATGACGACGGCCGACAGAACGCGCGGCAGGAGTTCCGCCCGTCCGCCGGGCCGCGCCGGGGCCGGCACCGACCGGTCGCTCCCGGGCTGCATCGGGGTCATTGGGCGGATTTGACCTTCCGCTCCAGCTCGGCCGGCCGGATCCCGCCGAAGCGCCGCTCGCGCGACATGTAGGCTTCCAGCGCCGTCTGCAACGCGTCGCGGTCGAAATCCGGCCAGTGGCAGGGCAGGAACACGAATTCCGCGTAGGCGGCCTGCCACATCAGGAAGTTCGACAGGCGCTGCTCGCCCGACGTGCGGATGATGAGGTCCGGGTCAGGGATGCCGGCCGTGTCGAGATGCGCCGTCACGGTTTCGGGACCGATGGAGGCGGGATCGATCGTGCCGGCCCTCACGCCCTCGGCGATGCGGCGCATGGCGGAGGCGATCTCCTGGCGGCTGCCGTAGTTGAACGCCACTACCAGCACGAGGCCGGCATTGGCACGGGTCAGCTCTTCCGCGTCGGCCAGCAGGGTCCGGATGTCGGCCGTCAGCCGGTCGCGCTCGCCGATGATGCGCACGCGGACGCCGTTGCGGTGCAGGTCGGCGAGGTCCTTGCGGATGAAGCGCTTCAGCAGCCCCATGAGGTCCGACACCTCCTCGACGGGGCGCGTCCAGTTCTCGGAGGAGAAGCTGTAGACGGTGAGGAAGCGGACGCCGAGGTCGGAGGCCGACTTCACGGTCGCCCGGAGGGCCTCGACGCCGCGGCGGTGGCCCTCGAGGCGCGGCATGCCGCGGGCCGCGGCCCAGCGGCCGTTCCCGTCCATGATGATGCCGACATGGGCCGGGACGCGGCTCGCCTCGCGGGTCGCGCCGACGTCCGAACCGAAGCCGGGCTCGCGCTCCCGGCCGGCATCGGCGCCACCTCGGCCGTCGTCACCTGGGGTGGTCTGCATCTTGGCTGTCCGCAGCATCCGGCCGGCATCCATCAGGCCCACGTCCGCAGGCCTAGACCTGCATGATCTCTTTTTCCTTGGAGTCCACCGTCCCGTCGACCTCGGAGACGTATTGGTCGGTCAGCTTCTGCACCTCGCCGGCGAGGCGCTTCTCGTCGTCCTCGGAGATGTCCTTGTCCTTGAGCAGCTTCTTCAGCCGGTCGATGCCGTCGCGGCGGACGTGGCGCACCGCCACCTTGCCTTCCTCGCCGTATTTATGCGCGTATTTGACCATCTCCTTGCGGCGCTGCTCGTTGAGCTCCGGAATGCGGATGCGCAGCAGCTGGCCCTCGACGGTGGGGGACAGGCCGAGGTTGGCGTCGCGGATGGCCTTCTCGACGGCACTCACCATGCCCTTGTCCCAGACCTGGACGGCGAGGGCGCGCGGCTCCGGCACCGTGATGCTGGCCACCTGGTTCAGCGGCATGGTCTGCCCGTAGGCATGCACCATGACGGGCTCGACCAGGGCCGCGCTGGCGCGCCCGGTCCGCAGGCCGGCCAGCTCGTGCTTGAGCGACTGGATGGCGCTCTGCATGCGGCGTTTCAGGTCGGCGACGTCGAATTCTGCGCTCACGATGACAAGTCCGTTCTCGAATCCGCCCGCCGCCCGGGCCGAAGCCCAGGGTAGCGAAGCGCCCTCCCTTAACACGTGCGCGTCTTCATTCGCACGTCCAATCGCGTCGTGGCCACGGAGAATGCGCTGGGAACGCGGCCCGGGTCGAGCCCCGGCGGCCCCGGCCGGCCGCATGCCGCCTTATGTCGCGCGCCGGGCCGGGCGCTCGGACCGGCTCAGATTTCGTGAATCCATCCGACGCGGGCCCGGTTCCCGGCTGAGAACGCCGAGGCAATGCCCCTCTCGTCCCGAGCCCCGGACCATCGTCCCCAGGCTCTCAGGGCGTCACCATGGTGAAGGTGCCGGTGCCCTCGAGGGCCGCCCGGATGGCGCCGTCGACCGCGATGGAGAACACGATGATGGGGATGCGGTTCTCGCGCGCCAGGGCGAAGGCCGCCGTGTCCATCACGGCGAGGTTCTTGTTGATGGCTTCGTCGTGGGTGAGCTGGACGAAGCGCGTGGCGGCCGGGTCGCGCTTGGGGTCGGCGGTATAGACGCCGTCGACCTGCGTGGCCTTCATCACGGCGTCGCAGGAAAGCTCGGCGGCCCGCAGCACCGCGCCGGTGTCGGTGGTGAAGAAGGGGTTGCCGGTGCCGCCCGCCAGGACGCAGATGCGGCCCTTGGCGAGGTGGTGCAGCGCCGCCTGGCGCGAATAGGGCTGGCACACGGAGGGCATGGGCACGGCGGAGAGCGCGCGGGCCGGATAGCCCTCGGCCTCGATCGCGGCCTCGATGGCGAGGGCATTCATCACCGTCGCCAGCATGCCGATCGAATCGGCGCGCGCGCGCTCGATGCCCTTGGTGGCGCCCTGGATACCGCGGAAGAAGTTGCCGCCTCCCACCACGACGGCGATCTCGACGCCGCTGTCGGACGCCGACGCGAGGTCGGCCGCGATCCGCTGCACCGTCGGGGCATTCAGCCCATGCGCGTCGGGCCCCGTCAGGGCCTCGCCCGACAGCTTGACGACGACCCGCCTGAACATCCCCGCACTCTGGCCCGCGTTCATCGGCTCATCCTTCCGTGTTGCGCTGCGGTGGCCGATTCAGGCCTCCCACATGCGAAGGGCGGCACCTGGTGCCGCCCTCCTCCTACGTCAATTATGGGCCGAGCGCCTCAGCCGTTGCCCGACATGCTGGCGACTTCGGCGGCGAAATCGGGCTCCTCCGGCTTCTCGATGCCCTCGCCGAGCGCGAAGCGGGCGAAGCCCTTCAGCGTCACGGGGGCGCCGACGGTCTTCTCGGCCTCCTTGACGGCCTGGGCGACGGTCTTGGCGCCGTCGTGGATGTAGCTCTGGTCGAGCAGGCTCACCTCCTTGTAGTAGGACTTGAGGCCGCTCTCGACGATCTTCTCGAGGATGTGAGCGGGCTTGCCGGCGTTCTTGTCGGCCAGCACGGCCTTCTCGCGCTCGACCACCGCGGGGTCGATCGACGACGCGTCGAGGCCGAGCGGGCTCGCTGCCGCCACATGCATGGCGAGCTGGCGCCCGAGCGCCTGGAGCTCCTCGGCCTTGCCGGTCGATTCCAGGGCCACGATCACGGCGATCTTGCCGAGGCCGTCGCCGGTCGAACCGTGGACGTACTGGCCCACCACGCCTTCGCCGACCTCGAGGCTGGCGACGCGGCGCAGCGTCATGTTCTCGCCGATCGTCGCGATGGCGTTGGAGATCGCCTCCTGGACGGTGCCGCCGGCCGAAGCCTTGGCGCCGAGCACACCCTCGACGGTGCCGCCCTGCTGCAGGGCGACCTTGGCGACGTCCTTGACCAGCGCCTGGAAGTCGGCGTTGCGGGCCACGAAATCGGTCTCGGAATTGACCTCGACGACGACGCCGCGCTTGCCGTCGACGAGCGCCGCCACGAGGCCCTCGGCGGCCACGCGGCCGGACTTCTTGGCAGCCTTGGTGATGCCCTTCTTGCGCAGCCAGTCCACGGCGGCTTCGACGTCGCCCGACGTCTCGTTGAGGGCGTTCTTGCAGTCCATCATGCCGGCGCCGGTCTTCTCGCGAAGATCCTTCACCATCGCGGCCGAAATCGTGGCCATGAATCACCTCAGAGTTGGATGTCGAACGGCGATCAGGGCCCCCATGGAAACGACCGCTTCATGACATCGGAGCTTCGCGCAGCGCGAAATTCCATGCGACGAAGCGGTCGTTTCCGTCCGGAAGGCGCCGGCGGGGCGCGGGATCTGCCCCGCCCGGCCGGCCTGGATCGCCGCCGGCCGCGCCCCGCTGGGGCCTCGGCCGATAGGAAGATGATGGTCCGACGCCGGATCAGGCGCCGGCGACGAGCTCGCGGGCCTGCAGCACCCAGCCCTCGCGGTCGAGCCGACCGTTCAGCTTGAGGTCGCGGTCGACGTTGGCGGCGTCTTCCGGCGTCATGGCGGCAAGCTGCCAGAAGTGGAAAATGCCGGCGTCGTTGAGCTTCTGGGCGAGCTGCGGGCTGCCGCCGTTCAGCTTGGACATGTCGTCCGGCGCGCCGCGGGGGGCGCTGAGCAGCTCGAACTGCTCGACCGGGACCTCGGCCTCGACCGGGGCCGTCGGGGCGGCTTCGAGGGCCTCCTCCTCGGCCGGCTGCTCGATCTCGCCGATGTCGATGCCGAGCGCGCCCTGGCTGCGCGAGATGCCGTCGATGGCGGCACGGGCCACGAGGTCGCAATAGAGCAGGATGGCGCGGCTGGCGTCGTCGTTGCCCGGGATCGGATAGGTGATGCCGTCCGGGTTGCAGTTGGTGTCGACGATGGCCGCCACCGGGATGCCGAGGCGGTTCGCCTCCTTGATGGCCAGCTGTTCCTTGTTGGTGTCGATGACGAAGATCAGGTCGGGCACGCCGCCCATGTCCTTGATGCCGCCCAGCGCCTTCTCGAGCTTCTCGCGCTCGCGGGACATCATGAGCCGCTCCTTCTTGGTAAGGCCCACGGCCCCGCCATCGAGCGTCTCGTCGACCTTGCGCAGCCGCTGGATCGAGGCCGAGATGGTTTTCCAGTTGGTCAGCATGCCGCCGAGCCAACGGGAGTTGATGTAATACTGGGCCGAACGGGTCGCCGCATCGGCGATGGGGTCGGCCGCCTGGCGCTTGGTGCCGACGAAGAGCACGCGCCCGCCGCCCGCCACGGTGTCGGAGATCGCCTGCAGGGCGCGGTGCATGAGCGGCACCGTCTGGGCGAGGTCGATGATGTGGATGTTGTTGCGGGCGCCGAAGATGAAGGGCGCCATCTTCGGGTTCCAGCGGTGGGACTGGTGGCCGAAGTGAGCGCCGGCTTCGAGCAGCGAGCGCATGGTGTAGTCGGGCAGGGCCATGGTAAAGGTCTTCTCCGGTTGAACCTCCGCGGACAATCGGCCGGCCACGGCGTCGATGCCGTGCCAGCCACCGGTGCAGCCCTTGGTTCAGGGCCGCCTTCAGTCCGCGTGTGGGGTGGTGCGGCTTATAGGCGTCGGCCGCCGGTGCCGCAAGTGGGCTTGCGACAGGGCTGTGACAAGGCGCCGGACCGGTGGACACCGCGCCGCGCCGCGCTGTTAACCCCCGCTTGGTTCCATTAACTGTAGGCCGGTGAGGACCGGGGCGCCCGCGCGGGGCGGCACGGTCCGAACGAGCAGAAAGGTGCGGCCCATGAGCAATGTCGAGACCGTGGCGCGGTGGGCCGCCGTGCCGGCGCCCGAGCCTGCCGACACGTTCCGCATGCCGCCCCACAACGTGGAGGCCGAGCAGGCGCTGCTCGGCGCCATCCTGGTCAACAACGAGGCCTTCGACCGCGTGTCGGACTTCCTCCTGGCCGAGCATTTCTCGCAGGAGATCCACCAGCGCGTCTTCGAGGTCACCGCCAAGCTGGTGCGCGGCGGCAAGATCGCCACGCCCATCACGTTGAAGACCTTTCTGGGCGACCACGACCTCGGCGGCATCACGGTGCCGCAGTACCTGGCCCGCCTCGCCTCGGAAGCCACCACCATCATCAACGCGGCCGACTACGGCCGCATGATCTACGACCTCGCGGTGCGGCGCGGGCTGATCAGCATCGGCGAGGAGATCGTCAACGTCGCCTTCGACGCGCCGGTGGACCATTCCCCCCGCGAGCAGATCGAGGCGGCCGAGCGGCAGCTCTACGCCATCGCCGAATCGGGCCGGGCCGAGGGCGGCTTCCAAACCTTCTCGATGGCGCTGACCACCGCCATCGACGTCGCCGCCAAGGCCTACGAGCGCGACGGCAAGCTGTCGGGCATCTCGACCGGCATGGTCGACATGGACAAGTCGCTCGGCGGCCTGCAGAAATCGGATCTCGTCGTGCTGGCCGGCCGCCCCGCCATGGGCAAGACCTCGCTGGCCACCAACATCGCCTTCAACATCGCCAAGGCCTACCGCTCGGAGACCCGCCCCGACGGCACGCTGGAAACCGTGAACGGCGGCATCGTGGGCTTCTTCTCGCTCGAAATGTCGGCCGAGCAGCTCGCCACCCGCATCATCGCCGAGCAGTCCGGCGTCGCCTCCTACAAGATCCGCCGCGGCGACGTCACCGACGACGACTTCCACCGCGTCACCGAGGCGGCGCGGCAGATGCAGCACGTGCCCTTCTACATCGACCAGACCGGCGGCATCTCCATCGCCCAGCTGACGGCGCGGGCGCGCCGCCTGAAGCGTCAGCGCGGCCTCGACCTGCTGGTCATCGACTACCTGCAGCTCCTGTCGGGGTCGAAGTCGGGCGGGCAGGCCAACCGCGTGCAGGAGCTGACCGAGATCACCACGGGCCTCAAGGCGCTCGCCAAGGAACTGGCCGTGCCGGTCATCGCGCTGTCGCAGCTGTCCCGCCAGGTCGAGAACCGGGAGGACAAGCGCCCCCAGCTGTCGGACCTGCGCGAATCGGGCTCCATCGAGCAGGACGCCGACGTCGTCATGTTCGTGTACCGCGAGGAGTATTACCTCAAGGGCAAGCAGCCGCGCGAGGGGACGGAGGAGTTCACGGCCTGGCTCGCCGACATGGAGCGGGCGCACGGCAAGGCCGAGGTCATCATCGGCAAGCAGCGCCACGGGCCGACCGGCATGGTGGAGCTGCAGTTCGACGCCGAGGTGACGCGCTTTTCGGATCTCGTGCGCTTCGACCGCCTCCCGGAGCAGATGTGAGCCCCCCCGCCGCACCCGCGGCCGAGCCGGACGCCCAGGCCGTCCTGACGGTGGACCTCGACGCGCTCGGGGCCAACTGGCGCCTGCTCGCCGCCCGCGCCGCGCCGGCCGAATGCGGCGCGGCCGTGAAGGCGGACGCCTACGGGCTCGGCATCGACGCGGCCGTTCCGGCCCTGGCCCGCGCCGGCTGCCGCACCTTCTTCGTCGCCCATGCTTCTGAGGGCATGCGGGCCCGCGCCGCGCTCGACGCCGCCGCCCTGCCCGGCCGCATCTTCGTGCTGAACGGCTTCCACCCCGAATCAGCGCCCTTCGCGGCCTATCGCCGGCACGGGCTCGACGCCGTGATCGGCTCGCCGGAGGAGCTGGCGGCCTGGCGGGACGCGCGGGCCGCGGCCGGCGGCGACGGACTGCCGGTGGCGGCGCTGCACGTCGACACCGGCATGAACCGGCTCGGCTTCCCGCTCGAGGACGCGCGCTTCCTGCCGCTCGGCGACCTCCAGGCCGCCGGCGTGACGCTGGTGATGAGCCACCTCGTCTCGGCGGAAGATCCGGCCGAGCCCGTCAATGCCCGGCAGATCGCCGCCTTCGACCACGCGCGCGAACGCGCCCTCAAGGCCTTCCCGGCCTCGCTGGCGAACTCGTCCGGCATCTTCCTGCCGCAGCGCCCCGTCCACGACCTCGTGCGCCCCGGCTACGCGCTCTACGGCGGCAACCCGACGCCGGGCCGTCCCAACCCCATGCTGCCCGTGGTGGGACTGGTGGCGCGCGTGCTGCAGCTGCGGCAGGTGCCGGCCGGCGCCAGCGCGGGCTACAACGGGCGCTGGACGGCGCCGCGCCCCTCCCGGCTCGCCACGATCGCGCTCGGCTATGCCGACGGCGTGCCGATCGGCGGCAGCGGGCTCGAGGGCCGGGGCGCGCAGGTCTTCGCCGGCGGGATCCCCTGCCCGCTCGCCGGCCGCATCTCCATGGACCTGTCGATTGCCGACGTCACCCATCTGGCCGAGGGCGCCCTCAAGGCCGGCGACACCGTGGAATGGCTCGGACCGAACGCCGACGTCGACGCCCTGGCGGCCCGCTGCGGCACCATCGGCTACGAGATCCTGGTGAACCTTGGGCGCCGCCATCGGCGCCACTATATCGGGGACGGGACGGGCGCCTGACGGGTCGACGGCCGGGCGCGGGTTCTCCGGCCTCCCGAGCCGGGCGCGAGGCGTCCGTGCCGGCATGAGGGGAATGGTGAGGCGTCGCCCCCGCGCCTCGGAGTGCCGCATGAGCAAGTCCCGCAACGCCTTCGTCTGCCAGAACTGCGGCGCCACGAGCAATCGCTGGCAGGGCAAGTGCGACGCCTGCGGGGCCTGGAACTCCATTGTGGAGGAACAGGCCGCCACCGGCATCGGCGCCGGCACGGCCCGGAAGACCGCCCCCAAGGGCCGCAACATCGCCTTCCAGAGCCTGGCCGCCACCGGCCAGGAACCGCCCCGCACCGCGATCGGCATTGCGGAGCTCGACCGCGTCACCGGCGGCGGCCTCGTGCCCGGCTCGGTGATCCTGCTCGGCGGCGAGCCCGGCATCGGCAAGTCGACGCTGCTCATCCAGGCCTGCGCCCGGCTCGCCGACGCCGGCGGCAAGGTCGCCTACATCTCGGGCGAGGAGGCCACGGCGCAGGTGCGCATGCGGGCCGAGCGCCTCGGCCTGTCGGGCGCGCCCGTCCGCCTCGCCGCCGCCACCAACGTCGAGGACATCGCCGGCACGCTCGGGTCGGACCGCTACGACCTCGTGGTGATCGATTCGATCCAGACCATGTGGACCGAGACGATCGACGCCGCGCCCGGCACCGTCAGCCAGGTGCGCGGCGCCGCCCAGGCGCTGATCCGCTACGCCAAGAACCACGACGCCTGCGTGATCCTGGTCGGCCATGTCACCAAGGACGGGCAGATCGCGGGTCCGCGCGTCGTCGAGCACATGGTCGACGCCGTCATGTCCTTCGACGGCGATGCCGGCCACCATTTCCGCATCCTGCGTGCCATGAAGAACCGCTTCGGCCCGACGGACGAGATCGGCGTGTTCGAGATGACCGGCAAAGGCCTTGCCGAGGTCGGCAACCCGTCCGCCTTCTTCCTGTCCGGCCGCGACGCCACCGCGGCCGGCACCTCGGTCTTCGCCGGCATGGAGGGCACGCGGCCGCTGCTCGTCGAGATCCAGGCCCTGGTGGCGCCGACCGCCCTCGGCACGCCGCGCCGCGCCGTCGTGGGCTGGGACCAGAACCGCCTCGCCATGGTCATCGCCGTGCTGGAAACCCATGCCGGGGTGCGGCTCGGCCAATACGACGTCTACCTCAACGTCGCCGGCGGCATGAAGATCGTCGAGCCGGCCGCCGACCTCGCCGCCGCCGCCGCCCTGGTTTCCTCCATCACCGGCAAGATCCTGCCGGTCGACGCGGTGTTCTTCGGCGAGCTCGGCCTGTCGGGCTCGGTGCGCCCGGTGGTGCATGGCGGGACGCGGATGAAGGAGGCCGCCAAGCTCGGCTTCGCCGCCGCCGTGGCGCCGCCCGGCGGCAGCGACGAGACGGCCGGCCTCCGGGTCGAGCGCACCGACCACATCGCCGACGTGGTGGCGCGCATCGCCGCCCTGCCCGGAGGCCGCAAGGCCGAGCGGCGCGTCAACGACGAGCGCCGCCCCGCCGCCCCGCCGCGGCGGCTGCCGCAGCCCGCCGACGAGGACGAGGCCATGGAGGGGGCCCCCTTCTGACGCCACGGCCTTCTCTTGCCACCCGGCGCCCGAAAGCTGCTAAGGAGACCCCTGGAAAGGACCGCGGTCGCCGCAGGTCCGAAGGGCGGGCGCGCCGCGCTCGGCCCGGCGAGGTTCAAGAACATACGATGTCCGATTTCATCCGCGAGGTCGACGAGGAATACCGTCAGGACCAGTTCCGCCACTTCCTGGCGCGCTACTGGGTGCTGCTGCTGTTGCTCGTCATCCTGGTGCTGGCCGCCGCGGGCGGCTGGCGCGGTTACCAATACTATCGCCAGCAGCAGGCCGAGGCGGCCGGCGCACGCTACTTCGACGCCGTCGACGCCGGCACGGCCGACCCCAAGGCCTCGGTGGCGGTGCTCGAAGCCCTGGGCCGCGACCTCCCCGCCGGCTACGGCCTGCTGGCCCGCCTGCGCGCCGCCGGCGAGCTCGGACGCACCGACGCGCCCGGCGCCGTGAAGGCCTTCGACGCCATCGCGGCGGATGCCCGCATCGCCGAGGAGTTCCGCGACGTCGCGGCGCTGCGGGCCGGCCTTCTGGTGGTCGACTCGGCGGAGCCGGCCGAACTGCGCCGCCGCCTCGAGCCCCTGGCCGACAGCAATTCCGCCTATCGCTCCGTCGCCCGCGAGATGCTGGCGACGGCGGCGTTGAAGCGCGGCGACGACGCCGAGGCCGGCCGCTGGCTCGACGCCATCGTGGCCGACCCCCAGGCGGCGCCCGACAGCCGCCAGCGCGCCGGCTTCTTCCTCGGCCTCGTGCGGGCCGGCAAGCCGGCGGCGTCGTCCGCAGCGCCCGGCGCCGCTCCGGCACCGGTGCCGGCCGCCGTCCCCGAACCTGCCTCCACTCCTGCCCCTGCCCCGGCCCACCCATGAGCAAGGTCGCCATCATCGGCCGGCCCAACGTCGGCAAGTCCACGCTGTTCAACCGGCTCGTCGGCAAGAAGCTCGCTCTCGTCGACGACCAGCCAGGGGTGACGCGGGACCGGCGCGAAGGCGAGGCGTCGCTCTTCGACGCCGACTTCACCCTCATCGACACGGCCGGCCTCGACGACGCCGCCGAGGACACGCTGACGGGCCGCATGCGCCAGCAGACCGAGGTCGCGGTGGCGGATGCCGACGTGATCCTCTTCGTGATCGACAGCCGCATCGGCGTCACGCCGGTGGACAGCCACTTCGCCGGCCTCGTGCGCCGCGCCGACAAGCCCATCATCGTGGTGGCCAACAAGGCCGAAGGCCGCGCCGGCGAGGCGGGCGCGCTCGAAGCCCATGCATTGGGGCTCGGCACGCCCGTCGCCATCTCGGCCGAGCACAACGAGGGCATGATCGACCTCTACGACGCCCTGGCGGCCGTGCTGCCCAAGGCGCCCGAGGCCGCGCCCGAGGAGGAAGCCGCTCCGCTGGTGCTCGGCGAGGACGAGGACGGCACCGAGTTCGACCCCACCAAGCCGCTGCGCATCGCCGTCGTGGGCCGCCCCAACGCCGGCAAGTCCACGCTGCTCAACGCCTGGCTCGGCGAGGACCGCCTGCTGACCGGGCCGGAGCCCGGCATCACCCGCGACTCGATCGGTCTCGCCCTCAGGTGGCGGGACCGCGACCTCAAGGTCTTCGACACGGCGGGCCTGCGCAAGCGCGCCCGCATCGAGGACAAGGTGGAGAAACTGGCCGCCGCCGACGCGATCCGCGCCGTGCAGTTCGCCGAAGTCGTGGTGGTGCTGCTCGACGCCACCATCCCGTTCGAGAAGCAGGACCTCACCATCGCGGCCCTGGCCGAGCGCGAGGGCCGCGCCATCGTGATCGGCGTCAACAAGTGGGACCTCATCGAGGCGCGCGGCTCCAAGCTCAGCGAGATGCATGAATCGGCGAGCCGCCTGCTGCCGCAGATGAAGGGCGTGCCGGTCGTACCGGTGTCGGGCCGCACCGGCTTCGGCCTCGACAAGCTGCTCGAAGCCTCGTTCCGGGTGGCCGAGACCTGGAACCGCCGGCTGTCGACGGCGCGGCTCAACCGCTGGCTTTCCGCCACGCTCGACGCCAACCCGCCTCCGGCGGTCAGCGGGCGCCGCATCAAGATCCGCTACATGACGCAGGCCAAGGCGCGCCCGCCGACCTTCGTGCTCTTCGGTAACCAGCTGACGGGACTGCCGCGGTCCTACCAGCGCTACCTCGTCAACGGCCTACGCGAGGCCATGGACCTGCCGGGCGTGCCCATCCGCATCGTCATGCGCCAGGGCGATAACCCCTACGACAAGAACAGGAAACGGTAGGCGGGCGCCTCAGCCCACGACGCGCAGCCAGGGCCAGCGGGCGCGATAGTCGGCGGCCTTGGCCGAGAACTGCGTCGGGCGGGGGTGGCGCGGATTGACGCGCAGCAGGCCGGCCGCGAGGTCGCCGAGCCCGTCGCGGGCGTAGAGTTCGCCCGTGCCGACAGCGACGCCGAGCGACGTGCAGGCGACGAGGAACCTGTCGATGCCATCCCGCGCCGAACGGAGCGGCGGGCAAGGCGTGCCGAACCGGGCCTCGTACCACAGGTGCACGCGTGCCTGGTTGCGGAGCTCCACCCGGATCGGCAGATCGCCCAACAAGGCCCCGACGCGGCGGATGGCGTCGTCCTCGGCCTCCCACGACGTGTCGGGATCGTAAGTGAAGACGTCCAGGTCGCGGATGTTCTCGGCCGCGGGACGCCCCGACCGGAGGTTCCACACCGTCTGAAACAGGCAGCCGGCCGTCACGTGGCATTGCGGCAGGCCGAGCGCCGGCAGCCGCTCCAGCGCAGCGGCGACCGACGGGTTCGATCGCACGAGGTTCAGGACGTCCGACGCCGTCATGGGGTGCATGGCGACGTCCTCCGGCGCAGGGCCTTGCCGATTCGCCGTCGGGCTCCGTAAGGAACCTGCACGACCCCGGAGATGCCCGCCATGACATTCGACCTCACGAGCCGCGCCGTCACGGTGGTGCCGCCCGCCGGCCCGCTGCGCGGCCGCGTCGCCCCGCCCGGCTCGAAGAGCATCACCAACCGAGCCCTGCTGCTGGCCGGCCTCGCCCGCGGCACCAGCCACCTCACCGGCGCGCTGAAGAGCGACGACACGCGATTGATGGCCGAGGCCCTGCGGGCCATGGGGGTGCGGGTCGACGAGCCGGGCGACACGGAATTCGTCGTCGCCGGCGACGGCCGGCTGCGGGCGCCGTCCGGGCCGCTGTTCCTCGGCAATGCCGGCACGGCGACGCGCTTTCTGACGGCGGCGGTGGCGAGCGTCGACGGCACCGTCGTGGTCGACGGCGACGCCCACATGCGCAAGCGGCCGATCCGGCCGCTGGTCGATGCCCTGGCCGAGCTCGGCATCGCGGTGGATGCCGCCAGCGGCTGCCCGCCCGTCACCGTGCGGGGCACGGGGCGGATCGCCGCCGGCCGGGTGTCGGTCGACGCGGGCCTGTCGAGCCAGTACGTCTCGGCGCTGCTCATGATGGCGCCCCTCGCCGAGGGCGAGATCGCCGTCGCCCTGGCGGGGGCCGACATCGGCGCGCGCGGCTACGTCGACCTGACGCTCGCCGCCATGCGGAGTTTCGGCGCCGATGTGGCCCAGCGCGACGCCGCGACCTGGACGGTGCGGCCCACCGGCTACCGTGCCGCCGACTTCCACGTCGAGCCCGACGCCTCCGCCGCCACCTACCTGTGGGCCGCCGAGGCCCTGACGGGCGGCGCCATCGACCTCGGCGTCGCACCCGGCGGCTTCACCCAGCCCGACGCCCGCGCCAAGGCCGTGATCGACGCCTTCCCGCACCTGCCCGCCGTGATCGACGGCTCGCAGATGCAGGACGCCGTGCCGACGCTGGCCGTGCTGGCGGCCTTCAACGCGACCCCGGTGCGCTTCACCGGCATCGCCAACCTGCGCGTGAAGGAATGCGACCGCGTGCGGGCCCTGTCGACCGAACTCGACCGCATCCGGCCGGGCCTCGCCCGCGAGTCCGGCGACGACCTCCTGGTGGCCTCCGACCCCGGCCTCGCCGGCCAGCGCCTGCCGACCGCCATCGCCACCTATGCGGATCACCGCATCGCCATGAGCTTCGCCCTGGCCGGACTGAAGATCTCCGGCCTCACCATCCTCGACCCCGGCTGCGTCGCCAAGACCTATCCGGGCTATTGGGACATGCTGGCGGGGCTGGGCGTGGGGCTGGAGGCCGGCTGAGCCGGCCCGCGGGCGGGCTCGAACGCCACCGCCACGCCATCGACCGCAGGCAGGTCGTCCCATCCGTGCTGGCACCGCGGCGTATCACGCCCCGTCGTATGGTGCCCGCGCAGGGTAATCGAGGGCCGACGAATCTGTAGAGAACCCTGGTGAGCGCGCAGGGACTCGAACCCTGGACATCCTGATTAAAAGTCGCCGTATCTACTTGCGCAACGTTGCGCGAGGCTGCGCAGAACCGCTGAAAACGCTTGGGATTTTGACAGGCACGCTGATTTATGGAAGCATCTTTGAGCAGCGTTGAGCAGCATCGTGCTTCCCATACGCTTCCCAATTCGGATGCTTCCCATGCGTCTCAGCCGTCAGTCGATCGCCAAACTCGCCCTGCCCGAGGGCAAGGTTGAGATCATCGTCTTCGACTCGGACCTTCCCGGCTTCGGCCTGCGGATCCGCGCCGGCGGCAAGCGCACGTGGCTGGCGCAATATCGGCTTGGGACGAAACAGCGACGGCTCTCGCTGGGCAGCACCGATGCGGTCGACCCCGACGAGGCGCGCCGGCGCGCCAAGGCCGCCCTGGCCCGCGTCAGCCTCGGCGAGGATCCGGCAGAAGTTAAGGTCGCGGCCGCGGCGGCTCGGGCCGTCACCATGCAATCTGTCCTGCCGAGCTTCTTCGCGCACGTCGAGCCGCGCCAAGCCGCGAGCCACCACGCCGACACCCGGCGGTATCTCGAAAAACACTGGCGGCCTCTGCTCGAGGTCCCGATCGCCTCCGTCACTCGGGCCCGGGTTGCCGCGCGGCTGTTGGAGATCGCACGCGAGCACGGTCCCTTCGCAGCGAACCGGGCCCGCGCCGCCATCTCGCGCTTCTTCTCATGGGCCATCGGCGAGGGCGTCGCGCACGACAATCCCGTGATCGGCACGAACAAGCCGGCCGCCGAGGTCGCGCGTGACCGTGTGCTCAGCGACGCGGAGCTGGGGCTCGTGTGGACCCACGCCGGCCCGGGCCACTACCAGGCCATCGCCCGGCTGCTCATCCTGACCGCCGCTCGCCGAGACGAGGTGGCCGGCATGGCCTGGAGCGAGTTGGAGGGCTCGGTTTGGACGATCCCGGCCGAGCGCGCAAAGAATGGCAAGCCCCTGGTCCTCGACCTTCCGCCCGCCGCGATGGCGATCCTGGGGTCCGTCGATCGGCGCGAAGGCCGTGACCTCATCTTCGGCTCGCGCGACGGACCGTTCAGCGGCTTCGGCAAGCCGAAGGTCGCGCTGGACGCCCGCATGCTGGCTGGGCTGCAGGCCGTCCATGGACCGAAGGCCGCCCTGCCCCCATGGCGCTTGCACGATCTGCGCAGGAGCGCGGCCACGCGCATGGCCGACTTGGGCGTGCAGCCCCACGTCGTCGAGGCGCTCCTGAACCACATCTCCGGTTCGAAGGCCGGCGTCGCGGGCATCTACAACAGAGCGACGTATCGCGACGAGAAGCGGGCGGCGCTGCTGTTGTGGGCCGACCACGTCATGGCGCTAGTCGGCCGCCATTGACTGGCCGCCTGTTCTTCATTGCGCGGACATGGACAGAATGTCCACTCGGCGCAGAGAAGTACTGGCAACCCGATTTGCACGCTATTGCTGCGTTTTGCACTTGACGCGCGCAGCATCGCGCCACATATTCCTCCTTGCCTCCCCACGAAACAAACCTTTCGTGATGATACGGGCCCGAACCTGCCGTAAATGCCGAACCTGCCGAGCTGGAGAGCTTAAATGTTGATCTCGCATCGCCCTGCGGGGCGGAAAGACGCACCGTCATGTCTTCTTTGCAGTCCGACGCTGGAAAAGCGTCAGTAACTCTTCCACCCTTTGTCGATCGGGATCGCGTCATCGACGTGCATCAGGTCGCACTGATGCTGAATTTCAGCGCTGCGCACGTCCAACGACTTCATCGTACAGGCAAGATACCTCGCCCGTTCAAGATCGGCGGGATCAAAAACGGGTGGCGGGTCGGCACGATTGTCGATTTCATCACCGCGGCCTCCCAGATGGAGGCGGCGTGATCGCATGATCCATAACGAAGTGAAGCCGGCCCGCGGGAACGGGACCGGCTTCGGGATTTGCGCAGCCACCACGCTTTGCAGTCCCGAAAGTACTCCCCTGCCCTTCTCCGGGCAAGTCCCGTCACGCGCTGTGCTTTGGCTTGCTCATTGCGCCCGCATCTCCATGGAGCACGCGGCAGCCCTGGCCGAAGCGAACCACTTGGGAGGCGTCTGAGATGGGACGCGCTGCCAAAGAGAAGGCCGCCCGCTACGCGCGGGCTGAGCAGGCCTATTACGCCGTCAGCGAGATCGATAGGGGTTGGTTCGCCGCGCACCCAGACCGGAACACCTACATTCGGCATGCGACACCGAGCGAGATCGAGTTTCAGCACCTCGAACTCGGCTGGCCGTTGGATCCCGGTCCGGGCTGCACCTACTACACCCTGGTACGCCAGGCCGCACCGGGCGTTCGGTTCCGCTACACCATGCGGAACGCGACCGAGGCAGGCACGGATGTCGATGAGGCCGGGGCGTATTATGCCTGGGTGCTCTTCGATCACCAGCGAGGTTCGCAACTGCGCGACCTGGAGGACAGCCTTCGGGAGAAGCTGTCAGCCGCTGGGGAGACTGTCCATTGACCGGCGCCCTTCTCCCGGTCGCCCTCGACTTGATTCGCCGCGGTTGGGCCCCGCTGCCGATCCCCTATCAGACCAAGCGACCGCGGATCGAAAAGTGGCCGGAGCTGCGGATCTCGGCCGACAAGGCGGGGCTGTATTTCGACCAGCCCACTCAGAACATCGGGGTGCTCCTCGGTCAGGCATCGGGCGGCTTGACCGACGTCGACCTCGACTGCTCCGAGGCCGCTGACCTCGCGCCGTTCTTCCTGCCGGAGACCGGGGCGACGTTCGGCCGTGCCGGTCGGCGCCGCTCCCACTATCTCTACATGACGGCGCTCTCGACCGAGACGGACGCCAAGGCCATCGAGTTTCACGATCCGACCCGGGGGCGTGAGGCAGGCTCGATGCTCGTCGAGATCCGGATCGGCGGTGGCGACAAGGGCGCTCAGACCATCATGCCAGGCTCGACCCATGTGTCAGGCGAGCCGATCACCTGGGACAAAGACGGCGGGGCCGCACGGCTCGACAGCGCGACGCTGAAGACCGCAGTAGGGCGCCTCGCGGCAGCGGCGCTGCTCGCCCGGCACTGGAACGTCGAAGGTAGGCGGCACAACGCAGCCGTGGTCCTCGGCGGCCTGCTCGCTCGTCTCGAATGGCCGGATCATGAGGCCGAGACGTTCATCGAGGCTGTTGTCGAGGAGGCCGGCGACGAGGAGGTCGACGACCGAAAGCGGGCCGTCATGGACGCAATCGCCACGCGTCGAGGAGGTGGCAAGGTCACTGGCTATCCGAAGCTCAAGAGCACTTTTGGCGAGCCGATCGCCAAGGCGGTGGTGGATTGGCTTGGCTATGACGCCCGAAAGGAGAAGAATGAGGGCGCGACGACCGACGGCCGCAACACCCCGCTACCGACGGAGGACAGCGCCGCCACGATGTTCGCGGATCAGTACCGCGGCGCCCTCCGGTTTTGCCACTCGCACGGCTCCTGGTTCCAGTGGACCGGGACGCTCTGGGCGCAGAACCGCACTGGGCTCGCCTTCCACTATGCGCGCGAGCTCGCCCGAGAACTCGGCCGCATGGACAAGGAGGCCGAGGCGACGACCGGCCGCGCAGCCTTTGCCGGTGCTGTGGAGCGCTTCGCCAGGACGGACCCGACGTTCGCCGTGCAGGCAGAGGCTTGGGATCGCAATCCGCTTCTGCTGGGCACCCCGGGCGGGACGGTGGACCTCGAGACAGGCGAGCTGCGGCCAGCCAAACCTACCGATGGCATCACGAAGAGCACGGCCGTGGCGCCCGCGCCCACTCCGGCCTGCCCAACGTGGCTCCGCTTTCTGGAGCAGGCCACCGGCGGCGATGCCGAGATGGTTCAATTCCTCCGGGCCTGGTTCGGGTACTGCCTCACTGGCCTCACGCGCGAGCACGCCCTGGTTTTCGTCCACGGCCCAGGGGGCAACGGCAAAAGCGTGTTCGTGAACGTGATAACGGGCATCTTGGGCACCTACGCCACCACGGCGGCGATGCAGACCTTCACCGCCTCGACCGGGGCGGGGCACCCGACCGACATCGCGATGTTAAAGGGCGCCCGGCTCGTGAGCGCGTCGGAGACTGAGGAAGGAGCGCAGTGGGCAGAAGCCCGAATCAAGTCGCTGACCGGCGGCGACACGGTCTCGGCGAGGTTCATGAGGCAGGACTTCTTCAGCTTCGTACCCGCCTTCAAGCTCCTCTTCGTCGGCAATCACCGGCCCGGTTTGAGGAACGTCGACGATGCGGCGCGGCGCCGGTTCAACCTGATCCCGTTCATCCACAAGCCCGATCGGCCGGATCGGCACCTCGAGGACAAGCTGAAGGCCGAATGGCCTGGCATCCTGCGCTGGGCGATCGAGGGCTGCCTTTTATGGCAGGTTGCCGGGCTGCCCCGTCCGGCCAGTCTGACAGCCGCCACCGCCGACTATTTCGACGCTCAGGACGTGTTCGGCGCCTGGCTGGCGGAGGAATGTGAGGTGGCACCCGGCGATCAACGGCGGACGGCAACCTCGGCCGAGCTGTTCCTCTCGTGGCAGCACCACGCCAAGATCGCTGGAGAGCCTGCCGGTACGAAGCGCAGCTTCGCCGAGCAGCTGATCCGGCGGGGATTGGAGCCGCACAAGGGCGCCAAGGGCGCGAGGGTCTACGTCGGCATCAGGCTGAGGGCCTCGGCCGCCTTCGATCACAACAACATCGCCTCTGTCGCCTGAACGGAGTGGCGTGGGTGGCGCAAGGTGGCACTTCCAACCTATGTGTTCCACACGCGTACGTGTGTGTAGAGAATATAGAAAAGCCGCGCCACCTTGCGCCACCCACGCCACCCATCCAATAAATATCAACCGTGTTGTGCAGGTTTGCATAGCTTTGCGCAGCATTGATAGGATACTCCAAAATTATCTGGCGTCGTAGCGCTTGCATCCGCGAGCAATTGCAACATTATCTCACCAACGGCGAAGAAACGACGCTTGCGGGACGGTCAGACTTCAGGTGAGCGCCGAGGCGCGAGAACCCTCAACTCCGACCCGACCACCTGAACCGACCAGCCCGGTCGAGTGCGAAGCTATGGGCAGCACCATGGATCTTGGAGACGATCGGCCTCGGCGATGGTTCGCGGTCCGCGTGGCCCCTCAGTCCGAGAGTGCCGTCATGGCCGCCCTGGCGGACGCCGGCCTGTCGGGCTGGGCGCCGATGTCGACACGGTGGCGCGGCTCGGCGGCGGGTCGGCAGAAGATGACGGCGCCGGCATTCCCGACCTATGTTTTCGCCGCGCTGCCGGAACCCGTCGCCAACCATTTCGGCATCGTGGTCGGGCTACGAGGCGTCAGAGGCTTCCTCGGCGGCGCCCGGCCCGAGCCGGTCTCGGCCGTCGCGGTCTCGCTCCTGCAGATGCGGGAGCGTTTCGGTCACTTTGACGAGACCCGAACTCGCCCGCCTCGCACCGTGCACGAGACCCCGGCCGACCGCCGAATCGTCGACCGTCTCGTGGCGCACCTCAATCCGAAGGCCGTCGCGGCCTGAGCTACAGCCCGATGGAGAGTACGATGTCTATGGAGCCCGACACCCGATACGTGAGGGGCTATCGTGCAATAGCCCACAGGCTTGGATGGCCCTTGGAGACGACCCGTCGCCATGGACGCGCGGGGCATCTTCCCATCATCCGCCTATCGCAACGCCGCGTGCAGGCGCGCCCTGAGGCGCTCGATGCCTACGCTGCAGAGGTCGAAGCCCGAGGTGGTGTGATCGAGGTTCCCCGATGACCGACCCCATCGTCATCACCGTCACCGACGACACGACCATGGCGTCGGTCCGCGAACAGGTGTCTTGGGCGCTTCGGGCCGCGTGTCGCATCAACATCTTCGACGCCGCGCCCTATCGCAGCCTGGTCGCGAGCGCCTATCCCGCCACTGGCGGCACGTTCTTCGTCAGACGCGGCACGCGGGCCAAGCGGTTCGACACGATCGAGGCCGCAGCCGCGGATGCTGCCCGGGCCCTCGACGTCCACTTCAGTCGTGTCGAAAAGCACGTCGCCTACCCGGCGCACCTCCAAGTCGCTGCACGACGCTGAAGCCTCTCAGAGCGTCGCGCAGCGCCCGTCTCCTTTCAGGATGCCGCGCTGTCAACACCTCTCGGAACACCCGTGCAGCGGCCGCGCAGGCGATACTGGCGACGCGAATGCAACCAGTGCGGGTCCTCCGCTGACCGGGCACTACTGCGGGGTACATGCAGCGCGATCCCTCTCTAGCTGCAGGTCTTTTTTGGAGCCTTGACCCCTCCCAGCCCTTGACCGCCGCGCCGTTCGTCAAACCGGACGCCACCTCTACAAACCGCCGCTCCGGACGCTGCCCGATGAGCCCGCTGCACACCGCCGACCACTTGACCGAAGCCTTGACCGAAGCCTTGACGGTCGGCCTTGACCCGGAGGCCGCATGACCCAGGAAACCCAGGCTGTTTTTGCCCGCCGGCTCGGCGTCTCAAAGCAGTGCGTGGCCGACTACATCGCTCGCCAGAAGATCGATGGCCCTGCCCTCATCCCCCACGGCAAGAAGGTGCTGATCGACGTCGAGAAGGCCACGGCCCAGCTTCGCAAGCGCCTCGACCCCGACCAGCGGATCAGCGGAAACGCACGCGCCAATCTTCGCCGGCCGGCCGAGCCGCTGCCTCCCGCCACGGGCGAGCAGCTGTGGGCCGTGATGCTCGAGCTGCCGGCGACCGCTGCATGGTGCGCGGCCGAGCCGGGTGGCAACCTCCAGGGCTGCTACGACGCCTTCGCCGACCTCCGCCTCAACATCGGAGGCCTACTCGGGGTGTACTTCGGCGCAGCGCCGCCCGGTGACTTCGAGCAGGTCGACTGGGCCGGCCTCGCCGAAGAGATGGGCCTGACCCTCATCGATCCCGCCGACATGGCCGCCGACTGGGACCGCCGCCGCAGCGCTCCCGACTGACCTCCCATCCATATCTCGACAGGACCAATCCAATGCTCAAATCCAAGTCCCCCATCGCCGCGGTCGAGGCTGACCTCGTCGCTCTGACGAAGCGCGGCGCCGGCCTGGAACAGCGCCGCGACGCCGCCACCACCACGCTCGCCACTGCCACAGCCGAGCGCCGCAGGCTGCTCACCGAGACCGACGACCCCACCGCGGCCGATCTCGCCAAGGCCGACCGCGCCGTGCGCGACGCCACCGACGCCCGCGACGCCGCGCTCGATGCCCTGGCGGCTGTGGACGGCAGGGTGGCCGAGGTGCGCGCCACCATCGAGCGCCTGAACGCTGACGCCGAACGGGAGCGCCAGGCTGTCGCGATCGAAGCATCCGCGAGAGAGGCCGACGCTGCCATCGCTCGGATCGTCAAAGCCGCTGGCGAGATGGAGTCGGCGCGGCGCGATCTCGCCGCCGCGATCCTGCCCGTTGCGATCGCCTGCTACGATCCCCCGTCCAACGCTGTCGATTTCGGGCCGAGCTTCCTGACGCGCGCGCTTTACTTCAACAGCCACGGTGAGGCGACGTTCGACACGCTCGATGGCGAACAGGTCGCATCCCGCGTCGCCGGGCACTTCGTGGCGGCTGCCCTTCCCGGCCTCGGCATCGTCCGGCAGGAGGACGCCAACAAGCGGCACATGGACGGGCAGCCCACCCGAGTTCTCGCTCCGGTCGATGGCAATGCGGCCCGATCCCTTCTCACCGATCCCATGCGCGCCGCCGCCGCCCGGGTGCGCGAGGGCGCCCCTGCCGCGCTGGTCCCCGGCTCCAAGCAGCCGCGGCGCCGAGCAGACCGCTGGACCACCGACGCCGAGGGCCGATCCTTCGATGCCGCCGGCGTGCCGGTCACGCCCGGCGGCTTCTATCTCGACGACGAGGTGGCCGCATGAGCTACATCCAGAAGGGCTCCGAGCTGGTCCTCATCGGCGACGTGGGAGATCTCGGCCTCGGAGAACGCTTCTTCACCGCTGCCGACGTGCGCGCCGCACTCGTCAAGGTGGGTCGGAACACCCGCGCCACCGCTCGGATCAACTCCGGCGGCGGATCTGCGACGGAGGGCGCCGCGGTCGCCGCGGCCTTCGCGGCCCACCCTGGCAAAGTGACGTGTGTCGTCGAGGGCGTCGCGGCCTCCGCCGCCAGCGTAGCGGCCTGCGGTGCCGATCGCATCGAGATGGCGCTCGGGGCCGTGTGGATGCTGCACGAAGGATCCGCGCTGACCATCGGCACCGTCGAGGACCATCAGGGCGCTCTCGATGGGCTGGAGGCGGTCAACGCCGCGATGGCCGACCTCTACGCGCGCAAGTCCGGCATCCCCGTCGAGGCCGTGCGGGACATGATGGAGCGCGAGACGTGGATGACGCCGGACGAGGCGTGCGATGCCGGCTTCGCGGAAGCCATCGTGGGCGAGACCGAACCGCGGAAACCGGCGCGCTTCGACTACGCGGCTCGCTATCAGCACGCCCCGGCCGCGCTGCTGACCCGACTTCCGAAAGCGAAGGTGCGCCGCCCGGAACCGCCGCTGATCGCCGACGACGAACCGCTCGACCCCGCTGAAATCGCCGAACTTTGCGCTGCGGCTGAGCAGCCCGCGCTTGTGGCCGAGCTGATCCGGGCGAAGGTGACGCTCCCCCAGGCTCGCGCCCGCCTCGACGTCATCGGCGATATGACCGCCATGCTGACCCTGAGCCGTGGCGTGATCCCGCCGACGCTCAAGGCCGAGATGCTGTCAGGGAAGCTGACCATCACTCAAGCACGCGAGCGCATCTTCGACGCCATGGCGGCGCGCTCGGAAGACCCCGATGCTGCTGTCGACCACCACAAGCGCAGCAACGCGGGAGCGGCCGATGGGCGAGTCCTGATGAAGCGCAGCATGGAGAAGATGGTCGCGCAGAAATACGGACCGGACGCTCTGAAAAAGAAGGACACGCAGCAATGAACGCACCCGTCATCATTCGCGACGGCCAGGCGCATCCCATCACGGCCGCTCAGTGGGCACTTGCCCGTGCTCACAAGCCGATCGGGGCGGTCGCCGGCCTTTCTGGCACCAAGCCGCCCGTCGCGGTCGTGCCTACCGCTACTCCGGCGCTGGAGCCTGCGAAGCTGGATGGCCGAGCCCTGTCTCGTGCGTCCATGCTGAAGCAGATCGGCGCCAAGTACGGCGAGGACGCCCGCAAGAGCGCCGAGGTCAGCGCCACGGCCGCCGCTCGTCGCAGCGGCCTCGATCCGAAGGCGGCCCCCAGCGCCGAGAGCGCCCCCGTCGCAAGCGAGATCATGTCGGCGGAGGCCTCGCGCGCCTATGCCCGCAAGAGCATGCTGGCGATGGTCGAGCGCAGATACGGCACGGCAGCTCGAGCCCAGGCCGAAGCCCGCATCGCGGCTCGGAGGCATTGATGGGCGAGGTCGTCTCGCTCAACCGGCCGGACGCTGTCGACCCGCGGTTCGCCGAGTGGGTCAGGACGCTGTGTTTCTTCGCCGGCGAGCCCGACCGGGCTGACGGCTATCTCGCCCGGGGCACCTCCTGCGCTCGCATCGTGGCCGAACTCCGGACCGCCATGGCTGGCCGTCGCGGTCGCGAAGGGGAGGCCGCCTATCTCGCCCAGCTACGTGGCCCGCACCGCCCGCAGCGCCACGCCCTTCCGATCCACCCTCAACCGCACGGCTTCCGCCGGCGCCCGAACCCAAGGAAATGACCGTGCGCGTTCACCCCTACGACGACCAGCCGCCCCGCCGGCCACGGCCCACGGTCGAGAAAACCGTCACGCCCCTGCGAACCATCTCCCTCGACGGGAAGAGGGAGCTGCGGCTCTCCACCGTCACGAGCAGCCGCGGCGAGTCGGTCGCGCTCCGGGTTTACGTCCGGGATCACCTCGGCGAGCTGATCTCTCCCGGTCATCCGCTCTGCATCTACCGCGACCAGATCCCCGGCGTCGTGGCCGCCCTCACCGAGGCCGCCGCGATCTTCAACACCCGGGCCGACGGTTCGACACGGGCAGTGCTCCCTCGGAGCTAGTCGAGTCGCCCGCTGTGTCTCTTGGACCCCTGGACGTACTCGTCCTCGATAGTCTGCCTAAGCTCTCGCTCGTCGTTCGGGTTCGGATCTGTCTGGTTCGCGCTCGGCGCGTTCCGCTTTTCGTCGAGAATGCGCGCGGCCATGCGCTTCACCTCGGGCAGCGTGATTTGGGACAAGCTGGTTGCTTCCATCGCGTGAGCGGCGATTTCTACCGCCGTCCACTGCGGCCTCTGGTTTACGGGCATCGCTTGATCTCCCCGGAGCGTCGCACCCCACGCGCCAGCCTACAACGAAATCGACAAGGCGTTGACCTCGCCAGCAGCAGTGAGCCAAGGACAGCCAGCGGCCTTCCCTTGACGACAGCGCAGCCTGGAATTTAAGCGGCTTGGAACAGCTTGAGGATGAGCTGGCTGTTCTGATTGGCCATGGATAGAGCCTGGATGCCGAGTTGCTGTTGCATCTGTAAAGCCTGAAGGCGGGTCGAGGCAATGTTCATGTCGACGTCGACTAGGGAACCGATGCCCGAGGTTAAAGCGTCGGAGAGGGAAGAGTTGAAGGATATCTGATTAGCTACCTGCTTCATTGTCGCACCTGTTGTGGCTTGAGACATACTCAGGGCGTCGATTACTCTGGAGACCTGCGATGACATCGTGGAGAGATCTGCTTGGCTCAGATTTGTTATGTCAAGATGTAAAAAGCCCACATCTGACGTATGAGCAGCATTGGTTAAGAATCCAAGCACAGATTGAACGAAGTCATTGGCAAAGTATCTGTCTGCTGTGTCATAATTATTCGATGTTAGGTTTGGAGAGTAATACTGATACTGACTTATATCCGCGTTGTACAATTTGATAAAAGATGTCGTACCGTCCGAATTGATTCCTGCCGCAGTTGTTATGTAGGATTGCCCACCTCCATTTGGATCAAACCCATTTTGGTCGATCGCAAGCGAGCTATTATATAATAAGACGTCTTTAAGCAAATTGACGCCATTGAAGCTGGATGAGTCTAGCGCGGACTTAATGCTTTCTTGTTGTGAAGATATATCGCTTTGAACCGAACTTAGGTCTACCCCAGCCTGTTGCGCCACAACTAGGTCGTCATGAATTTTAACAACGCTCGCTCTGATAGAGTCCATTCCGCTGTTTGCAACACTCAAAATGGATTGTGCCACGGCCAACCCCTGGTTGGTAGCAGCTAAGCTTGCGACTCGAGCTTTCATTTCTGTCGCGATGGACCAGTACGCTTCATTGTCCGAGGCATTGGCGACGGCGAGTCCGCTAGAGATCTGCGCCTGCGTCTTCGATAGCTGCGACTGCGTGTTGGTCAGAGACGACAGCGCCGACATCGCTGCCGTGTTGGTCAGAATGCTCGTCATCGTCTGCAGCCCCCGCCTATGAGATGTATGTCTCAGGTTGCGGAAACAGCGGGTTAACGACGACTGAG
This sequence comes from Lichenibacterium ramalinae, assembly GCF_004137085.1. Lineage (GTDB taxonomy): Bacteria > Pseudomonadota > Alphaproteobacteria > Rhizobiales > Beijerinckiaceae > Lichenihabitans > Lichenihabitans ramalinae. Next base: position 199,922 of record NZ_QYBC01000006.1, read on the forward strand.
CGTACCCGAGAAACGTTTCTCAGTGGCGATTCGGCGCACCGCAAAGCCAGCGTCCCTGGTCGAAGCTGCGGTCATCTCCGGCGCCCTGGCGAACGTCTCGGGCATCCGCGACGGCGTCGACGGGACCTATTTGATCTCGGGGGTGACGCACTCCCTGAGCCGCCACTCGGGCTTCATCACGCACCTCGAGCTGGAGCGGCCCGCGGGCGCGGCGGGGACGGACAGCAGGGCGGGCCGCTGACGCAGGTGGGGTGAGAGACTCACAGACGTAGACAGGGACGCGCTGGCGGTTATGCGTCGGAGTGAAAGATCGCGCGTTTGCTGATAATGTTAGCGAACTGCGCTCGTTCGCATGTAGGTTAGGCACTCTGAGTGCTGGAGGATTGATGGACGAAGAGACTAAGGTGATTGCCCGCCAGGCGCACGCGAACCAGACCGTGTATTTTCGGTCTCTGCATGAGGCACGTTTGTTGGACGCTCGCGCAGTGGTTCAAACCTCCCTGCTCATCAACGGTGCCGCTGCGACAGCCATCCTGGCGTTCCTCAGCAGCATGTCGCAAGGCGCCCCCGCCCGGCACATACCGAAAGCGTTCATTTGGAGTCTTGGGCTGTTTGGAGCTGGCGTTTTCTGTGCCGCTTGTATGGCCGTAATGGCCTACATGACCAACCACCGCTACGCTGAGGCGATCGGTGCCAAAAAACCGACTTGGGAGCACCCGTTTGTAGCAGAGACGGCCGACAGCATTCGCCATGACGTACACGCCAGAGTGGCTCATGGTTTCGGTTACGCCTTTGCGGCGCTGACTCTGGCTTTCTTCCTGGCGGGCATCATCGTCGCTGCTGTGGGATTCACGAAGCTGCACTAACGACGCAACTCGTTTGAAGCTCGGGATCAGGTCGGGGCCGACAATGCAGGCGTCGTGATGCTGCGACAGGCCGGGCCAATGATGGGAAAAGTACGGGATGCTTCGGCTTGTTAAGAGCCTTTGCGACGATTATCGCTGTGTATCCAACGGCGAGCAGTATCTCGCCATGACGGAAGCGTCGCTGCGGCAGCTGGTGTCGCGGCTGCGCAAGGAGCGCGGGCAGCGAGCGAAGTGAGCTATTTTCCGATCCATTTGCCAATGAACAGCAGCGCAACAGCCCACCCGGACCCTGCAAGAATCGTAAAGACCCAAAACGCTCCTCTCGCAAATGTGACCTTGCTCTCGATCCCTGTAATTCGTTCAGAAATCTTGTCGTGCTTGCCGTTTTGTCCAGCCACGTCGTCGATCAGTCGCTCTGTCTTTACCCGGAGCGCAGTAACAGAGTCTTTTACGTCGAGCATCGTTTGCAGCGTGAAGCTGTGATCCAGCATAGGAGAAGCAGGTGCAGGGACGCTCGCTTGAACTTCAGGGATAGAAGTTCCACCGCTACCGCGAGATGATCCTCGACCCGTACTAGCCATTCACTTTCGCCTCAAGTTTATCCCTGATCCACTCCCACACGCCCGTAGGTGCTCTTCCATGATAGGATGAGGTGGTGAATACAATCCCGTTATGTACTTTTGTCGGATCGTTAGCATCATATATGTTGAGCTTGCTTCCAATCTCTAGAGCGGTGCCCTTGGCTGATACAAGCCACTGTGTTGGCGTGATCTCAAAGTGATCATTAGGGAACACGCGTTTGATCACATCCGTGACCGGAGATGGTGTTGTCGGCAACAAGATAGCAAAAACTGTCATGCCGTAATCCGCGCCGTTGAGTGCAATGTACGATACCTCCACAGGCAGCGTAAACCGATTTGGTGAGTCGAAGGTTTCTCCCCTCGACGGGGCTATTATCGGGCGGTGGTTTCATGCTGACCGATGGAATGCGCTTCCGGGCCCTCTCCCGCGATCACCCTGTCCTTCGCGGCGTGCCGGACCGCGAGTCTGAGCGCCTCGTCGAGGTGGCCCCTGATGTCGTGCAGGCCCAGCACCTCGACCTCACCGAGGGCGCGTCTCAGACGATCGGTGAGCGCGCCGATGTCGGCCGTCGTCTCGGCTCCCGTCACCCTGAGGAATGGTTGGCGGTGTGAGGATCGGCGTCGGCAGCCCATGTCAGTTCGCTCCTTCATGATAGTCGCGGTGTAGGGGATAGCTGAAAGCGGCCCGGCAGTCGCGAAGGGCGAGGCGGCTCGGGCTTACCTCAGACATCATGCCGGCCCGCGCGCATCCTCACCCCGTCGGGCCCGAACTCGACGCCAAGCGCTTCGAGCGTCTCTCGGATCGTTCTCATGTGCGTGTCGGCGATAGGCTGCTTCATGTTCGCAGCTTCCGCTCGCTTGACCGTGGTCGGTCTCAGGATACCGGTCATCGTGGCTAGTTGGCTGGGCGACAGTCCCAAGAGGCTACGGGCCTCTTTGATCTGGCGACCGGTGAGCATGTCACCCACCGACCTCTGCATCGTCCGCCAATGACCAAGATGCTCGCTCGTCGACGATCGCGCGGTTCACCGCGTCAATCTCATCCTGCAGAGCCCGGATGTCGCCCGACTTCGATGTGTTCGGACCTACCGACATTTCATAGGCGGCGCCCGGCGCGCGGACCTGGTTCTTGTTGCCGTGGACGCCCAGGGCAACGAGGCGACGGCGAGTAGCCACGAGCATGGACTTGTAGGCCTGGAGGTCTGCGATGGCTTGCTCGGCGTCGTCCATCAGTTCGGTCCTTTGGGGTCGGCGGCGGGCGGGAGATAGCCCTGAGCGCGCAGGTGGTCTGCGAGGGCCCGTCGGACGGCTTCAGGACGCGAGGGCTTGGGATCTGGCTGGCCCGCGATGTAGGCATCCAGGGCCGTTTCCATCTCGGGATACAAGCGCAAGCCTATGGGTGGCCTGATCCCGGTGGGAGGCCTACCAACCTTTTTTCGGTTATCGGATATTGACGCCATTGCCGATAACGGTTATCACAAAAACGTCGAGCCGCCAAGGTGCTGAGAACACTTGGCGGCCCTGACCACCACGAAACGTTCGGAGTTTCACGATGGCTATCCACGCCCATAGCACACCCATGCCCGCGCCACAGCGGAGCTTATTACGGGCCTTCGCCGGCTGTCTGCCAGCCCTCAGATATGCGGCCTCCCTCGTCGCACAACCCTGGCCTCTGGCGGCTCCCGAGAGCACCGCCGCCCAGCCCTGCAACGCCAATGAGTTGGCGCCGGAAGAGACCGTGGCGAGCACCGCCCTAACGGCCTTATTACCAGCGCCCCTCCCGTCCCTGACCTCGGCCTTCGCCGCCCGCCGCGCGATCTTCGGGGACTACAATGGCTGACCGCAGCACGCTCTCTCGCCGGTCCGCCCTGCGCGTGTACTTAACGGCATCCCTGGGCCTCGTGGCCGGAGTGGCATCGGCCCAGGCCGCGCCCGCGCTGTCGGCCAACGACCGCCGGCTCGTCGAACTGGCGAATGCCTACGAGGCCTTGGACCGGCGCTGCAACGAGCACACGGCCGCCCACCATCACGACCACACGCCCGCGACGGATGACGAGTTCGACGTCCTGACGAGCGGCTTCGGCCCGCTGGAAGAGGAGTGCGCCGCCACCCCGGCCGACTCTCTCGTCGGCATCATCGCCAAGGCGCGGCTGTGTCGCTCGCCGACCGCTCGGGGGTGTGCCGACAACGAGCACGCCTTCAGCATCGCCGACGACATCTGCCGCCTCCAGGCCATGGGAGGGCTGCATGTCTGACCGCCGCACCTTCCTCCGCGGCCTCGCCAGCCTGCCGTTGATCGGCGGCGGTGTGACCCTGATCGGCAACCCGACGGCGGCGGCCGTGCCGGCCTCCCGCGACCTCCTGCAGAGCTACAAGAGCTGGCTCTTCATGGAGCACCGCATGGTGTCCTACGAGCTGGTGGGCTATCGGTCCGACCGCCGCAAGGACATGGAACTCTGTCACTGGCCGAACTCGGCTGGCGGCCTCTGGCACTTCCAATGGCAGGGCCGCGGCCCAGCCGGATGGATCGACGCGCCTCAGCCCTCGACCCGTGCGGCCGTGATCCTGTCGGCGGCCGGCGTGCCGATCGGAGGGCACCATGGTTGACCGCACTGACCTCGAAAGCGCGATCTGCTTCGCCGAGGGCGCGGCCGCGGCTTACGAGGTGATCCACTCGCATCTCATGGGCAGCACCGCAGACGGATGGAAGACGCTGGGCATAGCGCCTCGGCCTGGCCTGCGCGTCACGACCCTGAGCCACTGCGAACAGCAGGCCATGGACCACGCGGGCCAGGCTATGTGCGAGGCCGTCCGCGAGGTGTCCCGGGTGTTCTACGCCGCGCTCGAGGAGCGGCGCCTGTGAAGGCTCCGGCGCGCAGACTCGTCGCCAAATTGGCGACGATATCCAGGACGCTCGTTCATGTCGCCGCTTGCCTTTGGTGGACGCCGCTGATCGTGGTCACGGTCGGGCGCCTCCTGCTGGGCTTGGCGTGGTTCCGTCTGCGCCTGCTGTGGGTGCAGGGCCTCCGGGTGACCGGGCATCCCGAGGCGGCCTTGCGGGCGCTGAAACGCCTTGAGGCTGACTCGACCGGCCGACGATGAGGAGGGGTTCGCAAAATCTGCGAACCCCAGACAGCGTCAAGCGGTTTCGACCGTTTCACAACCCGGCCGAAACGGGAATGCCCGCTTCGGCCGGGTTGTCGGCCGGGACGCAACAAAGAGACTCGTCGCAAAATTTGCGACGAGTTGGCGGAGCGTTTCACGGCTAACAACCCGGCCGAACGAGCCGCGGCGCTCCCGGTACGTCCGTGGAAGCGCCGCGTCCGGATCGCGCGATACCGAGCGGCCTGGCCGCCGGCTCGGGATGAGAATGGCGACGAGCGGCGTGGGCTTGCTGGCCATCACCATCGGATCGGTGGCAATGGTGCAGGCTCTCCTCGCCTGTCGATTTCCGCCATGATCCAAGACCGGAAGTCGGCGGCGGGCGTCTTGGCGAAAACCCGCTGAGCGCTTCTCTGAATCGTCTCACGATTCGCCTTCAGCAAAGCTACCTCGGACGACTGGCGACGGCTGATGGTGCGCGACTTCACGTTGGCTGAGGCGTACCAGATCACGCTCGGCGAAAGCGGAAATACGAGCACAGCGTGCGGGTTGTCGATGGGAATGCCGCACGGCCATGGCTGACGAGGGGCGGTCAGAAGTGGCCGATCCCCCATCAAGACGCGGCTACCTTCGAAGCGCCGCGTCCACCACGCCATCGTGGCGATTGTGTCGACGTTGTCTTCCCGCATCGAGAGATCCATCGCCGCGCGCACCGGAGCGTCCAAAGCATGCTCGGCAACTCGCTCCAAAAACCGCGCCGTCACATAAGGGCGGACCCATTCCGGCCCGTCCTTGTCGTGTTTGTGCACCTCGACGGCGCGACGGAAGGCTTCGGGACCGAGATGCAGGAGCGTCTCCGGCATCCTCACGGGCAGCGAGTTGATGAACTTGGCCCATGCACGTCGATTCGCTGGCGTGAGCGCTGGAACCCCGGCATCGAGCATGGTGGTCAGTGCTCGCGCAGCTGGCGTATCGATCTTCGTGAAGCTCGTCTCCGCATCGTATCGCTTGTCATCGGCTACGGTACGGAGCGCGTTCAGTTCCTCACGCGAACAGGCTTCCGGAATGGTGACGCGGTTTGCAACGGAGCGCCGGGCCTTCGCATGCCACGAATACCCGGCCAGCAAGCCGTCGGTCGCCCAGTGCTTCAGAATGTATCTGGGAACGTAGTGGTGAGCTGCCATCTTCACGATGGTATCAGCTGCCCGCAGGAGAGCTATCGCGCGCTTTGAAGCCTATGCGCGACTCAGCGGAAACCGCTCCCGTCGCTTGGCAAAGGTCAGCCGCGAGCAAACGAGCGGCACGCTGCCGCTTCCCATATGCTTCCCAACCGGAGTTTCTGGGAAGCACCCTGCCCCGTAAAGCCGTGCTAAGCAACTGATTTCCCTTGGTGAGCGCGCAGGGACTCGAACCCTGGACATCCTGATTAAAAGTCAGGCGCTCTACCGACTGAGCTACGCGCTCCCATCACGGGAGGCTCACCGGTACGGCCTGCGGAAGCCGCGGTCAAGGCGGCGGATCCTCGCAGGCCGCGAGGTTCGCGACGGAATTGGGGCGGTGAGCGCTCGGTCCCCTGGCTTTCGCCGGGCCGTGACCCAGGTGTCTAGGCACGACCGGAGAGCCGCCATGCCACGCCTGTCACCCGCCCTGAGCCTCATCGCCGCCCTCGCGCTGGCCGGACCCGTCAGGGCCGGCGAAACGTCGGCGGATCCCGACGTCCAGGCGGTCATCACGGCGCAGATCGAGGCGTTCAACGCCGGCGATGCGGTCCGGGCCGAGAGCTTCGCGTCGCCCAAGATCAAGACGCTGTTCCCGGATGCGTCGAGCTTCTTCGGCATGGTCCGGCAGGGCTACGCGCCGCTGATCCACCCGCGCTCCACCCATTTCGAGCCGACCGTCACGTCCGACCAGGGTACGGTGCAGCATGTCACGGTGGTGGACACCGCCGGGGTGGTGTGGACGGCCGTCTATACGCTCGAGAAGGCCGATGGCCACTGGGCCATCTCGGGCTGCGTGCTGTTGAAGTCGCCGGAAACCACCGCCTGACGCCGACGCCCGTCAGGCATAGGCGAACAGCGCCAGGATGACGAGGAAGACGACGGCAGACAGGCCCGTCGTCCAGAGGGCCTTGACGGCCAGTCGCGGCAGCAGCGGCGCGCCCGGGTCCGACCCCGGGACGACCTCGCGGGCCTCGCCCTGGGAGCGGACCCCGAAGGGGAGGACCGCGAAGAGGACGATCCACCATGTCGTGAAGTAGATGGCGACCGCCATCGGGACGGGGATCGGCATCTAGCGATGCCGTCCCGTCCGCGCCGTGGCGGGCGCGCCGCGCATCACGCCTCGACGATCAGCACGTGCACCAGGGGCTTCTTGCCCCAGGCGTGGCCGACGGCGCCGCGCACGGCCCGTTCGATGGCGTTGGCGGCCGCGTCAGGGTCGCGGCGCTTGCCGCGGCCGAGGTTGTCGAGCGTGTTGAAGATGGCCTCGTCCACCGCGACGTCCATGGGCTTGCCGTCCCGCGTGTGGCTGGGCAGGCCGCTCATCAGCACGTCGGGATCGCCGGACACGTCGCCGCGCTGCGTGAAGCAGACCGCGATCGAGATGATGCCGGCGAAGGCCAGCTTGGTGCGGGCCGCGATGGAGGCGTCGTTGGCCGGCACCACCACGTGGCCGTCCTTGGCGAGCTGCCCGTGCGGCACCTGGTCGATGACGCCCGGGTCTCCAGGCGCCAGCACCACCATGTCGCCGTTGCGCGCCTTGACGACCTTGGGCACGCCGAGCGCGGTGGCGAAGGCCGCGTGTTCGGCGAGGTGGAGCGGCTCGCCATGGGCCGGCACGGCGATCTGCGGCCGGACCCAGCCGTAGAACTTGGCCACCTCGGCGCGGCGCGGATGGCCCGACACGTGGACCATGTGGGTGCGGTCGGTGATGACCTCGACGCCCTGGGCGACGAGGCCGTTGATGATCTTGCCGACCTCCCGCTCGTTGCCCGGGATGGTGCGGGAGGAGAAGATCACCCGGTCGCCCGGCGCGAGCCGCACGTCGCCGTAGTCGTCCTGCGACATGCGGGCCAGAGCGGCGCGAGGCTCGCCCTGGCTGCCGGTGGCGAGCAGCACGGTGCGGTTGCGATCGAGTGCGGAATAGCGCTCGGTCGAGAAGAAGGGCGGCACACCGTCGAGGTAGCCGCATTCGCGCGCCACCCCGATGGTGCGCTCCATGGCACGGCCGCCGATGATGACGCTGCGCCCGGTCGCCGCCGCGGCATCCGCCACGGCCTTGAGGCGGCTGACGTTGGAGGCGAAGGTCGTGACGACGACGCGGCCCGGCGCGTTGCCGATGAGCGTCTCGAGGTTCTCCGCCACCTCCTTCTCGGACGGGCTCTCGCCGTCGCGCAGGATGTTGGTGGAGTCGCAGATCAGGGCCAGCACGCCCTCGTCGCCGATGGCGGTGAGGCGGTCGGCATCGGTCGGCGGCCCCATCGTGGGTGTCGGGTCGATCTTCCAGTCGCCCGAATGCACCACGGTGCCGAGCGGCGTCCGGATCGCCAGCGCGCAGGATTCGGGGATCGAATGCGCGACGGGCACGAATTCGATGTCGAAGGGCCCGAGCTTGATGCGGCCGCCGATCTGGACCGTTTCGACCTCGAGCTTCGACAGGTTCATGTCGTTGGCGTGCTTGGCGTTGAGCAGCCCGGCGGCGAAGCGCGTCGCGAAGACGCGGCAGCGCAGGTTGGGCCAAAGGTCCGCCACCGCCCCGATGTGGTCCTCGTGGGCGTGGGTGATGACGAGGCCCAGCAGGTCCTTCTTGATCTTCTCGACGAAGGTCAAGTCCGGCAGGAGCAGGTCGACGCCCGGCAGGTCAGGTCCCGCGAAGGACAGCCCCAGGTCCACCATGATGTATTTGCGCCGCTGAGGCGGGCCGAAGCCGTAGAGAGCGGCATTCATGCCGATCTCGCCCAAGCCACCGAGCGCGCAGAAGACGAGTTCTTCGCCGCCGTCCATCGTTCACCTTCGTTCCCATTACGATGCGGCGGCCGTGTCCCGGTCCGCCAGAAAGACATCGCCCGCTTCCACGGTCACACAACCCGAACCAGTCTCGAGAATCAGCCTGCCGTCGTCGTCGACGGATCGAAATGTCCCCACGTGCCTGGCGCCCTGCCGCACCACCGCGAGCGAGACGCCCGGCGGCAATGCGTGGTCGAGCCACGCCCGGCGCAGGCCGGCGAAATTGCGGCCCCGGTCCCAAAGGTCCAGGGCGTCGACGATCGTGGCCGACAGCGCCGCGAAAAGCGCGTCGCGCGTGCCGGCCGCACCGGCGATGAGGCCGAGATGCGTCGCGGGATAGCTTAGGTCCGTCGGGTGCGAGGCGCAATTGACACCGAAGCCGAGCACGGCGGAAAAGGCCGCGGCCCCGCCGCCCTGAGGCACGCTGCCGCCCTCGACCAGAATGCCGGCGAGCTTGGCGCCGTCGCAGAGGATGTCGTTGGGCCACTTGATCGCGATACCGTGGCCGGCCCCGGCCAAGCGTTCCAGCGCTGTCGCCAGCGCCACGCCGGCGACGAAGCCGAGTTGCGGGGCGAGGCGAGGCTGGCAGGGCTCGACGAGCAGCAGCGTCGCATAATGGTTGCCGGGCGGCGATGCCCAGGCCCGCCCGACCCGGCCGCGGCCGGCCGTCTGACGGTCGGCCACGACCCAGAGGCGTCCCGGGTCGCCGGCGCGGCCCAGCGCCAGCGCCTCTTCATTGGTGGAGCCGAGGCTCGCGTGGTGATGGAGCCTGTAGCCCAGCGACCGCGCGACCGGGTGCAGCACGGGTTCAGCGCCGGCCGTGGCCCCGCCGAAGCCGGGCTTCGACGGAGGAGCGGACGTGGATGCCGGAACCGATGGGGACGGCGGGGCTCATGGCGACGCTAGAACAGCGAATGGGCGGCGGCCGCCGCGGCTTCGACGACAGGCGCCGGATAGACCACGATGAGCAGCATCACCAGGCCGGCGACGGCGAGGACGGCCCGGACGGCGGTGTCGGGACGATCGAAGGATTCCGCCGGAGCGTCGAAATACATCATCTTGACGATGCGCAGGTAGTAGAAGGCCGCCACCACGCTGGCCAGCACGCCGATCACCGCCAGGAAGTAGAGGTTCGCCTGGATGGCGGCCTGGAACACGTAGAACTTGGCGAAGAAGCCCGCGAGCGGCGGCACGCCGGCCAGCGAGAACATGATCATGGCGAGGAAGAACGCCATGGCGGGGTTGGTCTGGCTGAGGCCGGCGAGGTCGGCGACGGTCTCGACCGCCTTGCCCTTGCGCTGCATCGACAGGATGGCGGCGAAGGTGCCGAGCGTCATGACGAGGTAGGCCGACATGTAGATCAACACGCCGTAGACGCCCTGCTCGGTGCCGGCCGCGAGGCCGGTCAGGGCGAATCCCATGTTGCCGATGGCGCTGTAGGCCATGAGCCGCTTGAAGTTGGTCTGCCCGATGGCGGCGAAGGAGCCCAGCACCATGGAACAGATGGAGATGAAGATGATGATCTGCTGCCACTCGATGGCGATGCCCGGGAAGGCCGTGATCATCACCCGCACCGCGACGGCGACGGCCGCCATCTTGGGCGCGGTGGCGAAGAAGGCCGTGACCGGGGTCGGCGCGCCCTCGTAGACGTCCGGCGTCCACATGTGGAACGGCACGGTCGACATCTTGAAGGCGAGGCCGGCCGACAGGAACACCAGCCCGAAGACGACGCCGATGGACTGGTGCCCCACCAGCGCGGTGGCGATGCCGTGGAACGACACGGTACCGGCGAAGCCGTAGATCAGCGAGGCGCCGTAGAGCAGCATGCCGGACGACAGGGCGCCGAGCACGAAATACTTCAGGCCCGCCTCGGACGCGCGCACGTCGTCGCGGTGGAAGGCCGCGATGACGTAGAGGGCGAGGCTCATCAGCTCGAAGCCGAGGTAGAGCGTGATGAGGTTGCCGGCCGAGATCAGCACCAGCATGCCCATGGTCGACAGCAGGATGAGGATCGGGAACTCGAACTTGTGGATGCCTTCCCGGCGCAGGAAGGGGATCGCCATGATCAGCGTGGCGAAGGACCCGATGAGGGCCAGCGCCTGCATGAAGCGCCCGAAATTGTCCTGGACGACGGCGCCGTCATAGCCCTGCAGCGTGTCGCCCTTGTGGGCGTAGCAGACGGCCAGCAGCGCGAAGCCGATCACCGCGATGGCGAGACCCGTGACGAGTTCCGCGGATTTCTCGCCGCGGAAGGCACCGACCATGAGCAGGGCCAGAGCCCCCAGCCCCAGGATCAGGGCGGGAAGGACCAGCGAGACGGAATAATCGACCGGCATTCTCTCTCGATCCTGTCAGGGCATGACGGCTGCGGAGGCAGCCTTGACGGGCGCGGGCGCCGCGGCCGTGATGGTCTTCATCAGGCCGTCCACCGTCGCCTGCGAGGCGTCGAGGATCGGCTGCGGGTGCACGCCGTAATACAGCGTCAGCAGCACCAGCGGCGCCAGGATGGCGACCTCGCGCGCCGACAGGTCGAGGATGGAGCGCAGCGACGCCTTCTCGAGCTTCCCGAACACGACCCGGCGGTAGAGGTAGAGCGCGTATGCCGCCGACAGGATGGTGCCGAATGTGGCGAACAGCGCCACCCAGGTGTTGACCTGGAAGGCCGCCAGCATGGTGAGGAACTCGCCGACGAAGCCGGACGTGCCCGGCAGGCCAATGTTGGCCATGGTGAAGAACAGCATGATGACGGCGTACTTCGGCATGCGTTCGACGAGGCCGCCATAGGCGGCGATCTCGCGCGTGTGCAGCCGGTCGTAGACCACGCCGACGCAGAGGAACAGAGCCCCCGACACCAGCCCGTGCGAGATCATCAGGAAGATCGCGCCCTGGATGCCCTGAACCGTCAGCGTGAACAGCCCCATGGTGACGAAGCCCATGTGGGCGATCGACGAATAGGCGATGAGCTTCTTCATGTCCTCCTGCACCAGCGCCACCAGCGACGTGTAGATGATGGCGATGACGGAGAGGGCGAAGACCAGCGGGGCAAAATAGTGCGACGCTTCGGGGAACATCGGGATGGAGAAGCGGATGAAACCGTAGCCCCCGAGCTTGAGCAGGATGCCGGCCAGCACGACCGAGCCCGCCGTCGGCGCCTCGACGTGGGCGTCCGGCAACCAGGTGTGAACCGGCCACATCGGCATCTTCACGGCGAAGGAGGCGAAGAAGGCCAGCCATAGCCAATATTGCAGCGATACCGGGAACTTGGTGTGCAGCAGCACCGTGATGTCGGTGGTGCCGGCGATGCCGTACATCTTCATGATGGCCAGCAGCATGAGCAGCGAGCCGAGCAGCGTGTAGAGGAAGAACTTCATCGACGCGTAGATGCGGCGCTGGCCGCCCCAGATGCCGATGATGAGGAACATCGGGATGAGGCTGCCCTCGAAGAACAGGTAGAACAGCACGATGTCGAGGGCGGAGAAGATGCCGATCAGGGCGGCCTCGAGCACGAGGAAGCAGATCAGGAACTCCTTCACCCGCACGTGGATGGCCTGCCACGCCGAGGCAATGCAGAAGGGCATCAGGAACGTCGTGAGCAGGATGAAGGGCATCGACGCCCCATCGACGCCGAGCTTGTAGCCCAGGCCGCCGCCGAGCCAGGCCCGGCTCTCGAGCAGCTGGAAGGCCGACGTGCCGGTGTCGAAGCGGCTCCAAGCCACCAGCGACAACACGAAGGTGACGGCGCTGGCGATCAGCGCCGCCCAGCGCGCGTTGTTCAGCGTCGCCTCGTCGTCGCCCCGCAGCGCCAGGATGAACAGGACGCCGATCAGCGGTATGGCGATGAGGCCCGACAGGATCCCGAAGCCGAACATCAGCGCACACCCACGATCATGAAGTACGAGATGATGAGGGCGATGCCGATCATCATGACGAGAGCGTACTGGTAGAGGAAGCCGGACTGGAACCTCACCACCCAGCTCGTCGCCCCGAGCGTGGTCTGGGCGATGCCGTCCGGGCCGAAGCGGTCGATGATCCCCTGGTCGCCGCCGCGCCAGAACAGGCGGCCGAGCCAGAAGGCCGGGCGGACGAAGATCAGGTCGTAGAGCTCGTCGAAGTACCACTTGTTGAGCAGGAACTGGTAGAGCGGCTTGTTGGCACTCGCCCAGCGCTCGGCCGTGCCGGGACGCATGAGGTAGACGTAGTAGGCCACGGCCAGGCCGATCACGAACATCAGGGTCGGCAGCAGGGACACGAACAGCGGCACGTGTTCCATGTCCTCGAAGACATGGTTGCTCGCGCCATAGACCAGCGCCTCGCCCCAGAAGGACTCGCGGCCCTCGCCGATGAACAGGTGGTGGAACAGAAGGCCTGCGAAGAGCGCGCCGAAGGCCAGGACGTAGAGCGGGTAGAGCATGATCGGGGGCGATTCATGCGGCTCGCCACCGTGGCCATGCCCATGGCCGTGGTCGTCGTGCGCGCCATGCGCGGCAGCGGAATCGTCGTGGTGGTGGCCGGTGCGGGCCGCGGCGCCGGCCGGGTGGGTGTCGTGGGCGACCGTCGCTTCCTCGTGCCCATGCGCCGAGGCGTGGTGCGTGTCGGTCGGCTCCTTGTGGGCGTTGTGGTCGGTCGTCTCGGGCGCCACCGTGGCGCGCGACGTCCCGTAGAAGGTGAGGAACACCAGCCGCCAGGAATAGAAGGAGGTGAGACCGGCCGCGATCGTCGTCATCAGCCAGCCGAAGGCGGCACCGCTGCGCTGCGACGCGTAGGCGGCCTCGATGATGGCGTCCTTGGAATAATAGCCGGCCGTGAAGGGGAAGCCGGTGAGGGCCAGCGTGCCGATCATCATCATCCAGAAGGTGATGGGGATCTTGCCGCGCAGCCCGCCCATGTTGCGCATGTCCTGCTCGCCGCTGACCGCGTGGATGACGGAGCCGGCGCCCAGGAACAGCAGGGCCTTGAAAAAGGCGTGGGTGAAGAGATGGAACACGCCGATGGCGTAGCCGCCGCAGCCCAGCGCCACGAACATGTAGCCGAGCTGCGAGCAGGTCGAATAGGCGATGACGCGTTTGATGTCGTTCTGCACGAGGCCGATCGTGGCGGCGAAGAAGCAGGTGGTGGCGCCGATGACGATGACGAAGGTCTGGGCGGCCGGCGATATCTCGAAGAGCGGCGACAGGCGCGCCACCATGAAGACGCCGGCCGTCACCATCGTGGCGGCGTGGATCAGCGCCGAGACGGGCGTCGGGCCCTCCATGGCGTCGGGCAGCCAGGTGTGGAGCAGGAACTGGGCGGACTTGCCCATGGCGCCCATGAACAACAGCAGGCAGGCCAGCGTCACGGCATCGGCGTCGATGCCGAAGGCGTGGACGGTCTTGCCGGCGAGGCCGGGAGCCGCCGCGAAGATGGTCTCGAAGGCGACCGAATGCGTCAGCAGGAAGACGAGGAAGATGCCGAGCGAGAAGCCGAAGTCGCCGACGCGGTTGACCACGAAGGCCTTGATGGCGGCGGCGTTGGCGGTCGGCCGCTGGTACCAGAAGCCGATCAGCAGGTAGGAGGCGAGGCCGACGCCTTCCCAGCCGAAGAACATCTGAACGAGGTTGTCCGACGTCACCAGCATCAGCATGGCGAAGGTGAACAGCGACAGGTAGGCGAAGAAGCGCGACCGGTGCGGGTCGTCGTGCATGTAGCCGAACGAGTAGCTGTGCACGATCGTCGACACGGTGGTGACGACAACCAGCATGACGGCGGTGAGCGTGTCGATGCGGAACGCCCAGTTCACCTGCAGGTCGCCGACCGTGAACCAGTTGGCGACCGGCACCAGCGCGTCGTGGTGGCCCAGGCCGACCCGGAAGAAGGCGATCCAGGCCAGCGCGCAGGAGATGCTGAGCAGCGTGGTGGTGACGTATTCCGAGTTGCGATGGCCGATCTGGCGGCCGAAGAGCCCGGCGACCGCGGCCCCGAGCAGCGGAAGGAAGACGATGAGGTCGTACATCATCGGGATGCTCAGCCTCTCATCGTGTTGATGTCTTCGACCGAGATGGTGCCCTTGTTCCGGTAGAACACCACCAGGATGGCGAGGCCGATCGCCGATTCGGCCGCCGCCACTGTCAGCACCAGCAGGCCGAAGACCTGACCGGTGAGGTCGCCCAGGAAGGCCGAGAAGGCCACGAGGTTCAGGTTCACCGCCAGCAGGATCAACTCGACCGACATCAGGATGACGATGATGTTCTTGCGGTTGAGAATGATGCCCGCCACCCCGAGGGTGAACAGGATCGCCGCCACGATGAGGTAATGAGTCAGGCCGACAGCCATGGAAGTCTCCCGGCATGCGGCCCCGGACGGCCGCCATGCCACGCGATCACTCGATCAGGTCGGCGGAATCACCATCCCGCCGCGTCTTAACACGAAGCCGGCGTCGCGCCACCCGCGGGGCGACGCGACACCGGCCGAAAACTCTAGAGCCCGGCGCGCGACG
The DNA here is from genome assembly GCF_004137085.1 of Lichenibacterium ramalinae. Taxonomy (GTDB): domain Bacteria; phylum Pseudomonadota; class Alphaproteobacteria; order Rhizobiales; family Beijerinckiaceae; genus Lichenihabitans; species Lichenihabitans ramalinae. The sequence goes on from NZ_QYBC01000006.1 coordinate 214,947, forward strand.
GCACCTTGCGGAGCTGGACCGCCACCTTGCGGTCCCGCAGGTTCTGGGCGTCGATGCTCTGACGCTTCACCCCGCGGCGCGAGCGCAACGTCAGCACGATGGAGCCGATCATCGCGGTCAGCAGGATGAAGCCCGCCGCCTGGAAGAAGTAGACGTATTGCGTGTAGAGGATGCGCCCCAGCGCGGCCGTGTTGGTGACGTTCGGCGCGAGCGGGGCGGCCCGCATCGTCACGGTGGCGGGCTGCAGCGTCCAGCCGCCCAGCACGAAGACGAGTTCGATCAGCACGATGGCGCCGATGGTGGCGCCGAGCGGCAGGTACTGCAGGAAGCCCTGGCGCAGCACGGTGAAATCGACGTCGAGCATCATCACGACGAACAGGAACAGCACCGCGACGGCGCCGACGTACACCACGACGAGGATCATGGCCAGGAACTCGGCCCCGAGCAGCATGAAAAGCCCGGCCGCGTTGACGAAGGCCAGGATCAGGAACAGCACGGAATGGACGGGGTTGCGCGCCGCGATGACCATGAAGGCCGAGGCGATCGCCACGATGGAGAAGACGTAGAAAAGAAAGACGGTCGCGACCATGCTGCTCAAATCTCCCCGCCGGGTCCTTCCGCCGCCGGCCGGGGGCCGGGGCTGGCGAAGGGCCGGGCGTACTCGCTCACCGGTAGGGCGCGTCCGCCTTGAGGTTGCGCTGGATCTCGCGCTCCCAGCGGTCGCCGTTGGCGAGCAGCTTGGCCTTGTCATAGAGGAGTTCCTCGCGGGTCTCCACCGCGAACTCCATGTTGGGCCCTTCCACGATGGCGTCGACCGGGCAGGCCTCCTGGCACAGGCCGCAGTAGATGCACTTCACCATGTCGATGTCGTAGCGCGTGGTGCGCCGCGTGCCGTCATTGCGGCGCGGACCGGCCTCGATGGTGATGGCCTGGGCCGGGCAGATGGCCTCGCAGAGCTTGCAGGCGATGCAGCGCTCTTCCCCGTTGGGATAGCGGCGCAGCACGTGCTCGCCCCGGAAGCGGGGGCTCTGCGGGTTCTTCTCGTGCGGGTAGTTGAGGGTGGGCTTCGGCTTGAAGAAATAGCGCATCGACAGGCCGAAGGCCCCGATGAACTCCGACAGGAACAGTTGCTTGGCGGCGAGGTCGAGCCTCATGGGGCACCTTTGGCAGCAGCGAAGACGGGGGCGGCGGGGATGGATCGACGGCGCAGGCGCCGGCGGAACGGATCCGCCGGCCCCGGGACCGCTAGTGGAACTGGCCGCCCATGCCGGTGATCTCGAGGAATGCCGCCACCAGCACGACGTAGACCAGCGAGATCGGCAGGAACACCTTCCAGCCGAGCCGCATCAGCTGGTCGTAGCGGTAGCGCGGCACGAAGGCCTTCACCATGGCGATGAGGAAGAACATGAAGCTGGTCTTCAGCAGGAACCAGATCACGCCCGGCACCCAGGTGAAGGGGGCGAAGGGGATCGGCGACAGCCAGCCACCGAGGAACATGATCGACATGATGGCGCACATGGACACGATGGCCACGTACTCGCCGAGCATGAAGAGCACGTAGGGCGTCGCCGAATATTCGGTCATGAAGCCCGCCACCAACTCCGATTCGGCCTCGACGAGGTCGAAGGGCGAACGGTTCGTCTCCGCCAGGGCCGAGATGAAGAAGATGACGAACATCGGCAGCAACGGCAGCCAGTACCACCCGAGGATGCCGAGCGACGAGTTCTGGGCCATGACGATGTCGGTGAGGTTCAGCGAACCCGCGCAGAGCAGCACCGTGACCAGCACGAAGCCGATCGACACCTCGTAGGACACCATCTGGGCGGCCGAGCGCAGCGCCGACAGGAAGGGGTACTTCGAGTTCGACGCCCAGCCCGCCATGATGACGCCGTAGACGCCCAGCGACGAGACGGCGAAGAGGTAGAGCACGCCGACGTTGAGGTCGGCGATGGCCCAGCCCCAGTTCACCGGGATGACGGCGAAGGCCGAGATGGCCAGCGTGCCGGTGACCACCGGCGCCAGGAGGAAGACGCCCTTGTTGGCGCCCGCCGGGATGATGGGCTCCTTGAGGGCGAACTTCGCGAAATCCGCGAAGCTCTGCAGCAGGCCCCAGGGACCCACCACGTTGGGGCCGCGGCGCAGCTGCACGGCCGCCCAGATCTTGCGGTCCGCGTAGAGGATGTAAGCCACGTAGATCAGCACGAGGGCGGCGAAGACGACGCTCTCGAGCAGCTTGAGCCAGAGGGAAACGGCGGAACCGTCAGTCATGGGGCTACTCCGCCGCCTGCTGCATGTGGCCCTGGGCCAGAACCGAACATTCCGCCATCACGGCCGAGCAGCGCGCGATGGGGTTGGTGAGGTAGAAGTCCTGGACCGGGGAGCGGAACGCCGCCCGATCCACCTCGCCGCCGAGCGCCGCCAAGGTCCCCAGTATGTCGCCCTCGGCCGGCACCACGCGCTCGACCTTGGCGAAATGCGGCACCGCGGCCTGCAGGGCGGCTTTGAGGGCGCGGTAGTTGTCGAAGGGCAGGCGGGCGCCGAGCTGCTCGGACAGGGCGCGCAGGATGGCCCAGTCTTCCCGCGCCTCGCCGGGCGGGAACACGGCCCGGTCCGACTGCTGCACGCGACCCTCGGTGTTGACGTAGAGCCCGGCCTTCTCGGTATAGGCGGCGCCCGGCAGGATCACGTCGGCGCGGTGGGCGCCGCGGTCGCCGTGCGAGCCCTGGTAGATCACGAAGGCGCCGGGCGCGACCGTGACCTCGTCGGCGCCGAGCAGGAACAGCACGTCGAGCGCGCCCGGCTCCGCCATAGCGAGGGCGTCGAGCCCGCCCTCGCCCGGCACCAGGCCGAGGTCGAGGCCGGCGACGCGCGAGGCCGCGGTATGCAGCACCGAGAAGCCGTTCCAGCCCTCGGAGACGGCACCGAAGCTCTTCGCGACCTTGGCGGCCAGGGCGAGCACGGCGGCGCCGTCGGGGCGCGCCAGCGCGCCCTGCCCCACGATCACCATAGGCCGCTCGCCGAGTTGCTCGGCCTTGCCGGCCAGCTCCTGCAGGGTGTCGGTGCCGGCACCGAGGTAGTCGTAGTCATAAGTCAAGTCGACGCGCTCGCCGATCAGCTGGATGGGGAAGCCCCCCATGCGCCAGCGCTTGCGGATGCGGGCGTTGAGCACGGGGCTTTCGCGCCGCGGGTTGGATCCGATGATGAGCAGCGAGGTCGCGCGCTCGATGCCCGGCACCGTGGGGTTGAACAGGTAGGATCCGCGCCCGTGCCGGGGGTGCAGCGCCGTGCCGTCCTGACGGCAGTCGACGTTGGGAGAGCCGAGCCGGTCGGCCAGGCCCTTGAAGGCGAACATGTCCTCGGCGCTGACGAGGTCGCCGGCGATGAAGCCCAGGCGCTTCGGGTCCGCCGCCTTCACCTTGGCGGCGATGGCCGCGAAGGCTTCGGCCCAGGTGACCGGGGCGAGCCGTCCCGCCTTGCGCAGGTAGGGCCGGTCGAGCCGCTGCGCCTTCAGCCCGTCGACGATGTGGCGGGTCTTGTCGGAGATCCACTCCTCGTTCACGTCGTCGTTGATGCGGGGCAGGATGCGCAGCACCTCGCGGCCGCGAGAATCGACGCGGATGTTCGACCCCAGGGCGTCCATGACGTCGATGACCTGGGTCTTCGCCATCTCCCAGGGCCGGGCCTTGAAGGCGGCCGGCTTCTGCAGGAGGGCGCCGACCGGGCAGAGATCGGCGACGTTGCCCTGCAGCTCGGACCCCATGGCGGATTCGAGGTAGGTGGTGATCTCCATGTCCTCGCCGCGGCCGATAGCGCCCATGTCGCCCGTGCCCGCCACCTCGGAAGTGAAGCGGACGCAGCGCGTGCAGTGGATGCAGCGGTTCATCGACGTCCGCACGATCGGCCCGATGTACTTGTCCTCGACGGCGCGCTTGTTCTCGTGGAAGCGCGACCCCGAGACGCCGAAGGCCATGGCCTGGTCCTGCAAATCGCACTCGCCGCCCTGGTCGCAGATCGGGCAGTCCAGCGGGTGGTTGATCAGCAGGAATTCCATGATGCCGTGGCGGGCCTTCTTCACCACGGCCGACTTGGTCGACACCTGCGGCGCCTCGCCATTGGGACCGGGGCGGCAGTCGCGCACGCCCCAGGCGCAGGAGGCCACGGGCTTGGGCGCGCCCTTCAGCTCGACGAGGCACATGCGGCAGTTGCCGGCGATCGACAGCCGCTCGTGGAAGCAGAAGCGCGGGATTTCGGCGCCGGCAGCCTCGCAGGCCTGCAGCAGCGTGTAATCCGCCGGGACGTCCACTTCGCGTCCGTCGACGACGATCTTGGTCATCTCAGTTCCTTCAAGGCCGCGCCTTCGCGAGAATCATCGAGCCGCGAGCGGGTGATACCCCATTCCGCGGTGCGGCGGTACCCATCGCCGCCTCCGTCATATCCGGGCCGCCGGTCGCCCGGCAGCCCTCGTCGAACATCTGGCGCCGGTCGCGCCGGGCCTCAATGCGTCACAAAGCCGGCCCGCCCTACTCCGCCGCGATGCGGATCGGCTCGGGATGCGGGTTGGCCATATAGGTGTCGATCCGCCGCTCGATCTCCGGGCGGAAGTGCCGGATCAGGCCTTGCACGGGCCATGCCGCGGCATCGCCCAGCGCGCAGATGGAATGGCCTTCGAGCTGCGTCGTGACCTCGAGCAGGGCGTCGATCTCGCGCTTTTGGGCGCGGCCTTCCGCCATGCGGCTCACGACCCGCCAAAGCCAGCCCGTGCCCTCGCGGCACGGCGTGCACTGGCCGCAGCTCTCGTGCTTGTAGAAGTAGCTGATGCGGGCGATGGCCCGGATGATGTCGGTGGACTTGTCCATGACGATCACGGCCGCGGTGCCGAGGCCCGATTTCAGGTCGCGCAGCGCGTCGAAATCCATCGGGCAGTCCATGATCTGCTCGGCCGGCACCACCGGCACCGAGGAGCCGCCGGGGATGACGCCGAGCAGGTTGTCCCAACCGCCGCGGATGCCGCCGCAATGGCGGTCGATCAGCTCGCGGAAAGGCACCGACATGGCCTCCTCGACGTTGCACGGCGTGTTGACGTGGCCCGACACGCAGAACAGCTTCGTCCCGGTGTTGTTCTTGCGGCCGATGCCGGCGAACCAGGCGCCGCCACGCCGCAGGATGGTCGGCGCCACGGCGATCGACTCGACGTTGTTCACCGTCGTGGGGAAACCGTAGAGGCCCATGTTGGCGGGGAAGGGCGGCTTCAGCCGCGGCATGCCCTTCTTGCCTTCGAGGGACTCGAGCAGCGCCGTCTCTTCGCCGCAGATGTAGGCGCCGGCGCCGCGGTGGACGTAGATGTCGAACGGATAGCCGTGGATGTTGTCGGGCCCCACGAGCTTCGCCTCGTAGGCCTCGTCGATGGCGGCATCGAGCCGGTCGGCTTCCAGCACGTATTCGCCGCGGATGTAGATGTAGCAGGCGTTGGCGTGCATGGAGAACGAGGCGATCAGACAGCCCTCGATCAGCATGTGCGGATCGTTGCGCATGATCTCCCGGTCCTTGCAGGTCCCGGGCTCGGATTCGTCGGCGTTCACCACGAGATAGGCCGGCCGATTCGGGTCCGGCTTCGGCATGAAGGACCACTTGAGGCCCGTCGGGAAACCGGCGCCGCCGCGGCCGCGCAGGCCCGACGCCTTCATCTCGTTGATGATCCAGTCCTTGCCCTTTTCCAGCATGCCCTTGGTGCCGTCCCAGGTGCCGCGCTTGCGCGCACCTTCGAGGCGCCAGTCGCCGATGCCGTAGAGGTTGAGGAAGATGCGGTCCTTGTCGTCGAGCATGGCGCGTCTCCTCAGGGCTTGTCGGCGGAAGCGGCGGGGCCGGCGGCGGGCGAGCCCGGTCCGGTCTGGCCACGGTCGGCATCGGCGGGCGGAGCCGGCGGGCTTTCCTGCCGGTCGGCGGCGGATTCGGGATGGGGCTTGTGCACGGCGGCGGATTCGGCCTGGTTCACGCCGACCGGGTCGTCGGTCCGCGTGCCGGTGCCGGCGACGGAGCCTTCCGGCCGGGCGTTGGCGACATCGCGCTGGCCGCCGAGGCCCCCCTGCCCGGTATCGGCCTCGGCGGGAGGCGCCTCGCCCCCCGTGCGCTGCCGCCCGGTGTCGTTGCTGCCGATGTCGGCCGCGGCCTCGCGCCCGGACGCTTCGGCATGCCGCTCCGGCATGTCGCGTCCGACCCGCGCCGCCAAGGCGTCGTCGAGCGCCGGGTCGCGATCGGCCGCGGTGCGGACGTCCTCGTTGTCCGGCACCGGCGTGGTGCCGAAGCCGTGCTGGTTGCCCTGGGCGCCATACCAGGTGGTGAGCGAGGTGAGCCCGCCGGCGGGCTCGGAGGTGCGGCGACCGGTCTGCGAGCCGCGCTGCACGGGGCGCCCGGCGGCGAGGTCGTCGAGCAGCTTGTCGAAGTTCTCGGCCGTCAGGTCCTCGTAGTATTCGTCGTTGATCTGCACCATGGGGGCATTGCAGCAGGCCCCCAGGCACTCGACTTCGAGCCAGGAGAAGTTGCCGTCGGCCGACACGGCGTTCATCGGCCCGACCCGCGCCTCCAGCACGGCCTTGATGGCATCGGCGCCGCGCAGCACGCAGGGCGTGGTGCCGCAGAACTGGATGAAGTGCTTCCCCACCGGGGCGAGGTTGTACATCGTGTAGAAGGTCGCCACCTCGAGCACCCGGATGTAGGGCATGCCCAGGATCTCGGCGATCTTCTCGATGGCGGGCTTCGGCACCCAGCCCTCGTGCTGCTGCTGCGCGCGGCGGAGCAGCGCCATCACGGCCGAGGCCTGGCGGCCTTCCGGGTATTTCCTGATCTGCTTGTCCACCCAGACCCGGTTCTCGGGCGTGAAGTCGAAGCTGTCGGGCTGGATGTCAGCGAGGCGCCGAACGGTCATGACGGTCCCGTCAATTCATTTTTTCGCAGGTCTGCCGGGGTGCGCTGTGGCACAGGTAGGCCGAGGTGCCCCGCTGCAGGATGATGTAGGCGCCCCCGCCCGTGTCGGCGAAGGCGGTCTTGATGTCGTAGCCGTCCTTGAGCAGCTGCGCGACCGAGGCGGCGGCCTGGTCGGCGGCCCTGGCGGCCGGCGCGGCTGCGATGCCCGCCAACAGCACCAGGAGCGCGATCGGGCCGTGCCGCATCAGCGGTCGACCTCGCCGAAGACGATGTCGAGCGAGCCCAGGATGGCGGAGACGTCGGCCAGCATGTGCTCGCGGCACATGAAGTCCATCGCCTGGAGGTGGGCGTAGCCGGGCGCCCGGATCTTGCAACGGTAGGGCTTGTCGGAGCCGTCGCTCACGAGATAGACGCCGAACTCGCCCTTGGGCGCCTCGACGGCGGTGTAGACCTCGCCGGCCGGGACGTGGAAGCCTTCGGTGTAGAGCTTGAAGTGATGGATGAGCGCTTCCATGGAACGCTTCATCTCGGCGCGGGGCGGCGGCGCCACCTTGCCCTGGCGCGTCGTGATGGGGCCCTGCCCCTCCGGTGCCAGCAGCTTCGTCACGCATTGCTGCATGATGTGGGTGGACTGCCGCATCTCCTCCATGCGGATGACCTGCCGGTCGTAGTTGTCGCAGTTGCGCCCGACCGGGATGTCGAAGTCCATCTCCTCGTAGCACTCGTAGGGCTGCGACTTGCGCAGGTCCCAGGCCGCGCCCGATCCCCGCACCATCACGCCCGAGAAGCCCCAGGCCCAGCATTCGTCGAGCGTCACGACGCCGATGTCGACGTTGCGCTGCTTGAAGATGCGGTTGTCGATGAACAGCGCCTCGAGGTCGTCGACGACCTTGAGGAAGGGCTCGCACCAGGCGCCGATGTCTTCGACGAGCTGCGTCGGCAGGTCCTCGTGCACGCCGCCCGGCCGGATGTAGTTGGCGTGCAGCCGAGCCCCGGACGCGCGCTCGTAGAAGCCCATCAGCTTCTCCCGCTCCTCGAAGCCCCAGAGCGGCGGCGTCAGGGCGCCGACGTCGAGCGCCTGCGTGGTGACGTTGAGCAGGTGCGACAGGATGCGGCCGATCTCGAGGTAGAGCACCCGGATCAGCTGGGCCCGTCGCGGCACCTCGAGGCCCAGCAGCTTCTCGATGGCGAGGCAGAAGCCGTGTTCCTGGTTCATCGGCGACACATAGTCGAGCCGATCGAAATAGGGGATGTTCTGGACGTAGGTGCGGGCCTCCATCAGCTTCTCGGTGCCGCGGTGCAGCAGGCCGATATGCGGGTCCACGCGCTCGACGATCTCGCCGTCGAGTTCGAGGACGAGGCGCAGCACGCCATGCGCGGCGGGGTGCTGCGGGCCGAAGTTGATCGAGAAGTTGCGGATCGACTGGTCGTTCATGGGGTCACGCCTTGTCGCCGACGGGGGCTCGGGTGGCCTTCTCGTCGCCCGGCAGGGACGCGACGTCCATCGCCTCCCAGGGCGACAGGAAGTCCCAGTCGCGGAAGTCCTGGGTGAGGCGCACCGGCTGGTTCACGACGCGCTTCTCGGCATCGTTCCACCACACCTCCACGAAGCCCGTCATGGGGAAGTCCTTGCGCAGCGGATGCCCCTCGAAGCCGTAATCCGTCAGGATGCGGCGCAGGTCGGGGTGGCCGGTGAAGAGGATGCCGAAGAGGTCGTAGGCTTCGCGCTCGTACCAGTTGGCGGAGGGGAACACGGCCGTCAGCGAGGGGACGGCGGTCGCCTCGTCGGTCATCACCTTCAAGCGGATGCGCCGGTTGTGCTGCGGAGACAGCAGGTGAAGCACCACGTCGAAGCGCTTGTCGCGCTGAGGATAATCGACGCCGCACAGGTCGATGAAGCAGACGAAGCGGCAGCGCGGATCGTCGCGCAGGAAGGTCGCCACCTCCACGATGGCGGAAGCCTCCGCCATGAGGGTCAGTTCGTCATGCGCCACCTGCACCCGAACCGCCCCGTCCGGGAAGGACGAGGCGATGGCCTCGCCGAGTTCGGCGTCGCTGGGTGTCCTGGCTTCGGTCATGAGGGTCCAACCTGGAGGGTGGTCGCGAGAATGGCCCCGCGCCGCCCGGTCGGGCGGCGCGGCAGCGGGCGCCGTGTCAGCGCTCGATCGTGCCGGTGCGGCGGATCTTCCGCTGCAGCATCAGGAAGCCGTAGAGCAGCGCTTCCGCCGTGGGGGGACACCCGGGCACGTAGATGTCGACCGGGATGATGCGGTCGCAGCCGCGCACCACCGAGTATGAATAGTGATAGTAGCCGCCGCCGTTGGCGCAGGAGCCCATCGAGATGACGTAGCGCGGCTCCGGCATCTGGTCGTAGACCTTGCGCAGGGCCGGAGCCATCTTGTTGGTCAGCGTGCCGGCGACGATCATGACGTCGGACTGGCGGGGGCTGGCGCGCGGGGCGAATCCGAACCGCTCGGAATCGTAGCGCGGCATGGAGAACTGCATCATCTCGACCGCGCAGCAGGCGAGGCCGAAGGTCATCCACATCAGCGAGCCCGTGCGGGCCCAGTTGATGATGTCGTCCGTCGTCGTCAGGATGAAGCCCTTGTCGGCCAGCTGGTTGCTCAGGCCGGACAGGTAGGGATCTTCGGACTGGATGGCCCGGCCGGTCCGGGGGTCGATGAGCGGCTGGCCGCCCTGCGGCGGCACCGGCGACACCAGCGTGCCGCCGGGGGCCCGGGCTTCGCCGGCCGGGGTCTTGTCGAGGATCAATCCCATTCGAGGGCGCCCTTGTTCCATTCGTACATAAAGCCGATCGTCAGCACGGCCAGGAAGCCCATCATGGACCAGAAGCCGAAGAGCCCGACGTCGTGGAAGGCCACGGCCCAGGGGAACAGGAACGCGACCTCGAGGTCGAAGATGATGAACAACAGCGCCACCAGGTAGAAGCGCACGTCGAACTTCATGCGGGCGTCGTCGAAGGCGTTGAAGCCGCACTCGTAGGCCGAGAGCTTCTCCGGATCCGGTGCCTGGAACGCTACGATGAACGGGACGACGAGCAGCGCCCCGGCGATCACCGCCGACACCGCGATGAAGATCACCAGCGGCAGGTATTGGTCGAGAAGCCCCGGCATCGCACCTCCAGGGGTCCCGCAGCGAGACCCTCACGACAAAGACCGCAGGCCCCGTCCGGCCCCGATCAGCTTGGAGGAGAACTAATGTACCGCACTGCACTCCGCAAGGCGAAACCCGCCGCAGGCCGCTTGGCCACAGAGTCGATGCGCCACAGTTGGAAGCCAACTGCGCGACACAGTGTCAGATCAAAGGAAGTAAAGGAGACCGGCATTGAAGTGGCGAGAGAGACGGGACTCGAACCCGCGACCTCCGGCGTGACAGGCCGGCGCTCTAACCAACTGAGCTACTCCCCCGCGAACCGCACCGCAACTCGTTGCAGCGGCGTCGCTCGGTGTTTGTTGTTTACGGGCGGGCACCCCGGGTGTCAAGCGCCCTGCCCGGCGGGAATGGATTTTCCGGGAGCCTCCCCGTCACCGGAGCCGGGGCGTGCCGACCCGCCAGCGCGCGATCTCCTGCGGGGTGAGGATGTGGATCGACTCGGGCTCGATCTGTTCGGCCTCGGCGATGGCGGCCGGGTTGACCCCCATGAGCTTGGTGTAGGTGCTCAGCGCCGTCACGAGTTCACCCGTCCCGTAGCTGCGCGTCGTCGATTCGCCACCGCCGAACAGGTCGAAGTTGTGGCTGTAGATGGCCATGCGGTGGATGCCGAGGTGGCTGCCCGGCGGGATGATGCGCCTCTTGCCGCCGAAGAAGGCGTAGACGCAGGCCGACATGCAATAGCCCGACACGACGTGGAGCTCGTCGGATGCGTCGGCAGTCCTGGCCCGGGCGACGAGAACGCTGGCGCCGAACTGGCGCAGCAGCATGCCGAGCTTCATCGCCCCGACCACCGTGCCGCCGGGCGAGTTCAGCAGCACCAGCGGGCGGAAATCCGGGTCGCCGGAATGCTGCTCGACGAAGGCCTTGAAGGCGTCGGCCGTGTCGTTGGTGATCTCGCCCTGCGCGCTGATGACGTCGGCCCGCACCTCGGCATCGCGGCAATGGCGACGGCCGCAGGGCGCCGGGCCCGAGATGGTGAGCAGTTCGAAGCCCATGGGTTCGGCGGCGTCGGCGGCCGCCACCGGCAGCAGCGTGACGGACGCCGACGCGACGACGGCGGCCGAAAGCAGACCTCGGCCCCAGGCGGCACCGATGCGTCGCAGGACATGGCGGGAACGCGGGGCGATGGTGGGCGGTGACGGGCTCGAACCGCCGACATTCTCGGTGTAAACGAGACGCTCTACCGACTGAGCTAACCGCCCCAAAAACCCGGTTGACGCGATGTCATAACGCATTCGCCGCAGCCTTCCAAGTCGACTTCGGCTCCCTCGCGGGGCGCCGGACATGGGCCCTATCGAACACCGCCCGCCGGCCTTGCACAAGGCACGCCATGCCGCAGCGGACCCCGACTCGCCGACAGGGCCGCACCCCTCGCGGAGCACGGCCCTGTCGCTGGTCTCAAAGTCGAGTCGTCCTCAGTGCGCGAAGACCCCCGCGGCGTCGTCGTCGCCCACGGCCGTCGGCTTGCGCACGGCCTTGAGGTCCTCCTCCCACTGGATCGGCGTCGGCTGACGCACGAGCGCATGGATCAGCACCTCGTCGAGGCGCGACACCGGAACGATCTCCAGGGCGTTCTTCACGCTGTTGGGGATTTCGGCCAGGTCCTTGGCGTTCTCCTCGGGGATCAGCACCTTCTTGATACCGCCGCGCAGGGCGGCCAGCAGCTTCTCCTTGAGGCCGCCGATCGGCAGCACCCGTCCCCGCAGCGTGATCTCGCCCGTCATGGCGATGTCGCGGCGGATCGGGATGCCGGTGATCACCGACACGATGGACGTCGCCATGGCGACGCCGGCCGAGGGGCCGTCCTTCGGGGTCGCGCCTTCCGGAACATGGACGTGGAAGTCGCGCCGGTCGAAGAAGGGCGGCTCGACGCCGAAGTCGACCGAGCGGGAGCGCACATAGGAGGCGGCCGCCGAGATCGACTCCTTCATGACGTCGCGCAGGTTGCCCGTCACCGTCATCTTGCCCTTGCCCGGCATGGCGACGGATTCGATCGTCAGCAACTCGCCGCCGACTTCCGTCCAGGCGAGGCCCGTGACGACGCCCACCTGGTCCTCGGTTTCGGCCTCGCCGTAGCGGAACTTGGCCACGCCGAGATAGTCGGCGAGGTTGTCGTCCGTGACCTTCACGGACGTGGAGCCGCCCATCATGATCTCCTTCACGGCCTTGCGGGCCAGGTTGGAGATCTCGCGCTCGAGGTTGCGGACGCCCGCCTCCCGCGTGTAGCGGCGGATGACGGTCAGCAGCGCCTCGTCGGTGATGGACCACTCGTCCTTGGACAGGCCGTGCTTGGACACCGCCACCGGGATGAGGTGGGTGCGGGCGATCTCGGCCTTCTCCTCCTCGGTGTAGCCGGCGATGCGGATGATCTCCATGCGGTCCATGAGCGGGCCGGGGATGTTCAGCGTGTTGGCGGTGGTGACGAACATCACGTTCGACAGGTCGTAGTCGACCTCGAGGTAATGGTCGTTGAAGCTCGCGTTCTGCTCGGGGTCGAGCACTTCGAGCAGCGCCGAGGACGGATCGCCGCGGAAGTCCTGCCCCATCTTGTCGATCTCATCGAGCAGGAACAGCGGGTTCGAGGTCTTGGCCTTGCGCATCGACTGGATGATCTTGCCGGGCATCGAGCCGATGTAGGTGCGCCGATGGCCGCGGATCTCCGCCTCGTCGCGCACGCCGCCGAGCGAGATGCGGACGAACTCGCGCCCCGTCGCCTTCGCGATCGAGCGGCCGAGCGAGGTCTTGCCGACGCCCGGGGGGCCGACGAGGCACAGGATCGGGCCGGTGAGCTTGTTGGCGCGGCTCTGCACCGCCAGGTACTCGATGATGCGCTCCTTGACCTTGTCGAGCCCGTAATGGTCCGAGTTCAAGGTGGATTCGGCGAGCGGCAGGTCGCGCTTGATCTTCGAGCGCTTGTTCCACGGGATGGACAGCAGCCAGTCGAGGTAGTTGCGCACCACGGTGGCCTCGGCCGACATGGGCGACATCTGCTTCAGCTTCTTCAGCTCGGCCTGCGCCTTGTCGCGCGCCTCCTTGGACAGCTTGGTGTCCTTGATGCGGGCTTCGAGTTCGCTGAGGTCGTCCTTGCCGTCCTCGTCGCCGAGTTCCTTCTGGATGGCCTTCATCTGCTCGTTGAGGTAGTACTCGCGCTGCGTCTTCTCCATCTGGCGCTTGACGCGCGTGCGGATGCGCTTCTCGACCTGCAGGACCGAGATCTCGCTTTCCATCAGGCCGAGGCACTTCTCCAGCCGGGTCGCCACCGAGGTGGTCTCGAGGATCCCCTGCTTGTCGGAGATCTTGACGGCGAGGTGCGACGCCACCGTGTCGGCGAGCTTCGGGTAATCGGAGATCTGGCCGACCGCGGCGACGACCTCGGGCGAGATCTTCTTGTTCAGCTTGACGTAGTTCTCGAACTCGCTGATCACCGAGCGGGCGAGCGCCTCGACCTCCACCTTGTCGAGCGGGTCGTCGGCCAGGGCCTCGGCATCGGCCTCGTAGAACTCGTCGGTGCGGACGTATTTGCCCACCTTGGCGCGGCGCGAGCCCTCGACCAGCACCTTCACGGTGCCGTCGGGCAGCTTCAGCAGCTGCAGCACCGAGGCCAGCGTGCCGGTGGTGAAGATGGCGTCGGTGGCGGGGTCGTCGTCGGTCGGGTTCACCTGGGTGGCGAGCAGGATGAACTTGTCGGCCTTCATGACCTCCTCGAGCGCCCGGATGGACTTCTCGCGACCCACGAAGAGCGGGACGATCATGTGGGGGAAGACCACGATATCGCGCAGCGGCAGCACCGGATAGGTGTCGATGGACCCGGGCGTAGCGGGGACGCGTTTCTGGCTGGTCATGCTGCATCCTATCGGGAGTGAGACGCTCGTCGGCGCTTCTCCTGAAGCCGCCGGCGCTTGTTCGCCGCCTCCCCGCCGGGTCCGGTGTCCACACCCGCCCGACGCGTCGACGGCGCGCCACGGGGCCAGGAAACCCGCACCCCGGAGCATGAGGCGACCGGATCAGGCGGCCTGCGCCGCCCCGTCGCCGATGCCCTTCTGCGAAGATGGCGGTCACGCAACCGTCATTCAAGATCGAATCCGCCCACCCCGCCCGGCACGGCCCGCCCCGGGCAAAATCCGCGGCGGGCAAGCTCCGCGGCGGGGCCGCGCGGCTCCAGGCGCGGGTGAGGCAGAGTCGGATGCGACGCTACCGGACGCGCGGGGCCACGATGCGAGAGGGGCAGGGTCGTCGCCGACCCTGCCCCTCGAAGCCGTCAGGCGCTGGCCGCCCCGGTGCCGGTCTTCTCGGCCCCGCGTTCCGAGTAGATGTAGAGGGGTCTGGCGTTGCCCTCCACCACCTCGGGGCCGATCACCACCTGCTCCACGCCGTCGAGGCCCGGCAGGTCGAACATCGTGTCGAGCAGGATGCCCTCCATGATGGAGCGCAGCCCGCGGGCGCCGGTCCGGCGCTCGATCGCCTTCTTGGCGACGACGTTGAGCGCCTCGTCCTGGAACATCAGCTCCGTCGATTCCATCTCGAAGAGCCGCTGGTACTGCTTCACCAGCGCGTTCTTGGGCTCGGTGAGGATCTTCTTCAGGGCCTCCTCGTCGAGGTCCTCCAGCGTCGCGATGACGGGCAGGCGGCCGACGAACTCGGGGATGAGCCCGAACTTCAGCAGGTCCTCGGGCTCCACCTTGCGGAACACCTCGCCGGTGCGCCGGTCGTCCGGGGCCTGGACCGTGGCGCCGAAGCCGATCGACGTGCCCTTGCCGCGGCCCGAGATGATCTTCTCGAGGCCCGCGAAGGCGCCGCCGCAGATGAACAGGATGTTGGTGGTATCCACCTGCAGGAATTCCTGCTGGGGATGCTTGCGGCCACCCTGGGGCGGCACCGACGCCACCGTGCCCTCCATGATCTTCAGCAGCGCCTGCTGGACGCCCTCGCCCGACACGTCCCGGGTGATGGAAGGGTTGTCGGACTTGCGCGAGATCTTGTCGATCTCGTCGATGTAGACGATGCCGCGCTGCGCCCGCTCGACGTTGTAGTCGGAGGCCTGCAGCAACTTCAGGATGATGTTCTCGACATCCTCGCCGACGTAGCCGGCTTCGGTCAGCGTCGTGGCATCCGCCATGGTGAAGGGCACGTCGAGGATGCGGGCCAGGGTCTGGGCCAGCAGCGTCTTGCCCGAGCCGGTCGGCCCGATCAGCAGGATGTTGGACTTCGCCAGCTCGACGTCGTTGTGCTTCGCGGCATGGTTGAGCCGCTTGTAATGGTTGTGCACCGCGACCGACAGAACGCGCTTCGCCTGCGGCTGGCCGATCACGTAATCGTCCAGGACCTTGCAGATCTCGCGCGGGGTCGGGATGCCATCCCGGCGGTTCACCAGCGACGACTTGTTCTCCTCGCGGATGATGTCCATGCAGAGCTCGACGCATTCATCGCAGATGAACACCGTCGGACCCGCGATCAGCTTGCGCACCTCGTGCTGGCTCTTGCCGCAGAAGGAGCAATATAGCGTGTTCTTCGAGTCGCTGCCGCCGGCTTTGCTCATTGTCGTCTCCAGTCCGACCCGGCTCGCGCCGGGCGCGATTCGAATCACTTTTAGAAATTAGCCGCGGCCGGCTAACGAACCGTAGCGCCCCGGACCCGGACCGTGCGGCTCGCGCCGCCGCGGTCCGTGGCCCGACTCCCGATGCGACCACAGCCGGGGCGAGAGATCAACCCACGCCCGAGCCGCGGCTGCCCCGCAGGGCCGGCGACCGCCCCGTGCGAGGCCGGCCCACCGGCAGGGCCGTCGAGCCTCAGGCGCCTCGAATCACTTGCCGTCCGTCGCGGGCTCGACGCGCTGCACCTCGACACGGTCGATGATGCCGAACTCGCGCGCCTCGTCCGCCGTCATGAAATGGTCGCGGTCGAGCGTGTTTTCAATCGTGTCGTAGTCGCGGCCGGTGTGCTTGACGTAGATCTCGTTCAGCCGTCGCTTGATCTTCATGATGTCCTCGGCGTGGCGGAGGATATCGGAAGCCTGGCCCTGGAAGCCGCCCGAGGGCTGGTGCACCATGACGCGGGCGTTGGGCAGCGCGAAGCGCATGCCGGCCTCGCCGGCGCAGAGCAGCAGCGAGCCCATGGACGCCGCCTGGCCGACGCAGAGCGTCGACACCTTGGGGCGGATGAACTGCATCGTGTCGTAGATGGCGAGGCCCGCCGTCACGACGCCGCCCGGCGAGTTGATATAGAGGGAGATCTCCTTCTTGGGGTTCTCCGCCTCCAGGAACAACAGCTGGGCGATGATCACCGAGGCCATCTGGTCTTCGACCGGCCCGGTGAGGAAGATGATGCGCTCACGCAGCAGGCGAGAATAGATGTCGAAGCCCCGCTCGCCGCGGCTTGTGTTCTCGATCACCTGCGGGATGAGGTAGTTGTTGTATACCGCGATGGGATCCTGCATCGGACCGGCCCTCTTCCCTGTCAGCGGCCGCGATGGCCGCGCATCGAATATAAGTGCGGTCCGGCGGAGCGCAACTCGCGCCGGACCGTGCCGCGGAAGCGGCCCCGGCGCGGTTCTCCGCGCCGGGGCCGAGCCGCTCAGGCGCCCTCGGACTCGGCGACTGCCGGGGCCGCCTCGGCGGAGAAGCCGTCGCCCGCGGGGGCGCCGTCCTCGTCATCCTGCGGCTTGAACAGCTCCTCGCGCGACACGGTGCGCTCGTTGACCTTCGCCTGCGACACGATGTGGTCGACGACCTTCTCCTCGAACAGCGGCGCCTTGAGCTCGCTCAGCGCCTGCGGGTTCTTGGTGTAGTGCTCCCACACCTGCTTCTCCTGGCCGGGGTACTGCCGGGTCAGCTCGACCAGGGCCTTGCCGACCTCGTTGTCCTCGACCTTGATGCCGGCCTTCTCGCCGACCTCGGCCAGGACGAGGCCGAGCCGCACGCGGCGCTCGGCGATGCGGCGATATTCCGCACGGGCGGCCTCCTCGGTGGTGCCCTCGTCGGCGAAGCCCTTGCCCGAGCGCTGCTGCTCGGCCTGCACCTGCCGCCAGATGTTGTCGAACTCCTGCGTCACCAGGCCCTCGGGCAGCTCGAAGCTGTAGCGTTTGTCGAGCGCGTCGAGCAGCGAGCGCTTGATCTTGTCGCGCGAGGCCCGGGCGAAGTCGTCCTGCATGCGCGAGCGGATCGCCTCGCGCAGGGCCTCGAAGCTGTCGAAGCCGAAGGTCTTGGCGAAATCGTCGTCGAGCTTCACCTCGCCCGGAGCGCCGATCTCCCGCACCTTGACGTCGAAGGTCGCGTCCTTGCCGGCGAGGTCGGTGGAGCCGTAGTCGGCCGGGAACGTGACGGTGATGCGGCGGTCCTCGCCGGCTTTCATGCCGATCAGCTGGTCCTCGAAGCCCGGGATGAAGTTGCCCGAGCCCAGCACCAGCGGCATGTCCTCGCCCTTGCCGCCCTCGAAGGGAACGTCGTCGACGCGGCCCTCGAAATCGATCTTGACCCGGTCGCCCGAAGCCGCGACGGCGTCGTCGCCCTCCTTGGCGTCGTAGCCGCGGCCGCTTTCGGCCAGCTGGTCGATCGAGCGCTGGATCTCGTCGTCCGAGATGTCGGCGACCGTACGCTCGAGCTCGAGGTCCTCGAAGGAGCCGGTCTCGAAGGCCGGGATGGTCTCGACCGCGACGGTGAAGCTGAGGTCGCCCTCCGCCTCCATGGCGCGCTCCACCTCGGCCTGGTCGCTGGCGAGGTCGATCTTGGGCTCCAGCGCCAGGCGGAGGCCGTTATCCTCGACGATCTTGCGGTTGGCCTCGTTCACGGCGTTCTGGACGACGTCGCCCATGATGGACCGCCCATAGAGGCGCTTCAGATGCGACAGCGGCACCTTGCCGGGACGGAACCCGTTGATGCGGACCTTGTCCTTCATCCCCACGAGTTCGCTCTGGAGGCGAGACGCCAGATCGGCGGCCGGGAGAACGACCTTGTATTCCCGCCGCAACCCCTGCGCGCTGATCTCGGTAACCTGCATCGTCTTCGTCCTTCAACACTCGTCTCGGTGCCGTCAATCGGCGTAACATGGCCCCGGGCACGCCGCAGCACCGGCGCGCCGGATGCGGCGCCGAACTGCGGATGGCGACACGAGGGGATCGGGGGACCGCTGCGGGTCGCCGCGCGCTCCCGTCAGCGGCCGGCCGAGCCGGTGCGGGCGGAGGGACTCGAACCCCCACGACGTGAGTGACCGGAATCCTTGTCCGGTCCGCCGTCGTTGCTTGGCTCGTAACCCATTGACCGCGCTAGCTGTTCCAGAACCGCTCGTGCCCCGACTGTGGCATGTGGCAGGGTTCCGGGGCCGGTTCTGCCACAAGCCGCGCGCACTGGACGCAGTCCAGTGTCATCGCCGCCATGGCCGCTTCTAGCGCGGTCGGGCTCATGTGGATATAGCGTTGTGCGGTGGTGATGGAGCGGTGCCCCATGACGCACGGGATCGCCGTGGCGTCGATCCCGGTCTCGCGATTCGCTCCGTCGAGCCGGACCAGGCGGTCGTGGGAGGCCCTTCGTTCCGAAACCGTCGACGTCTTGGCCAGCGCCGAGAGCTTGCGGTTGAGGGTGGCCGGCGTGCCGCCCCGCCTGCGGAGCACCCGGACGTCGTCGTCCGGGGGGCGACGCCCACGCGCACGCAAGCCGTCCTCCCCCATGGAATGATCGGCACGGCTGTCGATGTCGTTCGTTCGGGATGATCGCTGGTGCGCCCGGAAGCGTTCCCAGGCGTGATCTCGAATCGCGTCGAAGCGGTCAGGTCCCGCCCCCTGCCGGGCCGGGATGTGGCTTCCCTGAGCCGGAGCGGCGCCCTCCTGGGATGCCTGGTCCTTGATCGGCGGAGCGCCCTTCAGGACGTGGAGCGTGGATCCCAGCTTCCAGGATGCCGCCTCCGCTTGGGTCCTGCACAGGCGCCAAGCCGATCGTCTCGTGCGAGATCGCGGCCTCGAAGCCGCTTCCCCGCTCGCTGATGGGCATGGTATGAACGGCCGTGTGCCTGCCCGCATGGCGGAATTGGTAGACGCAGCAGATTTAGGTTCTGCCGCCGAAAGGTGTGGGGGTTCGAGTCCCTCTGCGGGCACCACGCCTCGAAGCGAGCGACGGGCACCTCCCCACTCCCATGCGCGCGCGAACGCCTGAAGGGAGATGATCTCCCTCTCGCAAGCCAGACCTCCCGCAGTGCCAACACAGCGGCGAATCAGCATTCCACGTTCGGCACGTCAGCCATCATGAGGTCCGCTCGCCTGGACCAGACGCAACAAGGCTCGATCCGATCATGGTGGCCATCAGTACGATGATGGCCTCGTAGCGGATCATTGAAAACCAAACTTTGGTGCTTCAAGGACAGGGGCAAAACGAAGACGTAGCGTTCCGGACCAGACCGCTTGCACCCCTTCCCTCGACAAGAGGTCGCGCAGCGCCGACCTCTGGCGATTCCAGCAAACTCACGGGAAAGCTCTCCCATCCCGGGGAGACGGCGGGCCGACCAGGGCATGCGGGCGTGACGCGCCTGCGAGCGGCGCCGGACCAGGGTGTCGCAAAGCCCACTCTCTTCCCACAACTCCTGAGTGGCAGGAGTCTCGCCTGGGAGGCCGGAGAGACATGATCGGAGTTTGCACCAGAAAAGGTCACGGGGTGGTCGATAACCCGTGAGCCACCGGGAGGAAGGCTCCGCACGACGCGGCGCCCGCGGCGATGATTCCAGGGTCGGCAGCGGTTGACGTCCGCGGTACCGGTGCCAGCCGCTGGAACGGCATGCTCGATCCAGAGAAAGACGATGCTGGATCAGACGATTAGCCCCTGGTCGCCCTCCCGGTCCGGCGTGGCTGCCCGACATCCGTCCGCGGCTGGGCGCCGTATCGCATCCGGGCCATCCACCGCGGGCGGCCGAGCGTGATGGCAGCCCGGCACGGGGGAGCGCATCGCGCGTCGATCACCGACGACTTCTCATGGTCTTCCGGTAGAAACCGAGGGCATCGACAGCCCACTTCCGAACCGGACGACCCATGCCGCCTCAGCTGGAGCTAAGCTGCATATGCTACCCCTGCGGGCGCATCGTGGGGATTCGATGAGCGTCATGAGCTTGGCCGCGTTGCGGCCCGGGGCCAGCACCGTCAAAGCGGCAGTCCTGTCGGTGACCCCGGGCGTCTTCTTGGCCGGACTCGTCTGGAGAAGCCCTGGCCTGTTCCTGGAGCCCCGGATCTGGGCCGAGGAAGGCCACCTGTACCTCGCCCCCATGCGACACCTCTCGGTGCTCAGGGGGCTGGGGCTGGTGGTGAACGGAAATTATCAGCTCGCCACCAATGCCATCGTGGAGGTGGCCCGCGCGGTGCCCCCGAGGGACTTCGCCGTGGTGACGACGTACCTGTCCCTCCTGGTGTCCCTGGCGGCCTGCTACATGCTGGGGCGGACGCTGGTGGCCCGTGGCCTGCCGGTGCTGGTGGGGGTCGCCGCCGCGGCCATGATGTCGCTCGTGGCGGCAGGCTACGAGGTCTATCTCAACGCCACGAACGTGCAGTGGACGTGCTCCCTCGTGGCGCTCCTCATCTGCCTCTCGGAGCAGGTCCCGGCGGGAAGCGTCACGGCGGTGTTGCGGTTCGGGCTCCTGGCAGTCTGCGGCCTCACGGGCCTGCCGTCCTGCATCCTCGCTCCGGTGTTCCTGGCGGGCGCCCTGAGGCGACGCTCCGCTTACGGCTGGGTCCTGGTCGCCGTCATCGCCGCTGCGTCCTGTGTCCAACTCGGGATCGTCTTGGCGCACCGGGGCGAGATCGCGCGGCCCTTCAACCTGACCTGGATGACGACGGCGGCACTCTCGCTTCATGCCGCCTTCGGTCCCTTCCTTCCGGCGGTCTCGGTGGACGGCCTCGGGGTCTCCATGGGCGATCCCATCCACGCGTCCCAGCTCGCCATGCAGGGCGGCTTGGTGCTGGCCCTGGTGGGCCTGGTGGCGTGGGAGAGCCTGGGGCCGGGCCTCACGCTCGGGCTCATCGGGGCCGCCGTATGGGCTTCCCTGGTGAACGAGGTGGGCGCCCTCGACACGATCGCCGGTCTGATGTCCGGGGTCGGAGGTGGCCGCTACTTCTTCCTGGCGGGCTGCTGTGTGGCGATCCTGCTGGCGGCAGGGCTCGCTTCCCCGGTCAGGGCGATGCGGGCGATCGCAGGGGTGATGGTGGCCCTGATCCTGTGCAATGGGGTGCTGGAAGCTCGGGAGGCAGGCTGGACGCGGATGTTCCTGACAGGCCCCTCCCATGCTGCCCAGGTCGATGCCTGCCGGCCAGGAGCTCCCTGCACGGTGAGGGAGTGGCCCCTGCACGCGAACCTATGGGTCACGGTGGATGGTCCGCAGGGGTCTCCCTCAGGGGATCATCCATCGTCCCCTTGATCGTGACCATCAAGGTCGACGTCCTGTCCCCATGCGAGCGGGTCCCAACGGTCCGGGGCCCGACGTCCTGCAGGTCCCGCTGCGGCGGCTCCACCTCGTGCTCGTCGACGACCGGCTCGCAGCCTGCGCCTGGGCTTCGACCCGGTCGGCCACGGCCGTCGTACGGGCGTGGAGGCCAGACAATGAAACGCACCTCGTCCACGAGGAGCCGGGGGCTCGATGTTCAAGCCAGCGAGCAGGGGCCAGGAATCGGATCCTGACCCCAGGGCGTCCACCGGATCGGCGAAGCCCGCCCGTCTCGCGACCCGCCAACCCGGACGAAGCGTCTCATCGATGCCCGAGACGCTGACGGCGAAAGAGTGGGCCGGCCCGGCTCACGGCAGGGGCCGGCTGAAGGCCGCGACCGCGAAGGTCATCACGGCCAGCGGTGCGGGGCCGCCGGCGTGGACGTGCCCGGCGAGGGCGAACCCCGCCGGGATCGCCAGCGCGACGGCGCCGAGCAGGATCCGGGATCTCGTCTTGGGCCTCATGGACCGCCTCCGCGGCGCCGGCCCCCCTGGCCGGCACGTCGCGCTTCGGGCGCAAGCCGCGGGCCAGGGCGCGGCGTGTCGGACCGGGACAGTCCGCGGCGGGTTCGCCGAGGCGGCCCGAGCCGCCACGCGTGTAAGGTGCCGTCGTGCGGCGCGTCCCGGAATGGCCCGGCGCGTGCCGTGACGGGACGGTTTCCATGGATCCAGGACGTCGACGCCTCCTGGTGTCGCTCGCGCTCGCATCGCTCGGCGGCCCCCTGTCGCCCTTGTCCCCGGCGCGGGCCGCCGATGCCGAGGCCTCGCCCGCGCGCCGCCTGTTGCGGGTCGGCGATGGCGGGGCGCCGCCCGCGGCGCCGCTGCGCTACGGCGCGGGCCCGCTCCCGCCGGTGCTGCGCGCCCGGCACGGCGAAGCCCTGGCGTTGACGATCGAAAATCGACTGGCGGGGCCGACCAGCCTCGACCTGCACGGCATCCGGGCCGCCCCCCTCCTCGGCGGGGCGGGGCCGCTCGG
Organism: Lichenibacterium ramalinae; assembly: GCF_004137085.1. Lineage (GTDB taxonomy): Bacteria > Pseudomonadota > Alphaproteobacteria > Rhizobiales > Beijerinckiaceae > Lichenihabitans > Lichenihabitans ramalinae. The sequence goes on from NZ_QYBC01000006.1 coordinate 237,465, forward strand.
CGGAACGGTCGCGTCCGGTGCTTCCGCGGACGTGACCGTCATGCCCCCCGACGCCGGGACCGCCTGGTTCCACCCCTGGCTGCTCGACCCAGCGGCGGATGCCGTCGCCCAGGGGCTCGCCGGCCTGCTGGTCGTCGCCGAATCCGCGCCGCCGGACGCCGATGCCGACCTCGTGGCCCTGCTGGGCGACCTGTGGGTGCCGTCCGGCAGCGCGGACGGCCTGTCGGTCGACGGCTCCGCCCTGCCCCGGCGGGACACGCTGGCGCCCGGCGCACGCGTCCGGCTCCGCCTCGTCAACGGGTCGACGCGCCGCGCCCACGTCGTCGCCGTCAGGGGCGCGTCACCGACCGTGGTGGCGCTCGACGGCCAGCCGTCGTCGGCCTTCCGGCCGCGGAACGATGCCGTGCCGCTGGTTCCGGGCGGGCGGTGCGACCTCGTGCTGGACCTGCCGCGGACGCCGGGCGCCGAGGTCACGCTCACGGCCGGGAGCGATCCGGCCGGCGCGACCCTGATGGTGCTGCGGACCGAGGGCGAGCCACGCCCGGCGCGGGGCCCGGTGCCGGCCCTGGCGCCCAACCCGGCGCTGCCCGACGCCATCGCGCTCGAACGGGCCACGCGGGCCACCTTGTCGGCGGGCCCGGCCGGGGCCGCCCCGGGCGGATGGGCGATCAACGGCGTCGGCGGCATGCCCCTGCCCCGCGCTCCCCTGTTCCGCGCTCGGCGGGGCTCGCCCGTCGTCCTCGCTCTGCGCAATCTCGGCCCGGTGCTCCTCGGCTTCCGGCTGCACGGCTTCTGCTTCCGGCTGCTGCACGAGCGCGACGACGGCTGGGAGCCGTATTGGCGCGACACCGTGCTGGTTCAGCCGGGCGCCACGCACCACGCAGCCTTCGTGGCCGACCTGCCCGGCCGCTGGCTGGTCGAATCGCCCTTCTTCGACCAGTCCGCCGGCGGCCTCAGGGCGTGGTTCGAGGTGGGTTGAGGTCGGGACGGCCCAGGAGGGCGCGCAGCACCTGCGGCAGGATGTCGGGCAGGTCCTCGGAGATCAGGCCGGGCCCGAAGATCCGGGCCGCCTCGGCGTGCATCCACACCGCCGCGGACGCCGCCTCGAAGGCCAGGGTCGACTGCGCCAGGAGGCCGCCGATCATGCCGGCCAGCACGTCGCCGGAGCCGGCCGTCGCCAGCCACGGCGCGTCCTCGCCGGACAGGGACGCCCGGCCGTCGGGCGTCGCCACGACCGTGTCGGGGCCCTTGAGCACCATCACGGCCCCGAGCCGCCGCGCCCCGGCCCGGGCCCGGGCGACCTTGTCGGGCGCCGCGAGGACGTCCGGGCAGCCCTCGAAGAGCCGGGCGAACTCCCCGTCGTGCGGCGTCACCACGACCGGGCCGGAGGCGCCGCGGATCGCCTCGGCGAGCGCCCCGGGCCGCCCCGCGAACAGGGTCAGGGCGTCGGCGTCGAGCACGGCGGCGCGCGCCTGGCCGGACGGCGCCAGAGCGGCCGCCACCACCTCCGCCGTGCCGGCGTGATGGCGGAGGCCGGGCCCCAGCACGACGGCGTTGAGGCGCGCATCGGCCAGGATGGCGCGCAGCACGACGGCGTCGGCGAAGGGCTTCAGCATGATCGACGTGAGCTGCGCGGCATGGGCGGCGAGCCCATCCTCGGGCGTCGCCAGCGTGACGAGGCCGGCCCCGGCGCGCAGGCCGGCGCGGGCGGACAGGCGCGAGGCGCCGAGCGTCGGCATGGGGCCCGACACGACGACGAGGTGGCCGCGGGAATATTTGTGCCCGGCGGCGCTCGGGCGCGGCAGGTGCCGCCACCACAGGCCCGGCAGGTTCTGCGACAGCGCCGCGCCCGTATCGTGCAGAAGGCCGGGGTCCACCCCGATGTCGACCAGCGTCACAAGGCCGCAGAACTCGCGTCCCGGCATCAGCAGGTGGCCGGGCTTCAGGCGGACGAACGTCACGGTCTCGTCGGCCCGGAGCGCGGCGCCCAGGACCGCGCCGCTGTCGCCCGAAAGGCCGGACGGCAGGTCCACCGCCAGAACGGGCCGGCCGGCGGCCGCGACCCGGCGCACCAGGGCCAGCGCCGCGCCTTCGAGCGGCCGCGACAGGCCGGCCCCGAACAGCGCGTCGACCACGAGATCGTGCCGGCGAGGCTCGACCTCGGTCGCGTCGAGCACGGGGCCGTGCCAGGACGCGGCAGCGGCCGCCGCGTCGCCCCGCAGCGCCGCCACCGGCCCGAGCGCCGCGACCGAGACGGCATGACCGCGGGCGGCCAGCAGCGCTGCCGCCACGAAGCCGTCGCCGCCGTTGTTGCCCGGCCCGCAGAGCACGAGGACGCGGCTCCCGCCCATCCGGTCCAGCATGTGGGCGGCCTGCTCCGCCACGGCGCGGCCGGCCCGGTCCATCAGCACGGTGCCGGGGGTCCCGGCCGCAGCCGACCGGCGGTCGACCTCCGCCATCTCGGCCGGGGTGATCAGCGCGTGGGGTCGGCTCATGCGGGACACCTTCGAAGGGGGTGGGCAAGCGGGCCGCGGCGCCGCCCGGCGCCACCGTCGGCCCCGCACGCGGCGGGGCCGGGCCCGCGATGCGGCGCAGGATGGGCCCGGAACCGTCACGGCCGCGACACCAATTTTCCAATCAGCCGTCGCGCGGATGGCACGGGCGATGCTAGAGTCCGGCATCGCGGCATGCGCCCGAGGCATCCCGGGCGGCCGACAAACGCTCGCGCCCCGACACAGGTTTGGACCCCGCATGAAGAAGATCGAGGCCATCATCAAGCCCTTCAAGCTGGACGAGGTGAAGGAGGCCCTGCAGGACGTGGGGCTGCAGGGCATCACCGTCACGGAAGCCAAGGGTTTCGGGCGGCAGAAGGGCCATACGGAGCTCTACCGGGGCGCCGAATACGTGGTCGACTTCCTGCCCAAGGTGAAGATCGAGATCGTGCTCGGCGACGACATGGTCGACCGCGCCGTCGACGCCATCCGCCGCTCCGCCCAGACCGGGCGCATCGGCGACGGCAAGATCTTCGTTTCCTCGATCGAGGGGGCGATCCGCATCCGCACCGGCGAAACCGGCAACGACGCCATCTGACGGCTCCGGTCCGGGCGGCGACGGCGCGTCCCGGGGGGCGCCACGGCCTGACACGGGCCGCCGCTGGGCCGCCCGCCGCGACGCGGGCCCTTGCGCCGGTGTCGCACGGACGGGTAGGCATCGCGCCGAGCGCGGCCTTCCCGCGTGCCGGCACTGGAGCATCACATGAAGACCGCACAGGATGTCTTGAAGGCCATCAGGGACCAGGACATCAAATACGTCGACTTCCGCTTCACCGACCCGCGCGGCAAGTGGCAGCACGTGACGTTCGACGTCTCGATCGTCGACGAGGAAGCCTTCGCCGAGGGCGTGATGTTCGACGGATCGTCGATCTCCGGCTGGAAGGCGATCAACGAGTCCGACATGACGCTGATGCCGGACCCCGAGACGGCCTGCATGGACCCGTTCTTCTCGGCCTCCACGCTGTCGATCGTCTGCGACGTGCTCGAGCCCGCCACCGGCGAGCCCTACGGCCGCGACCCGCGCGGCGTGGCCAAGAAGGCCGAAGCCTATCTGAAGTCGACCGGCATCGGCGACACCGTCTTCGTCGGCCCCGAGGCCGAGTTCTTCGTCTTCGACGACGTGCGCTTCAAGGCCGACCCCTACAACACCGGCTTCGTGGTCGATTCGATCGAGCTGCCGTCCAACACCGACACGGTCTACGAGGGCGGCAACCTCGGCCACCGCATCCGCACCAAGGGCGGCTATTTCCCGGTGCCGCCGCTCGACTCGGCGCAGGACATGCGCGGCGAGATGCTGGCCGCCATGGCGTCGATGGGCGTCAAGGTCGAGAAGCACCACCACGAGGTGGCCTCCGCCCAGCACGAACTCGGCATGAAGTTCGACAAGCTGACGCTGATGGCGGACGGCATGCAGATCTACAAGTACTGCATCCACCAGGTCGCCCAGAGCTACGGCAAGTCGGCCACCTTCATGCCCAAGCCCATCTTCGGCGACAACGGCTCGGGCATGCACGTGCACCAGTCGATCTGGAAGGACGGCAAGCCGCTCTTCGCCGGCGACAAATACGCCGACCTCAGCCAGGAATGCCTCTGGTACATCGGCGGCATCATCAAGCACGCCAAGTCGCTCAACGCCTTCACCAACCCGTCGACCAACTCGTACAAGCGGCTGGTGCCGGGCTACGAGGCGCCGGTGCTGCTGGCCTATTCGGCGCGCAACCGCTCGGCCTCGTGCCGCATCCCCTACACGTCGAACCCGAAGGCCAAGCGCGTCGAGGTCCGCTTCCCCGATCCCACCGCCAACCCGTACCTGTGCTTCGCCGCCCTGCTGATGGCGGGCCTCGACGGCATCACCAACAAGATCGATCCCGGTCCGGCGATGGACAAGGACCTCTACGACCTGCCCCGCACCGAGCTGGCCCAGATCCCGACGGTCTGCGGTTCGCTCCGCGAGGCGCTCGACAGCCTCAAGGCCGACCACGCCTACCTCACGGCCGGCGGGGTCTTCGCGCCGGACCTCATCGAGAGCTACATCGAGCTCAAGATGACCGAGGTGATGCGCTTCGAGATGACGCCGCACCCGGTCGAATACGACATGTACTATTCGGTCTGACACCCATGGCCGGCCCGAACCGGGCCGGCCGACGGCAGCCTGCGCGGGACCGTCGCCGACCCACGCCGGCCTCAAGGCGCGAGAGCGTTCACGGACTGCGGCGGCGCGGCGGGGCGAGTGGCTCCGCCGGCGCCCGTCACCGCCCGCCCCAGAACGCGCAGCGGTGGCGCTCCGTCATGTCGGCTGCGGCGCCGAGCCCTTCCGGCGACAGCCGCAGCACGTCGCCCTCCCCCCGGAAGCGCCGCCACGGCACGGAGCCCTCCGGCCGCCCGGTCTCGGGCTGTCCGGTCCGGGCGAAGCTGCCCCAAAGGTCCTGCATGGCGGCGGACAGGCGCGCCTGGCCCTCGTCGAAGCGCGACGGATCGGCCAGCGCCCAGGGCCGGTCAAACACATAGGCGATCTCGGCCGTGTGATAGCTGCCGGGTCCCGACGCGAAGGGCAGGGTCGGCAGCGAGAAGGGCGCGTCGGGGTCGTCGAACTCGTAGGCATAGACTGGCACGGCCCGCCCCACGAGGCGGTCGAAGTCCAGGGCCGGGCAGGCGAAATAGCCGTCGGTCAGGACCGCCGCATAGGCGGCCCGAGGCGAATCGAAGCGCGCCGCGGGATATTCGGCCAGGATGCCCGGCGCCCGAGGCCCGAACAGGCGCCGGATCTCCTCGCCGTAGCTCGCCTCGGTGAGAAGGTCGGCCCTGAGGCCGCGCAGGTAGCTGAAGAGCCGGCCCTCGTCGCGGTTGGTGCCGTCGATCACCGGCACGCGGTTGAACCGGCCTGCCGCGAAGGCGGCGCGCGGGGGCCGGGGCAGCACGTCGAGGCCGGAGGTCGGAGACCAGCTGTTCGGCCCCGTGACGCCGGGCCGCTGCGAGGCCGCCGCCGCTAGCGTCTCGGCCGGCAGCGCCCGCAGGCAGTCCATCGCGTCGGGGCCCGAGCAGCCGAGGTCTTCCGCCATGCGGGCGCCCCCGGCCTCGGCGATGCCGACCGGCAGGCTGGCCTCGGGTGTCACGCAGGCCCCGCTCTGCAGGATGGCGGCCGAGAACAGCCCCTGGGCGCCCGGGGACACCAGCTGCGAACATACGCTCCAGGCCCCGGCGGACTGGCCGAACAGCGTCACGCGGCGCGGGTCCCCGCCGAAGCGCGCGATCTCGGCCTTGATCCACCGCAGGGCGGCCTGCTGGTCGAGCAGCGCGAAGGCCCCCTCGCCCGGCGCGCCCCGCAGGCCCGGGTGGGCCAGGAAACCCAGGGCACCCAGGCGGTAGTTGAGCGTCACCACCACGGCATCGGCCCGGCGGGCGAGCCCGCCAGGGTCGTACTGGCCGGACGTCCCGAGCACGAAGGCGCCGCCGTGGATCCAGACCATCACGGGCTTGGCGGTGCCGGGCGCGGCGTCGGGCGGCGCGTAGACGTTGAGGGTGAGGCAGTCCTCCTGGCCCAGCATGGGACCGGCGCCGTGGCCGCCGACCTGGGCCGACAGCGCGAGGTTCTGCAGGCAGCTCGGGCCGAGCGCCGCGGCGGGCCGCGGCTCGCTCCAGGGCGCCGGTGGACGGGGCGCGCGCCAGCGCAGCGGGCCGACGGGCGGCGCCGCATAGGGGATGCCGAGGAATACCTGGCCGGCGCCGGCGGCGACGCCCGCGACCGGGCCGAAGCTCGTCGCCACGACCTGCGGCCGGGCATCGTCGGCCCGGACGACCTCGTCGGCCCGGCCGGGATCGAGGTCGCAGCCGCCGAGCAGCAAGGCGACCATCAGGGTGACTAGCAGGGCGGCGGGCCCGAGGCCGCGCCGCGCCCTCGCGCCGCCCGTCACGCGAACCAATCCCGCACCGCATCGATGCCGAAGGCCCCGGGCGCCAGGACCAGGAAGGCCCAGACCAGGGCCGAGGACCAGTTGGCGGCCTGGAACGGGAGGGCCGGCATGGCGGCGAGGCCGGCGATCAGCGGCACGGTGGCGCGCAGCGGGCCGAGGAACCGGCCGATGAAGACGCCGAGCGCCCCCCAGCGGTCCACGTATTGCCGCGCGCGCCGCAGCATCTCGGGATGGCGCGACAGGGGCCACAGGCCGGCGATGCGGTCCTCGAAGTGGCGGCCGAGCCAGAACGACAGCCAATCGCCCAGCGCCGCGCCGAGGGCGGATGCGGCGAAGACGGGCAGGAAGGCGAGCCCCGCCTGCCCCACGAGCCCGCCGACCGCGACCAGCACCAATGTGGCGGGCAGCAGGAAGGACACGAAGGCGAGCGACTCGCCGAACGCCAGGGCGAAGCAGATCGGCGCCGCATAGGTCTCGTGCTGGCGCACCACCGCGACGATGTCGCGGCCCCACTCGGCGATCCAGGCCATGATGCTCACGGGATCAATCGCGCCCGAACTTGGCGAAGTCCCGGTGCTCGGCGCGGATGCGCCGCACCGTCCCGCTGGAGCCGCGGTAGATCACCGTATCGGTCTCGATGACGGCGCCGCCCTGGCGCACGCCGCGCAGCAGGGCCCCGTCGGTGACGCCCGTCGCCACCACCACGACGTCGCCGGACGCCATCTCGGTCATGTCGTAGACCTTGGCGAGGTCGACGATGCCCATGGCCACGGCGCGGTCGCGCTTCTCCTGGCTGTCGAGGATGAGGCGGCCCTGCATCTGACCGCCGACGCAGCGCAGCGCACCGGCCGCCAGCACGCCTTCGGCCGCCCCGCCCGAGCCGATGTGCAGGTCCACCGCCGCCTTGCCGGTGCGCGCCGTCACGATGATGCCGGCGATGTCGCCGTCGGTGAGGAGGCGCAGCGACGCCCCCGCCCGGCGGCAGGCGGCGATCAGCGCCGCATGGCGGGGCCGGTCCAGCACCGAGACGGTGATGTCGGCGGGGCGCACGCCCTTGGCGCTCGCCAGCGCCCGGATGTTGTCCTCGGGCGAGCGGTCGAGGTCGACGACGCCGGGCGGATAGCCGGGGCCGACCGCGATCTTCTCCATGTAGACGTCGGGCGCCCGGAGCAGCGCCCCGGCCGGCGCCAGCGCCATGACGGCGATGGAGCCCGGCATGTCCTTGGCGCAGAGCGTCGTTCCCTCGAGCGGGTCGACGGCGATGTCGACGGCCGGCCCCTGCCCCGTCCCGACCTTTTCGCCGACGAAGAGCAGCGGCGCCTCGTCGCGCGCGCCCTCGCCGATGACCACGGTGCCGTCGAGCGGCAGGCGGTTCAGCTCGCCGCGCATGGCCGCCGCCGCCGCCGCATCGGCGGCCCGCTCGTCGCCCCGGCCGCGCCAGCGTGCGGCCGCGACGGCGGCCTGTTCGGTGACGCGGACGAGTTCGATGATGAGGGTGCGGTCGACCATGGTGGGCTCGGTGGTGGTCGGGCGGGACGCTCCCGGCGGCGAGAGGGTCAATTGCGTTCGATGCGGATCAGTTGGGGCTTCCCCGCGATGGTGCCGCCCGCCTCGACGGCGTCGAGCGCCTCCCGGATCGTCGTCTCGGAGGTCGCATGGGTGATGAGGATGACCGGGACGAAGCCGGGCTCGGCGCCGCGCGGCGCCGCGACGGGCTGGCGCTGCATGATGCTCTCGAAGGAAATCTCGGCCGCCGCCATGCGGGTCGCGATGGCGGCGATGGAGCCCGGCCGGTCGCGCACCGACAGGCGCACATAATAGCCGCCCTCGTGCCGCTGCATCGGGGCGCGGGGCGCGTGTTCTAGCAGGGCGGCAGGGCGCCCGAAGGGCAGCACCGTGCTGCCGCGCGCGAGGTCGGCGATGTCGCCCAGCACGGCCGAGGCGGTGGCGTCGCCGCCGGCGCCCGGGCCGACCAGCGTCAGCTCGCGCACGGCATCGGCGTTGACGGCGACCGCGTTGGTGACGCCGTGCACGGCGGCCAGGGCCGTGGTCTTGGCCACCATGGTGGGGTGGACGCGGGTCTCGATGCCGTGATCGGTGCGCTGCGCCACGCCGAGCAGCTTCACGCGGTAGCCGAGGTCGTCGGCGGCGCGCAGGTCGTCGGAGGTGATGGAGCGGATACCCTCGACGTGGATGGCGTCAAGGTCCGGGGCCGATCCGAACGCCAGGCTCGCCAGGATGGCGAGCTTGTGGGCCGTGTCGAAGCCGTCGATGTCGAAACTCGGGTCCGCCTCGGCATAGCCGAGCCGCTGCGCCTCGGCGAGGCATTCGGCGAAGCCGAGCCCTTCGGCCTCCATGCGGGTGAGGATGTAGTTGCAAGTGCCGTTGAGGATGCCGCAGACGCGGTCGATGGTGTTGCCGGACAGCGCCTCGCGCAGAACCTTGATCACCGGGATGCCGCCCGCCACGGCCGCCTCGAAGGCCAGGGCGACGCCCTGCGCCTCCGCGGCTGCGGCCAGCTCCAGCCCGTGATGGGCCAGCAGCGCCTTGTTGGCGGTGACGACCGACTTGCCGGCCGAGATGGCGGCGGCGACGGCGCTGCGCGCCACGCCCTCGTGGCCGCCGATGAGTTCCACGAAGACGTCGATGTCGGGCGACCGGGCGAGGTCGAGCGCGTCGTCGAACCAGTTCGCCTCGCCGAGCAGCGGGGCCGCCTTGGCGCGATCGCGTGCCGCCACACCCGTCACCTGCACGGGCCGCCCCGTGCGGGCCGCGATGGCGGCGGCGTCCCCGGTCAGGCGACGGAGGACGGCACCGCCGACGGTGCCGAGGCCGGCGATGCCGACGCGCAGGGGAAGCATGGGGACGGTTCCGGGATGGGCGTGTGGACGGAGCCGGCCAGCCCCGCGTGAGGGGGGCCGAGCCGGCGTGAAGTCCGAGCCTTACACGCTGCGCGGCGGGGTTGGAACTCCGCAGCGCGGGTTTCGGCGGGGCGGCGGGGACGCGGCCGCCGAAGCGGCCGCCGTCCCGGGCCGCCCCTTCCGTCACCGATAGCCGAACAGCAGGTACAGGACGATGATGATGCCGAGGATGCCGATGATCCCGATGCCGCCGTTGCCGTAGTAGCCGCCGCGATAGCCGTAGAAGCCGCCGCCGCCGAACAGCAGGACCACGATGATGATGAGGAGCAGGATGGACACGGCCGGAGCCTCCGCGACGGGGTGGGATCGGCCGACCTCGGAGGCCGGCAGACGGCTGAAAGCCGTGTCCGTCAACGTGATTGTGGACGAAATGTGCCGCCTTGAGCGCGGCTTTTTCGCACGCCGCCCCGGCGGCTGGGCTCACCGGGGCGGAGGCGACGGGTATCGGCTCAAGCGGCCTTGCGGTTCACCTCGCCGGCGGCGATGTCGGTGAGCTTCTTGTCGGTGGCCTTCTCCTCGGCGAGGCTCTGCTCGAAGAGCGCGACGGCGTCGCCGTGGCCGAGGCGCTTCCCCCAGGCCACCAGGGTGCCGTAGCGGGCGATCTCGTAATGTTCGACGGCCTGGGCGGCGGCGAGCAGGCCGGCGTCGAGCACGGCCTTGTCGTCCACCTCGCCGGCCACTTCCTCGGCTTCCGCGATGATGCCGTCGATCGCCTTGCAGGTGACCGACTCGGCCTTGAGGCCCAGCATGGAGAAGACGCGGTCGAGCCGCTGGATCTGCGTCTCGGTCTCGGCGAGATGCGTCTCGAAGCCCTGCTTCAGCGCCGGGCTCGTGGCCTTGGCGATCATCTTGGGCAGCGCCTTGGTGATGCGGTGCTCGGCGTAATAGATGTCCTTGAGCTGGTGGGTGAACAGGTCTTCCAGCGTGTGGATGTCCTTGGTGAAGATGCCCATGGCGTGCTCCCGGGGTGCGACGGCGCGGTCCGGCCGCGTCGCCGCCTCAACCCCGCGGGGACACGGCCTGTTCCTCCCCGGTCAGGTCGGCTGGTCCAGCGTCGACCCTTTGCGGGTGTCGGGCAGCCACAGGTACACGACCAGCGATACGAGGATCAGCGCGCTCGCGTACCAGAAGAACCCGTCCTCGAAGCCCCGGTCCTTGAAGTACAGCGCCACCGCATCGGTCGAGCCCCCGAAGACCGCGGCCGTGAAGGCGTAGGGCAGGCCGACGCCGAGCGCCCGGATGGCGGTGGGGAAGAGCTCCGCCTTCACGATGGCGGTGATCGACGTGTAGCCGCTGACGATGGCCCAGGCGGCGCAGATGAGCCCCAGGGCGACCAGCGGGCTGTGGGTCTGCCGGATGGCGGTGAGCAGCGGCACGGTGCCGAGCGTCCCCACGAGGCCGAAGCCCACTAGCAGCGGCTTGCGGCCGATCCTGTCCGAGAGCGCGCCATAGAGGGGCTGGAGCGCGATGGCGAAGATCAGCGAGGCCAGCGTCACCGCCGTGGTCTGGTCGTCCGACAAGCCCACCGACAGCTTGAGGTATTTCTGCATGTAGGTCGTGTAGGTGTAGAAGGCCGAGGTGCCGCCGACCGTGATGCCGACCACCAGCAGCATGTTGCGCCAGTTCTCGCGCAGCAGCGCGCCGAAGGGCCGCCGCACGCGTGCCGCCGCCACGAACTTCTCCGATTCGGGCAGGTGGGCCCGCATGCGGAACCCGTAGAGGGCCGCGAGGGCGCCGATGGCGAAGGGGATGCGCCAGCCCCAGGCCTTCAGCTGGTCGGGCGTCAGGAACAGCTTCTGGAGCACGAAGAGCAGCAGCACGGCGCAAAGCTGGCCGCCGATGAGCGTGACGTACCAAACGCCCGAGTAGAAGCCGCGCTGGTGCGGCGGCGAGATCTCGCTGAGATAGGTGACGCTGGTGCCGTATTCGCCGCCCTGGCTGAGCCCCTGGATGATGCGGGCGACCGACAGGATCACGGCGGCCCAGATGCCGATCGACCCGTAGGTGGGCGACACCGCGATCAGCGCGGAGCCGAAGCACATGGCGAGGATCGACACGGTGAGCGACGAGCGGCGGCCGTAGCGGTCGGCGAGGTAGCCGAAGATGAGGCTGCCGATCGGCCGCATCAGGAAGGCGATGGCGAAGAGCGTCGCGGCCTGGAGCTGCTGCACGGCCGGGTCGCTCTTGGGGAAGAAGGAGCCGGCGAAATACAGCGCGAAGGCCGAGTAGGCGTAGACGTCGTACCATTCGATCAGATTGCCGAAGGAGGTGGCCAGCACGGCCCAGACGGTCGCGCCCCGCGTCGCCCCTTCGGCCCGCCCGGCCCCTATCGCGGCATCCGCCATCTCGTTCGCTCCCGGTCGCGGGGCGGGCTCGCCGCCCGCGCTCCATGGCGGGAGATTTTCAGGTCGGGCGGGGAATCACAAGCCCCGCGGCCGGACGATCAGCCGAGTTCGAAATCCAGCACCGTCAGGCCGCTCAACCCGCCCTGCGCGGCCTTGACGAGGCGGGCGCCCGCCGCCTCGTGTTCGGGCAGCGCCAGGTAGGTGTCCCGTGCGGCGGCGTCGTCGAAGTCGATGGTGAAGGCGTGGGTGTGGCCCCGGCCCAGCCCTTCCTGGCTGACGTTGGGCCCACGCTGAAACGTCCTCATGCCGGGCAGCATGCGGCGCAGGTCCCCGAGCGCGTCGAAGATGGCGGCGATCTCGCCCGGCGCGATGTCGTCGCGGAACCGCACCAGCACCACATGTCGGATCATCGCGCCCTGCCCCTATGTTCGGCTTTATGACGTCGGGATAGGGCAGCGGGGCCGCGCGCTCAAGGCACGACCGCGGAAGACCTGCAATGCAAGATCGAGAGCTCGGCGGCGCGCAGCGGAACCGGATGCGGCGGCTAGTCCGGGCTCGAGGATCGCCGGGCCGAGACTGGCGCGCCCAAGGGGAATCGAACCCCTGTTTTCGCCGTGAAAGGGCATCACCGACTGTCCATTGGCGTCCAGTACAGTCCATCTAACCATTTGACAACGCTTGAGGAACGCTACATGACGTAGTTGCGTTGTCCAGCTAGGCATGCGAAGGTTGAACCCCGCACACAGGACACAAACGGGACACCATGGCCCACAGCGCCCGCGCTCCGAAGCTTGAAACCAGATCGAACCGGCTTAAGCTGCCGATAGCAAAAAAGCCGGTGTTCGTGCGGATCGCACCGAAGATCTCGCTCGGCTATCGGCGCAACGCTACGGCTGGCACATGGGTAGTGCGTGTCGCCATCGGCGAGGGCAAGGCTCGGACTGAGCGCATCGCCACGGCCGACGATCTCGACGAGAGCGACGCCAGCACCATCCTCACCTTTTGGGAGGCTCAGACCCGGGCCAAGATTGTGGCGCGTGGCGAGCAGGGAGGAGCGCCTCGCCAAGCACCGTTCACCGTCGAGCGTGCTGCCATCGCCTACCTGAGCAGCCTGGAAGCCCGGAATCAGCGTACCGCCAACGACGCCCGCCTCCGCCTGAACCGGCTCTTCCTGCCGAAGTTCGGCAGAACCGCTATCACCGATCTGACCCGCACTGCACTGGAAGGTTGGCGTGATGGCCTTGTGCGGGTTGGCGGCGATGCCGAACAGCGGCGGAGAAGCCAGGATACCGCAAATCGGGTCCTGAGCATCGTCAAGGCGCTGTTGAACCACGCCGTGGGAGACCCGGCGAATGGGCTATCGAATGACAGCGCATGGCGCCTCGTGAAGCCGTTCCAGCGGGTGGGGCGGGCGCGTGAGGTCCATTTCGAAAGCACCGACGTGCTGCAGCTGCTGAAAGCGACTGACGATAAGGCATTTCGCAACCTGCTGACCGCCGGATTCCTGACCGGGGCGCGCTACGGAGAGTTGACCGCGTGCCATGTGCGTCATTTTGACCTGGACGGCGAGTCGCTTCGTGTGCCGAGCGGCAAGACGGGCGCTCGTACCGTCATTCTCCAATCAGAGGCGGTCGCCTTCTTCGCGCATATTGCTGGTGCTCGGTCAAAAGATGAACCTTTGCTGGCCCGTGCTGACGGTGGCGCGTGGGGTGCGAGCCATCAGGTTCGCCCGATGAAGCGGGCGCTTACAGGGGCTGGACTGGACCCAAGCGGGACATTTTATGCCCTCCGCCACTCCTACATCTCGCGAGCGATTGAGGCCGGTGTCCCGCTGAATGTAGTCGCCGAGAACTGCGGGACAAGCGTGCGCATGATCGAGACGACCTACGCGAAGGTGCTCGCGGGCAAGCGGCGAGAGTTCATCGCCCAAGGCGCGCCTCGCCTGTTTGGCGACACGCCTCCATCAGTTTGATTTCGCCGTCTCCCTCTCCGCCACTTATTCTATTTACGACATTGCGCTAGCACCGTCTCCCACTTCGGCAGGGCATCGCGCCCCTATTTTCAGCTGACACTTGCGTCGGCTGAAATCGGTCGTCACTGGACCCTTCCGGACGCCCGTTCACCCGGGACCAAACTTTCCTCAACGATCCGGACCTTTCCATGGTCCGACCATCGACGCCGGCGCTCGGACTCGCCGAGAGGCCCGACTCGCATCGACCTGACGAATCTTAGGCTAGCCACAAGCTCGAAAGCTGGGTGGCAAACTCATCATCCTGCGGGCGGCCTTCGTAGGATGGGTGCATCGAGATCATTTGCGGCATGTTCTTCCCACGGCAAAGGCCTCCGGTGACGCACCTGCAAGCGCACTCGCTCCGGGTCGCGTCGAAGAGGATTTCGGCGGGCTCGGATCGTGTCTCAAGGCGTGGTGTAGCTTCCGGGGGAGCAACCTTGGTCACCCGCTCGGGCCGGGACGATCAGGCTACCAGGGTCGGCAGGCTGACGGTGTCACTATCGCCGATCGGGGCGATGCTTTCCAGCGTCATGTGTCGGGACCGCTGGACGGCCCATTCGTCGTTCTGTTCGAGCAGAATAGCTCCGACAAGCCGCTTGATGGAGGCTTCGTCGGGGAAGATGCCGACGACATCTGTCCGGCGCTTGATTTAGCCGTCGACGCGTTCGAGCGGATTGGTCGAATGTCGCTTGGTCCGATGAGCGGCCGGGAACGTCATATAGGCCAGGACATTTTCCTCCGCACTGTCCATGAGAGCGGATAGCTTGGGCATCTTGGCACGGAACTGGTCGGCGACGCGGCGCCATTGCTGTCGGGCGGCCTCGGCGTCAGCCTGCGCGAAGGCCGTGGCGATCAGGGCGGAAACGACTTGGCGGCCGCTCTTGCCGGCATGGGCCAAGGCATTGCGCATGAAGTGAACGCGGCAATGCTGGGCCGTGGCGCCGAGCACCTTGGTGGCAGCGGCCTTCAGTCCTTCATGCGCGTCCGAGATCACCAGCTTCACGCCGCGCAGCCCGCGCCGCGCCAACTTGCGGAGCAAGGCCGTCCAGAACGTCTCCGCCTCCGACTGGCCAATATCCATGCCGAGCACCTCGCGCCGCCCGTCGGTGTTGACCCCCAGCGCCATCGTCACGGCGACCGACACGATCCGACCCGCCTCCGCACCTTCACGTAGGTCGCATCAAGCCACAGATACGGCCAGTCACCTTCGATGGATCGGTCCAGGAAGGCGTTCGCGCGCTCGTCGATCTCGGTGCACAGCCGGCTGACCTGGCTCTTAGAGATGCCAGTCCCGCCCATGGCTTGAACGAGATCGTCGACCGAGCGAGTCGACACGCCTTGGCTGTAGGCCTCCTGGATCACCGCCGTGAGCGCCTTCTCGGCCATCCGCCGCGGCTCAAAGAAGCCGGGAAAGTACGAGCCCTTCCGCAGCTTCGGGATGCGCAATTCGACCGTCCCGGCCCGCGTCTGCCAGTCCCAGTCGCGATATCCGTTGCGCTGCGCCAGGCGCTCGCCGCTCTTCTCGCCAAAGGGCGCGCCCGTCAGGGCGCCCACCTCCATCTCCATGAGGCGCTCGGCCGCAAAGCCGATCATCTCGCGCAAAACATCCGCGTCGGCGCTCTTCTCAAGCAGGCCGCGCAGGCTCATCATCTCGCCGGTCATCGGTGCGTCTTTCGGTTCAGGTTGGTCTTCTCAACCCGACCCTAGCCGGCGACCGCCGATGGCTACCTCCCGCGAAGACGTCCGTCCGCTACAGCGCTGTGGATAGCGCGCGGACAAGCGTCTCCGCTACCCGGGCACCTACATCACGGCCTGGGACACGACCCAGGCTCGGCCAATCCGGCGTACTCGGCCTCACAGCCGAGCACCTCGGGAAGCCGCCACCTGCCCAAGACGCTTACACCAGCTGGAAGCCACCCGTCTGTGTCGACTCACCAAAAACCTGCACCAATCTCTCGCCCAGCGGCCATTTTGCGAGGATATGTAACATATTCCTTGAATACGCGCAGAATGACGATTACCTGTCGTTCCTATCCCGTGAAAGCGAGGAACTCGTGATGCCCGTTGTCAGGATCAGCGACGCGGCTTTTGGCGACTTGAAGCAGCTATCGAAATGGCTGGAAACAAAGACGCCGAGAGAAACAATCGACAAGATCATCGGCTATGCAATGAGTGATATGGGACTGGAGCGAGACAGCGAAGCACTTGATGAATCCAGTCTCATTAATAGTGGTGCGACGGAGTTCGACAACGCTCCCGGTTTGACCTTCACCAAACCTCTTTCCGCATCGGTGAATGGTGCTGTTGTCCAAAACCCTCGGTGGAGGAGTGTTCTTCATGTAGTCATCGCTCAGGTCAAAGCCAAAGGATTTGAAGGAGATCGCCTTATACGGGAGCTTAATATTCCGGCTCGGGCACAGCGCTACGAGAATGAAGGATTCAGGTACTATCCTGATCTCGGCATTTCAGTGCAGGGCCAGTCGGCCACTGATGTCTGGAAGGAGATCGATCGTCTTGCAAGAAAATGGCACATACCTGTCAAGATCGAGTTCTGGTGGCGCCAAAATCTAAAAGCACAATATCCGGGCCGAAGAGGGTTGCTTCGTTCAGGAACAAATTAGGCTATAAATCATTTTGTTGAAGTTTGTTAGTTCCATCAAGCGCTATCAATATAGCGCTGTTTTAGAGACATTTATTTTCATAGCCCAAATACTAATTGAGCTGCTCACATGTATCTGATCTTTAGGCGCGTACAATTTGTAAGACTACACAGATTCTCCGCTTCGACAGATTATTTTAAATTATTATTTATGTACATAATCGATCATGCAGAGGAACTGACGAGTTAAAGCGATCGTCGTGAGTGAAGCCCGTGCCATGATGGTATCGCTGCCGGAAGGATGTCGTGGGCCGCTCGCAAGTAGCTACTTACGGTATGACGCTTTGCTGAAGGCTGTCAGACGCCAATGGTGCCCAGCACGATGCTGAACGTGCCCGCGTCGGAGGCCACGCGCGCTGTCGCCACGACGGTGCGCGCGGCGGCCTCGCCCTTGGCGGATCACGTGGCGCGATAGCCATGTGTGTTAATGCGCTAGATCCGGTGATCCGGTGGGCTACAGATCGCGTTCACAGGCGTTATCCTGCGCTTTCTCCCGTCCGGGGAAGGACGCGAAGGTCAGGAATTAGTCGCGAGCGCGCCGCATGCAGTGTTGAATGTCGCGAGCCAAGTCGCAAACTAAGCGCGGCATCGAAGCGAGATCAACCGAACCCGTCCGGCGACGACCGCCTTGCGGGTAACTGTCCCGAGGCCGACCTTAGGGGCTTACGGCTAGCCTAAAGGTCATCAGGTCAATGCGGGTCGAGGTTCTGAGCGGGGTCGAGCGCCGGCGTCGTTGGTCGGACAATGAGAAGGCCCGGATCATCAAGAAGTCTCCGGTCCCGGGTGCGCGGGTGGCTGAGGTGGCCCGCCGCAACGCGGTGAATGCCAGCCCGGTGTTCGGGTAGCGTCGTCTGGCGCGCGACGGCCTTCTGCAACGGGCGTTCCGGCGCTGGTTCCGGTCGAGATCGTGGCCCCAATCCCCGCGCTGCCGGCCCTGGCGGCACCGAGCGTGCTGCGCCCGAGGCGGTCGACTGGGCTGTTCGACCACAGGTGAAACAAACCGGTCTGCCAAAAGGCAACCTAATGATTGCCAAGTCCTGCTTGCACCAGCGCTGCAATACTTGGGTCATAGCGGAATTGCGTTATTGAACCGTCCTGAATGCGCCGCACCGCCTCGTCGATGACAAACAGTGGCACAAGAAACCATTCGCGAGGCACGATAGCTTGCCCGAACCGATCTTTTATAGCGAGCTGAAGCCGGGCCGAGCTGAAGATGCGGTGAATTAGATTCTCAAGCTTAGATCTATTGATGTTGAATAGCTCGTAAGTTCTAACGACCTCGACATCTGC
The DNA here is from genome assembly GCF_004137085.1 of Lichenibacterium ramalinae. Classification (GTDB taxonomy): domain Bacteria; phylum Pseudomonadota; class Alphaproteobacteria; order Rhizobiales; family Beijerinckiaceae; genus Lichenihabitans; species Lichenihabitans ramalinae. Next base: position 255,154 of record NZ_QYBC01000006.1, read on the forward strand.
CATTAAATAAGTAGGGTCAAGACGTGCATTTGTGAGCCGTCGTCTAACGTCTCCGCTTGTGACTCCAATTTTGTGGAGAACATCACGTTGAGCTGCTATATCGGGCTGTTTTGAATTGCTGCGCAGGACATAAATTGTGCCGCTGTTTTGATCATCCTTTTCCGCAACGTCTGAAAACAAAGGCCCGGCATTCGGCTCCGTGATGCGCCGCCCCGCCTCGTCCTTGTACAAGGCCCGCTGAAGCGAACGTCGAAGCAGGTTGCTCTCCGTTCCGTTGGAATATATTACTCGCAAACGTGCGTCGCTTTCTCCGTTCGGGGCTCGAAAATCCTCGCCGACTTCGGCGACAAAGGCCGTCTGGCCACCGAGTATGAAAAATTGTCCTTCGGAAATATCAGCTTTTAGAAGCCCGGCATCTTTAACGAATAGGCGGGTCAATCTGATGCCCGCATCCAGTTGATGCTTCACCGTCTCAAACAGCGGTCTGAAGCGCTCGAAATCTTTGCAACGGTCTCGTTCGGCGATGTCCTCGGCTGCCCGTTTGTCAGCGGCCGAGCGAACGTGCTTTAAGTCAGTGATGTTGTCCTCGCATTCGGCATCGATACCCAGCTCCGCCAAGAGCGCATCGTCATCGAGCCCATCGACGGAGTCGCGGCCTGTCACGCCGGCCTCAGCGAGCAAGCCCTGGCGATCGAAGGATACAAGAAGCGCACGGAAATCCACTTGACCGCGCAGCCGATCGAGTCGCAGGGCATAGAGCCGCTCGAATATGTCCCGGTCCTCGCCCTGCTGAGGAGGACGGCCGTGCTGCTCGACGAAGCGCTGGATGTCCTCAAACCCTGCGATGATCCGCTCCTCGAGAGGCGTACGGCTCGCCTCGCGCTTGACCTCGACCTCGGCGCCGAGCTCGGCAAGGAGGGCGTCATCTTCGTCGGTGAAATTAGCCACGCTTCGCCTCCGCCTTCATCCGAGCAAGCACAGCCACGCCTTGGGCCATCAGCTTTTCGTAAGCGTCCGGCGAAGTTAGAGACGGGAGACGCCCGCGCTCCTGCTTGAATTTCAAGGCGCGCCTGGCGAGATCCCGTGCTTCTTCAAGGGTAAGTCTAGCCTTTCTGCCGGCGATAATAGCGTGGACCTGTTTGAGACTGTCTTCGCTCATAGTTTTCGCGAGAATTGCGTAGGCTTCACCAAAGGGATTTATCCGGTCGATCATATCGATGTCGAGCTCGCGAACGTCGGTCACGAACTTTCGTACACCGTCGACGAAAGCGGTATTCGGTGTCTCGCTGTCATCACCCGCGGCAGAGCCGCCGGCTGCGACCTCCTTCGCCTTCTGAGTAAGACTCAACGCGGCGACGGCGTGCTGGCGCACCGCCTCCTGGTCCCCTTCGTCGAGCTCTGGATACCTTTCGCGCACGATTTTGCCCATGCGAACCTGCGTCAGCTCTTCGGGCACGAGTTCGGGATCGAATAGGCCGCGCTCGACCGCCGTTTTGTCCTGCACGAATGCGGCAATGACTTCATTAAGGTCCTCATGGCAGATCCGCTGCGCTTCGCCGCTCTTCGGCGTCACGAGGCCCTTAATCTCGACCTGGAAATGGCCGCTCTCTTCGTTGAATCCGACGTTGCACCGGCCGGGGTCGTAGCCGCCCTCGCCGTAATTGAAGCCTGGCGTCGCCTCATTCGTGAGATTTTTCGGCATGAAAGTGAAGCGTGGGGCGAGGACCTGCTCCATGAGAAGACTCGCCGCAATGGCCTTTAGCGTGTCGTTCACCGCTTCCGTTACGGCCTTCTCGGAGGCATCTGGCTCAGCGATCAAGTTGGTAAACCGTGCACGCATCTTCCCCGGCGCGTCTCGGGTTGCTCGGCCGATAATCTGAACTATCTCAGTCAGGCTAGAACGGTAGCCGACAGTCAGTGCGTGCTCGCACCAGATCCAATCGAAGCCCTCCTTCGCCATGCCCAACGCAATGATAATGTCAACGTGTTCGCGGTCACTCTTATGTATCGGGTCCTTCAGAGCGGCGGAAACACGGTCACGCTTGCCCGAGTCGTCGTCTACGAGGTCGGCAATACGAAGTACCTGCCCGTCGCCCCGCTTCACGAGCTGAAAGCCGGTCGCCGGATCCGCGCCTTGCCAAACCCCGAGAGCCTCGACAATGTGCTCGACCTCTTTGATCTTATCCTTCGTGCTCTCACGCGAGTTGACACTTGGGATATGAATGATCGTCTTCTCGGCAGGGTTCAATACTCTCAAAATGTCGTCAACATATGAGGACGAGTAGAAAAAATAGCCGATGTCGAGAGTCTTTAGGTGCTCGTAGCCATTGAGCTGCTCGTAATAGGTATATGTGACAGTGTCGAACTTAGCTTCGTCCTCCGCTGAAAGCACTGCCTCGGCATCACCACGAAAGTATGATCCGGTCATAGCAACTATATGCACGCGGTTACGCGCGATCAGGCCGGCGAGATGAGAGCCAAGCTTGTTGTCGGGGTTGGCCGAGACATGGTGAAACTCATCGACAGCTATCAATCGATTGTCGAAACTCCCGATCCCAAACTTGTCGACCGCAAACCGGAATGTTGCGTGAGTGCAGACCAGTGCTCTATCGTTACTTTCGAGAAAGGCGCCGACGGCATTAACTTTACCTCCATCTGTGCCCGGCGCGTTGCAAAGGTTCCATTGCGGCGCGACATGCCAATCGGCAAAGAAGCCGTGGGCAGTAAGCTTCTCGTCGGCGAAGCTCGAACCGATGGACCGCTCAGGCACGACGACGATCGCCTGCCGAATGCCCTGATTATCTAGCTTGTCGAGCGCAATAAACATGAGGGCTCGGCTTTTTCCCGATGCGGGAGGCGATTTGATTAATAGGTACTGCTCGCCTCGCCTCTCGAAGACCTTCTCCTGCATCGGCCGCATACCGAGTGCGTTGGCCTTCGTAGTCGAGCCGTTGCGGGCATAGGACACTGAGACAGCAGGAACCGACCCGGTCATAGTCATATATTGAGACTCCGTACTGCAGCGTCCCACGCAGTGTAGATAGAGCGGGGGTGAGCCAAGAAGAACTCACCACCAAGCGATTTCTCATGGCTATGAAGGTAATTTTTGACCTGCGTTTCCGCTCGAATTGCATCTGCCGATCTTGGGAAGAGTGGCAGTCCGACACTTTGGTTGCTCCGCACAACCTTCCAGCAGTAAGAACCTGCCGGCAATGCACTGTTCAATGCAAGGCAGCGCGACGATGGGCTTGCGGATATACCGACTTTGATTATCCAACGGCCTTCGACTGGAGCCCCAAGGTATGCGGACTCGTCGCCGAACAGCCGCAAAAGATACAGACTTTTCGGACCTTCCGCCTCCTTGCAGACGTAAATGGCCTGCGAAACCGGCCCTGGCCTCGACGGGGTGAATAGCTCTGCTCCGGACGCCGCCGTAGCCGCCGTGACCGGCAGTTCGCCGAATACCGATGTCTCGACGAGTGTCAAGTCGAGCAGGCGGCGTGCTTCCGCGCAGGTGAGGCGCATGCCCTGCGAGCCGATCACCTTGGCTCGCGCAAGCGAGTAGGTCTCCGAGGCGATCGCCTCTATCGAAGGGTAGGCCTCTTCGATAACTCGCCAGGCGCGTGTTGCCTTGACGGCCAAGTTCCATTGGCCCGCGCGATCCAGGTCAGCTTGCTTTCTGAGCCACTCAGACGGGTCAATGAAGGCTCGGGCGTAATTCACGCGGTGCGAGACTTGCTGGATCCCGATGACCTTGCCCTGCTGGTTTGCCGGGGCACGCGACTTGTGCCCGTAGATGACAACCATCGCGCCCGGCCTGGTCTCACGGATAAAATGCTTTCGCTGGCCGTCGCTAGTGAAGCCCAAAAAGCCCCATGTCTCAGGCGTAAACCCGTAGAAGCTTGTCAGCCATACGTTTGGGGGATCAGCCAGCACTTGGGCTAGAGGCGACGCAGCTTCTCGCAGCGAGTGAGCCGTGATGAAGTCCTGAACCGTGCCATAACCTTGGACGACACGGCGTCCGACGGCCGGCATCATGGCCCGACCGCGCTCTGGCCATCCCTCCGCTTCGAACAGACCTAGGAAGCCGCCGAAGCGTTCCTCGGCGATGCTGTTGATTGCCTTCGCATCCCAGCCCGGCGTGCACGTCTCCATCAAAGCCCTGCCATTCCGGACTGTCCCATACTGTCAGACGCATGCGAACTTGTCATTCTCGTGTAGGTCTCGAATAACTTCTCGAGTCTTTCTGTGTCGTTGCGAAAGCGGCGGCCGATATAGATACGCTCCAAAACTTCATCGCACTGATTATGTGCTTGACGAACAAGCGGATACTCCAAATCGAGCATGTCAGGATCGTACAATTCTGCTATATTGCATGGAAAGTAATGCTCACGCGCTAAAACTAAATCCTGACCACAACGTTCAAGATCGATTTTATTCTTCTCGGTAAGTGGCTGCAACGGAAAGGCATTGTAGGTTATCTGTGATGAATAACGCACTCCCGATCCTAATCCGCCCGATATGGCCTCCGCCCAAACACGATGAAGCGTCGAAGATAAGATCGCCAGTACCCAGACTGCGTCCGTAAAGGAAACAAATGCGAGATCAGTAGTTATCACGTCTGCTTCCACAAGTACCGGCGTAACATACGTCATTCCATCAGGAGTATTTTTTGGAATGACGATCGCGCGACGATCTTGGTGCGATCGCTGCGCAAATTTATGTGGGATTCTCGCATATCCCTGCGTAGTCTTTGCTTTAGATGCCGCTCTGAAGGTACGCACTCGCTCGATCCGGTCGGCAACAGGCGGAAGCGAGTTAGCTAAGTCAATCTGCTCATCGCTGATCCACAAGCACCATCTTCTAGACCCTTGCTTCAACTCAGAGGTGCCGATGAGTGGTCGCAATATGGATCTCGCGGCTGGGTATTCAGCTGCAAGCGTAGCCATTTCGTCGCTGGTGAGAATGAGATTGCCATCATCTCTGGCCATACTCCCTGCAGAAAGTCGAGGAAGGTCCTTCGCCACCGGGCGGTCGGCTTTCCGTATGAAATCTTCTCTGCCTGGGATAAGGTAAGGCGATATCGACTCCGCCCTTCGCACCAACCCGTCCGTGTAGATGAGGCGCTGGCGTTTTGGATCTTTTGTAACCCCAATGATTACACACCAGACGCCCGCGTTGTCAGCTGCGTTATTAGACCACTTGAACTGTGTATGGCAAAAGAAGATCGACATGTTTTGCGCATAGAGCCGAGACCACAGATGCTCTACCTGCTCACCCCTGGAAATAGAATTCGTAGATACGAACGCAAAATCACACTGAGAGGCCTTTGAATACTCACATGCTTTGAGATACCAAGCCATTACATAGTCGCAGTCCTTATATGCGTCCCCGCCACCGAATATCAAAGCCATATCCGCCTTCTGCCATCGGCTCTGCTTCCGCGCGCCCTTGAATTGCGGATTCCCGCATATGTAAGTCTCCCCACCCTCGTTATTAAAATCAATCTGAGACTGATCAGGAGTGCCGAAAAGTTCGTCTGCTCGATGTTTAACCCCCGTTCCAGTCGGGGGGCAGATGCTGAGCCAGTCGAGCCGGAGCGCGTTACCGCAGGTGATCCAGTTCTCAGAATCGAGGGGCAAAAAATCGGCCAGCGCCTCCTTCTGGCCGCGATAGATCACGTTGCATTGATACTCAGCGATGATCAGGGCGAGGCGCGCGATTTCAGCCGGAAAATCGCGTAGTTCAATTCCTCTGAAATTGGTGAGTGGGATGTCACTTCGGCGGTCGGGCTCGCCGCGCAATCGGTTGACCTCAACCTCAATCGCCCGCATCTCCTTGTAGGCGATAACCAGGAAGTTACCCGAGCCGCAAGCCGGGTCAAACACTCTGATCCGGGCGAGGCGACGACGGAGATTTAGGAGTGTGCGCTGATTTCGCCCCGCTTCTTCTAACCGTGTACGCAGGTCGTTCAGGAAGAGCGGGTTTAGCACTTTTAAAATGTTCGGCACGCTCGTGTAATGCATGCCGAGCGCGCCACGCTCCTCATCGTCCGCGACGGCCTGGATCATAGAGCCGAAAATGTCCGGGTTGATTAGTTTCCAGTCGAGAGCGCCGATGTGGAGTAGGTAAGAGCGCGCAATCGGGCTGAACCGCGGCACGTCCATGTTGCCGGAGAACAGGCCACCATTGACGTAGGGGAAGGCTTCCGCCCAGCGAGGTAGGCCGGCCATCTTCTTCTGCGCTGGCTCAACGTTCATGGCCCGGAACACAGCACCGATTACTTCGTGCGTATTTGTACGGTCGCTCATCTGCGCGATGGTCGCGGTGAACAGGTCGTCGCCGTCGAAAATGTCGGTCGACTCGGCGAAGAAGCAGAAGATCAGCCGTGCCATGAAGTGGTTCATATCGGGCTGACGCTCGGCGGTGTCCCAGTCCGGATTGAGCTTGCGCAGTTCAACATAGAGACGATTGAGGCGGCTCGTGGCCCGGATGTCGAAAGCGTTTTCACGGATTTGCGTGACAACAGATATGCCGGCTAGCGGAAGAAAGAAGCCGAAGTGATCCGGAAACTCGGAGTAGCGGCAGACAAGTGTTTCGCCGTTCACAAGATCTTCCGCCTCGAACGTATCGCCATCCGTTGCAAGGATGAACTTCGCTCTGGTTCGAGCGGTAGCGGGACTGGCTTTCAGGATCGCGAGCCTGGCTGTCACGTCACCCGCAGGCGCGGTCGCGATATGGACGTTATTAGTCTGTAGAATACCGCCACAATCCGATTTGTTTGACTCGCCTTTTCGCAGGCGCTTAAGGGTAGTATCCTTATTTCCGAACGCCTGCAGAAAGGCGAACGGGAACTCAGCAGGATCGAAGGGTTGCCAGGCCAAGTTGGTGACGGCCTGCTCGATCTCAACGGCATTCATGCCCACACTCACCGGCTCTTCCGACGCTCGCCATCGAGGCCGACCGTGGCGACCTCATCTGACTGACCCTACCCTGTTTTAGGCCGTGCTGCACCCGTTTGTGAGGGAGCTCCGCTTGAGAAAAAGGCCTCGGAGTTCGTCGGCCGACCACTGCGGGAATACGCATGCGGTCAACCCGCGTCGACCTGCTGACTTTTAGGCTTATCTTAACTCTCAAAGTCGACGCTGAGACGCTCACCTCACACGGCGGCCTTCGCCGGAGGCATTCGGTGCGCGTCACCTTAATGTGGGTGTTGCGCTGGATTTGAGTCCCTCGCAACGTAGATCTGAGGCGGCGCCGCCGCAGATCGCATCCCCCGTCTCGTTCGCTGTGCGCCGGGTATTCTCAATGGTCGCAGCTGGCGGCGTCTAAGGTCGCTCGTAGTCACATTGGGGCATACCCTGGCGTGACGTCACATGCCGATCAGCGGCGAACGTCACCTCTGGGTTGACACAGCTTATTTGTGACATGCGACACCTCAGGCCTAAACCCCGAGGTGACACACGATGGCCCGCATCGGTTATGCCCGCGTCAGCACGCTCGATCAAGATCTCGAAATCCAGCTTGCCAAGCTGAAGGCTGAAGGCTGCGGCGTGGTGCGCTCAGAAAAGGTGTCGGGCGGCAGCCGCGACGGCCGTGCCGAGCTGGCCACCGTGCTCGATTTCTTGCGCCCGGGTGACGAGTTGGTCGTCACCCGCCTTGACCGGCTTGGCCGTGATACCCGCGATGTGCTCAACCTCATCCATGAATGCGAACAGCGACAGGCCTTTGTCACCGTGCTCGACCCGCACGTTTCGACCCGCGGCGAAGTGGGCCACCTCGTCATGACGGTGCTCGGCATGGTCGCGCAGATGGAACGACGGTTCATCAAGGAGCGGCAGCGCGACGGAATCGAACGGGCGAAGGGCGAGGGCGCCTACGTGGGCGGGAAGCGTCGGCTCGACCGCGAACGCATCAAGGCGCTGCACGCTGCCGGCACAGGCCCTGCCGCCATCGCAAAGATTGTCGGATGCTCGCGCATGCAGGTCTATCGCGTGCTGCAGGAGAGCTGAGCCGGCCTTGGCGCCTCGCGCCAGGGACGAACGGCAAATTTGGGTGGAGTTCGGACCGGCAGCTTTCGAGGGCACCACCGGCCAAGCGGACCTTCATCCTCCGACGAGTTCTGGCCGAAAGCCGAATGTCATGTCATACTGAGAATCGTGATAAAGCAGACGTTCGCCGCCGGACACGGTAGCAGGCCGCCGGTCAGGCCGAACAGAACGATCTGGCCCATCGTTACCGCATGCGCGCAGGCATAGGCGTCATCCTCGTCGCCAACTAGCGCGGGCTGGTCTCGCACGCCAGGCTACGGGAGTCTGCAGACCCGTCGATCGAGGCTTGTGCCCGAGCGCTCGCGGCCGAGGTTTGGGTGGAGATAAATCAGAGACCGCAAATAGGCGAGCGCTGTTATTTGGCTCAAAAGCGAGCGCTTGTGCCGCGATTGCGTACCTGGGACTCACCTGTGGCCTAAAAAGTGCGTCGCAAGAGCGCATGAGGTCTGCTGGCGCGCCGTTTCGAATACTCACGGCAATCATATCGGTCCTACTTGGCGGTCGGCGCACTTCAGACATAATTCCTGTTCTGTTTTAGAGGGCATGCCGCATCGCGATCATTCGTCAACGTGTCGAGGGCAAGAGCGAGTGCAACACAGCTTGCCTCCATTCCCTGTACACAGTCCGTCCCAGTGCCGGCATCCCATCACCAAGGGTAGCTAATCTGGATTCGGGTAGGACCGTCTACCCAATTCCAGAAGGCTTCGGCGTTGCCCGGGCCGACATGAATACAGCCCGCAGACTCGCCGTCATTTCCGGCGAGGGTGTCGGCGCCTTCGTGTATGTAAATGCCCCGCAGACCCATGATCAAAATGGCGAAGTCCATATCTACTTTATACTCATTACTATATTTCGTACGAAACTTATCACTGTCTAGTGCTCCTTTAACAGTCAGGTCCTTGGCATATTTAACTTGTGTACTGCCAAGGCACGGAACAGTTTTCCCCCCGTAGCTAAGCGTGCCCTCTCCGTTCGGTCTGAAGGAAATCGACGCACTCTTGGCCGTAAGGAGTGCCGTCTCGGACACGACGTGAGGGAGGGAAGGCCCCTCGACATCAAGCGTCAGTTCAGCACCGCCGAACTTGGCTGTGAAAGAAATCTTGTTGATGCCGTTCGGAAAAAACCGATTGGCAGGATCGCGATTGACGAGTTCGGTGAGAGCCTCGATTGAGCGAGACAATCCTTCGCGAACGTCCTCGAAATGTTTCGTGCTGATTTCCGACACCCTCACCTCCCCCAACGTGCAGCAATCACTGTTGCAACCCGCTTTATTGCCAGTGGCGCGTAAGTCCGAAGCGTACACACCAAGCCACTTGGCACGAAGATCAATTTGTCGCCGCAGGATGCGGCACGAACCATCAGTTTCGGTAAGCCAATCGGACGCTCTGCGACGGCGGTTTTACCGAACGCAATGTTGACAGAAACACCGTGGCTGTCAAAGCAAAACCGTGTTCACAAGGGACGTATCGGTTTGAAGCTACAGTGACTTTAGGTTCTCGATGAGGAGCTGAACGACGATCGGCTCGGGCAGGTAAATTATCTCTCCGTCGAGCGCCGAGGGCTGAAAGCTGGCGCCATCTCGTCCGACGCCGACACCCGCCAGCCTGGGGTGGCGGGCCTGCGAGTTCGCGTGGGCGGATGACAGGCCCACCCGCACGGCAAGCGGCTTGCCGGCATCCTCCGGCGGAATCGCGAGCGAGAGCGTCCAGCGCGACAACATCACGGGGTTTACGAAGGATTCGACGTTCTCGGGCACGCGCTGGGGCTGCACACCTAGGCTGGTCGAGGCGACGACCAGCCCGCCTATGAGCGCGGGCATCGGCCCCGACCCACGTGGATCAAGGCGCTCGAGTTCGGCGACGATCAGCGGCGCCTGCGCAAGGTGGTCCATCGGGAGGGCGCGCGTGTCCCCGATCAAGTCGGAGAGGACCTTGAAGGGCTGCCCCTGGGAGACACCGTCCATTTTGTCCAGCATCGGCGCCCGCCCGCGGTAGGCGGGTCCTGTGACCGTCACCTCGATCGTCGCGCTCTTCCGCTTGGCGGAGAAGCTCCAGGGCTGGTGCACCATAACGGCGTCGATCGGCACCGTTCTCGACAGGGTCCGGCCGGCTAGCGCGTCCTTCTGGTAGCGCGCCAGGACGAGCTTCACCGCCGCCTTGTAGGCTCCGGTCGGCTTCAGCTCGATGTCGCAATACCAGCGGCCGTATCCCGTGTGGAACCGGGGTTCGATGCAGGCGAGGGCCACCTGCGCGGTGACCCTCGGGTCCTTATCGTCCTTCCAGATCACGGTCTGGTCCGGCTTCTCGCCGCCGATCTGGTCGGCAGAGAGGTATGTCGCGTCGTCCTCGGACAGGCCGTTTTGCATCCAGAGCCTGTGGCCCGGCACGCTCGTGCCGTCCCCGCCCCAGCGACTGACCTGCGCGTCAGCCCAGTCGGGCAGCAGCGCGGCACCAGGCTGCCGGCATACGATGGCGAGCTTCTCTCCGGGTCCGGACGCAAACCAGTCGCCGTCCAGCCAACAGCGGTAATTATGGATGAGCGAGGTCTCGGACCCGTCCGCGGAGGTGCGCAGCACGCGTTGATAAAAGGTGCCCTTGTCCCTGGTCACGTAGGGTGCGGGGGGCCGCCGCGTGGCGGGCATGTCGATCCGGAAGACGCCATCGATCGCCCAATTGCCGCGCTCGATCGCGGCGCGGCAGGCGTCCCGCGAGGCGGACTGCTTCAGGTATGTCGTGTCCTCGGACGGCTCCGCTGGCTCGGGTATGGCGGGTCCCCCGGGCGTGGGGGCCATGCCCGCGGGCGGCGGAGCGGGAGCGTCGGGCGGTGCGAACCGCGACCGCGCTACCAGCCGGACCGCGAGGACGCGGTGCTGGTCGCAGTCGAAGTCGGCGCTGAGGAAGCGTGGCTTCCTGGAGGAAGACGGACCGCCGGCCGGCGACGGCGGATGGTCTTGCAGCAGCAGGTCGATCTCGTTGATCCGGCGCAGGTAGGCCTCGGCGCTCTCGCCGATGCCGATCTCAGGCAGTTCCAGGGACTCTATCGAGAAGAGTCTACGGAATTGGGTCGGCGTCTTGCGTTCGAACAGGTTGGACTGCTCGACGCGGCCGAATACCTCGGGCTTCGAGTTGCGGAACACGCGGTCCTTGGACGCGACCTCGACCCAGAACGCCTCCGCCCACACCTCGCCCGTCGACTTCCGGTCCACGTGGATGTGCCCGGTCGCGTAGATCTTGGCCGCGTCGGGGACGTCGGCGCCGTTGCCCTTGAGGACGACGGCTTCCCACGACGTCGCGTCGGTCGCGCGGAACGCGGCGAGCGAGACGGTGACCGAGGGCTTGTCCAGCGACCGCGAGACCGGGTGCTCGATGCTGATCGCGGTGACGTCGCTGAGCGACGCGACCCGCTGGTTGCGTACGAGCGCCCCGTAGAGTTCATGGCTGGACCTGCTACCCGGTTCGAGCAGCGCGCCGATCCCCAGTGCGGTCGACCAAGCGCCTTCCGTCGCCGCGGCGATGGCGGGGTTGGCCTGGAACGCCTCCGGCGTCCGGTTCGACCACAGTTCCAGCCTCAGCGAGTCCGCGGGCGCCACGTCGATGCAGATGGTCGGGCAGTTGATCGTCCGCCCCGACGGATGGGGCAGCTTCAACGGGAACGGCTGTCCGTTGCGTATCGTGCTCACGCCGTCCCTCCCCAGTGCACGAACCTCGACGCGGATGGGGACGACCGACCCCGCGTCCATGCCGCGCGGCGTGGCTGGTGGGAAGAAGGCGGGGTCCGACTTCAGCGTCGAGGCATCGATGGCCTGAGAGGGTGTCGACTTGTCGCCCTTCAGGAGCGCGCCGACCGTGCGCAGCGTCGCATCGATGAAGTAGGGGGTGAGCGGAGGGTCCGTCGGTGGTCGCGCCGTCTGCATGACAAGCGCCACCGTCGCGGGGCCGTCCTTGATCGTCGGGAAGGCGCCGGTGGCGGCGTCGTGAACCAGGTAGCGGTAAGCGCCAAACTTCGCCCGGTCGGCAGCCTTGTCCCGGTCCGGCTTCGACGCGGACAGTGGGTCGAACTGGCCTTGGATCTCGGCGAGGTCGAACCCGACCAGCGGCGACGCGAGCCAGCGGACCTTCGTGTCGTTAGACCCCGTCCTGACGATGATCCTGCCCACGTTTTCGCGGTCGGCCGGATCGACGCCTTCGCCGCCCACGAAGCCGTCGGGGACGAGCAGCGTCGGAGCCGGCGCCTTCTCGACCAAGCCGAACTGGTAGCCGGGATCGGGCGAGTTCCGGCTGGTTGCCAGCATCCTCCCCAGCTTATCGTCATCGCTGCCGAGCGCGAATTCACCGACCCGCGCGGCCGAACTCGGCACGCTGGAACCGTTCAGCTTCCTTGCTCGCAGCATAAATCGGTAGTGGCCGAATATCCGGAGGATGGGGCCCTGCCGTATGGGGTCGAAACCGTAATCGACGCCGAGGCCCTGGTGCTCGCCCGACGCCTTCTGCGCCTCCGCGATCTCGCCGGAGGGTAGGCCGAGCGGACGCCCTGTCCACGTGAAGACAACCTGCGACACGGACAGGTGCCGGTCGGCCGGCTTGCTCGGATCGCTCGACGGAGCCGTCCAGGTCCGCGCGAGCGGCGACACAAACCCGTCGTTGCGCGGGGTTCGGTAGACCTGCCTCAGGTTTTCGTCCAGCGCGTCTAGCGCGTGGTATTCCACCGTTCGCGCGCAGGTGGGGAACACGGCCCCGTTTGGGGCGACCACGTCCACGCGGTAGCCGTCGACGAGATCCTCGGCGAACAGCACCCGGTCAGTCGCGATGGAGGCTTGCCGCTTCTCCGCGGCCTCGGCCACGTTCTTCGCGCCGAGGTCGAGTAGCATGAGTCCGCGCGTCCTGAACCCGGTCGGCTCGCTCGGCACGTCCGCCGCGAGCGCGCCACGGAGATATGCCTTGCGCGTCGCCTCCTCAGAGCGCTTGCGCGAGTAGTAGGCGGCGATCCCGTCGATTGATGCGATCTGGAACCGCCGTGTCCAGCCATAGGCCTGCGGCTCGACGAACCCGTCCCGGAGAGGCAGCGCAGCGCCGATCGTCGGAGTCGTGGGAGCCGCGCCGTCGAATGTCGCCTCGGGGCACGGCTCGAAGAGCGCGGCTCCGGCCGAGCGGAGCTCGAATGCCGTGAACAGGGCAAGCGCGGAAGGGGCCAGGGCCGCCGCCCCGCCGGTCGCGACGGCTTCGACTGCGATGACCCCCTTCAGGTCGCCAGCGCCGGGAGGGAATGCCGCACGGAGCGCGCTTGTGTCGAGCGGGATATCGGCGATCTGACGGGCGAACTTGCGCAGCGCGGGATGAGCCTGCAGCGCGCCGATGACCTGGTGCGCGTATTCGAGCTTCTGATCTAGCGCGTCCGGGTCGGCGTGATCGACCTTCAGGTCCTCGTTGTTGCGCATGGCCTGCTCGAAGTCGGCGTCGTTCTGTTCTGCCGTCGTCGATCGCGCCGCGGCACGTGCCGCGCTGGCGCCGCCCGCCCTCAGCAGGACCTCCGTCGTCTGGGGATCGAGCGCCCGCGCGAAGTCGGCGTCGAGGGTAGCCCCCTTGGCCATTCCCCGGGGCAGCGGTTGGACGGCGCTCTTGGCCAGGTCCACCACCGCGGGGGCCGGGATCGGGGGCGAGCTCAGGGCCGACCACTTCAACGCGCGCGCGATGCGGACCAGCGGGTCGTTGGGATCTCGCGCGGCGCGCAGGGCAAGTCCGCTAAACTCCTGGACGAGGTTCTTGCCTCCTTGCCGGACCGCGTGGGAAGCGAACGCCGTGGCGAACTCCTCGAGCGTCCTGTCGATGGCGCCTTGGTGGAGGCGCGAGTAGTCGTATCCGTTCACCTTCGTGTCCGGCCCGGTCGGGACCGCGCTCCCGCCGCCGTTCAGGAGCGAGAGGTAGGCGTCGAGGTCGGCTGGATTCTGCCAGAGGCGGCTCCACCAACTCTGGGCATGCGGGGATATGCTGGCCGTCTGGTCGTCCTCGAAGGCCTTCCCCGCCGGGACGGTTCCGACCAGCTTGAGGGCGGATTTCGACGGGCCCGCCCAGACCTGGAAGCTCAGTCCGGGCACCTGCGTCGGCCACTGCCCGAGGTCGACGGCCGGTCCGGGTGCGGGATTGGCAGGATTTGGGACGGCTGGCGTGAGGATCACGCTTAGACGCAGCCTGAAGCGATCGGCGCTGGCGAAGCCGTCGGGGACGGAGGTGCATTCGACGGTGCAACTGGTCATAGTCCGGGCCAATCCGCAACGAAGTTGTCACGATAGCAGAGCCATTCCCTGGTTTTGTCGGGCAGCGGCGGGCATGCGCCCGCGGTGAGCAGCCTGGGCCGGGAGGGCGAGTTGAAGGAGCGCGCGCCATGGTTCTTATCGAAGGCGTATGTCGCCGTGACGCCGTAGCCGACCTTCACGAAGCCGACGCGGAAGCTGAACCGGTAGGTCGCGGCGCCGGTTACGTTGCCGACCTCGTCGTGGACGACCTTCACCTCGAAGTTCACGCTGATGCCGAAGCAGGCTATGTGCCCCTCGCCGATCGCGTGGACGAAGCCCTCAAGCCGCGTCTTGCCCCCTTCCGGCGTCGTCGCGTGCATGAGGTAGATGCCAGCCGATACGCTCGCGTGACCCTTCAGCGGCCCGAACTGGAGTGCGCGCGCGGCGCCGAACTCGAGCTGGATCTCAAAGGCGACGACTGACCCCGCCGTGGTCGTGAGCGACACGAAGCCGGCACCGTAGTAGGCCGGGGCGACAATTAGGCCGCACGGCGCCTCCCGGCTGGCCACAGCAAACTTCGCGATCGCCTCGCGGCGGTCGAAGAACAGCGAGAGCGACGCGTCGAAGCCGAAGTTGGTGATCTGGACGCCGCCCAGCTCGATCAGCTCCTTGCTGTATCGGTAGCCGACCTTGAGCCCTTCCAGGGCGCCGACCGGTTCGCAGTATATCTTGTTGCCGTCGTCATCGCCGAGCAGGCACGACAGCTTGTCGAGGAACATAAGGCCCGGACCCGGCGTGACCTTTGTAATCTTGGTGTCGAACTTCGGCACGCCGCCGGAGAAGGTGAACTTCGTTTCGCCGAACTCGATGGTGACGAGCAGCGGCGATTCGAACAGGTTGAGGGCAAACTGGTCGACGCTGCCCGTGACTGCGACCTTCCGGTCGGACGGGTCGAGCAGGTCGACCACTACGCTCGTGCAAAGTTTGAGCTTCTTGTCGCCGAGGGGCTCGAAGATCGAATCTTTCTTGAGGCCGCCCGTCCACTCGTAGGTGAGGTTCACCTTGGTGGGAATCAGCTGGCGGATCGCCTCTTCCGCCGCCTGCCGGACCGCGGCGAGGTCGAAGATGCCGCCGATCTGCCCGGTCATGATGGCGTTAAAAAAGTTGAGGATTAGATTTACCGCCTCCGCCAGTCCGAACTGGCCGGCGCGCCACCTAGCCATGAGCTTGTCGAAGTCGGGCGTCCCGCCGGCCGTGGCGAGGTTCTGCAGTACGTCGAGGTCTGCTTTGATCAGGTCGCGCGCCGCGACCAGCCGCTTATAGACCTTCTGCGTAAACTGCTTGACCAGGTCGGGTGCCCCGTCGAACACGCCGATGGCCTTGTTCGCGAGGTCGAGGGCCGTCTGGTTCAATGCGATCAGCGGATTGGCGACTCCCGCGATGAGGTCGTCGCGCACCTTAGCGACGTCGTCGACGAGTTCGGTCGTGAGGCTCGAGAAGTCGCTCGCGAGGTTTAGCAGCCGCCTTTCCGCCTCCGCGAGCCGTTGCGAGGCCTTCGCCGTCGCGATGAGGTCCGCCAGCGTCGCGTTGACCGCGTCGTCGGCCTGCTTCCGCAGATCCGCCGCGGCGGCAATCACCTCGGCTTTGAGGGTGGCGACCCGGGTGCCGACGACGGGGACCGTGTCGAGCCAAGCAAGGCGCTGACCCAGCGTGACGACCCGCGCCCAAGTCAGGTCGGCCGCCGTCAGGACTAGCCGCCTCCGCACTTCGGCGATGGCGGCGAGCGCGTCCGCCAGTTCCCCCTGCGGTAGCGCCGCGTAGTTCGTCACGAGGTTGCGCATCGCGTCCACGCAGGACTGCAGCGCTGGCGCGAGCGACTCGCGGGCCGTCGACACGCGGGAGATCAGGGTCGCGATCTGCTGAGGCTGCCCCCTGCAGATGTCGTCGAGCTTCAGGGCGGCGATGGAGCCGCGCACTGTGTCAAAGGTGGCAAACGCCGTTTCGACGCCGGTGACGGCGGTCCGGAGCCGCGCGCTGGCCTGGCGGGCCGCCGCCGCGGCCGGCGAGTTCGGAAGCCCGGGGATGTCGAGGTCGGGCCACGCCTTCCTGATGGCCGTGAAGGTCGCGGCCATGTCGATGGAGGATGGCACGAGTTCCAGCGCCAGCCGGCAGAGGTCCTCCAGATGGAACACGCCGCCCGTGGCGAAGCAGGCGGCCGTTGCGTTCTGGCGCGCCGCTGCGATCAGGATGTCCAGTTCCACCATCGCCTCGGCGATGTCCCGCAGCAGCGTTGCCACTGCGCGGGCGGCCGCCTCGATCGCGGCGCCTTCGAGCTCCGTCGCGCTGTCGACGATCGACTGGACCGACGCCAGCACCTTGCGGAGCGGGACTGTGAGCGCCATGCCGAGAACGGACTGGGTGACCTCCGGGGCGGCGGCGCCGGGCGACTGGAGGATAGCTTTCACCCTGGGCAGCAGCGTGGCGGTGGTGTCGGTCGCCAGCGGTGGGACCCCCGTCAACGCCTCGAAGAACCAGGGGGACTTGAGTGCGCCCGACTGGTCAAAGCAGGCCGACGAAATTGCTCCGGCGAGCTTGTCGACGGCGACGTCGATGAGCTTCTTGCTCGCGTCCCTCAGCGCGTCGTGGAGCTTTGTCCCGAGCAGCGATTGCAGCTCGTCGACGTAAGCGCGCAGTTCGGCCATGCCCGCCCGCAGCGGTTCCGGCGAGGGGTTCGCGATCACCGCGTCGACGGCGGCCTTGACCGAGCGCCATTGCCCGACGAGCCCGGTCGCCCAGACAATCGGATCCTTGCCCGTCTGGTCCTCCTTCAGCGCCTTGGCGAAGTCGGTCAGCTGCTTGTGCAGTTCCGGGTAGAAGCGCTTGACCGACACGTCGCACGGCGCCGGTGCGCCGGGCGCGCCAGCGAAGATCCGCTTCAGGTTTATGTCAGCTTCCTCGATCGCGCCGTCGATAAGGGCCGCGACGTTGGTGGCCGCGGTCCGCAGGGCCGCCAGCGCGGCGCCGTCCCCGAGCGCGTAGTCGTATACCTCCTTCAGCAGCGGCTGAGTGTCGATGCCGGCCGCCTCGATAACGCTCGCCAGGTCGACGACGCCGAGGAGCTTCGCGCCGTTGAAAAAGCTGGCCGGGTCGAATTGGTTGGCGGCAATAGGGGCGAAGTTCCACGGCGCCTGAGCGTCGGAGCCTATCGGCGGGTCCCCACCGGGTGCGGTCAGCGCGCTCGCGCCCCCGGACGCTCCCTTCGACTTGGCGCCGAGGACGACGTTGTCGCGCGTCACGCCCGACACGTTCGTCGGCGTCCGCAGCACGCCGCCCGAGAGCCGGCCGTTCCCACCGACGTCCATCAGGCTTTCGTCGAGGTAGCTTAGGTAGAGTTCGGCCCGGTTACTCGACTTGTCGAAGCCGTGCCGGACGTAGGTGCTATTGTAGCCGACGCGCTTGAGACCTTGCGGGGAGCCCATGATCCGATCGAGCGGCGGCACCGAGATGCTGGCCTCCTCCATGACCGGGTAGAAGGGAGGCTCGTCCGCCCCGTTCATGAAGGTGTCGAAGGTGTAGGGTGCGTCGGCGTCCGCCCGCTGGCCGCCCGGATCCTCGGGCAGCATCCTCGGTCGGGCCTTCAGCAGGATATGGTCGGTTTCGAAGCTTGTGCTACCGAGCCTGTTCTCCGAACCCGTTCCTCCGGCCGCCTGCTTCGGCGGCGCGAAGATCGTAACCGCGCCATGGTGGTCCTCGAAGCGGTCCGCCGCGTCGAGCGAGTTGTAGTAGCGGATGACCTCGCGGACGCTTCCCGGCTTGTTCGCGTCGAGGTTCGAGACGAACAGCATTGGCAGCGTGCGGTGCGTGGCCTGGTCGTCGGCAGAGAACTCGAATCCTAGCCGCCCGCCGGTCTTTAGCATCGGCCAGAATACGCGCGGCGGCTGCTCGCCGTCCTCCGGGAAGGAGCAGCCGGGCGGCTTGGTCGCCGTGGTCAGCGAAGGCAGCGTCATTCCCGGCGGCGGGTCCATCTGGCCACCGTCCAGTTCCGGCGTGCGCTCCCCGAGCAGCCGCGCGCTCGAGAGCGGGATCTCGCGTCCGCCGAACGGCTGGTAGATGCCGGGATAGGCCTTAACGACGGGCTTCGGGATCAGGTAGTAGCCCGTGATCAGGGGCATCATCGCGCCGTGTTCCCTGAGTGCCATCGGTTCGCGCGCAGTGATCTTCACCAGCGCGACGCGGAAGCCGTAAGGGAACAGGAAGCCCTTGTAGACGACCTGGGCGAGGACGTCGCTGCCCAGGCGGGTCCGGTGGAGGTAGCGCTCGACGGAGAAGGCGTTCTGGAAGAACGGGTCGGCGTCCTTCGGCCGGCTGTAGGGGGCGACCGGTTCTGCCTGCCACTCGGCGTCTAAGTCCGCGCCAAAGCCAGTGAGGCGGGCCTTGAAGTCTTTGAAAGGCGCGGGCGAGAAGACGCCCTCCTGCACGACCAGCGGTCCGTTGGACAGGCTGCCGGGCGCGGGTAGGCCGACCGGATCGATGATCTTCCAGGTGTCGTCGACGCGGCGGACCCGGCTGTTCGGGACGTCGACGCCCTGCACCGTTATCGCGCGGAGCCCAACGAGGCCGAAGGCGGAGGACTGCAGCGCGATCTCGATGCGGTCCTGTCGCGTCGTCGATGCGGGGAACGGGGGGGGGATCGGGCACGTGCCGCCAAACAGGAAGCCGGGCTCCAGACCGTTGGCCCAGATGGCGCGGACGACGGCCGACTTCGCCGTCGTCTCCTTCGGTGCGTCTTTCGCGAAGACATCCGGCATGGGGGCCACGTCCAACTCGGCCGTCCACAGCGCCGGAGGCGATTCCGACCCGGTGCTCGTGCGGAAGCGGGCGGTGGCGTCTGGCGCGAAGTAGAGGCCGGTCACGAGCTCAAGCGACGTCTCGTCGGAGAATGGTTGGACGAGCGACTTGGCCACGAGGTCGCGTGCCTGCGCGCGCACAGTGCCGGCCTGCTGCTCCGTTTCCCGTTTGATTCCGACGAGCGCTAGCTGCTCCTCGACGGGGCGCTCGTTGATCGCCCTTGGCGATACAACGAGCTTGAGGCCGTTCCAGTCGGTCAGCGCGTCCGCCTCGAGCTGGAAGGTTCGCGGGGCTTCCGGCTGGAAGACGACACGGCTGGCGCCGGCCACCTGCGTCCGCGCGATCAGCGTGGGCGGGCCGCCCGGGAACCACATCGAGTTGCCGCTCGACCCGAACGGCCGCCGGGTGAAGGGCGTAAGTGCCGTTGTGCTCCAGAGGGACTTCACCCAGGCCACCACGCCCGTCGCCAGCGGCGGCGAGAAACACTCCTCCTCGAGGTGCTGCGGGTTGAACCTTATCCCGCGCTGCGCGCCGGCCACCGCGACGAGCTGGGACGTGTCGCCGATCTCAAGGCGAAAGTTGTAGAACATAAGGCCTAGGTCAAGAGCGTCGGCGCTCCGCCGGAGACGGAGGACCGGGGAATCGACCCTGATGCCGGAGGCCCCCTGCCTGTGCAGCCATACGCTGACCGCATCGTCCTCTCCGAGATGGATCCGGTTCGGGCTGGCAGCCTGGCCGCAAACGCCGATAGTAAGGCTCGCCTCGACCCCTGTGGTGCCCTCGGCGCTCCAGATCGGCGATGAACGGTTGAGCCCTGGTTCGCCGACCTCGGGCCCGTTCGCGCTCCACTGCACCGACCGGAAGTCGGCCTCGAAGCGCGTGCTTCCGCGGCCCCGGGCGTGGAGAACGAACAGTTCGACGGGCAGGTCGATCTGTCTTTGGCCATGGAAGTCCGCATAGTAGCAGTCCTGGCGCAGCCTGATCGCCGCTGCGAAGCGCTCCGCTTCGACGTAGAAGGGCCGCGCGCCGCGCTCGACCTTCAGTCCCCGCGACCTGACAGCGCCGTTCAGGACCTGGAGGAGCTCGGTCCCGGCGACGTGGATGTCGCGGCCGTAGGCCTCGTCTCCGTAGCGGATTCGAGCTCCATCGCGCCCCGCGGACGCCCCCCGCCAGCGCAGCACCCAGCGCGTTGAGCTGGAAGACACATGGTCCAGGACGACGCTGCCAGCGCCTTGGGGAAAGAACAGCCGCAGGATGCGGCCGCCGATGCTGCCAAGTTTCCAGCCTTCCTCCGGTTCCTTGAGCTCGACGCGGTCGAGCTTCAGCCGGGAAATAGGGCGCGCGCCTTTCAGGAGCTTCTCGACCTCGAGGTCCAGGTCGGCGTCGTCACGCATGGCTTCGAACGCGAGGTTCGCAGCCCGGCCTTTTCCGGAGTCGGTTCCAGCATACGAGAACGCCGCCTCGACCTGGAAGGCGAACGGCGCCGTCAGCGTCGCCTTGAAGGCGTCGCCCGGCCGCCCGAGCCGGATGATGGCGCCTCCGTTGTTGGTGAGCCTGAACTCGATGCCCACGCCGTGCACGCTTCCGCTCCAGTCGGCGATGGAGACCGTCTGCTTGGGGCCCCCGAAGGACGAGAATGCGAGGTTGTCGCCGGTGATCGAGATTGCGAGCTGGACACCGATGTTGGTACCGGCAACGAGGCCCTTCACGACGAGGCGCTGGCCGTTCGCGTCCACCGCGATCCGCCCGCCTCGGGAGACATCGAAAAGGCGGCCGTCGATGCCCCAGAGCTTCGCGGTGCCGCGCCTTAGTGCGTAGTCGCCGCCCGACTTGACGAAGTTGGCCGGGACGGGCGCGGCGAGCGCCGGGAGCGGCAGCTCGGCGCCGACGCCCAGCGTCGCCGCGCCGGCGACGAATGTCCTTCTCGTGAGAGCCGTGCCGAGCGTCGATCGCGAATCGCCAGTGCCGAAGCTCCGCTTGCGCATACCTCCACCTCCCCGAAGGAAGGCTATCACGGAAATTTCCGTCGTAAAGCTTCGCTCGCGCGATCCGGACTGAGTTCGAAAGGGCTCAGGTCGAAACTTGACCTCTGCTTCGCGAGAGGTCAGCCCAAGCTCAAGTCGATGCGCAACCATCGTACCGAGCTGGAGGAGCTACTGAGCTTTCGCCTGAGTACCGAAGGACCTGGGCAAAAATAATTGCAAATATAGTCATCATCGAACGGCCTCTAACAATGCCGCGCATCGCACGCACGGCAGCTTTCCGCTTCGACAGGCTTGAATGCCGACTGGCGGACAAGTCCTTATCTCGGCCGCTTAGGCCGGTCACCATCCCGTCCCAACGAAGGGCAGCTTTCGGGCGCGGCCATTCCGCCGCTTAGAGGCCGGACTGGGCGTCCTGCTGCCGCCTGACCGCGCCGCGGAACGTCTGCTCTGGAGCAAGCAGAGATAAGCCCCGAGCAACGTGGTTGGGTCGGAAGCGGCCGCATGCCGCGTATCAAACCTTATCGCCACCTGCGATCTCGACGTTGCGCGCGAGACCGAAGCGCGCAGAAAAGGTCACCCCTGCTGCCAAAGCTTAAGTGTCCGTCCGATAAGGGCACGAGAGGTTGAGTGGCCTGGGCTGAGATGATTCCAGGAGGGTGCTGAAACCTGATC
>NZ_QYBC01000032.1 GCF_004137085.1 Lichenibacterium ramalinae
GAGGACGGCGTCACGTTCCGCTACAAGGACTACCGCCGTGACGGCGACGCCCGCCACCGCACCATGACGCTGTCGACCGACGAGTTCATCCGCCGCTTCCTCGTGCATGTCCTGCCCAGGGGCTTCCACCGCATCCGCCACTACGGCCTGCTCGCCACGGGTCGGTGCAAGGCCAACATCGCCCGCGCCCGCGAACTGCTCGCCGTCCCCGTACCGCCCGAGGCCACCAAGCCGGCCTCTTCGGCCGAGCGCCGCCCCCCGTGTCCCTGCTGCGGCGGGCGCATGCTGGTGATCGAGAGCTTCGAGGGCAACGTCCGCGCCCGGGCGCCACCCTCGCATCGATGGAGAGCCGGATGAGGGCGTCGTGACCCGGCACGGCATGTCCCCGCACAGGGTCGAAGCGACGCCGCTTCGGCCATCGGACACGCTCGCCTCCACGGTGTCCGGCACCGTCCGCCCCAAGCCCGGGACCGCACCACAGGCCCCTCAGAGTCCGCGGCCATCCTCGATCGCAGCGCCTGTGGACCGCCGCGACGCCTCGCCCGACCACGGGTTCGCCAGCCTGGGCTGGCTGCGGCGCCTCCGCGCGCTCGCCCGTCCCGCCAAATCCCCATAGCGCGAGGCGACCCTCGCGCGTTCGTCCTTGGGCGGCTTACCGACGGCGGCCCTCAGCCTGGACGCTCGGCCAGTGCCGGCCGCCGTCCGTAACCCTTCACCAAATGTCGCCGTCCCAGATGCACGACAGCACGCTCGAAATCGGACGTTCGCCGATCCCGCGCTACGGAATGAGTGGCCGTTTTGGTGAATAAGCCTATCGGTCAACAAGGCGTCTCTCGGTCGTCTGAGGCGCGGAGCATAGAAATGCTCGGGAGCGGCATTGGCCTGCGACGGCGCGGGCCGAGGTCCTTTAAGAGCTTCCTGACCTTAAACCGAAGCGGCCGACCGGTTACGTCCCGCGTTCCCGGGGACGGAAACTCGTCCAAGTTCGTTACAGCGTTGATTATGGCCCGCGGACGTCGAGCCTTGTCGTCATCCGCGACCCGGTCATCCCTAAGATGGGACGGGAGTTCCTCCGTGACCTGTGCAGATCCGGTCGGGGCGTGAGGCTGCCCGATACCAACCCAGCCAAACTGCATGGTACGAAACCCTGCTGCGGAGAGGACCGATCATGCTGAGCTGGTTTCGTGCGTTGATGCCCAAGGAAGATCGCTTCTTCGGCCTCTTCGATCGTCATGCGGCCACGCTGGTCGACGGCGCCCGCGCGCTCGTTGGCCTGCTTGAGGGCGGAGAGGCCGTGCCCCGCTGCGCGCGATTGATCGCACAGCACGAGGAGGCAGCCGACGAGATCACCCGCGAGTCCTTGAGCGCCGTGCGGCGAACCTTCATCACACCGTTCGATCGCAGCGACATCCAAGACCTCGTCACGACGCTCGACGACACCATCGATCAGATGCAAAAGACGGCCAAGGCGGCCCAACTGTTCGAGGTCTCCGCCTTCGAGCCGCCGATGCGCGAGATGGGGCGGATCATCCTCGAGGCTGCCACCCTGACCCATGAGGCCGTGCCGCTGTTGCGCGCCGTCGGCCAGAACGCCACGCGGCTCAATGCGCTGACCGAACAGGTGATCCAGCTCGAAGGGCGGGCCGACGAGGTCCACAACCAGGGCGTCAAGGCCCTCTATCAGGCCTCGCGTTCCGACCCGATGGCCTTCATCGTGGGTTCGGAGATCTACGACCATCTCGAAAAGGTGATGGATCGGTTCGAGGACGTGGCGAACCGCATCAGCAGCATCCTGGTCGAGCACCTGTGATCGGGAGCGCATCGTGGAACTCCTGAGCGCGACTCCCTTCGTCCTGGTGCTGGTCGCCACAGCCCTGGTGTTCGACTTCCTCAATGGCCTCCACGACTCGGCCAACTCCATCGCCACCATCGTGTCGACGCGGGTGCTGGCACCCCGCTACGCCGTCCTCTGGGCCGCCTTCTTCAACTTCGTCGCTTTCCTGGTGTTCGGGTTGCACGTCGCCGGTACCGTCAGCTCCGGCATTGTCGGGGTCGACATCATCGATGATCGCGTGGTCTTCGCGGCGCTGGGCGGCGCCATCGTCTGGAATCTCGCGACCTGGTGGCTCGGCATTCCATCGAGCAGTTCGCACGCCCTGATCGGAGGCCTCCTCGGCGCAGGGATCGCCAAAGCCGGTCTCGCAGCGGTGGTCTGGGGCGGCGTTCTCGCCACCACAGCCGCCATCGTCCTTTCCCCGGCGCTGGGCTTCTTCCTCGCGCTTCTCCTTGTACTCGCGGTGTCGTGGACCTTCGTGCGCTCCACCCCGCACCGGGTCGATCGCCTGTTCCGCGGCCTCCAGTTCATTTCGGCCTCGGCCTACTCGCTCGGGCACGGCGGCAACGACGCGCAGAAGACGATGGGCGTCATCGCGGTCCTGCTCTATTCGCACGGGCTGCTCCAGGGCGGCTTCCACGTTCCGCTCTGGGTCGTGCTAGCCTGCCAGAGCGCGATGGCGCTGGGCACGCTGATGGGCGGTTGGCGCATCGTCCACACCATGGGATCCAAGATCACCCGCCTCACGCCGATGCAGGGATTTTGTGCCGAGACGGGCGGCGCCATCACCCTGTTCCTCGCGACCTGGCTCGGCATCCCGGTCTCGACCACACATACGATCACGGGGGCCATCGTCGGGGTCGGGGCCGCGCGGCGAGTCTCGGCGGTGCGCTGGAACGTCGCCCAGAGCATCGTCATCGCCTGGGTGGTGACGATGCCGGCGGCGGGGCTCGTCGCAGCCGGCCTCTACGCGGCCTCGGCCCTGCTGCCGGGCTGACGGTTGCTCCGGCAAGCCTCCGCGACAGGTCCGGGGGGCGTACGGGCCGTCATGGGGCGGGCGACGTCGCGACAGATGACGCCGGGTCGAACGCCGCGATCCATCGGCATACCGACAGGCTTGCGGCGCGGACAGGGCTCGTGACCGGGACGTAGGCGAAGTAGCTGCGGGCGGGCAGGCTCAGGGTTGGAAACGGAGCGACAAGCCGCCCGAGCCGAAGGTCGTCCTCGATCAGGGTCGCGGGCCCCATTGCCACCCCCATGCCGTTGATGGCCGCCTGGACGGCCAGGTAGAAGTGGTCGAGCGTGAGCGTCGAGGCCGGAACGAGGGTGCCGTGGTCGGCCATGACCAGCCAGTCTCGCCAAAGCCGAGGCATGCTGCCCACATCGATGAGTGTGTGGCGCTCGAGGTCCTCGACACGGTCGAGCGGCTGATTGACGCTCAGCTCAGGACTGCAGACCGGCAGCCGCCGCTCGGGCAGCAGGTGACAGGCCTCGAAGCCGTGGAACGTGTCGGGTCCGCCGCGGATCAGGAGGTCGTAGTCCCCCGCGAGGGCATCGATCGGCTCATTCCCGGTCGTCAGTCGGAGGTCGATCTCAGGGTGGGCTTCCCGCAGCAGGGTCAGCTTCGGCATGAGCCAGCGCAGGCTGAACGTCGCGAGTGCATTCACCCGAAGCACGGTCGCTGAGGTCTTTGCTGGCTGACCGTGCCTGACGGCAGCGGCGGCGATCTGTTCGAGCGCCGGGCTGATCTCGGCGAAGAGGGCGGCGCCCTCCGCAGTCAGCATCACACCATGGCTGAGACGGCGGAACAGCGTGGGGCGTCCAAGCCAGTCCTCGAGCAGGCGAACCTGCCGGCTGATCGCCCCGTGGGTGACGCCGAGTTCCACCGCCGCTTCCTTGAAGCTGGAACGTCGCGCGGCCGCCTCGAAAGCACGCACGGCGTTCAAGGGTGGGAGCGGCAGATTTTTCGACGGGGCACGAGTCATGTGAGATTTGCTGACAGGAGGAAGCAGAAGAAGTCGTTTGCGGGCTTCGGTGGGGACGCTCAGACTATCCGGCGTGAGCATTTCAGCCAAACCAGCATACCCGGTCTCCTCAGACCTTCCGTCCGTCGCGACCGCTGAACCGGCGACGCACGCGCGCCGGACGCTCGCGCTGGCGGGCCTCGCCCATGCACTCCACGACGGCTACACCGACGCGATCTACGTGCTCCTACCGGTCTTGCGCACGGAGTTTGGGCTCGACTTCGTGGCGCTCGCGCTGCTGCGTGGCATCTACGCGGGGACGCTGGCCGCCTTCCAACTGCCGGCGACCAAGCTGTCCGAGCGGTATGGCGGGCGACGGCTGTTGATCCTGGGAACGCTGGTCGCGGCCGGCGGATACGCGATGGCCGGCCTCGCCGGTGGGATGCTGGCTCTCTACGGAGCGCTCGCCGTCTCGGGGATCGGATCGAGCGTGCAGCACCCCATCGCCTCGGGCGCGGTCTCGCGGGCCTATGGCGAGAATGCGCGCGGGCCGCTCGGCACCTACAACTTCGCGGGCGACCTCGGCAAAGCTGCGATACCCGCCGCCCTGTCGTTCGGCCTGTCCCTCGCACCCTGGCGGTCTTCGCTCTGGGTGATGTCGGTACTGGGCATCGCCGTCGCGGGCGTGCTCGCCTTCAGCTTTCCGCCGATCGCGTCAGCCCAGGCGAGGCGGTCCGTGTCCGACGCGGGCCCGGGCAACGACGACCGGGGCGGCTTCGCCCTCCTGTTCGGCATCGGCATGCTCGATACGAGCGTCCGCATGGGCCTGCTGACCTTCCTGCCGTTCCTCCTGCAGGCGAAGGGGGCCACGCAGCCCGTCATCGGCACCGCATTGGCGCTGGTGTTCCTGGGCGGCGCGGCCGGCAAGTTCGCCTGCGGCTGGCTCGGCCAGCGCTGGGGCGTGGTCGGCATCACACTGATCACTGAAGGCGCGACTGCTCTGCTCATCGCCGCCACCGTGGTGCTGCCGCTGGTGCCGCTGCTGATCGTCCTGCCTCTGCTCGGCGTGATGCTCAACGGCACCTCATCGGTGCTCTACGGCACGGTCCCGGACCTCTCGCCGGCCGAGCGGACCGAGCGGGCCTTTGCTCTATTCTACACGGGTGTCATCGGGTCTGGAGCGCTGTCGCCGCTCCTGTTCGGCCTGCTCGGCGACCATGCCGGGCCAGTCGTGGCGACGCTCGCCACCGCTGGCACGGCCGTGGCGATCTTGCCGCTGGCCGTCGCGCTCGGCCGCAAGCTCGCCAGGCCGCAGCAGCGGATCGGAGCCGCGAGCCCGGACGAGGCGTGAGGCTATTGAGGAAGGCACAGGCGAATGGGAACGATCAAGGACATCCGAACCGGCCGATGCCACTGCGGCACGGTGCGCTTCGAGGCGACCCTCGGCGAGGGCTTCGCCTCCATCCGCCGCTGCACCTGTTCCTACTGCCGCATGCGCGGCGCCGTCGTCGCCATGGCGGAGATGGGCGGGGTCGAAATCCTCGAGGGCGAGGACGCGTTGACGACTTATCGCTTCCACACCGGCGCGGCCCAGCACTTCTTCTGTTCCCGCTGCGGCGTCTACACCCACCACCAGCGGCGCTCCGACCCGAACCTCCATGCGGTGAACGTGGCCTGCCTCGAGGGGGTGAGCCCGTTCGACTTCGCCGACGTGCCCGTCATGGACGGTGTCAATCACACGAACGACACCGGCAGCCCGACGCGCCGTGCGGGCACGCTGCGTTTCATCCTCTGGAAGTGACGCCACGATCCAGCGATGGAGCGGCTGGCGACGCTCCCGGTCGGAGCCAGGATCTGCTCGCCTCAGCTGACGTCCAGACCTTCGACCTGTGTCACACCGGGCATCGCCTTCAGCTTGGCGGCAATCTCCTGGAGGGCTGCCTCGCTCAGGCGCACGAACGAGATCTCGGCCTCGTCCAGGTCCTCGGTCCCGGTCTGCTTCAGGACGAACTGCTGGATGCGACGGGCATAGGGGCCCGAAGCCTGCCGCAGCATCTCGATCGAGAACTCACCGCGCCTGGCGAGCAAGGTGATGGTCCGGGTCTGGATGCGGCGGCGGTAGCGTTCCTCGATGGGCTTCACCCCGGCCAACACCGCCAGAATGATGATGGTACCGACGAGGGCGGCGAGGTAGAGCCCGCTTCCGGAAGCCAGTCCGACCCCGGCGACCGCCCAGAGGCTGGCGGCGGTCGTCAGGCCTTTGACAGCCTCGCCGCGGAACAGGATCGTGCCTGCGCCGAGGAAGCCCACGCCGGATACGACCTGCGCGGCGATGCGTGACGGGTCGAGAACGACGTTCTTCTGCCCCAAGACATCCTGAAACCCATAGGCTGAGACGATGATGATCAGGCACGAGCCGACGCAGACGAGCATGTGGGTACGGAGGCCGGCGGCCCACATCAGGCGCTCGCGCTCGAAACCGATGGCACCACCCAGCACCGCGGCGCAGAGCAGGCGTGCGATCATTTCCCAGTTCGGCAGCATGTTCGCCCCTCCATCCGTCGTGTGACCTCGCCTCACGACTCTATCCGGAAAAAGGCGGAGCCGATGCCTGACAACCCGAACAAGCCCCGCAAGCAGGTCGCTGCCCTGCCGGTCCGGTTCGACGCGGAGGGGCATCTCCACGTCCTGCTCATCACGTCACGCGGGACCCAGCGCTTCATCATTCCCAAGGGCTGGCCCATGAAGGGCAAGAAGGATCACCGGGCCGCCGCCATCGAAGCGCAGCAGGAGGCCGGCATCATCGGCCGCGTGCACAAGAAGCCTGTCGGCGTCTACACGTACTGGAAGCGCCGTGACGATCACTTCGACTTCTGCCGGGTGAAGGTTTATCCGCTCGAGTTTCGGCATCAACTCCCGGACTGGCGCGAGAAGGGCCAGAGGCGCGGTGCCTGGCTGCTGCCCGACGAGGCCGCCGACCTCGTCGATGATCCAGGCCTCGTCGACATCATCCGCAGCCTGCCCCGTGAGCGGCCGCCCGAAGGCAAACGACGGCGGAAGAAGGCCGGCTCCTCGATCCCAAGCTGAAGGCGACCAAGCCTCTCAGTTCCAGATCGTGACCAGGGGTGCTTCCGCCGACCGATCGGTGTCGCCTCGGCAACCTTACGAGACCCCTTCGGAACCGAACGACCACCTCCAGGTTGTCTATGCGTCAACTGGAGGCAACCATGAACCGTATCGCTGCCGCTATGGCCTTTGCTGGCCTCCTGACCGTAGCAGCTCCGGCCGCCTGGGCTGACCAGCCCGGAGCCGACTGGATGCCCGCAGCCCAGGTCAAAGAGAAGCTGATGGGCCTGGGCTACACCAGCATCACCGCGTTCGAGGCCGACGATGGCCATTGGGAAGGCGAGGGCATGAAGAACGGCAAAAAGATGCAGTTCCACGCTGATCCGAAGACCGGCGCCATCATGTCCGAAAAGCCGGATCACTGAGGTTCCGAGGCAATGGACGCGACTCAGGCGCTCCAGTCGGTGCCGCCTGAGTTGTCCGCTCTCGATGCACAGCAACGTTCCGCGGCCGGCCGGAGTCGACCCACTTCTGGCGTAGCGTTCAACCTGGCGTGTGCTCCAAAGCAGACTTTTATTCAGCCTTCACGCGGCGGATATCCTCATTCCTAATATCGCGTTAGATGTGTTGGAACAGGCCATCTCAGGTGCGGTATCGAAGTCGCAAGGAAAGGCCAAATGCGTGCGAACGGATCTCCTTGATCGCCTCCTGGTGACATTGGCCGTACGGCTCCGTGCTTTTTCGGTATGCCGAATCCAACACGGATGGCAGTTGGAGTTCAGTCCGTTCGAAGCCATCACGGTGCACTACGTTCTGCGTGGCACCGGCAGCCTCCGCGTCGGTGACGGGACCTGGCAGGCCTTCGCCCCCCAGAGCGTCATCGTCGTCCCGGCACGCCTTTCGCACGCGTTGGGAGAACCGGAGCAGGTCAGGGGGGCGGCACGGGCGGAAGATCATTGTAGCCTCCATGGCGACGGGCTTGTCAGCTTCATGGCCGGCGACGGGACGCCCGATACGCTCCTCGTCTGCGGGCAGATCTCAGCCAGTCATGACGGTGCCCTGGGACTCTTCGAGCTTTTTCAGTCGCCGATGATCCAGGCGTTCACATCCGACGCTCCCCTTCGAGGGACGTTCGAACTCATGTTAGCGGAGGTGGCCGCCCCGAGCCTCGGCACCCAGGCCATGACGGAACTGCTGATGAAGCAGTGCCTGATCGTGATGCTGCGTCGGCACTTCCTGGGTGGTGACGACACATCCCCGTTGCTCAGGGCGCTGCAGGAACCCAAGCTCGCCCGCGCCGTCATCGCGGTGCTGGAACATCCGGGCATGCCCTACTCGGTCGACAGTATGGCGTCGCTCGCCGGCATGAGCCGCACGTCCTTCGCCGTCCGCTTCGCCGAGGTGTTTGGACAAGGCCCCATGGACTTCGTCCAGAAGGTCCGCCTGCGCATCGCCGCGCGGCTGCTCACCGCCACCGACCTGCCCGTCAAGGTCATCGCCAGCAGCGTCGGCTACGCGAGCCGCACGGCTTTCAGTCGGGTGTTCGAGACCACCTACGGCCTGCCCCCGTCCGACTACCGCAGTTTTGGGGGCGGAGATGAGGTCGAGCCGGATCGGGTGGAGAGCCAGATCCAGGCATCTCCGGCAACCGACCCTGAACCGTGAGGACCCTTTCCGTCCGGGGTAGGAC
Organism: Lichenibacterium ramalinae; assembly: GCF_004137085.1. Classification (GTDB taxonomy): domain Bacteria; phylum Pseudomonadota; class Alphaproteobacteria; order Rhizobiales; family Beijerinckiaceae; genus Lichenihabitans; species Lichenihabitans ramalinae. The sequence continues at coordinate 8,555 of NZ_QYBC01000032.1, forward strand.
GCAGGTCGTTCGAAGGTGACGTGTTTGGGGGACACGCCCTGAGTGGCAGGCTGTTCGACAAACACCGCCAATGTCGCTCAGGAGACCACCATGATCACCGACCGGAGATCCATCCTCGCCGGCCTCGCCCTCATCGCCGCAACACCGGCCGCGATGGCCCAGGCCCAGAAGGTCGCCCCCGCCACGCCGGTCACGGACTTCGCGGGCGTGAAAACCGCAGCCGACTATTACATGGGCGTCCTCGGTCCGGCGGAGGCGTCGCTGACGACGTCTCAACTGGCTGTGGAGCGCGCGACCAACAAGGATGCGCACGAGTTCGCCGGCTTCGAACTCGGTGAGGCCATCACGGTCAACGAGGTGCTGAAGGATCTCGGAACCAAGGGCACCGTGGACACGAACGCGACAGCCCTTATCACGAAGATCAAAAGCTCGGAGAAGGGCGCGAGCTTCGACCGGGCTTACATCGCGTTCCAGCTCGACAACCACGAGTACCTGCGGGATCTCGCCGACGCCTACCTGCACAACAGCGCGGGCACGACCGATCCCATGGAGAAGCAGGGGCGCCTGCTCGCCTCCCTGATGCTGGCCGTCTTCAAGGAACACGTCGCGATCTGCAAGCGCGTCAACGCCGAGCTGAAGGCGTAGGCGCCAGACCAAGGCCGCTTCGATGCCTGTCCGGCGTCCGTCGAGCACCGCATCGCGGGACGACCGCTCGCCCGGCAGGGCTTTGACTCTTTGACAGGACTCCTCTCATGAAAATCCCGTTTCGCACGTCCACACTCCTGGCCACACTCATGACCGGGACTGCCCTGCTCGCTGCTTCTCCAGGATGGGCACAGACCGCCACTCCCCCGCTACCCGCCGCCGCGGCTACCATACCCGACGCTCCCGTCACGGAGCCTGCCTTCTCCACCGTCGCGACGGTGGCGGAGACGCCCGACAGCGGCACGATGAAGCGTGCCGACAAGGACATGGCGGCGGTGCTGAAGAAACTCGGCGACCTCGGCGTGAAGCCGATCGAGTCACGCTCGGTCGAGGAGGCCCGCAGTCAACCGACGCCCGCTGACGCTGTGCAGGCCGTGCTCAAGGAGCAGGGCAAGGACCCGGCCGCGCTGATGGCGGCGATGAAGGTGTCCAAGAAGGACATGACCTACCCAACGGCTGGCGGCACTCAGCAGGTCAGGGTTTACACGCCTGAGGGGGCCGGAACCGGCCCGCTGCCCGTCATCGTCTACTATCACGGCGGTGGTTGGGTGATCGCCACGGTGGACACCTACGAAGCGTCGGCCATGGCGCTCGCCAAGAAAGCCAAGGCGATCGTGGCCAGCGTCGAGTACCGTCACGCCCCCGAGAACAAGTTTCCGGCCGCCCATGAAGACGCTTTCGCGGCCTACAAGTGGGCCCTGGCCAACGCCGCGCAGTTCGGTGGCGATCCCGCCCGTGTGGCTGTGGCGGGAGAGAGCGCCGGTGGCAACCTAGCCGCCAACGTCGCCATCATGGCGCGCGACGGCAACGTGCAGAAGCCGGCACACATGCTTCTCGTCTATCCCGTCGCCGGCACCGACATGAACACGCCGTCCTACATCCAGAACCAGAACGCCATGCCGTTGTCGAAGGGCGCCATGGGCTGGTTCGTCGACAAGACCCTGGCCAAGCCAGAGGATGCCAAGAGCCCGATGCTAAACCTGACCACCATGGTCGACCTGAAGGGCCTTCCGTCAGCGACCGTCATTACCGACAGCATCGATCCGCTAGAGTCCGAAGGCAAGATGCTGGCCGAAAAGCTCAAGGCCGCCGGCGTGCCGACGACTTACAAGAACTACGAGGGTGTGACGCACGAGTTCTTCGGCATGGCTCCCGTCGTTTCTGACGCCGACAAAGCCCAGGACGTGGCCGCCCAGGACCTGCGTGAGGCTTTCGTGGGCGAGTCTAAGCCAAAGTAATCAAGATCGGGGGGGCTGGGCGATCGCGCGATCGCCCAGCCGCTTTGAATGTTCAAGGCTGAGTGATGAAGAAGCATGAACGCGGGCATAGGCTGCTCCGATAAAATATTTCATTTCAGTTTGAACAGCTGCTTTGGATGTGACTGCGCTCAAGAGCGAACCTTCCGCTCTCCACCCACTCCCGCCATGAGCCGACCGCTGGCAACTGATCGCTTTCGCCTCTGATGGAAGGAAGGGCCGCCAACATCATTTGCCGAAGCTGGCGAGTATGAACGCCGCATCAAGGTCAGACCGAGAACGCTCGCAGTAGGGGAGGGCAGGGGATCGCGTCCGTCAAGGTATTGTAGTTTGTTCAGGTTTGCCGCCGAACCCACGCGAAACGGTCCGCGGAGGAGCCGTTCAAATCCGAAGGCGATTTCAGCCCTCCTCGTGTCGGTATACTCACATTCGCAGCCACCGACCGACACGGCCCTCACATCAAAGCGCTCGCCTTCTCGGCTCCAGTCCTGATACCGCGCCAACCGCGGCGCTTCAGCGTGTCATCGAGGGTCGACCTTGCCACCCCGAAGCTGCGGCACACCGAGGCCTTGCTGGCGCCGCCGTCGAGGGCGGCGGTGACTGGGCGAGAGCGCCGAAGATGGAGAAGAGCAGCTCGCCCTGCGGCGTGGTGGTGTCCATGTGTTCGGTCAGCGATCGGAAGCCGACGCCGCGCCCTTTCAGGTCGGTGATGATGTCGAGCAGGTTCGGCAGGGAGCGGCCGAGGCGGTCGAGCTTCCAAACCACGAGCACGTCACCGGAGCGGAGGTCGGCGAGGCAGGCCTTCAAGCCGGGGCGGTCGTCCTTCGAGCCGGAGGCGCGATCGTGATGGAGGTGACGCTCGTCGATTCCTGCCGCGGCGAGCGCGTCACGCTGCAGGTCGACGGACTGTCGGTCGTCGGAGGTGGAAACCCGCATGTACCCGACCAGCATGCCCGACAAACCCTGATTTCCGCGTTTCCGCACACACTATCATTCCGGCAGGGTTTGTCGTGCAGAAAACGCCCATGCGGGCCGGAGTCGGAAGGGGCTCGACGAGCTATGTCCGGGAAACAAATGTTTTCCGGAAGGTTGTGACTGCACTCGCAAAGATTGTAGACCGCTCCAGGCCCGACGAGTCTAGCTCTGGAACACGCTGGATATTCGATATTTTCAATCGAATCTGACACCAAAAAGTCCGCCATCGGGTTCATCAGAAAGGACTGGTTTGATGACGAATTCCGAAAAGCTGTCTTTTCCCTCCAATTCTGCTCTCATGAGTTCATCAGAGTTCAGAGTGACAATATATTGTATTCCGATCTCCTGTGAATATTCTGCACCCAAGCGCAATGATCTTGCAAACTGACGACCATCTACAGGTTCGAACAGGTGGCTATCATGCAACAGAAAGCCTGGTCCCAATCCACGGCTCTGGCAAAGTGCGGCCATGGTGAAGTCAAAGCAGAAAATTTGCATGCTCATAATACCAGCACTTTGCGAAGAGGGCATGGTTGGAAGGAACCGCAACCCTTGCTCAGAGGCAGATATCGCCAATTGGCCTGGGCTCTCATAAAGCCTTTCCGATATCTCCGAAAAGATACGGCTAGCCTGATCGATAATCGATGACCTCTCCCGCCTATCTTGACGCAAAGCCCTCACTGCTTCCTCAATCTCCTGCTGAAGATCTTCGGCTTGCTGCTCAAGGCTGCGTGCTTCTATGAGGCGAGCTTCTAATACCCGCACTACACCCTCCTTATTTGATAACTCATCACGCAGGCGTAGGAGTTCGTCGGCTGGCCCGCCTGTCTTGAGAGCAGTTATGATTTGCCTTCGCCGGATCTCCAGTGCTTCTCTCTGCGGTTGTCGCTCTTGGATGCGTCGAAGAATGCTAGAGTTTTCATTCTGCAGCTGGGTTCGTCGGTTCTCAATCAGTTTCTGGTGAAACTGATATACTTCCTCGTACCGCCTGTTAATGACAGCGGGGAAAACGAGCTGCGCCTCGGTAAAAAGCTTTTCAAGCTGTGGGCCTCTAACGACGCCCTCTGTCTCAAGAGCATTCTTGTTAGCGTCTAACGCCTCACTGTCGAGTACATCTTCATCGGACAGGTCACGACCTCTTTGATTGAGAGAGGCAAGCTCCTGCTCCAATTCACGAAAGATCGGCAGCACATTGAACGCATCAATTCTCGCGCGCAGTTGATCGCGAGCAAGCGTTGCAGCGGCCATCATAGCTGAAAGTTGTGCTTCTAAGTCGATGCGACGACTTCCAGCAGGAGAGCTTTTATCGATATCCCGAAGCGCTTTCTGAGCCACCTGTATCTGTTTGAGAGAGTTCTTGGCCTTATAGAAGCGACGTACAATTTCGGCATCTATCCCAAATAGCACTGCCAAATTCGCCTCACTAACTGAATTTGTTTGCGCGCGAAATGTTCTGATTGGATCGTCATATCCACCGTCCCGGCGACGCCGAGTAAAGTAGGTGATGAGCTGCCGAAAAGATGCGCCTCCAGGAGGACGATTAGGACTCAGCTTGAACCAAGTCGCACCAAGGAAATTAGTCCATGCGCTGTTTGGGATCTCACTTCCAGAGCGAAATGGCGAGCTGGTTCCGATATCAGTCTCGATCAGCAACTTCGTTTCAGCTGGGCACCTCTCTACGGTGAAGCGCTCATCTCCAACATCAAGTGTTAGATGGTAAGTCCACTCGGAGACTATTTCGGATGTAAGTGCTCCCTCAGGCTTCCCACCTAGTAGAAAATGGATCACATCGATAAGACTCGATTTTCCTACGCCGTTTCGCGTTCGTCGCTGCGGCTCTTTGTCTTCTATTTCAGTTTCAAATCGTCGATCAGCCACGATGATGTTGAAGCCGTTCCTGAAAGCGAACGCCTTGAACGATGAATTATTTGCTGAAAGGCGGTGAAGCATTACGTCGGCCGCCTATTACTGCGACGCAATAGGCCGTCCTGATCGAACCACACAAGATTCATCAAAAAAAGGAGATCAACGGCCAGCAAAAACCAGCTATAGGCAATGGGCTTCTTACGATAAGTCTCTCTAGTGTCATCCCACAGACGAGAGATAGTCGTCGGTTCATTCAGCTTTTCAAAGAGGGTTCCCGATATTGTGAGAAGCGCACGATCTGGCGCTATATTTCGATCTGGCAGGATCATGCAGCTTGATCCTCTGGCGGGCGTTCGAATATCTCGCAGGTCGTAAAAAAATGGGTGACGATGGCTAAGGCAGCAGCATCACGCTCAACGTCGCCACTCCCTCCCCCAGCAAATTGAAGTAGCTTATTGAAAGCATCAGCTGGTTCAGCACCGTTGTCACGAAGGACCCGGTAGCGCGCGGAGAAGCCCTCGGCCATGCGTGCAGCCTCGTCAGGATCGGCTCGATCCTTGATATATTCTCTTACTCGATTAGCGCCCAGTCCTCCGATGGCTAGGAAGTGACGTACTTTGCCCGAAAGAAAATTATGCGCCAGCTTTTCCTCTACATCAGGCGGCAGGGACAAGGCAGATACAGGAGACTCCGTTGTATCTCCTCTGATAAACGCAAGAGCCCGTCCTATGTTCGCGTAAGTTACCCTGCGAATCATGTCCCCTCGGCCTGGTGGTCGTCCAAATAGATCTATACGTTTCGATATCTCGATTTGCTGAGCGATATCTATTATCTCATCGCGATGCATTATCTCGTAAGGAACACCTAGCTCAGCAGAAATCTTCGCGACTTCTCTGACAACCTCTGAAGGCGACTTATTTCGATAAAAACCAACGACAAAGGCCCACTTCGTCATCAGGTTTCCCCAATGAGTTTTTGCACCGCGGAAATCATCGTTCACCTTTTTCAAGGCATCATTCACGTCTACCTGACCATAGCGGGGGCCATAACACTGATACACACATCCTATGCCTGAATGAAAGCCGTCGCACTTGAGATCGCCGCGACTTCCCATTGGTATAGTAGAGTCGAAATGCGCGCCCCAGCGGGCTTTCGCGATTTTCTGGAAAAGGCTTTCGAACGCGTCGCCATCGACCTCCGCGAGGATGGTCATGAGACGCAGTTTTTGCCACTCCCAATCAAAATCGTCGTCACACACTTCCTTCTCTCCCTACGTGCGCTTCCCGGCTTCTGGACGGTCGTCCTAGCCTGTTTTAAGTGCTAGCGGATCGGGGAGCCACTCAAATCACCACTCGCTCGATTTCGTCGAGCGAGGAGCTGTCGCGCCTCCTGTGGGTCGAGCACGGGCGTTGCCCCGGTCTTGGCCGAGTGGCTGGGTCCGCGCACGGCAGATGACGGGTTGAAGGGCAGCACGCCGCCAGCGGCCAGCCAGTCGAACAGGCGTCGGATCGCGGCGAACTGCTGCTTGACGGTCGGCGCCGACTGCTCGCTCCGGATCAGCTGCTCGACATAGGCCTCGAGGTGAAGCGACGAGGCCTTCGCGATCGACGCCACGCCCTGCGCCTCCAGCCAGGTCAGGAACGCGCTCACGGCCCGCACGTATGCGCGGCGGGTGTTCGGGTTCCTGATCTGCGCCGTTAAGAATTCCAGGAAGCGATAGGCCGCGCGGTCGCTAGCCGCCGTGATCACGGCCGGAACGCGGTCGGCCGTGATGGTGACAAGCTGGGTCATTGTTGCGCGCTTCGCGATTGCGAAAAGCTTCGATCTCTTCAAGGTGCGCTTGCCAGAAAGCTATAGCACTACGGAAAAGCGGCATGACCTTTCGACCGTGCAAGTCACAAAGCGTATCGGGATCGAAATTCATTGCGACCGTGGCAAAATTCCGTGCTCTTGGATCAGCATAAACGATGTGGCTAATGTCTGGATTTCCACGCAGCTGGAGGCGACTAGCAAATTCTTTGAGCAACCTATTACGATCCGGCTCGATGAAGCTGGTGAAAATATGTTCTTTTTTCCATTCCAGCCATTTAGACTTCAAAAACTGTTTCTCTTCAGGGACAGCACAATCGGTTTTTTCCAGCACATGCCCCACCGATCGAAGCATGCAGACGATAGCGATATATTGTCCTTGCACACTCGCCTCTGGAACTGCCGCCGTTCCTTGGCTTGCGAGGTTCGATACCATATCTTCGATCAATTCAAGCAGCTGTCGAGCAACTAGCATGACATTCTCTATGCGTATGATAAAGGACATTATCATGCGCATTCACCACGGCGAATAGTTTCCGGTGAATAAGGGAACAAATCGGCAACGGGATGGCGCGACGCGCGTTGGTTGTGAAAAGGAGCCTCGCCATGTCCGGAAAAACCACCTCGTCCAAGGCTGCCACCGCCGCCTCGAAAACCTTGAGCAGCGGCGACACTGGCTCGAAGAGCAAATCGGCCGCCGGGTCGGCCCTCTCTCAAAAAGAGTCCGTCAACACGAAGAACACCTCGGCCCCGGCCGCGTCCAAGTCCTCGAAGGCGCTGAGCGACGGCCGCAGTTCGTCTACCACGAAGTCGGCGGCCGGCTCGGCGCTGTCTCAGAAGAAGCGGTGAGGCCCGACGTTGCCCTGGTGCGATCGTTCGGACACGAGGCGGTCGCTGAAAGCAAAAAGGGCACCCCGAGGGGGTGCCCTTTCATGTTGGGAAGTCGAGGATCCGTTGCGCCGAAGCGACTGCCGATCAGATCTCGACTTTTCGCCTCTGAAGCTAGAGGAGGAGTGAGGAGGAGTCAATGCCCGTCCCTGCCGCCGATACCGCCATGCTGATCGATCTGCTTTCCCCGGAGCGCTTGGGCGCTCTTCTCACCCTGACCGGCTCGGCCGAGGCGGCGATCGAGCTGCACCAAGAGACGTTGCAGGTCGGGGCGGCGCTGATGGTGGTGACGGCGACGGTCGAAATCGCGCTGAGGAACGCGGTGTGCGAGACGCTGGCCCAGCATTTTGCGGTGCCGAACTGGCTCCAGCAGCCGCCCGTGACCTTCCGCTGGCGTCCCCCCGAGGCTGGCAAGATTACGAAGGCGGTCGATGACGCCAAGCGCGACACCTATGCGAAACTCGACCAGGCCGGGAAGGGAGCGCTCGACGCGCTCGCCTATCCGAAGGGTCGGCCGCCCAACACCCCGCACCTGAAACGGGCCAAGGATCGGCGCCGAAACCTCCAGGTGAGCCACGGCAAGGTCGTCGCCGAGCTGACGCTGTATTTTTGGAAGCGGCTCTACGGCCCCGAGTACGAGCAAACGCTCTGGCGCACCGCGCTCAAGCGGACCTTTCCTGACAAGGCGCTGAAGCGCGCCGAGGTCGCGGTCCAGCTCGAACACATTTATCAATCTCGCAACCGCTTGGCCCATCATGAGCCGGTCCTGCACAAGCGGTTCGCCGACACGGTGGCGGCGGTTGAGTTCGTGGCGTAGCGCCTCGGCATGAGGAAGCCGGACGTGGGTTCGCCTTTGGCGGGGCTCCTCGCCGGTGATCTGGCCCAGGCGAAAGCGCGGGCGGCGGCACTGCACGCGAAGCTTGACGCCTTCCGTCCGCCGCCTTGAGGCAGGCCCCTGTCTCTCTGGCCTCTCTCCGCTCCTCGCCCCTTAGAGTCGTTCGCGTAACGTGTGCATATGGAACCACCCCTCAGGATGTGGCGTCTGGCGCCGCGCGGGCGGCCCGCTCTCATCACAAAGGGCTGTAGGGCCGCCCGAAGGCGTCAACCGGACCAGGGGTGGCCTGTCCGCCCCGCAAGGCCGGTACCGACGCGTGGTCTTTGTTTCGAGAGTCGAGGGTATTGTGTCTTCGGTTCGAGCTATCCTGCTGCAACAATGACCGAAACTGAAGTGCCAATGACTTCAAAACGGAAAAGGGGACTCGATGCGTGGAAGCATCAAGTCCCCTTTTCATCCCCGCGCACGAGGGCGGGACTTTTCCGGAGTTCTCCAGATCGCCGCGGGTGGGCGACGATTCAATCCCACATTGATCCACATGGCGCCATGTGGTGCGGGACTGAGAACGACGGGACCTCTCGTCGGAGACGATGGGTCATCCCCAACTCTCGTCGGGGCATGAGTTCTATGGCGCATATTCCAATGAGGTGCAAGTCCGACACGCAATATGATTAATATTTGGTTAATCTAACTTGGGTTTGCGGCAAGCAGGACTGTGATCGACCGTCGAGACACGCTGATCGATCAGAAAGGGGAGGCCGATGACCAAAGCCATCGGCGACCTTTTCTCTGGGCGGCAAGGGCAGCGCAGAGATGACGCTCGCCGAGCTGTAGGCACCGGTGGCCGCGCTCGAGCACAACCACCTTTGTGACCACCTCAACCAGCTCGACGGCGATAGGCGCTATGCCTGGAGCGCTCGGCAGGGGTCGTGAATGCCGGTCGGCCTGCGACAAGCAGCACGACCTTGAGTGATCTTCTTCCTGGTCTTGCCCACCTGTTCTCAGCCGGTCCCTGAATGGACGGCGAGGGATCGCGCTCCTCAGCCGACCTCGATGCGTCCGCGGAACCCTTCCGTATTGAACCACCTCTCAGAGTTTGTAAATGTATCGAACTTGTGCCTGAATGCCCCTTGAAATCGTTGATGAATTTTTTCAGATGTCGGGGCAAACGGGCATTCATTCACAAACTCTCAGGATATGGCGCCTGGCGCCGCACGGGCGGCCCGCTCTCATCACGAAGGGCCGTAGGACACCCGCGAGGCGCCAACCGGACCAGGGGTGGTTTGTCCACCCCGCAAGGCCGGTACTGACGCTTGGTGCTCGACGACGATCGCTGGGTTCGTGCTGGCTCACCGCGACAGGTCCGGTCCCGACCTGTCTCGCTCCATCCTCGGCTGGGGCCGGTCGACGGCCGCGGGCAGGGTGGGGGCACGTAGGTACGCCGCGATATCCTGGGCACGGCTCGCCAGCCCGCGCTCGACGCCCTGGGCCAGCCGGACCACCTGCACCAGCATCAGGCTTGGCGCCGCCGCCAGCTCTCGCAGGACGGCCCCGAGTCGTCGGCCGGCCTCGAAGCCGCGGCGGACGTCGAGGCGCTGTTCCGGGCACGGCGAGGGCAGCGTGCCGGTGCGGACGAAGGCGGCGCGGTCTTCGACGTGGTCGACCACATTCCTCTTCTCGCCGTAGCGGCGGCTCTCGACGTACAGGCGCTCCTGCAGTTCAGCGTCACTCGGATGCAGGCGGGGGTCGGACTGACTCACCCGCACCGCGGCTTCCAGCCTGTCGCGTTCCACGATCACCGTGGCGTCCCGTCGATGGTGGGTGAGCCCGACATACACGTCCCGGGCGTCGGTGGCGCTGCCGACGTAGAGCACCGCTTCGGCGACCGTGCGGCCCTGGGCGGCGTAGACCGTGCCGGCGTAGGCGTGGGTAATCCGGGGCAGAGCGCCTGCCGCCCGACCACGACGCTCACGCCCCGGCGCGAAGCCCGAGAGGGCGTCCTCGACCCTGCGTCCGTCCTCGAGGTGGACGGCGAGCCGCAGCTCGCCCGCGTCGTCGGGGCCGATCGCCGTCACGGTGCCGCGGGTGCCGTTGCGGATACCGTGCTGGGATAGCGTCTCGCCGAAGCGCAGGCGGTCGCCGATCGCGAGGGCGAGGTCTCTGGGCTTGTCGTCGCGGTCGCGCACCTGCACCATTCTGTCGGCGGCTCCGAGCTTGCCCTCCTGGCGTAGGACGACGCGTGCGCCGGCGTTGAGCGCCGTGGCGTCGCGGTTCTCGCGCGTGGCTATGATCACCCCGTCGTCGCCATGACGGACGCGGGCTTCGGTCCAGAGCGCGATCACCCGCTCCCGCGCCGCCGTCGGCCCCGACACCATGAGGAGGCGGCCGTGACGGCCGTAGGCGCGCAGTCCGTCCTCCACCTCGCCTCGCGCCATGAGCACGGAGGCGGCGCGCTGCCAGGACACGGTCTGGCGCCGCACCTCGCCGAGGGTGGCATGACGCCCCAGCACGTCCACGACGGCCCGGAGCGGACTCGCCCCCGCCACGGCGGCGAGCTGGCGCCGGTCCCCCAAGGCCACGACGCGGGCGCCGGCTTCGGCTGCCGCCGTCAGCACGGCCTCCATGTCGCGCGTGCCCACCATCCCGGCCTCATCGAGGATGATCAGGGTGTCGGCGTCGAGCGCCGGGCCCTGGCCTCGGGCGAGGTCGTGGCGCCAGCGGGCGATGGCCTGCGCCGGGATGGCGGTCGAGGCCCCGAGTTCGCCGGCCGCCACCCAGGATGGCGCGAGCCCTATCACCTTGATGCCGGACCGCGTCGCGGCGTCGACCAGCACGCTCGCAATCGTCGTCTTGCCGGTCCCGGCGCCGGCCTCGATCACCGCCACCCCGCCGGGGGCGGCGGCGTGTTCGACGGCGGCCCGCTGTTCGATCGACAGCTCCGGGGCTGCGGCGAAGGCCGCCGCCAGGGCCGCTGCATCGATGCGCGAGGACACGTCAGGCCGGTCGGCGGCGCGGAGCAGGGCGGCCTCGACGCTCGCCAGGGCGGGGGTCGTCCAGCGCGGCGCCGTTTCAGGACCCGGCAGGCGCAGGAGCGTGCCGTCGCGCTCCAGTTCCGCCATCTCGGCACGGACCGCGGCGATCGGGATGCTCTGCAGGCTGGCCTCGACCAGCGCCCGCTCCAGCCATGCCGTGCGGTCGATCACGGTCTCGTGCCGAAACAGGTGCGATGCGGCGAGCTGCGCCGGGGTGGTGCCTTGGACCTCGGGCGGATCGAAGGGCACCTCCGGGATGCGCTCCTGTTCGGCGGCCCGGTCGCGCTCGGGATGGCGCGCGGCGTCCCAGGGATCGATCCCGAGCACCTCCATCTCGCCGCGCCACCGTGCTTCCAACTCGGGGCCGGTCGGCAGGTCGGCCTTGGCGCCACGCGTGGACAGGGTGGCGACCTCCTTCTGCGCCGAGGAGGAGCCGGCCCGGCCGCCGGCGAGGGCGGCTTCCAGTTCCTTGGAGCGCTTCGAGAAGGCGTCCAGGGCGGTTTGTGGTACCCCGCGGATCTCGAACTGGCCGCGGCCAGCTGGGCGGGCTTCGAAGCCGAAGGCGTCGGCCAAGCGCGCCGATAGGGCGGCCCTGTAGGCTACGCCGAGGAGATGGCATTTAGCGTGTAAGTTGTAAGTCTCTAATGTTCGCAACTTTCCGTCGTTGCTGACAGCGACGTTCATGATTGTACAATGGGTGTGGACGTTCGGATCGCCCGCCCGGGAGGTGTAGTGCGAGAAGCGCCCCACGATCAGGCCGGCGGCGGGCTGCTTGATGCGCCCGCCGGCACCGAGCCGCACTTCGACCAGGCCCTCCTCAACGAGAAAGCCGAGCGCCTCGTCCACGGCAGCGGCCTGGACGGTTTCGAGCTCTTTGCGAAGCTCGAGACCCGCCCCGGCCCACAGGATTGAAAAGCTCTTAGGACAGTTGAAGGTTATATCCCAACCGGCCCTGTGCGCCTCGCCTGCGCCGCGCACGAGGGCTTTGCCGGTCCGCGGATCGAGACCCGCGCACAACTCGCGGAAGGATCGCAGGTCGATGGGCGCGCCGTGGCGCACGACGGTTCCGGATGGCGACCACCACACGCCGCCGCCGTCCCGGGCGTAGTAGTCGTCGCGGTTCTGGGTCTCGCGGTAGGGATCATTGGTGTAGTAGGCGCCCGCCGAGGCACCGAGGCCGAGGGCGTGAAGGGAGGCCGTCATGCCTTGCCGGGCTTGTAGCGGCAGATGGAGTCCACCGCGCCGGGTTCGGGCTCGGCCAGGGCCTCACCGACGGCGCCGGCGAGGTCGGCCAAGCCGGTTTTGATCTGGGCAAGGTCGTCGATGACGCGCCCGTAAGCCGTCACGCCTTCGAGGTGGTGGCGCAGGGCTCGCAGGGCGATGTCGGCGGGAGCGAAGCCGGACGTCTCGGCCGCCTTGGCGAGGCGCTCGGCGAGGTCGGCATCGAGGGTCAGGGCGAGGCTGGACGGAGCTGTCATGGGGGAGCCTCGGGGGGACGTTGGTCCGGGACAGAGGCCGGCTCTGGGGGTCGCCGGCGGGCGTTTCGGGCGCCCTGAACGGGCTCGGCACTTCAGTGCGTAAGGTGTGCCCCTCCCTCCCTTGTGGCCTTTCGGTGGCCTTCGGTGGTCCCGTTGTGGCCCCTGGTGGCCCCTGGCGGAGCGCTACCATGCTGAGGGACGACCGTCGGCGAGGGGGGTGGCCAGCCCTGCAGGCGCCGAATGCACATAGCCGGAGGGGAGACGGGCCTCGGCATAGCCGGCACCCGCCACCCAGCGGCGTAGGACGTCGACGCCACCGTCCCGGCGCACGAGGGCATAGGGCTTGCCCGCCTCCAGCCGGTCGAAGGCGACCTGGCCGTCCTTCAGGGTGAAGGAGACGGACAAGTCCTGGCTCGCATCGCTGACCACCATGGCGAGGGGCGTGTTGGCGCGCGCCACGAGGATGCCGGTGAGAAGCACGGCAAACATGAACCCGGCCGAGGCCAGGGCACCGACCCTGTAGGGCAGCCGCGAGCGGATCAGTGCCCAACGGCTGGCCGTGCCGGCCGGAACGACGCGGGGCGTGTGTTCCTTGCCGGTCAGACTGCACAGGAGCCGCCGTCGATCGGCCGGCGTCAGCTCGAGACCTGCGTCGGACAGGGCCGCGAAGCGGGCGTCGGGGGCGCCGGCGAGCAGGCGGTCCGCCAGCTTGCGGCTGTCCTCGACGTGCCTTTCGCCCGCCGCCTGCGCGGCCTTCGCGGCGGCGGCTTCGGCTTCGGCCCGGCGTTGCCCCGACGTCGGTGTCCTGGGAGGCTGGGCCATCAGGCGCCCCGCTCCAGCCATTCGGCCATCGGCGCGACGGCCTGCATGGCCTGCGCCCGGAAGGCGGTGAGGTCCTGGATCATCCGACCCGCGGCCGCGAAGCCGTAGGTTTCGGACAGGCTGTCCTCCGCCTCGCCGAGGCGCTCGGCGATGAAGCGAAGCCCACCCTTCTGCAGCAGGCCGTTCGCCTTGGGGTCGAGCGTGAGGCGGGGGAGGCGGCTCAAGACGACATCCTTGCCGAGCGCCTTCAGGATCTTGGCGTCGACGGCACCCTCGACCTGATTCTCGACGGCGAAGAGCTGTTTGGCGAAGGGTCGCGCCAAGCTGAGCACGACGGGTGCGCTCGACGCCGCCCCCGGCTCGGCGGTGATCACGGTCAGCATGGCGAACTCGACCCCGATCCGACTGAAGCGGGCCGCCCGGGAGGCGATCTCGGGCAGGAACGAGCGCGATGCGTTGGCACCGATGTCGACGATCAGCAACTCTGGGGTGGTGGCACCCGCGGCGGGCTTGCGCGCCATCCTGTCGAGCACGGCGTCGTACTCGCTGCGGGCCGCGGCGCCCGAGGTGCGGTCGATCTCGCTCCGCTCCGCCCGGACGGGGAAGAAATCGACGCGGTCCTCGAGTTCGATGAGCCGCTTCTCGTCCTCGAGTTCGATGATCCATGCCGCCACGACCGACTCGGCCGTGGCCCGCACCACCAGGCTCTTGCCGGAGCCCCCCTTGTCCTGGCCCGCCAGGAGCACGCGTCGCATCGTCATGGCTTTTTTCCTTTCAGCTGGTCGTAGAGGTCAGCGAGCCCATCGCGCCGGATCTGCTCGGCGGTGCGGTATTCCGACTTCGGAATTTCGGTCAGCGGTGCGTCAGGCCTGGGAGGTGATCCTGGTGTCGAGGGCCGTGATGGCACCCCTGCGTCCGTCGGCGACTCTGGAAGGTCGCCTCGTGAAGCCCGTCGTGCCGTGGTGCGCCGCCGCTTGGCGTCCTGTCGCCGGATGGAGTCGATCAGCCCGGTGAGGCGTCGGCCCGTGATGGGGGCGCCATCGCGCCGCCTCGTGCCTTGCCCGGCGAGCGCGGCCGCGATGTCGGTCCAGGTGGCGCCCTCGCCCCTGAGCCGCTCGATCTCCGCCAAGTGCGCGCGCACGATCGCCATGGCGCCGCTCGCCTTCCCGTGCGCGACGTCTTCCGTCTTGCGAGAGAGGCCCAGTGCGGCGACGTCGCGTCGGAGGCGTTCGAGGTTTAGCGACATGGCGCATGTCAGCCCGCCCGCCCGACGGGCGCCACGGCCTCGACGAGGGGACGGATACGGTGGTCCGTGTGGGCGACGGTCTTGCGCAGGCGGAGGGGATGGCGCGTCTGGCCCCGGCTGTTGGGGAAGACGAGCAGCTCGTTGGACGGCATGGTCGCCAGGGCGTCCGGGCTCATCAGCGGGGCGGGCTGGGGAGTGCTGTTGGTCGTGGACGACCCTGTCCCGGTCGTGGGCCGGCTGAATGATTCGACCAGGGCGGTATAGTTGCCGAGCGCGCGGGACCAGCGGTCGGTCTCTGCGGGGTCGACCGCAGATAAATCCGAGATGGTGACGATTTCAGCGGTATTAATGATTGTCGCAGCGCCGGCAGGATTCCATAAATACAATAATTGGTTGAAATCCTGCCAAAAGGTCCACAGGCTGGCCCCGTAGCCGGGGAGCTCAGCGGCCGAGGTCAGGATCTCATCGTAGCGCCCGATGGATGCAGCCTCGTCGACGAACAGGATGGCTCGCATCTCGGGCCGGTTGCGGCGAATGGAGGTGAAAAGGTCGGACAGGAACCAGCGCAGCAAGGGGGCCAGCACGCGCTTGTGCTCGGGGGGGATGGCGACGAAGATGTCGATCTCGTTCCTGGACAGCTCGGCGAATTCAAAACTGCTGTCGCCGACGAGGCGGCGCATGCGAGGGTCTGCCAGCCACTGAAATCCTTGCAGGGCGGTCGAGCGGATCGGATCCCGGGTACGGGGATCGGCCTGCATGATCTCCAGGGCGGCGAGCGCTGCCGGCTGTGCGCCTTGTGATTGCAGACCCTCGATGAAGGCGGCCTCGTCGGTCAACAGGCGGTGGACGTCGACGACCGAGCGGAGATCGGCACGCAGGGACACGCTGATCGCGCCGACGATGAGATCGACGGCGCGGTTGCGAAAATAGTCCTCGGCCCCGTTGCCCGAGCCGCTCTCGGGCAGGAGCGCCAGAGCAGTCTTTTGCATGTAGAGGATGTCGTCATCCCGCAGAGAAGCGAGAGGATTCCACCTATCATTGCCTCCCACGAGGTCGAGAGGATCGAGGCAGACCACGCGACGACCCATGCTCTCGCGGCGCGCCCGGGTGGCGCGGTAGACCTCGCCCTTCGTGTCCAGCACCACGGCTGGTCCGGCCCATGCGCCAGGTTCGGGGTAAGACAGGTTCGGGATCAGTAAACCTGAAGTTTTACCAGTGCGAGGCGGCGCGATCGTGACGAGTGTTCCCTCGGCGGCGATGCGGACCGCGCGTCCGGTCTTGGGATCGATGCCCAGCTCCAATCCCCGGTTCATGGCAGATCGCTCGGCATCGGTGGCGAAGCGCGCCGCGCCGAAAGTGCCCGCGACGTCGCGCTTGGCCGCGGGCGACTTCGGGGCGAAGCGGAGCAGGACGACGAGGACCAGCGGCGCGAAGGCGAGCAGGGGACCGAGGGACCAGCCTCCATGGGCAAAGGCTGACGCCTGCAGTGTGACGATGCCCCAGTAGGCTCCGACGACTTGGCCGAGGCCGACGAGGGACGTGAAAGCGGCGAACCAGCTTTCAGGCCGGATGGCGGCCTCCGGCCACAACATTGGATTGACACCATGCTCGATCGAAAGCGCGGCTGGATAGGCGAATAGGGTGGTCGCCACCATGGCGGAGAGAAGCTTCGGCACGGGGTCGACCTTGTTTGCGGTGGAAACGGCAACGGCGGCCAGTGACGGCCGCCGTTGCATTCGAAGACATGCGGTACTACAAAACCAGAATGACGCACTGGCGAAATCTGGAGTTTTCAGCCCCGCATGGCGGCGACGAGCTTGGCCACGGTGGCCTCGATGTCGGGTCGATCCGTGATGCGGAGCGATGGGCCCCACGAGACGACCGAGCGATCGAGGAAGAGGCGCCGCAGCAGGCTCTGCCCGGTGAGGCTGTCCCCGGGCAACGTGTGCCAGAGGACGGCGCCCTCGGCCGTGGACTGGGGACGGCCGGGCAGCTGCCGGACGATCGTGTCGACGTTCGTCTCGGCGGTGGGGCCGGCCACGATGACGGTCACCGGCGGGGTCGAACCGTCGACCGGGCCGCTGACGGCGAGCAAGTCGCCGGTGGGGGTGGTGTGCCTGATCATGTTTTCTCCTTTCTGCGGTTCCCGTTGTGGGCCGCGCTGTAGGGATATGGATCCACAATCGTTTATGCAAGCGAAATCGTCGAGGCCCGGAGTGCGTGGTTATGGATTGGTTTAAATTGGCAGCTCGGCTGAGCGAGGCTGAAACCGACGGTGTCCGCAATGATGAAGGTCAAACGTGGGTTTCGATTATCTCTCAGGAAACAAAAAACAATCAGAACATGTTGAGACGTATGCAAAAAGCACGAAGCTTCGTGATGCATAACTTCGATGCATCCGACGGTGAGAAGCTTTCTCAGATGCCTCTCTCATATGTGGATATATTATCGAGAGCGTATGTGGTCAAAAGAGGTGCCGCAGTAGCGTTGGCTAAAGAATTGATTTCGGATCAAGATCGATTCACATATAGATCTTTGCTAGATCGTTTTAATTCGATCAGAGATGACAACATAAGCATTTTAATCGATAAAATGCCTCATAAAAGTGGTGTGTTTCACTTCAAAAAAAGGTGCTTCGAAATTGCCGCTGATGGAGGTATGGATCACATCTATAAGAGTATAGGATATCATCAAGGCTTGAACTTCAGGATCTGGAAGGGAGGACATCCCTTTGTCAGCCCTCACATGACATGTCGGGTCAGTGACAATAAGGGTATAGCAACCGACATCCACGATATCGATGGATACGACTGTTTCATGCAGTATCGAGATGAGGCAAGAGACAATCCAAGAGATCGGATTTTACGGTCAGTTTCCGAGGCGACATTTTTCACGCGGCTTTGGGTGATGCTTCCAGCTGATGGCGATCGTCAATATGAAATATTACTTGAAAGGATAGGTTCTACAAACGTGGGTATCGTTCGCGTCGACACGACCAAAGAAAAGTGTGAGTGCACGATGTTGCCAAAGCAATTTCCGGTTCCTGATCGAAGGCACCTATGGAGCAAGCATGAGCTGAGATATGTGGCATAGACACATCATGCAATTATTTATGGACGATATCGGCACGCTGTTGCATGACAGCCAGAGATCGGCTTCTTGACACGATGCGATGAAAGGCTGTGACAAGCAGGTGGGCCGGGCACCTTCATGGGGCAGGCGTCCGGCCAAGTCCACGATAGAGCGTCGCTGGATGACACTTGAGGACGACGCGCGCCACCTCGCGCACGCTCTTGCCCTCAGCGATCAACCTTCGACCGAGCGCTACCTGCTCCTGCCCGGGCAGCATTGCGAGTTGGACGTGACGTGATCCTTCGGTCCTCATGAGGCCTCCATTCAGGCTGCCGCGACAGTGGACGTGGCGGGCTGGCGTTTCAGGGTCCTATAAACGGTTGGCCGTGAGACCGAGAACAGCTCTGCCAAGTCGCTGATTGCATAGTCACCGGTGTCGTGCATCCGGCGCAGTTCCTTCTGCTGCCTGTCCGACAGCTTCGGCTGCTTGCCGCGCAACCTGCCACGGGCCTTGGCGATCGCCATGCCTTCGCGCGTGCGCAGGCGGATGAGGTCGGCCTCGAACTCGGCGAAGGTGGCCAGGATGTTGAAGAACATCTTCCCCATCGGGTCGGCCGGGTCGTAGACGCTCGCCCCCAACGCGAGCCGGACCCCGCGGGTGATGAGGCTGTCCGCGATCGTTCTCGCGTCGGGAACCGATCGCGCCAGCCGGTCGAGCTTCGGCACGACCAGCGTGTCGCCGGTGCGGACGGCCGCGAGAGCTTGGTCGAGACCAGGGCGGGAGCGGTTCGTCCCCGTCAGCCCATGGTCGGTGTAGATCCGGTCGGCCGCGACCCCGAGTTTTTCGAGGGCAGCCTTCTGGGCCGTGAGGTCCTGCTTATCTGTGGAGCAGCGGGCATAGCCGATCAGGGTCGTCGTCATGCCACGGAGTGTACGTTTGCCCTCCCCTGACTGACAAGATCATCGGACCACCTATCTGAGACAGGTTTTCACGTGTCCGATCAACGGACGGCTCGGCGCTTCACAATCGTCCGTTCACCGATCCCCTTGCGGACACACCGCCGAACGATAAGCCTGCCGGCGTGAGATCGAACCACGCCGGCCAGCGAGCGCTCTGGCGTACGGGGGCGCGAACGGGGTAGTATGGCGTCTATGGCATATATCGGAGACGTCCCATGAAGGCCAAGGTGATGCCGGACGGACGCATGAGCTTGCCCGCCGACCTGCGGCGGCGACACGGCCTCGGCGACGGCGGGGAGGTGATGGTCGAAGACCTCGGAGACGCCATCGTGCTCCGCACCCTCGATCAGGTGGTGGCCCGCGCCCAAGCCCTCAGCCGCAGGCTCGTCGGCGACAAGCCCGGCGCTTCGGTCGACGACTTTCTCGCCGACCGAGCCCAAGAGGCCGACTCGGAATGAGCAGGTGCGTCCTCGATGCCTCGGCCCTGCTCGCGCTCCTGCTCGGCGAGCCGGGGGCTGACAAGGTGAAGGCCGCCTTCGATGGCTCGCTCATGAGCGTGGTGAACATGGCCGAGGTGGTGAGCCACTACGCCAAGCTCGGCGCGGTCCGTCACGACATCGAGGCGCTGCTGCGCCCGTTGCCGATCCGCCTGATCCCGCTCGATGCCGCGCTGTCCTACGACGCCGGCATGCTGCGCCCCATCACGCTCCAAGGCGGCCTGTCGCTGGGAGACCGTTGCTGCCTGGCCCTGGCCAAGCGCGAAGGACTGCCTGCCCTCACCGCGGAGCGGCGCTGGCCGCTTATCGCCGAGGCGGCGGGGGCGACAGTTGAGCTGATCCGATGAGAGCTCATCGAGCTACCGGGGGGATCCCTGTCGCAGAACTCGTCGCAGAGCGGTGACGCACCGCGACAAACTTCTGCGACACCGCTCTCTTCGGCGCCGGCCTGCCTCTGACGTGTGTCGCAAAACTTAGGACATAAGCGACATCAGAGGCGGAGCCGAACCAGCTTGCCTTCCAACACGAGTCCCTCGACCGAGCGTTGGCCTGCTCGGAACCTTGCGGTTCACGCTTGAGCTTCGGAGCCGATCACGGCAGACTCGGTCCTGCAATGAACCCCTCACCGCTCGCCCAGGCCGACCTGTTCGACGACGCCGACGAGGACCACGGTCCCTCGATGCGGCAGGCGTGGGCCCGCCAGGCTCCCCTCAAGCGCCGGCGGCTGACGCGCGCGTTCGATCCGGAAGGCGCGGCCCAGATCCTCGACGAGCACGACGACTATCGCGTGCTGCGGCGGCTGAAGCCCCGCCCCGTCGACCCTGCCTACCGGCCTGGGCCGGGTGAAAGCATAGCGCTCGTGGTCGACGTCGAGACGACCGGCCTCGACCACCGCCGCGACGAGGTGATCGAACTCGGCATGGTGGCCTTCGTGCATGACGCCGAGGGCCGAATTGGCCCGGTGGTGGGCGTGCTCAGCATGCTGCACGAGCCCACCGTCGAGATCAGCGCCGAGATCACCCGCTTGACCGACATCACCGCCGAGATGGTGGCGGGACAGGCCATCGACATGGACATCGTGCGGGCCCTCCTGGAGCCTGCCGACATCGTCATCGCCCATAATGCCAAGTTCGACCGCGCCTTCTGCGAGCGACTGGACGACAGCTTCCGGCACAAGGCATGGGCCTGCTCGGTAGCCGAGGTGCCCTGGGCCGAGATCGGGTTCGAGGGCGCCAAGCTCGGCTACCTCGTCAACGGCTGCGGTTGGTTCCACCACGGGCACCGTGCCGTCGATGACTGCCACGCCCTGCTGGAGGTCCTGGCGCACGAGACCGGAGGTGGCTCGGGCTTCGTGCACCTGTTGGGTTCGTCGGCCCGCACCCGGGTCCGGGTCTGGGCGGAATATGCCCCCTTCGACATGAAAGATGTGCTGAAGCGCCGGGGCTACCAATGGTTCGGCGGCGGGGACGGCCAGCCGAAGGCCTGGTGGACCGAGGTGGACGAGGACGACCTCGCCGCCGAGCTGCGCTTCCTGGAGCGGGAGGTGTACCTGCGCGAGGTGGAACTCCGGCGCGACGTGCTGACCGCCTATGAGCGCTACCGCCCGGCCTGAGCCGATTCAATGCGGAGTTCCAGGAAGCGGGATGTGGCGAAGACCTCCGAACGAGGTCGCTGTTCGGTGCTCATACGGAATAAGGTTCCGTGAACAGGTCGCCGAGCGCGCGGCGGGCGAGATAGGTCAGCCGACGCCGGCGCAGGTGTTCCGCCTTGTCGTGCAGGATGTGGCAGCGCTGGCACAACGCGGCGAGGTTGCCGGGCGCATTGTTGAACGGATCGTGGTCGAGGTGCGCCGTCGCCAGTACTACGCGCGTGGTGCGTCCGGGCGGCCCATGCTCGGCCGGCTTGGCCCGTCGTCGGACCATCTTGCCTTTTCCGCATCGCCAGCTCTGCCGCTCGTCGTCCCACCACTGGCCGTCACCAAGGTGGGTCACAGTGCACCCATGCGGCCGGCCGCAGCCTTCGCATCGGCCCTTGGCACGACGGAAACGGATCGACGCTGACAGCTCGCGCCAGTCGATCGGGTAAAGCCAGCGGTGCTGCCGCCGGATGGGCATCAGGCTTGCACCGCCGCGGCACTGTTCAATCGCTGCCGGACCTTGGCGATCGTGCCCCTGCTGCAGCCCATGGCCTCCTGGATCTGCAGCCAGGACGAGCCGGCCTGGAGCATCGCGGCGACGCCCTCGTTCCGCGCCGTGTTCTCCCGCCGACCCTTATACACGCCAGCCGCCCTGGCCTTGGCGGTGCCCTCGGCCTGCCGCCGGCGGCGGTCCTCATAGTCCTTGCGGGCTACGGCGGCCAGCACGTCGAGCATCATGGCGTTGACGGCCGCGAACATGCGCCCGGTGAAGTCGTCCGATGGAGCGGCGAGGCCCCAAGACGTCGGCAGGTCGAGGGCGACGATGCGGACCTGCTTGGCTTCGATCTCGGCCCGCAGCTGCCGCCAGTCGGGCTCGGTCAAGCGTGACAGGTGGTCGACCTGCTCGGTCAGCAGCACGTCGCCGGGCTGACAATCACCCAGGAGGCGGAACAGCTCCGGCCTGACCAGCTTCGCTCCGCTTTCGTTTTCGATGTAGCGGGCAGCGATCGAGAACCCGTGCTCCTCCGCGAAGGCGTCGAGCCGGGCCCGGGCGCGATGAGCGTCCTGCTCGGCAGTCGAGGCCCGGAGATAGGCGCGAACGAACATGGACGGACGCTCTGTTTAACGTAGTCCATTATAAAAAGTCTGTTTTGATTAGTCAAGCACGAGATGGTAGACCAACACGGGCATGGTCGATCCCATAGCGAACCGATCCACGCCGGCCTTCGGCGCCCTGGCCGCGCCGCGCTCCTCTGAGCATGCCTCAGGCGCACCACCATGCCGGTTCGCTTTTGGGTCTCATGACCCCCTATCCAAAACGAACTTTCTCAATCGAACCACTCGAAATGAACCGCTAGTGAAGCGCTCTGATCGTGACGCGAGGCCCGTTGCATTCCGACCACTCGCGGCGCCTCGAAGTGGAAGCCGATGCATTTAGCGGGTGTTGAAGGCGGTCCCCTGACCTGCCCTCTCCTTGCTCGCTCCCTAGCAGTTGAGGCATAATCCCCTCGTCGGTTCAGCCACGTCCTGGCCGTCTCGCCTATCGGGTCCCTCGGGATCGCAGGCACCTTCCGCGCAGTCAGCCGAAGTGTGCCTGATCCATCCCGGTTTGAGCCCCTTCACTGACTGCGCCCTTCCTAGGGGTGCAGCGTGCCGCAGACCGACCCATCCGCCTCCTCGACCCCCGCCGCTCCGGCGTTGCTGTCGGATGCCGACGTGGGCTTGGCTCCTGCGACGACCGCCCCGCTGTCCAAGGCGCCGGCCGGCGGTGGCGGAGTGTCGTTCGAGGACGCCGTGGGGCGGGCTCCTGCCGGTTGGACCGACGCCGAGTTCGGGTTGCCTGCACGACCGCCCGCCGCTCGCTCCCTCACGGTTCACGGTTCGGCCCCGCCCAAGCCTGCGGGCGATGGTGGCGTGTCCTTTCAGGATGCGGTGGGCGCGCCTTCCAAGCTCATGTCGGACGCCGACGTGGGCCTGCCGCCCGCCTCCTCAGGATGGTCCGACGAGCAGTTCGGCCTTCCGTCTCGGAATGCCGATACGGCCGCCGCTCGTGGCCTTGGCCCCCTCACCAACACCCAAGACGATAGCTGGCTTTCCGGAGCCGCAAAGGGCGCCGTGACGGCCGCCATCAAGGGTGGCTCACACATCATCGGGCAGTTCGGTGACACCAACGACCTGGCCAGCTTCCTGGCGGCCGGCGTCGGCTCCCTGTTCTCGGGCCGGTCATCGGCCTCGGAGATGGTCGACCTGAAGGCGAAGCAGGCGGCGTGGGAGGCGTCCACGCCCTGGTACTATCATCCGTTCAGCTTCCCCTCGTCGGGCGACGTGTCGGCCCCGGTGCTCGCGAAGACGGGCGAATACGTCCCGACCTCCGAAGTCGGCAAGCTGGCTCAGGCCGGTGTCGAGACCGCGGCCGGAGGGCTCGGGCCGGGAAGCGGCGCCGCCAACGTGGCGAAGGCAGCGGGCGAGCAGATCGCCGGCCGCACGATCAGGCAGGCCCCCCTCAATGCCGTTGCCGGTGTGGCCGGCCAAGGCGCAACCGACGCAACGGGGAACCCCTACGTCGGGCTGGGCGCATCCCTGCTAGCACCATCAGGCGCCGAGGCGGCCGGGCAGTCGATGTCCAACGAGGCCGCGGACGG
Organism: Lichenibacterium ramalinae; assembly: GCF_004137085.1. GTDB lineage: Bacteria > Pseudomonadota > Alphaproteobacteria > Rhizobiales > Beijerinckiaceae > Lichenihabitans > Lichenihabitans ramalinae. Next base: position 32,274 of record NZ_QYBC01000032.1, read on the forward strand.
CGCAGGCGAAGCAGGCGAAGACGGCACCGGATCTTTGGGCAACGTGTCGACATCCGGCGCCTGGGATTGACCCGGTTTCACAACCCCACCCCAGACGCAGACTGTCACGACACCCGGTAAGCCGGCTGTGAATGGCTTGGGGGACCTGCCGGGGTATTCCTACAGCCCTGGCGCTGCGTCGGGCCTCGATACCGATGATCCCTCCGCACAGGAAACCGGGATCTCGCAGCCGGGCGTCTACGGTACGCCGTCTCCTCTGACCGTGACGCGAGGCATCTTGGCCGGTCAGCAGCCGACCGCCGATGGGTTCTCTCCCGGCGCGGCCTCGGGTGCCGACACGGCCATGGATCCAACCACTCCGGACGGAGCACCGGCCAAGCACCTGTCGGTCCCCAATTGGGCCGGCAACGGCGTGGCAGGCATTGCTGCAGGTTCCCTTCTCGGCCCTGTCGGTACGCTCCTCGGCATCGGCAACTCCATCTCGGGGTTCATGGGCGGCCCGACAGCCGCCGATGCGATCAACGGGGCCTTGGCGCATCCCGGCGCTCCGACAGGCGTGACGGGTGGCGGGGACAACAGCAACGCATCCGGTCGTGAGGGCCCGTACAATCAGCCCTACGTGCCCGGCGGATACGCCGGTGACGGGACTGGCAACAGCAACGACTCCCAGGCCACATCAACGGCGCCGGCCCCTGATGGTGCCCTGCCGTACTCGGCGCCGCCGCTCACGATCAGGCGACGACACCAGTACTACGACACGACGACGCCGAGCGTGGGTTTCTACAACCCGATGGCGGACTCTGCCGTTGCCCGAGCGTTGGCGGCGATGAGGAGTTGATACACGGCAAGCCACCAAGCGGGACCACGCTTGCCTGGGCGGAGCTTTTTGTCATCGACCGCATCGTGCTCAATGACGAGGCGCCCCTGCCGGGCGAACTGCCACTACTCGTCGCCGCCCTCGACGTGCTGGTGGTGCTGTTTCGGATTGGAGAACGGCCATGAACGCGCATGCTCCGCTTCCTGCCGAGGTCGTTCGCCTGCCGTGGCGGCTCCGGGTCGTGCCCGCCTCGCCTACCCTCGACCGTCTCGTGGAGAACGGCACCATCGACATCCGCCAGCACGCCGCGGCCCTGGCCTATGCTGCCCTCCGGCGACGCTATGAGCGGTCGGGTGGCCCCTTCCGGTCCTGGAGAGATCGGTCGGGCATGTCGGACGAGAGATGGCAGGCCACCAAGCGCGATCACGCCCGCCTGATCCGGGCGGCCGGGGCGGAGCGGTTCGTGCTCGACCGGCTGTGCCTCGACGATGATGCGCCGCTACCGTTCGAGGTGGAGCGGGTCAGGACGGCGTTGGGGAGGGTGGTAAAGATGATGGAGAGCGACGGATGAGCAAGATATGGTCTGTTGTCCTCCGCCTGTGCCCCACGTGGTTCCTTCAGCTTGAGCTTTCGGGCCGCGAGGGCGGCCCGTTCCGGCATGGTCAACGACAGCGAGAGGTGACGCGCTTCCTATAGTGTCGTCTGCTAAATCTGGGAGAAAAGTTTGTAACGGATGGTGACGCGATCGGCAGCAAACATTTGATATAAATATTTTGAAAAAAATAACATTTGAGACATGCGCAGGCGTGACATTATATACCATGTACGGATTTAGTTTTTTTGATAATCTTAATAAGAAGTACTTTCGATAATATCGATTGTCACATCGTCTATCGTTTTAGAGCAGGTTTATTTCCTCATGCCACGTTATTTCTTTGAAACATATAAGAACGGCAAAAACGAGAGAGACGGTGACGGCTGTGAGCTGCCAGATATCGCCGTAGTGCGCAGACAGACAATAATGTACTTATGCGAAATTGCTCGGGACGAGGCGATTATTAATGGAGATAATCGATCTTTTGCAGTGATGGTTTATGATGAAAAAGGAAGTCCTATTCATTCTGCCAGCCTAAACTGCACATGATCATGGTTTTTAGCTGAGCAGTACGGGAATTTAAATTTCAATAAACCTTAAGATGACATCTTCGACCAGCGCGACCGGCGATATATTTCTCGATATTCATATCTTCACTTGATCGAAAGTCTAACACCATAAATCGCGAAATCCCGACCTTCCAAGGGCCTCGATCGCATGCCCATCCGGCCTCACCACCGCTGGCTATACCCGATCGACTGGCGCGAGCTGTCGGCCTCGATCCGGTTCCAGCGCGCCCAGGGCCGATGCGAGACCTGCTGCCGGCCGCACGGAAAGGTCGTCACCCATTTGGGGGACGGCCGCTGGTGGGACGACGAGGCCCACCGGTGGCGTGACGGGGCCGGCAAGTGGGTCCGGCGCCTGAAGCCGCCACACAGCCTCCTGGAGCGCACCCGCACGACCCGCGTCGTCCTCGCGACAGCGCACCGCGACCACGACCCCACGAACAACGACGCTTCGAACCTCGCGGCGCTCTGCCAGCGCTGCCACATCCTGCACGACAAGCCCGAGCACCTCCGGCGTCGGCGGTTGACCTACCTGGCGCGGCGGGCGCTCGGAGACCTGTTTACGGGACAGTATGGGTAGGTGCGGCTAGTGGCAGGGTGTCACCCTACGATCCTACCTGTTATGGCGGCTCATGGCTGCCAAACACTCTCTCCACGTTGCCCTCACTGAACCGCTTGTCCGGCACGTCCGCGACCAGATCGCGACAGGTCGATATACAACTGCGAGCGAGGTGCTGCGAAAAGCTCTACAGCTCATGATTGAGCGCGATGCAGGACGCCCCGCTGGCAAATCGAATGCACAGCAATCGGTCTCTGGTCATGATTGATGACGAGGTCGCACGGCTGCGGAGAGACCTGGGTGCGGCTCAGGCCGAGATTGCTTCTCTCCGAAAGCGAGATCCGGACGCTACCCTAGCCGCAAGGGATGCCGCCCGCATCGTCGAAGAGATCGCGGGAACCGATGACGGCACCGACCCCTTCGCGGCTGCCGTCAGGGCCACCCGCATGCCTATGGTTATCTCCAATCCTCGGCTTCCCGACAACCCGATCGTCTTCGTCAACGACGCCTTCTGCCGATTGTGTGGCTATTCGCGTGAGGAGATCGTCGGACGCAACTGTCGGTTTCTACAAGGGGCAGGGACCGATCCAGAAACGGTGAGGCTCATCCGTGATGCGGTCAAAGCCGCACAGATGATCAAAATTGATATCCTCAACTACCGGAAGACGGGCGAGACGTTCTGGAACCGCCTGCTCATGGCGCCTGTAAGGGGTGCCCACGGCGACCTCGCCTACTTCTTCGCTAGCCAGGTCGATGTGACGTTGGAACGCGAACGGTTGGAAGGGCTCGAAAGCCATAATGCGGCACTCATGGCCGAGGTGTCGGACCGGCTCCGCGCCGAAGAGGAGAACACGGCTCGGCTGCACTTTGCGGCGGAGGCTGGCCGCCTCGGCATCTGGGAACACGACCTGCGGACCGATGACCTGACAGTCTCCGGCATCACCAAAGAGAACTACGGCCGGGATCGCGCACTTTCGTTCACTTGGGACGAAATGGAGGCAGCGGTCCATCCCGACGACCGCGAGATGCGCGCCGCCGCTTACACCCGCAGTGTCGAGCAGAGGGTCGACTACGACGTCGAGTTCCGTATTCTCTGCCCGGATGGCTCCACGCGTTGGGTGAACAAGCGGGCCCAGGTACTGACGGACGCCGAAGGTAATCCCGTCCGCATGGCGGGCGTCAGCCAGGATGTGACGGGTAACTACCCACGGGGTCGCGTGAGATCGGCGTCGTCGGAAGGGGTCCGTCGAGGTGCAACGAGGACTTGCGTGTCC
>NZ_QYBC01000033.1 GCF_004137085.1 Lichenibacterium ramalinae
AGCACCTTCAGCACCGTGCTGGGCACCATCGGCGCCTAACAGCCCTCAGCCGACCTGCGCACCCCCTGGGTAGTTACCGAGCGGGCGCTCGACGGCCTGGTCGCGGAGTGTTTCGCCGCCGAGGCCCGCGCGCTGCTCGACATCCGCCATGACGCGATCGTGCGGGCCCACGCCTTCCTGCGCCACGGCGACGGCCGCAACTTCCTCCTGCTCGACCTCGTGCGCGGCCCGACCCTGGCGCAGCGCATCGCCGAGGCGCCTTTGAATGCGGACGAGCTGCAAGGGCTGGCGGCGCGGCTCGCCGGCGCGCTGGCCTGCCTGCACGGGGCGGGCTTCGTCCACGGCGACCTATCGGCCGACAACGTGGTGGTGGCGGGCGCGGTCGCGGGCGCGGTGCTGCTCGACCTCGGGCTGCTGCACGCGGGCACGCTCGGCGCGGGCGAGATCGCCTTCTCGGGCCACTGGTCCATCGCCGCGCCCGAGCAGCTCGCCGGCGCGCCGCCCACCGCGGCGGCGGACCTCTACGCGCTGGGCCTGCTGCTGCTCTCCGCCGCCGCGGGCACGCCGCTGGCGCTGGGGACCGACCGCGACTCGGCCCTCGCGGCGCGTGCCACCCCCTTCGACCTGGAGCCGGTGACGAAGGCGCTGCGGCCGCTCGTCGCGGCGCTGCTCGACCCCGACCCGGCGGCACGCCCGGCCGCCGCGGCCTGCGTCGAGCGCATCGAGCATCCCGGCCTCCTGCAGCGGCTCGTGGGCGCCTCGATCTGATGGCGGCCGAGGGCGGAAGCGGGACGGGCGGCGCGGCCCTCCGGCCGGGGTTGCCGCCGGCGCCGGCCCGCCCCGCCACGCTGGCCGAGGCGTTGGAGCGCGAGCTCGACCGCTTCGAGCCCTTCACGGCGCTGCGCCTGCTCGGTGTCGGCGGCGACGACCCCGCGGCCGAGCCCGAGGTGCGCGGGCGCGCCAGCAACCGCTATGCCGCCACGCCGCTGGCGCGGTCCACGCGGAGTTCACACGCCGTCGAGGCGGCCTTTGTCGGTCTGGTGGGCACGCTCGGCCCGCTGCCGCATTTCTACACCGAGGCGGTGCTGCGCGAGGAGAAGCGGCGCTCGGGCGCGCTGCGCGGCTTCCTCGACGTGTTCGTCGGGCGGCTGGCCTCGCTGTTCGTGCGCGCGCATGAGAAGTACCGCCTGCCGGCCGCCATGGCGCGCCGCGGGGCGGACGGCGGCGAGCCGGTGGCGCGGGCGGTCTTCGCGCTGATGGGCCTCGGCCTGCCCTCGCAGCGCGGCCGCCTGCTGGTGCGCGACGCCCACCTCTTGCCCTACGCCGGGCTGCTCGCCCGCGAGGTGCGCTCGGCCGCGGGGCTGGAGGTGATCCTCGCCGACCAGCTCGACCTGCCGGTGCGGGTGGAGCCCTTCCGGCGCCGCCTGCTGCCGATCTCCCCCGCCGAGCAGACGCGGCTCGCCGCCGGCCCGGCGAGCTTCGCGCGGCTCGGCATCGACGCGGTGGCGGGCGCCCGCACGCCCGACGCGTCGAGCACCTTCCGCGTGGTGGTGGGGCCGGTCGACTATGCGGACTTCATGGCGCTGGAGCCGCGTGGGCGGCGGATGGCGGAGTTGGTCGAGCTCGTGCGGCTCTACATGGACCCGGGGCTCGACTTCGACGTGCAGGTGCTGCTGCGTCGCGCCGACGTGCCCGAAAGCCGGCTCGGGCCGGGGGCGCCGCGCCTCGGCTGGAACGGCTGGGTGCGGCAGGCGCCGATGGCGCGGGACGCGGGGGAGGCGGTGTACGAGCCGGGTGGAGGGAGCGATCGATCGACCAGCTGAGGTCGTCCACCCGCAAGACGGGGTAGCACCTCGCCCGTGCGTCGGGCGCGGCCTTGTCAACCCTCGCCCTGCCCTTTGCGATAGACCTCATGGCACGTCCCTCCGTGGCCTGGAGCGGACATGCTGCCCGTGGTCTGCCCCTCTCACCTTCCCGTCAGGCCGGCAAACTTGCGTGTCATCAGGGCAGATCGCGATCAGGTCGAGTCACCTGATCGCGTGAAGATGCTGGCAAAAACATGGCGCTAGAGCTGAAGTCGCGGGCCAAGGCGAGCGGCGACGGCTCTAGCTCCGGAGGGATCGGGACCGGCGTCCAGTCCGTCCCGTCGTAGCGGTGGATGCCCTGCTTGTAGTCGCAATAGAGCAGCGCGCCGCCGAAGCCCTGGACCTGGAACGGGTTGGGCGTCCGGCGCAGCCGCGGCTCCAACGGCGCGAGCTGGCGGCCGTCGAACGTGTGCAGGGCATGGTCGGAGGCGACCACGCAGGCGTCGCTCCACCGATTCATCGACAGGAACGTCCCGGAGAAACCTGCGAGATCGACGCGGCTGAAAGGCCAAGTCGAGATGAGGCTACATGCGGAAACAGATGGCTGAAGCTGGAGCGGCGAGGAGAAACAGTTGGCGTGGGCAGCCCCTTGGGTCAGAGTCTCACAAGGTGACCGGTTCCTCGGAACTTCAAGCAATCACGAGGTCGATCGGAGCTCTGCGGATGCACCCGATGAGCCAGCAAGCACGCTTCCGGAACAATCGAAATTCGAGCGAGAGCGCGCGCGACAGCCTCATGATCGGCATCGCAGATGCACCAAGCATGTCGAGCTCCGAGCGTCTCGAGCATGGCGCCGAGCGCTTCGGTGACGAAGCCGTTGCGCCAACTCGTCCGCACCATGACGGCGCCAATCTCCCCATCCGGCCCCATTTGGACGATACCGATCCCCGCGGCGGTTCGGGTCTTTGGCGCGATCACGTAGGAGTGAAGCCCTGCGTCTCGCCGTGGACAGGCGCCGGCCAGCAGGTCTCTCGTGTGGTGCAGGTTCCGCATCGGACGGTGTGGAAGAAAGCTGCAAGTCAGCGGGTCGCCCAACGCCTCGTGCAGGGCAACCCCGTCATCATAGACGGGCAGCCTCAAAAGCAATCGTTCGGTCGAGATCTCCTCGGGGCCCGTCAACCTCGCCGATCCATCGCTGCCGACGACATTCGCCGTGGTGAGACTCGGCGCCGAAAGCGACATCGCAGGCTGGTGATCAGTTGTGAACGTCGGCATCACGACGAAGAACTCGATCTGTCTGCAGTTCCGTACCACGTTTCAGGATCGCACAGGTCGGCGCATTGTTTTTCGATGAAATGATGTTGGAATACGAAGCGGACGTCGCCCTGACCAGGACGTGCTAAGAAATTGAGTTCGTAACGCCCCCTCTCGACATGGACACGTTCGGGACCGATCACTGATCCTACCATGAATTCACCGCTCTTGATCTCGAACGGAACCTGTACGGCCCACAGGCACATCGGATCGAGCGTGAACGCGGTGGCGCGGAACACGTCGAGGCGTGATGCTCCCGCGTCGCCGGGCACCCCGAAGCTGACGCCGCCCGGCGACCAGGCGAAACCCTGTGCGGTATGCTGGTCGGTCCATTGAATATCGCGCAATGGCATCTCGAAGACCACGATCTGTGCATAGAGAACGTCAACGTGCAGGCTTGCCATCATGACGATGGTCCCACCTGAATGGCAACTCTGCACCCCTCGGCAGCACGCGCAGGAGTCATCATTTGATGATCGATCTGCTGACCGGCGCTGCGGTTGTCACCTAGGGCAATATTCTTGACGCTGGAGTCGACGCTTTCCGCAAAGGTTGCTGGGGGACAATCGTCCTGATCCATCCCCTTTATGCTAGGGAGATTGGCGTTCCGCAGGTTTGCCGCGCGCCTCGCGTTCGTCGCAGGCCGATGGAGCGTCAACGTGCTCGGCTTTCCCGCCGCTTGCGCCTCTTCGATATGTTGGGCGGCCTCTGGCGAGCGAGCGCGGGAAACGATCACGGTGCGCCGGCAACATGTTTCGCAAGGCTCTTCCTTGGCCTGCGAAAGCGCGCGGGCTGCGGCAGCCGCTCTTGCCAGTACCTGGGCCGTTCGATAGGCACGGCAAGCCTCGTAGGCTTCGCCGACGGCTTCGAGGCCGACAGCACCGAGCTCCACCCCCTCAACGACTGCAGGGACAGCAAGGACGGCATCAGCTTCGCCCTTGGTCGAGTTGCGGTAAGCGGACCATCTGATCCATCATGACCTGCATCTTCTCATGCGGCTCACCGGGTTCGGTGGTGAGGAAGCGGCGGATGGAAGGCGCGTGCTCGATCGAGCCGGCGGTCGACAGCATCAAATAAGCCCATTGTGCTCGCGACCGCTCGGTTCGTAGACCGAAGCGCGCGGCCGCATCATCGTACACATCCAGATCGCGCGACAACTCGAGGTCTGACTTACCTTGCGTTTCTTCGGGCGCCACAGACCGGAGATAGGTCATGATCGCGGAACGTGCCGGGCGTGAAGGCGAAGGAGCGGCGCCAGGCGGTGATGTGGTCCTCGGCGGGCGAGCCGGGCGCGAAGCGGGTCGTGGTCCTCGGCCGGCGGCGCGTACATGCTGGGGTGGTCGGTGACGAACAGCGTGTGCCTGCCCTCGGCGTGGACGTGGTAGAAGAAATAGCCGTCCTGCTGCATGCGGCGCAGCATGTCGTCGAGGTCGGTCTCGTTCCACTGCACGCTGTAGTCCAGCGTCACCGGCACGCCGATGATCCGCACCTGCAGGTCCGTGATGCCGTGTTCGGAGCACAGCGTCTCGATCACGTCGATGCTGGACGTGTTCTGGAAGATGCGGCAGTCGCTCTTCTGCGACAGCAGCCACGGCTTCGGCCGGAGCGTCAGCGCGTAGGAGCGGGTGCCGCGGCTGGTGGGCGGGCCCTCGTGCAGCTCCGTGACGAGGCCGTTCCACCAGCGCATGCCGCCGTCCTTCAGCCGCAGCGCGAAGTCGGCCGCCGAGCCGATCAGGTCGGCGGCGGCGAGGTCGTCGCGCTGCGCCTTGACGGTGGCGCGGATCGTGAACAGGCCGTTGACCATCTCGTCGACGTCGAGCCCGTCGAGCAGCAGCACGTCGGGGCCGAGCCGGGTCGACACCGCCATCATGCGGCCGGCCTGTGTGTAGGGCACGGGCAGGGTCATCGCGGCTCCCTCGCGCTGGCATGGGGGCGGCGCGGGGGTCGCCCCCGCGCCGCTCGATGGCGGCCTCAGGTGGACTTCGCCTCAGGTGGACTTGGCGGTGGCCAGGTCGAAGGAGGCGATCATCGGCGACTTCGGGTTGTTGTTCTCGTCGAAGGGCGTGTACTTCACGTCCATCTTGGTGAAGTTCAGCGTGATCGACTCGTTCGGCCGGTCGCCCGCCGAGCCGACGTTGTAGGAGGCGATCAGCGTGTTGTAGAGCTTGTACTCGATGTAGATGTCGCCCGGGTTGCCGGTGGTGACGAGGTGGATCGTCGCCGTCTTGCCGGTCCGCCCCGTGCAGCTTTCCTGGAACAGCTTGGTGGTCGATGAATCGCTGATCTTGGTCAGCGTCACCTCGCTCACCGCCGGCTCGGAGGCTTCGCGGTTGGCCGCCGCGCCCGCCAGCGTGTTGATGTTGCGCGCCACGTTCCAGTTCATGGACTGGATGTCCATCCAGTTCTTGTGGTCCTGTTGCGTGGCATCGCCCTGGATGCCGTCGATCTGGAAATAGATCGGCATGCTGCTCACTCCCCTGCAATCGCGATTTCACCCGCATCGGCGCGGGCCTCCTCCGCGCGGGATCCCGCGCGGCCGTCGTCGGCGGATGCGGCCCGCCGATCCTCGCCCGGCCCGCCCTCGGGGCGGACCGCGATACGCGCGCCTTCCCCGAGGGACAGCCGGATGTCGCCCGCCGCCAGCCCCGCCACCGCCCGGTCGAGCACCAGGCCCGACAGGGGCGGCAGGATCTCGCGCGCCACGATGCCCTCGACCGCCCGCGCGCCGATCTCGGCCACGAGGCAGCGCTCCGCGATGGCGTCCAGCACGCCATCGTCGATCCGGAGCGCGGCGCGGTGCGCCGCGGCGAAGCGCTCGGCCAGCCGGCCGAGCTGCAGCCGCACGATGCGGCGCAGCGTGGCCTCGTCGAGCGGCAGGAAGGGCACCACCGTCACCCGGCCGAGGAAGGCCGGCTTGAAGTGGCGCAGCAGCTCGGGCCGCAGCGCGTCCACCAGCGCCTCGCCCTCCGGCATGGTTTCGGGGTCGGCGCTCAGCGCCGCCAGCGTGTCCGAGCCGGCGTTGGAGGTGAGGATGATCGCCGTGTTGTGGAAGCCGACGTCGCGGCCCTCGCCGTCCCGCAGGCTTCCCTTGTCGAACAGCTGGTAGAACACGTCCTGCACCCCGGGATGGGCCTTCTCGACCTCGTCGAGCAGCAAGAGCCCGTAGGGCCGGCGGCGCACCGCCTCGGTCAGCACGCCGCCCTCGCCGTAGCCGACGTAGCCGGGCGGCGAGCCCAGGAGCGTCGACACCTTGTGCTCCTCCTTGAACTCGGACAGCGCGATGACGGACAGGTGCTGCGGGCCGCCGAAATACTGGTCCGCCAGCGCCAGCGCGGTCTCGGTCTTGCCGACGCCGCTCGTGCCGACGAACAGGAACACCGCCGGGGGCTTGCGCGGGTCGGCGAGGCCCGCGGCGGCGTTGCGCATCGCCGCCGCCACGGTGCCGAGTGCCGCGTCCTGCCCCACCACCCGCTCGCGCAGCCGCTCCTCGAGCGACAGCGCGGACGACACGGCATCGCGCAGGAGGCGGCCGAGCGGCACCCCGGTCCAGCGCGCCACCACGCCCGCCACCGCGTCGCGGTCGACGGCGCGGTGCACCAGCGGCTCGCCATCCTGCAGGGCGGACAGCGCGTCGCGCAGCCGTCGCCGTTCCGCCACGGCCTCGGCCCCGTCCTCGCTGGCGGCGTCGTGCTGCCCGACGAGGGCGCGCTCGCGGGCGAGCCGGTCCGCCAGCGCGCCCCGCCTCGCCTCCACGACGGCGAGGCGCGCCATCGCGGCGTCCCGCTCCGCGGCGGCGTCGAGCTCGTGGGCGCGGCCGAGCCGGCCGATCTCGACCCCGAGCGCCTCGGCCTCGGCTTCGGCGTCCTCCAGGGCGGCCGGGTCCGCGGTACGGCTCATCGCCACGTTGGCGCAGGCCGTGTCCAGCACGCTGATCGCCTTGTCGGGCAGCTGCCGGTCCGGGATGTAGCGGGCGGACAGCCGCACCGCGTCGCGCAGCGCTTCGTCGTGGATCGTGACGCCGTGGTGGGCTTCGAGGCTCGGCACGAGGGCGCGCAGCATCCGCACCGCCGTTTCAGGCTCGGGCTCGCCGACCTTGACGACCTGGAAGCGCCGCGTCAGCGCGGGGTCGCGCTCGATGTGGCGCTTGTATTCGGACCAGGTGGTGGCCGCCACCGTGCGCAGCTCGCCGCGCGCCAGGGCGGGCTTGAGCAGGTTCGCGGCGTCGCCCGAGCCCGGCGCGTTGCCGGCCCCGATCATCGTGTGGGCCTCGTCGACGAACAGGATCACGGGCCGCGGCGAACCCTTGATGCCGGCGATGACGCCCGTGAGCCGCCGCTCGAACTCGCCCTTCACGCCCGCGCCGGCCTGCAGCAGGCCGAGGTCGAGCGAGCGCACCTCGACGCCCCGGAGCCGTGCCGGCACCGTGCCGGCCGCCACGCGCGCCGCCAGCGCTTCCACCACCGCGGTCTTGCCGACGCCGGCCTCGCCGGTGAGGATCGGGTTGTTCTGCCGGCGCCGCAGCAGGATGTCGATCACCTGCCGGAGCTCCGCTTCGCGGCCCACCACGGGGTCGAGCTTGCCGGCGCGGGCCTGGGCGGTGAGGTCCAGCGTGTAGCGCTCCAGCTCCTGGGCGTCGGCGCCCGGGGGCGCGGCGGGGGCGCCGCCCTCGGCCCGCGCGACCGCCCGCGCTTCGGGCTTCACGCTTGCCGCCAGCGCCAGGGCGCGGCCCTCGTCGAGCCGGAGCGAGGGCGCGATGGCGCGGGCCACGCGGGCCAGCGTCGACGACGTGGTCAGCGCCAGCAGCAGGTCCTCGGGCGCCACCGCGTCGCGGCCGAACCGCAACGACGCGTTGAGCCAGGCTTCCTCGACCCATTCGAGCAGCGTCCGCGACAGGGCCGGCGCCCCGCCGTGCCCGCCCGGCAGCCGGTCGAGCGCCGACGCCACCTCGTCGGCGGCGCGCCGGCGCGGCACGTCGAGCGCCGCCAGGCTCGGCTCCGCGGTAGAACCCGCGGCGAGCAGCTCGCCTAGCCAATGTTCGATCTCGACTTGACCGTTTCCGCGCGAAAAAGCGCGGGATACGCCCGCCTCCAAGCTCGTCTTCAGCCCGGATTCCAAACGCGATACGACGACGCGAAGATCGAAGACCGTCACGGCGCCACACTGACACTACGGAAACTACGGGCGCGAAGACGACAGAAAGGCGACAATCTATGCATGCGATCATCTCTACGCCGCGCGGAGTCGCTCTTGCGAACCGCCTGAGATCTATATAGGAAAGATGGGACAGGTCAAAGGAGGTCGGTTCCGTCGATGGCGAATGATCTGCTCGGGCTGGCCGAACCATTCGACGGATTATTGCCGTCTGGCGTCGACGTCCGACAGGATGCTGCCGCGCGGCCGATCTATCTCCGGCTCAAGGATGCCCGGGCGCAGGCCCGCACGGCCGAGCGCACGGCCGAAGCCGCAGGCGATCCCGTGGTCGTCCCCCCCGCCTGGGCCACCGTGCGGGCGCTCGCGGTCGAACTGCTCGGCGCCCATGCCAAGGACCTGGAGGTCGCCGCCTGGTTGATCGAGGCCCTGGTGCGGCTCGACGGCTTCGCCGGCCTGGCGCGGGGCTTCAGGCTGACCGAGGCGCTGGTGGCGCGCTTCTGGCCGGACGTCCGCTCGAACGACGAGGACGACGCGCAGGGCCGGGTGTCGCCGCTCGCCGGGCTCAACGGCATCGGCGGCGAGGGCGCGCTGATCCAGCCGATCCGCATGGTGGCGCTGCTGCCCGCCAGCCCCTACGGCGCGAACGCGCTTTGGCACCTGCTGCGGCTCCAGCGCGAGCCGGCCGGGCCGATGGCGCGGGACTTCAACGAGGCCCGCACGGCCTCGGACCCGCTGGCGGTGCGCGACCTCGCCGCGGAAGCGGGCGAAGCGGCGCGCGGCTGGGCGGCCCTCACCGCCACGCTCGAGGAGCGGTGCGGGCCCGACGCGCCCCCGTCGTCCACCGTGCGCTCGGCCCTCGCCGAGGTGCTGGACGGCTACCGCACCGTGCTCGGCATCGACGTCGAGCCGCGGGACCCGGTCCTGGAAGCGCCGCCCGCGGAAGCGGCGTCCACGGCGCCGGTCTCCGCCGCGTCCCCGCGGCCGGTCGCCGGCCCGAAGGGCTACGGCACCCGCGAGGACGCCTTCGCCGAGCTTCTGCGCATCGCCGACTTCTTCCGGCGGCACGAGCCGCACTCGCCGCTGTCCTACGCCATCGAGGGTCTGGTGGCGCGCGGGCGCATGAGCTTCGCGGCCCTGCTGGAGGACCTGCTGCCCGACGGCGCGAGCCGCCGCCAACTGCTCCTGATGGCCGGGATCCCGATCGACGGCGAGGGGCGCATCAGGTGACGGCGGCGCGGCCGCGATGACAGGGAAGGACCAGCCATGGCCGATTCGATCCACGACAAGCTGGAGCGCGTGCGCAAACCGCGCGTCCACATCAAATACGAGGTCGAGACCGAGGGGGCGATGATCGAAAAGGAGCTGCCCTTCGTGGTCGGCGTCCTCGGCGACTTTTCCGGCGACCCCGGCCAGCCGCTGCGCCCGTTCCGAGACCGGAAGTTCACGCAGATCGACCGCGACAACTTCGACGACGTGATGGCCCGCATGACGCCCGGCCTCACCCTGCAGGTCGACAACACCCTGCTCGACGACGGCACCGACATCGGCGTGCGGCTGAACTTCTCCAAGATGTCGGACTTCGACCCCGCCGCCGTGGTGGCGCAGGTGCCGGCGCTGGCGAACCTCCTGGAGATCCGCAACAAGCTGCGCGACCTGCTCGCCAAGGCCGACCGCTCCGACAGCCTCGAAGCCATCCTTCAAACCATCCTCCAGGACAACGCCCAGCTCCGCCGGCTCGCGGGCGAGCTCGACCCCGCCACCGCCGGCCGCGACGGCGGCGCCAAGCCCGCAGGGAGCGCCTGACCATGAGCCTCGCCGAAACCCGAGCCACCGCCGCCGCGGCGCTCGCCGAAGCGGACCACACCACCAGCCTGCTCGAAAGCGCCATCGCGGCCACGAAGCAGACCGAGCCCGACCGCACCCACGCCCTGTTGCGCACCCTGACCGAGCAGGCGCTGGACGGCACGGTCACCTTCGACCGCAACCTCACCGTCTCGATCAACAAGGCGATCGACGCCATCGACGCGAAGATCTCGCGCCAGCTCGCCGCGGTCATGCACCATCCGGACTTCAGCAAGCTCGAAGGCTCGTGGCGGGGGCTGCACTACTTGGTCCACAACACCGAAACCAGCGTCAACCTGAAGATCCGCGTGCTCAACGTGTCGAAGCGCGAGCTGTGGAAGGACCTGGCGAAGTCTGTCGAGTTCGACCAGAGCCAGATGTTCAAGTCCATCTACGAGAACGAGTTCGGCACCCCCGGCGGCGAGCCCTACGGCGCGCTGGTCGGCGACTACGAGTTCTCCAACAGCTTCGAGGACCTGGAAACCCTGCAGGGCTGCGCCGGCGTCGCCGCGGCGGCCTTCGCGCCCTTCATCTCCGCGGCGAGCCCGCGCCTGTTCGGCTTCGAGGACTTCCGCGAGCTGGCGCGCCCGCGCGACCTCGAGAAGATCTTCGACACGATCGAGAGCGCGAAATGGCGCTCGTTCCGCGAGAACCCGGACTCGCGCTTCGTCACCCTCACGCTGCCGCGCGTGCTGGCGCGGCTGCCCTACGGCCAAGCCACCCAGCCCGTGGAAGAATTCGCCTACGAGGAGTCCGGCCCCGGCGCCGGGGCCGGGCCGCAGACCCGCGCCCACGAGAACTATTGCTGGATGAACGCGTCCTACGTGCTGGGCACCCGCATCACCGACGCCTTCGCCAAGACCAACTGGGCCACCGCCATCCGCGGCGCCGAAAGCGGCGGCAAGGTCGAGGCGCTGCCCCTCCACGTGTTCCAGAGCGACGACGGCGACCTCGACCTGAAATGCCCGACCGAGGTCGGCATCACTGACCGACGCGACGCCGAGCTCGGCAAGCTCGGCTTCCTGCCGCTCTGCCACTACAAGAACACCGACTACGCGGTCTTCTTCGGCGCGCAGACGACCCACAAGCCGGAGAAGTACGACCGGCCCGAAGCGACGGCCAACGCCGCCATCTCGTCGCGCCTGCCCTACATGATGGCGACGTCGCGCTTCGCCCATTACTTGAAGGTGATCGGCCGCGACAAGATTGGGTCGTTCATGGAGGCGCCGGACTGCCAGGCCTGGCTGAACCGCTGGATCAACAACTACGTCAACGCCAACGACGACGCCGGGCCGGAGATGAAAGCCCGCTACCCGCTGCGCGAAGCCCGCGTCGCCGTGCAGGAGATCCCCGGTCGCCCGGGCTCCTACAACGCGGTGGCCTGGATGCGGCCCTGGCTGCAGATGGAGGAGCTGACGACCTCGCTGCGCATGGTGGCCCGCATCCCGCAGAAGAACTGACGGGCGCGCGATGCTGGACACGGCGCGCGAGCCGCCGCGGCGGGCCGGGGCGCGACGACCCACCGCGGCCGAAAAGATCGATCGGCTGATCGCCGCCATCGACCGGGCGCTCACGGCGGAGATCAACGCCGTGATCCACCACCCCGACTTCCAGGCCCTGGAAGCGCGGTGGCGCGGCCTCCACGGCCTCGTGGCCGGTGCCTCCGCGGCGCCGGGCGCCAAGGTCAAGGTGCTGTCCGTGTCCTGGCGCGAGCTCAGCCGCGACATGGAGCGGTCCGTCGAGTTCGACCAGAGCCGGCTCTTCGAGCTCGTCTATGGACAGGAGTTCGGCATGCCGGGCGGCGAGCCCTATGGACTGCTGGTCGGCGACTACGCGGTCGGCCACCGCGCCGAGGGGCCGGGGCGGCCCGACGACGTCGGCGCGCTGCGGGCGCTGGCCGGCGTGGCGGCGGCCGCTTTTGCGCCGCTCCTGGTCCAGGCGCGGCCCGAGCTGCTCCAGCTCGACGGCTTCGCCGAGCTCGACACCCTGCCGGAACTCGCGGGGGTGTTCGAAAGCGCCGACTTCATCCGCTGGCAGGCGCTCAGGGCCTGGGAAGACGCGCGCTTCCTCGGCGTGTTGGCCCCGCGCGTGCTGATGCGCACGCCGCTGCGCCCCCACGACCGGCGCCGGATCGACGGCTTCATGTTCGAGGAAAGCGTCACGGCGTCCGGCGCCGAGCTGCTGTGGGGCAACCCGGCCTTCGCCTTCGCGGGCGTCGTGGTGCGGGCCTTCGCGCGGTCGGGCTGGTTCGCGGACCTGCGCGGCGCCCCGCAGGACGAGGACGGCGGCGGCCTCGTCACCGACCTGCCGACGCCGAGCTTCGCCACCGACCGGCCCGGCCTCGCCGCCCAGGCGCCCGTCGAGGTGCGGCTCACGGGCGCCCAGGAACGGGCGCTCGCGGACCACGGCCTCGTGCCGGTCGGCTGCGCGCCGTCGACGCCCTGGCCGGTGTTCAACGCCAACCCGTCGTTGCACCGGCCACCCCGCTCGCGCGACCGCGCCGCCGACGAGAACACCCGCCTCGCCTGCATGCTCCAATACGTGCTCTGCGCGTCCCGCTTCGCCCATTACCTCAAGGTGATGATGCGCGACCGGGTGGGCAGCCTCGGCGGCGCGCCCGCCATCGAAGCCCTGGTGGGCGGCTGGCTGGCCCGCCACTGCCTCGGCAGCGACGACGCGCCCGCCGAGCTCAAGGCCCGTTTCCCCCTGCGCAGCGCTTCGGTCGAGGTGCGCGAGCTGCCGGGCCGCCCCGGCGTGCTCGGCTGCCTCTTGCGCCTGCAGCCGCATTTCCAGCTCGACGACGTGACGGCGAGCTTCCAGCTCGTCGCCGAAGTTTCCACCGCCGCCGCGTGAGGCTCCGTGGACGAATGCTTCCGCGACCGAGGGAGGACCGACGCTCCCGACCGTTTCAGGGGACATTCACGCACGAGTTCGAACACCTGCAGACCTTGAGGGCACCATGGCCGACCCCCGATCCCCCGCCGCCGCCGTGGCGGCGCTCGTCAACGGCGGACGCCTCGCCGAGGCGGCCGCGGCCGCGGCCGCCCGCGTCAAGGCGGCCCCGACCTCGGCGCCGGACCGCATCCTGCTGGCCGAGCTCCTGATGCTGCAGGGCGCCCTGGAGCGGGCCGACAACCAGCTGAAGCTCGCCGGCGAGGGCGCCCCCGCCGAAGCGCTGGCGCTGGCCGCGATGCGCTGGCTGCTGCGCGGCGCCGAGGCCCGCCGCGCCTGGCACGAGGAGGGCGCGGTGCCGTCCTTCCTCGGCGAGCCCACCCCCGTGCAGCGCGACGCGATGCGCCTCGCCCTGGCGGTGAGGGCCGGCGATGCGGCCGAGGCGAGCCGCCTGCGCGAAGCGCTGGAAGCGCGCGAGCTGCCGGTCGCCGCCTTCGACGGCGCCGCGCCCCTGCCGTTCCGCGACGGCTGCGACCTCGGCCAGCACGGCTTCGAGGCGCTGGCGGCGGACGGGCGCTATCTGTGGCTGGTGCCCGAGCAGGTCGAGGAGATCCGCTTCGAGCCGGTGCGGCGCCCGCTTGACCTCGCCTTCCGCCGCGCCGGGGTGCGGCTCGCCGACGGGCGCGACGCCGTGTTCCACGTGCCGGCGCTCTATCACGACCCGGAGGGTGGTGACGCCGCGCGGCTCGGCGACGAGACCGACTGGGTGGAGGGCCCAGGTGGCGTCGCGCGCGGTCGCGGCCGGCGCCTGTTCCTCGTCGGCGACGAGGGCCTGGGCCTGCTCGACCTCGAGCGTATCGCGGTCGGAGCCGCGGCGGACAGCGACGGGGCGCCGGCGTGACGCTGCGCGCTTCCCTCCTCGACCGGCTGCTCGACGACGCGCCGGACCAGTCGCGCGATCCCCCGCGCACCCGCGCCGACGAGCTCCGGGCGATGCGCAACGGCTTCCGGCGCGACCTGGAAACGCTGCTCAACACGCGCCGCATCTGCCGCACGCCGCCCCCGGCCTTCACGGCCGTGCGGGAAGCGCTGCCCTGGTACGGGGTGGACGACTTCGTCGGCGCCCCGGTCACTACGCCCGAGCAGCGCCGGGCGCTGGCCGAGGCGATCGAGCGGACGATCCTCGCCTTCGAGCCGCGCTTCACCGCCGTCAAGGTCAGCCTGCTCGCCATGCGCGACGCGTCCGAGCGGCGGCAGACGATCCGGATCGAGGCGGTGGCTCGGCTCGACCAGGGCGACGACCCGATGGTGTTCGAGACCGCGCTCGACCCCGCGACCCGCACCTTCCAGATCGAGTGAGGCCCCGTGTCGGACCGCCTGCTCGCCTTCTACAACGAGGAGCTCGGGGCGCTGCGCCGCCTCGGCGCCGGCTTCGCGCGCCGCTTCCCCAAGGTGGCGGGGCGCCTGCGCCTGTCCGCCGACGCGGCCGACGACCCCCATGTGGCGCGGCTGATCGAAAGCTTCTCTTTCATCGCGGCGCGGCTGCGCTTGAAGCTCGACGACGACCTGCCCGAGTTGACCGAAACGCTGCTGGAGTTCCTGTACCCGCACTACCTCGCGCCGATCCCGAGCCTCGGCATCGTGCGGGTCGAGCCCGGGCCGGACCTCGCCGGGGCCTTCCCGGTGCCGCGCGGCACCGTCGTGGAGAGCGAGATGGTCGAGGAGGACGTTTGCCGCTTCCGCACCACCCAGGCGGTGACGCTGTGGCCGATCCGCGTCGTGAGCGCGGCCGTCAAGCGCCAGCCTTTCGTGGCGCCGCGGGACCGCCGCGGTGGGCGCGGCGCCGAGGCCGAGGCCGCGGCCTGCCTTCACCTCGTGCTCAGATGCGACGACCCCAAGGCCGACTTCACCGCGCTCGGCCTCGACCAGCTGCGCTTTTTCCTGCGCGCTCCGCCGCGTCTCGCCGCGGAACTCTACTGGACATTGCTTGACCGCTGCACGGCCGTGGCCCTCGCCGACGGGCCGGAAGATCAGGCCGCGGTGTTCCTGCCGCCCGAGTCCGTTTCCGCCGCAGGCCTCGGCGCCGAAGATGCGGCCCTGCCGGCGGCGCCGCGCGGCCACCCAGCCTTCCGGCTGCTGACGGAGTTCTTCGCCTACCCGGACAAGTTCCTGTTCGTCGATCTCGCCGGCATCGATGCCAAGACGCTGCGGGGCGCGAACGGCACGATGCACGTCTTCTTCTTCCTCTCGCGCCACAGCGCCGAGTTGGAGAAGGGCGTGTCGGCAGACACCCTGGCGCTGCGCTGCACGCCGGTCGTCAACCTGTTCAAGCAGAGGGCCGAGCCGGTGACGATGACGCGCGCCGTCAGCGAATATCCGGTCGTGCCGGACGGGCGCCGCGCCGCGACCCGCGAAGTCTACGCGATCGATACCGTGACGGTGTCGGAGCGGGCCGGCGGCACGCGGGTCGCGACCCCGCTGTTCGGCCGCATGGCCGAAGCCGACGAGGCGCCGCTGCACTGGCAACTTCACCGGCGCCGCCTCGTCGAGGGCGACTGCGGCACCGACGCGCGGATCGCGATCGTCGACGCCGAGGCCGGCCCGATCTCCTCCATCGATGCGGTGCTGGGCATCGACACGACCTGCCTCAACCGCGACCTGCCGGTGCGGCTGCCCTACGGCGGTGGGCACCCGGTGCTGATGCCGCAGCGCGGCACCATCGATCTCGCGGGCTTCACGGCGCTGACCCCGCTGAGCCCGACGCTGCGGCTGCGCGAGGGCGTGGGGCTGCACTGGCGGCTCTTGTCGCACCTCAAGCTCGGCCACCTGTCGCTCGCGGACGGTGAGGGCGGCCCCGAAACGCTGCGCGAGATGATGCGACTCTACGACTACCGCGACGCGCCCGAAACCCATGCACTGATCGACGCCGTAACGGGCGTGAGCCACCGCCGCTCGACCGCGCGGGTGGCGGGCGGGGGGCTCGCGCGCGGGCTCGACGTCGAGGTGGAGATGGACGGGCGCGCGGTGGACCCAGGCCAGGCCTTCCTGTTCGGGCAGGTGCTGGACCGCTTCTTCGGCCTCTACGTCAACCTGAACGGCTTCACCCGGCTGAGGGTCCGCCTCAAGGGCGCGTCCGAGCCGCTCCACCGCTGGCCGCCGCGTTCGGGCGCACGGGCGCTAGCGTGACGATCCAGTGCGAGCCTGCCCGAGACCGTCCACCTCCCCCTTTGAAGTGGTCCGCCCCGCGTATGGCTTTCGAGCCCCGGGGGGGGACGGACGACATGGGCCCGAGGAGCCCATCACCGAGCCGCGTCAGGAGTGAAGGACCTGGAGATCGAGAACAGCCGGCTTCGCGAGGCGATCGTGCACCTCACGCTCGACAAGCTGATTTCGCAGGAGGCATCCTGGCGAAATGTCCGAGCCCTGCTCGCCGAAGCGTCTGCATCGACCATGTCCGGGGTGTGCCGCCCACCTCCGAGCCCCACGCCTGCCGGACGCTCGGTCGGCACCGATCGACGCAAGGCGCGGCGGGCCGCGGCGACGAGGACCACCTGACGGCCGACCTGCTCCTTGGGCCAGGCTACGCGCGGCGCACCGGCCGACGGCGCACCGACATTCACGCCGGACCACCAGGAGGGCGCCGATCACCCACGGCATCATGGCACGACAGCCCTCGTCGAACCGTGACGGTCATCGCCGACCCCAGAATGCCGAACATCGTCGAACGCGGCCGCCGATCCTGACAAGGGCGATCGACCCGGTGGAGATCGCCAGAGGCGTTCACGCCGGCACCGCCCCCCGGCACTCCCAGAAGACCGAGCCGTCGAACTCGCACACCGTGTGGCCGTCCTGGTTGATGCCGGTGTTGTGGTGGAACACCAGGCCCCAGCCGGCCGTGGAGGAGGCGTGTTTGGCGGTGAGGGTGGAGGCGTAGCTGATCGTGTCGCCGGCATGGACGGGCCGCCGCCATTTCAGGCTGCGGAACCCCGGCGAGGGCCCGGGCCGCGAGGGCGTCTCGCCCCGCGCCGCCAGCGCCGCCATCGTGGCCTGCCGGGAGGTGACGTAGAGCCTCATCCACACCGCCACCGTGTGCCAGCCCGAGGCCGCGAGCCGGCCGAAGTGGCTCTGCGCCGCCGCGGCATCGTCGAGGTGGAAGGGCTGCGGGTCGTAGCGCTGCGCGAAGCCGACGATCTCGTCGGCCGTGAACGTGTGGCTGCCGAGATCGAGCCTCGTCCCCACCCGGAGATCTTCGAAGAAGTCGCTCACGCCCGCGCCTCCATGCCGGCCCGCCCGGCGCCCCCGCCCGCCCGGCGCTGCCGGCCCGGATTGAACGGCACGATTGCGACCGACGCGAGGCCCGGGGCCGAGCCGGGCCGGGAATCGCGTTCGGCGCCCCCGCCTCACGCCCGGGAAACGGCCGCTTCGCGACCGGCGCGGGCGGCGGCGGGCGGCGAGGAGGCGGGCGGCGGAGGGGCGGCGAGGCGGACGGCGTGGTCGACGGCGTCGGCGAGGCTCGCCACGGCGTCCCGCCCTTCGGCGGCGTCGGGCTGCGGGTGCGGTGGCCCGGGCGCCTCGGCGTCGCCGGCGGCGCCGCGCCACCAAGCGCCGACCAGCAGCGGCACGCCGGGCTTGCGGCGCTCCAGCCGGCGCAGGGCGAAGCGGAGATAGGCGGGGCTGGAGCCGTCGAGGCTGGACAGGACGACGAGGCCCGCATCGTCCAGCGCCAGCCCACCGATCCTGGCCTTGTTCAGCATGTCGTGCGTCGCCGCCACCGCGCCGAAGCCGCGCCGCGCCAGCAGTTGGGCCAGGGCCGCCGCTGCGGCATCGTCGAGCGCGCCGCGGCTGCCGATGCACAGGACCGCGCCCGCCCGCCGCCAGGGCTCCGGCAGGGGATCGGGCGGCGCCCCCTCGTCCCGGCCCGCCGCGGCGCCGGCGGCCGGTGCCGCGTCGGGGTCGGACAGGTTCTCCACCACCTCCAGGACCGAGGCCGCGATGCGGCCCTGGCGGTCGGCGTCGAGCCGGCCCTGGGCGACGTCGTCCTGGGCCAGCAGCAGGCCGGGCAGCAACACGGCGTCGTAATAGTCGGGCAGCGCCATGTCCTTCAGCAGCCGCTCCGCCTCCTCCGAGGCTTCCACGGGGTCGTCGGCGAGCAGGCGCTGGTAGAAGACCTCCTGCGGGGCCAGGGCCGGCCTGTCCCCCAGCATCACGGCGAGGAAGCCCAGGGGCTCGACGTGGCGGCCCAGCACCACCAGGCACACCGTCATGGGCGTCGACAGGACGAGCCCGACCGGGCCCCACAGCACCGTCCAGAAGGTGGCGGCGACCACCACGGCGAGCGGCGACAGGCCGGTGTTGTGGCCGTAGAGGAAGGGCTCGATGACCTGGCCCACGACCGCCTCGATGGCGGCGAAGAGCCCGGCCGTCCAGAACACCGTGGACCAGCCGGGCGCGACGGCGGCGGCCAGGGCCAGCGGCGCCAGCGCGGCGAGCGGGGGCCCGACATAGGGCACGAAACGCAGGAAGCCGAAGAGGATCCCCCACAGGACGGGGCTCGGCACCCCGATCGCCCACAGGCCCAGCCCGACGAGGAGGCCCGCCACCGTGTTGACGGCGAGCTGGGTCAGGAGATAGCGGCTCAGCCGCCGCGCCGCGTCGTCGATGGCGGCGGTGGAGCGGTGGAGGTCGCCCGCGCCGAAGAGCCGGATGGCCCGGTTGCGCAGGTCCTCGCGGGCCAGCAGGATGAAGACCGCGTAGATGGCGACGAGGCCGGCGACCGCCAGCGGATGCAGCGCCGGCATGAGGTAGCGCGCCATCACCTCCAGCGGCATCTCGGCCGGCCGCGCGATGACGACCGGCACGGGCGCAGGCCCGGACGCCGCGGCACCGGGGCTCGCCGCGCCCGCGGCCTGCGACGCGTGGAGCTGCTGGCCGAGGTTCGACACGAAGTCCGAGAAGCGGGACAGGCCCTCGCCCGACAGCATGCCGCGCAGGACCTCGATCTTGGCCAGCACCGTGGATTGGTACTGCGGCATGGCGTCGATGAGGCCGCGGAGCTGCAGCGCCATCAGGGCCCCGAGCGCCACGATCAACAGGAAGGCCAGCAGCGTCATGATCAGCACGGGCAGGACCCGGCCGAGGTGCCAGCGCCGGAGCAGGCGGACGCCCGGCGCCAGGACGAAGCTCAGCAGGATCGCCAGAGCCGTCGGCACGAAGATCTCGGCGCCGAGGTAGAGCGCCGCGATCACCAGGCCGGCGGACAGGAGGTAGCGCAGGCTGTCCCGCGGGGCCGTGTCGAGCGACGGGACGATGCGCGGCATGATGTCGAGGACCTCCAGAGCCTGTCGGACGGCCGGTGAAGCGGAGACTCAACCCGAGCTTGTGGACGGGCCCGGGTTTCGGAGCTGGCGCGCGTCAGCGATGGCGAGCCGGTGCGGGGACGCGGCCCGGATCCATCGACTGACGTTGCGGCACCCCGACGCACACCAACGTCCCTGCGACAATGTGGTTCGATCGGGCTCCGGCGCCCGCGCGACCTCGCCCCGGTGCAGGGGTGCGCCTGGGACGGCCTCCCTCCGAACCGAGGCCAGGTGAGCACGCCCTGCTCAGCCGTTTCGCCACCGGACCGAGGCCGAGACGCCGGCGACGGCGGGCCGCGACGGCGGCGGCGGGCTCGGCCGCCCGGCCGTCACCGCGGCGGCCGGGCGGGCCGGCCCGACCTCCGCGGAGCTTTTCGCCTGGGCCCTATTTGACGGGGGCGGGCGCCGCGGCGGGCTGGACGGCGGCGGCCGGCGTGGCCTCGCTCACGGCCGGCAGGGGCTTGGGATCGTCCGACAGCGTGTGCAGATAGTCGAGGATGTCGGCGCGCTTCTGCGGGTCCGTCTCGCCCGCGTAGGTCATCTTGGTGCCGGGCGCGTAGCCCTTGGGCGAGGTGATGAAGGCGTTGATCTTGTCGAGCGACCAATCCCCGCCCTTGCCCTTGATGGCTTCGGAATAGGAGAAGCCCGGGATGCTGGCGACCGGGCGGTCGACCACGCCCCAGAGCGGCGGGCCGATCTTGGCGCCGGCACCCTTCTCGAAATTGTGGCAGGCACCGCAGGCCTTGGCGAGGTTCGCGCCCTTCTCGGGGCTGGCCGAGGCCAGCAGCACGGGAAGCGGCTTGGCGGGCGCCGCGGTCTTGCTGTCGCCGGTGCCGGACGTTTCGGCCATGGCGAGCGGGAGGTCGTAGCCGGGCTTGGCCGGGGTGGGGGCCTCGTAGAACCAGGCGGCCACGAGGCCGAGACCCATCGTCGCCAGGAGCGTGCCGAGCACGCCGCCGGCGATCTTGTTGACCTCGAACGAATCCATGGCCGCGGCGACTCCCGTGCATCGTGGTTGCGGCGCGCCGCAGTCCGGCGCACCTCGCCGCCCCGCGACGCCGGCGGCCCCGGGCCACCATCCGTCGATCGAAGCGGTGAGGCCGACCTCTGCGCGCGACAGCCCACCTTTGATCCCATTAGGCACTTTGCCCTGAGCTTGGCAACACGTATAAGCGCGGCCCCGCGCGCCTTTTCGACATCCTCCCGGTGGCGGGCGCCCGCCGCAGACCCGAGGCTGTCCGGCCCATGAACCCCATCGTGCTGATCCCGGCCCGGATGGCGGCGACCCGCCTGCCGGGCAAGCCGCTGCTCCCGATCGGCGGCCTCCCCATGATCGTGCAGGTGTGGCACCGGGCCATGGAGGCGGATGTCGGCCCCGTCCTGGTGGCGACCGACGACGCCGGCATCGCCGAAGCCGTGGTGGCGGCGGGCGGGCGGGCGGCCCTGACGCGCGCCGACCACCCGTCGGGCACCGACCGGATCCACGAGGCGCTGGAGGCGGTGGACCCCGATGGGCGCCACGACGTGGTGGTGAACCTGCAGGGCGACATGCCGACGCTCGACCCCGGCATCGTGGGGGCGGCGCTCGGGCCCCTCGCCGACCCCGACGTGGCCATGGCCACGCTGGCGGCCGTGATCCGGCGCGAGGAGGAGCGGGCCGACCCCGCCGTCGTCAAGCTCGTCGGGACGGCGGTCGGCGAGCGGCGGCTGCGCGCCCTCTATTTCACGCGCGCCACCGCACCCTGGGGCGAGGGGCCGCTCCACCACCACATCGGGCTCTACGCCTTCCGCCGCGCGGCGCTGCGGCGCTTCGTGGCCCTGCCGCCCTCCCCGCTGGAGCGGCGCGAGCGGCTGGAACAGCTCCGCGCGCTCGAGGCCGGGCTCCGCATCGACGCCGCCGTGGTGGACACGGTGCCGCTCGGCGTGGACAACCCCGCCGAACTCGCCCGCGCCCGTGCCCTGCTGGAGGCCCCATGAACCACGTCATCGCCTACCAGGGGGAGCCGGGCGCCTTCTCGCACCAGTCCTGCCAGGCCGTCTATCCGGACTGGGAGCCCCTGCCCTGCCCGACCTTCGAGGACGCCTTCGCGGCGGTGCTCGAGGAGCGCGCCACGCTCGCCATGATCCCCATCGAGAATTCCATCGCGGGCCGCGTCGCCGACATCCACGCGCTCATCCCCAAGGCCGGGCTGCACATCGTCGGCGAGTTCTTCCTGCCGGTGCATTTCCAGCTGATGGGCGTGTCGGGCGCGCGGATCGAGGACCTGCGCACGGTGCAGAGCCACGTCCACGCACTCGGCCAGTGCCGCAAGCTGATCCGTCGGCTGGGGCTGAAGGCCATCGTGGCGGGCGACACGGCGGGCTCGGCCCGCGAGGTGGCGGCGGCGGGCGACCCCAGCCGCGGCTCGCTGTCGCCGCGCCTCGCCGCCGGCATCTACGGGCTCGACATCCTCGCCGAGGACGTCGAGGACGAGGACCACAACACCACCCGCTTCGTGGTGCTGTCGCGCGAACCCGCGACGCCGGCCGCGGGCAACGGCCCGGTGGTGACGAGCTTCGTGTTCCGGGTGCGCAACCTGCCCGCCGCCCTCTACAAGGCGCTCGGCGGCTTCGCCACCAACGGCGTCAACATGACGAGGCTCGAATCCTACATGGTGGAGGGCGAGTTCACCGCGACGCAGTTCCTCGCCGACGTCGAGGGCCACCCGGAGGACCCGGCGGTGAAGCGCGCGCTCGACGAGCTGCGGTATTTCTCGCGGGAGTTCCACAGTCTCGGGACCTACCCGGCCCACGCGTTCCGGGTCGACAGCACGGCGGGCACGGGCAGCCTGCAGGGTGGCCTGCAGGGCGGGCTGCAGGGCAGCCTAGAGGGCGGGCAGCACCGCTAGAAGCGGTCCCACGCCGCCCGCCCGCCCCGCTTCCACCATCGAAAGGCTCCCGCCCATGGCCGACGCCATCGTTTCCCGCATCGCGGCCGAGCTCGGCGTCCGCGACGCCCAGGTCGCCGCCGCCGTGGCGCTGCTCGACGGGGGCTCCACCGTCCCCTTCGTGGCACGCTACCGCAAGGAGGCCACGGGCGCGCTCGACGACGCGCAGCTGCGGCGGCTCGAGGAGCGGCTCGGCAGCCTGCGCGACCTCGAGGACCGCCGCGCCGCCGTGCTGAAGTCCCTGCGCGAGCAGGGCCGGCTCGCGCCCGAGCTCGAAGCCGCGATCCTCGGCGCCGAAACGCGGGCCCGCATCGAGGACATCTACCTGCCGTTCCGGCCGAAGCGCCGCACCAGGGCCGAGATCGCCCGCGAAGCCGGGCTCGGACCCCTCGCCGACCAGCTGCTGGCCCGCCCCGACGCCGCGCCCGAGGGGATCGCGGCCGGTTTCGCCGGGACCGGCAAGGGCGTGGCGGATGCCGCGGCCGCGCTCGATGGCGCCCGCGCCATCCTCATGGAACGGTTCGGCGAGGATGCCGACCTCGTCGGCACCCTGCGCGAGGCGGTGTGGACGCGCGGGCGCGTCGTCGCCAAGGTGAAGAAGGGCCAGGCCGAGGCCGGCGCCAAATTCGCCGACTATTTCGACTTCGCCGAAGCGCCCGCCAAGCTCCCGTCGCATCGCGTGCTGGCGCTGTTCCGGGGCGAGCGCGAGGAGGTGCTCGACCTCGACCTGCGCGCCGAGCCCGACCCCGAGGGCCACAAGGGCCCGAGCGCTCCGGAACTCGCCGTGATGCGGCGCTTCGGCCTGTCCCAGCGCGGGCGCCCCGGCGACGCTTTCATGGCCGAGACGGTGCGGGGCGCCTGGCGCAGCAAGATCCTGCCGCGGCTCGACACGGACCTCAGGTCGCGGCTGCGCGAGGCGGCCGAGGCCGAGGCCGCGCGGGTCTTCGCCGCCAACCTGCGCGACCTGCTGCTCGCCGCGCCGGCGGGCCCCCGCGCCACGATGGGGCTCGACCCCGGGTTCCGCTCCGGCACCAAGGTCGCGGTCGTGGACGGCACCGGCAAGGTGCTGGCGACGGCGACCGTCCATCCGCACGAGCCCCAGCGCCGCTGGGACGAGGCCCTGGCGGTGCTGGGAGCGCTCGCCACCCGGCACCGGGTCGCGCTCGTCGCCATCGGCAACGGCACCGCGTCGCGCGAGACCGACAAGCTCGCCGCCGAGCTGGTCCGCCGCCACCCCGACCTCGGCCTCACCAAGGTCGTGGTGTCGGAAGCCGGCGCCTCGGTCTATTCGGCCTCCGCCTATGCCTCGGAGGAGTTGCCCACGCTCGACGTGACCCTGCGCGGCGCCGTGTCGATCGCCCGGCGCCTGCAGGATCCGCTGGCCGAACTCGTCAAGATCGACCCGAAGTCGATCGGCGTCGGCCAGTACCAGCACGATATCGACGAGGGCCGCCTGTCGCGCTCGCTCGACGGGGTGGTGGAGGATTGCGTCAACGCCGTGGGGGTCGACGTCAACATGGCCTCGGCCCCGCTGCTGGCGCGCGTCGCCGGGGTCGGCCCCGCGCTGGCCCAGAACATCGTGGCGCATCGCGACGCCAACGGCCCCTTCCCGTCCCGCAAGGCGCTGCGCAAGGTGGCCCGCATGGGGCCGAAGGCCTTCGAGCAATGCGCGGGCTTCCTGCGCATCGCCGGCGGCGACGACCCGCTCGACGCCTCCGGCGTCCATCCGGAAGCCTATCCGGTGGTGCGCCGCATGCTCGACGCCGCCAGGCTCGACGCGCGCGGGCTGATCGGCAACGCGGCCGTGCTGCGCGGGCTCCAGCCCCGGTCCTTCGCCGACGCCACCTTCGGCCTGCCGACCGTGACGGACATCCTGCGCGAACTGGAGAAGCCGGGCCGCGACCCCCGCCCCGCCTTCCGGGCCGCGACGTTCCAGGAGGGCGTCGAGACCATCGGCGACCTCCTGCCCGGCATGGTGCTGGAGGGCGTCGTCACCAACGTGGCGGCCTTCGGGGCCTTCGTCGACATCGGCGTCCACCAGGACGGGCTGGTGCACGTCTCGGCGATGAGCCGCAGCTTCGTCAAGGATCCGCGGGAGGTCGCCAAGCCCGGCGACGTGGTGCGGGTGAAGGTGCTGGAGGTCGACAAGGCGCGCAAGCGCATCGCCCTGTCGCTGCGCCTCGACGACGAGCCGGGCGCCGCCAGGCCGCAGCGGGCCGGCGGGCCCTCGCCCGACCCGCGCAGGCCGGCCGCCCCGCCGCCCCGGGCCGACCCGCCCCGGGGCGGCGAAGCCCCGGCCACGGGCGGCGCCCTCGCCGAGGCGCTGCGCCGGGCGGCGACGCGCAAGAACTGAGGCGGGAGGGGGCGGCCGCGGCGTTCGTGATCGCCCGATCTCGTGCCTGAAGGCCCCCTCGGGGCATCGAGACCTTTCCCTCGGTGTTCGGGGGGCCTTCAGGCACGAGCTTTCAGTTCAGTCGCTTGCGGCGCCGCGCGGGCGTGTCCTCGTCGAGCGTTCTGTCCCGGGCGCGGCCGAGCAGTTCCGCCGTCCGGAACAGGAGGTCCCGGCAGCCGCGCTCGATGGCCGCCTGCGCCACCTGGCGCGAGGCGCGATAGGCGATGGACAGCGCTTCCAGCAGGACGAAGAGCGGGTCGACGAAAGGCGCGGCCGGCGTCACGAAGGGCCGCTCGCCGCTGTCGTTGTAATCCGTCACGTCCAGCATGATGCCGTAGCCCAGGATCGGCCGGCCCCGGTCGCCGAGCACGAAGCGGCCGCGGACCATGATCCAGCGCAGCCGGCCGGCGCCGTCGGTCACGCGGATCTCCGTCACCCGCAACCCGCTCCATCCCGGCGCCGCCGCGCGGGTCGCCCGCAGCCAGCTGACGTCGGCGGGGTGGATCGCGCGCTCGTAGACTTCCACCGGCAGGCCATGCAGACCGTCGTCGGGCGCGATGTCGAAGGCGCGGCTGACGGCTGCGCTCGACCGGAACATGCCCGTCGCGTAGTCGAACGACCATTCGCCGAGCACGCCGACCCCCTCCAGGGCTTCCAGCAGGCGCGCGCCGGTCTCAAGCTCCCCATGCCGCACGTCCATCGCCGCCCCCGCTCGACTTTCGGGGACGCTACACAGGGCAGGGCTGCACATCAATGCTCGACCGACTTCTCACCCCTTGCCGTTGAGGAACCCTGCCCGACTTTCCCCCGCCCGGTACCCTATATCGAACAATCTCCGGGCGTTGGACTCGGACCAATCCAGCACCTCCGGTAGAAACCGCTCGGGAACATCGAAGGCGATCTTGTGGATGGCGAGGTCCGGGCGTCTGTGCTTGAGCTCGAAAAGCTCGAGGTTGTCCTCGGCGGTCTTCACCAGTGGGATCACCAGCGACAGGACCCAGCTGTCGTAGAGATCGCGCGGCATCCTGATGAGGTCCGGACTGCCGAGCACATCGAAGACGACGACGCTGTCGAGGCACGGATGCGTCTCGACCAGGTCCTTGAAGTTCAGGCAGTCCACCACCGCGCCCTCGTAGTAGCGCGTGCCGTCCAGCGTGTAGGGCCCGTAGATGAAGGGGAAGGCGAGCGCCGCCCGCAGGTGGTCCGCCGTGAGGACGGCCTTGTCGAAATCGTCGATGATCTGCGCATCGATGTTGTAGGCATTGACCGTGAAGGCGGGCGCGATGGCCCGGACCGCGTCGAAGTCGATGAGGTCTTCGAGGAACGGCGGCGGCGCGCAGAGGCCGAGGCTGCCGGCGTCGAGGCCGCTGGGCGTCAGGGTGGCGAGGGCCAGCGCCTGCAGGTCGGACCAGACGGCATAGGGCGACCATCTCTCGTAGAGGCCCGGATCCACCTTGAGGAAGGGGTTCTGCGCCAGAGCCGCCCGGAACAGATCCGCGGGGCTGCCGGGCTTGTTGAACACCTTGTAGTTGACCGGGAACCACCGGTAGATGGCGTCCGCCACCCCCATCGTGGTGACGGCCTGCAACGCGTCCCGCGGCGCGGCGCCCTTCGGGGCCAGCCACAACAGGCCCATGAGGGCCCCGGCGCCCGACGTCGAGACGACGTCGAACGTCACGCCATGGTCGACGAAGGCGGCGAGCGCCCCCGCCATCAGCGACGCATTGGGGGCACCGCCCCCGAGCACGATCGCGGTACGCGACGAGCGGTCCTGCCGGGCCGCGTTTGCGAGCGTCTTGGCGGCGCGGTTGCGCCGGAAGGCGCCCCGGTCGACCCCGGGCGCGCCGGTCATGGCCGCGGCTCCCGCGAGGATGCCCCGACGTGCTGGTTTCGTCCCCCGACCATCCGCGCCTCCGATCCGGCCGCTGGGCGCGACCCCGCGGCACCATAGGACGAACACACGCATGACGCGAGTCCTGCTTCGGAATACGATCGACGCCCGGTTGCCGGCTGCGCGACTGCATCCCAGGCTTTCGAACTCGGGTTTATGAAGGACCGTCGGGAGTGCCCTTCTCCCGCTGGCGGGAGAAGGTGGCGCCGCGCAGCGGCGTCGGATGAGGGTGGGGAGCCCCGCGCACCGTCGGTGCATCGACGCTTCGTGGCGTTCAGCACCCCTCATCCGGCGCTTCGCGCCACCTTCTCCCCAGAGGGGAGAAGGGCGAAGCGGCACCGTTGACCTGAATTCGAGGCCTCGGACGTCATCCGGGTCGGATCGACAACGGGAGCCTCGCTGTGCGATGGCGGGTGGAATGGAAGAGGGGGCGCCGCGGCATGGGCATCGTTTCCGAGCGGTTGATGCTGCGGCCCTGGACCGACGCGGACAGGCAGCCCTTCGCCGAGATGTCGTCCGATCCCGTCGTCATGCAGCACCTCATGCCGCTCACCCATCGGGACGCGTCCGATAAATGGATCGACGGCCAGATCGGGCGCATGGAGCAGCACGGCCTGTGTTTCTGGGCCGTGGAGAGACGCTCGGATCGCGCCTTCGTGGGATCGGTGGGCCTCCTGCCGGTGGGCTACGAGGCCCATTTCACGCCCGCCGTGGAAGTCGGCTGGCGGATCGCGCGCGCGTTCTGGGGCCTCGGCTACGCTCCGGAAGCCGCGGGGGCGGCCATCCGCTTCGGCTTCGAGGCGGTCGAGATGGCGGAGGTCGTCGCCAACACGGTCCCGGCCAACCTGAAGTCGCGGCGGGTCATGTCGAAGCTGGGCATGTCGCACGACGCGTCGGACGACTTCGACCACCCTCGCGTGCCCGAAGGGCATCCGCTCCGTCGCCAGGTCCTCTACCGGCTGACGCGCGATCGGGGGAGGGCGGGCCGACGGTAGGGGGGCCCGACCGCCACGATCCTGCGGACACCCTCGGCGGACGACGCAGCCGCCTCGCGCACGGCGAGCGCGATCGCCCTACCCGTCGATGGGCAGGATCTTGCCCGGGTTCATGATGTCCTGCGGGTCGATCGCCTGCTTGATGGCGCGCATCATGGCGAGGGCCGCGGGCGGATGCTCCTCGCGCAGGTAGCCGGCCTTGCCCTGGCCCACCCCGTGCTCGCCCGTGCAGGTCCCCTCCATGGCGAGGGCGCGGCGCACCAGCCGGTCGAGGAAGGCGTCCACGCGCGACATCTCGTCGGGATCGGTGTCGTCGAACAGCAGGCCGAGGTGGAAGTTGCCGTCCCCCACGTGGCCGACGATCGGGGCCACGAGCCGCGTCTCGGCGATGTCGGCCTGGGTCGCCGTCACGCATTCGGCGAGGCGCGAGATCGGCACGCAGAGATCGGTCGAGATGATCTTGGCGCCGGGACGCAGCGTGAAGCTGGCCCAGTAGACGTCGTGGCGCGCCTGCCACAGCCGCGAACGGTCCTCCGCCTTGGTGGCCCAGTCGAAGGGTCCCCCGCCGAGGTCCTCGGCGATGGCCCCGAAGGCCTCGGTCTGCTCCGCCACGCTCGCCGGCGTGCCGGTGAACTCGACGAAGAGCATGGGCACCTCGGGCAGGCCGAGGTGCGAGTAAAGGTTGCAGGCCCTGACCTGCAGGGCGTCGAGCAGCTCGATGCGGGCGACCGGGATGCCGGACTGGATGGTGGCGATGGTGGCGTCGCAGGCGGCCTTCACGGTCGGGAAGGGGCAGATGCCGGCCGAGGTGGCCTCGGGGATGCCGCTCAGCTTCAGCGTGATGGCGGTGATGACGCCCAGCGTCCCTTCCGAGCCCACCATCAGCCGGGTGAGGTCGTAGCCCGCCGAGGACTTGCGGGCGCGGCGCGACGTCTGCATCACCTCGCCCTGCGGCGTGACGATTTCGAGCGCCAGCACGTTGTCCTTCATGGTGCCGTAGCGCACCGCGCTGGTGCCGGAAGCGCGGGTGGCCGCCATGCCGCCGAGCGAGGCATCGGCGCCGGGATCGATGGGGAAGAACAGGCCGTGGTCGCGCAGGTGCTGGTTCAGCGCCTTGCGGGTGACGCCGGGCTCGACCACGCAGTCGAGGTCCTCGGCATGCACGGCCAGCACCCGGTTCATGCCCGACGTGTCGATCGAGATGCCGCCGTAGGGGGCGTTGACGTGGCCTTCGAGCGACGTGCCGGTGCCGTAGGGGATGACGGGCACGCGCTGGGCGGCACAGAGCCGGACCACCTCGGCGACCTCGGCGGTGCTGTGCGGGAAGACGACGCCGTCGGGCGCCTCGGCCCGCACCTGCGTGCGGGTG
The DNA here is from genome assembly GCF_004137085.1 of Lichenibacterium ramalinae. Classification (GTDB taxonomy): domain Bacteria; phylum Pseudomonadota; class Alphaproteobacteria; order Rhizobiales; family Beijerinckiaceae; genus Lichenihabitans; species Lichenihabitans ramalinae. Next base: position 28,935 of record NZ_QYBC01000033.1, read on the forward strand.
TGGGCATGCTGGTCGAGGATGCTCCGGTTACGCGAGAAGCGGTTGCCGAACCGCTCCGCCAGGGCGGACAGCACCGCCTCGAGGGCCGCCGCCGGGGGACGGCGGGCCGCCACATGCGCTTCGCGCGCCGCGTCGTGGATCAGCATGGCGGTTCCTCCCTGGCTCGGGCCGGGAGCGCGCCGCCGGCCCCGGGCCCCGTTTCGGCCGATTGCGGCCCGGCGCCCCTCAGGGCGCCAGGCGCAATCGCACGAGATTGAACAGCCCGAAGGGCCGGATGCGGCGGCGCTCGACGAGCCGGATGCCGGGCGTCGCCGCGATCCAGTCGCCCAGCACGGCGAAGGGGAACTGCGGGTGCCAGCCCAGCGCGGCGGAGTGCCGGCCGAGGAAGGCCTCGACGCCCGCCACCGGCCCGCGCTCCGCCCCGAAATGGTTGACCAGCACGATCTCGCCGCCGGGCCGCACGACGCGGCGGATCTCGTCCATCATGCGGTGCGGCTCGGGCACGACGGTCAGCACGTAGGGGACGACGGCGGCGTCGAAGGCCCCGTCCGGAAAGGCGAGGCGGGTCGCATCCATCACCAGGAGGCCGTCGACATTGCCGAGCCGCTCGCGCGCGACGCGCCGCTGCGCGCCCCGCAGCATGGGTTCGGACAGGTCGATGCCGGTGAGGCGCACGCCGGGGTCGAACATCGGCAGTTCCAGCCCGGTGCCGACGCCGACATCGACGATGCGGCCGCCCGGCCCCGCGGCGGCGCTGGCGGCGGCCGCCGCGGCGGCCCGCCCCGCCCGCATCACCGCCGCGAAGGCGAGGTCGTAGACCGGGGCCCAGCGGCCGTAGGCCTCGACCACCTGCCCGGCTTCGGTGATGGCGGCCTTGCCGGCCGGGGGCGCCGCCCCGCGCCCGTCGACGCGGGCGTCCGGCGGCGTCACGCGACGGCCCGCGACACGGGGGCGGACTCGGCGGCTTCCGCCGCCGCCGCCGCCGACACCGTGGCGGTGACGGTGCCGCCGCCGAGCACGCGGGCCTCGTCGGCGATGGAATCGTAGAACACGCAGGCCTGCCCCGGCGACACGCCGCCCTCCGGCGCGAGCAGGTCGACCGTGACGGCGCCCGCCGAAACGCGCAGCACGGCCGGCACGGGCGGCCGGGTGGAGCGCAGCCGCACCGCCACGCTGCACTCCGCCGGAGGATCGCCCCCGCCGAGCCAGTTGACGTCGCGCAGCCGCACCGCGGCCGTGCCGAGCGCCGCCCGCGGCCCCACGACGACCTGGGCCCGCGCGGCATCGAGCCGGACCACGAAGAGCGGTTCGCCGTTGCCGGCCGTCGATTCGGCGAGGCCGAGCCCGCGCCGCTGGCCGACCGTGTAGTGCATGATGCCGGCATGGCGGCCGAGGACGCGGCCCGCCAGGTCGACGATGTCGCCGCCCTGCCCCGCTTCGGGGCGCAGCCGCGCGATGAGGTCGCTGTAGCGGCCCGTGGGCACGAAGCAGATGTCCTGGCTGTCGGTCTTGTCCGCCACGGCGAGGCCGAAGCCGCGGGCGAGGTCCCGCGTTTCCGCCTTGGTCAGGCTGCCGAGCGGGAAGCGCAGGACGTCGAGCTGCGCCGGCGTGGTGGCATACAGGAAGTAGCTCTGGTCCCGCGACGCTTCGCGGGCCCGGAACAGCCCGCGCCGCCCGTCGCCGAGGGCGCGGGACGCGACGTAGTGGCCGGTCGCCATGGCGTCGGCCCCGAGGTCGAGGGCCGTGTCGAGCAGGTCGGCGAACTTGACGTGCTGGTTGCAGCTCACGCAGGGGATGGGCGTTTCGCCGCCGAGATAGCTGTCGGCGAAGGGCGCGATCACCTTCTCGCGGAACCGGCTCTCGTAATCGAGCACGTAATGCGGGATGTCGAGCGCGGCCGCCACCGCCCGGGCATCGTGGATGTCCCGGCCCGCGCAGCAGCTGCCCTTGCGGGCGGCGCCCTCGCCCTGGTCGTAGAGCTGCAGCGTGATGCCGACGACGTCGTAGCCGTCGCGCTTCAGCAGTGCCGCCACCACCGACGAATCCACCCCGCCCGACATGGCCACGACGACCCGCGTCGCGGCTGGCGGCTTGGCGACGTCGAGCGAGTTGAGGGGGGACGTGTGATGCATCGGCAACAGCGGCGCGAAAGTCTCGTTGGACAGGCGCCTGATCTAACGCCTCCAGGCGGCTTTATCCAGCCCCGAGACCCGGCACGACATCCCGCCCGATGCCGGCCGAATGGCGGCATCTCTAGAGGGGCAAGGCTCGCGCAAGCTGGGCCGGACCGGTCCTGGCACAGGTGTCGTCGGGCCCGATTCACACGTTCGAAACCAAAAACCTATTGAAATGCAGGGAGTTGAGGTGACCAAACCTTAAGCTGCCCGGCCTAGCTTCGGATCGTTCGCAAGAGTCGAGTTCGCGAGTGACACAATGGTAGACATGCATCGCCCTCGGGCGAAATACGTGATCGGGCCGGACGGCAGTCCCCTCACCATCGCCGACCTCCCCCCGCCTTCCACGAAGCGCTGGGTGATCCGTCGCAAGGCGGAGGTTGTTGCGGCGGTGCGCGGCGGCCTGCTGTCGCTCGAGGAAGCCTGCTCGCGCTACACGCTCACGGTCGACGAGTTCCTGTCCTGGCAGATGTCGATCGACCAGCACGGGCTGGCCGGCCTGCGCACGACCCGGATCCAGCACTACCGCCAGTGACGCCCGGCCGCTCCGGCGGCTCCCGACCGAGATCCCGGGTGCGGACGCCTGCGAACCGTCCCGCGCGCCGCGATGTCGATCGCAAAAAAGCCGCCCCTCGGGGCGGCTTTTTCGTCGGTGGAGACCGAGGGCCGGGCGGCGAGACGCCCGGCGCCCGAGCCCGCGTCAGGCCTGGCGCTGCACCAGCTGGACGCGCGAGGGCGCCATGGCGGCCGAAAGGCTGTCCGACACCGGCACTTCGGGGGTGGCGGGGGCCGCGGCGAGCTCGCTCCACTCCTTGCGGGTGGCGGAAACCTCGGATTCCTTCTTCTTGATCACCTGCGAGCGCAGGGCGTTCCAGTGCTGCTCCACCATGGCCGAGATGGCCTGGCTCAGCACCGCATAGCCGGGATGGTCGCTGCTCGCCGTCCATTCCACCGTCACGGTGCCGGGGTCGGTCACGTCGGCGGGGAAATGCTTCAGGGCCTCGAGTTCGTCGAGGCTGTCGGCCAAGGCGCGCAGGAGCGAGGCTTCGGTCATCGGGACTCTCCGTTTCGACGGGACGCCGCGTGCGGCTCGTCCCCATGAAGTCTATCCCGGACGGCCTCATGCCGCCCGGCGGGTTTCTCCCCGGCCGGGTCGCCGAACCGGCGTTCCCGAGGGGCCACGGTTCGAGAGTCTGGCGCGGGGTGGTTGACGAAAGGTTACTCGGCCCGGGAGAAATCGCACCGCCGCCGTCGGGCCGTGCGAGAGAGCCGGCCGAGCACGCGCGACGGGCCGCCGGGCGTGGTCCGGCAGCCTCGACGAGCGGATGCGCCCGGCCCGGCCGGGCGACCCGGACGGGAGCGAAGGATCAGGCGGCCTGCGATTTCAGGAGGTTGCGGGTGTCGAACGAGGTGACGATCTTGTCGTAGAAGCATTCGAGCCAGTCGCGGGCTTCGCGGGCGTTGCGCTCGGCCGCCTCGGCCCGACGCTCGGCGGCCTCGGCGCGGCCGCGGAACTCCTCGATCTTGCCTTCGCTGCCGGCGGCGCGGACTTCCCACTCGCGCGCCTGGGCATAGGCCACCGCGACGTCCTTCTCGGCCCGGTCGGCGACGCCCTTGGCATAGTCCTCGACCTGCTGGTAGCGGGCCTGCATGAGGTCCATGGCCTTGGAGGCGCGGTTGAGCATGTCGAGCGCCGCGTCGAGGTCGGGCTGGGTGACGCGGCGGGGTTCGGCCCCGGCGGCATGCACCCGCCCCGGCATCGGGTCGGGCGCCTGCTGCGGCGCGGGCTGGGCAGCCGTCAGGCGGAAGATGTTGTCGAGGTCCTGGCCGATGCTGCGGTCGCCCCGGACGGCCGGGTCCGCGGGGTCGTGGCTGCGCAGGAAGGGGTTGTTGGGCGACATGGCGGGGATCCGAAGGACACGTTGACCGTACTGCACTGTCGCTCGACATGGTTAATGGCCGTTTAACGCCGGGCGCGCGGGCTCCGATCGCCGAGGACGAGGCGCCAGACGGCGGCGATGACCAGCCAGGTGAAGAGCCCCGCCAGCAGGGTGTCGGACAGGAAATGCCCGCCGAAGGCCATGCGCAGCAGGCCCGTGGCGCCCGCATAGACCAGGGCGGCGGCGAGGGCGGCGGCGCGCCAGGCCGGCGGCGCCATCAGGGCCGGAGCCACGGTCCAGAACGAGGAAGCCCCCTCCCCCGATACGAAGGAGCAGTTGCGCCGGCACTCGCCGCCCGGCAGCCCCAGGGGCCGGAAGGCCGCGGTGCCGCCGAACTCCCGCACCTGGAGCGGCCGGGGCCGGTGCCAATGGTCCTTCAGGGCGACGTTGACCAGGAGGCCCGGGCCGAGGGCGAGGCTCAGCGCCAGCACGGCGAGCCCGCGGCCACTCGGCGCCGGGACGTCGAGGCCGAAACGCCGCAGCGCGGCGGCGAGGCCCGCGGCGGCCAGCACCAGGACCGGGATGGCGTAGAAGACCCGCCGCACCCCTTCCCCGAACGGCGTCGCGCCGGTGAAACGCCCGTCGCCGGCGTAGAAGGCCCCGGCGGCGGCGAGGTCGAGCCCCGGATCGGACGAGAAGACGGCGAAGACCGCGGCCGCCAGGACCAGCGCCAAACCCACCCCGCGCCACGTCACCATGAAGGGGGGCTTCGCCGACCCGTCCTCGATCGCCATCTCAGCCCCGTTTGCGTCCCGGACACCGCGCCGCTAGCCTGTGTCATGCCGTTGATGACACACGCCAGCACGAAGACGCGAGCCTGTTCACGGGCTTGAACCGAAGCTTCGCTTCAACGATGGCCTGACGGGCTCCGAGGCCGGCCCAAGGGAGCCATGACGCAGGGGGCGTCGGCGCATGAATCTGACTGGCGACGAGATCGAGCGCTACGCCCGCCATATCGTGCTGCGGGAGATCGGCGGGCCCGGGCAGGCGCGCCTCAAGGCCGCCCGCGTGCTGGTGGTGGGGGCCGGCGGGCTCGGCAGCCCCGTGCTGCAATATCTCGCGGCCGCCGGCGTCGGCACGCTCGGGGTGATCGACCACGACACGGTGTCGCTGTCGAACCTGCAGCGCCAGGTGCTCTTCGCCACCGGCGACATCGGCCGGGGCAAGGCCGAGGCGGCCGCCGAAGCCCTGGGCCGGCTGAACCCGCACGTCACGCTCGAAACCCACCCGGAGCGCATCACCCCCGACAATGCCGAGCGGCTCGCCGCCGCCCACGACGTCGTCATCGACGGTTCGGACAATTGGGGGACGCGCTATGCGGTCTCGGACGCGTGCTTCCGAGCCGGGCGCCCGCTGGTCACGGGGTCGGTCGGCACGTTCGACGGCGCCGTGACGGTGCTGGCGCCCCACGAGGCCGGGCCGGACGGGCGGCCCAACCCGACCTATCGCTGCCTGTTCCCGGAGCCGCCGCCCGAGGGCTCGGTGCCGACCTGCGCCGAGGCGGGCGTCATGGGCGCGCTGACCGGGCTCGTCGGCTCGCTCATGGCGCTGGAAGCCATCCGCCGCATCGTGCCCTTCGGCGAGGGCCTCGTCGGACGGCTCCTGCTCGTCGACGCCCGCTCGATGCGGTTCGAAACGCTGCGCTACGGCTGGGACCCCGAGAACCCGCTGAACGGCAGCGGGCCGGGGTGACGGCTTCGGGCCCGCCCGCGATGGCCCGTGTCGGCGGCGGCCCGATACGGGCTGGAGCCGATGGCGATCGGGCGGAGCCCCCCGATCGCGTGAGGAGGCCCGTCGATCGAAAGGCCGCGAGCCGGGGCGAGCGGCACCGGTTCTAGAACTCGTCCCAGGCCGCCGCTTCCGCGGCGGGCTTGGCGGCGGCCCCGCCCTGTCCCGTGGACCTGAGCGCCACGACCGGCGCTGGCGACGCCGAGGCGCGCGCCGGCGTCGGCCGGCGGTTGGCCGAGGCCGGCACGCCGACCTTGAACCCGCCGATGATCGCCATCAGGGCTTCGGCGTCGCGGGCGAGGCCGTGGCTCGCCGCCGTCGATTCCTCCACCATGGCGGCATTCTGCTGGGTGACCTGGTCCATCTGGTTGATGGCGCCGTTCACCTGGTCGAGGCCCGACGCCTGCTCCTGCGCCGA
>NZ_QYBC01000034.1 GCF_004137085.1 Lichenibacterium ramalinae
GCCACACACGAGCCTCGGCGCAAAACCACCCGTCAGCCGCCTCGCACTCGACAAGGACAACCTATTGAGGCTCCACATCTAGCTCGCCGCGGTCCGGGCCTTCAGCGCCTGCGCCAGCACGCCACCGGCCATCACAAGGACGGCACCGACCAGGCTCTCGAACGTCGGCGTGGCATGCAGCACGAGGGCGTCGAGCATCATGGCCCAGAGCAATCCGCAAAACTGCCACGGCGCCAGGCGCGACGCCTCGCTCCGGTGAAGGGCTGCCGCGATGCTCGCCAGTGCGGCCGTCTGGACGACCGCCACGGCCACGGTGAGCCCGACGGAGCTGAGGTCGAGGCTTCGCCAATCGGCCGCGACCGGCACGGCCAGCAGAACAACGCCGACCAGAGCGACCTGCATGAGCGTGTCGAGCGTGGTGGCGACGTCGCGGAGCCGTCGGATGAGGACCTGGTACACGGCATAGGTCAGCGCGCCCCCGAAGGCCGCCACGATGCCGAACAGGCTGGCCTCCCCGCCCGGCTTCACGATCAGCAGCATGCCGACGAAGCCGACGACAGTCCCGAGCCACCGACCGAGCGACACCCGCTCGTGCAGAAAGAGGCCGCCGAGCAAAGCCAGGAGAAGCGGTGCCGTGAAGCCCAGGGCCGAAGCGCTGGTGACGGACAGGAGGCTGTAGGCCAAGACGGCGAGCGCGTTCGACGCGACGAGCGCCGCCGCCGCCGCTCTCTGCTCCCACGCCTTCTCGGGCCGCAACAGGCCGCCCCACGTCATCCGGTTCCCCGGCCAGGAGATCGCGACGAGGCCGACCAGAAGGATCACGACGCAGCGGAGGAAGGTGACCTGCAACGGGCTCATGCCATGATGGGCCACCAGGATCTTGGAGAGTGCGTAGCCCAGGACGTAGAGAAGCCCCGAGAGGAGTGTCAGCCCCACGGCGACCGACGTCATCGAGGTCTGCTGCGGTTTTTTTCCGGTCTTCAATGCTGTCCAGCCCTGGTTTCGACGCTATCGGGATCGGCTCGGTGTGGCGCAATCGTCGCGGCGTGTCCCCCGTAAAGGCGTCCGGGACGGCCGGAGCGCATCGATGCGACCGGCAGCAGCCCACGGGCCTCGACGGCGTGAGGGTTCATGAGAGGGAGCGCGCAGAAAGGGACCGCGCGCGCCGTTGTCCGGCGATCCACCCTACGACCGACCACGACCGCCCTGCCGGCGCCATCGCCGATGAGGGACGACGCGTGCCAGGGCTCATGCCGCTTTGGTGCTGAGGTGCGTATCGCTGAAGGAGCCCGGGCGCTTGAGGCCGAAGCCGAGAGCCCGATCCAAAGCGATATGGGCCACCCAGATCAGCGCGACGGCAAACAGCAGCGGGACACCGGTCAGCCAGCCGGCGAGCGCCAGGGCGCCGGGCACGAGATAGGTGTGGGCCGAGTTGTAGAGGGCGGCACCGAACTCCGCATCGATGCGATAGCCCAGCATGGACAGGTCGGGCAGCAGCAGCAGGAGCGCGAACAGATGCCAGTCGCCGTTCAGGACGACGTAGCCCGAAACGGCGCCGATGAACGCGGCTGCGCCCTCGGCGCGCAGCAGCAGCGTCGTCCCTCTCGAGCGTGACGCCGAGGTGGCGAGGGCGCGGGTGTCGAGGGCGGTATCGATCATGTGGAAGCCTCCTTGCGCCTCCTGTGTGCCCGACGGACCCCGCCTGGCACAATTGATAGAAGGTGCCGATCGGGTGTACGGAAAGTGATGAAGCCCGACACGCTGGACTGGACGCTCTGCCGAACCTTCCTGCACATCCTGGAGGGTGGGAGCCTGTCGGCGGCGGCGCGGCATCTGGGCTTCTCGCACGTCACCGTGCGCCGTCACCTCGAAGCCCTGGAAGGGGTCTTGGGCGGCCCGCTCTTCACGCGCTCCCCGACGGGTCTCCTGGCCACCGACCTCGCCCATCGGATCGCTCCCGCCGCGCGCTCCATGGCGGCGGCGGCGGCGAGCCTCACCCGCACGGCCACGACGGACCAGGAGGCCATCGGCGGCACGGTCCGTATCGCGGCGAGCGAGGTGGTGGGCGGCGAGGTCCTGCCGCCGATGCTCATGGAGTTGCGACGCGCCCATCCCGCGCTGCGCTTCGAACTCGCGTTGTCCGACGTCCCCGAGGACATCCTGCGCCGCGACGCGGACGTGGCCGTCCGCATGATGGAACCGACGCAGGCCAGCCTCGTGGCGCGCCGGGTCGGCTCCGTCCCGCTCGGGCTCTACGCCGAGGCACGTTGGATCGACGCCAACGGTTTGCCGGCCGACGCCGCGGCCCTCCTCGCCACCCGCGCCCTGATCGGCCAGGACCGCCGGACGGAATACCTGGCGGCCCTGGCGGCCTGCGGTGTGGGCGCTTCGCGGCACCACCTGGGATTTGCGTCGGACAGTGCCTTGGCCCAGCTCGCGGCCCTCCGGGCCGGGCTCGGCATCGGCGTCATGCAGGTGCCGATGGCCTGCCGCGCGCCGTCCCTGGTCCGGGTGCTCCCCGAGATCGAGTTCGCCCTGGAGATGTGGCTGGTGACCCATCCGGACCTGCGACACGCAGCCCGTATCCGGGTGGTCATGGAGGCACTCGCTTCGGAGCTCCAAGGCTACCTGCAGGGTCGTCGAAACACTTGGACAGGGGGGCGGGACCGCCCTCCTCAACCCGGCACCACGACCTTCCCGCCCGGCCCGATCCTTTTGCAACCCTGATGCGTTACGCTCCGGGGTCGGGCCCAACCGCATCGACCCGGACGCGTGCAGATCGAGATCGGCCCCGGGGACAGATGAACGTCATCGAGCTTGCGCGCGCGTTCCTCGACGACGCGCCGATCGGCATCGTCATCACCGATGCGCAGCCAGCGAAGCCTGGGCCGATCATCCTCTATGCCAATGCGGCATTCGGAGCGCTGACGGGACGGGACGTCGACGGATTGATCGGCCTCACCCCGCGGTTCATGCAGGGCCGTGAAACCCGGCGCTCGTCGCTGGACGACTTCGCCCGGGCTCTCGCCGGCGGAGACCGTTACCACGGTTACCTCACCAACTATCGCGGCGACGGCAGCAAGTATCGCGTCGAGATCGACTGCCGACCGCTGCGCGGCGCCGACGGACAGGTCGAGCACTTCCTGTCCTTCGAGCGCGAGGTCGTCCGCAGAGTGGGACGTCCGGCATCGGGTTCCGCGGGCCGCTATGAGCCGACCAGCGTAAGTAACGATCTGTTAACCGCCCCGCTTCGCGCCCTGGGCGCATTCGCCGTCACCGAAGGCCCGCCTTGAGACCCTGACGGGAAAACCGACCGGCGGACTTCAGCGAAATAACATCGTTGAATGTCTTTGTTTAAGGCCGCCGACCTTGGCAATTAGGGACTAATTAGCGTTTTTGAGGTGTCTTTGACGGCAAGACCGATGTCGTTCGTTCCATCCTTCCAGCCCGACATCGCCGCCAGGAGCTGGTCGTGGGCCCCTCGATGATCAATCATGAACCGTCTCGCCTGGCTGCCCTCATGCAGCTCGATCTGCTGGACACACCTGCAAGCGAGAGTTTCGACCGCATCACCCGCATGGCGAGCCAGATCTTCGACCTGCCGATCGCCGCCGTGTCGCTGACCGACACCGACCGGCAATGGTTCAAGTCCCGGGTCGGCGTCGAGCACCGCGAAGTCCCACGCGTGGGAGCCCCCTGCGCGCAGGTCGCCGAAACCTGCGACATCCTGGTCATCGAGGATTTCGAGACCGATGACGTGTATCGCGACTCGGTGCTGGGCCGGGCCGGCATCCGCTTCTACGCCGGCGCTCCTCTGGTGACGCGGGATGGCTTCGGGCTCGGGGCCATGTGCGTGCTGGGGACCTCGCCCCGCACCGTCAAGGGATCGGAACTGGCGGCCCTGCGCGACCTCGCCGCCATGGTGATGTCCCAGATCGAGCTTCAGCACGCCTTCGGACGGATCGACCCGATCAGTGCCCTGCCGAACCGGACGCAGTTCCTCGAGGACCTCGCCGACCTCGCACGAGACGAGGGGACGGGGCGGCGGCGGATCGTGTCCCTGCTGGATCTCATGGCCGTGGACCAGCTCAATCACACGCAGCGCGTCATGGGGCCGGCCGCCATCGACGCGATCATCAGGGTCGCGGCGCGGAACCTGCGGATCCTGATCGGACCGCAGCGCAAGGCCTACCACGTGGGCGCGAGCCAGTTCGCCTGCCTGGCGCCCGACGGCGTCGACGAGACCGACTACCTGGACATGGTGCGGGCCAAGACGGAACAGTTCCGCAAGCTCGGCGGCGAGGACGTGCTGGGCACGACCGTGATCGGGGTGGCGCCCTTCGTCCTCGGCGAGGTCGCTCCGTCCGACGTGCTGCGGATCGCGCAGGGCGCCGCGCAGGACGCTCGCGCGACGGGCCTTCCCTTCCACTCCCATTCGGCGACCTCCGACAAGGCCTTCCGGCGCAGTTTCGCCTTGCTGCGCGATTTCGAGGTCGCGCTCGCCGCGTCCTCGGACCTTCGCCTCGTCTACCAGCCTCGGATCGACCTCGCTTCGGGGCAATGCCTCGGCGCCGAAGCCCTGCTGCGCTGGACCCATCCGACGCTCGGCCCGATCGGGCCGAGCGAGTTCATCCCCCTCATCGAACGCATGTCCCTGGCGACCCCCACGACCGCCTGGGTCATCGAGACGGCGGTGGCTCAGATCGCGAGCTGGCGCGAGGCGGGCCTCGACCTCACCGTCTCGGTCAACATCTCCTCGGCCAACCTGCACGACAGCGGCTTCGCCGACAGCGTGAAGGCGGTGCTGCGTCGCCATGGCGTCCCCCCGACCGTCATCGAACTGGAGGTGACCGAGACGGCCATCATGAACGATGCGGAACTGGCCCTCACCCAGCTGAACCAGCTGGCCGAAGCGGGGATCCGCCTGGCCATCGACGATTTCGGCACCGGCTACAGCAGCCTCTCCTACCTGCAGCGGCTCCCCATCCATGTCGTGAAGATCGATCGGTCCTTCATCGCTCGGATCGACACCGACCCTCGTCAACTGTCGCTCATCACCATGATGGTCTCGATGGCGAAGCACCTCGGCCATCGCGTGGTGGCGGAGGGCGTCGAGACGCCGGCGGTCCTCGACCGGTTGCGTTCGACGGGATGCGACGAGGTTCAAGGCTATCTCTTCTCCCACCCCCTGCCACCGCAGGACTTCGTCGCATGGACGAAGGTCGGGCGCCGCGACGAGGCACCGGATCGCCGGCTGGCCTGACAGCCGCCGGGTCGACCGGTCGGCCCCGTTGGGCGGTGCGGCCCCACCTGCCGCATCGGTTGCAGGTGAAACCTCCATCGAGATCGTCGAGCGGCAGCCACCGCCTATGGGGTCGCGCCGGCGCCCTCCCGTCGCAGGTCGTTCAGCCTGAACTCGACCCAGTCGGCCAGCTCGGCGACCTTGCTGGCGGCTTCCTGCCCCAAGGCCGTGAGGCTGTACTCGACCCGAGGGGGGACGACAGGATAGCTTTTCCTGAACACCAGCCCATCAGCTTCGAGCTGCTGGAGTGTCTGCGCCAGCATGCGCTCGCTCACGCCGCTGACCTTTCGGCGCAGCTCGCTGAAACGGAGCGTGCCGGCCTGGAGTGCGATCAGGCTCAAGACGCCCCATGTACTGGTCATGTGCTTCAGGATCGTCCGGGATGGGCAGCGGGGTTCGAACACGTCCCCGCGCGCGATGCGATCGGCGAGACGTTGCGATGGCCGGGTCGACATCGATGCTGACCTTTGTGTGCGTACTTACGCTCCGTAAGCTATTTGCTTATGGATCGGCTCGCAAGCACGCCAGGAGAGCACCATGTACGCCGTCACCGGAGCCTCGGGCCAACTCGGCCGGCTCGTCATCGATTCTCTCCTCGTCACGATCGAGCCTGCCGAGATCGTCGCGCTCGTCCGCGATCCGGCGAAGGTCGCCGACCTGGCAATTCGCGGCGTCGAGGTTCGCCGGTTCGATTATGACGATGCCGCGACCCTCGCCGAGGCGCTCACGCATGTCGAACGTCTGCTGTTGGTGTCGTCGAGCGAAGTCGGCCAGCGCGAAGCGCAACACACGGCCGTCATCGCGGCGGCAAAGCAGGCCGGCGTCGGCTTCATCGCCTATACCAGCATCCTCAACGCCGACAGCAGCCCCATCGGCCTCGCGGTCGAGCACCGGGCGACAGAAGCCGCCATCAAACGAAGCGGCCTGACCTACGCCCTGCTGCGCAACGGCTGGTACACGGAAAACTACACCGGCAGTGCCGCGATGGAGATCGCGCACGGCGGCGTCATCGGCAGTTCGGGCGACGGTCGCATCTCGGCCGCAGCGCGGATCGACTATGCGGCCGCGGCGAGCGCGGTCCTGACCGACGAGACGGTGGCGAATGCGACTTTCGAACTGGCTGGCGACGATGGGTTCACGATGGCGGCCTATGCCGCGACGCTTGCGCGGGTGAGCGGGAAGCCCGTCGCCTACACCGACCTGCCCGAGGCGGCCTACCGCGACGCCCTGACCGGCCTGGGCCTGCCGACGCCGCTCGCCGCGATGCTGGCGGAGAGCAGTGCCAATGCAGCGGGCGGCGCCCTGTACAGCGATGCGCGAACCCTCAGCAGCCTGATCGGTCGCCCGACGACGCCGCTGGCGACGAGCGTCGAGGAAGCCGTCGCGGCGTGAACGCGACCGACCTCGCTGCGGCCGGCGTGCCTGTCGCGCCGACGACCACGGTGGGGCGGCACGGTGAGGCGGCATTGCGGGCCGGCGCGCGGCGGGGCCCCTCGCCGCGCCTCACGCGTCCGGTGCCGCATGGCGCGCGATGAGGTCGTCGGCGACCGTCTCGATGATCTCCGTCGCCAAGGCCGGATCAGGAACCACGCGGGACAACACCAGAGACCCGACCATCTCGGCCAGCGCCGACACGGCGCCCGCCCGCTTCCTCTCCGGATCCGTCCCCGGCAGGATGGCGGTCAGCAGCGTGATGTACTGAGCGACGATGTCGCCGAACAACGCGGCCAGATCGCCGTCTCGGTCGCGCGCCGCATCGGAGGCCAGTGCTGCCAGGCTACAGCCATGCCCCGGATCGTCACGATGTTCGGCGGACACGTAGTACCGAACCAGCGCTTCGAACGGCTTGTCATCGGCCGCCACGCGGCTTTCGATGTCCTTGCTCGTATCGGCGAATGCACCCTCGAGCGCTCGCACGATCAGATCGTCCTTGGACTTGAACTGACGGTAGAAGCCGCCGTGCGTCAGACCGGCCTCCTGCATGAGGTCGGCGATGCCGATGCCGTCGATGCCGCGTTCTCGGAACAGGCGTGCCGCCGTGTCGAGAACCCGCTTGCGGTTCTGCTGCACCGCTTCCTTGCTGATCTTCATCGCTCACCTCGCCGTCACCACCGCATGCCAGCTCGAACCTGATCGAGGTCGGTCCCCGCGACGCCGAGCCCTTGACAGGGATGATACCCATAATCATAAACGCGATGATGTCGAACGTCATCATTACCGATGACCTCGCATGGGGAGCGATCATGGCACAAGGACACGGAACGCAGGCCGGCGCTCGGAGGGTGGCACTCGTCACGGGTGCTGCGGGTGGCATCGGCCGGGCGTCGGCCCTCGCGCTGCTTCAGGCGGGATTTGAGGTATTCGGCACGAGTCGGCGGGTCGATGCCGGCGAGGTGCGCGACAGCATCCACATGCTGCCGTGCGACGTGACGCAGGATGACTCGGTGCAAAGGACCGTCGCCGCGGTCCTGGGGATGACAGGGAGCATCGACGTCCTCGTCAACAACGCGGGCCGGTCGTTGATCGGCGCGGCGGAAGAGTCCTCGATCGAACAGGCGCAGGGTCTTTTCGACGTCAACCTGTTCAGCATCGTCCGCACCACGCGCGAGGTGCTGCCCGTCATGCGGAAGCAAGGGCATGGCCGCATCGTCAACATCAGCTCGGTCTTGGGCTTTCTCCCAGGTCCCTACACGGCACTCTATAGCGCGACCAAGCATGCAGTGGAGGGGTACTCGGAGTCGCTCGACCACGAACTGCGCACGCTGGGCATCCGCGTGAGCCTCGTCGCACCGGCCTTCACCCGCACCGCACTCGAGGAGAACGGCGACAAGCCCGACAGGATGTTGCGCGTCTACGATGCCGGCCGTGACGCTGCCAACACGACCTGGAAGCGCGGGATCGCGGCGGGCGATCCGGTGGGGCTGGTCGCCGACAAGGTCGTGCTGGCCGCAACCGAAGCCGAGCCGAGCATCCGCTACACGCCGGGCAAGACCGCGGGGCGGTTCCGTATGATGAGGCGGTTCGTGCCCGAGAAGATGTTCGACAAGAGCTTCCGCAAGCAGATGGGCGTGATCGGCTGAACCCGACGGACTGGCCCCGCCATGGCGTCGCTCGTTCGACGTCGCCAGTCGCCTGACGAGCAGATGACGACCCCGCTTTTCCACTTCGAGGAACCCATGCCATGAAAAACTATCTTTGCCAGTATTTCCCGCCGCGCAACGACTTCCTGTCGAAGATGACGCCGGCCGAAGCCGCGTTGATGAAGGAGCACGGCGCGTGGCAGTCGGCTCTGCTGGAACAGGGCGTCATCGTCGCCCACGGGCCGGTCATCGATCCCAAGGGGAGCTACGGCGTCGCCATCTGGCGGATCGCCGACGACCAGGACATCGCCACGTTGACGGCGGCCGACCCGATCGTCGCGGCCGGGGTCGGTCGCTACGAATGCCACCCCATGCCTCTGCTGAACGCCCGCGGCTGAGGTCGCCCCCGGCCCGGGTGCCGCGGCGCCGTCACCGCACGAGGTTGGCGGCGATCTCGCAGGCCTTGCGGGTGGGGCGGCCCGTCCCGTCGACGAGGCTCGGCTTGGCCATCCAGACCACCACGCCGGCGACGCCGCCGCCCACCGCCTGGTCGATGCCGGGCAGGCCGTCGAGTTGCCCGCGCGACCAGAGCGCCGGGTTCTCGGAGGACCAGACCGGACGCTCGCCGGCCAGGGCGACGAGCGCGCTCCAGGCCTGGACGGTCGCGCTCGCGTCGCGGTCGGCGTTGTGCGAGCCGACGATGTCGAACAGCGCCACCGTGCCGGGGTCCCGGGCGAGGCTCGTCACCGAACGGCCGACGTGCTGCCGGTCGGGGCCCATCAGCAGCACCGGCACGGAGAGCCTGGCCCGCAGCAGCCGGGTGATGGCGGCGATGCGGTGGTTGTCGAGCGCGGCCTCGTTGAACGGCGACAGGACGTCGGGCCGGAAGGCCGCCGCATAGGCGGCGAGCCAGGCGGCATAGCGTTCGTCGGTCCAGCCCGCGAAGGGCTTCATGCCGACCGACATGGGACTGGCATAGATGGCGAGGCCGAGGCTGCGCGCATAGGCCAGCACGTCGGCGTAGAGCGGCGGATAATCGGTCGCCACCGCATAGCTCGGCACGACCGGCAGGCGGATGCCGTTGACGCCGACGGCCCCGGCCAGCCCGTCCAGCACGGCCCGGTAGTTCAGGCGCGTCAGGGCCGTGGCGGGCGAATACAGCTCGTGTTCGGGGAAGGAGGTCTTGAGGTCGGCGATGTAATGGCCGACCCGCCCGGCGTAGCGCCGGGCCGCGAGGCTCCCGGCGCCGGCGCCGCCGCAGGGTGCGGACGGCTGGGCGGGCGCGGCCCCGGTGGCCAGGAACCCGAGCCCGAGCGTCGCCGCCGCCAGGATCCGCCGTGCCGGAGGTGTCAGGGGCATCCGGTCCTCCGGCGTCAAAGCAGGGCCAGGGCATTGGCGACGTCCCCGCCCCCCTGCCCCAACACGTCGAAGACGACGGGATCGATGCCGCCGCGCACCAGCAGGTCGACGACGCCGCGCCGGCGCGCCCGCACCTCGTCCAACGCCGCGAGCCGCTCGGCTTCGAGCGCTTCGGGGGTGATGTCGATCCGCAGGCCCAGGCAGGTTTCGAGGCGGCTGAGCCAGTCGGGCCCGATCTTGCGGGGGTCGAACTTCTGCGCCCAGCCCTTCGGCCGGGCCTCGCCGGCGGCCTTGAACCGCCGCTCGGCGGCGTGGCCCTGCTGCTGGAACGCCTTCAGGAACACGCGGAAGCGGTTCGCCGCCGCCTCGGGCGGCACGTCGGCCAGCACCCCGGGGTCGAAGGCGCTGCCGAGGGCCGGGTGCTGGCCGCCGAGCGCCTCGGAGAAGGCCACCAGCGGGTCGCCGCCGAGTTGCGCCAGGCGGATGTCGGTGCGCTCGGCGATGGCCTCGGCGACGGGGCCGCCCTGCTCGGCGCGGAGCAGGAAGCCCGAGGTCAGGGCCGGCTCGGCCCGCACCACGTCGGTGAGGAAGTCGATGCCCGACATGTTGCGCATCTCGACGTCGCCCTCGCCGTAGCTGGCGAAATCCGCCGCCCCGCCGGCGAATTCGATGGCGGCGGGATGGAACAGCTGCCCGTGCAGGCGGACGCCCGCCGCCCGCGACAGCACCCGGTGGGCGAAGCCGAGCTCCGCCGTGCTGGTGCCGATCACGGCGAAGCAGGGCTTGGACACGCGCCGCGCGCCCGCCCCCCAGGCTCGCTCGCCACCGCCCGCCAGCGGCCGGTTCGGTGGCCCGTCGCGGTGGGCCAGGCGCCAATCGTCGTATTCGCTGGAGCGCAGGCCGACATCCTCGTCGATGAAGGGCTTGGCCTGCCGGTCGCCGCGCCAGAAGGCGTCGAGGAGGTCGCGCAGGCCCATGTCGTGCGCCGACAGCTTGCGCGCCATGAAGAAGCGCTGGCGCGTCAGGTAGTCGAGGTGGTCGGCGTGGTAGACGACCGGGTAGCCGTAGTCGGTGAACTGGTAGAGGGTCAGCGGGCAGTTGATGATGCGGTGGTCGGGCGCGACCTGCCGCACCAGCGTCTGGAAGAACAGCTCGTCGGGCACGAGCGTGGTGCGGAAGAAGGCCAGGACGTCCGGCTGGCGGGCGATCGCCATGATGGCTTCGAGGGTCGGCCAGGTCAGCACCCACCATTGCGAGCCGAGATGCGGGACCATGTCGCGCACGAAGCGGCGCTTCAGCCCCAGCCGGCGCTGCAGCCTGAACATCCGGTCGGTCAGGTGGGGCCGCTCGCGCCAGTTGAAGTACCAGCGATACTGGTAGCGCTCGCGCTGCGGGCCGCTCTTCACCCACTTCACGGTGTCGGAGGGCACGCTCTCGATGAACTCGTCGCCGCGGTTGCGGTCGAGGAAGCCCTCGAGGTGGGCGGCATCGCGGATGGGATAGTCCATCGCGCTCATCAGGTAGACGTAGTCGGGCGCCCAGCCGGCCTCGGCGATGGCCTCGACGGCATTGAGCGTCGCCTGCACGACCGACCACTCGCCCCAGCCGACCGCGACGCGCCGGGCGAACCGCAGCCGGTCCCCGAGGTCGGCGAGGCCGTCGCGCAGGGCGGCAAATTCCGCGTCGGGCACCTTGGCGTCGTAGTGGATGACGATGCGGTGCCCGGTCGCCGTCATGGTCCGGGCGACGCGCGACACCAGTGCAGAGGCATTGTGGGCCAGCAGCACGAAGACGATCTGCACCCGTTCCCCCCTTCGTGGCTTGCGCCGCCGAGCCGGCCCCCGACGCCCTCATGCACCGCCCGGCCGCAAAGGTACACCCTCCGATGGTCGAACGGCCTCGTGGCGGGGTCGGGGGTCGACCGATGGTCCCCGGCGGTCGCCGGCACGGCCGCCGGGGCGGCCTCGGGCAGCCCCGATGCTCCCCACGGCCACAGTCGCGGCGGCGTCGCGCCGCTGAACCCCGGCCGGCCCCACGGGGTTCAGTACCGGGACCCGGCGGGCGGGCGAGGAGGCGATGCGATGGCGAGCGACGGACAGAGCGAGGTGACCCTCAACGACGGGCGGCGCATGCCGCAGCTCGGGCTCGGCGTGTGGCGCACCCCGGCCGACGATGCCGCGCGCGTCGTTGCGGCGGCGCTGGATGCCGGCTACCAGGCCGTCGACACCGCCTCGGCCTACAAGAACGAGGATGGGGTCGGCCAGGCGCTGGCGGGGCGGGACACGTTCCTCACCACCAAGCTGTGGAACGACGACCAGGGCTACGACGAGGCGCTCCGGGCCTTCGACGCCAGCGCCAAGCGGCTCGGGCGCGACAGCGTCGACCTCTACCTCATCCACTGGCCGGCCCCCAAGAAGGGCCGCTTCGTCGACAGCTGGAAGGCCCTGGTGCGGCTGCAGCGGGAAGGGCGGGCGAAGTCGATCGGCGTGTCGAACTTCACCGAGGATCACCTGACGCGCATCATCGACGAGACCGGCGTGACGCCGGCCGTGAACCAGATCGAGCTGCACCCGCGCTTCCAGCAGACGGCGCTGCGGGCCTTCCACGCGCGGCACGGCATCCAGACCGAGTCGTGGAGCCCGCTCGGCCAGGGCCAGCTGCTCGAGGACCCGGCGCTCGGCGACATCGCCCGCCGCACCGGCAAGTCCCCCGCCCAGGTGATCATCCGCTGGCACCTCGATTCGGGGCTCATCGTCATCCCCAAGACGGTGAACCCGGAGCGGCTGAAGCAGAACATCGCGGTCTTCGACTTCGCGCTCGACGCGGCCGCCATGGAGGCGATCGCGGGCCTCGACTCGCCCGAGGGCCGCATCGGACCCGACCCCATGACGGCGACCTTCTGAGCCACGGCGCCGCGGGGCGACGCCCCGCGGCCAACGTCGGCCCTGGCGACGCCCCTCAGAGCAGCGTCTTCGCCAGCATCATGTGCACGCCCTTGTTGCCGTCGACGAGCTGGGTGACCCGCAGGTCGCCGGCGAGCGAGCACAGCATGTAGGCCTGGTTCCGGGTGAGGGCGGTGCGGCGGCACACGTGGTCCACCATCTCGCGCACGGCCTGCTTGGCGGCGTCGTCGAGGTCCTCGTCGAGGCCGATCGACAGGAGGTGCGTGGGGGTCTCGGCGAAGGGCCGCGCGATGGCGATGTCCTTGCGCACCGTCAGCCGGAACGTGCCGGTGACGCCGGTCTCCAGCGCCGTGATGCAGACTTCGCCGTCGCCCTGCACGCCGTGGCCGTCGCCCGCCATGAAGAGCGCGCCGGGCGCGAAGACCGGCAGGTAGAGCGTCGTGCCGGCCTTGAGTTCCTTGTTGTCCATGTTGCCGCCGAAGGCGCGCGGCACGGCGGAGCCGCAGGCGCCCCAGGCGGGCGGCGGCGCCACCGCCATGATGCCGAAGAAGGGCGCGAGCGGGATCTCGGTGCCCCAGGGCATGATGCAGACCTGGCGGGCGTGGTCCACCGCGGGATGGATCGTCTCGTAGTCGGTGAACTCGTCCGGCAGCGTGCCGAGCAGCGGCAGGATCGACACGAAGCCCCAGTCCTGGCTGACCGTCACGTCGAGGATGTCGACCTGCAGCGTGTCGCCCGGCTCGGCGCCCTCGACGAAGACGGGCCCGGTCATGAAATGCGGCCCCTTCTGCACCAGGGCGTCGAGCGCCGCCGCATAGGCGGGCGGCACGGTGGCGGCGTCGGCCGGCAGGCTCGCCTTGCCGCCCGCCGGGAAGGACCCGAGCGTGACGGTGTCGCCCGACTGCACGCGCAGCACGGGCGGCTGGGCGGCGTCGAGCGTGCCCCAGACCATGTGGTCGTGGGTGACGGGGATGTCGTGATGCGTCGGCATGGTGGTGGATTTCCCTTGCGGTGGCGGAGGTTGGATGGCTTTCGCCATGTCGACCAGCATCTCTCCGGCTCGGCTCGGATGAGGGCGGCGCCCGGTCTCGGCGAAGCCGCACCGGCGATAGAGCGCGAGGTTCCCGAGCATGCGGGCGTTGGTGTAGAGGCGCAGGGTCCCGCAGCCCTCGGCGGCGGCCCGGTCACCGGCGAAAGCCAGGAGGCACTTGGCGAAGCCTCGGCCCTGGTGGTCCGGATGAACGGCGACGCTGTAGACCAGGAGGTCCGGCCCGGTCCGCTCCAGGACGATGAGGCCCACGGTGCGCCCCGCCGCGGCGAGGAGCCAGACCTGCCCGCGCGCGATGCGCGGGGCATGGTCTTCGGTGGCGGGCTTCGGGACGGCGCCGATGACCGGCAGATAGGCGGGCGTATAGGCGGCGGCGCTGATCGACTGCACGGCATCGAGGTCGGCCGGCCCGGCCGGCCCGATGGAGATGCCCGCGTCGGTCATGCCGTCACCGCCCCGCCGCGTAGCCCTGCATGCCGCGCGGGTTGGCGGCGGCGCGCAGCAGCCCGTCCGGGTCGCGCGAGGCGGCGACGAGGCGCCCCTCGGACCAGGCGTCCCCCACCTCGACCGCGTGGCCGCGGCGGCGCAGCTCCGCCACCGTCGAGTCCGGCAGGCGGCTCTCGACGACGAGGCGGTTGGGCCGCGACTTGCGGGGCCAGAAGGACGAGGGGAAATGCTCGGAATGCCAGGCCGGCGCGTCGATGGCCTCCTGCAGGTTCATCCCGGCATGGACGTGGCGCAGGAAGAACTGCGGGATCCACTGGTCCTGCTGGTCGCCGCCCGGCGTGCCCCAGGCGAGGAAGGGTTTGCCGTCGCGCAAAGCGAGCGTGGGCGACAGGGTGGTGCGCGGCCGGCGGCCGGGCGCGAGGCTGGAGGGGCGCCCCTCCTCCAGCCAGAACATCTGGGCCCGGGTGCCGAGGCCGAAGCCGAGGCTCGGGATGACGGGCGAGGATTGCAGCCAGCCGCCGGACGGCGTCGCCGCCACCATGTTGCCGTGGCGGTCGATGACGTCGAAATGCACCGTGTCGCCGCGCGTGGTGCCGAGCCGGCCCACCGTGGGCTCGCCGGCCCCCGACGCCCCCACCGCCACCCGGCCCTCGTCGGTGGCGCGGGCGTCGACGGCGGCGCCGAAGCCCGGGATCGTGCCGGGGCGCAGCTCCGCCGAGGCGGACTCGCCGATCAGCGCCCGCCGCTCGGCATTGTAGGCCTCCGACAGCAGCACGTCGCCCGGCACCGGCACGTGGTCGGGGTCGCCGTAGAAGGCTTCGCGGTCGGCGAAGGCGAGCTTGGAGGCTTCCACCACGAGGTGGATGAAGTCCGGGCCGGCGGGGTCGAGCCGGTCGAGGTCGAAGCCCTTGAGCAGGGCCAGCTGCTGGAGGGCGACCGGCCCCTGCGACCAGAACCCGGCCTTCAGCACCCGGTAGCGCCCGTAGTCGAGCCCGACCGGCGCCTCGACGGTGGCGCTCCAGCCCGCCATGTCCTGGCCGGTCAGCACGCCGTGATGGGCGCGGCCCGACACGTCCATGACGGCATCGTCGCGGCACCAGCGGTCGATGGCATCCGCCACGAACCCCTCGCGCCAGGCCCGGCGGGCCGCCGCGATCTGCGCCTCGCGCCCGCCGCCCGCGGCCTCGGCCTCGCGGCAGATGCGCTCGTAGGTGTCGGCCAGCGCCGGGTTGCGGAACAGCGTGCCGGGCAGCGGCACGTCGCCGCCCGGCAGGTAGACGGCGGCCGATGTCGTCCAATGGTCGCGGAACAGATCCGCCACCGTGGCGATCGTGGCCGAGGTCCGCTCGACGATGGGGTGGCCGTGCCGGGCATAGTGGATGGCGGGGGCCAGCACGTCGCGGACCGGGAGCGTGCCGTGCCGCTCCAGCATCAGCATCAGGGCGTCGAAGGTGCCGGGCACGCAGGCCGCCAGCTGGCCCGTGCCGGGGATGAGGTCGAGCCCGAGGGAGCGGCAATGCGCGATCGTCAGCCCGGCCGGCGCCGGGCCCTGGCCGCAGACCACCTCGGCCGCCTCCGCCCCCGCCGCGTGCAGGATCAGCGGCGCGTCGCCGGCGGGGCCGTTGAGGTGCGGCTCCACGACCTGCAGCGTGAAGGCGGCGGCGCAGCCGGCGTCGAAGGCGTTGCCGCCCCGCTCCAGGATCGACATGCCGACCGCGGTGGCGATCCAATGCGTCGTGGCCACGACGCCGAAGGTGCCCTGGATCTCGGGGCGGGTGGTGAAGCGGCCGGGGTTGATGTTGCTCATGGGTGGCGGCTCTGGGAAGGGACCGGGGATGTCGGCTGGAAGGCGTCGGGGTTCGGCATCGCGTCTGGCGGCGGCGGCGAGGCGCCGTCACGCGTCGGCACGGCGGCTCGGTGTGCGTCCGGATCGCCGAGGAAAGCCTCGCCGGCATCCCGTCGGCTCGCCACGGGGCGGAGCCGCCGAGGCGTCGCGGCGGAGAGGGTCGAGGCCGCCTGCGGTTCCATCCCTCATCCCTCCTTCGGGTCGAGCGCGTCGCGCAGCCCGTCGCCGAGGAGGTTGAACCCCAGCACGGCGGCGAAGATGGCGGCGCCCGGCGAGATCGACATCCACGGCGCCTGGTCGAGGAAGTTCTTGGCCGTGTTGAGCATCGATCCCCAGGAGGGGGCGGGCGGCTGCTGGCCGAGGCCCAGGAACGACAGGCTCGCCTCCGCGATGATGGCGCCGGCGATCGCCAGCGTCGCCTGCACCACGATGGGGGCCAGGGCGTTGGGCAGGACGTAGCGCAGCACGATCCAGCGGTCCGGCAGGCCGATGGCGCGGGCGCCCGCGATATAGTCCTCGGCCTTCACGGCCAGGACCTGGCCGCGCGTCAGCCGGGCGAAGATCGGCATGGCGGAAAGCCCGATGGCGATCATGGCATTGCCGAGGCTCGGGCCCAGGAAGGCGCCGAGCGCGATGGCCAGGACCAGGAACGGGCAGGACAGCAGCGCCTCGACGACCCGCGACAGCACCCCGTCGATCCAGCCGCCGAAATAGCCCGACAGCAGCCCCACCGGCACCCCGATGGCGAGCGCGATGGCGACCGAGATGCAGCCGGCCAGCAGCGAGGCCCGGGCGCCGAAGAGCAGGCGCGAGAGGATGTCGCGGCCGAGGTCGTCGGTGCCGAGCCAATGGGCCGCCGACGGTGCCTTGCGGATCAGCAGGAAGTTGGTCTTCAGCGGATCGAAGGGGGCCAGGAGCGGTGCCAGCACCGCCACGGCGACGAAGACCAGCACCACGACGGCGCCCGCCACGGCCGCGCGGTTGCGCAGGAAGGCGGCGAGCGCGCGGTTGCGGGGCCGTCGCGGCACGGCGCGGGCCGGGAGCGCCACGTCCGTCATGCCCCGACCCTCAGGCGCGGGTTGATGACGACGTAGAGCACGTCGGCGAGGAGGTTCAGCAGCACGAAGGCGCAGGCCACGCAGAGCACCACGCCCTGCACCACGGCGTAGTCCCGCGTGAAGACGGCGTCGACGATCATCTTGCCGAAGCCCGGGATGGTGAAGACCTGCTCGGTCAGCACCGCGCCGCCGATGAGCTCGCCGAAGAGCAGCGTCGTCAGCGTCACGATGGGCACGAGGGCGTTGCGGAAAGCGTGTTTCAGCACGACGGACGGCGCCAGCAGGCCCTTGGCCCGGGCCGTGCGGATGTAGTCGGCGCGCAGCACCGC
The DNA here is from genome assembly GCF_004137085.1 of Lichenibacterium ramalinae. Lineage (GTDB taxonomy): Bacteria > Pseudomonadota > Alphaproteobacteria > Rhizobiales > Beijerinckiaceae > Lichenihabitans > Lichenihabitans ramalinae. The sequence continues at coordinate 17,373 of NZ_QYBC01000034.1, forward strand.
CAGCATGGCGCCGCGCGTGTGGCGCATCAGCGAGGCGCTGAGGGCCGCCCCGATGACCAGCGAGGGCATCAGCATGGTGCGGAGGTTCTGCACCGGATCCTCGAGGAGGGGCGCGAAGCCCGAGGCCGGCAGCCAGTGGAGTTTCACGGCGAAGAGCAGGATCATCAGCACGCCGAGCCAGAAGGGCGGCACCGAGATGCCCGACAGCGCCAGCACGTTGGCGCCGAGGTCGACCGCCGTGCCCTTGCGCGTCGCCGCGAGCACGCCGGCCGGGATGCCGAGCAGCAGCGCGATCGCCATGGCCAGCAGGGCGAGCTCGATCGTGATGGGGAGCTTCTGGCCGATCATCTGGACGACGGGCTGGTCGGTCTTCAGCGACACGCCGAGGTCGCCGTGCAGCACGCCGCCGATCCAGTGCAGGTACTGCACCGGCGCGGGGTCGTCGAGGTGGTACTTGTGGCGCAGCATGGCCAGCACCTCGGGGCTGCGCTCTTCGCCGGCCAGCGTCAGCACGGGGTCACCGGGCAGCAGCTTCTGCAGCGAGAAGGTGAAGACCGACACGAGGACCAGCGTCGGGATGGCGAGCAGCAGGCGCCGGCCGATGAAGCTCAGCATGGGAAGCGTCCCCTTCTCCCGCGGACGGGAGAAGGTGTCGACGCGAAGCGGCGACGGATGAGGGGATCCGCGAGCGCCGGGGTTCCCCTCATCCGCCCCTGCTTGGCAGGGGCACCTTCTCCCGCGAGCGGGAGAAGGGCCGGCGCGCGGACCGCGCTCATCTGTCCAGCGTCACGTTCTGCAGCCGGATCATGCCGTCGGGATGGGGCACGAAGCCCTTCAGGGTTTTGACGGCACCGAAGATCCGCGGCTCGAAATCGAGGTAGGTGATGGGCTTGTCGTCTTGGATGATCTTCATGGCGGCGGCGTATTTCGCCTTGCGGGCCGCCGGGTCCGTCACGGCGCGGGCCTCGTTCAACAGGGCGTCGACGGCGGGATTGCAGTACTTCATGTCGTTGAGCCCGCCCTTGCAGGTCACGAACTGGTGGATGTTGCCGTCCGGGTCGACGCGGCCGGACCAGCCCACCATCGTGGTCTGGAAGTTGCCGGCGCCGTTCTGCGACAGCAGCGTGGCGAATTCCGTCGTCTGGAGCTGCAGGTCGAAGCCGGCTTCGGCCGTCATGGCCTGGATCACCTGGCCGAGCTGCTGAGTGTTGGTGTCGTTGCCCAACGTCATCTTCACCGTGACCGGCAGCGCCACGCCCGCCGCCTTCAGCAGCGCCTTGGCCTTCTCGACATCGCGGCCCGGCACGGGCTGGTCGAGGTGGTAGGGACTGGCGGGTGCGAAGGGCTGGGAACCCGGCGTGTAGCGGCCCTCGTAGACGGCCGCGTTCAGCGCTTCGCGGTCGATGGCGAGGTCGAAGGCTTGGCGCACGCGCTTGTCCTGCCCCACCGGCGTCTTGGCATTGTCGCCCGTGACGTTGAACTCGAGCGTCATGAAGCCGAGGCCGGGCACGGATAGGACCTGAAGCTTGGCATCGGCCTCGGCGCTCTTCACGTCGGTCGCCGCCATGCGCTCGATCATGTCGAGCCCGCCCGACTGCAGGTTGGCGAGCCGCACCGTCGTGTCGGGGATCGGCATGAAGGTGACGCGGTCGAAGTGGTAGGCGCCTGCATTCCAGTAGGCGGGGAACCTGTCGAGCACGATGCGGTCCTGGGCGACCCGCTCGGTGAGCTTGTAGGGACCTGAGCAGACAGGGGCGGCGGCCGGGTTGCCGGTGGCGGTGGCCTTCGGCGCCATCATCATGCCGGAGCGGTCGGTGAGCTGCGCCACCAGCGCGGCGTCGGGCTGCTTCAGCACGAGGGCGACGGTGAGCGGGTCCACGACGTCGACGTGGTCGATGGAGGCGACCTCGCTCTTGCGCAGCGATTCGGGCAAGGTGCGGTAGCGGTCGAGGTTGTACTTCACCGCCTCGGCGTCGAAGGCCTCGCCGTCCTGGAAGGTGACGCCGGGCCGGAGCTTCAGCGTCAGCACCTTGTTGTCCGGGCTCCAGGTCCAGGACAGGGCGAGCGCCGGCACGAATTTCAGGTCCGGCGTCGTGTCGATGAGTTTGTCGCAGAGCGAGGCGAAGACGATGCGGCTCACGTAGGAGCGCGCCCGGGCCGGATCGAGGAAGTCCGGATCCTCCTGCAGGCCGATGCGGAGGCCGTTCGCCGCCTCCGCGCCGTGGGCGGCGCCGAGCAGCAGCCCGGCCAGGGTCAGGGCGATCCGCTTCATGGAAAATCCTCGTGTCATGCGGGGTCGGCGGCGGCGGCCGCCTTGGCTTCGAAGAGCGTCAGGCGACGCGTGAAGGCGGCGGAGGGCGCGGGGGCGGGAGCGCCGGCGCCGGCGCCCGCGATCTCGGCCCAGAAGTGGCAGGCGACGGCGCGGTCGCCCGGCACCGCATCGAGCGGCGGCGACAACTCCCGGCACAGCGGCCGGGCGTGCGGGCAGCGGGTGTGGAAGTGGCAGCCGGGCGGCGGCCGCGTGGGGCTCGGCATGTCGCCCTCGAGGGGCGCGCGCGGCCTGCGCGCCCGCGGGTTCGGCACCGGCACGGAGGCCAGCAACGCCTGGCTGTAGGGATGCAGCGGCGTCTCGAACAGCGCGTCCACGGGCGCGAGCTCGACGATGCGGCCGAGATACATCACGGCGACGCGGTCGCTCATGTGGCGGATCACGCCGAGGCCATGCGCCACCACCACCAGCGTCAGCCCGAGCTCGGCCTTGAGGTCCTCCAGCAGGTTGACGATCTGGGCCTGGACCGAGACGTCGAGGGCCGAAACCGGCTCGTCGCCGAGCAGCAGCTTCGGCGCGGAGGCGAGCGCCCGGGCGATGCCGATGCGCTGGCGCTGGCCGCCCGAGAACTCGTGCGGATAGCGGTCGCCGTGCTCGGGCCGCAGCCCCACCCGGCGCAGCAGGGCCGCGACCCGGGCGCGACGGTCGGCGCGCGACAGCGCCTCGTGCAGCCAGATCGGTTCCCCCACGATGTCGGCGACGCTCATGCGCGGGTTCAGCGACGCGAACGGGTCCTGGAACACGATGCCGAGGTCGCGCCGCAGCGCCCGCCGGCCCGCCGCCGGGAGCGCGCCGACGTTGCGCCCCTCGTAGAGCACGTCCCCGGCCGTGGGCGGCATCAGGTCCAGCATCAGCCGGCCCAGCGTCGACTTACCGGAGCCCGATTCCCCGACGAGCGCCAGGGTCTCGCCGCGCCGCACCCGCAGCGACACGCCGTCCACGGCCCGCACCGGGGCGGAAGCCGCGAACAGGCGCCGCCGACCGCCGAAATGCTTCGACAGGGCGACGGCTTCGAGGATGGGCGGCTCGCCGACGGGGCTCATGCGGCGACCCCGAAGCCCTCGATCGGCGCATGCCAGCAGGCGGCGCCATGGCCGGCGCCGAAGGCGCGGACCGGAGGGCGCTCGGCGGCGCAGCGCGCGTCCGCGAAGGGGCAGCGCGTGGCGAAACGGCAGCCCGGAGGCATGTCGGCCGGCAGCGGCACGGCGCCCGGGATGGTGGCGAGCCGGCCGGTGCGGCGCCCCAGCGCCGGCATCGCCCCCATGAGGCCGATCGTGTAGGGGTGCTGGGGATCGTCGAAGAGGGCCGACACGGGGCCGCCCTCGACGGCGCGGCCCGCATACATGACGACGACGTCGTCGGCCACCTCGGCCACGACGCCGAGGTCGTGGGTGATGAGGATCACGGCCGTGCCGGTGTCGCGCTGCAGCCCCGCCAGCAGCGCCAGGATCTGCGCCTGGATGGTGACGTCGAGCGCCGTCGTGGGCTCGTCGGCGATGACGAGCGCGGGATCGTTGGCCAGCGCCATGGCGATCATGGCGCGCTGGCGCATGCCGCCCGACATCTCGTGCGGATAGGCGTCGAGCCGCTCGGCGGCGGCCGGGATGCGCACGAGGTCCAGCATGGCGAGGGCCCGGGCCCGCGCGTCCCGCGCCGTGGCGCCCCGGTGCCGCACCACGCTTTCGGCGATCTGGTCGCCGATCGTGAAGGCGGGGTTCAGCGACGTCATGGGCTCCTGGAAGATCATGGCGACGCGGTCGCCGCGCAGATCCGCCCGGGCGCGGGGCGGCATGTCAAGGAGGTCGACCCCGCCGGCGAAGACCGCCCGCCCGGCGACCCGCGCGGCGGGCGGCAGCAGGCCCATGAGGGCCAGCGACGTGACGCTCTTGCCGCAGCCCGATTCCCCCACGATGGCCAGCGTGCGGCCGCGCGCGACCGAGAAGCCGACATCCTCGACGACGGCGGCCGGCGCGCCCGCGAAGCGCACCGTCAGGCCCTCGACGTTCAGCACGGGGGCTTGGGGCAGAGGGGCTTGGGAAATGGTGGGTGCGGGCATCGGGGGTGCGGGCTCAGCCATGGTCCGGCCCCGCCGCCAGGGCGTCGCGCAGCGTGCCGAGATGGTGGCGCATGATGCCGGCCGCCGCCGCGGCGTCGCGGCGCCCGATGGCCTCGGCCAGCGCCACGTGTTCGGCGGCGCTGCGGGCCAGGCGGTCGGGCGTGCGCACGCTCGCCCGCGCGTCCCGCCACGCCGCGTCGTGGCGGATGCGGTCGACCATGACGAAGAGGTCGAGGAACAGCCGGTTGCCGGCCGCCTCGGCGATGGCCCGGTGCAGCGCGCCGTCCCAGTCCTCGAGTGCGGCCGCCGGGGTGTCGGCCGTCTGGGCGGCGGTGCGGGCGGCGAGGCGGCGGATCAGCGCCAGCTGTTCGGGCGCGGCGCGGGCCGCGGCCAGGGCGGCGAGCTCGGGTTCGAGCGAGACCCGCACCTCCATGACCTCGGCGAAATTGGTCCGGGCCGCCATGCGGGGCAGCGTGGGGACCACCACGGCCGGCGCCGGGCCCGGGAAGGTGCCCTTGCCCTGGCGGCGCCACACGCGGCCCTCGGCGGCGAGGTCGGCGAGGGCCTGGCGGATGGCGCGGCGGCTGACGCCGAACCGCGCCGACAGGTCCCGCTCGGGCGGCAGCGCCAGATCCGGCGTCCCGCAAAGCTCCGACACGAGCGCGCGGAGACGGTCGGCGGCGGCGGTCGGGTCGGGGGCGGAAGGCGCGATCTCCATGCCTCGAACCTATGGAGATTGGTTCGGGGCGGCAATCGCCGGAAGCCCTCCGCACTGGGGCAATAATGGGCGTCCGGCGCGATCGCTGTTCACCGCGGTCCTGTCCTGCCGTTCCGGCAGGCAGTGCGACGGGATGACGCATGACGATGGGGCCGCCGTCAGCCCGGGCCCGCCATGGCCTCGGCATGGTGGCAGGCGACGGAGCGCCCGGGGGCGGCCGGCAGGGCGCGCGGCAGCGGCGCCTCGGCCCGGCAGCGCCCGGTGGCGAGGGGGCAGCGGGGCCGGAAGACGCAGCCGGCCCAATCGGCCGCGTCGCCCGCCAGCGGCGGTGCGGAGGTCGGCACCCGCGGGACGGGCGGGATCGTCGGCTCGGCCGCGGCGAGCAGGGCCGTGTAGGGATGGAAGGGCCGGTCGCGCACGGCCGCGACCGGGCCGGCCTCGACGATGCGCCCCCGGTACATCACGCCGACCCGGTCGCAGACCGCATCGACCACGCCGAGGTCGTGGGTGATGAACAGCACCGCGATGCCGTCGCGGTCGCGCAGGTCGAGGATGAGGTTCAACACCTGGGCCTGCACCGACAGGTCCAGGGCCGAGACGGCCTCGTCGGCGACCAGCAGCCTCGGGCGCGTCACCAGCGCCCGGGCGATGGCGATGCGCTGGCGCTGGCCGCCCGAGAAGGCGTGCGGGAAGCGCCCGGCATCGCCGGCCCGCAGGCCCACGGCTTCGAGCGCGGCGGCGACAAGCGCGGCGCGCTCCGCCCGACCGGGCCGGGGCGCCAGCAGGTGCAGCGGCTCGGCCACGATCCGGCCGACGCGCTGGCGCGGGTCGAGCGCGCCGTAGGGGTCCTGGAACACCATCTGGAAGTCGCGCCGGCGGCGGACCAGCGCGCGGCCCGGCAGGGCGAAGAGGTCGTCGCCGTCGAGCAGCACGTGGCCCGCGGTCGGCCGGTCGAGCGCCGCCACCAGGCGGGCGAGGGTCGACTTGCCGGACCCGCTCTCGCCCACGAGGCCCAGGATGGTGCCGGCCTCGAGGACGAAGGACACGCCGTCGAGCGCGCGGGGCGCCCCGCCCCGGCCCCCGCCGTAGTCGCGGGCGAGGTTTCGCACCTCGAGCAGGGGTGCCGTCATGCCGTCGGCTCCGGCCCGGGCGCCCGGATGCAGCGCGACCCGCGTCCGCCGGCCCCGCGCCACGCCGGCTCGGCGGCGTCGCAGGCCGGGACATGGGCGGCGCAGCGCGGCGCGAAGCGGCAGCCCGGCGGCAGCGCGGCGAAATCCGGCACGCCGCCCGGGATGGTGGCGAGCCGGCCGCCGGCCGCGGGCGGGCGGCGGCGCGGCATCGCGGCGAGCAGCGCCGCCGTGTAGGGGTTGGCGGGAGCGCCGAGCACGGCGGCGGTGGGTCCCGCCTCGAAGCGCGTGCCCGCATAGAGCACCAGCGTCCGGGCGGTGGCGCGGGCGACGACGCCGAGGTCGTGGCTGACCAGGATCAGCCCCATGCCGTCCTGGCGCACGAGCTCCGCCAGGAGGTCGAGGACTTCGGCCTGCACGGTGACGTCGAGCGCGGTGGTGGGCTCGTCGGCGACGAGCAGCGCCGGCCCGAGCGCCAGCGCCACCGCGATGCCGACGCGCTGGCGCTGGCCGCCGGACAGCTCGTGCGGATAGGCGTCGAGGCGCCGCGCCGCCTCGGGGATGCGGACGCGGTCGAGCAGGGCGAGGGCGCGCCTGCGGCCCTCGGCCCGGCCGAGGCCCAGCACCCGGACGAGGCCCTCGGCGACCTGGTCGCCGACCCGCATGGCGGGGTTCAGCGCGGTCAGCGGCTCCTGGAACACCATGGCGATGCCGCGGCCGCGCAGAGCTTGGAGCGCGGCTTCGGGCGCGCCGACGAGTTCGGCTCCGGCGAACCGGATGCTGCCCGAGGCCCGGGCCCCTCCAGGCAGGAGGCCGATCAGCGCCAGCGCCAGCAGGGACTTGCCCGAGCCGCTCTCGCCCACGATGCCGAGCGTGTCGCCGCGCTCGAGCGTGAAGCCGACGTCCGACAGGACCGGCAGCGGCGCCGCGCCCGGCCGGGCGACCGAGACGGCGAGGCCCTCGACGGCCAGCAGCGGCGCCTCGGCCGGCAGCGGCGCCTCGGCCGGCAGCGGCGCCTCGGCCGGCAGCGGCGCCGCGCCGGGCAGCGGCGCCGTCATCGGCCCGGACTCCGGCGCGGGTCGAGCCGGTCGCGCAGCCCGTCGCCGAGCAGGTTGAAGCCCAGCACGGCCAGCGCGATCGTGGCGCCGGGCGCGACGGCGAGCCAGGGGGCCCGGACCATGTAGGTCTGGGCATCGGCCAGCATGCGGCCCCAGCTCGGCTCCGGTGGCGGCGCGCCGAGGCCGAGGAAGGACAGGCCGGCCTCGGTGAGCACGGCGAGGCCGAGCTGGATGGTGGCCTGCACGACGAGCTGGCCGGCGATGTTGGGCAGCACGTGGTCGAGGCTGATGGCGAGGGCGCCGCGGCCGGCGCCGCGGGCCGCCAGCACGTAGTCGCGCGACCAGACCTGCAGGGCAGCGCCCCGCGACACCCGGGCGAAGACCGGGACCATGAAGAGCGCGATGGCGAGGGTGGCGGTGGCGCGGCCGGGGCCGAGCAGCGCGCCGAGCATCATGGCCGACACGATCGGCGGGAAGGCGAAGGCGACGTCGCAGCCGCGCATGACGAGCCCGTCGACGAGGCCCCGCCGGGCCGCGACGCCGACGCCGAGCAGCGTGCCGGCCGACCCGCCGAGCGCCACCGCCGCCAGGGCGACGCCGAGCGAGTTGCGGGCGCCCGCCATCAGCATCGACAGGACGTCCCGCCCGAAGGCGTCGGTGCCGAGCAGGCCGTGGGCGAGCGGGGGCCTCAGCTTGAACAGGATGGCCATGCGGGTCGGCGGCTCCGGCGTCCAGGCGAGCGCCACGAGCGCCACCGCCGCCAGCACCGCCGTGATGGCGAGGCCGGCGACGAGGCGCGGCCCGGGCGGGCGCCCGGCCGTCACGCGGTGCCCCGGGCGCGCAGGCGCGGGTCGAGCGCCAGATAGGCGAGGTCGACGAGGAAGTTCACCACGATGACGAGGGCGGCGAAGACCAGCACGACGTCCTGGAGCACGACGAGGTCGCGTTGCGCGAAGGCCTGGTAGGCCAGGCGCCCCAGGCCCGGCAGGCCGAAGACGCTCTCGACCAGCACCGATCCGGCGATGAGGAAGGAGAACTGCAGCCCCAGGACCGTCACCACCGGCACGAGGGCGTTGGGCACGGCATGGCGCCAGAGCGCGGCGCGGCGCGACAGGCCCTTGGCGCGGGCGGTGCGGACGAAGTCCTCCTCCAGCACGTCGAGGACGGCCGTGCGGGTGACGCGGGTGAGGATGCCGGCCTGCGGCAGGGCCAGGGCCAGGGCGGGCAGCACCAGCGCGGCCAGCGCCGGGCCGGGCCCCGCCGCCCAGCCCGGGAAGCCGCCCGCCGGCAGCCAGCCGAGCCACACCGCGACGGTCAGGACCAGCAGGAGCCCGAGCCAGAAGTTCGGCAGCGCCACGCCGAGCTGGGCGAGCGCCGTCACCAGCACGTCGACGGCCTGCCCCCGCCGCGCCGCCGCCAGCACGCCGAGGGGCAGTGCCGCCGCCACCGACAGCGCGATGGCGAGGAACGCGAGCGGCAGCGTGACGGCGAGCCGCTCGGCGATGAGCGCGGCGACCGGGACCCCGTAGGTGGTGGAGACGCCGAAGTCCCCCGTGAGGGCGCCGCCGAGCCAGCGGCCGAACCGCACCGGCACCGGCGCATCGAGCCCCATCTGCCGGTGGAGCGCCGCCAGCGTGTCGGGGCGGGCCGACGTCCCCAGCATGATGGCGGCGGGATCGCCCGGCAGCACGCTCATCACGGCGAAGACCAGCGCGGCGACGGCGAGCAGCGTCGCGGCGAGGCCGAGGAGCCGGCGGGACAGGAGGGCGAGCATCAACGGGCCTCCGGGACGGCCGGCGGCGGCACGCCCGCCGCCGGCTTTGCCCCGTGGACCGCCGGCTTGGGCCGGTCGACCGCCTTGTCGGGGCGGCCCGATACCGCAGCCGGCATCATTCGCGCCAGCGGACCTGCGTGAGGTCGTTGGACGGGATCGGCTCGTTGACCCAGAGCCCCTCCAGCTTGGCGTTCCAGACGCCGAGCTTCGGCAGCACGTAGAGATAGAGGGCGGGCACGTCCTCGGCCAGCATGCGCTGGGCGGTGCCGTAGAGCGCCAGCCGGGCGCCGGCGTCGGTGGTCCGCTCCGCTTCGGCGATCGTCCGGTCGAAGGCGGGGTTCCTGTAGCCGAAGTAATAGTCGGGCCGCGCGTAGATGCCGATGTCGAGCGGCTCGGCATGGGCCACGACCGTCATGTCGAAGTCGTGGTCCTTGAACACCTCCGCCACCCATTTGGCCGGGAACTCGGTCGGCACGATGGTCATGGTGACGCCGATGTCGGCGAACATGGCCTGCAGCACCTCCGCGGTATGGGCCGCATAGGGCATCTGCGGCACCTTGATGGTGAAGGACAGGCCATCGGCGTGGCCGGCCTCGGCCAGCAGGGCCTTGGCGCGCGCGGGATCGAAGGGCAGCACGCCGGTGAGGTCGATGTAGCCCGGGTCGTTCGGCGCGTAATGGCTGCCGATCGGCTGGCCGAGGCCGGACTGGGCGCCTTCGATCAGCGTGGCGCGGTCCACCGCCATCATCAGCGCCCGGCGGACGCGCGGGTCGTCGAAGGGCTTGCGGGCGTCGTTCATGCCCGCCACGACCTTGAGGTCCGTGCTGCCCACGACTGCGGCGAAGCGCGGGTCCGCCTTGAACGGGCCGAAGAGTTCGGGCGCCGACAGCTCGGGAAAGGCGTCGACGCCGCCCGACTGGAGCGCCGCGACCTGCGCCTGCGGGTCGCCGATGAAGCGGAACGTGAGCCGCGACAGCGGCGGGACCCGCGCGGCGTCCCAGTAGGACGGGTTGCGCTCCAGCACCACGCGGTCCCCCTTTGTCCAGGAGGCGAAGCGGAACGGGCCGGTGCCGACCGGCGTCACCCGGTCGGCGGCCGCCGAGGCCGGCGCCACCATGACGGAGGCCGGCCAGCCCAGCCAATAGAGGAGGTTGCCGGCGGGCTCCCGCAGCCGGACGACCAGCGTCGCGGCATCGGGCGTCTCGACGGCGTCGATCACCCCGAAGAACTGCTTCTGGGGGTTGGTCGAGGCCGCGCCGCGCGCGCGGTCGAGCGAGAACCTGGCGCTGGCGGAATCGAAAGGCTCGCCGTCGTGGAAGCGGACGCCGGTCTGCAGCGCGAACGTGTAGGTGCGCCCGTCGGGCGAGATGGTCCAGCTGCGGGCCAGCTGCGGCACGATCCTGCCGTCGCGGTCGATGCGCACGAGACCCTCGAACAGGTTCTGCCAGGTCACCTGGCCGATGGCGACGGGCGCCGCCACCGTGGGGTCGAGGCCGGAGGGCTCGATCGACAGGCCGAGCACCACGTCGTCGCGCGCCTGGGCCGCGACGGCCCCCCAGGACAGGGCGGCCGCCAGGGCGAGCCCGCCCACGATTCCCTTGATCACCCTCATGCCGCGACGGCCCCCGTCCCGCGCCTCCCCGGCCCGCCGACGGCGGCGCGGCCGCGGCGCCCTGGCATCATGGCGAGGCACGGCGCATCGAACAATGGCCTTGCCGCCTGGCGCGCCGGCCCGCACGAGCGGCCGATGTTGCACGGGCGTCCCAATCTCATGCCGCAGCGTCCCAACTTCCGCAGTCGTGATTGACTCCCGGCCGCCGCACGGCTGACACACGGCCACCACTTTTGCCCCATCGAGCGACAACCATGAAGAAACTGTTCTTCCCCACTGCCAATCGCATCACCCGCAAACAGTTCTGGATGGCCCAGGTCGGCTATCTCGTGGTGTCGATGGTGACGGCGCTCGTCTTCATGCTTCTCGGCCGGATCATCCCCAACCAGGCGACAGAAGCGGGGGAATATTCGGTGAACGGGTTCGCCGCCATCCCCTTCGCCATCATCGGGTTCGGCGTATCGCTGACGATGTTCATCTCCGGGATCCTCGTCGGCATCAAGCGGTTCCACGACCGCGACAAGGGCGGCGGCTGGCTGTTCATCATCCTGATCCCGATCGTCGGCCAGATCTGGCTCCTCGTCGAATTGGGCTTCCTCGCCGGCACGCAGGGCCAGAACCGCTTCGGCCCCGACCCGCGCTCCGCCCTGCAGGCCGCGTCCGGCAGCTTCTCGGTCGCGCGCTGACGCCGCTCCGCCGCTGAAGCGCGGCCGTTCCGCCACGCCATACCGGTTTCGAGCCCGCCGGGCTCGCCCACGACCAGAGGGTTTCGGGCCTCCGCCACGAAACCTCTGCCACGCCGGACGCTGCCCGCCCCGGGCGCGCGCCGCACCCGTCCCATCGCGGACACACTTCGAGGACTCGTCATGATCTCCCGTCTCGCCCGCCTCGGCTTCGGCCTCGCCGCCCTCGTGGCCTTCGCCGTGCCGGCCTCCGCCGCCAACCGCCACGTCGACATCGTCAACAGTTCCGGCAAGGTCCTGAAGCACTTCTACGCTTCGACGGTCGGCACGGATTCGTGGGAGGAGGACATCCTCGGCCGCGACACGCTCGAAAACGGCGAAACCTTCGACGCCAACATCGACGACGGCACGGGTGCCTGCAAATACGACTTCAAGGGCGTGTTCGCCGATGGGTCGTCGCGGGTGCGCAACAACGTCGACGTCTGCTCGATCTCGACCTTCACCTACCGGTGACGGACGGCGGCGGGCGCCGCGCCCGGCCGACCTGAGCCGGCGTCCCCGGGAAGCGGTCCATCGCTCTCCGGGGCCTTTCGTCATCCCGGCGGCCGTCAGGCTCGCGATGGCGAGAGGGCGTGCGTCAGGCTGTTGCCGACCCGCGCTGGACGGGGGCGAGCCCACCGCTTCCACCCCGATGCCGCCCAGAGGCGACGATGCGCAAACCGGCCACCACGCTCGCCCTGACGCTTCTGGCGGTCGCCACCGCCGTGGCGCTGCTGCCCTTCGCGGTCGCGCTGGTGAGCGGCGGCCTGGCCGCCGCCCTCGGGTGCCGGCTCGACGAGGGTTCGCCCCATCCCTGCTTGTTTCGGGGCGACGACATCGGCGGCAGCCTCTACACGGCCGCGGTCCTCGGGACGTGGCTGAGCCTGCCCGCCCTGCCCGTGCTGCTGGTCGCCGGGGTGCTGTGGGTCGTCGTCGCCGTGCTGGCACGCCGATCCTCGGCCCGCAGATCCCGCGCCGCCGATGCCGCGCAGCCGCGGCGCCGCCCGGGCTGAGCGCGCCTCAGCCGGGCGGACGGCGCGGTCGGGCCGCCCGCAGGTGCGCGGCGAGGCTCGGCACGGCCGGCGTCGCGATGTCGGCGATGCGCCAGCCGGCGGGGGTCGACACCAGACGGTAGGCGACGGTCTGCGGGGTGCCGCCGAGGGTGAAGCGCACGGTGGCGGCCACCGCCGGGGCCGGCCCCGGCGCGGCGGCGATGCGGATGTCGCGCAGGCCGGAATCGTCCTGGCAGGCGCAGACCGGGTCCCAATCCACCGCGCCCACGCCCTGCCCGGCCGCCGCGGCCGCACGGTCCCGCCGCCACAGCGCGAGCAGCGGCGGCGCCAGCCAGGCTTCGGGCCGGGCCAGCAACGGGGGATCGCGCGCGGGCGGCAGCGGATAGAGGGCGTAGAGCCGCCGCAGCAGCGCCAGCGGCGGCGGCGGCGGCGGCGGCGGCGCTTCCGCGGCCACGGCCGGCGCCGCGACCGCGAGACACCCGGCGACCAGCCACCCGGCGATCTCCCACCCGGTGATCTCCCACCCGGTGACCTGCCGCGTCCCGCCCGCTATGGCGCCCTCCGGCGGCGGCGGCGCGGGCGCGCCCGTCACGCGTCGCGGCTGCCCTTCGAGCCCCCGAACATGGCGCCGAGGACGCTGCCCACGACGCCGGCGGCGATGCCGCCGCCGACGGACGTCTTCTCGCGCCCGGAAGCCGGGAGGTGGCGCCCGATCTCCTCGGCGAGGTTGAGGATGGGCATGCTCTGCAGCACGACGTGGCCGGGCCCCGTCACGGTCGCCAGGAACAGGCCCTCGCCGCCGAACAGGATGTTCTTGATGCCGGGAACGAGCTGGATGTCGAAGGTGATGCTGGGGTCCATGATGCCGACATGGCCGGCGTGGACCAGGAGGCGCTGGCCCTCGGCGAGGTCGCGCTCCACGACCTCGCCGGAGATGTCGAGCCACACGAGGCCGGGCCCGGTCACGCGCTGCAGGAGGAACCCTTCGCCGCCGAAGACGCCCGCCCCGAGCCGCTTCTGCCAGGCGACCGCCAGCGTCACGGAGTTCTCGGCGCAGAGGAAGCTTTCCTTGCGGCAGACCAGCGACTCGTCGGGGCCGAGATCGTAGGGCATGATGGTGCCGGGAAAGCGCGGCGCGAAGGCGACGCGCCCGGCGCCGTTGGCGGTGAACTGGGTGAGGAAGAGGCTGCCGCCCGAGAAGCTGCGCTTCAGGCCGGACAGGAAGCCCCCGCCCATGTTGGTGCTCATGGCGACGGTGTCGTCCATCCAGCACATGCAGTTCGTCTGGCTGTAGACCGTCTCGCCGGGCTCCAGCTCGATCTCGACCGTCTGCATGACGGTGCCGGAAATGTCGTAGCGCATCGTGCCCCTGTTTCTTCCCCCGCGGCGGCCGACGACGCGATGGTCCGCCGCCCGCGAGGGCCGTGACGGCCGGCGACGATCCCCGGTCCTTGCGGCACCCTGGCACAGGGGCCGGGCGCCCGACATGCCTGCGCGTCCCAGCTTCTTGTTCGGGCGTCCCGACCGGCCGCGAACGGCGCGGCACGACATTTGCGGGTCGCCGCCGGGGTGGCAGGATGCGTCTCGCGGCACGCCGCCGGGCGCCTGTCATGCGCCCGCCACGCAGCCGCCATACGGAACCGCTTTCGGCCGAATGCGATATTGCTGCAGTGCAACATGGCCGTTATGGTGCCGGTGACAGGGGACACGGGACATGAGCGAAGTCTGGAACACGAAATACGGCCCGCGCCGGGTCCGGCACGACCCGCCGGTCATCGCCGAAGCCATCGCGGCCGCCCAGGGCCTGTCGGACGAACCCGCCGAGCAGGCCGAGATCGCGGCGTCGCTGATGGGCGTCTCGGTCGAGGAGGCGCTCGCCGAGATCAAGAAGGCGTCGACGCGGCGCAAGCCCATCACGCTGACCTCCACGGACCGCAAGGGCATGGCCCGGGCCGTCGTGGTGGAGCGGCGCCCGAGCCGCACCCTGGTCATGAACCGGGCCGGCGTGCAGCGCCCCTGAGGCTCCAGCGGCCCTGCACGGCCCCGGCCCCGCCCAGCGGGGCTCTGCACCGAAAAGCGCTGGCGCTCCATCGCCGGTCGTGTATAAGAGCGATCGCGTCCGCCACCCCTTCCAGGGGCGATGCGGCTTTGCTGGACGACATCCCGGCAGCGCGCAGGGCGGCGCATCTCGGCCAAGACCGGCCGAATCCCTCCACGACCGAAAGGACTCACGATGTCGATCACGGCAGAGCGCAAGACCGCGCTGATGCAGGAACACGCCACCAAGGCCGGCGACACGGGTTCGCCCGAGGTGCAGGTGGCGATCCTGACGGAACGCATCACCAACCTGACCGAGCACTTCAAGACCCACAAAAAGGACAACCACTCGCGTCGTGGTCTCCTGAAGCTCGTGTCCACCCGCCGCTCCCTCCTCGACTACGTCAAGGACAGGGACCCGGCCCGCTATCGCGCCATCATCGAGCGCCTCGGCATCCGCCGCTGAACCACAACGGTCCGCGCCTTGCCCCCGGGCCGGCGCGGTCCATCTGATCACGGGACGCGCGGGGGCGGCATGGGGCCGCCACCGCGCCAGACCGGCGAGCGTGGTCATGGCAGGATCGCCAGGGGTTGCCGCGATGCCGGACCCGTCGCTTCCCGCACCGGCGGGCGCGGCGGTCCGGACTCCACCGGACGATGCGCCAGGGCGCCCCGTCCGGACGTCGAGGCCAGCCTCTCGCCGTCTTGCTCATGGCCGACACATCGGCTCGCCATGAAAGACGCACATGTTTGAAGTGAATCGTGAAGAGATCGATTGGGCCGGGCGCAAGCTCGTGCTCGAGACGGGCAAGATCGCCCGCCAGGCCGACGGGGCGGTGCTCGCCTCCTACGGCGAGACCACCGTCCTGGCCACCGTCGTGTCGGCCAAGACCGCCAAGCCCGGGCAGGACTTCTTCCCCCTGACGGTGAACTACCAGGAGAAGGCGTTCGCGGCCGGCCGCATCCCGGGCGGCTACTTCAAGCGCGAAGGGCGCCCCTCCGAGAAGGAGACCCTGGTTTCCCGCCTGATCGACCGGCCCATCCGGCCGCTGTTCCCCGAAGGCTACCGCTTCGACACCCAGGTCGTCGTGACGGTGCTGTCGCACGACATGGAGAACGACCCCGACATCCTCGCCATGGTGGCGGCTTCCGCCGCCCTGACGATCTCGGGCATCCCCTTCATGGGCCCGGTGGGCGCGGCCCGCGTCGGCCTCGTCAAGGACGAGATCAAGCTCAACCCGACCATCGACGAGCTCAAGACATCGTCGCTCGACCTCGTCGTGGCGGGCACGGGCGAAGCCGTGCTGATGGTGGAATCGGAGGCCAAGCAGCTTTCCGAAGACATCATGCTCAAGGCCGTCATGGCGGGCCATGCCGGCTTCCAGCCCGTGATCGAGGCCATCATCCGCCTCGCCGAGAAGGCCGCCCGCGAGCCGCGCGCCTTCGAGCCCGCCGACACGGCGGCGGTCGAGGCCGCGGTCCTCGCCGAGGTCGAGGGCGACATCCGCTCCGCCTATGCGATCCGCGGCAAGGCCGAGCGCTACGGCGCGCTCGACGCCGCCAAGAAGAAGATGATGGCGGCCCTGGTTCCGGCCGACGGGGACGCGAAGTTCCCCGCCCAGGCGCTGGCCGAGGCCTTCAAGGCCGCCCAGGCCAAGGTGGTTCGCAACTCCATCCTCGACACCGGGTCCCGCATCGACGGCCGCGACCTCAAGACCGTCCGGTCCATCCGGTCGGAGGTGGGCCTGCTGCCCCGCACCCACGGCTCGGCGCTGTTCACCCGCGGCGAGACGCAGGCGCTCGTGGTGGCGACGCTCGGCACCGGCGAGGACGAGCAATATGTCGACAGCCTGGAAGGGTCGTACAAGGAGCGCTTCCTGCTCCACTACAACTTCCCTCCCTATTCGGTGGGCGAGACCGGCCGCATGGGTTCGCCCGGCCGCCGCGAGATCGGCCACGGCAAGCTCGCCTGGCGTGCCATCCGGCCGATGCTGCCGACCCCGGCCGAGTTCCCCTACACGATCCGCGTCGTCTCGGAAGTGACCGAGTCGAACGGCTCTTCGTCGATGGCGACGGTCTGCGGCTCGTCGCTGGCCCTGATGGACGCCGGCGTGCCCCTGAAGGCGCCGACGGCCGGCATCGCCATGGGGTTGATCCTCGAGGGCACGCGCTTCGCCGTGCTCAGCGACATCCTGGGCGACGAGGACCACCTCGGCGACATGGACTTCAAGGTGGCGGGGACTGCCGAGGGCATCACCTCGCTGCAGATGGACATCAAGATCGCCGGCATCACCGAGGAGATCATGCGGGTGGCGCTGGGCCAGGCCAAGGACGGCCGCCTGCACATCCTCGACGAGATGAGCCAGGCGCTGACCGGCGCTCGGGCTGAACTCGGCGAGTTCGCGCCGCGCATCGAGAGCTTCAAGATCCCGACGGACAAGATCCGCGAGGTCATCGGCACCGGCGGCAAGATCATCCGCGAGATCGTCGAGAAGACCGGCGCCAAGGTCAACATCGAGGACGACGGCACCGTCAAGGTGGCGTCGAGCGACGGCGAGAAGATCCGCGCCGCCGTGAACTGGATCAAGTCGATCGCCACCGATCCCGAGGTCGGCCTCATCTACGAGGGCACGGTCGTCAAGGTCGTGGACTTCGGCGCCTTCGTGAACTTCTTCGGCTCCAAGGACGGCCTCGTGCACGTCTCGCAGCTCGCCCAGGGCCGCGTGAACAAGCCGTCGGACGTCGTCAAGGAAGGCGACAAGGTCAAGGTCAAGCTCGTGGGCTTCGACGACCGCGGCAAGACCAAGCTGTCCATGAAGTCCGTCGACCAGAAGACCGGCGAGGACCTCGACAAGAAGGAGAAGGAGCCCGTCACCTTCTGACGGCCCGCTCCTGGCCCAATCTCGCGCGCCGCGGTCCGAAAGGGCCGCGGCGTTTCGCGTTGCCCCCCGCATGCCCGTCTGACGGCCCTGTCCCTGTCCCCTGCCTGGTGGGAGTAGCCGGCCCGTCGTGCGCTGCCCTTCTCCCGCTTGGCGGGAGAAGGTGGCCCCGCGCAGCGGGGTCGGATGAGGGGACGGGGCAGCCGGGGGAGAGTCCCGTGATTCCCGCGGGCCCTGGCCGCCGACTCCGGCCCGCCCGCGGCGACTCCGAACGCTGCCGCTGATTCTTGCACTTTTGTGAAATTCGGCGTTGACGGGCTTGGTTGGTGGGTTCTATAAACCGCTCATCGACGGCGGCGCTGCTGAGGCGGCCCGCGGGTTTCGACGCTTCCGAGCTTCGGTTTGGTGGTCATCGCCCGGC
>NZ_QYBC01000007.1 GCF_004137085.1 Lichenibacterium ramalinae
GGCATTCTTGTGGATGTTCATCCGGTCCCTCCCTTGGGGCTGAAGCGTCGCAACCTCAGCTTCCTCGGTTCGGATCGGATGGACAACCTATGGAAAGCTCACAACTAGAGCGCTTTCGCCTTCGGTGAATTCGCTCCAGCTCTCGAATCGAGAGCAGTGTCATCGGCCTGGCGTCGCCAAGGCGACTCGGAGAAAGCCGACACTGCTCGAGCGAGCCGAGTCAGCCAGAGGCATCGTTGCCATCCTATGGACGTCTGCTTCGGAGCGCGCCCACAGGGCTCATCAGGTCTTTGGCGTTCTGGGCGGCTCGGACGGGCTATCGCGGATCGCGCTCCGGTGTTCAGGGGTCGATCGCGGGCTCCTCGGAAGCTGCGCGCCGCCGGAGACTCCCTAAAGCAGGTTGTCGCAACCGTGAGCGACGCCGCCGATCGACTGTTTCATTGTCTCTAGGTTCTCGCCTTACGAGCCCAGCCCCGTCATCATCTTCATGACGGATGTCCGCCGACCAGTATCGATCGATGAAATCGACTTCAGTTCATTGAAATATCAATCCTTTAAACGAAGGCTCCGATAAGCGTAGTCTGGCACCACCGATCCGGTCTCGGCCAGCACCACAGCATCGACTTGGCCGTGGAACGGTGAGAGGTGGCAGACGGGGTCGGCGTTGCGGGCATCCCCGGTCAGGGCCAGCGCCTGGCACCGGCATCCCCCGAAGTCGACGCCCTTGCGTGAACAGGACCGGCAGGGCTCGACCATCCAGTCCGTCCCGCGAAAGGCCACGAAGGCCGGCGACGACGCCCAGACCTCGCCGAGCCCGTGCTCCCGCACGGACCAGACGTCCAGGCCCGGGATGGTCTCGGCGGCGTGGCAGGGCAGCACGCGCCCGGTCGGCGTGACGTTGATGAGCCGCCGCCCCCAGCCGCCCATGCAGGCCTTGGGGTACGTGGCATGGTAGTCGGGGATGACGTGGTCCACCACGATCGTCCCGGCATGGGCGGCCTTGAGCGCCTCGATCTCGGCAATGGCGCGGATCGCCTCGGCGCGGCTCGGCATCAGGGCGGCGCGGTTGCGTCGGGCCCAACCGTAGTATTGCGCGTGGGCGATCTCGACGCGCCGCGCCCCCCAGGCGATCGCCTGTTCCAGCAGGGCGCCGGCACGACCGATGTTGGCGCGGTGGATGACGGCGTTGACGGTCAGAGGCAATCCGGCACGCACGACCTCCGCCGCCACCTCGCGCTTCCTGGCCGCGGCCCCGCGGTAGCCGGCGATCCGGTCCGCGCTCTCCTCGTCGCTGTCCTGGATCGACAGCTGAACGTGGTCGAGCCCGGCGGCGGAGAGCGCGGCGATGCGCTCGGCGGTCAGCCCGATGCCGGAGGTGATGAGATTGGTGTAAAGGCCTGCTGCCGCGCAATGGGCGACGAGGTCGACGAGGTCGCGCCGCGCGGCCGGCTCCCCGCCCGACAGGTGCACCTGCATGACGCCGAGCGCCGCGGCCTCGGTGAAGGTGCGCCGCCACTCCTCCGTCGACATCTCGGCCTCGCGGCCTTCGAGTTCGAGCGGGTTGGAACAATAGGGACAGCCGAGCGGGCAGCGATGCGTCAGTTCGGCGAGGAGCCCGACGGGCGGCGCAGGGGCGTTCATCGCCAGTCCAGCAGGCGCTTGGCCGCGAGACCGGACAGCATGGTGCCGACATCGGCGGCGATGCGCTCGCGCGGCGCGGCGAAGACCCGCACGAGGTCGTCCACCACGGCGTCGAACGTGGCTTCGCCGGTGCAGCGCTGAAGGATCTCGACCGCCACGGTATCGAGCTTGAGCAGGCGTTCGGGCGCCAGCAGGACCCACTCGCCGCGCAGCGCGTCGTGCTTGAGCCGCACGCCACGAGGCAGGGTGGGGCGGGACGAGGGATCGGGCGCGTCGCTCACACCCCATCCTCCTGGACGAGGTCACCCGGGCGCCACGCGCCCGGCGGGACCGCCCCCGCCACATAGGCGCCCCAGAGCGCATCGAGCTGAACCCACAGCACGTCGCACTTGAAGCGCAGCGCCGCCAGCACGGCCGCCTGCTCGGCCTCGGTGAGCGCGTGGCGACGGACGAAGTCCAGCGCGAAGTCGCTGTCGCGCTTGGCCTGGTGCGGCCGCGCCGTGAAGTAGCCGAGCGTGTCGCGGCTGACGAAACGATAGTGCGCCAGCATGCCGGACACCCGTTCGCCGATGATCTGGGGCGAGAACAGCTCCGTCAGGGACGACGCAATGGCCTCAAGCAGCGGCCGCTTGGCGCAGAAGTTCACATAAGCCTCGACGGCGAAGCGCGTGGCGGGGAGGATACCGCGCGTCGAGGTGACGTAGTCGTCGGAAAAGCCAAGGCTCGCCGTCAGCTTCAGCCAGCGCGCGATGCCGCCGTCGCCGGCCTCGCGCCCATCGTGGTCGATGATGCGCTCGCGCCATTCGCGCCGAAGCGCGGGGTCGTCCATGCGAGTGAGGACCGTGGCGTCCTTGATGGGGATCATCGATTGGTAATAGTAGCGATTGAGCGCCCAGGCTCGCACCTCGTCGCGGGTGCAGTCTCCGTCGTGCAGGCGGCGGTGGAATGGGTGGAGATTGTGGTAGCGCTCGGCGCCGATCCGCCGCAGGGCGGCTTCGAGGCCGTCGGGGTCCATCAGCCCGGTCACAGCGCGACCTCCATCCCGTCGTGAGCGATCCGCCAGCCGGCAGCCTCGACGGCCTTCCGCTCGGGCGAGCCCTCGACCAGCACCGGATTGGTATTGTTGATGTGCACGAAGACCCGTTGCGCCACCGCGGTTCCGGCCAGCGCCGTCACGGATCCGTGCGGGCCGCTCATGGCGACATGGCCCATGCGGGCCGAAGTCTTGGGCGACAGACCGAGCCTGACCATTTCGTCGTCCGTGTAGGTCGTGCCATCGAAGAGGAGGAGGTCTGCGCCTGCCACGCGCTCCAGCAAGGCGTCGGTGACGGAGGCGCAGCCGGGCACGTAGATGGCCCGGCGTCCCGCCGCTTCGATGACGAGCCCGACTGTCATGTCGGTCTCTCGCCCGATCTCGACGTCGCCGGACTCCAAGAAAAGCGGCACCTTGCCCGGCACCGCGAAGGACGTGAACCGCAGCCCCGCCATCGTGCTCGGCACCTCGAGCGTCATGACGTGTCGGCTCACCAGAGCGGGATCGAGCACACCGAAGACCGGATTGGTGTCGAGGAGGGCTTGCAGGGAGGGCGACGCATGAAGCGCGAAAGGCTGGCGCTCCCGCAGAGTGAGAAGGCCCGCGACGTGGTCCACGTCGCCGTTCGTCAGCACGACAGCGGCGATCGGCGTGTCCCGCGACCCCTCGCGGGGGTGCAGGTCCGGGGTGGCGATGATCTGCTGGCGCAGGTCGGGCGAAGCATTGATCAACACCCAGTCCCGACCGTCGGCGGTGACGGCGAGGCTCGATTGCGTGCGTCGGGAGACACGCGGGTCTCCCGTCCAGGCAAGCTGGCAGGTGGGGCACCGGCAATTCCACTGCGGAAAGCCGCCGCCCGCGGCCGAGCCAAGGATGACGATCTTCACGGCCCGGCAGTCACGCTCGACGTCTAGCCGATCAGAACTCGATCTCGGCCGACTCGTAGCTCGTCACTTCCATGCCGAGGCAGATCTCCTCGATCACCGGTGTGGACCAGGCCATGATTCCCTCCGTATGTCACTGCTTCGGTACGCAGCCTTGAGATCGTATCACGCGCCGTCTTTCCGCGTAAACCCGGAGGGCGGGCGCGACCGTGCTCGACGTCCCGGGTTCCGGAGGCGCCGGCCCCGGCCCCGAATGCAGAAAACCCCGCAGCCTCGCGGTAGGATTCGAGCAGGCTCCGGCTTGTCATCGTGCCGGATCCGGATCTAGCATCCGTCCGAGGCCAGCGCAGACTGGTCCGCGAAGCAAGCTCTTTCGAGCATGGGAGGTCACCGATGAGAATAGCGTTGCTGGCGGCGGTTGCCGCAGGCGCCCTGATGGTCGGATCCACGGCGCGGGCCCAGAACACCAATACGACCGACACGCCCCCAGCAACCAACGCGCCTGCCGTGACGGCGGGCGCCCCGATCGATAAACTGCAGGACTTCAAGTCGACCGGCGCCCATACCTTGGTGTCCATCTCCCAGGGTGGGGAGCGAGCCGACGCGATCAGGAAGACACTTCAAGGCATCAAGCTTCCACCCGGCTTCAAGATCTCCCTCTACGCGCTCGTTCCCGACGCGCGGATGATCGCGGTCGGCCCTCAAGGCGTCGTCGCCTACGTGTCGACCCGCAAGGACAAGATCTATACGCTGACCGACCGCGGCCATACCGGAGCCGCCGAGGACGTTCGGGAGTTCGCGCCGACGATCAAGTTCAACAACCCGAACGGGATCTGCTTCTCGAAGGACGGGTTCCTGTTCACGGTCGAGCAGAACCGAGTGCTGACCTTTCCGGCCGCCGAGTTCTTCTATGAGAACCCCGATGTCGCCGTGGCGCAGGTCGTCAAGCAGGGCGATCTGATCCCGGCGAGCGAGGAGAGTTTCAACCACTCGGCACGCGTCTGCCGCGTCGGTGCGGACAACAAGCTGTATATCGCCGTCGGGCAGCCCTACAATGTCTACGCGCCCGAGAAGTACGACATGTATTATAAGGCAGGTCTCGGCAGCATCATGCGGATGGAGCGCGACGGCACGAACCGCGAGATCTTCGCCCATGGCGTCCGCAATTCGGTCGGCATGGATTTCGATCCCAAGGACAAGACGCTGTGGTTCACCGACAACCAGGTCGACGGGATGGGCGACGACATCCCGCCGGGTGAGATCAACCACGCCACCAAGGCGGGGCAGAACTTCGGGTTTCCCTGGTACGGCGGCGGACATACGCGGACGGCCGAGTACAAGGACCAGACCCCGCCCGCCGACGTGACCTTCCCGGTCGTCGAGGAAGCTGCCCATGCCGCAGACCTCGGCATGAGCTTCTACAGCGGCAGGATGTTCCCCGCCGAATACAAGGGCGCCATCTTCTCCGCCCAGCACGGATCCTGGAACCGCACCGTGCCGGTGGGCGCCCGCGTGATGGTCACCAAGTTCGATGCCGACGGCAAGGCGATCGGGGGCTCGAAGCCCTTCGCGGAAGGCTGGCTCGACGAGGACGGCGAGTATACGGGGCGCCCGGTCGACGTCGAACAGATGCGCGACGGATCCCTCCTCGTCTCCGATGATCTGGCCGGCGCCGTCTATCGCATCACCTACGACGGCAAGAAGTGACAGCAACGCCCCGCTCGCCACGACCGCGAGCGGGGCGCCATGGAGGTCGTCGCATGAAGTCTGTTGTCTGTCGCCTCATGGTGGTCGTGGGCGCGCTCGTCCCGGGCCTGGCGCATGCCGAAGGGTCGGCCGCGGCCGGCGCACAGAAGATCAAAACGGCAGGTTGCATCTCGTGTCATGGACGCGACGGCCTGTCGAAGCTGCCGGAAGCGCCCAACCTCGCCGGTCAGGTCGACATCTACATCGTCTCGTCGCTCAAGGCCTACCATAGCGGCGAGCGGAAGAACGAGATCATGAACACCGTCGCTCAGACCCTGAGCGAGGGCGACATGGCGGATCTCGCGGCCTATTATTCCGGCATCAAGATCTCCGTCACGCCGCCGCCGAAGCCGTGAACGGGATGGCGGTCACCACGGGGATGGAAGGGGCCGGTCCCGAGCCGCGTTCAGGCGTGAGCCGCGCCGCGGTCGGGCCGCTTTGGCGGTGGACGGCGTTGCGCTCGCGTCCGGCGGCATGATCGGAGGCCCCTGGCCGAGCCTCACCCTTCGTCGCGCGGTTTCCGCCCCAACATGCCCTTTTGCGGGTCGTAGCCTCGCACCGACAGGAGAAACGCGGCGAGCCCGACTGCCGCCGTCGTGGCCCACGAGACCGCGTCGAAGCGCCCATAGGCGGCGAAGCGGATCATCTCGACGACGTAGGTGAAGGGGTTGAGGCGGATCACGGCGAGGATCCACGTCGCGCCGCTGTCCTGCACCTTCCAAGTCGGATAAAGCGCCGTCGAGAAGAAAAACGCCGGGAAGATCACGAAATTCATCGTGCCGGCAAAGTTTTCCATCCGCCGGACATAGACGGTGAGCAGCAGCCCGACGGCGCCCAGCGTGAAGCCCGCGAGCACCAGGGCCGGCAGCAGCGTCAGCGCGGCGAAGCGGGGCATGTCGACGCCGAACAGCGCCGCCACGATCAGGAACACGTAGGCCTGCACCACGGACAGCACGGCTGCCGCGACGAGTTTCGCCAGCAGCACGAACCAGCGCGGCGTCGGCGCGGTCAGCAACAGGCGCAGCATGCCGGCCTCGCGGTCGAACACCAGGGCCAGGGACGACTGCATGCCCTGGAACAGCAGCACCATGCCGAGGAGCCCCGGCAGCATGTAGACGTCATAGGTGATGTAGGTCGCGTAGGGCGGCGTGATGGAGATGCCGAGCACGTTCTGGAACCCGGCCGAGAAGACGACGAGCCACAGCGTCGGGCGGACCAGGGCCGAAACGAGCCGGCTGGTCTGGTGGCGGAAACGGAGGAGTTCGCGCCACACGATGGCGAGGAGGACGGTGACGGACATCGGATCAGGCCATCGCGTCGCGTCGCGCGATGCCGAGGAAGGCCGCTTCCAGCGTATCGACGTTCTGGGCCTCGCTCAGGCCGGACGGCGTTCCGTCGGCCGCGACGCGTCCGCGGTGCAGCACCACGACCCTGTCGGCCGATGCCACCTCGGCGACGTGGTGGGTGGCCCAGAGTACGGACGTGCCGCGCTCGGCCGCCAGCGCGAAGACGTCGGTCACGAGGTCGGCGCGGCTGCGCGTGTCGAGCCCCTGGCTCGGCTCGTCGAGCAGCAGCAGGCGCGGGCTCGTCACGAGGGCGCGTGCGAGCTCGACCTTGCGGCGCGTCCCGCCGGACAGGTCTCGGACGCGCTTTCCGGCGAGGTCGCCGATCCGCAGGCGGCCGAGCCCCTCCGCGATGGCGTCGGCGGCGCGGCGGCGTCGCAGGCCGTGCAGCCCGGCGTGAAAGCCGAGGTTCTGGCCCACCGTCAGGTCGAGGTCGAGCACGGGCTGCTGAAACACGATCCCCATGTGCTCCAGCGCTCGCACCGGCGCCGAAGCGATGTCGTCACCGAAGACCGACACGCGCCCGGCATCGGCGACGAACAGCCCCGTGAGGATCTGGAACAGCGTCGTCTTGCCGGCGCCGTTGAGGCCGAGCAGCGCCGTCACGGAGCCCACCGGCACGGTGAAGGAGACGTCGTCCAGCGCCTGGATCCGGCCATAGCGCTTCGACAGGTTCGCCACCACCACGGCGGGCGCCGCTACTGCGGGCGGCATGGCGATTCTTCGAGATCGACGCCCAGCGTATCGAGGGGCGTGCGGCGGTGGAGGAACGGCTCGAAGGGCGCGTAGGCGACCACGGCATCGGCAGAGCGGAGCATGACGGCCTGACGGAACTGGTGGTCCCAGGGCCGGAACGAGCTCTCGATGCCCTTGGACACGTCGACCGGCGTCTGATCCTCGGCGAGGCTCTTCTCGATCGCGGTCGCGTCGCGGGCGCCCTTGCGGATCGCCGCCTCCACGACGCTGCGCACCGCCGCCCATACGGCCCAGTCGCCATCGTTCATGTCGCGCTTGGCGAGACGGGCGAAGCGATGGTTGACCTGCGGCGCGCCGAACCGCTCGGCGAGCGCATCCCAGGCGGAGGTCCGCAGGCCCTCGGTGCCGATCACGGGACGCGGCCGGGACAGCTGCCAGGGCACGAAGCGGCCGAAGTCGCCGCCTGTATCGGCCAGGAACACGACATCGTAGTCGTCCGACGACGTCATCAGCGACACGTCGATGTCGTCGCGGCGGCGCGGGTCGTTGCCGATGGCGAACTGCTTGGCGGCGACCAGCTTGGCACCGAACTTCCTGGCCGAGGCGGCGAAGTCGTCGGCGAGGTGCTTGTCGGCGGCGGCCGGGCCGTAGAGCACGAAGGCGCGACGCCAGTTCTTCTGCACGATGAACTCAGCCAGGGCATCGGTTTCCATCGCGAAGGAGGGCAGAAGGTGGAACAGCGGCAGCTCGCAGAAGCCGGTGCGCAGGTCGTCGTCGTGCTGGCGCACATCGAAGACGGCCAGGGTCTTCGGCGCTGCCTTGGCGAAGGCCACGAGATCGTCCCTCGGCACGTCGGCGATGACGGCGACGGCGCCCGATCGCGCGATCTCGTCGGCGGCCCCGTCGATCGGGGCACCTTCGGGCCAGGCACGCCGGTCGAGCGTGACGGTGAGATCGACCGCACGGGCGGTGGCGCGCGTGTCGCGGAT
The DNA here is from genome assembly GCF_004137085.1 of Lichenibacterium ramalinae. Taxonomy (GTDB): domain Bacteria; phylum Pseudomonadota; class Alphaproteobacteria; order Rhizobiales; family Beijerinckiaceae; genus Lichenihabitans; species Lichenihabitans ramalinae. The sequence continues at coordinate 8,333 of NZ_QYBC01000007.1, forward strand.
GGCGAGGTCTGCTCCGGGCGAAGGGTCGGGCAGCGTCGGCACGGTCACGCCGTTTTCGGCCCGCACCGGCTGGTAGGCGGCATCGTTCTGTCGCGACAGGTAGACGATGTGGAGGTCGGCGGCGCCGGCCGCCTTGGGATTGTCCTCAGCGGCAGCTGGCATCGCCGGCCAGCACAGCAGGGCGGCGCAGGACGCGGCGATCGACAGCCTATTCATCGATGAGCACCGCATAGGGGATGACGCCGACCGGGACGGCCTTGATCACCTTGCGGGCCGCCGTGTCCACGATCGCGACGTCGTCGGACAAGCCGTTGGCGACGTAGAGCCGCGTCTCGTCGCGGCTGAGCCTGAGCCCCCAGGGACGCTTGCCGGTGAGGATGAAATCGGTGGTCTTGAGCGTGCCGACATCCACGACAGCGACGCGGTTGGCCCGGCCCAGCGTGACGTAGGCGGTTCTGCCGTCACGGCTGATCGCCATATCCACCGGCGTGATCTCGTCATGACGAAGGCCCGGCACGTCGAAGGTGACCCGGCCGACGATCGCGAGCGTCGCCACGTCGATGATCTCGACGAGGCCGGCGATCTCGTCCGACACCCACACGTGCTTGCCGTCCGGCGTGATGGTGAAGCGGCGGGGACGCGTGGCCGTGATGATCCCCTTGACGACCTTCTTGGTCGCGACGTCGATCACCTGGACGAGGTTCGCGGCTTCGGATGCGACGAAGACCAGCCTGCCGTCGGGCGTCGCCAGCACGCCCTCGGGCTCGTCGCCCATCGGGTAGTGCTGCACGACGGCGCCGGTCTCGATGTCGATCACGGTGGCTTCGGCGTCGTCCTCGTTGGACACGTAGAGGTTCCGACCGTCGGGGCTGAGCGCGAAGGCTTCCGGGTCGGGCACGTCGCGGAAGCGCTTCGCGAGCTTGTGGGTGGCGACGTCATACTCGGCAATGGTGTCGTCGCTGCCGCAGGCGACGAGCAGTCGGGAATGGTCGGGGGTGAACTGCATGCCACGCGGCCTGCCGCAGCTCTCGAAGGATGCGGTGACGTCCCCGTCGGGCGTCAGCACGAAGATCTGGCTCGACCGCTCGTTGGACACGAAGATCTGCCCCGTGCCGGCCGCCCGGGCGGGCGATGTCACCAGCGCGGCGATGAGGAGCGTCGCCGCCGCGGCGCGCGTCGGTCGGCTACTTGGCACAGTCCACCAGGTCCTTGTCGCGCACCGAAAAGGTCTCGTCGGCCTTCACGTCGACGTTCCGGGCATAGCAGGTGCGGCCGTGCACGTCCTTCAAGCGGAGATCGTAGCGGCCGGGCGCCACACCCTTGATGACGAGGTTCTCGTCGAAGTCGACCGTGCCGTCCTTGTCGTTGACGCACTGGTTCGCGCCGAACTCCCGCGTGCCGACCGGCGCCAGGGCCACGTCGCTCAGCGTCTCACCTGTCAGGTTCCAGAACTGCATGCCCTTCTTGCCGGCCGAGAGGGCGGTGGCGGGAAGCACCAGGCAAAGGCAGCCTGCGACGATCCATGGCCTCATCCGACGCGGTCCCCCCTCTCGTGTGATTGAGCCGGACCTCATCATGCCGACGCAGTCGGCACAAGGACGTTTCGGTTCGAACGCCCTGGTTTCGACGGGCCGGGAACGGTAGGAACCGGGGCGAAGAGCCGGACCGGCCTCGCCGAGATACCGAGGGAGACACGCCTTGCGCCACCAGCCCCTGCTCGCCGGAGCCGCCCTCTGGCTCGCCTGCCTGGCGCCCGCGGCACCGGCCTTGGCGGCGGACGCCTCCACCTGCGATTCGCTGACGGCCCGCTACGAAGCGAAACGCGCGGAGCTCGAGCCGCCCCAGGTGAGCGCGGCGCTGTTCGCGGCGGCCGACGACGGCTGCGACGCGCTCGCGACCCGCCTGCTCGACGCCGGCGCGTCGGTGGCGGCGCGCGACCGCACCGGGGGGACGGCCCTGACCCACGCGGCGCGCGGTGGGCACGACGGCATGATCGTGCTGCTGGCCCGTCACGGCGCGGAGGTCGACGAGCGCAACGTCCAGGGCTCCACGCCGCTCTACGTCGCGGTGGAGCAGAACCGGTTCAAAGCCGCGGGAGCGCTGGTGGCGCTCGGCGCCACCGTGAACACGCCCGGGCGGGCCGGCGTCACCCCCCTCTCCGCGGCCGCCTACAACGGCAACGCCCGGCTGGTGGACCTGCTCCTCAGCCACGGCGCCGCTCCGAGGACCGCCGACGCCAGCGGCAAGACCCCGATCCTCTACGCGGCGGCGCGCGGTTTCACGCCTGTGGTGATGCGGCTGCTCGCGGCGGGGACGGACGTCAACGCGCCCTATGGCAACGGCCTGACGGTGCTGATGTGGGCGGCCGGCTACGCCAACGACGTGCCGCCCGACGACGGCGTGGCCCTCGTGACGTTGCTCCTTGACAGGGGCGCGGCCATCGATGCGCACGACGACCGGGGCCGCACGCCGCTGATGATCGCGGCGGGGCTGGGCCATGACGAGGTGGTCGACCTCTTGATGCGCCGCGGCGCCGACCGGACGCTGCGCGACAGGGGCGGGCAGACGGCTGCCGACCTCGCACCGACCGAGGCTCTCAGGGCCAAGCTGGCGTCGAAGGGATAGAGCACGTCCCCGCCACGCCCTGCCGCGGCAGCTGAACCGCCGCTGCCGACGGGGCGACGGCGCCCGGCGGGCCTCAAAGACCCGCCAGATAGGCTTCCATGGCCTTGAGGTCGGGCTCGGGCGTCGCCTGGGCGAGGCTGGTCATGCCGGGGTTGTTGGCACGCTCGCCGCTGCGGAACTCGGCCAGCGTCTTGGCCAGGTAGTCGTGGCTCTGGCCGGACAGGCGGGGCACCGTGCCGGTGCCCTGGAACCGGTCGAGGTGGCAGGCGGAGCAGCCGACGGCGCTGTTCGCCGTCTTGGCCTGCAGCACGTCGGCGTCGCTGGCCGAGGCCTGGTTCAGGTTCGGCCAGGGCTTGGCGGCGAAATAGGCGGCCAGCTCCTTCATGTCGTCCTTCTCCAAGGACTCCGCGATGCCGTTCATGATCTCGTTCTTGCGAGCGCCCTTCTTGAAGTCGCGGAGCTGCAGGTAGAGGTAGCCTTCCTGCTGGCCCCAGATGATGGGAATGTTCTTGTCGGTCGGCACGCCCTTCTCGCCGTGGCAAGACGAGCAGACCGCCGCCTTCTCGTCGATCGTGTCGGCGCGGGCCGCCGCCGAGACGCCCGCCCATACCAGGACGGCTGCGGAAACGCAGGCCGTGAAACGTCGGACCGCCATGTCGTACCCTGCCTCGCCTTGATCCCATGACGGAAAGAGCGGGCGCAAGCCCGCTCTTCCTGGCAACGATGTCGCCGTTTCGGTCAGTCGACCGTGAAGGCGATGATGGAATTGCCACGCTTATAGTCGAGCTGGGTGTTACCCCCAGCCCCGACCACGATATACTGCTTTCCCTCGACCGAGTAGGACGACGGAGGCGCGTTCACGCCGGCGCCGGCTTGGAACGACCAGAGCGGCGAGCCGCTTTCGGAATCGTAGGCCTTGAACAGCCCGTTGCCCTCGCCGGCGAAGATGAGGCCGCCGGCGGTCGCCAGGATACCACCGATCATCGGCTGCGCCGTCTTCACCTGCCACCGAATCTTCCCGGTGTTGTAGTCGACCGCGGTGATGTTGCCCCACTGTTCCTCGGACGGGATCACCTTGAAGGCGCCGCCGAGCCACAGCTTGCCGTCGGGATAGGGCGAATTCTGCACCTGATAGGTCATGGGCTGGTGCAGGTTGATCGCGTAGGCGAGCCCGCGGTTGGGGTCCGTGGCGAGCGGCGACCATTCCACGCCCCCGTTGGCGCCCGGCAGCATGCGAGCCCCCTCCTTGGTGGGCAGGGTCCACATGTTCTCCTGCGGGACCATCGGCTCGGAATAGCGGACGAGGCTGCAGTCCTTGGCATCGTGGACGTAGACGTAGCCGGTCTTGCCGGCGTGCAGCACGCCCTTGATCGGCTTGCCGTCCTTGTCGGCCACCTTGGTGATGACCGGGGGCGAGACGGCGTCGAAGTCCCAGACGTCGTGCGGGATGTACTGCAGGTGGCAGACGTATTTGCCGGTGTCGAGGTCGAGCGACACGAGCGAGTCGGTGTAGAGATTGTCGCCCGGGCGCTGCGAGCCGTCGAGGTCCGGCGACGGATTGCCGACCACGAAGTAGATGCGTCGGGTCTCGAGGTCGACGGCCGGGTTCTGCCAGATGCCGCCGCCGAGCGTCTTGTAGAACTGGGCTGCCTTGGGCGCCGGGGCCGCCGAGGTGGACGGTGTGGCACCGGGCTTGTCGACCACCGGCACCACCTTGGCGGCGCTGTCGGCCGCGCCGCTCTTCTGCTTCTGGTCGGCGGCCGTGGGCTGCAACATGGCGGCGAGCGTGGCCTTCTCGGCCGCGATGTCGCGGTGGAGGTCCTTCCCGGTCGCGTCCTTCTCGGCCCACACGCCGACCGAGTTCTCGGGGACGGTGTTGAACGTCCAGATCAGCTTACCGGTCTTGGCATCGAAGGCCTTCATGAAGCCGCGGATGCCGTATTCGCCACCGTTGGTGCCGATCAGAACCTTGTTGTCGACCACGGTAGGCGCCATGGTCTCGCTGTAGCCCTCCTCGGGATCGGCGATCTCGGTCTTCCACATCACTTTGCCGGAGCGGGCATCGAGGGCCACGAGCTGCGAGTCGAGGGTGCCGAGGTAGACCATGTTGTCAGACACCGCGACGCCGCGGTTATTCGGGCCGCAGCAGAAAGTGGTGATCGGCCCCATCTTGGGCACGTAATGCCACAATTCCTCGCCCGTGCGGGCGTTGAGCGCGTAGACTTGGCTGAACGAGGTGGTCACGAACATCGTGCCGTTGACCACGATCGGCGATGTTTCGAGCGACTCCTTCACTTCCGTCTGGAAGATCCAAGCTGGGCGCAGCTTCGATACGTTGGTGGTGTTGATCTGTCGATTGGGGTAGTATCTCTGCTGATTGTAGTCGCCGTTGGTTTGGAGGAAATTCTGACTGTCGGAGGCGGCCCTGTTCAGCATGTCCTGCGACACGGTCGATAGGTCGCCGTACCTGCTGGCCGATTTGATTTCCTGCGCCTGCACGGCGGGCAATCCCAAAGCTGCCGAACACAGCAGCGCGGTCACAAGGTTCTTCACGACGCCCCTCCAGCCACGGGCCTCGTTCCCTTTGCCCGGGACGTTCACCCGAGTAAAGCCTGGACCGACAGGGCACGACGGTCAATTGTTTTCCTCCTCATCGGGGCGGCTCGGCATCAGGCGTAGGTGCCGACCGCTCCCGCGTCGTCCTATTTGGCGCAGGTCTCGACCGTCCCGTTCGTCATCTCTGCGCTGGCCGACTGGCAACGGGTACCCGGGGTCGTGTTGCCCGACTTGCGCTGCTCATCGCCGGTGATGGTCACGCCAGCCGGCTGCTGCGTCCGGGTCGTGCCGACCGGTTGCGGCAACGTGCCCGTGTGCACTTCCGCCGGAGCCGCGTTCTGGGCGAAAGCGCCGCCCGATATGGCCGATAAGGTCAAAACGACCGCGATGACACTGCGCATGGTTTGTCCTCCCCCCATCCAACGCCGAGCGCGACTCCGAGGTCCCCGCCAAGGTCCGTGAGTTGCGCCGGTTTCAGGCCGTGTTTTCACTGCCCGCCGCAGCAACGACGGCGAAAAGGCGTCGCGGGTGACAGGCCGGGATCACCGCGGGCGACGGAGTCCGTCGTCTACAAGGGCCGGCAAAAGCGAGGCTTGGTACGATGCCATCGGCGCCCTGCTCCGGGCAGGCTTGTCTTGCCCAGGAATCCAGGAGGCCGTGTGCTGCAGAAACGGGAGACGCCGCAGGTCGGGAGACCGCTCAAGATCTGCTTCGGAGGTGTCAACGACCAGCCTTGATCGTCCTGGTTGAATCGACAGCGGCCGTTACGGCTATCGCAAGATCAGCGCTCTGCTGCGGGATGCCGGCTGGGTGGTCAACGACAAGCGCGTCGAGCGGATTTGGCGTCAGCAGGGGCTGAAGGTGCCGGCCCGGCAGCCGAAACGTGGGCGGCTGTGGCTCGGCGACCGCTCCTGCATTCGCCTCCGGCCCGAGCGCCGGGATCATGTCTGGGCCTACGACTTCGTCGAGGAGCGGACCCACGATGGCCGCAAGTTCCGCACTCTCAATGTTGTGGATGAGTTCACCCACGAGTGCCTGGCCATCCGGGTCGCCCGCAAGCTGAAATCGACCGACGTGATCGATGCCCTCTCCGACCTGTTTATCCTGCGGGGCATGCCGGAGCACATCCGCTCCGACAACGGTCCAGAGTTCATCGCCAAGGCCGTGCAGACATGGATTTCGGCCGTGGGCGCCAGAACCGCCTACATCGCGCCCGGTTCACCTTGGGAGAATGGCTTTGTCGAAAGCTTCAACGCCCGCTTCCGGGACGAGCTGCTCAACGGAGAGATCTTCTACTCGCTCCGCGAGGCCGAGATCATCATCGAGAGTTGGCGTCGTCATTACAACGCGATCAGGCCCCATGCATCGCTCGGGTACCGGCCGCCAGCCCCGGAAGTGGTGGTGCCAACCTACGCCGCTTGGCCGGCTGCGCTAATACGACCTGCTTCGCCGGCCAAGCTGCCCGTGGCGCAACGGCCTACGGCGCACTAACATTCATACCGGACCACCAAGTGGGGGCCGATCAGTATCGTCGTCAGCGCTCTGGCTCGCCCCGAATGGCAGGTCGAAATCGAGGCGACAGCCGTGATCCCCGACGCTTGACCTTGACCCGCCCAGGCTGGGGCGGAGGCGACCACGCCTCGCGCCTTGGAAGGCGGCGGCCATCGCGCCAAAACCCGATCCATGTTCGAACCGGTCAGATCAGGTCATCTGAACCTTGCCTCTGCGTCGGCGACGAGCCGTGAGTTTGCCGGCGAATATGGGCCCGGACCACGTCCAGGCCCGCCATCACGTGGCGAAGTTCGGGGCTCGCCAGACGGACGCCGAGCCCGGCCTCGTGGGGCAGCAGGCTGGCGGCGGCGTAGAGTGCTGGGTCGTCGGCCAGTGCCTTCGACAGATCCTCGGCGAGGCGCGCGTGGCTCTCCCTTCTGCCTGGCAGCATGAACACCGCCGTGCCGAACGCCTTGAATTTCGCCATTGGGCCGCGGACGAACCCGCCAATGTCGAGGCGGTCGATGGCCAGGATCTCGCCCTCGCACCGCAACGTCAGCGTCGCGCAGAGATGCCGGAAGGCGCGACCCTGCGCCTCGGGATCATGGACCGTGAAGGCGTCCCCGACCAGTGCGGCGGCGCCCCGCGCGCAGTCGACGTCGACGGTCTGGTCGAGCGCGGCATCGGGGAACAGGATACGGGCCTTGGGCCAATATTCGAAATACCCGCCCGGTGCGACGCGGATGTCGACCGCGTCGCGCGTCGTGACGCCGGGTGGCGCACGATGGATGGGGGAGGCCCCCTGCGTCGTGCAATGGGCGGCCGCTCCTGGACCGATCGCGAACCGTTGCGCGAGCCGATCCTCCCCGTGGACGGCTCCGCTGCTCGTCTGCAGGATCATCGTCAGGAGATGGGCGGGGACGCGGTCGAGGGAGAAGGTGCGGGTCACCACGAACGGCCAGCGGAAGAGGCGTCGCTCCAGCACGGTCCGGTCCCCGCGCCGGGCGAAGGCGAGGTCGAGCTGAGGGCGAGGTGCCCAGGCGGTCGCGTTCACGCGCGGAACAACACATCGCGTTCGAGCGCCGACACCACGGCGTCGATTCCCTCCCCCTTGCGGCAGTTCGTCAGCAACACCGGACGGCCGTCGCGCACGTCGAGCGCCTGGGCCAGCATCGGGGCGAGTTCGACCCCGACATGGGGGGCGAGGTCGGTCTTGTTGATGACGAGCAGATCGCAGCGGACCACGCCAGGGCCGCGCTTGCGCGGGATGTCGTCACCACCCCCGACGTCGATGACGAACATCCAGAAATCGGTGAGGTCGCGAGAGAAGGTCGAGGCGAGATTGTCGCCACCGCTCTCGATGAGGATGAGCTCGACGCCGGGGAAACGGCGTTCGAGGTCGTCGGCAGCCTCGATGTTGAGCGATGGGTCTTCCCGGATGACGGTATGCGGGCAGGCGCCCGCCTCGACCGCCGAGACCCTCGCGGGGTCGATGAGGCCCGAGCGGCGGATCCGCTCGGCGTCCTCGGCGGTCACGAGGTCGTTGGTGATGACGGCGAGGTCGATGCCTCGTGCCAGCAGGGACGGGATCAGGCGCTCCACCAGCGCCGTCTTGCCCGATCCCACGGGTCCGCCGATCCCCACCCGGGCGGCCGCCATGCGGGTCCCCTTGGCGTCGTGTGTGGCGATCATCGCAGCATGTACCTCCGGGCAAGCGGCACGCTGGCGGCCGGTTCGCACATGAGCAACTGGCCGTCGGCCCGCACCTCGAACGTCTGGGGATCGACCTCGACGTGGGGTCTCGCGGCATTGCGGACCATGTCGGACTTGCGCAGGCCGCGGACGTTTTTGATGGGCACCATGGCCTTGCCGAGGCCGAGCTTGCGGCCCACGTCGGCCTCGACGGCGAGCTTCGAGACGAAGTTGACCCCGAGCTGCTGGGGCGCGGCGCCGAGCGCGCCCCACATCCGTTTCTGGATCATGGGTTCGGCGAGGCCGAGGCTGCCGTTGCCGTCCCCCATCGCGGCCCAGACGATGAAGCCGCTCTTGATCACCATGTAGGGCTTGATGCCGAACGAGGCGCGCGGCCAGAGGACGATATCGGCCAGCTTGCCGACCTCGATCGAGCCCACATGGGCGTCGATGCCGACCGCGATGGCGGGGTTCAGCGTGAGTTTGGCGACGTAGCGCTTGATGCGTTCGTTGTCGGCCCGCGCCGTCGTTTCATCGGGCAACCGTCCGACGCGCTCCTTCATCACGCTGGCGAGCTGCCAGCAGTTGGCGACGTTCTCGGCGAGGCGACCCATGCCCTGCGTGTCGGTGCCGAAGATCGAGATCGCGCCCATGTCGTGCAGGAGATCCTCTGCGGCGGCCGATTGGGCGCGAACGCGGGACTCCCCGAAGGCGACGTCCTCGGGGATGTTGTAGTTGAGCTGGTGACAGATCATCGCCATCGGCACCCCTTCCTCCAGCCCGTAGCGGGTGTAAGGGTTGGTGGGATTGGTCGAGGACGGGATGACGTTGTCGTAGGACACCACCTTGAGCAGGTCCGGCGCGTGGCCACCCCCGGCGCCCTCGACGTGATACATGTGGATCGTCCGCCCCTCGACGGCCGCCATCGTGTCTTCGCAGAAGCCGAACTCGTTGATCGAGTCGGTATGGAGATGCACGGCGAAATCGTGTCGCTCCGCCGCCACGAGGCTGCCGTCGATCACGGCCGGGGCGGCTCCGAAATCCTCGTGGATCTTGACCGACATGCCGCCGGCCGCGACAGATTCCTCGACGGCCTCGGGGCTCGAGGAGCCACGCCCGAACAAGGCGTAGTTGAGCGGTGAGAATTCTGCGGCCTGGAGGAAGCGGCCGAAGGTGGTGGTGCTGCCGCTGCCGACATCGAAGAGTGGCCCCGGCCCGTTGCCGATCATCGTCGTCGTGCCCCCCGCGAGCGCATGGTCGGATTGCTCGGGCGAGCCGAGATGGGCGTGGGACTCGACCGCACCGGCCGTCACGATGAAGGCCGCGCCCGAGACCGGCGACGTCGTGTGCCCCACCACCATATCGGGATGGACGCCGGGCATGATGTCGGGGTTGCCGGCCTTGCCGATCCCGACGATCCGGCCATCCCGGATCCCGATATCGGCCTTGATGATGCCCGCGACCGCATCGATGATCGTGGCATTCTTGATGACGATGTCGAGGATCTTGTCCGAGGATGTCAGGTGCCCGTTGATGCCCTCGCCGTCGCGCAGGTTCTTGCCCGCCCCGATCAGGAGTTCATGGCCGTAGACGGTGAAATCCTGCTCGATCTCGGCGAAGAGTTCCGTGTCGCCGAGGCGCACGAGGTCGCCCGTCGTCGGACCGTAGAGTTCCGCATAGGCCTGCCGGCTCAAGCGCGCCATAAGCGGTCTCCTCAAGTCCCGAGGTAGCCGCGAGCCCTGGCGAGGCCGAGCGCGGCCTGTTGGGCACCGGGAGCATCGAGCGGCCCGTTCACCAGCCCGGCCTGCCCGCGCACCACGCGGTGCCCTTCGAGGGGCACGAGCGGCACCGCCTTGACGACCCCAGGTTCGAAGCGGATGCCGGTCCCGGCCGGCCGGTCGATCTTCATGCCCCAGGCTGCGGAACGGTCGAAGTCGAGCGCCCGGTTGACCTCGAAGAAATGCGTGTGGCTGCGCACCTGGACGTCGCGGTCCCCGGTGTTGACGACGTCGATGGTCAGCACCGGCAGGCCGGCCAGCACCGCAATGTCGTGCTCGGGCGACACGATCTCGCCCGGCACGAGGCGGCTCTCTTCCGGACTCTCACCAGGCCCGATCGGCTCGAACAGAGCGATGACCTTGGTGCCCTCGGCGAAGAGGCACTCGATATAGAGCATGGGAATCATGGCGGCGACGCCGGGCTCGACGTCGTCGGTGGTGAGCAGGCGCCCCGCCATGTCGCGGATCTCGTCGTAGGGCAGGTCGCGCCGCGCCGCCAGCATGACCTCGTCGGTCAGGAACGCCACCGCTTCGGGGTGGCTGAGCCGGATGCCGAGGCGCCGGTTGCGGCGCGCAATCTCGGCTGCCGTGAAGACGACCAGCCGATCGAGTTCCGTCGGAGACAAGTTCATCATGGGCTTGGTCTCGCTGTCAGGTGGTGAACATGCGGACGGGACGGGACCGCGAGATCGCGATGTCGACCAGGGGCGTGAAGCTCGACGGGGAGGCTCCCGCCGGCACGGGCTCGGCCAGCAGGTCCGCCAGCACGGCCCGGCAAAGCCCGAGCGAGCGTTGCGCCTCGACATGGCCGATGACGCCGAGCCGCACGGCCGCGCTCACGAGGCCGTTGACCAGCGTCCACCCGGAGACGAGTTCCGCACTCGCGAGGTCGAGCCCGGCATCGCGGTAGACGACGGCCTGCACCGCCACGAGGTGGCCCAGGAGGGGCGCCTGTGAGACGGACGCGCGATACAGCGTCGACAGCGGACCGCCGAGGCGGACCGAGACACCGAGCAGCGCCCGCCCGGCCCGGCGTGACCCCTCACGCATCGCCGCGGAGGGCGTGGCGGTCTCGGCGTAACGGTCGACCGCCGTGACGCCGGAGACGTCCGCGGCCCGAAAGGCGCGCCCCAGCAGGGGGCGGTCCATACTGTTCCACCGCAGGGTCAGATGCTCCCAGGCGATGTCGTCGAGGTCCTGGCGGCTCGCCAGCAGGCCGTCGGCGGCCAATCCCTCGACGCCCCACGAAAAGGCGAAGCCGCCGGCCGGATAGGCGCTGTCGCCGTATTGCAGCAACGCCAACGCCGCCTCGGCATCAAACATCGGTGATCTCCTCGAGGAGATTGGCGGCCAGCAGGTGAGCGATGCGGGCGCGATATTCGTCGGTCGGGCCGTCGAGCAGGACGACGAGGACGTCGCCCTCGAAGCGAACGCGCCAGTGGAGGTTGCCGGCGTGCCAACCGAGGCCCAGGGCCGCCGAGGCATCGCGGGGGCGCAGGCGCCAGACCGCCTGCTCGCCGAAGCGCGCGATGACGGCGCGGCCATGGGCGAGGAACAGCAGGGCACCGTCGGTCAGGACTTCGTCGCGCTCGAGGCTCACGGCACAGTCGGTTCCCTTGTCGGTCGCCAGCCGGAAGCGTTTGCGCCCGGCCTCGTGCGGGGGCACGAACAGGAACTCGATCCCGCCGTGATGCTCGACGTGGTGGAGGCGAGACTGGACCTCCGGGTCGTCCCGATGCCCGACGATGCCGTGGAGCCTCAGCATGGGCGAGCCTCGTCGGCAGCCCGCGCGTCAGTGAGTGTCGAAGACATGCTGATACTCGGCGATGGCGGATCTCAGGGCCGCGGTTTCGGAGGCCGTCGGGGCGTCCGGATCGGCCGGGGTCGAGAGGCTGCCGAACCGCATGAGGCAGGCCATGAGCAGCAGGCGGGCCTTCGTGGAGGTGAGGTTGAGGCCCGCGATCGTCCAAGGATCGGGATCGGCGAAGCCTTCCGGGTAGCCCCGCCCCACGCGCACGACCGGCAGGCCGCCGTGGACCGCGCGCTTCAGCATCGCGCCGCGCAGGTGCGACGTCGCGGAGCCGTAGGGGACCAGTCCCTCGATCACGAAGCCGCACAGACGGCCGCTGTCGAGCCGGTGGCGGATCAGGAGGTCGAGGTCGGGCTCGTCGGCGGGATCATCACCAAAGCCGTCGGCGACATAGCAGCCGTCCTTGACGATGGACACGAGCGGGATGGCGCCGGGCAGGAGGCGGCCCCTCTCGTCCTTCACGGCGACAGGCAGCCGCGCGATGCGCCCCTCGACGAGCCGCGTGGCCTCGACGCGCGAGGGCAGCCGGGTGATGTTGACGGCCGAATTCGCCGTGTGGCGATAGGCCGGGACATACATGAGATAGGGCGCGCCCGTGTGAGTCACCTGGCCCAGGATGCCGCCATGTCCGCCCGTCGCCACGTAGCCGCCCGGCCGTGCGTCGACCTTGGCGACCTCGCGGGCGGCGAAGAACTGCTGCTCCTGGATCACGACGGTGCCGGCGCGGTTGCCGCCCTGGCCGTCCCGCCAGATGCCGGATTCGATGAACGCGACGGAATCCACGATGTTGGCTGGACCGTCGTTGCTGATCTGGCCCTGCGGGCGCTGGGCGGCGTTGCACGCGATCGGCAGGTTCGTGTCGATCAGGAGGTTGAACCAGTAGGCGGTCTCCTCGATCTGGGGACTGCCTTGGGTCCAGATCGCGCCGTCGTACCGGCCCGACGCCAGGATGGCTTGGACATCGTTGGTGATCTTGGCGAGCAGCGGCCGCGGCGGTGCCTTGGCGAGATGGTGGGGCTTGTAGGCGAAGAAATCCTGGCCGTGACGCTCGGGCAGGATATCGCCCTCGCCGTTGTCGGCCCTGAGGCCCGCCGGAAGCCCCTTGGTGAACCCTCCAGGCGGCGCTACGCGATAGAAATCGACCAGCGCCCGCCCGCCGATGAGGTTGACCTTGCCATCAGCCCCGATCGAAAGCCGGTCGATCTCCTCGAAGCTGCGCGACCCGTCGGGATAGAAGCCCTGCCGGGTGGTTTCGCTGCCCGGGCTGGTCGTCTCCTCCTCCCAGGGCGCACCGTCCCGCTGCAGAGCCATGTAGGGGAGAGGGTAGAGGCCGTCCTCGGGCGATAGCTCGACCGCGTAGACGGGCTTGTCGGCCTCGCTCGCGCGCTCGCCACGGAATTGCCCGTCCGACCCGATGAAACCGTCCGGCGGCCCGTAGAGTTCGGCCGCATCGGCTTCGAGTGGATGGGCCGAGAACTGCTCGACATAGACCGTCACGGGCGCCGCCAGCCGTTGAGCCCGCAGGGAGTCGAAGGCGAGCGCGCTGCCGTCCTCGGCCGTCAGCGGCGCCAACCCCCGGCGCCGGCGCGCCTTGTTGGACGTGACGAGCGGCGGGGTGTTCTGGATCGTCGCGGTGGGTCCCGCGAGGTGGGCGATGCGGACCTTCGACATATCGCGTCACATCCTCAGATTTTTCTTGTCCATCATCATGTGGACGCCCTTGGAGCCGTTCACCGTCTGGGTGATGTGGAGGTCGCCCGCGAGGCTGCAGAGCATGTAGGCGTCCGCATGCGACAGGCCGTTCGTCTCGCCGATGAGCGCGATCGTCTCCCGGACTGCCTTGACGGCGCATCGGTCGAGGTCCGGATCCACGCCCATGGTGACGTGGTGGGTGGGAGTCTCGGCACGGGGATACGTGAAGGCGAGATCGTCGCGCACGATGAATTCGAAGCTGCCGCGCAGCGCCGTCTCGATGGCGGTGATGCAGGGCACGTGGAAGGCGGTGGGGTCGGGCACGACGTCGGGGCTTCCCGTCACGGTATCGATCGTGACCGTGTCGCCACTGGCGGCGCGCAGGTTGGGCGGCAGTGTTGCGTCGAAGTATTCCCGGTGACAGGTCTCGATCCCGTGTTGGAGGTGATGGTGGGCCACGTCGCTTGTCTCCGGATGGTATCAGGGTCTGGTACGGGCGGGCTCCCGCGATCAGGCGGAGGCGCAGTGCGCCGGCGAGGACCGGGCGGCAAGGTCGATGCCCTCGCGCACCGCCGGGTCGCCGGCCACGCCCGGGTCGAAGGTCAGAAGGCCGGCCTTGAGCCGGGTCCGCACGCAGCGCGCCATGTGACGGCGCAGGTCCGTCACCGGAGCCGGAACGGCGCGGGTGCAGTCCGGCCCAGCGTGAGCACAGCGGGGCGCGAAGCTGCATCCGTCCGGCAGGGCCCGGAGATCGGGCGGGCTACCCGCTATGGCTTCGAGGGGGTGGTCGCGGCCTTGGTCCTTGGCGGTCGAGGCCAGCATCGCCCTGGTGTAGGGGTGCTTCGGGGCGACCAGCACGTCGCGTGCGTCGCCGTATTCGATGATGCGGCCCGCGTACATGACCGCCACCTCGTCGGCGATCTGCGCCGCCACACCGAGGTCGTGCGTGACGAAGATCATCGCCATGCCCATCTCGCGCTGGATCCTGCGGAGCAGCACCAGGATCTGGATCTGCACCGAAGCGTCGAGGGCCGTCGTGGGCTCGTCGGCGAGGAGCAGGCTCGGGCGGCACGAGAGCGCCATGGCGATGACGATGCGCTGGCGCAATCCGCCCGACAGTTCGTGCGGATAGGCTTTGAGCCGCCGCTCGGGCGAAGGCACGCGCACGAGTTCCAGCAGTTCCAGCGCGCGCGCCCAGGCCGCCTCGCGGCTGACCTTCTCGTGGCGCCGGACGGTTTCGGCGATCTGCTCGCCCACGGTATAGAGTGGGTCGAGCGCCGTCATGGGCTCTTGGAACACCATGGACACGAGGGAGCCGCGCAGCTTCGTCATGGTCCGATCGCCGATGCTGGCGATGTCGTGTTCGCCGACTCGCATCCCGCCCTCGATGACGGTGCGGCCCTTCGGGTGCAGGCGCAGGAGTGAGCGCATCATCACGGATTTGCCGGAGCCCGATTCACCGATCACGCACAGGACCTTGCCCCGCTCGAGATCGAACGAGATCCCGTTCACCGCCCGAACGGTCGCGTCCCGGCTGACGAAGGTCACCCGCAGGTCCTCGACGCGCACGAAGGGCTCGGGCCGGGGCACGGCCGCGACAGCGGGGGGCGACATGTCGTTCACGGGATGTCCCTCGTTCGTCAATGGACGCCGACCCGGTCGGGAGCCCGGCTGTGCCCGGACCCTGGCTGGACCATGTGGCAGGCCGCGAGATGTCGCTCCGGCGCCAGCGCCAGCACGTCTCCCAGCACCGGAGCTGCGGTCTTGCAGATCTCTTCGACGAAGGGGCAGCGCGTGTGGAACCGGCACCCCGGAGGCGGGCTCACGGGGCTCGGTGGGTCCCCGGCGAGCGGAGCCGCCTCGACGCGGGCCTCTGGGTCCATGCTGAGCCGACAGGCGAGCAGCGCCTGGGTATAGGGGTGTTTCGGGTCGTCGTAGATCGCGTCCACCGGGCCGATCTCCACCACTTGGCCGAGGTACATGACGAGGACACGGTCCGAGATGTATCGGACCACGTGCAGGTCGTGTGAGATAAAGATGTAAGTTAGATTCAACTGCCTCTTCAGCACGCCGAGCAGATTCAGCACCTGCGCTTCGACGGATTTGTCGAGGGCCGACACGGCCTCGTCGAGGATCAAGAGGCGCGGGTCCAGTGCGAGCGCGCGAGCGATGTTGACGCGTTGCTTCTGACCGCCCGACAGCTCGTGCGGATACCGCTGCCCGAAGAGGCTGGGGTTGAGCCCGACTTTCTCCATGAGAGAGCGGGCCTGCGCTTTGGCGCTGCTGCCCGAGGCACCCTGGACCCGGGGCCCGTAGGCGATCGATTGCTCGATCGGCAGGCGCGGGTTCAGCGACGAGGCGCTGTCCTGGAACACCATCTGGAGCGACCGGCGCAACTCGTCGAGCATGACGCCGCGCGCTTCGCCTACGGGATCTCCGTCGAGCACGAGTTGTCCCGCATCCTTGGGGATCAAATGCATCAGCAACCGGGCGAGCGTGGACTTCCCGCAGCCCGACTCGCCCACGATGCCGAGCGTCTCGCCCTTCACCACGACGAAGGACACGTCGTCGACGGCCCTCACCTCGGCGACCGTGCGGTTCAGCAGGCCGGCCCGGATCGGGAATGACTTCTTCAGGCCCTGCACGATCAGCATGGGCTGGGCAGGACCGCCACGGTCCCGTGGATCGGGGGACGGGTGGGAGCCTCCCGCGACGGCGATGGGATGGATCACGACGGCGAACTCCCTCAGGACCTGACGTCCATGGCCTGGCGCAAGCCGTCGCTCACGAGGTTGAACGCGATGGAGGTGACCAGGATGGCGATGCCCGGAATCGCGCTCACCCAGGGCTGGACGTAGATCGATTGGCGTAGCGTCGAGAGCATCAGCCCCCAATCCGCCGTCGGCGGCGACACGCCGAGCCCCAAAAAGGACAGCCCCGACGCTAGGATGATGGAGACCGAGACCAGGGTGGAGGCATAGACCACCACCGGTGACATCACGTTGATGATGACATGGGTGAACAGGATCGACAGCGTCGAGGCGCCGGTGGCACGGGCGGCGTCGACGAAATCCATGGTTCGGACCTGGGCGGTGGCGGTCTCGGCGACGCGGCATAGCGGCGGGATCAGCACGATCGTCAGGGTCAGGAGCTGGTTGACGATGCCGCCCCCGAGGCTGCCGGAGATCGCCACGGCGAGCAGCACCGAGGGAAAGGCGAAGAACACGTCCATGGTGCGCATGATGACGGTGTTGACCTTGCCACCGTAATAGCCCGCCAGGACCCCGAAGAGGCCCCCGATGGCCGTCGCCAGGACCACGGGCAGGATGCCCATGGAGAGCGACACGCGGCCGCCGAAGAGCAACCGGCTCAGCATGTCGCGTCCCTGCTCGTCGGTGCCGAGCAGATAGTTGCGGTAGCCGATCGGCTTCAGCCGATGCGCCATGCTGGACTTATAGGGGTCCAAGGGGGCGAGTTCGGGCGCGAAGACCGCCGAGGCCACGATGATCAGGATGAGGACGAGGCAGAACAGCGTGACGTAGTCGTAGCGCAGCCGCCTCCAGACGCTCCCCCAGTAGCCGCGGACGCGTTGCGGCGCGGCAGGCAGGTGCGTAGCGGCCGGCGAACGGGATGGAACGATGGCGTCGGTCATCGGCGGCTCTCGATCAGCTGCGCTTGATGCGGGGATCGATCGTCGACTGGACGAGATCGACCGCGAGGTTGATCAGCACGAAGGCCGTGGCGAGGACCAGGATAGTGCCCTGCAGAAGCGGGATGTCGCGGGTCAGCACGGCCTTGTTCAGCAGGTAACCGGTGCCGGGCCAGGTGAAGACGGTCTCGACCAGCACCGAGCCGCCGATGAGGTAGCCGAGCTGAAGCCCCAGCATGGCCACGGCCTGGGGCAGGATGTTGCGGAGGGCGTGGACGATGACGGCGCGCTCGCTGAGGCCCTTGGCCCGCAGCGTCTGCACAAAGTCCTGGTTCAGGATCTCGGCCACGGCGGCGCGGGTCGTGCGGGTCATGATGCCGAGGGGCGGCAGAGCCAGCGCGACGATGGGCATGATGGCGAACTTGAAGTCGTCCCAGTGCAAGTAATCGAAACTCTCCGAACCGCTTGCCCCCATGCCGGTCGCGGGCAACCAGGACAGGTTGACGGCGAAGAGGATGACGAGGATCACGCCCAGCCAGAAGGGCGGCACGCTGATGCCGAAGACCGCCACGGCCGTGATGACCCGGTCGGCGAGCCTGCCGGAGCGGTAGGCCGCCAGGACGCCGAAGATCGTCGACACCACGAAGGCCAGCACCACCGAGATGAGGGCGATCACCAGGGTGTTGAGGAAGGCGTGAAGGACTTGTCCAGCCACCGGGGCGTTGTTGGCGATCGACAGGCCGAGATTGCCGACCAGGACCTTGCCGAGCCAGATGACGTACTGGACCACGAGCGGCTGATCGAGCCCGTAGGCGGCCCTCAGCCGTGCCGCGTCGGCCGCACTGGCGGTCGGCGACAGCAGGTTCTGGATCGGGTCGCCCGGGGCGATCTGCACCAGGGCGAAGCAGATGATCGTGACACCCAGAAGGATCGGGATTGTCAGGACGATGCGCCGGGCCGCGTAAAGCCACATCGGGCCTCTCCAGTCTCGGTTTTGGGGCTCGAGGCCTCCCGCCGGGGAAGGCCTGCCGGGTCCCGGTTCAGGGATGAACCACGATGGGTGTCAGGTCCTGGAACCAGCTCTGCGCCTGGACGAACCCCGACAGTTTCGGGGATAGGGCACGCGGGTTGAGGTCGTGCACGATGTAGAGTTCCGAAGCGTCGGCGACGGCCTGTTCGTTCATCTTCGTCAGAAGAGCGTTGCGCTTGCCTTCGTCGAATTCACCCAGGGCTTCGGCGCCCAGCTTGTCGATCTTGGGATCGGTGAAGGCACCCCAATTGCAGCAGGCCGGCGGTGCGTAGTCGGTCATCCACTTCTTCAGGATGCCCTGGACGGGGTCGATCGGCGCCATGGAGAAGTTGATGGCGTTGTAGTCGGACTTCTTCGATCCGGCCAGGAACACTCCGATCAGGGCGTTCCAGTCCATCGGCTCGAGATTGACCTTGAAGCCCACGGCTTCGAGCTGCTCTTTCACCAACTCGTTCATCGGTAACGGCTGCATCTGTCCCGACCCCGACGTCGATATGCCGACCTTGATGGTGCAGGGCATGCATTTGGCCTCGGTCAGCAGCGCCTTGGCCTTCTCGGGATCGTAATCGTAGGCGACCGGCTTGCCGTACCAGGGCTGGGTCTTGATCAGCGTCTCGTCGGCCGCCACGGCCACGCCCTGGAGCATGTCCACCATGTCCTGCCGGTTCATGGCGTAATTGGCGGCTTGGCGCACGCGGATGTCGTTGAACGGCGGCACGTCTGCCCGCAGCAGATAATCCCAGTTATGGGGGTAGGGCACCATGACGATGTTCATCCCCGCCGCTTTCAGGCGCGGGATGGTGTCGGGCGAAGGGGCCTCGACGAAGTCGACCTGACCGGACAGCAGCGCGGCGGCGCGGGTCGACGCCTCGGGCATCGGCAGCAGCACTAGGCGGTCCTGCTTCGGGATGCGCTGCGGGTTCCAGTATCGATCGTTCTTGACGAGCTCCAACCGCTCGTGGGGAACGACCTTGTCGAACTTGTAAGGACCCGTGCCGGACGGATGCTGTGCGTACAAGTTGTAGTCGTTGCCGGCTTTCTGCACGGCACAATTTGAGATCATGTAGTACATCGCCATTTCGTAGGGAAACAGCGAACTCGGCATCTTGGTATTGATTGCGATGGTGTAGTCGTCGATCTTGTCGACACTGGCCACGTTGACCACGTATGTGCCCATCTGGCCGACGTGGCGTGGATTGTACCCGGACGATTTGGGGTCCATCACGCGGGCGAAATTCCAGATGGCCGAATCCGCATTCCAGGCGCACCCGTCATGGAACGTCACGCCCTGGCGGAGCTTGTAGATCCAGCGCTTGTTGTTCTGGGGGTCGACGGTCCAACTCGTGGCGAGGCCGGGCGTGATGCCCGCGGCCTTGTCGGAACTCGACAGGTCCCACAGGGCCAGCGCGTCGTAGATCGTGTATCCGGCGAAGCGATAGCCCTCGTAGCCTTGGTCGGGCGCCCCGGTGTAATCGGGGATGTCGGCCGCCGTCATGGCGACCCGCAGGACCGATTCCGCCGATGCTCGGCCCGAACCCACGTGCAGGGCAAGGGCCGTCAGGGCGGCCAGCGTCACGGATTTCGTAAAACGCGCTGAGATCATGTGCTCACTCTCGCGATCCGACATGCCCATCGGCCATTGTCTGGGAGGTGCTCCGCAAACCGCGTGCCAATGAAGCCCGGACTGGAGCGCCGGTGTCGGCCGGCACGCCCCGCCGCCGCGCAAGTCCTTCTTTGAAAAAGGAAACATCCGGACCAAAAATTCCGTCGGCTGTGCGGAGGCACGGGCAGATCCAGACAGGCGGTTCGGCAAGGGGCCGGCGACTGCTGCGCGCGGAAATGCGGCAGATTGACTTTTTATTGCGCGTTCAAAATTCTTGTTTTCAAATAAACCGGGTCCTAGGCTGCCTGTGTCTTCCCACGCGACAGGTTCCAGCATGCCGAGTGCGCCCTCCACAGACCTTTCCGACGACGATATCGCCCAGCGGTTCCGGGCCGCCGGCATCGTGGTGCCGGCCGATCGCGCGGCCGGAACGGCCGCCGCCGCCCGGCGCCTGCTGGGTGTCCTGCATTGGCTTCGCGCCCCGCGCTCGGTCGCCGCCGAGCCCGCCGCGATCCTGGTGCTCGGCGAGCGGGTGCCGCGATGAGCCTGGCCGGCCCGCTCCATGAGCTTTCGATCGCCGACGCCGGCCGGGCCCTGCGCGCCGGCGAGGTGACCTCGCTCGCCCTGACCGAGGTGGCCCTCGACCGGATCGCGGCCTTGAACCCGGCGCTTCATGCCTTCGTGCTGACGCTTCCGGAGCGCGCCCGGGAGGACGCGGCCCGGGCCGACGCTGCCTTTGCGCGAGGGATCGACGCAGGTCCGTTGCAGGGCATTCCCTACGCGCTGAAGGACATCTATGGGACGGCCGGCATCCGCACGACCTGCCATTCTAGCCTGCTGCACGACCATGTCCCGACCGCCGACTGCGCGGTAGAGGAGAAGCTCGCGGCCGGAGGCGGGGTGCTCCTCGGCAAGCTCGGCACCTTCGAATTCGCCATCGGCGGACCGAGCTTCGACCTGCCCTTCCCGCCCGCCCGAAATCCCTGGAACTTGAACCACTTCACGGGCGGCTCGTCTTCGGGCTCCGCGGCCGCGGTCGCCGCCGGCATGGTCCGCATGGCGATGGGGTCCGACACGGGCGGCTCGATCCGGGGGCCGGCGGCCCTGTGCGGCACCGTCGGGCTCAAGCCCACCTATGGGCGGGTCTCCCGCCGCGGAGTCTTCCCGCTCGCCTATTCGCTGGACCATTGCGGCCCCTTGAGCTGGAGCGTCGAGGATGCTGCGCTGACCTTGCAGGTCGTGGCGGGTCATGACCCGCTGGACCCGGCTTCGGCCGACATCGCCGTCCCGGATTGCGCGGCGGCACTCGGGCAAGGCCTCGAGGGGCTCCGCATCGGCTACACGCGCCGCTTCTACATCGACAATCCGTTCCTGACGCCGGACGCCACCCGAGCCCTCGACGCCGCCGCCGAACGGCTGGCCGATCTCGGCGCCGTCGTCGACGAGGTCGACATCCCTGACTTCGCGCTCTTCGACGCCTGCGCCCAGGTGATCATGTTCGCCGAGGCCTATGCGATCCACGAGACGGACCTCAAGACCCGTCCCATGGCTTATGGCCGCTATGCCTATCAACGCATCGCGTCGGGCGCGGTCCTGTCCGCGGCCGATCTCGTCCAGGCCCAGCGCCTGCGTCGCGAATTGACCGATGCCGTCCACGGCGGGGCCTTGCGCAGCCACGACGCTCTGCTGACGCCCACCAGCCTGTCGACTGCGGCACCTTTCTCGGATTTCGGCCCCGACGCCGCGCGGTGGGGCGGCATGCTGACCAACCCCTTCAACGTCACCGGCAGTCCGGCACTGGCGCTTCCGATCGGCTTCGGCACCGATGGTCTGCCGCTCGGCGCCCAGATCGTCGGACGGCCCTTCGACGAAGCGACGGTGCTGCGGATCGGTTCGGCCTTCGAGGCGGCGGCCGGCGTCTCCGGCCATCGCCCGCCGCTTGCGCTGCCGGCCGCCAGCTGAGCGCGGGAGGACGGAGCCCATGCTGGACACACCGCATTATGCCTCGCTGATCGACACTGGTGCCGGGATCGCGTCCGGCGCGCTGTCGCCGGTCGCCGTCACCGAGGCCATGCTGGCCCGGATCGCCGCCATCGATTCTCGCCTCAACAGCTACCTCGCCGTCACGGCCGAAGCCGCTCTCTCGGATGCCGAGGCGGCGCTGCGCGAGATCCGCGCAGGCCTGCACCGCGGCCCGCTCCACGGCGTGCCCATCGCCATCAAGGACCTGTTCCACACGCGCGGCACGCCCTCGACCTTCGGCTCCCTGGCCTATCGGACCGTGGTGGGCCAACGGGACGCGACCCTGGTGCGACGGCTCCGACAGGCCGGCGCCGTGATCCTGGGCCGGCTCCATCTGCACGAGGGCGCCTTCGGGGGACATCATCCCGCCTTCGGCCCGTGCCTCAATCCTTGGAATGCGGATTACTGGCCGGGCGGCTCCTCGTCGGGTTCGGGCGCCGCGACGGCAGCCGGGCTCTGCTTCGGCAGCCTCGGTACCGACACGGGCGGCTCGATCCGGTTCCCCTCCGCCGCCAACGGCGTCACGGGACTGAAGCCGACCTGGGGCCGCACCAGCCGCCACGGCGTGTTCCCGCTGGCGGATTCTCTCGACACGATCGGGCCGATGGCGCGCAGCGCGGCCGATGCCGCGGCGCTCTTCGACGTCCTGGCGGGCTTCGACCCCCTGGACCCGACGAGCCTCGCGGTACCAGTCCCGGACCATCTCGGCGGCCTACGCGGCGCCTTCGGGGCGCGCGGGCTCAGGATCGGGCTCGACGAGGCCTACCTCGAGACGGGCGTCGATGGCGAGACGATCGCGGCCATCCGCGCCGCCCTCGCGGTGCTGGAGGATCTCGACGCCACCATCGTCCCGGTGACGGTGCCCGACCGGGCCGACGCGACCGCGGCCCAGATCGCCATCATGGAGGCGGAATGCGCGCGGTTTCACAGACCCGCCTATGCGGCCGACGCGACGCTCTTCGGCCCGGAACTCGCCGGCGCGGTCTCGCGCGGGCTGTCGGCGGATCCCATTGCGCTCGCGTCGGCCTACATCACCCGAGACCGCTTCAAGGGCGAGGTCGCACGGATGTTCTCCGGCGTCGACGCCCTGGTGTCACCCGTCACCCCCACGGTCGGGACCCGCTACGACGCGATGGCGGAGCAACTGACCGACCTGCCGCGCTTCCTGGCCTTCACGGCGCCCTTCAACGTCAGCGGCAGCCCGAGCGTGACGATGCCCTGCGGCGCCTCCGCGATCGGGCTGCCGATCGGCGTTCAGCTCATCGGCCCGCACCTGTCCGAGCCCCTGCTGCTCAGGGCCGCGCATGCCGTCCAGCAGGTCACCGACTGGCACATGCGCCGGCCTCCCGGTTTCTGATCATGACACGGAGTTTCCCCCACGATGTCTCTCGACGAGCTCCACTACCAGCCGCTCATCACGGTCGCGCACCACATCGCGGACCGGAGAATCTCGCCCGTCGAGGTCACGCGGACGATCCTCGACCGCATCGCACGCCTCGACCCGAAGCTCGGGAGCTTCACGACCGTCACGGAAGACCTGGCGATGCGGCAGGCGAGGGCCGCCGAGGCCGAGATCGTGGCGGGCCGCTACCGGGGCCCGATGCACGGCATCCCGGTGGCGGTGAAGGACCTCTGCTTCACCAAAGGCATCCGTACGACGGGCGGCATGACGATCCATGCCGATTTCGTGCCCGACCATGACGCGACCGTCGTGAGTCGCCTGGCCCAGGCCGGCGCGGTTCTGCTCGGCAAGCTGCACATGACCGAGGGGGCCACCATCGAGCACCACCCGGACTTGCCCGAGCCCGTGAACCCCTGGAAGAGCGACCTATGGACCGGTGTGTCCTCGTCGGGATCGGGGATCGCGACGGCGGCCGGGCTGACCTATGCCGCCATCGGCTCCGATACGGGCGGCTCTATCCGGTTCCCGGCGGCCTGCAACGGGCTGACCGGCGTGAAGCCGACCTGGGGCCGGATCAGTCGACACGGCATCTTCGATCTCGCGGCAACCTTCGATCACCTCGGTCCCATGGCCCGCTCGGCCGCCGATGCCGCCGCCATGCTGCAATGCTTGGCGGGTTGGGACCCTGAGGACACGACATCCCTGTCGAGCCCGGTCCCCGACTACCTCGCCGGGTTGGCGGGCGTTTCCGGCGCGCGGGGTGCTCGAATCGGGATCGATTGGGACTATGCCGGGACCGACCTCGAACCCGCGACGCTCCGCTGCATGGAAGACGCCGTCGGCGTTCTCGAGACCATCGGCGCCGATCTTCGGACCGTCGCCTTTCCGGCGGTCGACACGCTGCTCCGCTATACGATGGTCATGACCATGGCCGAGATGGCGGTGCATCACGAGGCGACCTATCCATCCCAGGCCGACCGCTACGGCGCCTGGATCAGCAAGGGCATGGAGGCCGGGCGCTCGGCCACCAGCCTGGAGATCGGCAAGGGCATCATCGCGCGCGCCACTTTCCGCGGTGCCCTGGCCCGGCTCTTCGACGAGGTCGAGATGATCGTCGTTCCGGTCTTCCGCACCGGGACGCCGACCTGGGCGGAGGTGCGCGCGGCCGTGGCCGAGGACTTCAATATCATCGGCAAGTTCACGACGCCGTTCAACGCCTCGGGGACCCCGACCGTCACGCTGCCCTGCGGCTTCTCCGGGGACGGCCGTCCGATCGCGTTCCAGCTCGCGGGGCCAGCAGGCTCCGAGGGGCGGCTGTTGCGCGTCGCCCATGCCTACCAGCAGGAGACCGACTGGCACGTCCGCCGTCCCCCCGTGTCCTGAGGGGAGCCGGAGGGGCGCTGCGTCCGGCCCCTCCTCGCCTTCACTGGAGCAGTTCGCGCAGAAGGCTTCGCAGTTCCGTGGCTTTATCCGAGTCCAGCCTGTCGACGATGCGTTGCTCCTGTGCGGTGGAAACCCCGCGCAGGCGCTTGAACAGGGCTTTGCCGTCCGGCGCCGTCAAGACCATGACGCGGCGGCGATCGTTCGGATCGGGCGCGCGATACACGAGGCCTTCCATCGTCATCTTATCGACGATCTTTGTCAGAGTCGGGGTCTCGATCAGGGCCTGCGCGGCAATCTCGCCCATGGAGCGCGGCTCACCCGCATCGAGCACCTCCAAGATCCTATACCGTTCGATCGGCACGCCGCCGGGCCGCAACCGCTCGCTGAGATCCGCTTCGAGCTGCCGGTTCAGGCTGGCGATCAGGTAGCCGAGCTGATCCGTCATGCGGGTCTGTCCCGCGGTGTCCCCCTTGCGGCGCCTGGTCTTGGAGGTCACGTCGGTTCCACGAAGTTCAGCGCCCCGAAAGGGAGCGTCGCGCGCCGCCCTTTCGGCGAAGCCGGGCGGGTCGTGCCAGATAACACTCAGTCTCGCGATTAGCAATAATCCATTCGGCAAGAATCAAGTCGTGAACGTGGCGATCACTTCCAGCCGGACGCCATCGGCTTGGCCGAGGTAGATCGACGGCGAGCGGCCCACGGGCTTGTCGTCCAGCAGGGTGCGAACGGCCGGGCGGGAGAGGCGTCCCCCGAGATGGCGCGCCAGATCCGGGCCACTACGGCTGCCGATCGCCCCCGCCAGCCCGGCCAGGACGTGCAGGCCCTCGTAGAACGACACGCTCGCGGCCGAAACCGGCGGTGCCCATTCCCCGAAGGCATCGTGGTAGCGCTCGAGGAAGCTGTCATTCGACCGCGTCGGATGGCCGGCGAAGTAGTGGGCGGCGGTGAAGAGGTTGATCGACGCGTCGGCCCCGATCGCGCACATCACGGTCTCGTCGATGATGAGGCCGAACCTCAGCATCCTCTCGTCGAGGCCCGCCACCGCGAAGGCGCGGTTGAAGTCGATCGCGCATTGGCCGACCAGGGCCTGGACGACCACCTGCGCGCCACTCCTGGCGATGACCTGGAGGATGTCGAAGTCCTGTCCGGCACGATTGGGCAGAAAGGCGTGCCCCACGATGTGACCACCCTGACGTGCCAGTAGGGTCTGTGTGGTGCGGAAGGCGAGCCGGGGCCAGATGTAATCGTTGCCGACGAAGAAGATGCGGTCCGCGCCCTTGACGTCCTTCAGCCATTGAAGGGACGGCGCCATCAATTCGTGGTCCGTACTGCCGATCGCGATCGTCGAGGGACCGCAGGCGATGCCCTCGTATTGGGGTGTGTAGATGTACGGCACTTTGCCGGCCAAGCGCTGGCTGACCGAGTCGCGCAGGTTGCTTGGATGTCCGCCGATGATCACCCCGCAGCCTTCGACGTCGACCAGCGTGTCGACCGCCGCCAGCGCGTCCTCGGGATCGAAGCCGCAATCGGCGACGACGAGTTCCACGCGCTCGCCCAGGATGCCCCCTGCGGCGTTGATCTCGCCCGCACCGAGGATCGCCGCGGCATCCATGGCGGGGGCCCAGATGCCCGCTATGCCGCTGCGCGGATGCAGCAAACCGATCTTCATGACCACGCCTCTCCCGGCCAAAGGGTGTGGGCCGACCGCTGCCGCCGCGACGCCGAGCCAGGGCCGGCGCCGACGTCAGCAGTCGCTCACGACCTCATGCAAGGTTCGAGCCGGCAGGTCACGCCGTCGCGGAGGAGACGTCGCCGTGGCCGGTCCCGGGCAAATCATCATTGCCAGGCAGATATTTTCATCGTTGAATATATGGACTCGGCGGGTCGCCCGTGCAGATCCGGGTCGATCCACACACGAGGCGAGGAGCCGTGATGCACAAGGTGTCCATCCCCGAACATGTCGTGGCTCGCAGCCGCCTGCAACGCGGCGGCCGGGAGCACCTGTTCGAGCGGCTCGACATGGCGAAGGTCGCTCATGTGGTGGTCGACCTGCAGGTGGGTTTCGTGGCCGAGGGCGCGCCGGTCGAGGTGCCGATGACGCGGGAAATCTTCGGCGCCGTCAACGCCGTGTCGCGCGCCGTGCGGGCGGCAGGCGGCACCAACGTCTTCCTGCGCTACACCTGCGACGCCCGGGAAGACATGCCCTGGACCGTGTGGTTCGACAACTACATGACGCCGGAGCGTCGGGCCACGATGCAACTCGCTTTCGCCCGAGGGGCGCCCTATTGGCAGCTCGCCCCCGAACTCGACGTCGCCCCCGGAGATCTGCTCGTGGACAAGACGCGGTTTTCCGCCCTGATCCCCGGGACCTGCGACATGGATGCCCAGTTGAAGGCACGGGGCATCGACACGCTCATCATCTCCGGCACCCTCACCAACTGCTGTTGCGAGAGTACGGCGCGGGACGCCCTCCAGATGGGCTACAACGTCATCTTCCTGACCGACAGCAATGCGGCACTCAGCGACGAAGAGCACAACGCCACGCTGATCAGCATGTCGGCGATCTTCGCCGACGTGATGGACACGGGGCGCCTGCTCGGCCTCATCGCGGGCTCGGGGACGATGCGGACGGCGGCCTGAGCCGCGCCCATACCCATCCCACCGCATCGCTCCTGCCCCAGGCCTCGCCATGAACGCTCCCTCGCCGACCGCGACAGACGCCTCCATCGATATCGTCGAGCTCACCATCGCCGACATCCAGCGCGGTTTCGCGCAAGGCCGCTTCACCGCCGAGGCGCTGGCCCGGCTGCATCTCGCCCGGATCGAGACCTTCGAGCCCAACTACAACGCCTTCACCTCCATGAACCCGAAAGCCCTCGAGGAGGCGCGGGCCATCGATGCGCGCCGGGCCGCCGGCGAGGCGCTCGGGCCGCTGGCCGGCGTGCCGGTCGTGGTGAAGGAGGCCATGGACTTCGCCGGCCTGCCCTCGACGGCGGGCTGGGCACCGCTGGCCGCCGCCGTGGGCGGCATCGACCTCATCCCGGAACGTGACGCTCCCGTGGTGGCGCGCCTGCGTGCCGCCGGGGCCGTGATCCTCGGCAAGACCAATATCCCAGCCTTCAGCCATGACGGCGCGCGCGCCAACACGAGCTGGGACGGCCCGACCTTCAATGCCGTCGACCGCGCCATCGCGCCCGGGGCGAGTTCGAGCGGCACCGCCACGGCCATCGCGGCGAGCTTCGCCGTCGTTGGCCTCGCCGAGGAGACCGGCGGATCCATCCAGAACCCCGCCGCCGCCCAAAGCCTCGTCAGCGTCAAGCCGACCTTCGCGCTCGTGCCCAACACCGGCGTCGCCCCACTGGCCGGCTCGACGCGCGATGTCGTCGGGCCGCATGGCCGCACCGTGACCGATGCCGCCCTGCTGCTCGATGTTCTGGCGGGCTATACCGCCGAGGATCCCAAGACCGTGGCGGCGATCGGCATGGTGCCGGCGGGCGGATATGCGGTCCGGCTGGACGCGTCGGCGCTGAAGGGGGCGCGGCTCGGGCTCTACGGCGCGGGATGGCGCCGGCAGGAGCTTTCCGAAGAATGCCAAGCTCTCTACGGCCGAACCATCGCCGAGGTGAAGAGCCTCGGCGCGACCGTGGTGGAAGACCCCTTCGCCGGCACGGGCTTTGCCGATCTTGCGCAGTTCAACGGCGAGTTCGACGACCGCGGCATCGAGTGCATCGCCTACGATATGGAGATGTACCTGCGACGCCTCGGCCCGTCGGCTGCGGCGTCGTCCTTCGCGGCGCTCAAAGCGCTGGTGCCCGAGGACCCATTCGGGCCGGCGGGCATCCTGGGCGGCCATGTCGCCACCATGCCGGTGCTTCGCGCCTCGCTCGCCGATCCCACTGCGGTTCCGGACCTCGGCGGCTTCCTAGCGGCGCGAGTCCAGTATCTCGAGATGTTCAATGCCGTCATGACGACACATAGGCTGGATGCCTTGGCCTTCCCGCAGTCCTCGTCCGCGCTACCGGGGGTCTTCGACGAGGCCAGCTATCCGGCCACTACGGTCTCCGAGATCAACATCGCGGGCCTCCCGGCCGTCACGGTGCCGGCCGGCCGTTTCGGCAACGGCGCCCCCTACAGTCTCGTTCTCGTTGGGCGCCTGTGGAGCGAGGCGGCGCTGCTCAGCCTCGCCTTCGCGTATGAGCAGGCGACGCATCACAGGATCATCCCGCGCCTCGTCGCCGGGCCGTCGTGACGACGACAGGCAGTGCAAGGCGACACGGACAATGCGGAGCGTCACGGAGCGGATTGCCGCGATAGGCTCAGTTGGCCAGTTCGGCGATGACCTGAAAAGGCGGGGGCCGTCTCGCGCTGAACGTCGGATGTGGGGTGGGGAGCGGTCCGACGGGTTGTGAGCGGAGGCGCATGGAGCGCGGACAGCCACGCATCCAGGGAGGCGACAGCCAAGCCAAGCACGAGCCCTCGCCCTTGGGGCGAAGCGGGGCGCCTTCGGTTGGAGCCGGACGGCGTTTCGACCGTCGGGAGACGAACCCCGCCTTCGCCGAAACGCCGGGTGAGTTCGTCGCGGATGAAGCGATGTATCGTGGCGATCCGGGCGCCCCATCGGGGACGGAACCCGCGACTTGCGCCCCGATCACCGCGAGGTGCGGCCCGCGCCGCGGCCGGCCTCGGTCTCACCGACGCAGATCACCGCGACCAGGGTTGCAGCCCGGGCGGCCTCGGCGCTCATGCAGACGTCGGCCTCGCCGTGGCCGGCCCGGCATTCGGACTGACCGAAAACGACGTGGCTGGCGCCTGCGTCGGCGAGCATCCCCGCCGATAGGTCTGCCATGTGAGCGCCGGGTCCTGCGGCGTGGCGGTTCTGCCCCCCTCCTGAGAGGACTGTTCCGTGCCGCCTCGGCCACGCGCGCGATCAAGGTCGCCGGCGGGCGGACGAGCATTTCGCGGCACCCTGGTAGGCCGCCCGACCTGACGCTCCGCACCTTCGCCAGAGCGGCCGAGGTGCCGTTCATCATCCAGTTCCCGGCGATGAACCTACGTCACAGGCACTCACCAGCAGCAAAAGCCGCCGTCGACCAAAAGGTCGACGCCGGTGACGAAGGACGCCGCCTCGGACAGCAGGAAGACCGCCGGCCCGACCATCTCGTCGACGCTCGCCATGCGCTGCATGGGCGTCTGCTCCTCGAAGAGCTTGGTCTGGTGCACCATTTCCGGGCGCGTGTTCATCGGAGTCGCGGTGTAGCCCGGGCTGATCGAGTTCACGCGGATGCCGCGGCCGACCCATTCCATGGCCAACGACTTCGACATGTGGATGACGCCCGCCTTGGAGGCGTTGTAGTGGCATTGGGAGAGGCCGCGGTTGACGATCACGCCCGACATCGACGCGATGTTGACGATCGAGCCCCGCCCGTGTGCCAGCATGGCGCGCGCCTCGGCTCGGCAGGACAGGAACACGCCCTTCAGGTTGACGTCCATGAGCGTCTGGTACTGATCCTCCTCCATGTCCTCGGCCGGGTTCGCATTGGCGATACCGGCGGCGTTGAGCGCGAGGGTGAGGGGGCCGAGCTCGGCCTCGGTGCGGGCAACGGCCTCGTCGAGCGCCTTGCCCTCGGTGACGTCGGCTGCCACCGAGATGCTGCGTCGACCCGCGGACGCGATGAACTCGGCCGTCCGCGCCAGCCCGTCGTCGTCGCGCCGATCGATCAGGGCGATATCCGCCCCGCACTGGGCGAGGCCCATCGCGATCCGTTGACCGATGCCGCTCCCGGCCCCTGTGACCAGTGCGACATTGCCGGTGAGGTCGAAGAGCCTCGGCGCGTTGAGCCTGATATCCTGCATGGATCCCTCCTTCAGATGGTCGCCAGTTCCATCACCGAGACATCGTTCGCCTCGTCCCGGTCGAGGATGCCGGCCTGCCTGCCCTGCGCCAGCACGACAATCCGGTTCGAGATGCCGAGCACTTCCTCGAGATCGGAACTGACCACGATGACGGCGACGCCCTGTGCCGCCAGGCCGACGATGATGTCGTAGATGCCGGAGCGGGCTCCGACGTCGATGCCCCGCGTCGGCTCGTCGAGGATCACGACTCGTGGGCCGCGGGCGAGCCACTTGGCGATCACGACCTTTTGCTGATTGCCGCCGGACAGGCTCGACGCAGGTTGCCCGGCGCGCCCCTTCACGCCAAATCTCTTGATCGCGCCATCGGCGAACGACCTCACGGTCGCCCTGGTGATCCACCCGCCGCGCCCCACCTTGTCGAGGTTCGCGTAGATGATGTTCTCGTCGATCGGGTGGTCCACCACGACGCCCTGGAGCTTGCGATCCTCGGGCACCATGACGATGCCTTCCGCGATCGCATCTGCGGGGCTCTTCAGGTTCAGCTCGTGGCCGTCGAGCCAGATGGTTCCATCGCTGACTGGATCGGCCCCCGCGATCGCCCGAACGAGTTCAGTTCGGCCAGCACCGACGAGGCCGGCGATGCCGAGGATTTCGCCTTCGGCCACGGAGAACGAGACCTTCTCGAAGGCGCCGTTCGCGCCCGTCAGGTCCCGTACCTCTAAGACGACACGCGACCCCGGCCGTGGAACCGAGGGGAACATGCGGTCCAGGCTGCGCCCCACCATGCTCTCGACGACCGTGCGGACGGGCGTCGCGCTGTCGGCGAACTCCGCGACCCGCTCACCGTCGCGCAGGACGACGATCCGATCGGTGATCCTCCGGATCTCCTCCATGCGGTGGGAGATGTAGACAATCCCAACACCCTCGGCGCGCAGCTTGCGCACCTGCTCGAACAGGGCTTCGGTTTCGGCGCCGCCGAGCGCGGCGGTCGGTTCGTCGAGGATGAGCAACTTGGCGTCGAGCGCCAGTGCCTTGGCGATCTCGACCAGCTGCTGCTGGGCCGTGGACAGGCCCTGCACCTTGCGCGTGGCGGGCAGACGGAGGTTGAGGCGCGCGAGCTGTTCCTGGGCACGCCTGACCATCGTGGCGCGGTCCACGCGTCCGTTCCTCCTCGGCCAGCGGCCGATGAAGACGTTCTCGGCGATGGTGAGCTCCGGCAGGAGCTTCATCTCCTGATGGATGAGTACCAGTCCCCTGTCGATCGCGTCGCGGGGGGAGGCCGGGGCATAGGGCTGCCCCAGCCAGGTCATGGTCCCTCCGGACGCCGGGCGCGATCCCGCGATAATGCCGGACAGCGTGGACTTACCCGCCCCGTTCTCCCCGAGCAACGCCACGACCTCGCCGGCGTGGACGTCGAAATCCACGTCGCGGAGGACCTGCAAGGGCCCGTAGCTCTTCGAGATGCCGCGAAGGGAAAGGATCGGTTCCGACATGGCGCAGGCGTCCCCGCTTTGGATGCGATCAGGGATGGGTGGCGATGAAGCCGGCGACGTTGTCCTTGGTCGTGAGGGTCGCGTCGAGCAACTGTTCTGCCGGCAGCTTCTCACCCGCGACCAGCTTGATGGCGTCCTGGACGGCTGTCCGGCCCATCAACTGGGTCTGCTGGGTGGCCGTGACGTCGAACACGCCGTTCTTCAGAGCCTCGAGGGCGGCAGTATCGCCGTCGAAGCCCGCGACCCAGATCTTCTGTGACGGATTGGCGACTTTGATGGCCTGCGCAGCCCCGAGCGCGAGAGCGTCGGCTTCGGCGAACACGATGCTCACGTCCGGATGGGCCTGCAGCATGTTCTGCATGATCTGGAAGCCCTCGTCCTGGCCCCAGATGTTCGAATACTGCTCGGCGACGATCTTTACGCCAGGGTTGGCCTTCACGACTTCCATGCAGCCCTTGGTGCGATCGACCTCCGGGGTGGTGCCCTTCTGGCCGTGGATGATGACCATGCTGCCCTTGCCGCCCGCCTGCTTGATGATGTACTCGCACACAGCCTTGGCCGACGAGACAGAGTTCGAGGCGATGAAGGTGTTGCCCGGCGCACCGGCCGCGTTGCGGTCGATATTGACGACCGGGACTCCTGCCGCCTGGGCGAGCTTGGTCGGCACCGTCGCGGCGGCGGCGCCGGCCGGGATGTAAATCAGGGCGTCGATCTTCTGCGTCAGCAGGTCCTGGACCTGATTGACCTGGGTGGGGCCATCCCCCTTGGCGTCGACGGTGATGACCTTGACGCCCTGCTTGGCCGCCTCTGCCTCGGCAGCCTGTTTGATCTGGTTAAAGAAATTGGCCTGCAGGTTGGCCACGGCCAGTCCGATCGTCTTGACCTCGGCAGCCTGGGCCGAACCGAGCAGGACCGCGGTGAGCGCCACCGAGGCGAAAAGCCGTCCGATCATTGGGTTTCCTCCGTTGCTGTGTTTGTTCGCCCACGACTTTCGCGTCGTGTCGGGCGATCGGCCGGGAGCCGGCGCGATGGGTGTCGGCCGATGCCGGCCAGCGAGCTGTCACCAAGTCCTACTTGCGACGGAAGGTTTCCGCGGCGACGGCGAGTGCGATGACCACGCCGATGATGACCTGTTGCAAAAAAGGCGAGACGTTGAGCAGGTTGAGGCCGTTCCGAAGGACACCGATGATCAGGATGCCGATCAGCGTGCCGCCGATGCTTCCCGCCCCGCCAGACAGCGACGTTCCACCGATCACGACGGCCGCGATCGTATCGAGTTCGTAGCCGAGGCCGCTCGACGGCTGCACCGAGTCGAGCCGCGCGGCGAGGACGATGCCGGCCAAGCCTGCCAGCACGGCGGCCAAGACGTAGACGCTCACCGTCACGTATCGGACATCGATGCCGGCCAGCCGTGCCACCTCCGGGCTCCCGCCGACAGCATAGACCATGCGGCCACCGGCCCGGTAGCGCAGGAAGAGCCAGGACAGGGCGATGACGCCCAGCATCAAGGCTACGGTGGCGGTGAGGACGCCGAACTGTCTTTCGATCGCGAGCGACATGAACCAATCGGGAAAGCCCACGATCTGCTGTCCGTCCGTGATCATGTTGGCCAGCCCGCGCGCGATGGACATCATGGCCAGCGTGGCGATGAAGGGCGGCACCTTGAATGCGGTGATGAACAGGCCTGAAACGAGGCCGCAGAGCCCCGACGCAACCAGCGCGGCCAGGACGGAAAGGGGTAGCGGTAGGCCGACGACATTGGCGAGCCAGCCCATGACCATCATGGCGAGGGCGAGAACGGAGCCGACCGAAAGGTCGATGCCGCCCGTCAGGATCACGAAGCTCATGCCGGCCGCCATGATGCCGAGGACCGTGATCTGATCGAGGATGTTCAGGGCATTCCGGACCGACAGGAATGTGGTCGTCGAGAACGACAGGAACACGCAGAGCAGGATGAGGCCGACAAGGGGACCGGTTCCCCCACCGATCAAAGCGAGCAGGTCGCCACCTGTTCGTTTCCGCTCTGTCACGGCTGCAGGCATTCGGATCCTCCCGGAATGGGGCGAGCTGGCTCGGCAGTTCTGAATATTTATTCAGATTGGTGTTTCAATCCGTAAACAGTCCGAGAGCGCCTGTCAACAAGCTGCTGGGACACGACTGGTCGGGCGAGTGAGCGCTAGGCTTGACAGAACCAGGGATTTCAAATTTAAAGCCAACACTGAATAAAAATGCAGGAGGGGAAAGGTGCAGCCCAACGACCTGGAGCGGATCGCCCAGCAGATCCGGCGCCGTGACCTGCAGGCCGTCTTCGAAGCCGGAGCCGGTCACATCGGCGGTGAAATGTCCGCCATCGACATCCTGACCGCTCTGTATTTCCGGGTGCTGCGTCTTTGGCCCGACCAGCCGAAGAACCCCGATCGCGACCGTTTCGTCCTGTCGAAGGGCCACACCGCCTGCGCGCTCTACGTCACGCTGGCGAAGCGCGGCTTCCTGCCCGAGGACGAGATCGCAACCTTCCTGAAGCCGCACTCGCGCCTCAACGGCCATCCGAATTGCAACAAGGTACCTG
This sequence comes from Lichenibacterium ramalinae, assembly GCF_004137085.1. Classification (GTDB taxonomy): domain Bacteria; phylum Pseudomonadota; class Alphaproteobacteria; order Rhizobiales; family Beijerinckiaceae; genus Lichenihabitans; species Lichenihabitans ramalinae. Next base: position 42,978 of record NZ_QYBC01000007.1, read on the forward strand.
GGGTCGAGACCAACACCGGGCCGCTCGGCCACGGCCTCCCGGTCGCTGTCGGCATGGCCAAGGCCGCCAAGCTGCAAGGTGCAAGTTGGCGAACCTACGTCATGACCGGCGACGGCGAGATGCAGGAAGGCTCCAACTGGGAGGCGATCATGGCCGCCGCTCAGTTCGGGCTCGGCAACCTCACCTTGATCGTCGACCACAACAGGTTCCAACAGGGCGCCGCCCTGTCCGACACGAACGATCTGGCACCCATCAGGCCCAAGCTCGAGGCTTTCGGCTGGGACGTCTCCGAAATCAACGGGAACGCCATGTCCGAGGTCGTGCCGGCGCTCGAGCGGCGCGGCGCCCGTCCTCACTGCATCGTGGCCCACACCAACAAAGGCCACGGCATCTCGTTCATGCAGGACCGCGTCGACTGGCATCACAAGGTGCCGAACGCCGAGCAATACAAGATCGCGATGGCCGAACTCGCGGAGGACCTGCGGTGAGCGAGACCATGAACTCTCCCAAGCTGAACGACTGCCGCGATGCCTTCACGGCGACGCTCGAGCGTCTGGCCGAGAGCGACGACAGGATCGTCGCGGTCTGCAACGATTCCGTCGGCTCCTCCAAGCTCGGCGGTTTCAAGGCCAAGTGGCCGGAGCGCCTGATCAACGTCGGCATCGCCGAGCAGAACATGGTCGGGGTCGGCGCCGGCTTGGCGAACGGCGGCCTCTTGCCTTTCGTGTGCGGGGCGGCTCCGTTTCTGACCGGGCGGGCGCTCGAACAGATCAAGGCGGACATCGCCTATTCCAACGCCAACGTGAAGCTGGTCGGCATCTCGTCCGGCATGGCTTACGGCGAGCTCGGACCCACCCATCACTCGATCGAGGACTTTGCCTGGATGCGGGTCCTGCCGAACCTGCCCGTTATTGCGCCGTGCGACGCGATCGAGACGGCTGCAGCGGTGGAATGGGCGGCGCGCTACCCTGGCCCCGTCTTCCTGCGCCTGTCCCGCGTGGGCGTGCCTGACCTGCTGTCGCAAGGGCATCGATTCGAACTCGGGCGCGCCAACCTTCTGCGCGGGGGGCACGACGTCACCCTCATCGCGAACGGAACGCTCACGCATCGCATGATGAAGGCGGCCGAGATTCTCGCGGGCCAGGGTATCGAGGCGCGCGTCCTCAACATGGCGACGGTGCGGCCGATCGACGTCGAGGCCATTGTGTCCGCCGCGCGGGAGACCGGCGCGATCCTCACGGCCGAGGAACACTCGACCTTCGGCGGCCTCGGCTCCGCCATCGCCGAGGTGGTCGTAGCCGAGGCGCCCGTGCCGATGAAGATCCTCGGCGTCCCGGGCGTCTTCGCACCGACCGGCTCGGCCGAGTTCCTGCTCGACGAGTTTGGGATGGCGCCTGCGGAGGTGGCCGACGCCGCTCGCACGCTCATCAACCGCAAGGCGGCCCGCGCCGCATAGTGGCCCGTCGCGAGCGGGCTCCGCGCCCGTTCGACCGCCGGCAGCGCGTTGCCTCATGGGCGCTCGCCCGCGACCTGCGGAGGGCGGCCTGCCGCCGGACTCTCCGCGCTCATGCCCGGGAACCATGCCATGACCTCCGCCCTTCTCGCGATCGACCAGGGAACGACCAACTCGAAGGCCGTGCTGGTCTCGGCCGATGGCGAGATCCTGGCGCGCGGCGCCGCGCCGGTCGGCGTCGCTCATCCGCAGCCCGGATGGGTCGAGCAGAGCCCACAGCGCATCTGGGCTTCCGTCCTCGAGGCCATCGCGGCCTGCAGGCAGGCCGGACCGAACGTCGACATCGTCGGCATCGCGATCTCGAACCAGCGGGAGTCCGTCACGGCCTGGGATGCCATGACGGGAGAACCGCTGGGACCCGTCGTCAGTTGGCAATGCCGGCGCAGTGCGCCTGCCTGCGCCGCGTTGAACGCCGCGGGCCACGCCGAGCGCGTGTCGTCGCTGACCGGCCTTCCCATCGACCCCATGTTTCCGGGGCCGAAGATGAAGTGGCTTCTCGACCGCGTTCCCGTCGGGAGCGCGGTGAGGCTCGGCACGATCGACTCCTGGCTCATCCACTGCCTGACCGGGGGCGCGGTGCACGCCTGCGACGCCTCGAACGCCGCCCGCAGCCAGCTCTTCGACCTTGGGCGGCAGCGCTGGAGCGATGAACTGAGCGGATTGTTCGGGGTCCCGCTCTCGTGTCTTCCCGAAGTCCGCGACAGTTCCGGCGCCTTCGGCCAGACCCGGGCGGTTCCGGGGCTCGCCGACGGCATCCCGGTGCTGGCCGCCATCGGCGACAGCCACGCCGCGCTTTTCGGGCACGGGGCCTTCAAGCCGGGAGATGGGAAGGTGACGTTCGGTACCGGCTCGTCCGTGATGACGACCCTGCCGGACTTCATCCGACCCGAGAAGGGGATCACCACCACGGTGGCTTGGCGGATCGCCGGAAAGGCCACCTATGCCTTCGAGGGCAACATCCTCGTGTCCGCGGCCGCGCTGCCCTGGATGGCGACGTTGCTCGGATTGCCCGACGTGCAGGCCCTGACGGATCTGGCCGCGACCGGGGCGCCCGGTGTAGTGGGCTTCGTCCCGGCCTTCGTCGGGCTCGGCGCTCCGTACTGGAACTCCGACGCCCGTGCGCTCTTTTCAGGCATCACCTTCAACGCCACCCGCGCGGACCTCGCGCGCGCCGTGACGGATTCGATGGCGTTCCAGGTGCACGACGTGGTGGCGGTCATGCGGGCCCAGGCTCCCATCGCGCTCGGAGCGCTGCACGTGGACGGCGGCCCGAGCCGCAACGATTTCCTCATGCAGACCGTCGCGAACGTGCTTGGCCACCCCATCATCCAGCGCGACGCGCCCGAAGCCTCCGCGCTCGGGGCTGCCTATCTCGCCGGGCTCGCCCTGGGTCTGTGGCCGGACCTCGACGCGATCGCGGCGCTCCCGCGCAACGGGAAGACCATCACGCCCGGCGGTGGCTCCGCTCCTCGTCCACCGGCGACGTGGCAGGACGCCATCGCACGCTCGACCTATTCCGTCGGCAGCGCTATAGGTGAATAAAAATTCACTGTCGGGATCGTGATGGGCCGGATCAACGAGTTGCGACTGATCGCCAGGGTTGCGCAGATGTACCACGGAGAGCGACTGAGGCAGGCGGAGGTCGCCGCGCACCTCAACCTGTCGCAGGCGACGGTCTCCCGGATGCTGAAACGGGCCGAGCAGGAGAACATCGTCCGCACGACCGTGATTCCGCCGCCGGGCACATTCACCGAACTCGAAGCGGCCGTGCGCGACCGGTTCGCGGTCGCCGAGGTGATCGTCGTCGACTGTTCCGAGGACCGCGATGGCGCGATCAAGGCGCGCATCGGCGAAGGGGCGGCGCATTTCCTCGAGGTCACGCTCAAACCGGGCGAGGTGATCGGGGTCTCGAGCTGGAGCGAGACGCTGCTGCGTATGGTCGACAACATCCACCCGTTGAAGGCCACGAAGGCAAAATACGTGGTGCAGACCCTGGGCGGCATGGGCGACCCGTCGGTCCAGGCGCATGCCACCCAGCTGACGACCCGCCTCGCCCAGCTCACCGGTGCGGAGCCGCGGCTCCTGCCGGTCCAGGGCGTTCTGAGCTCCCGCGAGGCCAAGCTCGTCATGCTCGCCGATCCCTTCGTGCGGGAGACCACGGACCTGTTCGGGTCGATCAGCCTCGCCGTGATCGGCATCGGTGCGGTCGAACCTTCCGCCCTCCTGGCTGGCTCCGGCAATATCTTCTCGCGGCAGGAACTCGCGGCACTGACGGAGGCAGGGGCGGTCGGCGACATGTCGCTGCGCTTCTTCGACGTCCATGGGCAACCCGTGAGGACGCCGCTCGATGAGCGCGTCATCGGCCTGCCCTTCGCCGACCTGCTCCGCATCCCGCGCGTCATGGCGCTCGCAGGCGGCGCGTCCAAGGTGATGGCCATCAAGGGCGCGCTCCGCACCGGGACCATCGACATCCTGGTCACCGACAGGTTCACCGCGGCGCGCCTCGTCGCGTGACCGGCGGACGATCACAAGGGAGGAATGACATGCGTCGCTTCGAAGGTCAGACGGTGTTCGTCACGGGCGGCAACAAGGGAATCGGGCGCGGCATCGCGAGCCGCTTCGCGTCCGAGGGCGCCCGGGTCGCCGTGGCGGCGATCGAGACGGACACGCCCGACGTCGCCGCGGCCCTCGGCGCCGAAGCCGGCACACAGACCTTGGGAATCTGCCTCGACGTCACCGACGCAAAAGCCGTGGCGGCGGCCTACGCAGAAGTCGAAGCGCGCCTGGGCGCGATCTCTGTTTCGGTGCAGAACGCCGGCGTCATCACCATCGCCAAGATCGAAGACCTCACCGAAAGCGAGTGGGACCTCAACCTCGACGTCAATACCAAGGGCGTCTTCCTATGCTGCCAGGAGGCCGTTCGCCGCTTCCGGGCAAGCGGCCGAAGAGGACGGCTGATCAACACCGCGTCGGGTCAGGCACGCCAGGGTTTCATCTACACGCCCCATTATGCCGCGTCCAAATTCGGCGTCGTCGGCCTGACGCAGAGCCTCGCCAAGGAACTCGCACCCGAGGGCATCACGGCGAACGCGATCTGCCCCGGCATCATCCATACGGACATGTGGGACTACAACGACCGCGTCTGGGGCAAGATGCTGGGCGATTATGGTCCAGGCGAGCTCATGAAGAGCTGGGTGGAGGGCATTCCGATGAAGCGCGCCGGCACCCCGGCCGAGGTCGCCGGACTGGTCACCTTCCTCGCCTCGGACGACGCCGCCTACATCACAGGACAGACGATCAATGTCGACGGCGGCCTCATCATGTCTTGAAAGGCTACGACCAGCGCGCATGCACGATACATCAAGGCTCCGATAGCTTGTTTCGGTGCCTTCCTGACCGAGATCGCAAGGGCCGTCTGGGAAGTTCGATGTCTGATGAGTGGTTGAAACTCGCGGAGACCATTTCATTCATCAGGCCGGTTCGCTACGGCCGTGTCCCAGACAAGCCAAGGCGGCAGGCCGTCCGGTCAGGCCGACAGCCGCGGTCTTTCCCGCCCGAACAGGGCCTTGGTCCGCAGCCGGTCGAAGCCCGTGAAGGCGTCGATCGGTGCGGGGCGCGCCACGAGGTAGCCCTGGATCTGGTCGCAGCCGAGCGATAGGAGGACGTCGAGCTGGGACGTGGTCTCGACCCCTTCAGCCGTGACGTGGAGGCCGAGGTTGTGGCCGAGGTTGATGATCGTCCGGACGATGGTCAGTGCGTCCTCACTCTGCCCCACCTTGCTCACGAAGGACTTGTCGATCTTGAACTTGTCGAACTTGAAGAGCTGCAGGTAGCTCAGGCTCGAGTAGCCGGTACCGAAGTCGTCGAGAGCGATGCGCAAGCCCATCTCGCGCAGTCGGTTGAGGGTCGAAACCGCCTTGTCGGCGTCGTCGATCAGCACGCCCTCGGTCACCTCGACGACGAGGCGGGCCGGGTCGAGCCTGTTGGCACGGAGCGCGTCGCCGATCACCGCGCACACGTCCGTCTGGCGGAACTGGCGCGGCGACACGTTGACCGATACCCGCCACGGGTGGGTCCAGTCGGCCGCCTCGCGACAGGCCGTCTCGATCACCCACTGCCCGATCCCGTCGATCAGGCCGGTCTCCTCGGCCATGGGAATGAACTCGATCGGCGGCACCATGCCCCGCGTCGGGTGGACCCAGCGGATGAGCGCTTCGAAGGTCTCGACCTCGCCCGTGGCGCCGTTCACGATGGGCTGGTAGTGAAGCACGAACTCACCGCGCTCGGCCGCACCGGACAGCTCCTGCCCGAGCAGGAGCCGCGCCTGGAGCTGGGCGTTCATCGCGGCCTCGTAGAACAACAGGGCCCCACGACCCTCCTGCTTGACGCGATACATCGCGGCGTCGGCGGCGCGCATCAATGCGTCGGCGTCGATCCCATCCTGGGGATAGAGCGAGATGCCGACCGAGGCGCCGATCTCGATCCGCTGGCCCTCGACCTGGAAGGGCCGACGCAAGGCTTCGATGATGCGCGTGGAGATGGCGGACGCCTTCTCGGGCTGGGGCTGGCTCGTCAGCACCATCACGAACTCGTCGCCGCCGATCCGTGCCAGCGTGTCGGTCGAGCGGATCTCGGCGAGGATGCGCTTGGATGCCTGCACCAGCAGGGCATCGCCGACGGCATGGCCGTGAAGGTCGTTGATGGGCTTGAACCGGTCGAGGTCGATGTAGACCACCGCGATGGACGTGCCCTGCTGCGACGCCACGTCGAGCGCGATGTCGAGCCGTTCCTGCAGATTGAAGCGGTTGGGCAGGTTGGTCAAAGCGTCGTGGCGCGCGAGGTGCCGGATGCGGGCCTCGTCGCGCTTGCGCTCGGTGAGGTCGCGAAGGGCGACCACCGTCGCGGGCTTGCCGAGGTAGTCGATGGGCTGGCACGAGAGCTCCACCGCCACGTGTGTCCCGTCCATAGCCTGGAAGTCGATCTCCTCCGGCCGGCGATCCACCGGTGGGCAGCGTTCGCGGCGGAGGAGCGCTGGCGCGCTGTCCTTCGCGAAAAGGCTCAGCAAGGGACGGCCGATGATGTCGACGGCCGCGGCCTTGAACAGGCGCTCGCCGGCGCTGTTGACCTCGAGCACGACGCCGTCGCGGTGGATGAAGAGCACCTCCTGGGCGAGGTTGCTCATCAGCCGCATCCGGCCGAGGTCCTGGAGGGCGCGCTGCGACAGGTGCTGCTCGACCATCACGGCCGCCAGGCTGGCGACGAGGATCGCCACGCTCACCCCACCCACGGCGATGGCGAGCCCGGTCGTGCCGAGCACGGCTCCCGCGGTCGTCTCCGCTACGCCGGGGGCGACCGTGATGGCCGTCATGCCGGTGAAATGCAGTCCGCAGACAGCGAGGGTCAGCCAGCCGCCGACCTCGAACCGGCGATGCGCCGTCCTGAGGTCGGTGGCCCGGGCCAGGGCCACGGTGGAGGACGCGACACTGACGATGACCGAGGCCACCACGTAACCGTGGTCGAACAGCAGGAATCCCGAGAACGACATGGCGGCCACGCCGACGTAATGCATGCCGGTGATGGCCAACCCGAGCAGCACGCCGGCGACGGCGACCCGGCTCGGATGCGCTGCGGGTGCCTTCCAGGCGAACAGGGCCAACATGGCGCCGCTGATGGCGACGACGATCGACAGGGCCGTCGGGCCGAGGTCGTAGGCCATCTCATGACCAGGCATGAACGCCAGCATGGCGACGAAGTGCAGGGACCAGACGCTGGACCCGAACACGGCCGCGGCCAACGCGAGCCAGACGCGATCGCCGTGTCGCACGCCTTCGCCTGCCCTCGCCATGAGCATCGTCGTCGTGAGGCACCCGAGGACGCAGATGACCGCCGCCACGGCCACGAGGCGGAGGTCGTGCTTGTAAGCCACGCAGCCCAGGACCTTCAGCATGCTATCCTCACCCCTTGCCCTCCGGACGACGCCGCACCTGGAGGGGACCTGCGACGAACCTGTCCGGAAGCAGCCTTCCACCAGGGGTGAACGATATCGGTCCGTCTCCCTCTTTTTCATGAAGGATGACAGTTAAACCCGCGGCAGAGCGGCACGCCGCTGCGGGGGTGCACGACAAGACGATCGTTCATCCATGTCGATCGCAGCCGAGCATGCGATGCTGTCCAGACAAGGCTTCAGGGTGAAGGAGATCGTTCGTCACGACCCTCCTCCGCTCCCGTCCTGAGCCCGGGCCGGGCCGACTGGACGGCGATGGTTCCGCGATGCGCGGACGGCGGAACGATCAGTAGCCGTGCGTCAGCAGCGCGTGCCCCAGCAGGGCGCCAGCATGGGCGCTCTGCTGGCTTCCGTGATAGTTGACGAGGCCTGGGTCCTGGGCGGAGACGCCCGCCACGACGGCGCTCGCCGCGCCGCTGTCGTGGCCCCACACCATGCCTTCCAGCAGCGCCGCCGCGAGGTTCCGGCTCGCTCCGTTGTTTCCGACCTGCGACAGGGCGGCGGACGCGATATCGTCGAACCCAGCACCCATGCCGAGTGCCGCAGCGTTCTGTTGCAGGAGGGCGACGACGCGGGAGGTCGCGTGGTCGATGTAGCCGTGCGAGGAGATCAGTCCGATCTGCTTCGCGTCGCCCGACACGAAGGCGATCGCATCCGTCGTCGCGGCGACGCCGGTGCCGGTGGTGGCCGGGGAGGGCGCCGTGGCCGCCATGGCGCCGGCGGCCGTCGAGGCCGGCGTCGCGGCGATGGCGGTGCCGGTGGTGGCCGGGGAGGACGCCGTGGCCGCCATGGCGGCGGGGGCCGTCGAGGCCGGCGTCGCGGCGGGCTGCGCCTGGTCCTGCGCCATCCACGACGTGATCTGCGCGACGTCGGCCGCCGTCAGCTGCACGAAGTAGCCCGTCGAGCCGGAGCCCTGCGATTGGGTCAGGCCGACGACGGTCGCGGCGCCGCCGGCCTGCGTCCACACCGCGCCCCCGCTCGCCCCATGGGCGTCGCCCGGCGCGCCGAGCGCGGTGCCTTGCAGCACACCGCCGTAACCCGACACCGTAGTCACCGCCTCGTTCAGGCTGTCCTGCCGGCCGGAGGTCGCCGCCGGGTAGCCCGTCACCGTGGCGGCGCCGCCGGTGAAGTCGGTCCCGAGCATCATCACCGGCACGCCCGTGATGGGGGTCGCAAGGTGGATGATGGCGAAGTCGTCCTTGGCGTTGGACAGTTGCGTCCAGTCCTCGTCCGGCATGGCGTGGATCGCCTGCGCGCTCGAGGTGCCGAAGACCGTGCCCCCTTGGGATCCCGCGCTGACCTGCATCGAGGCGAAGAGCTTTCCCGAGCTGTCGTAGACGAGGTGGGCAGACGTCAGCACCTCGTCGGGCGCGATCAGCACGCCCGATCCCTGTTCGGTGGTGATCGTGTTGCCCGACACGACTCGCGACGTGATGGAGACGACGGCATCGGCCGGATTGGTCGAGGTAGCGGTCACGGCGTTCTGGTTCCCATGAGACGGCCTGCGGCGCTCGTCCTTGCACAGCGTTGTGGACGCGCTCGCCCGACGGCGCCGAAGCGCCGGTCGAGATCCGCGTGAACCGCAGGCATGTCGAGGACATCGATCGATGCGCCGGCATCGGCGATCGATCATGCAACAGGTGAAAGGCCACGACGTCTGCCGCAGCCGGTTCGGTGGAGGAGGATGCGCGGGTGTGCGCCGGTGTTTCCTCTCGGGAAAGCGACGGCGTATACCCGCTTCGATGCAGCGGTGAATACGGCACCCGATCTTAAGGGAATCTATTCCCGATATTCGACTCGGGGTCTGTTCAGCGAATGGCAGAGTTCACGCTGACGCATGTAACCTGATGCTACGTCCAGCGTTCAGAGGACGCTGGAGCGCAGTCGCCTCCTACGAATTCGCTCCAGCTCTCGAACCGAAAGCAGTTTCATCGGCTTGGCGTCGTCAATGCGACTCGGAGAACGCCGATACTGCTCCTGCCCCCTCCGCGCAGCCGGTTCGGCACTGAATTCTGCGGCCGTTGCGCCCCGCTATCTGACGTACTAATTTTGCTGCGCCACTAGTTCCGGCTGCGAATGTTCATGTGCGCAATGTCGCTCGTTCATTTGGCAGTTCAAAAGGCAGATCTCAACGCAGGAGTACGTTTAGCTTTACATGTTTTTTGTTGCACAGATATTCATCGCCCGATGAGTGTGATGGCAATAACATCTTTGATAAGAACAATTCCCATCAATGGACATGAATACTTCCGGGAGTAACGCCAAAGACCTTTTTGAAGTGTCGGATAAAGTGAGACTGGTCATAGAACCCCAGATCGAGGCCAACCTGAAGCGGATGGTGTCCTCGCGAGATCAGATCCTTGGCTACATTGATCTTGCGCGACATGTAATAGGCGTAGGGCGAGATACCTTTGGCGTGTGAGAAGCTTTGGATAAGGTAGTTTGGGTGAAGGCTCAAGCTGGCCGCAACCTCCGTCACGGATAAGGTTCCACACTGATCATCGGCGATCTGGGCCGCGATATGATCGCAGAGGTATCGAACTGCGTTCGGCTCATTACCCGGACGGATGCTGGCCACGCCACCGAACTGGCTGAAGGTTGCCAAGACCAGCCGATGGATCAACTCCTCGACCTGCAATCGCCAGCCCGGCCGGTTCTCGCAATTGCGCAGCGCAAGGACGAGGTTGGAGGCCGCCTGTGTGATGACCTGTGATCGATCCGACGGCGAGACGTCGCGAAAGCCACGAACGCTTCTGACGCCGAGCATCTCGGTGATGCCAGCCTCGCCGACATAGAGCATGGTGTAGCGTAATCGGCCACCTACGGCTCGTCCCGTGTGGACCTCTTCGGGGTTTATGAGCGTCAGCGCACCGACGGGCAGGACGTGGTCGGACCCGCGGCACCGATAACCGCCTACACCCTCCAAGATCGTTCCAACCGAAAACGTGGCATGCGCATGGCGGCCGAACACATGATTGTCGAAGCTCGCCTCATAGACATCGATGTCGTGCAGCCAACTTAATCGATGAAACCGATTCGAATTCTCTAATCTCATAATATCCCCTACAATGGATTGTAATTGGAATTAACTTTCGATTGAGCTGCGCAGACGTGTGTATACATAGGTAATGTGACCGCTGATTTCGTTTGAGGAGCCCGCTCCAGTCCGGTGATCATGATCATGTGCGGTATGGCGAGGTGGCTATGATATTAGATCCGCTATACCGCATAGGGGTCCTCAACTCGCTGTGGGACCCGAGGTGATTCAACGGAATCATATGAGACGTTTGCCAGTGGTTTGGTTGCTGACAGTCGTATTCTCGGCCGCAGGGTTCCACTGGTCAAGTCTGGATAAGTCAGTTGAATGATCGTTCCGGCTGGCCAGGGGAGGGTCTCCGCGCGCCACGGCGCACCTCCGCCATGAAACGCCAAGCCCTCCGCTTGACAGCGAGTGTGGGCAGCGGGGCCGATCGGAGCCGAAACGTGTCATGCAGTTCCGCTTGAGGCTTCCCGGCGTAGGCTGTCGTCAATCAGTTTGATGCGGCAGTAGCGTGAAGAACGCGGGATTACGTCCGTCAAGGTGTACCCCTACACGCAGCGATGCGTGATCGACGCATGCGGGTTCCCGGGCTGCGTGATCCCGGCCACTCCCCTGGTGAGCTGGCTTGCAGATGCGCGGATCACGCCGCGGCGTCGAGAGTCGCCGTGAGGGGTCGCCAGCTTCACGGCAGTAGCTCGCCGAGGCGCTGGGCTGAGATTGCCCCGGCTTGATGGCTCTTGCTGACTTTGCGTGGATCCGCCGACCTGAGTGCCTTGTCGCAGACACGCGGCCCCAGGGCGCCCATGAGGCCGAGTTCGAGGCTGTCCACGTAATAGTGAGCAAGAGCCACCAACCCGTTCAGTCGCACATGGTCCGGCCGCCACAAGGTTGTATTTCGCGATAGCACCGCCCGGATGCGCTGAGGTGCGACAGCGTGCGACAACGCTACCGGTCTGGGCCCAAGCTTTCCGTCAAGAGGCGAGGAATAGGACCTGAGTTTCGTCCAATCCAGGATTTATGCCTTTAATTAGAACGTATGCTAATTTATCGGAGTAGTGGGAAAACAATGCCGATTGCACCGATTCTCCTCCGTGAGCATACAGTTTCATCGTTCATGAATGTGCGACCAGGGGATCAGCGCACCTTTCTAACGTTAGGACCCGAAGGGACTAGCTCTAAGCACGCTGCTGAACACGTTGCTAAGCTTTGGGGTGGACGCATCGCTTTATTTGACACATACGAGAAAGCTGCGCTCGGCGTCAGAGACGACCCTATAAACAACGCGCTGATCGTTGCTAACGCTTAAGCGCAGATAAACGTCTTCTACATATCAAATGAATTTTGTCCGACTGCAGCCTTTTTCCATGATACGCCCGAATACATAATCGTTTGCCGTCCAGGAGCTTCGATTGGCAAGTCTATGGTTACAATAGCGACCCATCCGGCACCACGCCATCTTATTGCGCCTTGTCTCCAACACTCAAAGGTCACAATTTTAGAGACGGACTCCACCCGTCAAGCCGCAGAGATGGCGTTGCGCGGCGAAGTCGATGGTTGCCTGACGACGCGGACCGCGGCTGACATATTGGGACTTGAGACAATTGCGTCGGTGATTGCCACGATTCCAATGCTGTGGACAATCTTTATCAGCAAGGAGCGCCTTAAATGGGCACCAAAGCCGTTGTAATACTGGCCGAACATCTTCCAGTCGGACTCAAAGCTAACATCGCGGCCGTAATGGGCATGAGTTTAGGTACACACCGACCGGACCTCGTCGGGCCTTCCGTCGCGACCTCCGACGGCATGGTAGCACCAGGCATCACCACCATCCCGATCCCAGTTCTGACTGCGCCTGGTAAATACCTGTCAGCGATTTGGGCCGAGGGCATCGACGCAGGTCTAGATCTTATGGTCCCGTTCACGGACGCGGCGCTTAGGACCAAAACCTATGAAGAATATACGGCCAAACTGACCGTTGTGCTGGCATCGGATATGCCAGTGCATGGGATTCTGCTTCTTGGCGACAAGAAGTCAGTCAATAGCCTCGTCGGACAGCTACCGTTGCTAAGCTAGTGACATGCGCGACGACGATGTGATTGAGCTCCAGAGCGATGGGTTCTTGCGCGGGTCCCCCTTGTGTCCTAACGAACAACCCGTGCGCCTCGTGCGCCTAGCACCTTTCCGCATCGATCGCTACCCTGTCACCAATCGACAGTTCCAACGTGTTCTGGAAGCTGGATTATACCAAAACGCCTCATTGTGGTCTGAAGCCGGATGGGCGTTCATCCAGCGCAACAGGATCGGCAGGCCTAACTACTGGAATGACGACCACTGGAACCAGCCATCCCAACCGGTGACCGGCATCTCATGGTGGGAGGCACTCGCCTACTCGCACTTTATGGGCAAGACCCTGCCTACCGAGGCACAATGGGAGTACGCGGCCGGGTTCGGAAAACGACGCTTCCCCTGGGGCGATGCGGAGCCCACGCCCGAGCATGCGAACTACGCTCCTGGCTGCGAGCCTGCAGAACTCAACCGACGCTCCATGCCGGTCGACCATTACAGCCTGAACATAGCTTCGTCGGGCTGCCGGGATATGGCAGGAAACCTCGGAGAATGGTGCATCGACAACACCAGCCCTGATTATTCCTGGGATACCGACGGGCGCGATCCAGTCCATCTAACTCACGAGAACGCGCCCCATATCGTTCGAGGAGGCTCAGGCCTGCACGACGAAGACAGCCTCAGATGCGCCAGCCGGGACTATTACTCCCCGACGGTGCGCGACAACATCGTAGGATTTCGGTGCGTAAGCCATGCTCCATAAGTGCCAACCCCAGCGTGTCACGCCTCATCTACACAAAAAGCCAAGCTCCCTACGCTACTTTCAGGAGGGACCGGCGCCGATCGACATAGCACACTGGCGCCTAGATGTGCGGGGAGAAGTGCGTTTACCCCTGTCCTTAACGCTTGACGACATTCGCGAGTTCGGTGGTCGCTATCACCACCGACGTACCGTCTGCGTTTGCCTTTGGACGATCAGACGGCATTGGTTTGGCGTGCCGCTCAGTTTGGTTCTGGATATCGCGGGCGTCGATCTTACCGATGATGATCTCTACCTTCAACAGCTGAGCAACGGGACGGAGAAGGGTCGCTACGACTCCACAATCCACTTGCAATCAGCCATTAAGCGCGACGCCGTATTAGCTTTCGAAGTTGATGACGCACCGTTGACATTGGAGACCGGTTATCCCCTGCGCTTAATCGACTTCGGACTATACCAATATAAGTGCGTCAAAGCATTGCGCGAGCTAGTGGTAACTCGTCGAAACGAGCTCGGCTATTGGGAGGCATATGCCGGATACGACCTAGATGGGACTGTGCAGCCCAAGAAATATTACGCCGTCGACCTGCAGAAGAAGATTTGGTATGCGGGCACTGGCGAGATTGACGACGGTGACCTATGAGTTTTTCAGATACTCTGCTGCCTATGGCCTTGTTCGCGCTCGCCACCTCTGCAACTCCGGGACAGGTCAACGTCATCTCTGCCATGACGGGAGCCTCTTTCGGTCCAATCCGCACTATTCCCTATGTCATGGGCGCGACCACGAGCTTCGTGTCAATCCTACTCCTATTGGGCCTGGGGCTGGGTGTGGTCCTGGAATGGATAGGCCGCTTTTCGCCTGCATTCATTGTTGTGGGGTCGGCCTATATGCTCTGGCTGGCCTTCCGGATCGCGACCGACTGCGGGAAGGGGCATTCAGAAACGAAATACCAGCGCTGTCCAGATTTCAAGGCGGGATTGATAACGCAAGTGGTGAACCCAAAAGCGTGGATCGTGTCCTTGTCCGCTATTTCCGTCTACGTGGCACCCCATGTCGAATACAATAGCCGCTTGGCTGTGTTCGCCGCCATCTTCGCCGTCGTTTGCACAGCTTCACTTTTTGGATGGGCCGTAATCGGGTTCCGCGTCGCACGGTTGAGCGGCGATGTCTCAACCTTCAACAAGATAATGGCGGGGGTATTAACGTTCTCGGTTTTTATGATCCTGATCGAGGAATTCTACAAATCAAATATTAGGATATGAATTCAACGAGGGTGGGGCAAGGGTATTACCTACGCTGCGGACTCGCTCTGTGCCGATGTTTTTTGCTGCCCGAACGTTAGGATTCTAACTCAAATAAGTGATGCTTTTGCTGGTAGGATCTCGGTTGGAGAACTGCTCGTGCTGCCTTGTGGTCGACACCACAAAAAACCGCCAGAGCTGAATTAAGAGCAGTGATCGTTCGTTCGATCGTGTCGGGATACGGGCCGGTCGCGATTTTCAACGTGCATCCGATACACCGTATGCAGCGCAAGCCGGTTGAAATCCTGGGCGAACTGGGCTGGTACGGCAACTCGACCTCCTGTCCGATTCCTGCGAGCACCTGGCTGGCGGTCTCCGGGAGCGCACATTCGGCAATCTACGGTGCCGACCGCCTCGCCGAGGTCGGTCTGGGTCCCCGCATGGCCCACCGTCCCATCGACCTGTCCGGCGGGCAGCAGCAGCGCGTCGCCATCGCCCGCGCGCTCGCGCTCGATCCCGAATTGATGCTGTTCGACGAGGTGACCAGCGCACTCGATCCGGAACTGGTGAAGGGTGTGCTCAATCTCATGGCGAGCCTCGGGAGCAGCGACATGACCATGGTGGTGGTCACCCACGAGATGAACTTCGCCCGGCGGGTCGCCACTCAGGTCGTGTTCATGGACGAGGGGCGCGTGGTCGAGGTCGGTCCACCGGAGCGGATCTTCGGCGATCCGCAGAGCCCGCGACTGCAACGATTCCTCTCGGAAGTGCTTTGATGGGCCTGGGTGCCGGACGACCGAAAGCTGTCCCAGAGGGGCGCGGCGCCGAACACGCAGGTCATCGACAGGGCCGAGCGGAGTTAGGCTCTGGGAACGGCCCGATGGGATTGGAGGAGGCTTGAGATGGACAAGGTGAAGTGGGGCGTGCTCAGCACGGCCAAGATCGGCCTGAGTCAGGTCGTTCCCGCGCTGCAGGCGTCGGAGCACGCCACGGTCGCCGCGATAGCGTCGCGGGGGCAAGGCGCCGCCCAGGCCGCGGCAGTGTCGCTCGGCATCCCGAAAGCCTACGGCAGCTACGAGGAGCTGCTGGCCGATCCCGAGATCGAGGTGGTCTACAATCCCCTGCCCAACCATCTGCACCTGACTTGGAGCCTCAAGGCGCTCGAAGCCGGCAAACACGTCCTGTGCGAGAAGCCGCTCACGCTCGATGCCGGCGAAGCCGCGAAGCTGGCCGAAGCTTCGTCTCGCGCCGGCCGCCTCGTCGCCGAAGCCTTCATGGTGCGCCACCATCCCCAGTGGCGCCTGGTGAAGGAGATCGCCGGCAGCGGACGCATCGGCGAGGTGCGTGCCGTGCAGACCGTCTTCTCCTACTTCAACAGCGACCCCTCGAACATCCGCAATCGGGCCGACATGGGTGGTGGCGGCCTCTACGATATCGGCTGCTATGCCATCAATACCGCGCGCTACCTGCTCGACGGCGAGCCCGAGCGCGTGATGGGACTGTTCGACACCGATCCTGCACTGGGTGTCGATCGGCTGATAAGCGGCATCGCGGCTTTCCCGGGCCATCGTCACCTGTCCTTCACCTGTGCGACCCAGTTGAGTCCCTGCCAGCACGTCCGCGTGCTCGGCACGCGCGGCCGGATCGAAGTCGCCGTGCCGTTCAACGCTCCTTCCGGGGCCCCGACGCATATCGCGGTCGATGACGGTCGCGATCTCGTCGGCGGTGGCCGCGAGGAGATCGAGATCGCCCCCTGCGATCAGTACACGCTGCAGGGTGATGCCTTCTCCCGTGCGGTGCGCGGCGAGGAGCCACTGGAATGGGGCATCGCCGACGCCGTCCTCAACATGCGCGTGATCGACGCTTTCTTCCGCTCGGCGCGGTCCGCCGGCTGGGAACAGCCGTAAGCCCGTCCCCTTCGCTCCCCCCACACGAGGCCAGCATCCATGTCCGCTCGCTCCTTCTCGCCGCGCACTGTCGTCGTCGGTGGCGGCATCTTCGGCGTTTCGACCGCCCTCCACCTCGCCCGGTCGGGAGCCGAGGTCACGCTGGTCACCGAGGCGGAGCCCGGCAGTGGCGCTTCCGGACGCTCGCTGTCCTGGCTGAACTCCTCGCGCACACGCTCCGCCGAATATCACGCGCTCCGGATGGCCGGGATCGACCGCTACCGCACGCTCGCGGCCCGGCACCCGGACGCGGACTGGCTGCGGTTCGACGGCGGCCTGACCTGGGACGCCGACGATGCCGGCAACGGGATCGCCGAGGCCTATGCCTACGAGCGCCGCATCGCCTACGACGCTCGCCTGCTCCAGCCCGAGGCGGTCGCCGCCGTGACGCCCGGCGTCGACCGGCGGGCCATCACGTCGCCTGGAGCCATCTTCAACCCCGGCGAGGGCTGGGTCGACCTGCCGAGCCTGATCGACCTCCTGAGCCGGGAATACCTCGCCCTCGGCGGGCGCCTGGCGACCGGCGTGGGACCGTGCCGGGTGGATGTCGCGGGTGGCCGCGCGACGGGCGTCACCACGCAAGGCGGGGAGCGATTCCCCGCCGATGTCGTGCTACTGGCGACGGGGCCTGCCGTTCCGGCCATGGTTGCGGAACTCGGGACCCACATCCCCGACGCGACGCCGATCTCACTTCTGGTCCAGACCGAGCCGATCAGCCATCCGCTGCGGGCGGTGCTGAACACGCCGCGCGTTGCCATCCGCCGTACGCCGACCGGAGCCCTGGTGCTCGACTCCGCCTGGTCCGAGGAAGAGGTCTCGATGCGTCCCGACGGCAGCTACGAGGTGCGCGACTCCACCGTTGCCGGCCTGCTGCGCGAGGCCTCGGCGGTGCTGGAGGGCAGTCCTCGCCTCCTGCTGGCCTCCTGTGGCGTCGGACCCAAGCCCATCCCACGCGACGGCGAACCGGTGTTCGGGCCTCTCGACGGAGTTCCGGGATGCTACGTCGCTTTCAGCCACAGCGGGGCGACCCTGGGGCTGATCGCCGGTGAACTGCTGGCCGAAGAAATGACCTCGCGTGCGTTGCATCCGATGCTGGCGCGGTTCCGACCCGGACGTTTCGCAAGCGCCCCCCATGGGTGACGCCGCCAAGGCTTGGTGGACCGACCGCCGTGGCACCAGCGGGCGGAGGACCTGCCGGCTCACCCCCTCGCGCCGTTCCGCCGAATCGGCCAGCGTGTGCTCTACCGGGCCTACGCGCACCGCGATGCGCGCGCCTGACGCTGCTGTCGATCGAAACGCAAGCCGGGGCGAGATCGAACGGCTGCCGCCCACAGCGAGGTGCCTTCTCCGTGCTCGAAGGCGGAGGTTCGACAGCGAGGAGAGGTCATCAGGCCGTCGCGCCGGTCGGTGCCGACGAGGACAGCCTGTTTTCCCGTCCCGGGTGGGAGCGAAATCCCCTGCAGTCGGCCACACGGCCCAGGTCCCATGGGCTGGGCCGAGGCATTTACCCGGTGTGGGATGAGTGGCTCGACCCCGGCGGGTCGCGGGCAGGCGAGCCGCCGGACGAAACCAGCGGCGGCGCCTCGCAGCCCGACGGGGTGGACCGTCACGCTGCCTTGTCGAGGATCAACACGCCATCGAGGTGGTCGACCTCGTGCTGCATCACCATGGCCATGAGTCCCTCGAACTCCCGCTCCTGCCGGGCGCCCTCGCGATCGCGGTAGCGGACCCGCACGGCGGTGGAGCGCAGCACGGCCGTCGGCGTGTCGGGGATCGACAGGCAGCGCTCTTCGCCCACCGCCTTCTCGTCCGACACCCACACGATCTCGGGATCGACGAAGCACAGGGGCTCGGGCGCACCGTCCTTCCACGCGATGTCGATCACGACGACGCGCTGGAGCACGGCCACCTGCACGCCGGCGAGGCCGCGGCCCTGGGCCGCGTACATGGTGTCGAGCATGTCGTCGAGCAGGGCGCGGGTGTCGGCGGTGACGGCCCCGACGGGCTCGGACGTCCTGTGCAGGATCGGGTCGGGATGCTTCACGATGGTGCGGATCACGGGTGTCTCCGGGTTGTTCGAGGTGGTGGGATCGGTGCTTGGCCGCGCGGGCGGGGCCCGACGCCCGGCCTCACGGGACGGCCGCCCGCGGCACCGAGCCGAGCAGCAGCTTCGTGTAGTCGTGCCGCGGGTCGGCGAAGATCCGCTCGGCCGGCGCGGCCTCGACGACCTTGCCCCTCTGCATCACCACCACGTCGTGGGCGATGGCCTCGACGACCGCGAGGTCGTGCGAGATGAAGAGGTAGGTCAGGCCGAGCCGCGCCTGCAGGTCGCCGAGCAGCTGGAGCACCTGGGCCTGCACCGACACGTCGAGCGCCGACACGGGTTCGTCGAGCACCAGCACCTCGGGTTCGGCCGCCAAAGCCCGCGCGATGCCGATGCGCTGGGCCTGGCCGCCCGAGAACTCGTGCGGGTGGCGGTCGGCGAACTCGGGCCGGAGGCTGACGAGGTCCATGAGTTCGGCCACCCGCGCCCGTGCGGCCGCGCCGTCGAGCCCCCGCAGCGCGCGCAACGGCGCCGTCAGGATGTCGCGCACGGTCTTGCGCGGGTTCAACGAGCCCGACGGGTCCTGGAACACCATCTGGACGCGCCGGCAGAGCGCCCGCCGGTCGGCTCGCGCCAGCTCCGGGATGGAGCGCCCGTCGATGGTCAGGGCGCCGCCTGTGGGCGCGATCAGGCCCACCACCATGCGGGCGAGGGTGGACTTGCCGCAGCCCGACTCCCCGACGATGCCGAGCGTGCGGCCGCGCTCCACCGCGAGCGAAACGCCGTCGACGGCCCGCAGACCCGGCGGTCGGGGCCGCAACAGCCTGCGCGGTCGCCGGAACTCGCGGACGAGGTCTTCGGCCCGGAGCACGATGTCGCTCATTCGTCGTCCGCCCGGATGCAGCGCGCGTGGCGGTCCGGCCCCACCGGGCGGAGCGCGATGTCGCCCGACGTGCAGGCCGGCAGCGCCCGGTCGCAGCGGGGCGCGAAGGCGCAGCCGGTCGGCAGGGCGTCGGTCGAGGGCGGCAGGCCCGGGATCGGCGCCACGCGGCCGGTGCGGCTGCCGAGCGCCGGAACGCAGGCGAGCAGGCGTCGGGTGTAGGGGTGGCGCGGGTGGCGCAGCACCTCCGCCACCGGGCCGCTTTCGACGACGCGGCCCCCGTACATGACGTGGACGCGGTCGCAGAGCGACGCGATCACGCCGAAGTCATGGCTGATGAACAGCAGCGCCGAGCCGCGCTCGCGCCGGAGGTCGTTCAGCAGCCTCAGGACCTTGGCCTGGGTGGTGACGTCCAGCGCCGTCGTGGGTTCGTCGGCGATGATGATCTCCGGATCGTCGGCCAGCGCCATGGCGATGCCGACGCGCTGGCGCTGGCCGCCCGACATCTCGTGCGGGTAGCGCCGCGCCGTTTCGGCGGGTTCGGGGATCATCACGGCGTCGAGCAGCGACACCGCCCGGGCCATCGCGGCACGCCGGCCGAGGCCGGCATGGCGGCGCACGACCTCGGCCACCTGCTCGCCGACGGGGATCAGGGGGTTCAGGCTCGTCCCCGGGTCCTGGAACACGCAGGCGATGCGGCCGCCGCGCACGTCCTGCAGGCGGCGCAGCGGCACCTCGGCCAGGTCCTCTCCGTGGTGCAGGATCTCGCCGCCGACGATGCGGCCCGGCGGCGACGCCACGAGGCCGAGGACGGACAGCGCCGTCACGGTCTTGCCCGAGCCGGACTCGCCGACGATGCCGACGGCCTCGCCGCGCGCCACCGCGATGTCGACGCCGCCCACCGCCGCATAGACGGAGCGACCGACGCGGAACTCCGTGCGCAGGCCCCGGAGGGCGAGCGGCAGGCGGGCGAGGGCGAGCGGCGCCGGCAAGCCGCGGCGCCGCTCCTCGCCGGAGGCGGCATCGGTGCGGGCCCGGCTGCGGGCCGTCCCGCCCGCCTTCAGCTTGGGGTCGAGCGCGTCGCGCAGCCCGTCGCCCAGCAGGTTGATGGCGATGGCGAGGAGCAGGATCACCAGGCCCGGGATCGTGGCGACGTGGGGCGCCACCTGCAGCAGGTTGCGG
This sequence comes from Lichenibacterium ramalinae, assembly GCF_004137085.1. Lineage (GTDB taxonomy): Bacteria > Pseudomonadota > Alphaproteobacteria > Rhizobiales > Beijerinckiaceae > Lichenihabitans > Lichenihabitans ramalinae. The sequence goes on from NZ_QYBC01000007.1 coordinate 63,653, forward strand.
CCCTCGCCCAGCATGCCGCCGAGGTCGGCCTGGGGCGGCTGGGCGCCGAGGCCGAGGAAGCTCAGGCCCGCGGTTTCGAGGATCATCCAGCCGACCGTGGTCGACACGCCGATGACGATGCCCGGCATGACGTTGGGCAGGAGTTCGCCGAAGACGATGCGCAGGTCGGACAAGCCGCAGAGCCGCGCCGCCGCCATGAAGTCGGCCCGCACCACGGACAGCGCGGCACCGCGCACGCCGCGGGCGAAGAACGGCACGTTGACCACGATGATGGCCATCATGGCATTGAACAGGCCTGGGCCGAGAGCCGCCACGATGGCGAGGGCGAGCAGCAGGTAGGGGAAGGCCATCAGCGTGTCGATGCCGCGCATCAACGCCGCGTCGACGAGCCCGCCGCGGTAGGCCGCCGCGAGGCCGATCGTCGACCCGAGCAGGCTCGACATCAACGCCGCGAACACCCCGACGGCGAGGCTGAGCCGCGTGCCCCACAGGAGACGGGACAGGATGTCCCGCCCGAGCTGGTCGGTGCCGAGGAGGTGCCCCGGCGTCAGCACGGGCTTCAGCCGCAGCGCCAGGTGGGAAGCGTCCGGCGGCTGCAGCGGCAGCACCGGGGCCAGCAGGGCGACCAGCGCGACCGCGGCGAGGAGGAGCGCGCCCGCCGTGGCGGTGCGGTTGTGGAGCAGCCGCGTCAGGGCGGGGGGAAGCGCGAAGCGCCGGGCGGAGCGCGTCACGGTCAGCGAGGCGGCGGGGGCGCTCATGGCACACGTCTCACGATGGGGGCCTCACGAGGCGACGATCCGGGGATCCAGCACGGCCTGGACGAGATCGGTCAGGAGGTTGATGAGCACGTAGGCGCAGGCGACGACGAGGACGCCGCCCTGCACCAGCAGGATGTCGCGGGTGCCGATGGCGCTGACCAGCATGCGGCCGATGCCGGGCCACTGGAACACCGTTTCGACGTAGACGGCGCCGCCGAGCACGAAACCCGCCTGGAGGCCGATCACCGGCACGATGCCGACGACCGCGTTGCGGAAGGCGTGGCGCACCACGACGCGTCGCTCCGACAATCCCTTGGCCCGGGCGGTGCGGACGTAGTCCTGGCGCAGCACCTCCAGCATGGCGCCGCGCGTCAGCCGCACCAGCACGGCCCCCGCCACGGCGGCGAGCGTCGCGGCGGGCAGGACGAGGTGACGGGCGATGTCGAGCGGACCGCCGCCGCCGAACATCTCCGTCATGCCGCCGACCGGCAGCCAGGCCAGCCTCACCCCGAACCAGAGGATGAGCAGCATGCCGAGCCAGAACGACGGCGTCGAGATGCCCACCAGCACCGCCAGCGTGACGATCCGGTCGGCGGCGGCATCCTGACGGACGGCCGCCAGGATGCCGAGGGGCACGCCGACGACGCTGGCCAGCACCAGCGCGGTGCCGGCGAGCAGCAGCGTCGGGAAGAGCCGCGCCCCGATCTCGTCGATGACGGGCTTGTGCAGGATGTAGGAGCGGCCGAAATCGCCGTGGAGCAGGTTGTCGACCCAGACGAGGTACTGGACCGGGAGAGGGCGGTCGAGGCCGAGCTGGTGGGTGACGTCGGCGATCGTGGCGGGCGTCGCGAAGGTTCCCAGGATGGCGCGGGCCGGGTCCCCGGGGATCAGGTTGATCACCAGGAACACCACCACGCTCACGCCGAACAGCACCGGCACCACCTGGGCCAGGCGACGGAGGATGAGGCCGCCCACCCCGTCAGGCCTTGCTGGTGCCGTAGAACGGCGTGGTGAAGGAGGGGTGGAGTTCGAACCCCTTCACCCGCGCCGACGACACGGCGTTCTGCTTCCAGTTGGCCACATACACCCAGGGCGCGTCGTCGTAGACGACCTGTTGGAGCTGTTTGTAGATGGCGGCCCGCTTGTCGCGGTCCGTTTCGGTGCGGCCGGCGTCGATCAGGGCATCGACCTTGGGGTTGGAATATCCGCCCGAGTTGACGGCGGCCCCCGTGCGCAGCGCCAGGGCCGGGTGCATGTCGGGGTCCTGCGTCATGAAGGACAGCTCCGCCATGGCCACCTCCGGCGGCATCGCCGGGATGATCTTCCCCAGAAACGTGTTCCACTCGTAGGTTTCGATCTTGGCCCGGATGCCCACGGCGGCGAGGTCGGCCTGGATGGCGGTGCCCATCAGCACGGGCGACAGCATGCCGGACCCCGATTCCGTCACGTAGAAGGTGACGTCGAGCCCGTTCGGGTAGCCGGCCTCGGCGAGGAGCTGCTTCGCCTTGGCGGGATCGTAGGGGTAGGGCTTCAGGGCCGCGTCATAGGCCCAGGCGAAGGCCGGCGGCGTGACGCTGCTCGCCACCGTGGCGGTGTCCTTCAGGATGTCGGTCACCATGGCGGGCTTGTTGACCGCGTAGTTGACGGCCTGGCGCACGCGCTTGTCGTCGAAGGGCTTCGTCTTCGTGTTGAGCACCATGTACCAGAGGTGCGGCCCCGGCTGCTGGTAGAAGGTGAAGTCGGGCGAAGCCGTGAAGGTGGCGATGTTGTCGGGCGGCACCTCGATGGTGATGTCGGTGCCGCCCGACTGCATCTCGCTGACCCGGGCGTTCTCGTCGACGATGGGCCGGAACACGAGGCCGTCGAGCGCCGGGGCGCCGCGGTGATAGTCCTTGTTGGCCGCCAGCACGACGCGCTGGCCCGTCACCCATTCCTGAAGTTTGAAGGGGCCGGTGCCGCCGCCGTTGCGGCTGAAGTCCTTGCCGAATGTCTTCACCGCCTGGGGGGAGATGCCGGCGAGCCCGCCGATGGCGCCGGCCAGCATGGTGAGCGTCGGGGCGTAGGGCTCCTTCATGACGATCGACACGGTGTGGGGGTCGGCCACCGACACGTGGTCGATCGGCCCCAGCGTGAAGACGAAGGGGAACGGGCCCGTGTCGTGGAAGGGGTGGTGCGGATCGAGCACCCGGTCGAAGTTGAACTTCACCGCGTCGGCGTCGAACGCGCTGCCGTCGTGGAACTTGATGCCCTTGCGCAGCGCGAACGTGTAGGTCTTGCCGTCCGGCGACACGGTCCACGATTCGGCAAGGCCCGGCTCGACGTCGAGGCTGGCCGGCTTGTAGCGCAGCAGGCCGTCGTAGATGTTGCACAGGATGCGGAAGTCGCTGATCGTCACGGCCTGCGCCGGGTCGAGGGTCTGCAGCTCCGCCACGTGGCCCACCACCAGCGCCTTGTCGGGCGTCTGCGCGAAGGCGCGGCGCGTGAACCCCAGGGTTCCCCCCATCGCCCCCACGGCGGCTGTGCCGGCGAGGAGCGTGCGGCGCGTCAGTCTGGCCTGTGTCATGGACGTTCTCCAGGTGGGACGATGGCTCAAGCGTCGACGGGCGGGCGCTCCGCGGCGACGCCGAAGCTGGTTTCGAGGGCGGCGCCGATGCGCAGCACCGTGCCCTCGTCGAAGAGGCGGCCGTAGAGGCTGACGGCATGGGGCACGCGGAACAGCGCGCCGGTGCCGTCCTCGCCCTGGTCGAGCCGCGCTTCGGCGAGCGACAAGCGTTTGCGCGTCGGCGATTGGCGGAAGCCGGCGCGCAGCGCCAGGCAGGGATGGCCGGTGAAATTGGTGATCGTCAGCATCGGTCCGGCGAAACACGGCCCGATCATGGCGTCCACCCGCCCGAACAGCGCGTCCATGTCGCGCATCACGAGGGAGCGCAGCCGGTCCGCCCCCACGAGGTCCACGGCGGACAGGAAGCGCGCCTTGCGGAAGCTGTTGGGCCAGGCGCCGGCCTCCTGCCACGTCAGGCTGTCGTCGGAACCGTCGAGCGTCAGCCGTTCGAAGGAGGCCGCCGCCTCGGCGTAGAGCACCGCCATCAGGGCGTCGTAGGGCAGATCGGGCCGCACCAGCTCCACCAGCTCAAGCCCGAGCGCGCGGGCGTGGTCGAGCGCGGCGCGGTCGAGGTCGTGCACGCCCTCGGCCGCGAAGTCGGCCGGGAACCAGCCGAGGCGCAAGCCGGCGACGGGCTCGGCGACGTCGTAGCCGAAGGGCGCCGCGATCGACGACGGGTCGCCGGGGTGGGCGCCTGCGATCGCGGCGAGCACCAGCGCGGTGTCGGCGACGGAGCGGCACATGGGACCGATCTTGTCGAGGCTCGGGCACAACGGCATGGCACCGGTGCGGGCCACGCGGCCGAAGGTCGGACGCAGCCCCGTGGTGCCGCAACGCACCGACGGCGCCACGATGGAGCCCAGCGTTTCGGTGCCGATGGCGAAGCCGACGAGCCCGGCCGCGGTGGCCGAGCCCGAGCCGGCCGACGATCCGCTCGAGCCTTCGCGCGGGTTCCACGGGTTGCGGGTGACGCCGCCCGACCAGATGTCGCCGTAGGCCAGCGCGCCGAGCGTGGTCTTGCAGACCAGGACCGCGCCGGCCTCGGCGAGCCGCCGCACCACCGCGGCGTCGGCGTCCGGCACGCGGCCGCGGAAGGGCTCGGCCCCCCATTCGGTGGCGATGCCCGCCGTGTCGAGCAGGTCCTTGGCGCCGTAGGGGATGCCGTGCAGCGGCCCGAGGTGGCGCCCCGCCGCCAGGGCGGCGTCGGCGGCCTTCGCCTGCTGCATCGCCAGCTCGGGCGTTGCGAGGGCGATGCATTCGAGCTTCGGGCCGATCCGGGTGATGCGGTCGAGATAGAGGCCGGTCAAGCGTTCGGAGGTGAGGGCGCGGGACGCGATCCAGCCGGCCAGATGCGCGACCGGCGCGAAGGCGATGTCCTCCTCGCGCTCGGGTAGCGGGCCGGGGTCGGCCGCGACGGGCCGGAAGGGTTCGGCGGCCGGCATCGCGAAGCCCGGCGGGCGGGGGTCGAAGCGCAGGGCGGGCGGCAGGTCGTGGGGCAGCGGCACGGCGCGGCGGCGGCGGGCCATGTCGACCTGGGCCTGCAGGTTGTCGGCCATCAGGGCGCGCTCCGTCTCCGTATAGCGCACCCCCATGACGGTTTCGGCGCCCGCGATCATCCCCGTATCGAACGGCGTTTCGCTCATTGTCGACCTCGTTGCCTCGATTTCCGTCATGTCGGCGGCATCCGCGCAGCCCTGAAGCTTCGCTGTTGCTGCAAGTCTCGTGCCGGAGGCGCGGATCTATTGCTCGGCTCACGCTGGCATTTGGCCGTCGTGCCACGATCCCGCGACGATGCTCCCGCTGTTCTCCGGTCCATCAGATGCTCAGATGCTCCAGGATGCGGCCGCGCATTGCGGGGCCGGAAGGGCCGGCGTCGTCGATCTCGCCGCGCTTCAGCACCGCCCAGCGGTCGGCGACGCCGAGCGCGAAATCGAGGTTCTGCTCCACGACCAGCATGGCGGTCCCGCGCTCGGCGCGTTCGGCCCGCAGGATCGCGGCGATGCGGGCGACCACGGAGGGCTGGAGGCCCTCGCTGATCTCGTCGACCAGCAGCAGCCGCGGCCGCATCATCAGGGCGCGCGCCAGGATGAGCATCTTCTGCTCACCGCCCGACAGCGTCCCGGCGCGCTGCCGCAGCCGGTCGCGCAGAAACGGAAAGCTCGACGCCGCATGATCCAGGCCGGCCGCGAGGTCCCGATCCGAGCGCAGGGCGAGCCGAAGGTTGTCCCGCACCGTGAGATCCGGGAAGAGCGGTTGCTCCTGCGGGGCATAGCCGACCCCGAGCGCCACGAGGCGTGCCGGCGAGAGGCCGGCTGAGGCGGTGCCGCCGACCAGCACCGTGCCGCCCTTGAGCGGCAGGATGCCGAGCGCGGTCTTCAACAGCGTGGTCTTGCCCATGCCGTTCTTGCCGAGCAGCGCCACGATCTCGCCCGGCGCGACCGACAGCGAGACGCCGTGCAGCACCGGGGCGGCGCCGTAGCCGCTCGTGACGTCTCGGAGCTGCAGCGGCGGCGGGGTCCCCGCGTGCGGTGCCGTCTCGTCAAGCATGGGCCGCCCCGGCGTAGACGGCGCGGACGAGGTCGGAATCGACCACCTCGGCGACCGTGCCGTCGAGTACGAGCCGCCCTCCGTGCAGCACCACGACCCGGGTGGAGATCTCGCGGACGAAGTCGAGGTCGTGCTCGACCAGCACGGCGGCGCAGCCGAGGTCCGCGGTGAGGCGGCGCAGGATCGTGCCGATCGTGGTGCGCTCGGCCTTGGTGAGGCCCGCCGTGGGTTCGTCGAGCAGGATCAGCTTCGGTTCGAGCGCCACCACCATGGCGAGTTCGAGGGCCTGACGCTGGCCATGCGACAACAGCCGCACCGGGGTCACGAGAGCGGTGTCGAGCCCCGTCAGCCGGAGGATGTCGAGGGATGCGGCCGGAAGTCGGAGTGTCGCGGCCGCCCCGAGCGGGCTCGGACGGTCCCGCGCGGCACGGGCCAGCCGGAGGCAGTCGGCGACCGACAGGCTGTCGAACACGCTGGCGACCTGGAACTTGCGCCCCAGCCCGAGCGCCACGATGCGCTCCGGCGTCATCCCCCGCGTGTTCCGCCCCGCCACCTGCACGGAGCCCTGGTAGGGCTCGGTCCCGTCGCTGAGGCAGCGCATCAGCGTGGTCTTGCCGGCCCCGTTCGGGCCGACGAGGCTGACCAACTCGCCCGGCCGCACCGCGAGGTCGATGCCGTCGAGGACGGACAGGCTGCCGTAGCGCTTGCCGAGGCCCGTGACGACCAGCAGGGGCTCGGCGCCGCCCGCCGCAGCCCCCGCGGCCGGCAGGGCGACGACCGCCGGCGCCGCGGCATCGCGGCGGGCGTTCACCCTCGTCCACCCGCGCCGGATCGCGCCGGCGAGCCCGTCGGGCAGCAGGATGATGACGACCACGAAGGCGGATCCGAGGATCAACTGCCACAGGAACGGCAGGTCTCCCGACAGCGTCGCGCCGGCATAGTCGATCGCGACCGCGCCCAGCACCGGCCCCAGCACGGTGCCGCGCCCGCCGAGCGCCACCCAGATGACGAGTTCGGTGCCGAACAGGAAGCCGGTGTTTTCCGGCGCCACGACGCCGGAGGCCTGCGCGAAGAGGAAGCCCGTGAGGCCCGCCACGCCCGCCAGCGCGACCGTGAGCAGGGCCGACACGCGCGTCGGGCTGATGCCGAGGTAGCTGCAGCGCGCGTCGTTGTCGCGCACGGCGACGAGCAGCTTGCCGGCGTCCGACCGCACGAACACCCAGGCGCCGAGCGCCACGAGGACGGCGAAGATCCCGGCGAGCCGGAAGAAGCCCGGCAGGTCCAGCGGCAGCGTGTCGTAACCGACGAGGCCGCTGCTCGATCCGGTCCATTCCCCGCCCGAGTAGACCAGTTGCGTGACCACGATGGGAAACACCAGCGAGATCACCGAGGCGTAGAGCGGGGTCGATCCGTGGTGGAAGGACAGCCAGCCGACCAGCGCGCCGAGCGCCATCGGCACCAGCACGGACAGCGCCAGCGCCGCCAGGACCCAGGCGGGCGATGAGCCGAGGTGGGTCAGCACGATGGCGGTGGCGTAGGCACCGGCGCCGAAGAAGGCGGCCTGCCCGAAGGTGAGGATGCCGGTGAAGCCCCACAGCAGGTCCACCGTCACGGCCAGCGCCGCGTAGAGCAGCGATCGGGTCAGGACGTTGACCGAGAAGGTGTCGAGCATCTCCGGCGCCACCCAGACGAGGGCGGCGGCGGCCAGGGCCAGCGCGACGGGAGCCAGGACGGCGGGGGCGAGGCCGGGCCGGGTGGCCGTCGAACGATCAGGCACGCGCGAACCCCCTCGGGCTGATGCGCAGCACGACCGCGGCCAGCACCGCGACGGATATGCTGCCGAGGATCGGGCTGACGAAGGTCGACACCAGCACCTGCACGGCGCCGAAGACCAGGCAGGCGACGGCGAGCGCCGCGAAGGACCCGCCCGCCACCATCACCAGCATGAAGGCGCCGATGAGCCAGGCGACGCCCATGTTGGGGTCGACGGAGGTGAGGGGTGTCAGCAGCACGCCGGCCAGCGCCGAGAGGCCGGCGCCGATCGCGAAGGTGGCGAGCCGCACCCGCGCCGTGTCGATGCCGAGCGCGCGGGCCAACGCCTCGTTCATGATGACGGCGCGGGCCTTGAGGCCGAGCCGCGTGCCCTCGAGCAGCGCCGCGCAGGACCCGCCGATGAGCACCGCCGCCAGCACGGCGAAGAGCCGGTAGAGCGAGTAGTCGAGGCCGAAGAGCGCCACCGTCCCGCCGAGCAGGTTCGGCGTGATCTGGACGTCGCGGCCGAAGGCGAGGGTGATCAGCTGGCCGATGACGATGCCGAGCCCCCAGGTCGCCAGGATGGCGTCGAGCGGCCGGCGGTACAGCGGGCGGATGATCAGCCATTCCGCCACGGTGCCGAGGGCCGCCCCGACCGCGAAGGCCAGCGGCAGCGCCGCCCAGGGGTTCAGCCCCAGGCGTGCCGCCACCACGGCGCAATAGGCGCCGACGGTGAGCCAGGCGCCGTGGGCGAAGTTGATGATCTTCAGCACGCCGAAGATCGCCAGCAGCCCCGCCGACACGATGAACAGGATGGCAGCCGTGGTGACGACGTCGAGCAGGATCAGCATGGCCCTTCGGCCTGATCGCCGGTCACTTCAGGTTCGGGCACTGGGCGCCGGGGTCGACGTCCTTGAAGGTGCTGGCGACCTTCACGGAGCCGTCGCCCTGCACCTGGCCGAGGTACATGGTGAGCGGCGCGTGGTGCTGCTTGTCCATCCTGATGGTGCCGCGCGGGCCGTCGAACGACACGGTCGGCAGGGCTTCGAGCACCTTGGCGCTGTCGGTGCTCCCCGCCTTCTCGACCGCCGCCTTGTACAGGTAGACGGCCTCGTATTCGGGGACCGACAGGTCGTTCGGCGTCTTCTCGTCCGCGCCGAACTTCTTCGCCATGGCGGCGAGGAAGGCCTTGTTGGCGGCCGTATCGATGCCGGTGACGTAGGATGCCGACAGGAAGATGCCGGTGGCGTCGGCGCCCATGCTCTTGGCGGTGCCCTCGTCCACGGCGAGGTTGGCGTAGGGCAGCGCGACGCCGGCGGCGCGCATCTGCTTGGTCAGGGTCACGTTGGGGGCGCCGCCCGCCGTCGAGGTGATCACGGCGTCGGGATGGGCGGTCTTCAGCTTGGAGATCACGCTGGTCCAATCGCTGCCGTCCATCGGCAGGTATTCCTCGCCGACCACCTTGCCGCCGGACTTTTCGATGTAGCTCTTGGCGAAGGACAACATGCCGCGACCGAAGGCGTAATCGCTTCCGATGAGGAAGAAGGTCTTCGCACCCTTGTCCTTGATGAAGTCGTCGACGATCGGCGGCACCTGCTGCTCCGGCACCCAGGCATCGACGAAGAGATTGCGGTTGCAGGAATGCCCCTCGTAGAAGGAGGTGTAGATGTACGGCACCTTGCCCTTGGACACGATCGGCAGGGCGGCGTTGCGGGCCGCGCTGGTTTCCATGGAGATCAGCACGTCGACCTTCTTGCCGTAGACGAGCGAGTCGAAGGCCTTCTGGGCCCCGGCGGCGCCCGAAGCGTCGTCGGCGACGTCGAGGGCGAGCATCCGGCCGAGCACGCCGCCGTGAGCGTTGATCTCGTCGACGGCCAGTTCCGCCGCCTGGACGACCGACGGCGCCACGACGCTGTTGGCGCCCGACAGGCCGACCGGCACGCCGATGGTGATCGGGCCGGCGCCGGCGGCATGCGCGGATGGTGCCGCGAGAGCGATCAGCAGCGCGGAGGAGAGCAGCATCGACTTCGACATGGTGGACCTCGTGGGGAAGGGCGTGGGTGGAAGCGGCATGGGTGGAAGCGGCCCGGGTGGAAGCGGCATGGGTGGAAGCGGCATGGGCTTCAGCCGTAGACGTCGGCGCGGCGGTCGCGCAGCACCGAGTTGAAGGCGTTCAGATCCTTGGCGCGGGCGGCCTCGTCGAGGTCGACCACGGCGCTGAGGGTTTCGGGCCGGTCGCGGCTCGCCGGGCCGGCGATCGTCCAGCCGCGCGGTCCGACGATGAGGCTCTGGCCCTCGAAGGGCTGGCCGCGTTCGACGCCGATGCGGTCCGCGCAGGCGATGAAGATCCCGTTCGAATGGGCGGCGGCGCGGTGCAACAGGTTGGCCATGGCGGCCTCGCCGGCCGGTTGGTCCGGCATCGGCACCCAGTTGGTCGGCACGCAGACAATCTCGGCGCCGGCGAGCGCCAGTTGCCGGAAGGTTTCGGGGAACCATCCGTCGTAGCAGATGGCGACGCCGACGCGGCCGAGCGCGGTGTCGAAGACCGGAAACCCGAGGTTTCCCTTGGCGAAGACCAGGTTCTCGCGGTCCCACAGGTGGGCCTTGCGGTAGGTTCCGACATAGCCCTGCGGCCCCGTGACCAGCGCGGAATTGAAGAGCGTGTCGCCGTCCCGCTCCGTGATGCCCGCCACGATGTGGATGCCGAGCTCCCGCGCCAGCGACACCCAGGCGCGCGACGAGGCGCCATCGGGCACCGGCTCGCCCAAAGCCAGCGCTTCCTCCGCGGTTTCGAAGACGTAGCCGGTGTTGGCGAGTTCTGGCAGCACCACGAGGGCGCTGCCGTCCGTAGCGGCAGCCCGGATCAGGTCGCAGGCGCGCGCCACGTTCTGCGCCACGGCACCGAAGACGGGCTCGAACTGGATGCAGGACACCCGGATGGGCGCGCGGCGGATGTCGGCAGGTGGCGACAAGGGGGCTCCAAAAACGCAAAAAGCCTCCGGTCGCGGATCGAGATCCACAGTCCGGAGGCTCCATAGCCTGATGTCTGTGCGGCGACGCTGCCGCCGGGCAACCCTGCCCGATGCCCGCAGACTAGAGCGACGCCGATCGCATGCAAGACGATACTTCGTGCACCGCCTGCCTTTATTCGTCCTTCGCTGCCAGAGAGATGTGCAGGCCGAGGCCGCTCATCGCGTCGTGGGCGGCGACGAGGCTTTCCGCGACCGCCGCCATGGTCATGCGCTTCGCGGTGGCGCGGTCGCGGATCATGCGATAGGCGGCCTCCTCGTCGAGCCCGTTCGACCCCATCAGCATCCGGGTGGCCTTTTCGACGACGCGCCGGCCCTTCATGGTGTCCTCGAGCTTGCGGATCTTCGCGTCGAGGCGCCCCTCGTAGCCGTGCCGGTAGCGCGCCAGGGCGAACTGGGTCAGGACGCCGGCGAGGCGCAGCGGCTTCGTGATGACGCCGTGGGCGTTGACGTCCACGATGCTCTTCAGCGCCGTGGGGCTCTCGTAGGTCACGATGGCGACGACGGCCGGCGCGGCGGCTTCGAGGGCGGGCAGCATGCGATCGGCCGCGCCGTCGTCGAGCAGCGCGAAGACCGTGTCGACCCCGGGCGGCAGCGTCGTGGGTGACGGCCACGCCGCCTCGACCCCGCAGCCGAGGCGGCGGAGATGGTCGAGGAGCAGGGTGCCGTCTTCGTCCCGGGGGTGGACCACCAGGACCCGGGCGCGACGGAGGTCGTCGAGGATACGGCGGGCGCCGGCGCTCAAGGGACCACCGGCACGACGTCGGAGGCTCGGGCCCAGGAAGCCTCGAAACGGGTCGAGGCCAGCCAGGGGTCGGGGCGCACGGGCGCATCGGCCCGCCACAGGATGTCGAACTGGCCGTCCGGCCGCGCCACCCCGATGCCCGGCGTCAGCCAAAGGTGCCGGTTCTCCGCGTCGAAGGCGAGGTCGCCTTCCGGCGCCGCGAACCGCGTCCGCAGCGCCGCCTCGCCCAGGCGGCGCGCGTCGAGGCTCCCCGCTTCGGCGAGCGCCCGGGCGAACAGGTGCACCTGGGCATAAGCGGTCTGCGACCACATGCTCGGCGGCGGGCCATCGCCGAAGCGCTCCCGGAAGCTGCGGTCGAAGCGCCGATTGGCGGGCGAGTCGAGCGCTCCGAAATAGGTGGCGGCGAGGAGGTGGCCGTCGCAGAGGTGGGGGCCGATGGCGGCGATCTCGCCTTCCGCGAGGGTGAGGCTGGCGATGGGGCGCCGGGCCCGGTCGATGCCGGCCTCGGCGTAGAGCCGATACAGTCGCCGCGCTCCCTGTCCCACCATGGTCGAGAAGACGGCGTCGGGTTCCAGGCGGACGATCTCGTCCATGAGGGGACGGATCGCGCCGTCGTCGACGTCGAGCGGAAGGTAGCGCTCGCCCACGACGGTGCCGCCACGGCTTTCGACGATGTCGCGCATCACACGGTTCGACTCCCGCGGGTAGATGTAATCCGATCCGACGATGAGGATGCGCGGTCCGTGCCGGTGCAGGAGGTAGTCGGCCAGGGGGAAGACGGTCTGGTTCAGCGTGGCGCCCGTGTAGAGGACGCTCTCGGAATATTCGAAGCCTTCGTAGATCGACGGGTACCAGAGAAGCCCGTCATGCCGCTCCAGCAGGGGGAGGACGGCCTTGCGGCTCGCCGACAGCGAGCAGCCGAAGATCACGCCCACGCCCTCGTCGGCGAGCATGCGTCGGGCCAGGGCACGATAGGCGACAGGGTCGCCGGCCGGATCGAGGCACAGCGGCGCGATCGGCCGTCCGCGCACGCCGCCCGCGGTATTGATCTCCTCGACGGCCAGCGCCGTGCCGAGCACGTGCTCCGTCTCCGTCAGGCCGGTGACGCCGCTGCGGGAGAACAGCACGCCGACCTTCCAGGCCGGGGGGTCGTCGTCGGGCATCCGTTGCGGCTCCGGGTTTCGAACGCTGCGGGACGACCGCGGCTCTCTGCGTCGAGTTGAAACTAGAGCCGTCGCCGCTCGCCTTGGCTCGCGACTTCAGCTCTAGTGCCATGTTTTTGCGAGCATCTTCACGCGATCAGGTGACTCGACCTGATCGCGATCTGCTCTAGCCCGCTTCAGCGCGCACCATGGCCCATGAAGACATCCCCAGGTTTCACGATCGGGGGTCGTAGACTGCGGTGAACAACCATGCGACAGGCGATCGATTGCTGCGCGATGCGGAAGGAAGCTTCTTTCGGACGCCGCGCGGGGTGGCAAGCCGCGATCCGGCTCGTTCGGCCGAAATTCGTATCACTCGCATCGACCCTGGGGTCAATGGTGGCGAGCAGGCCGGCACGGGACGTCCTTTCGTCCTGCCGAGACGCCGCCACCCTCCCGGACGCTCCCCCGGGCTCCTGGCCGGACCGCCGCGAGACCATCGAGGCGCCGGCCTTCGAGATGGGCCATGGCGGCGAGGGGCCGACCCGGCGACGGCGGCCGCGAAGATCTGCCCTGCTGCGGGAGGAGCCCCGCTACGCGGCGCGGCTCACTTCACCGCGCCGGCCGTGATGCCGGCGATGAAGTAGCGCTGCAGGAAGACGAAGACGGCGAGCACCGGCATCGTCATCACCACGGCTCCGACCATGAGGGCGCCCCAGTGGACGCGGTCGAGACCGACAAGCGCGCCGAGCGCCACAGGCGCCGTCTGAGCGTCGGCGCGGCTCAGCACCAGCAGTGGCCAGAGATAGTTGTTCCAGGACTGCAGGAACAGGATGATGCCGAGTGCCGCCGTCGAAGGCAGGACCAGGGGTAGCGCGATTTGGAAGAAGATCCGCAGCTCGCCCACGCCCTCGACCCGCGCGGCGTCCAGCATGTCCTTGGGCAGCGCCATGAAGTTCTGCCGCATGAAGAACACACCCAATGAATTGAAGAGCGGCGGCACGACCACCGCCGCCCACGTGTTCGAGAGGTGGAAGTCTCGCGCGACCAGGACGAACTGCGGGATCACCACCACCACGTAGGGGACCGTGAGGGTCGCCACCACGAGGGCGAAGAGCACCCCGCGACCGAAGAAGCGGAACTGCGCGAATGCGTAGCCGGCGAGGCTCGTGAGCACGATCGAGCACGCGGTGTAGATGAGGGAGGTCGCGACGCTGTTGGCGATGGCGCGGGGGAACGGCGTCTGCGCGAGCAGGATCGCCCAGTTGTCCGCAAGGGCCCCGCCGAGGCCGAGCGGCACGCCGGGTTGCAGGAAATCCGCCTCGGGCGTCGTGGCGTAGGTCACCATCAGCCAGAGCGGCATCAACCACAGCAGCGCGAGCGGCGCCAGGGTGAGGTGGAGGCCGAGGGCGCCCCGGCCCGGTCTGCGGCTCGTCATGTCCGGCTCCGGAAGAGGCTCACCTGGGCGAGCGAGACGACGAGGGCCAACATGGCGGCGGCGTAGCCGATCGCGGCCGCGTAGCCGAAGTTGAAGGCCCGGAATCCCTGCTGGTAGAGGTACGTGCCCAGCGTTTCCGTCGCGCCGCCCGGGCCGGAGCGCGTGATCAGCTGCGGCTCGACGAAGAGCTGCAGGCTCCCGATGATCGACAGCACGGCCGCCACGGCGACCACGGGGAGGAGCAGCGGCAGGGTGATGCGCCAGAACTGCAGCCAGCGCGGCACGCCGTCGACCTCGGCCGCCTCGTAAAGCTCGCGTGGGATGCCTTGCAGGCCCGCCAGGACGATGATGGCATTGTAGCCGGTCCAGCGCCAGGTCACGGCGATGACCAGGACGGCGAACGCCGAGACGGGCTCGTTGAGCCAGTCCGGCCCCGCGATCCCCAGCGCGGCCAGCGCTTTGTTCACGGCGCCGTACTGGCCGTTGAACAGGAGGCGGAACACGGTCGAATAGGCGACCTCGCCCACGACGATCGGGGCGAAGAACGCGAAGCGGAACAGGGCGCGCGCCCGAAGTGCCGGGGCGTTTAGCGCCACGGCGAGGCCGATCGCCAGGGCCAGCATGGCGGGAACCTGCAGCACCAGGAAGGCCAGCGTGTGTCCGAGCGCACGCAGGAACACCGGGTCGCCGGCGAGGCGGCCCCAATTGGCCGACGGGCTGAACACCGGCACGGCGCCCCGCGTGTTCTGCAGCGAATAGACGATCGACTGCACGATGGGCCAAGCCCAGAATGCAGCGAACACCGCGAGATAGGGGAACAGGAACCCGTAGGCGACGGCGCTTCTGCGCATCGGGAGACTCGCTGGGGGGAGGCTGGGACCGGAGCCCGCGGCGGGAGGCGCGCGCGGGCTCCGGCGAGGTTTCAGGGCGCGACCGGCAGGCCGCTGGCCCCGGCGATCTGGTCGGCGGCGACACGGAGCGCCTCGTCGGCCGTCTTGTAGCGGCCGTCGAGATAGTCGTTCACCACCACCTTCATCACGCCGCGCGCGTCGGTGAAGTAGGGCGTCGCGTTGTAGGGCACGATGCGGGGCAGGGTCTCCAGCATGTCTGCCCACACCTTCTGGCCGCCCCAGAACGGCTGGTCCTGCTTGACGTAGGGATCGTCGACCGCGCTCAGCAGCGCCGGCACGAGGCCGCGATACTTCATCATGCTGATCTGCCCGGCGTCGGTCCCGAGCGCGTAGCTGACGAAGGCCCAGGCTGCCGGCTTGTTGGCCGTGGCGGCGATCGCCAGCGAGGACCCGCCGATGTTGGATGCGCGTCTGCCACCGGCTTCGAAGGCCGGCATCGGGTAGACGCCCCACCGCCCGCTCTGGTCGGCGTCGTTAGAGCGGATCGTGCCCTCGTACCAGCCGCCGTAGAGCTGCGACGCCGCCGCTCCCGTCTTGTCGAACTGGATCTGCTCGTCCCAGCCGCCGACGTTCAGGATGCCGGCGTCCCACACGTCCTTCACCTTCGCCAGGGCTTTGGCGCAGCCGGGCCGGGCCACCGTGATGCTGCGCCCGTCGTCGCTGAAGTAATAGCAGCCGTTCTGCACGGCGAGCATCCGGAACCACTCGTCGTCCGTACCCTTGTAGATCGTCGCCATCTTGACCTTGCCGCCCGTCGCGGCCGACAGCTTCTTGCCGGCCGCGATGAAGTCGTCCCAGGTCGCGATGGCTTGAGGGTCGATCCCGGCCTGCTTGTAGAGGTCGCGTCGATAGAAGACCGTGACGGGCCCGCTGTCCCACGGCATCGCGAAGACCTTGCCGTCGGCCTGGAGGTCGAGCTGCTTGAAAGCCGGGAACTTGTTCGCGTAGGCATCGTAGCCGAGCGGCTTCATGTCGGCGAAGCACGCGGGGAAGCGGTTCCAAAGGAGGCCCGCCTCCTGGTTCTCGACGATGGTCACGTCTGGCATGTCGGTGCCGCCCGCCGCACAATCGGCGGCGACGCGGTCGTGCAGGTCGCTGTGGCCCATGTTGACGACCTTGACGGTCACGCCGGGGTGCTCGGCGTTGAACGCCGGGACGATGTGTTCGAGCGCTTCGGCGGCGATGTTCCATCCCCACACCGTGATGGTCCCGCTCGGCTTGTCGGCCGCCAACGCCGGGGCGGTCATGCCCGCCAGCAGGGCGGCGGTCAGTCGCAGGCTACGCATGAGTATTCCTCCGATGTCGTGACCCCTGCGGGCATCGCGGGGCCGTTTTTGCCTTGGGCCGAAGCCGGGTTCCGGGCGGGGCGCGAGCCCCAGACCGAAGGGGGTGAGGCGGCGCTCAGCACCGCCAGGCGGCGACGTCCTGCGGAGCGACCCGCCGGCCGCCGAGCACGAAGGCGGCACCCGCCGGCGCCGGCGCCTCCACGGCGTCCGGCCCGAAGTTCAGCGCGAAGGTCAGCGAGCCGCGCCGCTGCAGCCGCAGCCCGCGTGGCAACCGCGCCGACTCCAGCCCCGCCTCGCCCACCACGTAGGCCATCACAGCGGCGAGCAGGGTCGGATCCGGGCAGGCTGCGAGGTAATGGTGGCGGCCCGCCGCGTAGAACGCTCCCTCGCCATCGTCGAAACGAGCCAGAGGCTCGAGGTCGGATTCGATGAACTCGCGCCACAGCCCCCCCGCGCCCGCCACCGTGCCCGCGACTGCCACGGGCATCTCGGGCCGGAGGGTTTCGACGCGGGCGACCTTGAGGGGGATGAGGTCCTGCAGCCGGCCTGGCGGAAGGTTCGGCGGGATCGCGAAGTCGGCCGTCTTGGCGCCGGTCCGGGGCCCGTAGAGGACGACGCCCCCCGCGTCGCGGAAGCTCGCGAGCGCCGCCTCGGACACGGTGCCGAGCGTCGGCACGACCGTGAGGGCGTAGCCGGACAGGTCGTCGCCGGGGCGCAGGACGTCCACGTCGAGGCCCAGCCCGCGCAACTCCGTGTACCAGGAGAGCAGGATCGACTTGTAGGTGAACTCACGGCTTTGCGGCAGGAAGCGGGTGATCCACTCGGTTTCGAGGTCGACGACGAGCGCCACGGGCGCCCGCGCCGGCGGGTCGAGCGGCAGCGCCGCCAGTTCGCGCGCGACCTGCGCGGCCTCGTGCCCGCCGCGGTCGAGCCGGTCGTCCGGTCGGTTCAGGGCCGCATGCATCTGTTCCTGCGCGTAGGGCACCTGGCGCCAGCGGAAGTAGGACACGACCTCGGCACCCTGGGCGAGGGCCTGCCACGTCCAGAGCCGCACCATGCCGGGCAAGGGCGCCGGATTGTGCTCCGCCCAGTTCACCGGACCCGGCTGCTGCTCCATGATCCAGAAGCGGCCGCGGCCGGCCGCGCGGTAGAAGTCGTTGCTGAAGCCGGGCACGTCCGGGTGGCCGGTGCGGGCGAACACCTGGTTTTCGTCGCCCGGCAGCGTCAGACGGTCGGTGTGCCCGAGCGGGTAGCTGTCCCAGGAGGCGAAGTCGTAGGCCCGCATGGCGTCGAACGGGTCGAGCTCGAAGAACATGCCCATGAAGTTCGTGGTGACGAACTGATCGCGCGACGCGGCACGGATCGTGTCGGCCTGCATCTGGCCGTAGGCGGCGATCCGGTCGCTGGAATAGCGCTGGAAGTCGAGCAGGTGGGCTGGCGCCGCGTCCGCGACCACGAGGTGCGGTGCGTCGACCTCGGCGAAGCTGCCGTATTCCATGCTCCAGAAGACGGTGCCCCAGGCCGCGTTGAGCGCCTCGACCGTGCCGTAGCGCCGCTCCAGCCAGAGCCGAAAGCCGGCCTCCGCGGCGGGGCTGTAGCAGACGGCGCTGTCGTGGCAGCCGAACTCGTTGTCGACCTGCCAGCCCGCCACGTGCGGATCGCGGCCGTACCGCTCCGCCATGAGGGCAACGATGCGCCGGCTCTCCTCCCAGAACACCGGGCTCGACAGGTCGGTGTGGCGGCGCCCGCCGTGGCGCCGACGGCGGCCCTGGGCGTCCACCATCAGCACCTCGGGCGAGCGGTCGGCGAGCCATTTCGGGGGTGTCGCCGTGGGGGTGCCGAGCACCACTCTCAGGCCGGCGGCGCCGAGGATCGCGATCACCTCGTCGAGCCATTCGAAGCGCAGCTCGCCGGGCCGTGGCTCCAGGCGCGACCAGGCGAACTCGGCCACGCGCACGAAGGAGATGCCGACCTCCCGCATGCGGCGCGCGTCCTCGGCCCACATCGCCGCCGGCCATTGTTCGGGGTAGTAGCAGACACCCAGCATCGTCCGTCCTTTCAGTGATCCCGCGCCGTCAGCGCAGGCGTCGCCCTTCGCCGTCGAAGACGCGCAGGTCGCGCGGCTCGAGACCCACCGTCACGGTTTCGCCGGCCCGCGCGGCCGCGAGCCCGCGCCGCTCGACGACGAGCCGCTCCGCTCCCGGTGTGGTGCCGTAGAGGTACGACACGCCGCCAAGCTGCTCGGCGACCTCGACCGTCACGGCCAGCCGCACCGGGCCGTCGTCCCGGAGGTGCTCGGGGCGGATGCCGACCTGGACGGGCGTGCCCGGCGCCGGCGGCCCGCTGCGCCACGGCACGGTCGCGCGCGTGCCCGCGAAGGCGACGCCGCCGCCGGGCTCCGCCGTGCCGCGCAGGAAGTTCATCCGGGGCGAGCCGATGAAGCCGGCCACGAAAGCGGTGGCGGGGTCGTCGTAAAGCTCGAGGGGCGCCCCGGTCTGCTCGACGCGCCCGCCGCGCAGCACGACGATCCGGTCGGCCAGCGTCATGGCCTCCGTCTGGTCGTGCGTGACGTAGATCATCGTGTTGCCGAGCCGGCGGTGCAGCCCGGCGATCTCCACCCGCATCTGCACCCTGAGTTCGGCGTCGAGGTTCGACAGCGGCTCGTCGAACAGGAAGACCTCCGGCTCGCGCATGATGGCGCGCCCGATCGCCACCCGCTGGCGCTGGCCACCCGACAGCTGGGCGGGCTTGCGGTCGAGCAGGCTATCGAGCTGGAGGATGCCGGCCGCCCTCTGCAGCCGCCGCTCCGTCTCCGCCCGCGACGTGCCGGTCGCGCGCAGCCCGAAGCCCATGTTGCCGCGCACCGTCATGTGGGGATAGAGCGCGTAGGACTGGAACACCATGCCGATCCCGCGGGCCGCGGGCTCGACGTCGTTCACCGGCCGCGAGCCGATGCGGATCGTGCCGCCCGAAACGCTTTCGAGGCCGGCGATCATGCGCAGGAGCGTGGACTTGCCGCAGCCCGAAGGCCCGACGAAGACGCAGAACGAGCCGTCCTCGATCGCGAGGTCGACGCCGTGGATCACATCCAAGGCGCCGAAGCGCTTGCGCACGGCTTCGAGGTCGACGCGGCTCATGGCGTCCGCGGCCCCTGGCGTCCCTTCCCGTGCATCTCTTCCTCCCTCAAGGCCGGCTTTTCGACGCCGCCCGTCTCGTTGCTCGTTTCAGGGCGCCTGCGCGGTGCTGGCGCGCCTGACGAGGCTCGGCCGGCCCACGATGCGCAGCGCGTCGCGCGCCAGCGCGTCCGGCTCGGCGATCAGATCCAGAAGCGCGTTCACCGACGCATCGGCGATGCGCCGCGTGTCGATGTCGACGGTGGTCAGCGCTGGGCGCATCTCGGCCGCCAGCCAGATGTCGGTGATGCCGACGACGGAAAGCTCACGCGGCACGGCCAGCCCCCGCTCTCCCGCGGCCTGGATGGCGCCGATGCCGAGCAGGTCGTTCGTCGCCAGGATGGCGGTCGGCCGGGGCTCGGCCTCGAGCAGGCGCATCGCGGCCCGGTGGCCGCCCCCGATGCTGTCCTCCTCCAAGGTGGCTCCGCCCAGGACGCCGGCCTCGCGCAGCCTGGCGGTGGCCCCCTCCAGGCGCGCGCCATGCGAGACGCGGTCCCCCCGGGCGCCGGCCAGGACCGCGATGCGCCGGTGTCCCAGCGCGAGCAGGTGGTCGGCGGCGAGCCGGCCGGCCTCGCGGAAGTCGAGCGTCACGCAGGGCAGCGAGGGATGGTCCGCCGCGTCCTCCCACATGGCCAGCACGGTCGGGACACCGTTCGGGACGGCCGACAGCAGGTCGGCGCGACCAAGGTCGCTCCCGAGGATCAGCACGCCTCCCGACAAGCGCCCGGCCACCGCGCCGAGGTAGGCCGTATCGAGCGTGCCGTCGGGCTTCGCGGCGTGGCAGACCAGCAGGAAGTGGTCGCGCCGGCGCGCGGCGCGCTCCGCCTCGAGAGCGAACATCGAGTAGAACGGGTTGGCGAGGTCGGAGAACACCATGGCGATCGTCGGCGCGCGGCCATTGGCGAGCGCCTGCGCCATCGGGTTGGGCCGATAGCCGAGGCGCTGGGCCACCTCGCGGACGCGGGCGGACGTTTCCGCGCCGACGAAGCCGCGATTGCGCAGGACGTTGGAGACCGTCGCCCCCGACACGCCGGCGATCAGCGCGATGTCCCTCAGCGTCGTCACGTTCCCTCTCCGTTAAGCGCTTAACGCAAGGTGGCCGACTTGCAGGCGTCGGTCAACGGGGGATCGGCACGCGCGCTCACGTTTCAACCTCACCGGTTCGAACCGAGGCGCCGCATGGGGCATCCGACACACGGCCGCGCGCCGAACAGCGCGGGGCCGAAGGGTTCGGGGGACGGACGGCTGTCGGCCGCTCGACCCTGCGGCGTCGCCGCCCCGAGCCGCCCGGCAGGGGAGAACCGTGACCTCAACGATGAGCGCCCGCCGTCACCGACGGGCCGCCCCCGCAAACGGCGCAGCGGATCAGGCCGGCGGGAGGGTCCCTCAGTCGCCGCTTGCACCCGAACGTCGCGCCATGCGCGGCCGGCCGGGCCAGGGCGTCGAGGGCGGTCCGTCGCGCCTTCGCTCGTCCCAGAGCCTCTGGTCGACGACGCGCGACTGGGGCACTTCACCACCCAGCCCTCGCCCGGCACCCGTCACGGGCGGATCACCGACGCTCCGCCTCGGAGCACGACAGGCGACCCGCCGGCGAAGCTCAGCCGACATCCGGGGTCGCCGGCGCATCCGGGGCGACCGCCTGGGCGAGAGGGAAGCTCTGCGCCAGGACGAAATAGTCCATCTCGCCCAGCCCTTGGCGCCGTGCAGCCTCGAAACGTCGGCGAACGACGTCGCTCAACACCGTCGAAACGCCGGCCGCGGCCGCGACGTCGCCGATCAGTTCGAGATCCTTGATCATCTGTTCGATCGAAAATGACGGCTCGAAATCCTGCCTCACCACGGCTTCCTGCTTGTAGGCGAGCAGGGGTGAGCCGACGGCACTCTGGCAGATCACGTCCATGAGCACCGAAACGGGGAGCCCGCCGCAGCGGCCGATGGCGAGCGCCTCCGCGAGCAGGGCCGAGGTGCCGCCGAGGATCACGTTGACGGCGAGCTTCAGGTAGCGGGCCTCGTCGCCCTCGCCCACCCAGAACTGGCGGGCCGAGAAACAGGCCAGCACGGGCTCGACCCTGAGCCAAGCTTCTCTGGGGCCCGACACCATGGCGGAGAGTTGCGCGGATCCGGCCGTGACGGTGCTGCCCGACACCGGCGCCCTGAGGTAGGGCACGGAGCGGGCGTCGAGCGCCGCCGCGATCTCGGCCGAGAGCCGGGGCGAGACCGTGCTGACGTCGACGAAGATCTGCGGGGCGCGCAGATGCCGGGCGAAGCCGTCCTCGCCGAGCACGAGGTCGTGCAGCACCTCGTCGCGCGCCACCGTCGTGATGACGATATCGGTCTCTGCCGCGAGCTGCTCGATGGATTGCGCCACCCGGGCCCCGGCCGCCACGGCGCTGGCGCGGTTCTCGGGCAAGGGTTCGAGCACGACCACCTCGTGGCCTCCGGACAGCACCGCCCGGACCATCGGACTGCCCATCTTGCCGATGCCGGCCCAGCCGATCAGCATGCTCGCCCCCCTGACCGCCCGTGGCGCGACCGCGGATGTCCCGCCCAGGCCGCCCGTGCCTGTCGCGACCCTTTCGGGTCCTGGCGCGGATCCTCGCCGAGGGGGCGGCAGCCGTCCCGGTGCAAGATATCCATCCTGGATATCTTGAGGCTAGGTTCTGTTGTGCGGACGAATAGGTTCGGTGCAGTGCCAAAGGGGAGCATCGCGCGAGCGAAAGCCTCCGGACCGACTTGGGGGAGGATCCATGCGCGCCGTTCGCTTTCACGACAAACGCGACATTCGCGTCGACGACGTCCCGGCGCCGCAAGGCCGCCTGAAGGAGACCGACGTGCTGATCCGGCCGATCCTGTGCGGCATCTGCGGGACGGATCTGCACGAATATGTCGCCGGTCCGATCGTGACGGCGACCGAACCGCATCTCTACACGGGCGCCAAGCTTCCGCAGATCCTCGGCCATGAATTCTCCGCCGAGGTGCTGGACATCGGGTCGGCCGTGTCCAACGTGAAGGCGGGCGATCGGGTCTCCATTCAGCCGCTCGTCTCGCCCCGCGACGATTACTACGGCCGCCGCGGTCTCTACCATCTCAGCGAGAAGATGGGGTGTATCGGCCTGTCCTGGGACTGGGGCGGCATGGCCGAGCGGGCCGTCGTCAACAGCTACAATGTCTTCAAGGTGTCGGACGGCGTCAGCGACGTCCAGGCTGCCATGATCGAGCCGGCGGCCGTGGCGCTCTACGGCGTCGACCGCGGTGGCGTGCAGGCGGGATCCACGGTCCTGGTGTCGGGCGTCGGCCCGATCGGGGCACTGACGCTGCTGGCGGCGCGCGCCGCCGGGGCCAGCGTGATCATCGTGTCGGAGCCGAACCCGCATCGCCGCGATCTCGCCCAGCGCCTCGTCCCCGACGCGCTGGTGGTGGATCCCAGGGCCGTGGACGTGGCCGAGTTCGTCAAGGACCACACCGAGGAGGGGGTCGGCGTCGACGTCGCGCTCGAATGCGTCGGGCTCGAGGCGTCGCTGAACGCCTGTGCCAAGGCGGTGCGGCGCCGGGGGTCGGTGGTCCAGGTGGGGCTGCACATGCGGCCGGCGTCGGTCGACGCCATGCTGTGGGCCCTGAAGGACATCACCGTGGAAGCGACGTGGTGCTACCCCACCACGGTCTGGCCGCGGATCGCCGGCATGATCGCGGCGGGCCTCTATCCCGTCGAGAAGATCGTGACGGCGACCATCGATCCCGACGACGTGGTGGCCAAGGGCTTCGAAACCCTGCTCGACCCCTCGGGCGCCAACATGAAGATCCTGGTCCGCGCCAGCTGAGGCCGCGATAGCGCTCGACCCGATCCGCTTGAGAGCAAGGACAGAAGATGCATTTCGTCATTCACGCCCTGGACAAGGCCGGCGCCCTCCCGACCCGTCTCGCCAATTACGAGGCCCACAAGGCCTATCTGGCACAGGCCAAGGTCAAGACCGTCATGTCGGGCCCGCTCGTGGCGGACGACGGCGAGACCATGATCGGCAGCTGCTTCGTCATCGAGGCGGACACCAAGGACGAGGTTCTGGCCTTCCACGACAACGATCCCTTCAAGGCCGCCGGCGTGTGGGAACACGTCCACATCAACCCGTTCCTGAAGCGCGTCGACAACCGCTGAGACGCGAGGCGACGGCCGGCCGACGGGCTCGCGGCGGCCGGGCGCCGGCCCTCACGCAGCCAGGTAGGGATTGCCGCGCCGCCACAGCCAGGGCCGGACCTCCGTCGCGGCGAAGAGCCCCGCCTCGACATAGGGATCGCGGCTCACGAAGGCCTCGATGGCCGCCTGGGTGTCGGCCTCGAGGATCAGCAGCGAACCGCATTCGCCGCCCTCCGGGTCGAGGAGCGGGCCCGACTGCAGGACGCGGAGACCGGGCGCGGCGGCGTCGAGATGCGCCATGTGCCGGACCTTGGTGTCGGCGCGCAGCGCGGACGAGTCCGGGCGATCTTTGGCGATCACGGCGAAGAACATGCGTCGGGCTCCGGGTTCGCGGCACCCGCCGCCCCGGCCGGGAGCCGAGGTGGCGGGAAGGCATCGGGACGGGTCGGCCACGCTGGCCGCTCACGCCCGCGGCGGGATGATCTTCTCGGCGCGGAGCCGCGCGAACAGGTCGGTGAACGACCGCTCCGTCACCTGGAGGGCGTCGAAGCCGAAGAGGCGGCTCTTCGTCATGTCGGTGAAGGTTTCGAGTTCGCGGCCGAGGTCGGCATCGGTGTGCCACCAGGATGCCAGCGTGTCGAGCTTGTAGGGCTGGAGGCCGTAGCGCGCCACGATGCGGTCCCAGGTGGCCTCCTGGCCCGCCATCTGCTCGGCCAGCGGTGTCGGATGGCCGGGGTAGGGCGCGACCTCGACGCCGAGGTCGGCGGCCAGCGCGGCCCATAGGCGCCGCCAGCGGAACACGTCGCCGTTGGTGATGTTGAAGGCTTGATCGAAGGCGGCCGGGGTCGTCGAAGCCCAGACCAGCTGCTTGGCCAGGATGCGGGCGTCGGTGACGTCCGTGACGGCCTCGTATTGCTGCGGCGTCCCGGGGAACAGGAAGGGACGCGCGAGTTCCTTGCACAGCGCCGCGTAGACCGCCAGCGTCACCCCCATGTTCATGGCGTTGCCGAGCGCCCAGCCGATGAGGGTGTGCGGCCGGTGCACCGACCAGGCGAAGCCGTGGCGGGCCGCCTCGGCGTAGAGGATGTCCTCCTGGTCGTAGTAGAAGTTCTCGTAGGGCAGGCGGGGCTGGTCTTCCCGGAACGGCGTATCGGGCTTCACCTTGCCATAGGACTCGAAGGGGCCGAGGTAGTGCTTCAAGCCCGTCACCAGCGCGACGTGCCCGACCTTCGACGCGACCGTGACGCCGTCGAGCAGGTTCTGCAGCATGGCCCCGTTGACGCGGCGGTTCTCGGCCTCCGTGTCCTGTCGCGCCCACGTGCAGAAGTAGACGTTGCTGACCGCGATGTCGGAAAGCGCCGCCCTGGTCTGCCTGGGGTCGAGCAGGTCGGCCGTTACGGGCCTGACGCCCGGCCTGTCCCGGGGTGGCCGGCGGGCGAGGCCGTAGACGGTCCAGTTGTCGGCGACCAGCAGGTCGGCGACATTGCTGCCCGAGATGCCGGTGATGCCGACGACGAGTGCGCTCTTGGCTGTCACGATCGTGTCCTCATTCGGCCGCTTGCGCGACCGGGCGCGTGGCATCGGTCTCGCACAGCACGAAGAAGTCGCGCTGGCCGTTCCCGTCGACGAAGGCCTGCTCGTAGCGCTGGCGCACCAGGGCGGCGAGGCTCATGGGCACGTGATCGGCCCTCGCCGTGTCCATGATCAGGTCGAAGTCCTTGATCATCTGTTCCACCGTGAAGGCCGGCGCGTAGTCGCCCTTCACCACCATGTCCTTCTTGTAGCCGAGCAGCGGCGACGCGACGGCACTCTGGCCGATGACGTCGAGCATGTCGCTGAGCGACAGGTCGCCCTTCAGCCCGAGCGCCAAGGCTTCGGCGAGCAGCGACGACGTCGCCCCCACGAGGGAGTTGACGACGAGCTTGAGGTAGCGGGCCTGCTCGGCCTCGCCCAAGTAGAAGCGCTTCGCCGCCATGGTCGCCAGCAGGGGCTCGACCCTGTCGTAGGCGTCGCGCGGTCCCGACGCCATCACCGACAGCGTGCCGTTCGCCGCCAGCGCGGTGCTGCCCGACACGGGCGCGCGGAGGTAGGCGATGTCATGCGCGGCGAGCGCTGCGGCGGCCCGCTTCGAGGCCGCGGGCGAGACGGTGCTCATCTCCACCAGCACCGCCCCCGGCGCCATGAGCCCCGCGAGCCCGCCGTCGCCCTCGACGATGCTGCCGAGCACCCGGTCGTTGGGGATCATGGAGAAGACCACGGTCGCCTGCCGGGCGAGGTCGGCCAGGTCCGACGCGAGCGTGGCTCCCGACCGTTCGGCGAGCTGTCGGTTGTCCGCGTCGGGTTCGAGCACGATCACGCGATGACCGGCGTCCACGAGCCTCTTGCTCATCGGGCCGCCCATCTTGCCGGCACCGATCCAGCCGATGATGTCGTTTGCCATGGTGGGTCCTTGCGGAAGCGTCACGCGTTCAACAACGTGACTTTGATGCATTTGTCGGATTGCTTGCCGAGGTCGAAGGCCTTCATGGCGTCGGCGAGCGGGAAGTCGTGGGTCTGGATCGGCGACAGGTCGAGGCCGGTGCGCTCGAGGAAGCGGATGGCCGATGGCCAGACGCCGGGCGAGCCGATGCAGCCCTTCACGGTGAGGTTGCGCATCTGGATGTTGCCGAGGTGGGACCCGATGCTGCGGCCGATGTTGATGCCCACCATGGCGACCCGGCCCTCCTCGCGGGCGAGGTCGAAGACACTGGCCAGAGAAGCGTCGTGGCCCGCGGCCTCGATCACGAGATCGGCCCCGGCGCCTCCGGTCAGCTCGCGGACGCGCTCCACGGCATCCTCGGCGAGGGGGTCGATGACGGCGTCGGCGCCGAGCTTCAGCGCGGTCTCGCGACGATGCTGCAGCGGATCGATCACGATGGTGCGGGCCCGCATGCCGATGGCGGTGGCGGCCGAGACGAGGCCGATGGTCCCGCCGCCCGACACCACCACGGTCTCGCTGGCATCGGTGCCGCCCATGCGGCTGACCGCGTAATAGCCGCAGGTGAAGGGCTCGATCAGCGCCGCCTGCTTGTCGGCGATCCCGTCGGGCAGCTTGTGCAGCCATTCGGGCCGAGCGGTCAGGAACTCGCGGTCGGCGCCGTCGAGGGAAAAGCCGAAGTGGTGGGTCCGGTCGGGCAGCTTGACCACGCATTCGCCGACGACGCGGTCGCCGCGCCTGAAGTTCTTGACGTTGCGGCCGGTCTCGACGACCTCGCCGACCCATTCGTGACCGGGGGTCACCGGATAGGAGATCGGGATGATGTAGCGGCCGGCGAGCAGCTCGTAGTCGGAGTGGCAGATGCCGACCGCCTTCATCTTGAGGAGAACGCCGTTCTCGTCGATCTCGGGCATGGGCACGTCGACGACGACGGGGCGGTCGGGCCGTTCGAAGATCAGGGCTTGCATGATGCGGCTTCCTCTTCGGGATCAGGCGACGGGTTCGGTGTGCCGGGACGTCGACGAGCGGACGATCGCTTCGAGCAGCGCGATGTTGGCGACGAGCTGGTCGCCGGTGATGGGGTAGGGCGCCTTCCTGGCCACGGCCCGGCCGAACGCCTCGAGGTTCCACAAGACGGGCTCGGCCTTGCCGACCTCCTCGACCGTGATGGGACGCCCCTTCAGGCCCTTGGTCACCACCCAGCCGTCGGGCGCCTCGACATGCGCCTTGTCGCGGATCTCGACCCAGCCGTCGGCGCCGTAGACGGCGAAGCGGGAGATGAAAGGGTAGCTCAGCGAGGCCGACACATAGGCGGTGCCGCCGCCGCGGAACTGCACGAAGGCGCTCATCGTGTCGCCGGACGGGAGCTTGGACACGAGCTGCCCGCAATCCACCGTCACGGCCCGGGCTGGCCCGAGGATGCGGGTGGCGAGGTCGGTCAGGTGGATGCCCGTCGCCGTCATGCCGCCGGCCGGCGCATGGGCCGGATCGAGGCGCCAGTTGGTGGGGTCGAGCGACAGGAACTTGTCGTGGCTGAAATTGGCCTCGATCTGCAGGATCCGACCGAGTCGGCCGGCATCGACCTCGGCGAGGAGCTCGGCCACCGGCGGCTCGAAGCGGCGCTCGTGGCCCATGCCGAGCACGAGCCCCGCGTCCCGGCACAGGCCGACCAGGCGCTCGGCATCGGCTTTCGTCAGGGCCAGCGGCTTCTCGCAGAACACGTGTTTGCCGGCGGCCGCGCAGAGGCGGATCTGTTCGTCGTGGAGGGCATGAGGCGTCGCCAGGACGACGGCGTCGACGGCGGGGTCGCCGAGGACCTCGGCGAGATCGGCCGACAGGGGCAGGCCGCGCTCCGCCGCGAAGGGTCGTGCGGCGCCTGCGTCGGGATCGACCGCACGGGCGATCCGCACCACGTCGCTGCGGCCCTGGACCACATCGACCATCTTGCGGCCCCACCACCCGAGGCCGACCATGGCGAGATTGATCATGGTGTTCGCTCCTGCCGTCACTGGGCCGTGTAGCCGCCGTCGCAGACGAGGCTGGCGCCGGTGACGAACCGGGCCTCGTCGGAGGCGAGGAAGAGGACGCAGTTGGCCACGTCGACGGGTTCGCCCAGCGTCAACGGGTGCTTCTGCTTCATCATGTCGAGGTAGACGTCGAGGCCGCCCGGGTAGGTTTCGCCGGCCTTCATGAACAGGGGCGTCTTGGTGGAGCCCGGATGCACGGCGTTCACCCGGATGCCGTGGGGCGCGTAGCACACGGCATCGGTCTTGGTCATCATCAGCACGGCGCCCTTGGCGGCGTGGTAGGGCGGCAGGTCGTCGTTGCCGATCAGCCCGTAGATCGACGAGAAGTTGACGATGGACCCGCGCCCGGCCTTCATCATGGTCGGCACGACGTGCTTGGTGCACAGGAACGGTCCTCGCACGTTGACGGCGAAGACGAGGTCCCACTCCTCGACGGCGACCTCGTGGGCGAACTTGTTCACGCCCGGGATCGCGGCGTTGTTGACCAGGATATCGATCGTTCCCCAGCGCTCCAGCACGGTGGCGACCGCGGCGGCGACGTCCGCCTCCCTGGACACGTCGGTCCTGACGAAGACGGCCTCGGCTCCCTTGGCGGTGAGGGCCGCTGCCGTCGACGCGCCCTCTTGGGCATCGCGGTCGAAGATCGCGACCCTGGCGCCTTCCTCGGCGAAGCGCAGGCAGGTCGCCTCGCCGATGCCGGTGCCGCCGCCCGTCACGATGGCGACCTTGTCGTTCAACCTCGCCATATCGTCCTCCCCTTCGGACCTGTCATGGTCAGGTCAGCACCATGCCGCCGTCGATCATCACCGTCTGGCCGGTCATGTAGTCGGAGGCCGCCGAGGCCAGGAACGTCGTCGTGCCGACGATGTCGGCCGGCAGCGAGGCCCGTCCGGCGAGGATCGAGCTCGAGAACTCGTCGATCGCCTGGCCGGCCTGCTGCGTCAGTCCGAGGCCCATGAACTCGCCGTCGAGCTGCTTCCACAACTCGGTCCTGACCACGCCGGGCGCGAAGGCATTGACGGTGATGCCGTGCTCGGCCAGGGCCCGGGCGGCCGCCTGGGTGAGGGCCACGACGGCGAACTTGCTGGCGCAATAGGCGGCGAAGAGCGGATAGCCCTGCTTGCCGGCGATCGACGCCGTGTTGACGATCTTCCCGCCACCGCCCTGGGCGATCATCTGGCGCGCCGCCTCCTGGGTGCCGATGAGAACCCCGAGGCCGTTGACCCGCATGATGTGCTCGAAGTCGGCCTCGCCGGTCTCCATGAAGGGCAGCGTCTTGCTGATCCCGGCGTTGTTGAACATGACGTCGAGCCGTCCGAAGGCGCCCACCACATCCGCCACCAGGGCTCGGACGCTGGTCCGCTCGCCGACATCCACGGCGAAGCCCCGGGCCCGACCGCCGATCGCGCTCGCGACGGTCTCGGCCGCGCCGCGGTCGATGTCGGCGACCGCGACCCGTGCGCCCTTGGCGGCGAGATCGGCCGCGATGGCGGCGCCGATGCCGCGCCCCGCGCCGGTCACAATGATCGATCGGCCGTCGAGATCGCCGTTCATGCGTCTGCTCCCTTTCGTCGATGGCTGGGGGCCGGCGCGCCTCAGGCGCTCTGCCGGGCGTAGAAGGCCGTGGCCACGATGATCACCAGGCCCTGGATGATGATCTGGAACTGCACCGGCAGGCCGAAGAGCAGCACGGCGTTGAACACCGTGACCAGGATGGCGGCTCCGGCGAGGGCGCCCGGCAAGGTGCCGCGTCCGCCCGACAGGGCCACGCCGCCGATCACCGCCGCCACGATGGAATTGAGCTCGAAGCCCTTGCCGACCCAGTTGTCGACGACGCCGACGAAGCCGGAAAGGATCAGCCCCGCGAAGGCCGCCAGGACGCCCGAGATGACGTAGCAGATGATGGTGACGCGATCCGACGGGATGCCGACGAGCCGTGCCGTCAGCGGGTTGCCGCCCGTGATGTAGACCTGCCGGCCGAAGGTCGCCTTGTGGAGCAGGACGATGGCCACGGCCGCGACCGCCAGCAGGGCGAAGATGTTGTAGGGGATGCCGTCGACGGATCCGGCGCCCAGCGTGCGGAAGATCGGCGGCACCGATCCCGAGGGTGCGCCATGGGTCCAGGCGAAGCGGACGCCCTGCAGCACGATCATGGTGGCGAGCGTCGCCAGGAAGGGCGAGACCTGCCGCTTGGTGACGAGGAAGCCGTTCAGCAGCCCGGTGGCGGCGCCGATGACGAGGCCCAGCGCCAGGACCGGAACGGCATCCTGGTCGCGGCCGGAGAAGCTCGTGGCGGCGACCGCGGCCGTCGCCATGACGGACGCCACCGACAGATCGAGGCCCCGCACCAGGATGACGAAGCTTTGGCCGATGACGACGATCGCCAGGGGGGCGAACTGCGACAGCAGGTTGCCGAGGTTGTCCAGCCTGAGGAAGGCCGGCGAGATCGCGCCGCAGACCGCGAACAGCGCGACCAGGAAGAGGTAGATGCCGTTGCGGGACGCGAAACGGACGAGACTGTCGCGGTCCCGCGTCTTGCCGGATGCTCCTTGGGTCGGGATCGCGCTGGTCATGCGATGCTCTTCCGCTTTTCGACATAGAGCGAGACGGCGAGGATGATGATCAGCCCCTGGAACATCAGCTGCACGTAGGTGCTGACGTCGAGGAAGTTCAGCAGGTTGTTGAGGAGCGACACCAGGTAGGCGCCGAACAGCGTCCCCATGACGCCGCCGCGACCGCCGCTGAGCATGGTGCCTCCGACGACGACCGGGGTGATGGAGGCGAGCGTGTAGTTGGCGCCCGCGTAGGGCTGTCCCGACCCGAACCGCGCCACGAGGTAGATGGCCGTGACGGCGGCGAAGAAGCCCGAGAAGGCGTAGACGAAGAGGATGACCTGGGTGCGCGGCAGGCCGATCAGCTTGGCGGCGTTGCCGTCGTCGCCGACCGCGTAGATGTAGCGGCCGAAGCGCGACGAGCGCAGGAGCAAGGCCGTTGCCACGTAGAGCAGGACCGTGACGACGGCCGCGGCCGGCAGGGGGCCGAAGGTGCCGTAGGCGAGGGCGTCGAACCCGTCCGGAACCGACCCGACGGGCCCGAGCGCGTAGAGCAGCGTCACGCCCTGCAGCACGGCGCCCATCCCGAGCGTCACGATCAGAGGGTGGATCCGCAGGTAGACGACGCCGAGGCCGTTGACGAGCCCGATGGCGGCGCCCAGCGCCAGCATGCCGGCGAGGACCGGGATCATGTAGGTGCCGTCGCCGTCGAGGAGCCCCGCCGTCAGGCAGATGATGAGGCTGATGAGGGAGCCGACCGCGAGGTCGATGCCGCCGGTCAGCACGGCGAGCGTCTGGCCGAGGCTGACGAGGGCGAGGCCCGTCGACTGTTCGAAGACGTTGGCGACGTTGCCGAAGGTGCGGAACCGGTCGCTCACCACGGCGCCGATCAACAGCATCAGCACCAGGAGGGAGAGGACGACGAGGAGCCCCGCGTTGCTGGCCGCCATGCGGCGCAGTCGGGCACGGTCGCGGGAGGGAAGCGCCATGTCGGTCATGCGTTGCTCCGGTTCACGCTGCGTCGCGGTGCGTGGCGAGGGTGACGATGGCGGCCTCGTCGATCTCGTCTCGCTCGAGCACGCCGCTGATCGCGCCCTCGCGCATCACCACCACGCGGTCCGACATGCCGACGATCTCGGGCAGTTCGGACGAGATCATCAGGATGGCGAGACCCTCGTCGGCGAGGGTCTGCATGATGCGATAGATCTCCATCTTGGCCCCGACATCGACGCCGCGCGTCGGCTCGTCGAGGATCAGCACCCGGCGGGAGGTCCGTGCCCAGCGCGCCACGACGACCTTCTGCTGGTTCCCGCCCGACATGAGCGCCACCGGTTGCGACGGCCCCCGGCAGGCGACGCGGTAGGACTGGATCGCCGCCTCGGCGATGGCGGTCTCGCGGCGGCGGTCGAGAAAGCCGCGGCGCGATACCTGGTCGAGGGTCGATGCCGTGACGTTGGCCGCCACGTCGAGCAGCATGGCGAGCCCCTGGGCCTTGCGGTCCTCCGTCACGAGCCCGATCCCGAGCGCGATGGCGCGGGCGGGCGTCATGCTGGTGAAGGACGTGCCGTCGACCACCACCGACCCCCCGCCCATCGGGAGGACCCCGAAGATGGCGAGCGCCAGTTCGGTGCGGCCGGATCCCACCATGCCGGACAGGCCCGTGATGGTGCCGGCCCTGAGGTCGAGCCCGGCGCCGCGCACGCGGCCGGGGACGGTGATGCCCTTGGCTTCGAGCACGACGGGGGCGGCGGCGCGCGCCGGGCGCCGCGGCGGGAAGAGTTCGTGCATGTCGCGGCCGACCATGAGCGACACCAGCGTGTCGCGGTCGATGTCGGCGACGTTCCGCGTCGCGACATGCCGGCCGTCCTTGAGGACGGAGACGCGATCGCAATGGGCGAAGATCTCCTCAAGGCGATGCGAGATGTAGACGATGGCGACGCCGTCCCGCTTCAGCGCGTGCAGCCTTTCGAAGAGGAGGTCCACCTCGCGGCCCGAGATCACGGCGGTCGGCTCGTCGAGGATCAGCAGCTTGACGTCGTGGACCAGGGCGCGGGCGATCTCGACCATCTGCTGGTCGGCGACCGACAGCTCGTTGACGAGCGCGTCGGGGTCGATGGCGACGCCGAGGCGCTTCAGGATCTCGGCGGCGTCGCGACGCGTCCGGCGATGGTCGACGAAGCCCAGGGCGTTGCGGCGCTCGTGCCCGATGTAGATGTTCTCGGCCGCCGAGAGGTGTGGGAAGAGGTTGAACTCCTGGTAGATCACGTGGATGCCGGCCGCGGTCGCGTCGCGCGGCGACGTCCAGGCCACGGGCTGGCCCGCGAAGCTCATCGTTCCCTCGGTCGGCGCATGGACACCGGCGATCACCCGGGTCAGCGTCGACTTGCCGGCTCCGTTCTCCCCCGCCAGGGCGTGGATCTCGCCCGACTGGACGTCGAGGCTGACGCCCTGCAGCGCCTTGACGCCGGGAAAGGTCTTGCTGATGTCGGTCAGGGACAGCATGCCGGAAGCCTCCGTGAGGTGAGCGCGTGGGGGCGAGACCGAACCCGCCTCGAGCGGAGCGGTCCCGGCCGGCCTGGCGGCGGGCCGGCGGAGACGCAGGCGGAATGCGGCAGCGTCCACCGCCGGCCGCGTCACATCACTGGTTGTAGTCGGCCTTGTAGGACTTCGGATCGTAGCCGGGGCCCATGCCGCCGGTGACCAGCATGTCGGGCGGCCCGTCCATCGACACCATCTGGTCGATGTAGAGGTCGGGATGCGGCACCGAGGCGGTCTCGTCGCCGTGGGTCAGGCCGATCTGCGCGTTGATCTGCGTCGTGCAGGCGACCTTGGCGCCGGACAAGACCTTCAGCGCCGTCTCGATGGCGAGCCCATACATGGCCGGCGGGTAGCCGACCTCGAGATCCGCCACCTTGTGCTTCAAGGCCATCTGCAGGGCGCCGTTCACGTCGGCGCTGGTGTGGGGCGGGATTTCCCCGTCCTTGTAGCCGGCCTCGACGAAGGCTTCGATGGACCCTGGGGTCTGGAGGCCGTGGGTCGACAGGACGGCGTCGATCTTCTTGCCGTACTTGGCGATGACGGCCTGCATCACCTGCTTGCCCTTGACGGGGCTCCAGTCCGAATAGACCGTGTCGAGGATCTTGATGTCCGGATACTGGTCGAAGACCTGCATGGCGGCGCGCACCCGGGCCTCGTTGGGGCTCGAACCGGCCTGACCGCCCAGGATGATGACGTTGCCCTTGCCGTTGAGCTTCTCCACCAGCCACTGAGCCCACAGACGCCCCTCGAGCTGGTCGCTCGCCGTCACGAAGGTGACGAAGTTGTCCGAGGACGTGCGGCGGTCGACCATGATGACGGGGATGCCCTGCTTCATCACGCGGGACACCGCCGGGTCGAGCGCCTTCTCGGTGTTGGCCGAGACGATGAGGAGATCGACGCCGCGCGACACGAGATCCTGGATGTCGGCGATCTGCTTGGCGTCGTCGTGTCCGGCATCGGTGATCAGCAGATGCTTGATCTGGTCCTTGTGGTCGCCGGCGGCCTTCTTCATCGAGTCGAGCGCCACCACGCGCCAGCTGTCGCCGAGCCCTGCGTTGGCGAAGCCGATGGTGTAAGGCCCTGCCTTCTTGTACTTCGCCGCGTCCTTGAAGCACACGTCCGGAGAGGGATTGAAGAGGAAAGTGCGCGGCGCCCCCTTGTACTCATCGGCGCGCGACGGCGTGCACAGCCCAGACAGGATAGTGGCGCCGATGAGCGCGCCGACGAGCCTCTTCATGATGGTTCCTCCGACCTAAAGGGTTGAGGAGCCGTGCCTGTGGATGTCACATCCGCCGCCAGCGTCTCCTCGGATCGGCTTCTGTTGAGCCGTGGTGAGCAGAACCTACGTCAGGTGCCGGTGCCGACAACGTGCATTTTATCCGAATTGAACATCGAGACGGGACCGAAACGGCCGAGCACCCCGGAGTCCCACCCCCGGGCCTCACCCTGCCGTCCAGGTCCGATCGAGCGGGCTCGCCATCACCGGAACGGCGACGGGAGCGCCGACGTCGGCCCGATCCTCGGGCAGGCGAAGCTTGCCGGGGACGCGAGCGGAGGGTTCGGGCCCCCTGTCCCGTGCTGCAATCTTCGGGGCTCGGCGTCCGGAGCCGGACCGCGGCCGGGCTCGAAGCGCTGTCCGCCGACGGACCCCGAAGCTGTCGGTGGCGATGCAAGGGGACGTCAAACCTTCACCGACGTCGCCGCATCCTGGCCGACGGCGCGGGCCGGTCCGCCCGTTCAGGCCCCGGCGGTCCGGCGCGGCACGATCAGCCGGGTGACCAGCGTCTGCACCACCTCGCCCCGCTGGTTGCGCGTCTCGCTGCGCAGCGTGACGCTGCCCCGGTGGGGCTTGGAGCGGGACGGGGTCACCGCCATCACCTCGCTGAACACCTGGAGGACGTCGCCCGGGCGCGTCGGCCGCGGCCAGGCGATCTCGCCGCCGGCGCCGATGAGGCCGCCGGCGAAGGGCGCGCCCCCACCCACCAGCAGCCGCATGGTGATGGCGGCCGTGTGCCAGCCGCTGGCGGCGAGGCCGCCGAAGAGCGTGTCCCGCGCCGCGGCGTCGTCGAGGTGGAAGCGCTGCGGGTCGAACTGCGACGCGAAGGCCACGATCTGGTCCGCGTCGAGCGCGTGGGTGCCGCTTTCGAAGCGCCGCCCGACCGCGAGGTCGTCGAGCGTCAGCCCGCCCTGCATCCCCGACGCTCCGCCATCCTGCGCCATCGCCCGTCTCCCGCCGCGCCGTCCCGCGACCTTGCCGCGACCTCGCCGGGAGCTTGCGGGACGCCGCGATTGGCGGCAAGTGCCCGGGGGCCGGCGCCGCGCCGGCGACAGCGAGACCACGCCATGACGATCCCTTCCCCCCGCCGGGCCGAGCACCCCGTCGACCCGGTCTTCCTCGCCCGCTGGTCGCCGCGCGCCTTCGCGCCCGACACGATCGCCGAAGACGAGCTCCTCGGCCTCCTCGAAGCCGCGCGCTGGGCGCCGTCCTCCTACAATTCGCAGCCCGCGCGCTTCATCTACGGGCGACGGGGCACGCCGGCCTTCGACGCGCTGCTCGGGCTCCTGAACCCCTTCAACCAGTCCTGGGCCCGCACGGCTGCCGCCCTCGTCGTGGTGGTGTCGAACTCGCTGATGCGCCCGCCCGGACAGGAGAAGGACGTGCCGTCGCATTCCCACTCCTTCGATGCCGGTGCGGCCTGGATGAGCTTCGCGCTGCAGGCCCAGATGCGCGACTGGTACACGCACGGCATGGTGGGGTTCGACCTCGAGCGGGCCTTCGCCGAGCTCGACGTGCCGCAGGGCTACCGCGTGGAATGCGCCATCGCGCTCGGCCGCATCGGCGACAAGGCGAGCCTGCCGGAGGGCCTGCAGGCCCGCGAGCAGCCGAACGACCGCCACCCGCTCGCCGCCCTGGCCATGGAAGGGCGCTTCAAGGCGTGAGCCTCGCGTCCCGGCCCTCGGGCCGGACGCGACCGCGTGCTGCGGAAGCGCCACGATATCGTGGCGCTTCTGTGATGGGCCCGGCGGAGGCGCCGCGCATCCCGCCCCATAAACTTTATTTTAGACCTTCACCGACGCGGCAGTTGCGATCAATATCTGAGTCGTTCCTCATTCTATAGGGCTATGACCATGACGACGATCGTGACGCGCACGGCTGTACTGGCGGCGACGGTGCTGATGATGAGCGGCGTCGCGGTCTCGTCCGCCTCGGCGTCGGTCGGGCAGCACCGCATCATCCCCGGCCAGACCGCCAGCGCCCGACATCCGCAACATGCGGAGCGCAACGCGCCGGACCTCTATTGCGACAAGCAGGAAAGCAAGTGCCAGTGAGGCCGGGCCACCCCTGACGCCGGCCCCGGCCGCGTTCACGCGGCCGCGGTCGGCAGGCCGCCGGAGGCGCCGGGGCCCATGGCGGCCGCGAGAACGCCGGCATAGATGCGTTGCAGGGTTTCGAGGTCGGCGAGGTCGACGCTTTCGTCGACGGCATGCATGGTCCGGCCCACGAGGCCGAATTCCACCACCGGGCAGTCCCGCGTGATGAAGCGGGCGTCCGACGTCCCGCCCGTCGTCGACAGGGCCGGCACCACGCCGGTCTCGGCCTCCACGGCCTCCGCCACGATGCGGGTGAAGGGGCCGGGCGCCGTCACGAAGGCGAGGGCGTTGCACGGCGCGAAGGTGAGGCGGTGGGCGCCGATGCCGGCGGCGGCGAGGCGGCGGCGGATCTCCGCCGACAGCGTGTCGGGCCGCCAGGTGTCGTTGAAGCGCACGTTGAACCGCGCGCGGCACGCCGCCGGGATGACGTTGGCCGACGGATTTCCGGTGTCGACCGTCACGACCTCGAAGTTCGAGGGGTCGAAATGCGCCGTGCCGGCGTCGAGCGGCTCGGCCGCCAGCGCCCCGAGCGCCCGCATCATCCGGGGGATCGGGTTGTCGGCGAGGCCGGGATAGGCGACGTGCCCCTGCCGGCCTTCGATCACGAGGTCGCCGGTGAGCGAGCCCCGGCGCCCGATCTTGATGGTCTCGCCCATCCGCGTCGGGTTGGTGGGTTCCCCGAGAATGCAGCCGTCGAAGCGCTCGCCCCGCGCCCGCGCCCAGTCGAGCAGCTTGGCGGTGCCGTTGACGGCGGGCCCTTCCTCGTCGCCCGTGACGAGGAAGGAGATCGAGCCGCGTTGGATCCCGTGCCGCGCCACATGGGCCAGCGCCGCCGCCACCGCCGCCGCGATGCCGCCTTTCATGTCGCAGGCGCCGCGGCCCCACACCATGCCGTCCGCCACCGCCCCGGAGAAGGGCGGGAAGCGCCAGGCGGCCTCGTCGCCCGGCGGCACCACGTCGGTGTGGCCGGCGAAGACGATGTGGGGCGCCCCGGTGCCGATGCGGGCGTAGAAGTTCTCGACGTCGGGCGTGCCGGGCTCGGAAAAGGTCGGCCGGTGCACGGCGAAGCCGGCGGGCTCCAAGAGCCCCTGCAGCACGGCGAGCGCCCCGCCCTCCGCGGGCGTGACCGAGCGGCACCGCAGCAGGGCCAGGAGCACGTCGAGGGCGGAGGGCGTGTCGGTCACGGCAGGATCCTCCGGTTCTTCACGTCCGTCGGTCGAAAGCCGAGTTCGACGACGTTCCAAACCACGACGAGCAGCAGGACGGTCTCGGCGGCCTGGCCGGCCCAGCCCGGCACGGTCCCGAAGCTCTGCGGGATGAACCAGACGAGCGCCCCCGTCAGGAAGGCCGCCAGGGGCAGGACCGCGGCCCAGCGCCCGGGGCGGCCGCGGTCGCGGAAGCGCTTGGCCGAGACGTTGTAGGAACACACGGCCGCCAGGATCAGCCCGAACGCGTATGCGGCGAGGTACAGGTAGGCCCCCACGGTGGCGCCGTCGATGAAGGGCTGGCTGCGGAGGTCGTGCACCGCGTAGGGCCGCACCGCGATCCAGCCCGCCGTCGCCAGCCCCACCAGCACCGCCAGCGGCAGCGTGCCCCGCCACCAGGCGGCGCGGGAGATGCGGCCGCGGTCCTCGCGGTAGAGGAAGCGGAAGCCCGCGTCGGCCAAGGCGGGGTCAGTCCCGCAGGAGGTCGTTGATGGCCGTCTTCGACCGTGTCTGGGCATCCACGGTCTTGACGATCACGGCGCAGTAGAGCGAGGGGCCGGGCGTGCCGTCGGGCAGGGGCCGGCCGGGCAGGTTGCCCGACACCACCACCGAATAGGGCGGCACGTAGCCGACATGCACCTCGCCGGTGGCGCGGTCGACGATCTTGGTCGAGGCCGAGATGAAGACGCCCATGGACAGGACCGAGCCCTGGCCCACGATCACGCCCTCGACGACTTCCGAGCGCGCCCCGATGAAGCAGTCGTCCTCGATGATGGTGGGGTTGGCCTGCAGCGGCTCGAGCACGCCGCCGATGCCGACGCCGCCCGACAGGTGCACGTTGCTGCCGATCTGCGCGCAGGAGCCCACCGTGACCCAGGTGTCCACCATGGTGCCGGCCCCGACGGAGGCGCCGAGGTTGACGAAGGACGGCATCAGGATGGCGCCGGGCGCCACATAGGCGGAGCGGCGCACCACGCAGTTCGGCACGGCGCGGAAGCCGGCCGCGGCCCACTGGTTCTCGCCCCAGCCCTCGAACTTCGACGGGACCTTGTCGTACCAGGAGGAGCCGCCCGGCCCGCCCGGCACCATGACCATGTCGTTCAGCCGGAAGGACAGGAGCACGGCCTTCTTCAGCCACTGGTGCACGGTCCAACTGGTCGGGCCGGTCGCGCCCGCCACCTTGGTGGCGACGCGCAACTCGCCCGAGTCGAGCAGCGACAGGGCGCGGTCGACGGCGTCGCGCACCTCGCCCGAGGTCCCCGGCGTGATGGCGGCCCGGTCCTCGAAGGCCCGCTCGATGATGGCCTGAAGTGCGCCGTGATCCGCCATGCTGCCCGAACTCCTCTGCGCTGCGATGCGGCGCGAGGTTTCGGGCGGCGGCCCTGCGATGTCAACCGCGGGCGGGCCTCCGGGCTTGCCGCCCGCGCCCCGTCCTGCCAAGGACGGGCCGGTCGCGCCACGGAGGAGTTCGGCATGCGGAAGATCGCCTTCATCGGCACGGGCGGCACCATGTCGTCGCTCGGCGCCGACAGCCTCGACATCCTGGACTACGGCCGGCACGAGCGCCGCCTCGACGCCCCGGACATCGCCGCGGCCGTGCCCGAACTCGGGCAGGTGGCCGAGGTCGTGCCGGTGGCGTTCCGCGCCGTCGAAAGCTCGGCGATGGACTTTGGCGTGTGGCATGAACTCGCTACCCTCTGCACCGGGCTCGCCGCCCGCGACCCGGACCTCGCCGGCATCGTCATCGGCCACGGCACGGCGACGCTGGAGGAGACCGCCTATGCGCTGAACCTCACCCTCAAGCTCGCCATCCCGGTGGTGCTGGTGGGCTCGCAGCGCCCGCTGAGCGGCCTGTCCTCCGACGCCCACGCGAACCTCCTCGGCGCCGTGCGGGTCGCGGCGGACCCGGCCTCGCGCGGGCGCGGCGTGCTGGTGGTGCTGAACGACGAGATCCAGGCGGCCCGCGAGGTCGCCAAGACGTCGACGACCCGCCTGCAAACCTTCCGGACGCCGGACTTCGGCATCCTCGGGCAGGTCGACGGGCCCCACGTGCGCTACTACCGGCGGGCCGAGCGGCGCCACGTGCCCGACACGGAATTCGACGTCGCCGACCTCGCCCGCATGCCGCGCGTCGACATCGTGACGTCCTACGCGGGGGCGGACGGCACGGCGGTGCGGGCCTTCGTGGCGGCCGGCGCGCGGGGGCTCGTCCAGGCCGCCTTCGCGCCGGGCATGTCGACGGGGGCCGAGTTCGCCGCGCTCGCCGAGGCCGTCGCGGCCGGGGTCGCGGTGGTGCTGGCGACGCGGGTCGGCAGCGGCGTCGCGGTCGACGGCGAGCGGGTGCGCCGGGGCGGCGTCATCGGCGCCGACAACCTGTCGCCCTGGAAGGCCCGCATCCTGCTCGCCCTGGCGCTGACCCGCGGCCGCGACCCCGACGAGATCCGCCGCGTCTTCGCCACCTATTGACCGGCGTCCTCAGGCGGCGCGTGTTTTCCCCTCGCGGCCGTCCCGGCTCTGGTCTAGCTTTTGCTATCGTCGGAGAACGAGCCCATCGGGAGGTCTGCATGCGAAGCATGATGTTCGGCGCCGCGCTGGCGGTCCTGTCGACCCTGGCGGGCGGGGCGGCCCAGGCGGCCGGCGACCCGCCCGCCTGCAGGACCGTGAAGTTCTCCGACGTCGGCTGGACCGACATCACCGCCACCACGGCGACGGTTTCGGCGGTGCTGAAGGGCCTCGGCTATGCCCCCCACACCGACGTGCTTTCCGTCCCCGTCACCTACCAGTCGCTGCATGCGAGGCAGGTCGACGTCTTCCTCGGCAACTGGATGCCCACGATGGAGGCCGACCGGAAGCCCTATGTCGACGACCACACGGTCGAGGTGGTGGGCACCAACCTCACCGGCGCCAAATACACGCTCGCCGTGCCGGACTACACCTACGCGGCCGGCCTGAAGAGCTTCGCCGACATCGCCAAGTTCAAGGACAAGCTCGACGGCAAGATCTATGGCATCGAGCCGGGCAACGACGGCAACCGCCTGATCCTCGGCATGATCAAGGACGACAAGTTCGGCCTCAAGGGCTTCGACGTGGTCGAGTCGAGCGAGCAGGGCATGCTGTCCCAGGTGGAACGCGCGGTGAAGCGGCACGAGCCCATCGTGTTCCTGGGCTGGGAGCCGCATCCCATGAACACCAAGTTCAAGTTGGACTACCTGTCGGGCGGCGACGACGTCTTCGGGCCGAACTACGGCGGCGCCACGGTGCTGACCAACGTGCGGGCCGGCCTGCGCCAGGACTGCCCGAACCTCGGTCGCCTGCTCGACCAGCTGAAGTTCACCCTGCCCATGGAGAACACCATCATGGGCTCCATCCTGTTCGACGGGCAGGAGGCCGACAAGGCCGCCACCGACTGGCTGAAGGCCGATCCGGCGGCGCTCGACGCCTGGCTGGCCGGCGTCACGATGCTGGACGGGCAGCCCGGCCTGCCGGCCGTGAAGGCGAGCCTGGGGCTCTAGGGGCCGCGGCGGGACCCTCGCCATGGACCCCGTGACGGGCCTCGTCACCGCCCACAAAATCCCCGTCGGCCCCTGGCTCAACGCCGGCATGAACGCCCTGAAGGACGGTTCCGGCCTGTTCTTCGACGACGTGTCGGACGGCTTGAGCTTCCTCATCGACCACAGCGTGGCGGGGCTCGGCGCCCTGCCGCCGCCCGTCTTCTGCCTCCTCGTGGCGGGTTTGGCCTTCGCGCTGCGCCGCTCCTGGCCGCTGGCGCTCTTCGCCCTGGCGGCGCTGCTCTTCATCCTGAACCAGGGCTACTGGCGCGAAACCGTGACGACGCTGGTCATCACCTTCTACGCCACCGCCGCCTCCATGCTGGTCGGCGTGCCGGTCGGCATCCTGGCCGGGCATTCCCGCGCCCTCGCCCGCGCCCTCCGGCCGGTGCTGGACCTGATGCAGACGCTGCCGACCTTCGTCTACCTCATCCCCATGCTGTCGCTCTTCGGCCTCGGCGTGGTGCCGGGCATCATCGCCACCGTGATCTTCGCCGTGCCGGCCCCCATCCGCATGACGCAGCTCGGCATCGCCTCGGTGCCGCTGCCCCTGCGCGAGGCCGGGGAAGCCTTCGGCGCCACGCCCTGGCAGCTCCTGCGCAAGGTGGAACTGCCCCACGCGCTGCCGGCCATCATGGAAGGGCTCACCCAGGCCATCATGCTGGCCCTGTCCATGTCGGTGATCGCCACCATGGTGGGGTCGGGCGGGCTCGGCGTGCCGGTGCTGCGCTCGCTGAACCAGGTACGCCCCGCCATGGGCTTCGAGGCCGGCATCGCCATCGTGCTCGTCGCCGTGCTGCTCGACCGGCTGTTCCGCCGCCCCGCCGCCGGACCCGTGGCGCCATGACGGCGGAGGCGCCCCCCGCCATCGCCTTCCGGGCCGTCGACATCGTCTTCGGCCCGAAGCCCGCCCGCGCCCTCGCCATGCTCGATGCGGGCCGGGGCCGCGACGACATCCTCGCCGCCACCGGTCACGTGGTGGGCGTGGCGGGGGCCGACCTCGCCGTCGCGGCGGGCGAGATCTGCGTGCTGATGGGCCTGTCGGGCTCCGGCAAATCGACCCTGCTGCGCGCCGTGAACCGCCTCGTCCGCCCGGCCCGGGGCAGCGTCACGGTGCGCCACGCGGGCCGGGACGTCGACGTCTGCGCCTGCGATGCCGCGACCCTGCGGGGCCTGCGCTCGGGCGTCGTCGCCATGGTGTTCCAGCAGTTCGCCCTGCTGCCCTGGCGCAGCGTGCGCGACAACGTCGGCATGGGGCTCGAGCTGCGCGGCCTCGGCCGGCGCGAGCGCGAGCGCATCGTCGACGAGAAGCTCGCCATGGTCGGGCTGGAGCGCTGGGCCGACAAACACGCCCACGAGCTTTCGGGCGGCATGCAGCAGCGCGTCGGCCTCGCCCGCGCCTTCGCCACCGACGCCGACATCCTGCTGATGGACGAGCCCTTCTCGGCCCTCGACCCGCTGATCCGCGCCCGCCTGCAGGACGAACTCCTGGAACTGCAGGCGCGGCTGAAGAAGACCATCCTGTTCGTGTCGCACGACCTCGACGAGGCCGCCAAGCTCGGCAACCGCATCGTCATCATGGAGGGCGGCCGCATCGTCCAGGCCGGCACCGTGGCCGACATCGTGCTCCGCCCCGCCGACCCCTACGTCACGGCCTTCGTCCGCCACATGAACCCGCTCGACGCGCTGAAGGCCGACACCTTCATGGTGCCGCTGGCGGCCCTGCCGCGCCGGGGTGACGGCCTGCTGCTGGCCCCCGGCGTCACCGTGGCGGCGGGCCCGGGCGGGGCGCCGGCCGACGCCATGGCGGCGGGGGCGCCGCTGCGCATCGTGCCGCTCGCCGCGGCGGGTGCCGAGAACCTCGCCGGCACCTTGGTGACGGCGCCCAGGAGCCTGTCGCTCAAGGACGCGGTCGCGCTGCGCCGCCGCGGCGCGGCCGGCCTCGCCGTGGTCGATGCCGACGGCCGCCTCATCGGCGGGGCCGGCGACGACGACCTTTTCCGCGCCCTGCTGGGCCGGTGAACGGGGCGCCCTGCGGGGGATTTTCCGCTTGCGTCGCGCCGGCGCCGCCGCTACACACGCCTTTACCGGGCGGTTAGCTCAGCGGTAGAGCACTGTGTTGACATCGCAGGGGTCACAGGTTCAAACCCTGTACCGCCCACCAGTTCATACCGGTCGAAAAAGCCTTCGGATCACTCCGGAGGCTTTTTGCTGTCGTGGTGCCCGATAGGCCGGTGCGCCCCGCCCGTGGCGGCGGGGCGCACCGGTGTCGCGTCAGAGCAGGGACGGCGTCCAGGGCAGGTCGACCTTGGCGTAGCCGGCGCCGTGGCGCTCCACGGTGAGGAAGCCCGGCATGTTGAGATGCATGCCCGCCACCGCCAGCCGGTCGCTGGCCACCTGGTCGAGCACCTTCATCCGCGTCGCCCGCGCCTGGTCGGGATCGACGTCGAAGCCGATCGTGACCTCGGGCTTGCGGATCTGGATGTCGGCCATGTGGGTGATGTCGGCCCAGATCAGCAGCTGATCGGCGCCCGACTGGA
Organism: Lichenibacterium ramalinae; assembly: GCF_004137085.1. Taxonomy (GTDB): domain Bacteria; phylum Pseudomonadota; class Alphaproteobacteria; order Rhizobiales; family Beijerinckiaceae; genus Lichenihabitans; species Lichenihabitans ramalinae. Next base: position 107,423 of record NZ_QYBC01000007.1, read on the forward strand.
TGTGATAGCCCGAATGGCCGGGCGTGTGGCCGGGCAGCGGCACGAGCGCGATGCCGGGCAGCACCTCGCCGGCCCCGACGCGCTTGAGCCGCGGCGCATAGGCGTCGAGGGCGAGCCGGGCCGCGTCGAAGAAGGGTCTGGCGTCCCCGCCCGCCGAAGCCATGATGGCGTCGTCCTGCCAGAACGCCGCCTCGGCCTCGCTGATGATCACCTCGGCCTTGGGGAAGATCGGCTTGCCGTGCAGGGTCAGGCCGCCAACGTGGTCGACGTGGGCGTGGGTCAGCAGCACCGCGTCGACGTCGGCGGGCTCGACGCCGGCCGCCGCCAGGGCCACGGGGAAGCGCCCGCCCCAGCCGTTGAAGCCGCCCGTCCCGGCATCGACCAGGACGGTGCGGCCGCCGCCCTGGATCACGTAGGAGGCGATGGCGATATGGGCCAGCGGTGGGCGATGCGCCGCCGTCAACAGGCTCTCGGCCTCGGCGGCCTCGATCCCCTGCAGGTAGGAGAAGGATCCGTCGAGGAAGCCGTCGCTGAGGTAGGTGACGACGTAGTCGCCGACCTTGCGGCGGTTGAGGGCCGGCGCCTGCACGTCGGGCTGGATGGTCATGGGTCGCGCTCCGATGCCCCGGGGATGTCCAGGGCGGTGCCCCGTTTATCGAGCGCCGCGACGCGCCGGCAAGGCTCGGGCCTCAGTTGCCGGAGGCGGCCGCGTCCTTGAAATGGGACGGGTCCACCGCTTCGTCGACCTTGAAGAAGTGGAAGCCGCGGTGTTCCACCTCGTGGGCGGTGTCGGGGGCGGCGTCCCAGGGCCCGAGCAGCGTCCAGTCCTTGTGGCCGAGTTCGGTCGGCAGCATGGCCCCCGCCTTCACCACCAGCCGCACATGCGGCTCGTCCTTGTAGACCCAGCATTCGAACATCGTGGCGCTCTCCGGTGTCGTCCCGGAGATGCCGCGGCCGGCCGCGACGTCAAGGCCGGCACCTTTCCGCGGCGTCGCGGCGTTGCACGGGCCAGAGCCGACATCACGGAGACACACCATGGAAGACGCGCATCGCCCGGCCCGCGGGGACACCGTCCTCCAGCTCAAGGACGACATCGATTCCGGCCGCACCGGGGACAAGAACGTCACGGCGGATCCCGGCATGGCGTCGCTCGGCACCTGCGACGAGGCCGGCGGCACGCCGGCGAGCCCCGAGCGCGTCGCCCTGGCGCGCGAGCAGGAACAGAAGATCGGCCGCATCGCCACCGCTAACGACAAGCCGAAGACCAACGGCCCGATCCTGGCGATGGTCGGGCTGGTAGCCGTGGTGGCGATCGTCGTCGTCGTGTTCTTCCTCGCCCGATGAGGCCCGCCCGCCCGCCGAGCCTCGCGGCCGCGACCCTGGCCACGGGCTCGGTGGCGAGCCTCGCCACCTTCGTCGGCCTCGCCATGGCGGCCGAAGCCGAAGATCTGGCGCCGTTGCGTCCCATCAACGCCACCAGCCATTGGCTGAACGGCGACTTCGCCGGACTCCACAGCGGCGCGGACCGCCGCCGCACCGGCGTCGGCATCGCCACGAACCACGCCGCCTGCCTGTTCTGGGCGCTGCCCTTCATGGCCTGGCAGCGCCGCCGGCCGGCCGCGACCCCGGCCGCCCTGATGCGCGACGCCCTGGTCATGTCGGCGGTCGCGGCGGCGGTGGATTACGGCGCGACCCCCAAGCGCTTCACGCCGGGCTGGGAACTGGTGCTGTCGAAGGGCGGCATGGTCGGCGCCTATGCCGCCCTCGCCGTCGGGCTCGCCGCGGGGGCGTCGCTGGCAGCCCGGAAGGGCCGCAGGGGCGGCGCCGGTCCGCGGCATGTCCGCACGGCCCCGGCTCCCGCCCTCCCGCCTCGCCACGCGCGCTGAACCCGGGACGAAGGCGGGACAACCCTTGTCCGGTCGTCCGATGCCCGCTACCCCCCGATCGTCCGCCCCTCGGCGTCGAACCGGTGGATGCGGCCGTCGCGGGGCGTGAGGCCGACGCGGGAGCCGATCGCATGGTCGTCCTCGCCGCCGACCCGAGCCGTCATCAGGCCCATGCCGGGCACGTCGACGTAGAGCATCGTGTCGGAGCCGAGATGCTCGGCATGCGACAGGGTGCCGGTCCAGGCGCCGTCCTCCGACACCGCGAGATGCTCGGGCCGCACGCCGATGGCCGCCGCGCCCACCCGCGCTGCCGCCTCGCCCTCGGCGAAGTTCATGGCGGGGGAACCGATGAAGCCCGCCACGAAGCGGTTGGCGGGGCGGCGGTAGAGGTCGAGCGGCGAGCCGACCTGCTCGACGACGCCGGCGCGCAGCACCACGATCTTGTCGGCCAGCGTCATGGCCTCGACCTGGTCGTGCGTGACGTAGACCATGGTGGCGCCGAGCTGCCGGTGCAGCTTGGCGATCTCGAGCCGCGTGCCGACGCGCAGCGCGGCGTCGAGGTTCGACAGGGGCTCGTCGAACAGGAACAGCTTGGGCTCGCGCACGATGGCGCGGCCGATGGCGACGCGCTGGCGCTGCCCGCCCGACAGTTCGGCGGGGCGGCGCGACAGCAGCGGGTCGAGCTGCAGCAGCCCGGAGGCGCGGGCGATGCGGGCCGCGATGGCCGAGCGCTCGACGCCCTCCTGCTTCAGCGCCAGGCCCATGTTGCCCTCCACGGTGAGGTGGGGGTAGAGCGCGTAGCTCTGGAACACCATGGCGATGCCGCGTTTCGCGGGCGGCACGCCGTTCATGAGCCGGCCCGCGATGGACAGGTCGCCCGAGGTCTGGTCCTCCAGCCCCGCGATGATGCGCAGCAGCGTCGACTTCCCGCAGCCCGACGGCCCGACGAAGACCGTGAACTCGCCGGTGGCGACCTCGAGGTCGACGCCCCGGATGACGTCGATCGCGCCGAAGCTCTTGCGGATCGCCCTGAGGTCCAGCGCACCCATTCCGTCGGTCCTCACAGGTCGATCGCTCGGTTTTCGCGCATGGAGCGGTCGGCGGCCAGCACCACGGCCAGCGAGCGCACGGCGTCGTCCATGTGGCGGCCGAGGTCGCGGTCCTCGAGGATGGCATCGCGCACGAAGCGCTGTTCGCGCGCGCAGAGCGCGTCGTGGCCGGGCTCGTCCGCCATGGAGAGCAGCGTGTCGGGCGCCAGGAAACCGCCGTCGGGTCCCGTCTCGGCCCGATGGACGCGGATGCGCGCCGTCTTGGTGTGGGTCTCGACGTCGGCCGAGGCCGCGCCCTCGTCCATGACGATCGACACGGCGCCGCGCGGGCCCATGACGTCCTTCACGAAGAAGGCCGTCTCGGAGATCATCGGCCCCCAGCCGGCCTCGTACCAGCCGACCGAGCCGTCGGCGAAGAGCACCTGCAGGTGGCCGTAGTTCACCTGGCCGGGCGCGATCTCGTCCGACAGCCGCACCCCCATGCCGCGCACCTGCACGGGAGGGCTGTCGGTGATCTGCAGCATGACGTCGAGGTAGTGCACGCCGCAATCCACCACGGGGCTGGTGCTGTCCATGAGGCGCCGGTGGATCGCCCAGGCGGGGCCGGAGGATTGCTGGTTGAGGTTCATCCGCATGACGAAGGGCGGCCCGATCTCGCGCGCCTCGGCGATGAAGCGGATCCAGCTCGGGTGGTGGCGCAGGATGTAGCCGACGACGAGCTTGCGCCCGGTGCGCCGCGCCGTGGCCACCACCCGTTCGGCGTCCTCCACCGTCGCGGCGAGCGGCTTCTCGACGAAGACGTGGGCGCCGGCTTCCAGGGCGGCGACCGCGTAGTCGGCGTGGCTGTCCGTGTAGGAGGCGATGCAGACGAGGTCGGGCTTCAGCGCCAGCCCCTCGGCGAAGCTCGCCATGCGCCGGCAGCCCGCGAGCGCCTCCGGCAGGTCGACCGGCGAGCGGTTGACGAGGCCCACGATGGCGAAGGCCGGGTCGGCCGCATAGGCGAGCGCGTGGGCGCGTCCCATCTGGCCGAGGCCGACGACGAGGGTGCGGATCGGGGTCATTTGACGGCTCCGGCCGTGATGCCGCGGATGAGCTGGCGCGAGAAGGCGAGGTAGAGCGCCAGCACGGGCAGGATCGCCAGCGTGAGGGCGGCCAGCACGGCGTTCCAGTTGGTGACGAACTGGCCGATGAAGCTTTGCGCGCCCAGCGTCACCGTGCGGGTCGCCTCGCCGGGCGCCACGATCAGCGGGAACCACAGGTCGTTCCAGATCGGCACCATGGTGAAGACCGCGACGGTGGCGAGGGCCGGCCGCACCAGCGGCAGCACCAGGCGGAAGAAGATCGTGTATTCGCCGAGCCCGTCGATCCGCCCGGCGTCCTTCAGGTCCTTGGACACGCCCTGCATGAACTCCGACAGGATGAACACCGCCACCGGCAGGCCCTGCGCCGTGTAGATGAGGATCAGGCCGAGATGCGTGTCGACGAGGCGCGCCGCCACCATCATCTGCAGGATCGACACCGTCCCGAGGCGGATCGGCACCATGATGCCGAGGGCGAGGAAGAGGCCCAGCGCCGTGTTGAGCCTGAAGCGGTATTCGCTGAGCGCGAAGGCCGCCATGGCGCCGAACAGCAGCACGGCCGCGATGGAGCCCACCGTGACGATCATGCTGTTGATGAAGTAGTTGAGGAACACGCCCTGGCCCAGCACCGTCCGGTAGCCGACGAGGTCGAAGCTCGACGCGTCGGGCCAGGTCAGCGGCGCCGCGAAGATGGCGCGGCGGCTCTTGAAGGAATTGACCACGACGAGCAGCACGGGCGCGAGGCACAGCGCCGTATAGGCGAGCAGCGCCACGTGGACGAGGCCGCGGCCGAGGGGGGACGAGCGGGACCGGTCCATGCCGCCCTCAGAACTGGTAGCGGCGCATGCGCCGCTGGATGCCGAACAGGTAGACCGAGACGCCGACAAGGATGATGGCGAACATCACGGTGGCGATGGCGGCGCCCATGTTGGGGTCGCCGAGCTGCAGCTGGTTGCCGAAGAAGGTTCGGAACAGGAAGGTGCCGAGGATGTCGGTCGAGAAGTTCGGGCCGGCCAGCGCCCCCTGCACCGTGTAGATGAGGTCGAAGGCGTTGAAGTTGCCCACGAAGGTCAGGATCGAGCAGATGCCGATGGTGGGCCAGATCAACGGCAGCTTGATCTTGAGGAACTGGCTGAAGCCCGTGATGCCGTCGAGCTCGGCCGCCTCCACCACCTCGTCGGGGATGCCCAGCAGGGCCGCGTAGATCAGCATCATGGGGATGCCGACGTATTGCCAGACGGAGATCAGCGCGAGCGTGATCAGCGCGGAGGATTCCTGGCCGAGCCAGGGGTGGAACCAGCCCTTCAGCCCTACGGCGCCGAGCAGCATGGGCGTGACGCCCCAGATGGGGGACAGGATCAGCTTCCAGGTGAAGCCCACGATGACGAAGGACAGCATGGTGGGGAGGAAGAAGGCCGTCCGGTAGAAGGCGCCCCCCCGCAGCCGCGGCAGCGACAGCATCGCGGCGAGCGCCACGCCGATTGGGTTCTGCAGCAGCATGTGGATGAGGAAGAAGACGAGGTTGTTGCCGAGCGCCGACCACAGGTGCTCGGACCAGCGCGGCTCGCCGAAGAGCGCGCGGAAGTTGGCGAGGCCGACGAAGGCCGACACGCCGTCGACCCGCGTGTAGAGGGCGAGCCGCAGCGTGTCGAACAGCGGCACGATCATCACGGCCGTGTAGACCAGCAGCGCCGGCGCCAGGAAGACCGCGATGTGCAGGCGGTGGCGCCGTGCCGGCGCGGCGCCGGGGGCGGCCAGCGCCGGCAGGGGGGCGTCCAGGGCGAGGTGGTCGACGTCGGTCATGGGGGATTCCACGGGATCTGCGGCCGGTTCGGCTCCGCCCTTCTCCCCTCCGGGGAGAAGGTGGCGCGCAGCGCCGGATGAGGGGTTCTGGGCGAAGCTGCCGTCCCCTCATCCGCCCTGCCGGGCCCCTTCTCCCCAACGGGGAGAAGGGAGCGCCCGGCGCTTCACTTGGCCGGGTGGTACCAGCTGTCGAGGCCCTTCTGCAGCTTGGCGGCGGCCTGTTCGGGCGTGTCGGTGCCGTTGATCACGTTGGCGGATTCGACCCAGGTCTCGTTCTCGAGGTTGGGCGTGCCGCGCGACAGGATCTGGTAGGTGGACCGGATGGTCGACTTGCAGTCCTTGCGGAAGCTCACGAACTCCTTGGCCAGCGGGTTCTCGACGTCGATCGGCTGGGTCTGCAGCGAGAAGAAGCCCGGCAGCGCGTTCGAATAGAGCTTGGCGAAGTCGGGCGACGCCACCCAGGTCAGGAAGGCCTTGGCGGCCTCGGGGCTCTTGGTCTTGGGGTTCATGCCGAAGGCGATGTCGACGTGGTCGGACAGGTAGCAGGGGTCGCCGGCCTTGGGGACGGGGGCCGGGAAGGCGCCCATGGGGAACTGCGCCTGGCTTTCGAACTGGGCGATCTCCCAGGAGCCCGCCGGGTAGATGGCGGCGCGGCCGAGCGTGAACATGTTCTGCGAATCGGGGTAGGACTGCGCCTTGAAGCCGTCGCCCATGTAGGGCGCCCACCGGGCGAGCTGCCGGAAGGGCTCGACCCATTCGGGGTCGGTCAGCTTCTCCTTGCCGGCGATCAGCGCCTTGCGGCCGTCCTCGCCGTGCCAATAGTTGGGGCCGATCACCTGGTAGCCCATGGTGGCGGCTTCCCACTGGTCGGGCGTGCCCATGGCGAGCGGCACGTAGGTGCCGTCCTTCTTGATCTTGTCGAGGTCGGCGAAGAACTCGTCGGCCGTGGCCGGCGGGGTCGCGATGCCGACCTTCTTGAAGGCGTCCTTGTTGTAGATGAAGCCGTGCAGCACGGCCGCCACCGGCACGCAGAAGGTGGTGGCGCCGTCGTCGGTCGACCAGCCGGCCTTGGCCACCGGGCCGAAGTTGTTCATGCCCGGGATGTCGTTGACGCTCGTCAGCTCCTTCTTCTTGAAGAGGTCGAGCGAGGCGTCGAAGGGCCGGCAGGCGATGATGTCGCCGGCCGTGCCGGCGTCGAGCTTCGAGTTGAGGGCGGCGTTGTATTCCTTCGGCGCCGTCGGCTGGAAGTTCAGCTTGATGCCCGGGTGGCTCTTCTCGAAGGCCGGGACGATCTTCTCCTGCCAGATGGGCAGGTCGTCGTTGCGCCAGCTCTCGATGGTGAGGGTGGCGTCGGCGGCGCGCGCCGGAAGGGCGACCGCCGCCAGCGCCACGCCGGCCAACGCCCAGGATGTCACGGCTTTCATGCTCATCGTGTGTCCTCCGTTCCGGCACCCACGTGCCGCTCGTTTCGTCGCCGGCCGCGCCGGACAGGTCATGTCCGCAGCGCCGCCCGGATGTCGCCGCCCGTGCGGGCGAGCCGCGCCCGGGCTTCCGCGGCGTCGATGCCGGCACCCGCCAGCGTCACCGCCACCTTGATCGACCCGTCGGCCGCCGCCAGTGCCGCCTCGGCCCGGTCCGGCGCGATGCCGGCGGCCCGCGCCACGATGGCGACGGCGCGGCCCCTCAGCTTGGCATTGTCCGGCACCATGTTGACCATGAGGCCGCGATAGCCGTGGCCGAGCCGCAGCGCGACGCCGGTCGACAGGATGTTGAGCGCGCATTTCTGCGCCGTGCCGGCGGCGAGCCGCGTCGAGCCGGCCAGCACCTCGGGCGGCGTGCCGAGCACGATGGCGTGGTGGCTCGCCGCCAGAAGGGGCGAGCCCGCCACGCAGGCGATGCCGACCGTGACGGCGCCGCGCGCCGCGGCCGCCCGCAGCGCCGCCACCGTGAAGGGCGTGCCGCCGCTGGCCGACAGGGCCACCAGCGCGTCGCCCGCCCCGAGGCCCTGCTCGGCGACGGCCGCCGCGCCGGCCGCGACGTCGTCCTCGCTGGCGCCCGACAGCGCCCCGAGGGCATCCGGCCCGCCGGCCAGGATCAGCGGCAGGCGGTCGAGCGGGATCCCGAAGGTGCCGGGCAGTTCCAGCCTGTCGAGCTGGGCGATGAGGCCGGACGAGCCGGCACCCGCATAGGCCAGGCGCCCGCCGCCCCGGAGCGCCGCGGCCGTGGCCGCGATGGCGCCCGACAGGGCCTCGCCCGCCGCCGCGACCGACGCCAGCGCGTCCCGTTGCGAGGCCGCCATGGCGTCGACCACCCGGACGTCCGACCACAGGTCGAGGTCGTCGTAGGCCGTGTCGGTGCGCTCGGTGGTCGCCGTTGCCATGGGGGCCCGTGCCGTTGGTTGCGGGACCGAATTGATACCAGTCCCATACCTCTCGTCAATCCATGCGGCCGCGCAAAGCTTGCACAGCGGCGGCCCGGATCGCAGGCAGTATGGCGAAACTTCATGCTGCCGTGCAGCATGGCGGTGCTGCGCCGCCGCGACGGCGCCGCGGCGGGGCTGGCCAAAATGGTCTGGTATGGTATTAGGGATCGAACGTGACGGCCGGGGTGCGCGGATGGACCAGGACGAGGAGGCCGGGCGGCGGGTCCCCCCGGGCGCGGGTGGTTCGGTCCCGCTCCCGCGTCCCGCCGCCAAGGACGAGGCCGCCGCCAAGCGCGAGGCCGCCGCGGCGCCGCCGACGGCGGGGGGGCGGTGCCGCCGGGGTGCCGCCCGGTGAACGCCGAAGCCTTCCCCTTCGCCCGCGGCGGGCTCGGGGGCGGCGCGACGCCGCTCTACCTGCGCCTGCAGGAGGCGATCAAGGGCGCCATCGCCAGCGGCAGCCTCAAGCCCCTCGACGCGCTGCCGGGCGAGCGCGAGATCGCCCAAACGCTGTCGATCTCGCGCGTCACGGTGCGCAAGGCCCTGTCGGGCCTCGTCGGGGCGGGGCTGCTCGAACAGCGCCAGGGCTCCGGCACCTATGTGGCGCGGCAGGTGCCGTCGCTGGAACAGCCGCTGTCGCGCCTGACCTCCTTCAGCGAGGACATGCACCGGCGCGGCCTGTCCACCACGTCCCGCTGGCTCGACCGCACCGTGTCGGTGGCGTCGACCCGCGAAGCCATCCACCTCGCCCTGTCGCCGCAGGACAGCGTGTCCCGCCTGAGCCGCCTGCGCTTCGCCGACGGCATGCCCCTGGCGATCGAGCGCGCCGCCATCCCGCGGCGCTTCCTCGACGACCCGCTGGACGTCGAGGCCTCGCTCTACGCGGCGCTCGACGCCCGCGGCTTCAAGCCCGTGCGGGCGCTCCAGCGCCTGTCGGCGGCCAACCTCGGCCGCGAGGAAGCGCAGCTCCTGGCCGTCCCGGTCGGCAGCGCCGCCCTGGCGATCGAGCGCGTGGCTTACCTCGCGGGCGGCCAGCCCGTGGAATTCACCCGCAGCTTCTACCGCGGCGACATCTACGACTTCGTCGCCGAACTGACCCTGGGATAGACCCATGCCGGAAACTTTCATGGCGGCCGAGATCCGCGACACGCCCGCCGCCGTGGCGCGGCTCCTCGCCGGCCAGGGCCCCGCCCTGCGGGCCCTGGGGCAACGGCTGAGGGGGCGCGATCCCGCCGTGGTGGTGACGTCGGCGCGCGGCTCGTCGGACAACGCCGCGGCCTTCTTCAAATACCTGTGCGAGATCCTGCTCGGCGTGCCGGTGGCCTCCGTCGGCCCCTCGGTGGCGTCGCTCTACCGCGCGCCGCTGCGGCTCGCCGGCGCCGTCGTGGTGTCGGTGTCGCAATCGGGCCAGAGCCCCGACATCGTCGCCCTGCAGGCGTCGGCGCGGGCGGCCGGCGCCCTCGCCATCGCGGTGGTCAACCAGGACGACTCGCCCCTGGCGGCGGGCGCCGATGCCGTGGTGCCGCTCGGCGCCGGCGTCGAGCGCAGCGTGGCCGCCACCAAGACCTGCATGGCGTCGGCCGCAGCCCTGGCCGGCCTCGTCGCCGAATGGGCCGACGACGACGACCTCCGCGCCGCAGTGGCGCGGCTGCCGGACGCGCTGGCGGCGGCGCTCCGCCACGATTGGAGCGGGGCCCTGCCGATCTTCGCCGCGGCGCCCTCGGCCTATGTGGTGGGGCGCGGCCCGGCCCTGCCGGTGGCGGCCGAAGCGGCGCTGAAGCTGAAGGAGACGGCGGTGCTGCACGCGGAAGCCTTCTCGGGCGCCGAAGTCATGCACGGGCCGCTGCAGCTGCTCGAACCGGGCTTTCCCGTGCTGGCCTTCGCCCAGGGCGACGCGTCGCGGGGTGCCATGCGGGACAGCGTCGCCCGCCTCGCCGCCGCCGGGGGACGCGTCTTCACGGCCGCGGCGGAGCCGGGCGCCGAGCTTCCCGCCGCCCCGACCGGGCACGCGCTGCTCGACCCGCTGCCGATGCTGCTGTCCTTCTACGGCTTCGCCGAGGCGCTGAGCCGCGCCCGGGGCTACGACCCGGACCGGCCGAGCCACCTGCGCAAGGTCACGGAGACGCTGTGATGGCGGCGAGCATCGCCCTCGCGGGCGCCCGGGTCTTCACCGGGGCGGAGATCCTCGACGACCAGGCCGTTCTGGTGGCGGACGGCCGCATCGCCGAACTGCGGCCCCGCGCCGCCCTGCCGGACGGCATGCCCGTCGAGGATCTCGGCGGCGGCATCCTGGCTCCGGGCTTCCTCGACGCGCAGGTCAACGGCGGCGGCGGCGTGCTCTTCAACGAGACCCCGACGGCCGACGGCGCGGCGGGCGTCGCCGCCGCGCACCGCCGCTTCGGCACGACGGGCTGCCTGCCGACCTTCATCACCGACCGGCCGGAGCGGCAGGCCCTCGCCGTGGCGGCCGTGCGGGACGCGATCGCGCAGGGGCGGCCCGGCGTGCTCGGCATCCACATCGAGGGCCCGCACCTGTCGGTGGCCCGCAAGGGCGCCCACGACCCCGGGCTGATCCGCCCCATGGCGGAGGCCGACCTCGTCGCCCTGCTGTCGACCGGGCTCGACACCGTGCTGGTGACGGTGGCGGCCGAGACCGTGACGCCCGAGCAGATCCGGCGGCTGACGGCGGGCGGCGTCGTCGTCAGCATCGGCCACAGCGATGCCCCCTACGCGGCCGTGATGGCGGCGGCCGAGGCGGGGGCGCGCTGCGTGACGCATCTCTTCAACGCCATGTCGCAGCTCGGCCATCGCGCGCCCGGCGTCGTCGGGGCGGCGCTGGACCACGGCGGCCTCTGGGCCGGCATCATCGCCGACGGCGTGCACGTCGATGCCGTCGCGCTTCGGGTGGCGCTGCGGGCCAAGCGGGGCCCCGGCCGGCTGCTGCTGGTGTCGGACGCCATGCCGCCCGCCGGCGCGCCGGGCGACACCTTCACGCTCAGCGGGCGGCGGGTGACGCGCCGCGGCGGCGCCCTGACCTTCGACGACGGCACGCTGGCGGGCGCCGACCTCACCATGGACGCCGCCCTGCGCTTCGCCGTCGGGATGCTCGACCAGCCGCTCGAGGAGGCCCTGCGCATGGCGAGCCTCTACCCGGCCGAGATGCTGCGCCTCGCGGGCCGGGGTCGCATCGCGGCCGGGCAGGCGGCGGACCTCGTGCTGCTCGGCGACGACCTCGCCTGCCGCCGCACCTGGATCGGCGGCGCGGAAGCGCCCTGACGCGGCGGCCCGCTCAGCCCCACAGCTCCGGCCCGGCGGGATGCACCACCGCGCCGTCGAAGGCGAGGCCGGGGTCGCGATCCCGGGCGAGGAGGAGGGGACCGTCGAGTTCGACGAAGCGGGCGCGCGGCGCCAGCAGCAGCGCCGGTGCGGCGCCCAGCGACGAGCCCACCCTGGACCCGACGACGATGCCGAAGCCGAGGCGTTCGGCTTCCGCCGCCATCTCCAGCGCGGCCGTCAGGCCGCCGGCCTTGTCGAGCTCGATCGTCACGGCGTCGTAGCGGTCCCGCAGCCCGGCGAGGTCGGCGGCCGTGCGGGCGCTCTCGTCGGCGCAGACCGGGATGGGGCGAGGCAGGCCCGCCAGCGCCGCGTCGTGCCCGGCCGGCAGGGGCTGCTCGATCAGCACGACCCCGGCGCGCCGGCAGGCGGCGAAGCGCGACGCCAGCACGTCGGGCGTCCAGCCCCCGTCGGCGTCGACGATCAGCGTGGCGTCGGGCGCGGCGTCGCGCACCGCCGCGAGCGCCGCCTCGTCGTCGTGGCCGCCGAGCCTGATCTTGAGGAGCGGAAACTCCGCCGCCGCCGCGGCGGCCCGCGCCATGGCGTCGGGCGGCCCGAGCGAGACCGTGTGGGCGGTGACGGCCGGCCCGAGGCGGTGCAGGCCGGCGATCTCCCAGGCCCGCAGGCCGAGGCGCTCGGCGTCGAGGTCCCACAACGCGCAATCGACCGCGTTGCGGGCGGCGCCGGGCGCCATGAGGGCCTGGAGGTCGCCCCGCGTGGCCCCCGCCGCGATCGACGGCTTCACCGCCGCGATGGCGGCCAGCACGCCCTCGGGCGTCTCGCCGCAGCGACCGTCCGGCACCGCCTCGCCGCGGCCGCGGTGGGCGCCGGAGGTGATCGACGCCACCACCACCACGGCCTCGGTGCGGCTGCCCCGGGCGATGACGAAGCGGCGGGCGAGCGGCAGGCGCTCGACCGCGGCCTCGAGGCGCCGCGGGGCAGGGGCGGCGGCGTGGCTCAGCCGAGCCGCCCCGCCGCGTGGGCCAGCAGCACGTAGACCTTGCCGGTCGCGGCCGCGATGACGCCCCGCACGCGGGCGCCGTCGGCGTCGTCGCGGCCCGCGCCGGCCAGGAGACGCTCGAACTCCCGGACGTAGCGGTCCACCGTGTCCCGGAAGTTCGGGTCGGCGTCGTAGCGGGCGCGGATCTCGGCGAAGCTCTGCTGCCCGGCGGGCGTGTAGAGCCGCATCGTGAAGGCGTCCCGCTCGCCGCCGGCATGGCGGTTCCAGGCGTCGATCAGCGCGCTGTCGTAGACGAGGCGCGAGATGTTGGCGGCGACGCCGTCGAGCGCGGCGAGCGCCCCCGCGGTTCCGCCGCCCCCGCCGACCAGAACGGGCTCGGGCGCCGCGGCCTTGACGGGCTCGGCCTTGACGGGCTCGGCCTCTTCGGCCGCGTCGTCGCGGTCGACCTTGGCCAGCAGGTCGGACAGCCAGCCGCCGCGCCGCGCCGCGGGTGCCGCGGACGAGGCCGGGGTCGCCGCCGCCGGGGTGGTCGCCGCCGGGGTGGCCGTCGGTGCCGGCAGCGCCGGGGCGGGCCGGTCGTGCGGGGCGTCGGCGGCATCGTCGCCCACGTGGGCGATGAGGGCCGTCAGGGCTTCCAAAGCCTCGACCTGCTGGCCGATGACGCGCCGCACCTCCACGGCCTGCTCGGCCGTCTCGCGCGGCAGCTCCAGCGTCACCCGCTGCAGGTCGTCGCGCGCCGCCTCGAAGCGGCGGGCGATGTCGGCCGCCATCTCCTGGACTTCGCCGGCCGAGCCGCGGAACCGCTCCACCGCCTCGCCGAAGAGCCGTTCCATGTCGCGCACCGCCTGGCCATAGGCCTGTTCCAGCGCCGCGGCCGTCTTCTCGCCCTCGGCGCCCGTGGCGGAGCGCACCTCCTCGAAGTGGTCCCCCACGGCCGCCGCCGCCGCCTGGGCGGTATCGGCGAGGTAGGTGCCGAGGTCACGGGCCCGGGCTTCGGCGGACTGCAGGGCATCGTCGATCAGCGCCGTGAAATGGCCCATGGCGGTGTCGAGTTCGCCGGCCTTGGCGCCGATGCTGGTCGCGAGGGCGTCGAGCGAGAGCCGACGGCGCTCGATCTCGGATTCCACGTCGTCGTGGGTGGCCCGGAGGTCCTGCGCCGAGACGGCGAGGGCCTGGTGGTGCCGCTCGAGGGCGCTCGCCACGGATTCGGCGTCCGTGAGGGCGGTGCCGGACGAGATGCGCATGCCCTCGACCTGACGGCCGGCCGCGTCGAGCAGCTGCCCGAAGGCCGCGAGCCGTCCCCCGAGCGCCCCTTCGACGGCGCCGAGGTCCGTCCCCGCCCGCGCCACGAGGCCGGACAGGGCCGCATTGGCCTCCTCGAGCCGACCGACGAGGTCGCCGAGGCCGTGGCGCAGGTCGTCGCCCGTGCCGCTCAGCGCCGACACGGCACGTTCGGCCGCCCGGTCCATCGCATCCCGCAGGCCCTCTCCGGCCCGTTCGAGCGCGGCCGCGATCTCGACCTGCCGGTCGTCGAAGCCCGCCACGCGGCCGTCGAGGTCGGCGAGCCGGCCGTCGAGGTCCGACAGGATATGGGCGGCGCGGTCGTCGAGCGTCTGGGCCACGGTGTCGCCCGCGCCGGTCATCGCCTGGGCGACGTCGCCGGCCCGGGCCGACAGCATCTCCACGATCTGGTGGCCTTCGCGCTCGAAGAGCTGGCGCAGGTCGCCGGAGCGCTGGGCGAGGGTTTCGGCGAGCCGGCGTCCGCGGCCGTCGAGCGTCGACGACATCTCCTCGAGCCGGCTGCCCAGCGACGACATGATGTCGTCGATGCGCTCCCGCAGCGCCGCCTCGACGGCGGAGCCGCGCGATCCGACGATGCCCTGCAGGTCCGCCACGGCCCCATCCAGCGTCGACCGCAGGGCTTCGAGCGTGCCGCCGAGCGTGGTCTCGATGTCGTGCCGGCGGCGCTCGAGCGTGTCGCCGATCTCGTCGGCCTGGGCGCCCAGAACGCCGTGCAGGCGTTCGAGCGACGTTTCCACGCTGTGGCCGAAGGCGTCGGCATGGCCCTGCACGGCGCTTTCGATGGCGGCGGCCCGCTGGCCCAGGGCTTCGTCGAGCGCACCGGTCCGGCTGTCCAGGCTGCCGTCGAGCCGCAGCGTCGCGCCTTCCAGCAGCAGCTGCAGCGCGGTCGCATGGGTCTTCAGCGTGTCGTTCAGCGCGTCCGAACCCGCCGCCAGGGCCTGCTTGATGTCGCCGGCGCGCCCGCCGAGCGCCGCGTCGAGGTCGCGCCCGGCGGTGTCGAGGAGGCGTTGCAGCACGGCGACCTGGGCGGCGAGGCCGGATTCCATGTCCTCGCGCCGGTCCGCCAGCACGCCCTGGATCTCGCCCGAGCGCGCCGACAGTGCCGCGTCCACGGCCTCGACCGCGCCGTCGAGGATGTCGCGCAGGGCCGCGATCTGGCCCTGGACGGCGGCGTCGACGTCCCGGCCCGTGCCGGCCAGGGCGGTGTTGACCGTCCCGGCATGGCCGTCGAGCGCGGCGTCGAGCCCGCCCAGGGCGTCCTCCAGCGTCCGGGCGAGCGCCGCGACATGGACGGCGAAATGCGCCGACAACTCGCGGGCACCGCCCGACACGGCGTCGCCGATCTCGCCGGCCCGACCGCCGAGCGTGCCGTCGATGTCGCGCAGGGCGCCGTCCAGCGCCTGGCGCAGGTCGGCGACGTGGCCGGCCAGCGCGGCATCAATCTCGCGGCCGCGGCCGTCGATCGTGTCGCGGATGTCGGCCGCATGGTGGCCGAGGCTGTCGCCGATCTCGCCCGAACGGGCGTCGAGCGTGGCGTTGAGCTCCTCGACGCGGCGGGCGATCTCGGCCGCGTGGGCGTCGAGCGCGCCGCCGAGCGTCGACACCGACAGGTCCAGCGTCGTGCGCAGGGCGCCGATGTGGCCCGTGAGGGTGGTGCCCACCGTGCCGAGCTGGGTGTCGAGCCCCGTATGCGCGGCGCGGAACTGCGCGGCGAGGTCCGACACCTGCGTGCCGACGGCATCGCGGAGGCCGGCGGCCCCGTCGTCGATCGCCGTGCGCATGCTGGCGACGTGGTCGGTCACGGCGCGATCGATGGCTTCGGCGCGCTCCTCGAGCGTCACCTGCAGGCGCACGGACGCCGAGTCGAGATGCGAGCCCACGTCGTCGAGGCGGGCCCCCAGCGTGTCGCGCATCCAGGCGGTGCGCTCCTCGAGGGCCGTCGCCGCGGCGTCGCCGCTCTCGGCCAGGGCGCGGCGCAGCCCGTCGATCTGCCGGTCCAGGAGCTCCGTGACGCGGGCGCCCTCGCCGTCGAGCGCGTGGTCGAGCCCTTCCACGCCCGCCGTGACCATCCGGCTGATCTCGTCGGCGCGCGCCGCCAAGCGCTCGTCGACGATGCCGGCGCCCGCGTCGAGTTCGGCCGCGAGGGCTTCGAGCCGCTCGGCCGCCGCCGCGATCTCGTCCTGGCGGACCGCCAGCACAGCGCCGAGCGCGGCGGTGCGCTGCGACAGGACCTCGGCGACGTCGCGGCTGCGCGCCGCCAGCGTGCCGTCGATGCCCCGGCCGCCGTCGTCGAGCACCTGGGTGAGTTCCAGCGCCCGCAGCGCCAGCGCCTCGGTGAGGCCGCGGCTGCGGGCGTCGAGCCCGGCCTCGACCTGCCGGAAGGCGTCGGTGATGGCGGCACGCAGGCTTTCGGCGCGGCCGTCCACGCTCGCCGCGAAGCCGGCGACCTGCCGCTCGAAGCCGTCGCTGGCTTCGCGCGTCCGCTCGCCCAGCCGCTCCACCAGGGTGTCGCCCTTCTCGCCCAGCACGGCGTCGAGCGCGCCGAGGTGGCGGTCGATGTTGGCGGTCAGGTCGGACACGTGCCGGGCCGTGCCGGCATTGTAGGCGGTGGCGTGGTCGGCGAAGGCGGCTTCGATGCGGGCACCGCCGGCGGCGAGTTCCGCGGCGACCCGATCGGCCTGCGCCCCGAGGTCGTCCGCCATGGCGGCACCGGGTTCGAGGACGACCCGCTCGAAGGCGGCGACGCGGTCCACCAGGCTGGCGTTCAGGCGGTCGCCCTGCGTGCCGATGGCCGACACCGCCTCGGCGGCCGTTTCGGCGAACCGGCGGTGCAGCGTGCCGGTGGTCCGGCCGAGGCCCGACAGGGCGGTCTCGGTCGCCTCGACGAAGCTGTCGCGCAGCACGTCGACGTGGCCGGCGAGCACGCCGCGCACGGCCTCCTCGCGCCCCGCGAAGACCTGCCGGAGGTCGCCCAGGGAAGCGTCGAGCGCGGCGCGCGCCGCCGCGGTGCGGTCGGCGATGGTGGCGGCGATGCCGTCGCCGGCGGCCGCCAGCGCCTCGCGGTGCCCCTCGATGCGGCTGCCGAGGGTCGTGCCCGAGGTTTCGAGCAGCCTTTCGGCCGCCTCGGTCTGGGACGCGATCAGCCCGGCCAGCCGCTCGCCGTCGGCGGCGATGCGCTGTTCGCGCTCGCCGAACAGCCGGCGTAGCTCCTCGCCCGAGGCCGCGATGGCGTCGCGGGCCGCGGCCGTGCGGGTTTCGACCAGGATGGCGGCCTCGGCGGCGGCGGTGGCGATCTCGCCGCGGCGGTCGGCGAAGAGCCGCTCGAAGGCGCCCTCGGCCTCGCCCATGACGCCCCGGGTGGCGGCCACATGGTCGTCGAGGCGGCGCGTCAGGGTCTCGTTGAGGCCGCCGAGGTCGGCGCTGCGGCCCTCGACGATCTCGGCCAGCGTGTCGCTCGCCTGGGCGAGGGCGTCGCGCGCCGCCGCCGTCCGGTCGTCGATGGCGGCGAGCAGGTGGTCGCCCGCCGAGAGCAGGCGCGTTTCCCCGTCGCCGACGTTGCGGGCCAGCGCGTCGCCGGCCTCGGCCACGGCGGAGGCGAGCTGCGCGGTCCGGCTCTCGACGCCTGCCAGCAGGTCGTCGTTCGCCGCGGCGAGCTTGCGGCGATGCGCGTCGAGCGTGGCGTCCAGCGCGTTGCTCGAAGCCGCCAGCGTGTCGCGGGCCGCCGCGGTGCGGTCGTCCACGACGGCGGCGATCCGGTCCCCGGCATCGACGATCTCGTCGTGCCGCGCCGCCACCGCGTCGCGCAGGCCTTCGGCGGAAGCTTCGAGGGCGTCGCGCGCGGCGGCCGTGCGGGTCTCGATCTCGGCGAGGAGCCGGTCGCCCACGGTCGCGATGCGGTCGGCCTGCTCGGCCAGCACGCCGTCGACGGAGGCCGACAGCGCCGCGAGCCCTTCGCGGGCGGCGGCGGTGCGGGTCGCGACCAGGGCGGCGAAGTCGTCGCCGGCGCCGCGCAGCCGGGCCTGGTGGGCGTCGAAGGTTTGACCGACGGCGTCGCCCGACCCCGTCAGGGCCTCGTGGGCGGCGGCGGCCTGGGCGGCGATCACGGCGGCGAGGGCCTCGCCGGCCGCGACGAAGCGGGCGTGGTGGGCGTCGAGGGTGGCGTCGAGCGCGGCCGCGGAGGCGTCGGCCGCCTCGCGGGCCGCGGCGGCGCGGCCGTCGACATCGGCGGCGTGGCGTTCGACGGCCGCCACGATGCCGGCCCGGTCCTCGTCCATGGCGCGGCGGGCGTCGTCCAGAGCCCGGCGGGTCTCGGCGAGGCGGGAATCGAGCCCGGCCGCCAGCCCGTCGCCGGCCGCCCCCATGCCCTCGATGGCGGCTGCGGCGCCGTCCACGGCGGCGGCGAGGGACGCCTGGCGCTGCGCCAGCAGCGCGTCGAGCGACTCCGCCGCGGCATCCACCACGGTGCGGATCTGCGCGGCATGGCCGTCGAGCAGGGTTTCGAGCCGGTCGGTCGAGCCGCCGATGTCGCCCCCGCGCGTTTCCAGCATGGCGGCGAGGCGGTCGCCCGAGCCGGCGAGGTCGGTGTGGAGCGCGTGGGAGCGCTCGTCCATGGCGGCGAGGAAGCGGTCGCCGGCCTCGGCGAGGTCGCGCTGGCGCTCTGCCAGGAGCTGGTCGAGCGATGTGCCGACCTCCTCGACGAGGCCGCGGGCCGCGCCGAGCTGGTCCGAAACGATCTGCCCCACCCGCTCGGCGGCGAGCTGGAGGTCGGCACGGCGCGCCTCGAGCACGCCTTCCACGGTTTCAGCCGAGCCGTCGACGGCCTCGCGGGTGGTGGCGGCATGCCGGTCGAGCAGGCTCGCGACGCCGTCGGTGGCGGCGCCGAGGTCGGCCCGGTGGGCGTCGAGCACGGCCTGGAGATGTCCGAGCGCGTCCTGCACGGCGGCGAGACGCTCGCCCAAGGTTTCGGCGAGGCCGTCGGCCAGCACCACCGTGCGGGTCTGGCCGTCGACGAAGAGCCGGTCGAGGTCGGCGTTGGCGGCCTCCGTCACCTCGCGGGTGCCCACGATGTGGCTGTCGAGCAGGCCGGACAGCCGGTCGCCGGTCGCGACGAGTTCGGCGCGGTGGGCGTCGATGGCTTCGGCGAGCGAGGCCGCCGAGCGGTCGAGGTCGTCGCGCAGCTCGGCGTTCTCGACGAGGGCGGCGAAGCGCTCGCCCGCCGCGGCGAGCTGCGCTTCCCGCTCGGCGAAGGCGCGGGCCATGTTGTCGTTGGAGGCGTCGAGCGCGGCGCGCACGCCTTCCGCGTGGTCCCCGAGCCGGCCCATGAGGCGGTCGCGGGCGGCATCGAGCTCGGCGTGGTGGCCGGCCAGCATGGCTTCCATCTCGGCCACGGCGGCGGCGAGGCCGTCGCGCGCTTCCGCGGTGCGGGCCGCCACCCCGGTGCTGGCGCGGTCGGCGATGTCGACGAGCTGCGCTTCGCGGTCCTCGATCAGCAGCTGGAAATCGGCGGCGGCCGAGGCGAAGGCGGCGCGGGACGCCGTGGCGCGCTCGTCGATGCCCTTCAGCACGCCCTTGCCGAAGCCCGACAGGTCGTCGAGCCGGGTCTCGAACAGCGCGGCGAGGTCGCTCTGCGCGGCATCGAAGGTCGCCTGGGCGGCGGCCGTGCGGTCGTGGAACAGCGCGCCGAGCTGGTCGGACGCGGCGGTGAGCTCGGCGCGGCGGATGTCGAACAGGCTGGCGATGTTCTCGCTCGCCGTCTCGAACTCGGCCGCGACGCTTTCGGCGCGCTCGCCGATCCGGGCCGCGATGCGCTCGCCGGTGGCCGTCAACGTGCCGTCGAGCGCCGTCCCGTAGGCCGTGACGACGTCGCGCAGCTCGTCCTGGATGGCGGTGAGCCGCACCGCCAGGGCGTCGCCCCGGGCCGCGACATCGTCGCCGATCCGCATGGCGAGGAGGTCGACGCGCTCCGTCACGGCATCGCCGCGGGTGGCGAGATGGGCGGCGAGGTCGTCGCCGCTGCGGCGCAGACGCTCGTCCACCGCCGCCACCTGGTCGGCGATGTCGCGCGACACGCGCTCGCCCGTGTCGTCGAGGCGGTTGGTCACCGTATCGACGGCGACGTGCAGGCGCTCCGCAATGGCGGCGCCCTGCTGGTCGATGGAGGCGGCGGTGGCGTCGCCGATCAGCGCCATCGAGCCGGTGATCTCGCGGCCCTTCACGTCGAGCGCCTCGGTGACCCGGCCGCCGGCCTCGGCGACGCTGGCGCTGAGTTGCTCGGACACGCTGTCGAGGTCGCGCGCGAGGCTCTCGTGGGCACCCGCGATGGCGCCGCGCACCCGGTCGGCGTTGGCCACGATGGCTTCGCGCTCGTTGGTCAGTTCGTCGATCATCGAGCGGATGCGGCGCTCGTTGTCGGTGTAGGAGCGTTCGAGGTTGGCCACCTCGTTGCGCACGATGGTTTCGAGTTCGCCGGCGCGGGCCAGCGCCCGCTCGATGCCGTCGCCCATGGAGGCGACCTCGCGGCGGATCGCCTGCGACAGGCTCACGACCTGTTCGGTCGCGATCGTTTCCGGCTCGGCGAGCCGCACCGCGATGGCCGCCATGGAACGGGTGGTGAGGCGCAGTTCCTGCGTGCGGCGCATCAGCGCCGCGATGATGAAGAAGAACACGGCCGGGCCCACCAGGGCACCGATGCCGGCGAGGACGTCGGGACGCGCCGCGGTGGCGGCCGACAGACCCCCCCCGAAGGTGCCCTCGGCGTAGAGCCCGTAGCCGCACACGACCGCCCACAGGACCGAGCCGATGCCGGCGAGCAGGAAGGGCGTGCCGCTCGGGCGCGTCTGCAGGGCGGCGAGCAACTGCCCGACCGAGCGGCGGTCGTCGTTGGCGTGGAGGCTGGCGGCCGTCAGGGCACCGTTGGCGGCCGCGGCGCCGGCCGGGGCGCGTCCCGCCTGGCGCGCCAGGGCGTCGGCCGGGCCGATCGCGGGCGCCGCCTCGGCGGGCGGCGTGCCGCCGCGTTCCGCCGTCATGCGGGGCATGGGGGCGGGGTCGCGGTTCCGGTCCGGGACGTCGACCGCGGCGGGCGGTGCCGCGGGGGACGTGTCGGCGTCGTCGTCGGAATCCGAGTCGATGTTGACGAGGTTGAGGGCTTCCTCGATCGCCAGGAGGGCCGCGGCGGCCGGATCCTTGGCTTCGTTCTTTACAGCCATACTCGCCTCACCCGATCTGGGACTCACGCGGTCAAGGCCTCGTCGTCGAATGGATCGCGGGCCGCCCGGCCCCAACGATCGATCGAATGCGAAACATTAACCAAACGGCAGTCTACTCGGCGCGTCGGGGGATGGAAACCACCCCGAAACAGGATCGGCCAACGTCGTTAACGGCTTGTTCACCTCTGAAACCCCATGCCCCGCGCCCTCGTGCTCCGTGCCTTCGGCGGCGCGGTCCCGCCCGTCCCCGGCGGCTGGGGGCCGAGACCCCACTGCAGGAGTTCGCGTATGAGATCCTCCGCCCTTCGCGCCCCGGAACCCGGGCCTGAGGCGCCGGCCCGCCGCCACGACGGCGAGCGCCCCGTCGACCTCGTGCACCTCAGCCGCCAGTGCTTCGGCGACAAGCGTCTCGAAACCGAACTGCTGCGCCTGTTCGTGCGCCAGGCCCGGCAGATCCAGGCCGGGCTCGAAGCCGAGGTCGGCGACGATTCCGTTTCATGCCTGCCGGCGAGCGAGCTCCTGCACACGCTGGTCGGCTCGGCCCGCGTGGTCGGGGCCCACCGGGTCGCGGGCCTCGCCGAGCGCCACGAGGCGGCGCTGCGCGCCCGCCCCGAGGCCGTCCTCGGGGAAGCGGACCGGGCCGGAATGCGGGCCGCGGTCGAGGAAGCCTGCACCTATATCGGCGGCCTGCTCGACGCCTGACGCAACGGCGCTCGGGCCGGAGACAGCGGGCCGCCTGCGCGGTAACGCCCGGTTTTCCGGCCTCGCCAACGGCTGCGAACTGCCCTAGAACCCGCCGGTGGCCTCGCGACCTACGGCGGCGCGGCCGCGACCCGCGCCGGCCCATCCGCCCGCGGGCCGACGTCTACGGTGCGGAGCGGGTCAGTCGCGGCATGGTCAAGATCACCTTCATAGATTCCGCCGGCCAGTCCCGCGCGATCGACGCCGAAGAGGGCGCCACCGTGATGGAGACCGCGGTGCGCAACGCCGTGCCCGAGATCGAGGCCGAATGCGGCGGCGCCTGCGCCTGCGCCACCTGCCATGTCTACGTGGACCCGGCCTGGGCCGACAAGACCGGCAAGCCCGAGCCGATGGAGGAGGACATGCTCGACTTCGCCTTCGAGGTGCAGCCGACATCCCGCCTGTCGTGCCAGATCAAGGTCAAGCCGCAGCTCGACGGCCTCGTGGTGCGCACGCCGTCCCGCCAGGGCTGATCGTCGGCCGGGCCGGTTCCGGCCCGGTGTCCAAGGCGTCGAAGGCCAAGGGCCGCGGGGCGGATCTCCGGCAGGCCGCGTCGATTGTCGCGGTGCAACACGCGCCGTAGCATGGTGAAAGGGGTCCGGCCCGGGGCGACGCGACGGAGGCGCCGCGGCCCGGTGGCGGGCAGGTCGGGGTTTTGGGGACGGGGATGAGCGACATCATCAAGACCGACGCGTTGATCGTCGGGGCCGGGCCGGTGGGCCTCTTCGCGGTCTTCGAGCTCGGTCTGCTCGACGTGCGCGCCCACCTCGTCGACATCCTGTCGATGTCGGGCGGGCAATGCGCCGAACTCTATCCCGAGAAGCCCATCTACGACATCCCGGGGTTCCCCATCGTCACCGGCCAGGCGCTGGTCAACAACCTCGTCGAACAGGCCAAGCCCTTCTCGCCCCAGTTCCACCACGGCGAGATGGTGGCGGCCCTGGAGCCGATCGGCAGCGCCACCGCCCCGCTGTTCCGGGTCGTGACCGACGCCGGCACCGAGTTTGAGGCCAAGACCGTGCTGATCGCGGCCGGCGGCGGCTCGTTCCAGCCCAAGAAGCCGCCCATCGCCGGCATCGAGGCCTACGAGAGCAAGTCGGTCTTCTATGCCGTCCGCAAGATGGAGCAGTTCGCCGGCAAGCGCGTGCTGATCGTCGGCGGCGGCGACTCGGCGCTCGACTGGGCGCTGAACCTGCATCCCGTGGCGAGCCGCGTGACCGTGCTGCACCGCCGCGACGCCTTCCGGGCCGCGCCCCATTCGGTGAACGCCATGCGGGGCCACGTCGCCGCCGGCACGATGGACCTCGCCATCGGCCAGGTCGCGGCCCTGCAGGGCGCGGACGGCCAGCTCGCCGGCGTGACGGTGAAGCACGAGGACGGGACCGCGACCGAGGTGGCCTGCGACGTCATGCTGCCCTTCTTCGGCCTGACCATGAAGCTCGGCCCCGTGGCGGACTGGGGCCTGAACCTCCACGAGAACCTCGTCCCGGTCGACACGGAGCGGTTCGAGACCAGCGTGCCGGGCATCTTCGCCATCGGCGACATCAACACCTACCCGGGCAAGCTGAAGCTCATCCTGTCGGGCTTCCACGAGGCCGCGCTGGCCGCCCAGCGCGTCCACCGCTACGTGTTCCCGGAGAAGCGGCTGACCTTCCAGTACACGACCTCGTCGACGAGCCTGCAGAAGAAGCTCGGCGTCGGCTGACCGTCGCCGGCGCCGGGGCGGCGAAGCGCCGTCCCGGGCCGGGCCGGGTCATTCCGCCGACGTCTGCAGCGCCAGGGCGTGCAGGACGCCGCCCATGTTGCCCTTCAGCGCCGCATACACGATCTGGTGCTGCTGCACCCGGCTCTTGCCCTTGAAGGAGGGCGACACCACGGTCGCGGCATAATGGTCCCCGTCGCCGGCGAGATCGCGGATCTCGACCGTGGCGTCGGGCAGGGCCTCCTTGATCAGCCGTTCGATCTCGCTGGATTCCATCGCCATCGGGTTCACTCCGCTGCCCACATGGGCCGTGATATAGCCGACACGCGCCCGGTCCGAAACGACGGCCCGTTCACGCGCCCTCTGCGCCGGCCGGCGCCGCGTCCGAAGCTGCGGCGCGGCTGCCCGCCATGTAGCGCGGCATCCAGGCGTCCCGGACTTGCCGGATCTCCGACACCGCGATGGGGGCGGCTCCGGGCAGGACCAGGGCGGTGCCGCCCGTGGTGCCGATGCGGTCGACCGGCACGGCGCCGGCCGCATCGAGGATGGCGTCGGCCTCCGCCTCGCTGCAGCTCACGAGATAGCGCCCCTGGTCCTCGCCGAAGAGGGCCGCGTGGGACGGCAGGCCGCCGAGCGCGCCGACGTCGAGCGTGACGCCGACCCCGCCCTTCAGCGTCATCTCGGCGAGGCCCACGGCGAGGCCGCCGTCCGACAGGTCGTGGACCGTGCCGACCCGTCCGGCCCGCACGAGGCCGCGCACGAAGTCGCCGTTGCGGCGCTCCGCCGCGAGGTCGACGGGCGGGGGCGCCCCCTCGTTCCGGCCGCAGACGTCGCGCAGGTAGAGCGACTGGCCGAGCCAGCCGCGGGTCTCGCCGACGAGCAGCACGGCTTCGCCCGCCGCCTTGAAGCCCGAGGTGGCGATGCGGGCCACATCGTCGACGAGGCCGACGCCGCCGATCGTCGGAGTCGGCAGGATGCCGCGGCCGCCGGTCTCGTTGTAGAGCGACACGTTGCCCGACACGATGGGGAAGTCGAGCGCGCGCGCCGCCTCGCCGATGCCCCGGATGCAGCCGACGAGTTCGCCCATGGCCTCGGGCTTCTCGGGGTTGCCAAAGTTGAGGTTGTCGGTGAGGGCGAGGGGCAGGGCGCCGACGGCGCTGAGGTTGCGCCAAGCCTCGGCCACGGCCTGCCTGCCGCCCTCGACCGGGTCGGCGGCACAATAGCGCGGCGTCACGTCGGCCACGAGGGCGAGGCCCTTCGGCCCGTCCTCGACCCGCACGACCGCGGCATCGGCGCCGCCCGGGCCCACGATCGTGTTGCCGCCGATGAGGGAATCGTATTGTTCCCAGGCCCAGCGCTTGGAGGCCAGGTCGGGCGTGCCCAGAAGGTGGAGGAGGGCGGCGCGGTCGTCGGTCGGCGCCGCCACGTCGGCGGGCGCCAGGACGGGCCGCCGCGGCGCCGCGACATGCGGCCGATCGTAGAGCGGCGCCTGGTCGCCCAGCTCCTTGATGGGGAGGTCCGCCTTGACCTCGCCCCCGTGCCGGATGACGAAGCGCAGCGTGTCGGTGGTCTTGCCGATGACGGCGAAGTCGAGTTCCCATTTGCGGAACACCGCCTCGGCCTCGGCCTGGCGGGCGGGGTCCAGCACCATGAGCATGCGCTCCTGGCTTTCCGACAGCATCATCTCGTAGGCCGTCATGCCGGGCTCGCGGCAGGGCACGGCATCGAGGTCGAGCTCGATGCCGAGGTCGCCCTTGGCGCCCATCTCCACCGCCGACGAGGTGAGGCCGGCGGCGCCCATGTCCTGGATGGCGATGACGGCGCCGGTGCGCATCAGTTCGAGGCAGGCCTCAAGGAGGAGCTTCTCGGCGAAGGGGTCGCCGACCTGCACGGTAGGCCTCTTCGACAGGGAATCATCGTCGAAGGCCGCCGACGCCATGGCGGCACCGCCGATGCCGTCGCGGCCGGTCTTCGAGCCGAGGTAGACGATGGGTTTCCCGACGCCCGTCGCCTTGGAATAGAAGATGCCGTCCGTGCGGGCGAGGCCCACCGCCATGGCGTTGACGAGGATGTTGCCGTCGTAGGAGGGGTCGAAGCCGATGCCGCCCCCCACGGTCGGCACCCCGAAGGAATTGCCGTAGCCGCCGATGCCCGCCACGACGCCGGCCACGAGGTGGCGGGTCTTCGGGTGGTCGGGGGAGCCAAACCGCAGCACGTCGAGGCAGGCGATGGGCCGCGCCCCCATGGTGAACACGTCGCGCAGGATGCCGCCGACGCCCGTCGCGGCCCCCTGGTAGGGCTCGATGAACGAGGGGTGGTTGTGGCTCTCCATCTTGAACACGCAGGCGAGCCCGTCGCCAATGTCGACCACGCCGGCGTTCTCGCCCGGCCCCTGGATGACGTGCGGCGCCTCCGTGGGCAGGCCGCGCAGGTGCAGGCGCGACGACTTGTAGGAGCAGTGCTCGTTCCACATGGCCGACACGATGCCGAGTTCGGTCCAGCTCGGGTCGCGGCCCAGCAGGGCCGTGAAGCGCCGGTATTCGTCCGGCTTGATGCCGTGGGCCGCGACGATGTCGGGCGTGATCGCGGGGTCCGGGCGCGCCAAGGGGGAGTCTCCGTGAGGTCGTCGGGCGAGCGTTACGGCGGCGCGGGCCGCGAGGCAAGGCGGGCGGGGGCCTCGGCCCTGCCGCCACGCCATCCTCCGGTCCCGGCGCGTCCTGCCCAGACGGGACGTCTCGCCATGCCAGGGCCTCGGCCACCACTGCCGTCACCACGCCATCGAGGTTGACCCGCACCTCTTCGGCGGGGAAGCGCATCACCGCCACCCCTCGCGCCCCGAGCTAGGCGTCGCGCATCCGATCGCGGGCCGGGGCGCTGCCGAGGTCGTGGGCGAGACCGTCCACCTCGACGCCGAGCCGCGCCTCGTCACAGTAGAAATCCAGGACATAGGGGCCGAGCGGGTGCTGGCGCCGGAACTTCCGGCCCTCCGGGCGGCGGCGCAGCGCCGACCACAGGCGCAGTTCGGGCGGCGTCATGGCCCGGCGCAGGCGGCGCGCGCGGGCCACGGTGAGGCGGGGTGCGTCCACCACGATGTTCTCCTCGCGCTTGCCCCTCCACACCGCTTCGCAGGGTCGGGCGCCATCGCCGCGTCGCCTCGACGTCGGCGCCGAGGTCGTTGCGGCGGATCGGATCGAAGGCCACAACGCTGCGGTCGAGGACACCTGGAGTCGACGAGCTCGGTGGCGGGTCCGGAATGGCGTCGTTCTTCACCGGGGATTGCAGGATGGCAATCCGATCTTCCGGATCTCACGTCCAGTAGAGGACCTTGGCGGACGGCAGGCGCCGGGCCAGCGCCGCCGTCAGCTCGGCCCGCATCTCCTTCATGGTGGCGGCCGGGTAGACGTGCTTGACCGAGCCGAACTTGGTCAGCTTGCGGGAGCGCTGCGCCTCGTCCATCTCGAGCTTCGAGGCGGGATACCAGCCCTGGAGCACGCCCTTCGACTTGGGCGTGAAGCGATGGGTGATGAGCTCCGCCGTGAGGTCGAGGTCCGGCGCCCCGTCGAGGGCCCGGGCGGCGGCCGTGAACAGCGCGTCGTAGCCCTCGCGCCAGCCCGCGACGGGTTGGATCGGCGCCACCGTCAGCCCGACCTTGTAGCCGGCCCGCGCCAGCCGCCCGAGCGCGCCCAGGCGCTCTCCGAGCGGGCTGGTGCCGCCCTCGAAGCGGATGAGGTCCGCGGCGTTGACCGACATGCGCACCCGCGTCCGCCCGCCGTGCTCCAGCCCGAGCAGGGGCGACACGTCGGCGAACTTGGTGGTGAAGCGCAGCTGCACGGGCGCGTCCCAGCGGCCGAAGAACGTCACGGCCTCGGCGAGCGACCCCGTCAGGTGCTCGATGCCGAGCGGGTCGGCGTAGCAGGAGGCCTCGAAGGTCGTGCCCTCGCCGGCACGGCTCGTCGAGGCGCTGGTGATGGTGCCCTGGCCGAGATAGGCGTCGAGGCCGCCGAGGATCTCCTCGACGTTGGCATAGACGCGGGTGATGGGCGGGCCGGCCAGCGACCCCGCCAGGTAGCAATATTGGCAATGCGCCGGGCAGCCCTCGGCGAGGTCGAAGCGCCAGTCGGCCGAGGGCGGGATGGGTTGGAGCCGGCGCTTGGCGGGCGACGCCACCACCACCGCCAGCGTGCCCTTGGCGAGCCGATAGTCGGCGGCCGGGCTCACGCCGGCGGCGAGGCCGGTGAGCCGGTCGTTCGGCAGGTCCACCACCTCGGCGCCGAGCGCGGCGGCCCGGTCCGCGATGGCGCGCGCGCGGGGCCATTCCCGCGCCGCCCGCGTCACGAGCACGCGCTTCGGCCGCCACGCCCGGTGGTGGCCGAGCGGGGGAAGGCCCGCGGGGTCGAGGTCCGGGGCGGCGGCGCCCGAGAAGAGGTGCGGGGCGGGGGCCGGAAGCTCGGCCGGGGCGGGGTCGGTGTCCATGGAGGGCAAACGCGCCGGCACGGACGGGAGCGCCGCAGCCCTTTGACGCTCCCCGGCCGATGCGCCATATCGGATCGCGTGACCCAGCCGCCCCCCGACCTCACATCCCAAAATCTCCCGCATCAGGCCATGGCCGGCCAGGGATCCGCCCCCCGGGTCTTCGACCGGGCCCTGTTGCGCCGCCGTCTCGCCCGGGCGGTGACGGCGGGGAGCGAGGATTTCCTGCTCGCGCGCGCCGCCGCCGACGCCGTCGAGCGGCTGTCCTTCGTCAAGCGCGACTTCCGCAGCGTGCTCGACCTCGGCTCGCCCCGCCCCGACGTCGCCGCCGCGCTGGCGGCGGCCCTGCCGGACGCCGCCGTGACCCGGATGGCGCCGCTGGCCGGGCCGGAGCCGGCGGGGCGCTGGTCCCGGGTCGTCGGCGACGACGAGCGGCAGCCCTTTGCGCCCGGCAGCTTCGACCTCGTCGTGTCCTGCCTGACGCTGCAGGCCGTCAACGATCTGCCGGGCGCGCTCGTGCAGGCGCGCCGCTGCCTTAAGCCCGATGGGCTGTTCCTGGCCTGCCTGTTCGGCGGCGACACGTTGAAGGAACTGCGGACCGCGCTGTCGGTCGCGGAAAGCGAGGTGTCGGGCGGGGCCAGCCCCCGGGTGGCGCCCTTCTCGGACCTGCGGGACCTCGGCGGCCTGTTGCAGCGGGCCGGCTTCGCCCTGCCGGTGACCGACACCGAACCGCTGGTGGTGCGCTATGCCCACCCGTTCCGGCTCTTCGCCGACCTGCGCGCCATGGGGGCCACCAACGCCCTGGCGCTGCGCCACCGCGGCCCGATGCGGCGCGGCGTTCTGATGCGGGCGGCCGACGTCTATGACGAGCGCTTCTCGGATCCCGACGGGCGGCTGCGGGCGACCTTCGACCTTATCTGGCTGTCGGGCTGGTCCCCGCACGAGAGCCAGCAGAAGCCGCTGCGGCCGGGCTCGGCCAAGATGTCGCTGGCGGCGGCGCTCAAGCCCGAAGGCTGATCCGCCTAGGAACCCGTGACGGTGAACCCGTGGCGCTGTCGGACACGGGCCGGAAGAGCCCTCGAGACCGTCGAAAGGCTCCTGTCCCGCATCGGGAACCCGGCACGCATCCGCGAGTTCTCAGGCGGCGTTGGAGGCCGGCTCCTGGGTGAGGACGCCGTAGAGGCCGGCGGCATCGCGGGTGGCGCGCAACTTGGCGACGATGCCGGGTTCGCGCAGGACCCGGGCGATGCGGGCCAGGGCCTTGAGGTGGTCGGCGCCCGAAGCCTCGGGTGCCACCAGCAGGAAGGCGAGGTCGACGGGCGTGCCGTCGAGCGACTCGAACTCGATGGGCCGCTCCAGCCTGGCGAAGACCCCGACGATCTTGGTGCAGCTCAGGAGCTTGCCGTGGGGGATGGCGATGCCGTTGCCGACCCCCGTCGAGCCGAGGCGCTCGCGTTGGAGGACCGCGTCGTAGATCTCGCGCGGGTTGAGCCCCGACACGATGCCGGCGCGCTCGCTCATCTCGTGCAGGGCGGACTTCTTGGTGTTCACCCGCAGCGCCGGGAGGATCGCATCGGCGGTGATCAGATCGTCTAACGGCATCTCGTCTTGAGTCCATAGGCTCGCGTGCCGAACTCGGCAACTTCCGTGCCAGCGGCGCCCCACGGAGAACCGGAAGGGGGCGGTCCGTCGTCGGGGCGCGGACCGCATAGCACGCCTCAGGTCCGTTCGGCCAATCCCGAGGCGGGCTTCGTCGGGTCGATCCACCCGATATGGCCATCGCTGCGACGATACACAACGTTGAATTCACCGTCCCCGCCGGTCCGGAACATGAGCACCTGGACGCCCGACATGTCGAGTTCGAGGACGGCGGCCGAAACCGACATGCGACGCACGGCGACGCCGGACTCGGCCACCACCACGGCGCTGAAGTCGGGCGCCACCTCCTCGCCGCCCGGCGCCGCGAGGGTGCGGTAGGCCACCAGGGCCTCGTCGTCCTCCTCCTCCGCCGGACCCGAGCCCGCGGCCTCCGCCCGGCCGCGGTGGGCGGCATGGCGGTCCTTGATGCGGCGCTTGTGGCGGCGGAGGCGCTTTTCCAGGCGTTCCACCGCCTGGTTGACGGTGGCATAGGGGTCGTGGGCGTGCCCCTCGGACTGGAGCGTGATGCCGGCCGGCAGGTGCAGCACCATGTCGGCGCGGAAGGCGGAGCCGTCGGGCTGGAGCGTGACGTGACCGGTGGCTTCGCGGTCGAAATACTTCGCCAGGGCGGCGCCGACGCGCTCGCGCGCGTGGACCTGCAGGGACTCGCCGATATCCAGGTTCTTGCCCGACACGCGCAGCACCATGACGTCCCTCCCTGTGCTTGGACCGCATCCCGGCGGTCCTGACGGGGAGCGCCGAGATGCCGCAGTTTACGGCCGGCCCGGCGCATAAGTTCCGGACCGGCCGCCATGCCCCCCCGGCCCGCTTGCGGGACGGCCGATGCGGCATTACCTCCGGGCTGCACCGTGGACCGGGACCCCCGGCACCGGACCATCCTCGCCGCGCCCCGGGATCCTCGGCCGTGTTCTTTCCGGATCCCCTTCTGCCGACCCTGCCCGACACCCCGCTGGAGCTCGAAGCCGCGCTGCAGCTCGCCGTGGCGGCGGCCGAGCGGTTCCGCGGCGCCACGGCGCCGAACCCCCCCGTCGGCTGCTGCCTGCTCGACGCCGACGGCCATGTCCTCGCCCTGGCGGCGCACCGCCGGGCCGGCACCGCCCATGCCGAGGCGGGCGCCATCGCGGCGGCCCGGGCGAGCGGCCGGGCGGCGCTGATCCACACCGTCGTGGTGACGCTGGAGCCCTGCAACCACCACGGCCGCACGCCGCCCTGCACCGAGGCTGTCCTGTCGACGCCGGCCCGGCGCGTCGTGATCGGCGCCCGGGACCCCAACCCCGGCGTCGCGGGTGGTGGCGCCGCACGCCTCGCCGACGCGGGCCTCGCCGTCGCCATGGCGGCGGACCTGCCGGGCCTCGCCGGGGCTGCCGGCGCCTGCGCGCGGCTGATCGCGCCCTTCGCCAAGCGCGCCGCCACCGGGCGCCCCTTCGTCACCGTGAAACAGGCGCTGGACTCCACGGGCTCGATGATCCCGCCCCCCGGCGCCAAGACCTTCACGTCCGACGCCGCGCTGCGCTTCGCCCATGGCCTGCGGCGTCGCGCCGACGCGATCCTCACCGGCTCCGGCACCGTCCTGGCCGACGATCCCGGCTTCGACGTCCGCCGCGTGCCCGACCATCCGGAGCGCCGCCGTCACCTCGCCGTGCTGGACCGCCGCCGGCGCGTGCCCGCCGCCTACCTGGCGGCAGCGGAGGCGCGCGGGCTCCTGCCCTTCGTCGCCGAGGAGGTCGGCGCGGCGCTCGACAGGCTGGGCGAGGCCGGCGCCCTCGAAGTGCTGGTCGAGGCCGGCCCGGCGGTGCTGGCGAGCCTCGATGCCGTGGGGCTGTGGGACGAGTGGATCGTGATCCGCAAGGGCGAAGGCGCCGAGGCGGACCACGCGGACATCCGCGGGCGGGACGGCAGGGTCGAGACCCTGGCGCTCGTCCGGTGAGGGACGGACATATGTCGGGTTGGAACGAGGCGGTGGAACGGTTGCGGGCGGGGCGGGCGATCGCCCTCGCCGACGAGGGGCGGGACGGGGTGGCCCACCTCCTGGCCGCCGGCCCCGAAGCCCTGCCGGTGCTGCTGCGCGAGGGCCGCGGCCCCCTGACGGTCGTGGGCGGGGGCGAGGCCGTGCCGCCGGCCACCGGCGGGCTCGACGTGCTGCTCCACGCCCCCCGGGCGGGCGGCACGCTGGTGCTGCCGACCGTCGAAGCCGCCGCCCAGGACCTCGCCGCCGCCGCGGCTCCCGGCCGCGCCGCGCTGCTGCGCGCCGCCGCACTGCCGGGCGGCGTGCTGGCGCGCGACGGCGCCGTCCAGGATTTCGCGGCGCGGCTCGGCCTCGCCACGCTCAGCATCCAGGACGTGGTGACGCAGCGGCTCGCCACCGAAACCATCGTCGAGGAGGTGGCGGCGGCGACGCTGCCGTCCCTCTACAGCGACCAGCCGCTCGCCGTGCACGCGTTCCGGGGCCTGCTCGACGGCACCGAACACCTGGCGCTGGTGCGCCGGCCGGGCGGCACCGGCCCGCTCGGCCCCGCGCCGCTGGTCCGGCTCCATTCGGAATGCCTCACCGGGGACGCGCTGGGCTCGCTGCGCTGCGACTGCGGCGAACAGCTGCGCTCCGCGCTGAAGCTCATCGTTGAGGACCCGCAGGGCGGCGCCGTCGTCTATCTGCGCGGGCAGGAGGGGCGCGGCATCGGCCTCGCCAACAAGATCCGCGCCTACGCGCTCCAGGAGCGCGGCCTCGACACGGTGGAGGCCAACACCGAGCTCGGCTTCCCGGCCGACATGCGCGACTACGGCGTCGCCGTGCAGATCCTGAAGGCGCTGGGCATCGGGCGGCTGCGGCTCCTGTCCAACAACCCGCGCAAGCGGGCCGCGCTGGAGCGCTACGGCATCGCGGTGGCGGAGCGCCGCGGGCTGCGGATCGGTCCCAACCCCCACAACGCCACCTACCTCGAGACCAAGCGGCTGAAGCTCGGGCACGACCTGTCGGCGGCGGGACTCAAGGTCGCATCCGAGCCGTGACGCCGATGCGGCCGGTGCCGGGCAGGGTCGCGCAACGTCCCGTGCTGTGACAGGATGGGAGGCTGGATTCGCCCTGGCACCGGCGCAATCCCGCGTAGCTTCATCCCGGCACGGCGCGCCGGCGCCGCAGGAGACCGCGTGTCCGACCATCAGCGCCCCCCGGAGACGTCCCGCGACGCGCTCGCGGCCGAGATCGAGCAGCTGAGCCAACTCAACGTCACCCTGGCGGCCGAGCTCGACCTCGACGTCCTGACGCAGTCGATCATCGACACCGCCACGCGGCTCACCGGTGCGAAATACGGCTCCTTCTTCGAGCGCGTGCTGACGGCGCCGGGCGAGCCCGAGCTGTGGAAGCTCGCGAGCCTGACGGGCGCGCCGCTGACCGCCTTCACGCGCTTCGGCCTGCCGCGCGAAACGTCGCTGTTCCGCCCGAGCTTCCGCAACGAGGGCGTGGTCCGCTCCGACGACGTGCCCAACGATCCCCGCTACGGCTCGATGGGCGGCATGCCCAAGGGCCACCTGCCGGTGCGCAGCTACATGGCGGTCTCGGTGGTGTCCCGCACGGCGGGCATCACCGGCGCGCTGCTCTTCGGGCACCCCGAGCCGGGGCGCTTCACCGAGCGCGAGGAGCGGTTCATCGTCGGCTTCGCGGCGCAGACCGCGGTGGCGATCGACAACGCCCGCCTGTTCAAGTCGCTGGAGGAGGAGAACCGGGAACGTCGGGCCGTGGAGGCCGGGCTGCGGGCCTCGGACGCGCGCTTCCGCGCCGCCATCGCGGCCGTGCAGGGCGTGCTGTGGACCACCGACGCCGACGGCCGCATGGTCGACCGGCAGGAGGGCTGGGAAGCCATGACGGGGCAGGCCTATGCCGACTACGCGGGCGACGGCTGGGTGGCGGCGCTGCTGCCCGACGACGCCCAGCCCACGGTCGACGCCTGGCGCGAGGCTTTGGCGGCGAGCAAGACCTTCGTGTTCGAGCACAGGGTCAGGATGCGCAGCGGCCTCTACCGCACCTTCGCCATCCGTGCCGTGCCGATCCTCGACGAGACCAGCGGCTCGGTGCGCGAATGGGTGGGCGTCCACACCGACATCACCGAGCAGCGCGCCGCCGAGGCGCGCCTCGACGCCGCCCGCGAGGCGGCCGAGGCGGCGAACCGGGCCAAGAGCCAGTTCATCGCCAACATGAGCCACGAGCTGCGCACCCCGCTCTCGGCCGTGATCGGCTACAGCGGCATGCTGGCGGAGGAGATCGAGGACCTCGGCCATGCCGGCCTCGTGGACGACGTCAGGAAGATCGAGTCCAACGCCCGCCACCTCCTCGGCCTCATCAACGACGTGCTCGACCTGTCCAAGATCGAGGCCGGACGCATGACGGTCGAGGCGGTGGAGTTCGACGTCGCCGCCATGATCGACGAGGTGGTGTCGGCGGCGACGCCGCTCGTCGCCAAGAAGGGCAACCGCCTCGTCGTCGAACTGCCGCCGGCGCTGGGCACCATGCTGACCGACGAGGTGAAGGTGCGGCAATGCCTGCTGAACCTCATCGGCAATGCCGCCAAGTTCACCGAAGCCGGCTCCGTCACGCTGCGGGCCGCCCGCATCGCCGACGGCGGCGAGGACTGGCTGTCGTTCTCGGTGGAGGACACCGGCATCGGCATGACGCCCGAGCAGCTGTCCCGGCTCTTCGGGCGCTTCGTGCAGGCCGACGAATCGACCACGCGCCAGTTCGGCGGCACCGGGCTCGGCCTGTCCATCACGCGGGCCTTCTGCCGCAAGCTCGGCGGCGACGTCACGGTCGACAGCCGGCACGGCCACGGCTCGACCTTCACGGTCAGCCTGCCGGCGCGGCTCGGCGACGACGCGCAGGAGCCGGAGCCGGCCGTGGTGCCGGCGGCGGCGCGCGGCGACACCATCCTGGTGGTGGACGACGATTCGGCGGCGCGCGACCTGCTCACCCGCTTCCTCGAGCGCGAAGGCTTCACGGTGAAGACCGCGCGGGACGGGCGCGAGGGCCTGGCGCTGGCGCGGCAGTACCGGCCCAAGGTCGTGCTGCTCGACGTCGAGATGCCGAACGTCAACGGCTGGACCATGCTGCAGGCGCTGCGGGCCGACCCGCTCCTGGCCGAGACGCCCGTCATCATGATCTCGGTGCTGCACGAGCGCAGCGTCGGCTTCGCCATGGGTGCTAACGACTACCTCGTGAAGCCCATCGACTGGCGGCAGCTGAAACGCGTGCTGGAGCGCTTCGAGGACGGCGGCGCGGTCGGGCGGCGCGTCCTCGTGGTCGACGACGAGCCCGATGCCCGCGGCTGGATCGGCGCCATGCTGTCGCGCGACGGCTGGACGACCGATGTCGCCGTCGACGGCCGGGATGCGCTCGACAAGGTCGACCGCGCCGTGCCGGACCTCATCATCCTCGACCTGATGATGCCGGTGATGGACGGCTTCGCCTTCCTGCGGGCGCTGCGGGCCCGGCCGGACACGTCGGGCATCCACGTCGTGGTGCTCACCGCCAAGGAGGTGACGAGCGCCGAGCGTGCCGACCTCGAGGGCCATGTCGACCGCGTGCTGCAGAAGGGCAGTCTCAAGCTCGACGAACTGCGCGAGGAGCTGCGCCGCCTCGTCCCCGAGCCCGAGCTTCCGGGCTGACCAGGGGCCGCCGCATCACCGGCCCGGCTTCAGTGGGTCGATTCGCGCCGGGACCGGATCAGCTTGCGGCACCGTTCGTCGGCCGACTTCAGCCGCTGGCGGGCGAGGCGGCACTGCTTGCGGTATTCCGTGCGGCCGAGGATCGAGCGGCGCTCCTCGGGCAAGCACTTCCACCAATGTTCATTCCGGGACGCGGCGGAGAGTTCCTGTTGCGTTTTGGTCCACTCGGTCTGCCAATCCATGACATCGGGCTCCTGGCGACGGCGCTTCGGGGCCGAAACCGCAAGCGCGATGCCAGGAGGGGCGGGGCGGAGGGTTGGAGATGGAGGGCGCGCGGCGGGCCGTGCCGCCGGCGCCGGCCTATTTCTTTTCGAGCAGCAGCTGGCCCTTCGACTGGATGAGGCTCTGGGCCTTCTGGGCCAGCACGGCGAGAACCCAGGGCAGCTGCAGCGCCAGCGTGACGTGCTCCTCGGCCACGTCGAGCGTGCCCGACACGGTCTGGCCCACGGCGCTGACCCGGAAGTCGAGGTGGGGGCCGGTCCAGCGGTTCTCCAGCACGGCGAACTTCCCGGCGTACTGCTCCTTCAGCTGCTCGATCCCGGTCTGCAGGCGGCGCTGCGCTTCCGCGGCGCCGAGCTGGTGCGGGATGGAGACGACGAGCGGCTTGGTCATGGCGGGCGGGTTCCGGGCAGGGAATGACGCCGCCTCATATAGGCGCGCCCCGCGACCTTTCACACCGGCCCGGAGGCCGGCGGTCCGCCCGCCGTCACGCCACCCGGAGCTGTCCCGGGCCGGCGGGGAACCGCCGCAGGTCCTCGTCGCGGCGCATCAGCCGCCGCAACAGGTCCTGCGCGGCCCGGTCGTCGAGGCCGCGGCGTTCCAGGTCGTCGACGACCTGGATCTGCTGTTCGATGAGGAAGCGGACGTTGCCGATCTCGCGCGCCATCATGCCGTCTTCGCCCGTGCCAAGCATAGCGGACCCCCGAGAAGGACCGGATTGCAGGGACTTTGGCGTCAAAGGCTTAAGGATGGCTTCCCGCGCGGGCGCGTCGGCGTCCCCGGTCGGGACGCCGGACGGCGGCGGTCGGGCCGTGGTTGTCCTCGACTCTGCTCCCGATCCGGATCTGGAGCGACGGCGCCCTAACCGTGCCGGATCATGGCGCGGATGCGCTTGGCCAGCGCGTCCACGGCGAAAGGCTTGGTCATCATCTGCATGTCGGGGTCGAGGTGGCCGTTGCCGAAGGCCGCGTTCTCGGCATAGCCGGTGATGAACAGCACCTTGAGGTCGGGCCGCGCCGCCCGGGCCTGGTCGGCCAGCTGCCGGCCGTTCATGCCCGGCAGGCCGACGTCGGTGACGAGGAGGTCGACCCGGCGGGCCGATCGCAGCAGCGCCAGGCCCGCCGGCCCGTCCGGCGCCTGCAGGGCGGTGTAGCCGAGCTCCCGCAGCACTTCGAGCACGAGGTCGCGCACCGTCACGTCGTCCTCGACGACCAGCACGGTGTCGCCTTCCTCGGCGCGCGGCGCGGCCTCGCCCGCCTCGGGCTGCGCGGCTTCCCCCGCGCCCTGGGAGCGCGGCAGGAAGATCTTGATGCTCGTGCCCTGGCCGGGCTCCGAATAGATCTTGATGTGGCCGTCCGACTGCTTGACGAAGCCGTAGATCATGGAGAGGCCGAGGCCCGTGCCCTGGCCGATGGGCTTGGTGGTGAAGAAGGGGTCGAAAGCCCGCGCCATCACGTCCGGCGGCATGCCGGTGCCGGTGTCGGTCACCGACAGCATCACGTATTGGCCGGCCGCCACGCCGGGCTCCCGCGCCACATAGGCCTCGTCCAGCACCGCATTGGCGGTCTCGATCGTCAGGCGGCCGCCGTCCGGCATGGCGTCGCGGGCGTTGATGGCGAGGTTCAGCAGCGCGTTCTCGAGCTGGTGCGGGTCGCAGAGCGTCGGCCACAGGCCGGGCGTCTCGACGCTCTGGAACACGATGCTTTCCCCGATGGTGCGGCGGAGCAGGTCCTCCATCGAGACGACCAGCGCATTGGCGTCGACCGCCTTGGCTTCCAGGGGCTGGCGGCGCGAGAAGGCGAGCAGGCGATGGGTGAGGGCGGCGGCGCGGTTGGCCGAGGCGAGCGCCAGGCCGGCATAGCGCTCCAGCGTTTCCGTCCGGCCCTGGGCCAGGCGCTTCTGCATCAGCGCCAGCGAGCCGATGATGCCGGTGAGCAGGTTGTTGAAGTCGTGGGCGATGCCGCCGGTGAGCTGGCCGATCGCTTCCATCTTCTGGGCCTGCCGGAGCTGCTCCTCGATGCTGCGCTGGGCCGTGATGTCGCGCGAGATGGCGATCAGCATCTGGCCCTCTCCGCCGTCGATGGCGAGGGGCGCCAGCACGCTTTCGGCGGTGCGGACCTCGCCCTCGACCTCGAGGCTCGTCTCGTATTGCACGGGCTGGCCCGTCGCCGCGCATTCGAGCGAGCGCTCCCGCAGCGGGTCGCCGGGTCCCGCCACCGCGGCCACGTCGCGCCCGATGATGTCGGAGGCCGGGCGGCCCATGAAGGCTTCGGCGGCCGCGTTGACGGCCTCGAACACCGGCTGCCCGTCCGGCCCGACGCGGATCAGCACGATGACGGCGGGGGCGTTCTCGAACAGGGTGCGGAACCGCGCCTCGCTCGAGGCCAGCTCGGCCGTGCGCTGCCCGACGCGGCTTTCCAGCGTGGCGTTGAGGTCGAGCAGGGCGGCCTCGGCACGGGCCCGCTCCAGCGCCTCCCACATGCGCGCCGCCACCTCGCCCACCAGGGCGATCTCTTCGGCGGTCCAGCGGTGGCGGTCGCGGCGCCCGGCCGTCAGCACGGCGCGGAGCCGGCCGTCGCGGATCAGCGGCACCGCCATCACGGTGTCGACGCCCGCCACGAGAGGGACCTCCGCGCCGCCACCGCCCTCGAACACGGCCGTGAGGCCGCGCCTCAGGTCCTCGCCGGGCGCCGCGCCCAGGCTGGCGAAGGGCAGGGTGCCGACGAGCGGCGGCACGCCGCCGTCCGACCAGCCGGTCGCGAAGGCGAGCGACGCCCCGTCGAGCGAGACTTCGCCGTAGCCGGCCCGCGCCACGTGGAGCTGCCGCCCCAGCGCTTCAGCGGTGATTTCGGTGATCTCGGCCACGTCCACGGCCTCGCGCAGCCGGTCGCCCAACACGAGGAGGAAACTTTGGCGCGCCTGGTTGCGGCGCAGGATGGCGGCCGAGGCGATGCGCTCCAGCGCGTCCCAGCTGCGCGTCGCCACGTCCTCCACCAACGCCACCTCCTCGGGCAGCCAGGCGCGCGGGCCTTCGGCCGCGACGTGGAACAGGGCGCGCAGGCGGCCGTCGCGGATCAGCGGCACGGCGAGGCCGGCGCCCGTGGCGGCGTCGGAGGCCACCACCGTCATGCCGGCCTCGAACTCCGCCCGGCGCCCCAGCGCCAGCCGCTCGAGCGGCACCGTCACGGGGGCGGGCCTGCCTTCGGGCTCGGGGGCGTCGCCCGGCGGCACGGCGGGTTCGGCACGCGACCATTCGGCCTCGACCGTGGCTTCGTGGTGGGCGAGATCGATCTCGGCATAGACGACGCGGGCGGCGCCGATCTCGCGCCCGAGCGCCGCCGTCGCGGTGGCGACGATGTCGTGCCGCTCGGTGGCGGCGCGGAACCGGTCGGCCAGGTCCAGCAGCAGCGCCTGGCGGTTCTCCACGACGCGGCGCCAGTCGAGCGCCTCGGTGCGCCCGTGCCACAGGATGGGCGCGCCCGCACGGTCGCGCCGGGGCTCGGCCCGCGAGCGCATCCACCGATAGGACCCGTCGCCGGTGCGGACGCGGTGCTCGATGTCGTAGGGCCGCCCGGACGCGACTGCGGCGCTCCAGGTCGCCAGCGTCCGCTCGAGGTCTTCGGGGTGGATCACCCCACCCCAGGCCGCCGCGAGCGCATCGGCCTCGGACAGGCCGGTGAGGGCGAACCAGCGGGGGCTGAAGCCCGTCAGCGTGCCGTCGGGGTCGGCCGTCCAGTTCGCCCCGGGGCCGTGCGGGCCGGGGCCGGGGTTCTGCCGGGCTTCGTCGCGCGAGGACGCCGTCACCATCACGCCGGCGGCGGCGCCGTCGGTGCCGCGGAGGGCGCGGGCGTCGAGGTCGGGCCAGAAATCCGGCCCCAGCGTCACGGCGCGGCGCTGCCCCGGCGCGGGGGGGCGGCCCGCACGCGCCGCCGTCACCAGGGCGCCGAACTCCGGCCAGGCGTCCTCGACCGGGCGGCCCAACCGGTCCGCGCCGGTTCCCGGCAGCAGGGCCGCGAAGGCGTCGTTGAAGACCGCGACGGCCTCGGCCCCCCAGAACAGCGCCATGGGGGCCGGCGACAGCAGCATGGTTTCCACGGCGCCGCCGAGCCGCCCGGGCCAGCCGGTCCGCGGGCCGAGCGGGGTTTCGTGCCAGGGAAAGGCGTCGATGATGGCCGTCATGTCCCCGGGCGCCGCGGGTTCGCCCCCGGAGCGGGGCAGGGAACGGCTCATCGCGCCAACTCGTCCTTCGGTCTGTCGCTGTCGAGGCGGCATCGGGGCCGCCGCCGAGTCCCCAACCCTGTAGCCGATCGGCCGGGTTCTCGCATCCCCGGGACGGCCGTTTTGTCGGAACGGGATGCCCCGGGCGCGCGGGCGGCGGGATGCCGCGGCGACGCGCGCCCGGCGCGCCGCGACCGGACGGCGGCGGGCCGGGGTGAAACTTCGCCGATCCGGACCCGTAACTCCCCCCGACGCCGCATCCGGGACTTCCGTCCCGGTCGCGTCCCACGGGAGACATCCATGACGTCGATCACCAAAGGCCTGCGCGGCCTGGCCCTCGCGGCCGTCCTCGCGGCCGGAAGCGCCTCGGTGGCCCAGGCGGCCGACCCGATGGTCGGGGGCGCGCCCATGTCGCCCAGCAAGACGGTCGTGGAGAACGCTTCCGCCGCCAAGAACCTGACTACGCTCGTGGCCGCCGTGAAGGCGGCCGGGCTCGTCGACACGCTGTCGGGCCCCGGCCCCTTCACGGTCTTCGCGCCGACGAATGCCGCCTTCGCGAAGCTCCCGGCCGGCACGGTCGAGAAGCTCGTCGAGCCCGACATGAAGCCGACGCTGACCAAGATCCTGACCTACCACGTCGTCGCCGGCAAGATGGACTCGGCCGCGATCGCCAAGGCCATCAAGGACGGCGGTGGCACGGCCAACCTCAAGACGGTCGAGGGCGGCACGCTGACGGCCAAGATGGACGGCGACAAGCTGGTCCTGATCGACGAGAAGGGCGGCGGCGCCGTCGTCGAGACGCCGGACGTGTACCAGTCGAACGGTGTCGCGCACGTCATCGACAGCGTCCTCATGCCGAAGTGACGTCTCTCCGGGGGGGCCGACCCGGTCTCCCCCGGCCCGGCGCGTGTCCGGGTGTGGCGGGCACTCGCCGTCCCGATATGGCGAGCCCGTGGACGGGCTCGAACCGACGCTCCGCCTCGACATGCGCCTGACAACCCCTTGGCGCCGGTCCGGGCCGGACCCCGGGAGGGTGTGCGGAGGTGCCCAGCGTGGCGCGCCCATCGCCGCGGGACAGGGCGAGCGGGATTCGCATTTGTGATTGCCACGGCGCCGATCTTGCGCGAAGGCCTGTGCCACAGCCGGGATGCCCTGACCGGCCACGATGCGGTGGACGGGTCCCATTCGAAGCGCGAGCTTCGCAGTGAGCGTGTCCCCATGTCCTCGAAATCCGTCATCGATCCCGGCAGCGCCATCACCTACGCCCTGACGTCGCGGCTCTCGCCCGAAGGCCGCGTCGCGATCTCGCTGCAACTCTTCAAGGGTCGCGGCATGGCCCACAGCCGCTCCCTCGGCATCGTCGAGCGGCACGAGGTGGCCGATGTCATGTCCAAATGCCGCCGGCATCTCGACCGGCTCGGCGTGGAGCGCCTGTCGGCGCCGGACGTCGCGCCGGGCCGCCTGCCTCCGGCACAGACACTGAAGTTAAAGCGCTGAAGCCGACCCGCCCCTCGTCGCCGCGCAGCTTCGACGACAGGCTAGGAGGTTCGCGGTCTCCATCGGGCCTGTGTCGTCCCCCCGATCGACGCGCGCCGGGGCGCCGCCGCCCTCGGCGACGTGACGCCGCCCGGCGACGTGGTGGATCCACGACAGTTGGATCCGCTTTCTAGATTTCGCCGAACCACCGTTCACGAGTCATCGTTCAATGCCGTGCCCCGCTGCGCTTCCGGTAGACCGGAGGCCGGCGAGATTGCCGCAACGGCCATGTCCCGGTGCGGAGCCGGAAACCCCAAAAGCGTCATCGTTCTCTTCGTTTGCAGGAGGATCGCATGCTGAAACTCCGCGGTTTCGCCGTCGTGGCTGCACTGGCCTTCGCGGGCCCGTTGTGCCTTCCATTCGCATTCCCCGCCTCGGCCTGTGGCGACGAGACGGGGTCCTCCTGCGACACGAGCGAGGACGATGCCCGCTACATGCTCAAGGCGGCAGTCGCGGCCGTCCGACACGACGAGGCTCGGGCGCTGACCTGGTTCACCGAACGGTCCCACGGGTTCCGCAACGACGACCTTTACGTCTATTGCATCGGTCCCGACCACGTCATGGCCGCCCATCCGGACCCGAAGATCAATCACACGGACGTCCTGACGACACTGGTCGACGCCAGCGGCTTCCACTTCGGCGCGGCGATGTTGAAGGAGGCCAGGGACGGCGAGATCTCCAACATCACCTATCTTTGGCCGCGCCTCGACGGATACAAGCCGTCCACCAAGCATACGATGTACACGAAGGTGCAGGATCAGATCTGCGCGGTGGGTTATTACGAATAGAATTCGAAGCCTCGACGTCGACGGCTCGGCGTCTGCGCCATGAGGCCGAGTGCCGCCCGTGTCGCCTCCCGTGTCGCCGGCCCGAGGCCGGTCAGGCTTTTCCCGACACGGGCGGCGGTTTCACCCGACTGAGCGCGGGCCGCCCCGGGTCCGATATCGGGGCCAGCGACGGGGCGCGACGCAGCCCCGACCGCCTCACGGAGTGATCCACCATGAAGACTCTCATCGCCGCCGCCGCCCTGTCGTCCCTCGTCGCCGGCTCGGCCTTCGCGGCCGAACCGGCCACCGGCACCATGGCCAACGGCGCCATGGCCAACGGCGGCATCACCATGGCCGACCACGCCACCGCGACGATCCACTACGTCACGGTTTCGCCGGCCGACATCATGTCGTCCAAGCTGGTCGGGCAGGACGTCTACAACAACCAGGGCGACAAGATCGGCAACGTCGCCGATCTCGTCATCGACAACGGCAAGACCATCACGGGCATCGTGCTCAGCGTCGGCGGCTTCCTCGGCATGGGCGAGCATTACGTGCTGATCGAGCCGTCCTCGATGGTGCTCAGCGACAAGAACGGCCTGCACGGCGTCGTCGACACCTCCAAGGACAGCCTGAAGAACGCCCCGGCGTTCAACTACAAGAAGTCCTGAGCGACCCCCATGCCCCGCCGGCCATCGGCGGGGCATGGCACGGCGGCCGTCCGTCGCCCCCGGCCACCGGTCGGCGATGCGGCACCCGGCCCGGTGCTTGTCAGGTTTTTCCCGACACGGGTCTCCGCGTTGCCCGACTGCCCGGCCGGCCCGGGCGACCCATATGTCGATCGACACCATCGCCACCGGCCGTGCCGGGTTTGGCGGAGGCTGCCCCCCGCCGGAGGGTCGCCTCGTCGTTTCCCCGGCGAAGGACCCATCACCATGACCTTCTCAGCAAAATCCGCGTCGCTGGTCGGCGCCGCGCTGCTGCTCCTCGGTGCCTCGCTCGGCACGGCGGACGCCATGCCGGTCGCGCCCATCGCCGCGCAGGCGTCGAGCGTCGAGCCGACCGCCTACATGCACCGCCATTACCCCGGCTACTACAGCCGGTCCGCCCGCCGGTTCCGCCATGCCCGGCGCAAGTCGCCGAACCGCTTCTGCCAGAACCAGCCGTCCCGCTGCCATTGAGGCCCGACCCGTGCCGCGCCAGACCCTGGCCCGGCACGGCTTCCGGTCGCGGCCGCGCCCGGCGGGCCGGTGTTGAATCGCAGCTTCAGCCGAAGTCGCTGACCGGGCCCGTGCGGCCTTTGCCGCCCGTGCCGGTCCCACACTGACCGAAGCCGAGGACCGCCTTGCTCCGCCACGCCAAGCTCGCCCTGTTCTGCCTGCTCGGCCTCGCGGTCGCGGCGGCGCTCGCCGCGTCCCTGCTGCCCGCCGTCCCGACGAAGTGGTGGCTCGTCCGCCTCCTCGATTTCCCGCGCCTGCAGTTCGGCATCGTCACGCTGGCGCTGCTGCCGCTCCTGCTTCCCTTCGTCCGGAGCTACCCGCGCGCCGTCCTGGCCCTCGCCGCGTCGGCCGTCCTGGCGCTCGCCGTCGACGGCGTCGTGTTGTGGCCCTACCAGTCCTTCGGCCAACCCGTGCCGGATGCCGAGGCCTGCCCGGCCGACCGGCGCCTGCTCGTGATGATCTCCAACGTGCTGCTGACGAACCGCCAGTCGCAGACGCTGCTCGGCGAGGTCCGGGCGCACAAGCCCGACATCTTCCTCGCCATGGAGATCGACGACTGGTGGGATAGGACGCTCCAGCCCCTGGCGGCCGACATGCCCTACGGCGCCACCAAGATCACCGGCTCCTACTACGGCATGCGGCTGTTCTCGCGCCTGCCGCTGGTCGACCCCGACGTGCGCTTCCTCGCCGGCCGCGACACGCCCTCGATCGTCACCGGGGTGAAGCTGCGCGACGGCGAGACCGCGACCTTCCTCGGCATCCATCCCCGCCCGCCGCTGGTCGGCCAGTCCGCCCTGCCGCGCGACGCCGAACTCTATGCCGCGGCGAAGATCCTGCGCGACCGCGACGGCCCGGCCATCCTGGCGGGCGACCTCAACGCCACCCCCTGGGAAGACGCCGTGCAGAGGACGCGGCGCATCGCCGGCCTCGTGTCGCCGCGCCGGGGCTACGGCTACGTGTACAGCTTCGACGCGCAGTCGTGGTGGGCCAAGTGGCCGCTCGACCAGATCGACTACAA
Source organism: Lichenibacterium ramalinae (assembly GCF_004137085.1). GTDB lineage: Bacteria > Pseudomonadota > Alphaproteobacteria > Rhizobiales > Beijerinckiaceae > Lichenihabitans > Lichenihabitans ramalinae. The sequence continues at coordinate 151,722 of NZ_QYBC01000007.1, forward strand.
GCCCGGCTTCCGCGCCCTGTCGCTGGAGCGGCTCGGCCCGGTGGGCTCCGACCACTACCCCTACCTCGTCCACCTGTGCCGCGACCCGGACGCGAAGGCGCCGGCCGCCGCGCCCGAAAACGAGGACGACCGCGCGCGCGTCGACGAGGCGGACGCCGCCGCCGGGGCCTCCGCGCCGTGACGGCGATCGGCCCGGCCCGGTGGCTCGCCGTCCTGCGGAGCACCTGGGCGGAGATCCGCGACGACCGGGCCTCGATCGTGGCCTCCGGCGTGGCCTTCCGGGTGGCGCTGGCGCTGTTCCCCGCCATCGCCCTCTTGATCTGGGTCGGCAGCCGAACGGTCGGGCCGGGCGAGGCGAAGGCGCTGGTCCGGACGCTGTCGGACCTGCTGCCGGACACCAGCCGCTCGGTCGTGAAGGGCGCGGTCGACGCGGCCTTTCACAACAACCCGGCGGACGGCGGCGCGGAGGCGGGCTGGCTCGGCGGCTTCGCGCCCGTCGCCGGCATCCTGGTGACGCTGTGGACCACCAACAGCGGCACCAAGGCGCTCTTCGCCGCCCTGAACATCGTCTACGACGTGGAGGAGAGCCGGGGCTTCCTGCGCCGCACCCTCATCACGCTGGCCGTCACCATCGGGGGGCTGACGCTGCTCGCCCTCGCCGTCGGGGCGCTGGCGGTGTCGCCCGCGCTCCTGGCGCATCTCGGGGTCGGCGACGGCGTCGGGGTCGCCGTGCATCGGCTGCGCTGGCCGGTCCTGTTCGTCGGCTTCGCGGTGGCGCTGGAGCTGCTCTACCGCTACGCGCCGAACCGCCGGCGCCGGCACTGGCCGCTCATGACGATCGGGTCGACGCTGGCGGCGGGGCTGCTGGTGCTGGGCACGGCGCTGTTCTCATGGTTCACGGGGCGCTTCATGGCGCTCAGCGCCACCTACGGCTCGCTCAGCACCGTGGTGGGCTTCCTGCTGTGGCTGTGGATCGACATCCTCGTCGTGCTCGCCTGCGCGGAACTCGACTCCGTCATCGAGCGGCAGACGGGGCTCTACGGCGACGGGCGCGACCATGGCGACGGGCGCGACCACGGCGACGCGCCCGCGGGCCGCTGACTGTCGCCCGGGCCCGCTGGCCCGCTATCCGCCCTCGGCCAGCCCGGCGAGCCAGCCCTTCGCGGCGCCGTAGCGGACGATCTCGGCGCGCGAGCGCAGCCCCAGCTTGTCCGACGCGCGCGCCTTGTAGGTTTCCACCGTCTTGACGCCCACGTCGAGGCGGAGGGCGATCTCCTTGTTGCTGAAGCCCTGGGCGGTGAAGCGCAGCACGTCGGCCTCGCGCGGGCTGAGGGCGCCGTCGGCCGCGGCGGCCTTCTCGGTCGCGGCGGTCTCGGCCAGCGCCTTGCCGGCGACGGCGGGGTCGAGGTAGATACCCCCCTCCGCCACGGCCCGCACGGCGCGGACGAGGTCCTCGGCGGCCGAGCGCTTGAGCAGGTAGCCCCGGGCGCCGGCGTCGAGCAACTGCTGCACGTAGGCCCGGTCCTCGTGGACCGTGAGGGTGATGACCCTGACCCCCGGCGCCTCGACGGCCATCCGCCGGGCGAGGTCGAGCCCGTTGATCTGCGGCATCGAGATGTCGAGCACGGCGACGTCGGGCCGCTCCGCCCGGACGAGGCGCAGGGCCGCGGCGCCGTCCCCGGCCTCGCCCACGAGGTCGATCTCGGGCGCCGACCGCAGCATGGCCTTGATGCCGGCCAGCACCACGGGATGGTCGTCGGCGAGGGCGACGCGGATGCGGGGCCGGGCCGGTGCGATCTCGGTCATGCCGCGTCCTTCGCCGTGGGTTCGAGGTCGAGCGGGATGGTGACGAACAGCGTCGTGCCGGCGCCCGGCGACGTTTCCACCGTGAGCGTCCCGCCGATCTGGTTCAACCGTTCGCGCATGCCGAGCAGGCCGAGCCGCCGCCTTGCGCCCGGCACCGTCGAGGCGGGCACGTCGGGGTCGAAGCCCGCGCCGTCGTCCTCGATCACGAGGCGGACGCCCCGCGGCCGCCGGTCCAGCACCACGCTGACGGTGCGGGCGCGTGCATGCTTGAGCACGTTGGTCAGCGCTTCTTGGACGACGCGGTAGATGGCGGTGGCGACCTCCTCGGGCAGCCGGTCCTCCGAACCGATGACCTGCACGTCCGCATCGACGTCGTAGCGCGAACTCCAGTCCGCCGCGAGCGCCGCCAGGGCGCGCGGCAGCCCGAGGTCGTCGAGTGCCGTCGGCCGCAGGTCGGAGGCGACGCGGTGGAGGTCGCGCCCGATCGTCCCGGTCAGCTCCTGCAGCCAGCGCACGCGCTCGCCGAGGTCGGCCCCGGGCGCGCCGCCCGACCCGTCGAGCGCGCGTTCCAGCCCCTTCAACCCGAGCGACAGGCCGGTGACGTGCTGGCCCACCTGGTCGTGGAGGTCGTGGGCGATGCGCCGCTGCACATCCTCCTGCGCGGCGCCGAGCCGGCGCAGCAGGTCGGAGCGCTCGGTCTCGGCCCGCTTTTGCCCGCCGATATCGGCCACGATGCCGTGGATCTCGCCGCCGCCGGGGCCCGGCGCGGCGCGGCCGCGGGCGTGAAACCATCGCGGCGGGCCCGGCGCCGTCACGGTGCGGAAATCCACCTCGAAGGTTTCCTCCGTGTCGAGGCAGCCCTGCGCGGCCGCCCGCAACGCGTCCCGGTCGTCCGGGTGCACGGCGTCGAGGAAGACCCGGGCCGACCACACGGCCTCGCCCCCGGCGCCGGACCCGGGCAGGTCGAGCAGGCTCCGGCATCGCTCGGAGCCCGTGACCCGGTCGCGCCCGACGTCCCAGCGCCAGGTGCCGAGGTCGGCGGCGGCGACCGCCAGCGCGGCGCGCTCCTCGCTGGCTTCGAGCGCCGCGGCGGCCCGATTCGACTCCCGGCGCCGGCTGAGGGCGAGGTCCCGCGCCAGCGTCGTCACCAGGGCGGCGGCGAGGGTGAGGCTGACGGCGACGGCGGCGGCGACCGCATAGAGGGCGTGCCGCACCGGTCCATCCAGGGCCTGGCGGGGGATGCCGAGGTGGACCGACCAGCCGCCCGTCGCCGGCAGCGTGGCAAAGACCGTCTCCACCGGCACGCCGTCCCGGGTCGTCCCCCTGTAGAAGCCCTGCGTGCCCGTCGCGATGGCGCCCCGCACCGAGGCGGAGGCGGGCAGGCCCACCATGGCGGCATCGTCGAGGCTTCGGGCGACGAGCCTGCCGCTCCGATCCACCACGGCGCCGACCCAGCCCTCGGGGATGCCGGCCTTGCGGAGGATGTCCCCCACCGCATCGGGCTGCAGCGCCACCGTCAGCACGGCCCGCGACGCGCCGTCCCGCAGCACGGGCACGCGCAGCGCCACGAGGCTTCGGCCCGACACGGGCCCGACCGGGCCGATGCCGCCGACCGCCGGCGAGCGGTCACGCACCACGGCATCGAAGGTGTCGCGGTCGGCCGTCGGCCCGAGCGGCGCGCCGAGCGGCCGCAGCAGGTTCAGGACCTGCTCCCCGGCGGGGTCGTCGAGCTCGACCGTGTGCCACAGCGGATGGGCGGCGGCGACGCGCTGGGCTTCCCGGTAGAAGGCGGGGAGGTCGGGGCCGTCGAGGGCGACGGAGGCGGCGAGCGTTTCCAGCACGCGGATCTGGTCGGTCATCTCGGCGGTGACGCGCTCGCCGACCAGCGCCACGGTCTCGCCGGCCGTGTGCAGGGCCGCCTTGCGCTGGTCGTCGGCGGAGCGATAGGCGGTCCACCCGCCGAACAGCAGCACGGGGATCGAGGCCGCCATCACCAGCGGCAGCAACGGGCCGGACCGGCTCACTGCGGATCCCCCCATCGCCATGAGATGCCGCCCGCAGGGTGGCGCTCGGCCGAGATCTGTCGTGGCCGCAGCATCGGGACCGGTCGGCTGGGGGAATCCATCGACCATGTTTAGGACGTGTGAGGCCGTCGTTGAAGCGGAGCGTCAGGGAAAACCCGCGAACATAACGATCGCATCGTCTGTGCGTCGGCTCCGGGTCCCACGCCGGTCGCAGATGAGCCGCCCCGCGGGGCGGCTCCGATGGTTTCGACGGCGATGGGCTTACTTGTGCTTGGCGTGGGCCTTGCCGGAGCTCTCATGCGCCTTGGCGGAATGGCCGTGAGCCTCGTCGGCATGCTTCTTGGCGGCCGGATGGTCGCCCTTCTCGTGATGCTCGGCGGCGGTCCGATGCGACTTGGCGGCCTTCTCGTGATGCTCGGCGGCTTCGTGATGCGCGGCTTTCGGCATGAGATGCTCCCGGTCTGAGTTTGTCCTAAGGACCTGCATGAAACACCGGCAGGATGCACAAAGTTTCCTATGCTTCGCCCGCGATTTCATCAGGGCGGCGCGAGCCTTGGTCCCGGTCGCGGCCGGGTGGGTCGGTTTCGGAAGGGCCGGAAAGGCCGCGGTCCCGGCAACCCCCACTTAACGACGTTGGGCTTTGCGGCTTGTGCCGTCGGCGGGCGTGGCGTTCCGTAGATCAAAGCGGAGCGTCGAATGAGCGGGCATTGTTCTGTCGCCATCGTGGGCGCGGGTCCCTACGGTCTGTCGATCGCGGCGCACCTGGCCGCCGCCGGCATCGACGCCTGCCTGTTCGGCGACTCCATGCAGACCTGGCGGGAGGGCATGCCGCGGGGCATGGTGCTGAAGTCGGAAGGCTTCGCGTCGAGCCTGTCGGACCCCGGCGACACGTTCACGCTCGGCCATCACTGCCGCGAGCGCGGGCTGCCCTACGCCGACCTCGGCTGGCCGGTCCCGGTCGAAGTCTTCGCCGAGTACGGCGTCGAGTTCGGCCGGCGCTTCGTGCCGCGCCGGGACGAGCGCCGCGTGACGCGCGTGTCCCGGGGCCGCGCCGGCTTCCGCGTCGAGACCGAGGACGGTGCCGTCGTGACGGCCGGCAGCGTCGTCCTGGCGACCGGCATCGCGGGCTTCGCCCGCATTCCCGACGAACTGTCGGGCCTGCCCGCCTCGGCCCTGACCCATTCGAGCCGCCACGCCGACTATTCGGCCTTCGCGGGCCGGGAGGTCGCCGTCATCGGGGCGGGGGCTTCGGCGCTCGACGCCGCCGCGGCGCTGCGGCGCTCCGGCGCCGCCGTGACGCTGGTGAGCCGCCGCGCCGAGGTGCGCTTCCACGGCGGCGGACGGGCGCGGCGCAGGCGGGACGCCCTGCTGGCACCGCTGACGCCGCTCGGCCCGGGCTGGAAGAAGTGGCTGTGCTGCGAATTGCCCCTGCTGTTCCATGCCCTTCCGGAGCGGGTCCGCGTCGGCATCGTGCAGCGCTACCTCGGCCCGGCGCCCGCCCATTCCGTGAGGGACGTTATCGAGGGCCACGTGCCCTATTGGCTGCGGAGCCGGGTGGCGGGCGCGGAGCTCACGCCGCAGGGCCGCGTCGCCCTGCACGTCGAGCAGGAGGGCGCGAGCCGCCGCACGTTGGAGGTCGACCACGTCATCGCCGCCACGGGCTACCGGGTCGACCTCGCCCGGCTCGCCATCCTGGATCCCGCCCTGGCCGCCGCCGTCGCCACCGTGGACCGGTCGCCCGCGCTGTCGCGGCACTTCGAGTCGAGCGTGCCCGGCCTCTATGTCGTGGGGACGCCCTCGGCCTACAGCTTCGGCCCCATGTTCCGCTTCGCCTGCGGCTCCCGCTACACGGCGCGGCGGCTCACGGCCCGCCTCCTCGCGACGGCGGAGGCGGGCCGGCGGCCCATGGCCGCCGCGCGCCCCGGCATCCCCGACCTCCAGGTCCCGTGACGCGGAGCCCGCCGGCCCCACACCTCCCAGGCGAACCCCGCATGACCGACAGCCAGCCCCGCATCCTGTTCCTCAGCCTGTCCGACGACGCGGGATGCGAACGCATCGTGTCCCACATGGCGGGGCGCGGCGCGGCCTGTGCCGTCATGGCGCGGCCCGGCAGCGTCGCGGCCCGCCCCGGCGGCGTGACGCGCCGCTTCGCGCTGCCGGGGCGGGGCGGTCCCCTGGCGGCGGCCTTCGGGCTGTCGCGGCGCCTCGAGGCCGCCGCGACGTCCTTCGCCGCCGATGCCGTGGTGCCGCTGGACGATTTCGCCGCCGCGACGCTGCGGGACATCGCCCTCGCGCCGCGCACCGGGGCCGGGCTCCGGGCGCTGCTGGCGCGCTCGCTCGGCGACCCCGCCCATTACCGGACGTCCGGCAGCCGCGACCTGCTCATCGTGGCGGCCGCGTCCCTCGGCATCCGGACGCCCCGGCAGGCGCGGGCGGAGGATCTCGACGGGGCGCGCGCCGCCGGTGCCGCGATCGGCTATCCCCTGATGATGAAGCGGGAAGCCACCTGCGGGGGCGCCGGCGTCGCCCTCGTCCGCACCGAGCCCGACCTCGCCGCGGCCTTCGGCCCGGCGGCCCGGCGGGCGCGGGCGAAGCGGGCCGGACGACGGCTGTTCGGCTTCCGGCCGGTGTCGCAGAGCGCCCCCATCACGCTCCAGGCCCATGTCGCGGGGCGGCTCGCCCTCCGCACCGTGGCGTGCCGGGACGGGCGCGTGCTCGCCGGCATGAGCTTCGCGGCCGAGCGGCTGAACCCGCCCGTCACGGGGTCGAGCACCGTGGTGCGGCCGCTGGTCCATCCCGAGATCGAGGCTGCGGCCTCGCGGCTGGTGGCGGCCCTGGGGTGTTCCGGGTTCGTGTCCTTCGACTTCATCGTGGCGGACGACGGCGCCGCCTATCTCATCGAGATGAACGCCCGGCCCGTCGGCAGCGGCCATCTCGGCCCGCTCTTCGGCCACGACGTCTACGGGGCCTGGCTGTCGGGGTTCCCGGGGTTCCGCGACGCGGCCCCGCCGCCGCCCGACGCGACGGCGCCGCGCGCCGTCGCGCTCTTCCCCAAGGAGATGCTGCGCGACCCGGAGAGCCCCGACCTCGTGCCGGGCGCGGGCCTCTACCACGACGTGCCGTGGCACGAGCCGGACGTCGTGGCGCATTACGGCGCCACGCTGGCGCGGCACCATCCCGAGGCGGCCGAGAGCCTCGGGCGCCGCCTGCGCCTCGCCGGGCGGCCGGCCGTGTCCGCCCCGGCCCCCCGCCTGTGGCCCGGGCTGGCCCAGCTCGTGCGCTCGAAGCCCTGACGGGGCTCGGCGCCGCCCCTCCGACCCCCGCGACGCTCACGCCGCCCGAGGCGCTCACGCCGCCCGCCGCGCTCAGGCCGTCAGCAGCCCCCGGATGCGGTTCGCCAGGTCGTCCATGGCGAAGGGCTTGGTCAGGACGCCCATGCCGGCGCCGAGGTCGGTGCCGCCCACGGCCGCGCTTTCGGCGTAGCCCGTGATGAACAGCACCTTCAGGCCGGGCCGAAGCTCCCGCGCGGCATCGGCGACCTGGCGGCCGTTCATCCCGCCGGGGAGGCCGACGTCCGTCACCAGGAGGTCGATGCGGCGGGACGAGCGCAGAACGGCGAGGCCCGCCGCCCCGTCGCCGGCCTCCAGCGACGCGTAGCCGAGCTCGGCCAGAACGTCGGACACCAGCATGCGGATCGTCGGCTCGTCGTCGACGACCAGCACGGTCTCGCCCGGCTCCGCCCGCTGCAGGTCGGGCGCCGCCGCGGACCGTGCGTCCTGCGGCAGCGGGCCCCCGTGGCGCGGCAGGAACAGCGTCACCGTGGTGCCGCTGCCGAGGTGCGAGTGGATGCGCACCTGGCCGCCCGACTGCTTGGCGAAGCCGTAGATCATGCTGAGGCCGAGGCCCGTGCCGAGGCCCAGCGGCTTCGTGGTGAAGAAGGGGTCGAAGGCGCGGGCCACCACCTCCGCGCTCATGCCGGTCCCGGTGTCCGACACGCTGAGCATCAGGTAGGCGCCCGGCTCGAGGTCGCGGACGGCGGCGCCGCGCGTGTCGAGCAGGCGGTTGGCGGTCTCCACCGTGAGGCGGCCGCCGTCCGGCATGGCGTCGCGGGCGTTGATGCACAGGTTCAGCAGCGCGTTCTCGAGCTGGTTGGGGTCGACCAGCGCGTTCCAGGTTTCCGGCCCCGTGATCACCCGCACCGCCACGGCCGGCCCGACCGTGCGCCGGATGAGGTCCGTCATGCCCTCGATGAGCCGGTCGACGTCGGTGAGCTTGGGGTCGAGCGTTTGGCGCCGCGAGAAGGCCAGCAGCCGGTGGGTCAGCGCCGCCGCCCGGCGCGACGCCTGCTGGGCGGCGTCGATGTAGCGGTCGAAGCCGTCCGTCCGGCCCTGGCGCAGGCGCTTCGCCAAGAGGTCGAGGCTGCCCGAGATGGCGGTGAGCAGGTTGTTGAAGTCATGCGCGAGGCCCCCGGTCAGCTGCCCGACGGCCTCCATCTTCTGGGCCTGGCGCAGCGCATCCTCGGCCTGGCGCAGGGCTTCGGCCTGTTCCCGCTCCGCCGTGACGTCGCGCCCGTAGCCGTAGACGTGCCCGTCCTCGGCGACGCTCACCCAGGACACCCAGATGGCGCTGCCGTCGGCGTGGAAGCAGCGGCTCACGACGCGGCGGGGCTTGCCTTGCTGGCCGGGGTCGAGCGCGCCGTCGACGAGGGGCGGACGGTCGTCCGGGTGGACGAAGGCGAGGACGTTGGCGCCGACCATCTCGCTCCGCGAGCGCCCGAGCAGCGCCGTGGTGGCGGGGTTCACCGCCAGGAGCGTGCCCGCCGTGTCGGTCACCACCAGCAGGTCCTGGGCATTGCGCCACACCCGGTCGAGGTCGCGCGTGCGGCTCGCCACCCGCTGTTCCAGCGTGTCGTTGAGCTGGCGCAGCTGGCTTTCGACTTCCTGCTGGCCCTGGAGCGACCGCGTCACCTCGGCCAGGAGCGCGGCCTTGTCGGTCTCGAGTCCCTCGACCTGGCGGCGTTCGGCCGTCACGTCGACCTGGCTGGCGAAGAAATACGTCACGGCGCCCGTCGCGTCGCGCACCGGCGCCATGAGCAGGCGGTTCCAGAACGCTTCCCCGTTGCGCCGGTAGTTCAGGATGTCGGCCTTGACCGGCAGTTCGGCCCGGACCGCGGCGCCGATCTGCCGGACGGTGTCGCGGTCGGTGTCCCGCCCCTGCAGGAAGCGGCAGTTCCGGCCCACCATGTCCTCGCGCCGATAGCCGGTCAGGCGGCAGAAGGCATCGTTGACGAAGACGATCGGGTTGTCGGCGCGGCGCGGATCCGTGATGACCATGGGCATGCGGGTGGTCCGCACGGCCGCCGCGAAGGGATCGGTGCCGCCGTCGGTGCCGTCGATCTCGTCGCTGATGTGGTCGGCCTGATCGCGGCGTTCGCGGGCCCCGGCTCCCCTGCGCAGGGCGGCGTTCTCGGCCTCCAGTTCGGCCAGGCGCCGGCCCATCCGCTCAAGTTCCGCCTCGGCCATTCCGGTTTCCACTCGCGTTGGGTGACAGGCGAAACGCGCCGAGCCTGTCCGAACGCGAAAGCCGCCCGGAGGTGGCGTACCCACCCCCGGTCTTTATGCCTCACGGCGCATTCGGCTTCGCCCCGGAACCGGATGGCCATCGGGGCGGGCCAGCCGCATCCGGTGCCGTCCGTAACGGAGGGCACGCGGGCGGGCCGGAGCCCGCTGCAGCGTCGCCCGTCCTCTATAAGGGTTCGAGCGTGAGTCCAAGTCGCAACACTCGGCGCCAAACCACCGGCCGTTGCCCACCATGGTTTGCCGGCCGCGCGGCGGCGTGAGACCCATCCAGGGGTCTCCACCCCGACCGACGGGCTCACCCATGATGCGACGCGTTCTCTTCGGCCTGGGTGCCCTGGCGGTGACCTGCGCGGCGGCCCACGCCGCCGACGCGCCGCCGGCCGCACCCTGCAAGGCCGCGCTGTCCTTCCCGTCCTACGGCGGCGTCATCCCGCAGAACGCCGACCCGGGCTGCCTGTCGCTGCCCGGCCTCGGCGACGTCTTCATCGGCGGTGCCGTCACGGGATACGGCTTCGCGGGGTCGGACGCCTTTCCGCCCTCGACGACGTCGCTGCCGAGCGATCGGGCGGCCCTCGCCGACTTCAGCAACCTCCAGGCCTTCGTCCAGAAGCCCGACGGTGCCGTACAGTTCTACCTCCAGGCCGGCCTCTACACCGTGCCGACGCTCGGCGCGCCCGTGTTCTCGACCCTCGACCAGACGCGGCTGCTGTTCGGGCCCGTGCCCGTGGTCTACGGCAGGTACGCCTTCGACGAGGCCTGGTCGATCCAGGGCGGCCGGCTCCCGACGCTCATCGGGGCCGAGACGACCTTCACGTTCCAGAACCTCGACATCACCCGGGGCCTGCTGTTCGCCCAGGAGAACGCCATCAACCAGGGCGTCCAGGTCAACTATGCCAAAGGCCCCTGGACCGTGTCGGCGGCGGGGACCGACGGCTTCTTTTCCGGGCGGCTCGATTGGATCACCGGGCTCGTCGCCTACAAGCTCGACGACGCGCAGACCATCACCTTCGACGCGGGTGGAAACGTCGGCCGCTCCGGCGTGAACACCTACGCCACGCCGCTGCTGCAGAACAATTCGAGCATCTTCAACCTCATCTATTCCTACGCGCACGGTCCCTGGATCGTCACACCCTACCTTCAGCTCACCGATGTCGGCCGCGACGAGCGGCTCGGCATCGCCCAGGGCGCCTCGACCTACGGGGGCGCCGTCCTGGCGAGCTATGCCTTCACCGACCATTTCGCCCTCGCGGGCCGGGCGGAATACGAGCAGCAGACCGGCACGCGCGGGTCCGGCACGACGAGCCTGCTCTACGGGCCGGGTTCGGCCGCCGCCTCCTTCACGGTGACGCCGACCTTCACGTTCGACCGCTTCGTGCTGCGGGGAGAATATGCCCATGTCGGCCTGGCGGGCATCGCCAAGGGCGATGCGGCGGCGGGCTTGGCCGGCACCGGGTTCGGGCGCATGGGCGACCGGACCGCGCAGGACCGGTTCACGGTCGAGGGCGGGGTCACGTTCTAGCTCGCCCCGTCGGGCCGCGTGTGCCAGCAACGGCGCCCAGCACGTTCGGGTGCGCGAGCCCCGAGCCAACCCATGGACGTCGCCGTGTCGAACGCATCTGCCCTGGACCAGAAGCCGCCCGCGTGCGGGACCGGACCCGCCACGGGCTCGATCCATGGCCATGCGACGTCGAGCGTGATGGGGCTCGGCCTCGCCGCCCTCGGCATCGTCTTCGGCGACATCGGCACGAGCCCGCTCTACACGCTGAAGACGGTGCTGGACACGGTGGGCCGGGCCGACGCCCCGACCGTGCTGGGCATCCTCAGCCTGCTGGTCTGGACGCTGGTGGTCGTCACGACGCTGAAATACGTCACGGTGGCGATGAGCATCGACAACCACGGCGAGGGCGGCATCCTGGCCCTCATGGCCCTCGTCGGCGGCAAGGCCCGCAAACGGCCCGTCATCGTCGCCATCGGCCTGTTCGGTGCCGCATTGATCTACGGCGACGGCGCCGTGACGCCGGCCATCTCCGTCCTGTCGGCCCTCGAAGGTCTGAACATGGTGGCGCCGTCCTTCCAGCCCTGGGTGCTGCCCGCCGCCGTGGCGATCCTGGTGGCGCTGTTCGTGATCCAGCCCTTCGGCACGGCGACGATCGGCAAGGCCTTCGGCCCCGTCATGGCGCTCTGGTTCCTGGCGCTCGCCGCCATGGGCATCGGCGGCATCCTGCATCATCCCGCCGTGCTGGCCGCCCTCGACCCGCGCTACGGACTCGCCTTCCTGGTCTCCGGCGGCCTGAAGGCCTTCCTCATCCTGGGCGGCGTCTTCCTGTGCGTGACCGGGGCCGAGGCGCTCTACGCCGACATGGGGCATTTCGGCTCGCGGCCCATCAGGCTCTCCTGGGTCGCCGTCGTCTTCCCCTGCCTCGTCATCAACTATGCCGGCCAGGCCGCCATGGTGCTGGAGCAGGGGCAGGTCGACGGCAACATCTTCTACCGGCTGTGCCCCGGCCCCCTGCTGGTGCCGCTCGTGATCCTGGCGACGCTCGCCACGATCATCGCCAGCCAGGCCATTATCACGGGCGCCTTCTCCATGACGCGGCAGGCCATCCGGCTCGGCTGGATGCCGCGCCTCATGGTCACCCAGACCTCGGCCGAGGGCTACGGGCAGATCTACGTCGGCGCCGTCAACTGGCTGCTCATGCTGGTCACGCTCGGGCTCGCCCTGGCGTTCCGCAAGTCGGACAGCCTGGCCAGCGCCTACGGCATCGCCGTGTCGCTGACCATGCTGATGACCACCGTGCTGCTCTTCATCGCCATGCGGGAGATCTGGCGGTGGAGCGTCCCGGTGGCGGGCGCGGTGGCGGGCTGCTTCCTCGTCGTCGACCTCGCCTTCTTCACCTCCAACCTCGTCAAGCTGCTCGACGGCGGCTACGTGCCCCTGCTGCTGGCGGCGCTCGTCTACGGCGTGATGTGGGTGTGGCACCGCGGCACCCGGGCGGTCTCGGCGCGGCTGAACGAGAACACCGTCGCGGTCGGCGACTTCACCGCCCAGGCGGTGGCGCGCAGGACGCCGCGGGTGCCCGGCACGGCCGTGTTCCTCACCCGCACCGCCACCGACGTGCCGCCGTCGCTCGTCTGGCACGTCGAGCACAACAAGGCGCTGCACGAGAACATCGTGGTGCTGACGGTGGAGACCGGGCACGTCCCCTATGTCGCCGAGGCCGAGCACCTCGCCATCGACGAGATCGCCCCGAACTTCTGGCGGGCGCGGGCCCAATACGGCTTCATGGAACATCCCGACATCCCGGTCCTGCTCCGGGAAGCGGCGCAGCACGGCTGCGACCTCGGCCTCGACGACGCCACCTACTACGTCGGCCACGCCACTATCATGCACCGCGACGACGGGAAGGGCCTGCCGCGGTGGCAGGAGGCCGTCTATGCCGCGCTGGAGCGGAACGCCAGCCACGTCGGGGACGTGCTCCGCCTGCCCGCCGACCGGACGGTGGAACTGGGGCGCCAGGTGTTCATCTGAGGGCATGGCGGGGGCGCCGCCCACCCGGCGTCGGGCCGGGCCGGGCCGGAACTCTGGACAAGCGCGAAGGTTATATTATAGCATCACTTTCCATCCGAAGCCGGCGGGGACCTCCGCCGGCCGGGCCCGACCGACGGACGAGGACACCCATGACGCATCGCCACACGGCCCTCCTCGCCGGGGCTTTCGCCCTGCTGGCGACGCTTCCGGCCTCGGCCGCCGGCCTCACGGTCGTGGCGGCGGAGAACTTCTACGGCGACCTCGCCAGGCAGGTGGGCGGCAAGGCCGTGGCGGTGACCAGCATCCTGTCCAACCCGGACCAGGACCCGCACCTCTTCGAGGCCGATCCTTCCACGGCGCGGGCGCTCAAGTCCGCCAAGGTGGTGGTGCGCAACGGCGTCGACTACGACCCCTGGATGGAGAAGCTGTTGGCGGCCGACCCCTCGCCCGGGCGCGCCGAGATCGTGGCGGCCGACCTGATGGGGCGCAAGGCCGGCGACAACCCGCACCTCTGGTACGATCCCCGGACCATGGAAGCCGTGGCGGGCGCCATGGCGGAGCGGTTCGCCGCCGCCGACCCGGCCGCCAAGGCCGAGTTCAAGAGCAACGCCGCGGCCTTCGACGCCTCGCTGAAGCCGCTCGACGCCAAGATCGCCGCCATGAAGGCCAAATATGCCGGCACGCCGGTCACGGCCTCGGAGCCGGTCTTCGGCCTGATGGCGGAGCTGATCGGCCTCGACGTCCACAACAAGGCCTTCCAGCTGGCCGTCATGAACAACACCGAACCCTCGGCCTCCGATGTCGCGGCGTTCGAGGACGACCTGAAGAACCACAGGGTCAAGGTCATGATCTACAATGCCCAGGCGGACGACCAGGCGGTGAAGCGCCTCGTGGCGCTGGCGAAGGACTCGAAGATCCCCATCGTCGGGGTCAGCGAGACGGAGCCGGCCGGCAAGACCTACCAGGCCTGGATGTTCGCCCAGCTCGACGCGCTCGACAGCGCGCTGTCGGGCAAGGCTTCTTGAGCCTCGTCGTCTTCGACCGGGTCACGCTGGACCTGGCGGGGCGCACGATCCTGTCCCAGGCGTCCTTCGCGATCGCGCCCGGCGAGTTCGTCGGCCTGCTCGGCCCCAACGGGGCCGGCAAGACGACCCTGATGCGCGCCATCCTGGGCCTCGTCCGGCCGCGCGAGGGCAGGATCCTGGTGTCGGGCGCCCCCGCCGCGCCGGGACGTGGGGGGATCGGCTACATGCCGCAGCTCCGCGCCCAGCCCGATCCGCGGTCGACCGGGTGGGACCTCGTGTCCGGCGCGGTGGACGGCCATCGCTGGGGCCTGCCGCGCCGGACGGCCAGGGCGCGGGAGGAGGTCGCCTGGGCGCTCGACATGGTGGATGCGACGGCCATCGCCCGCCGGCCGCTGGGCGAGCTGTCGGGCGGCGAACGCCAGCGGCTCCTGCTGTCCCAGGCCCTGATCGGCCGCCCCAAGCTGCTCCTGCTCGACGAGCCCCTCATCAGCCTCGACCCGGCCCACCAGCGCGGCACGGTGGACCTCGCGTCCCGCCTGCGGGACGAGCTCGGCATCGCCGTGCTGTTCAGCGCCCACGAACTGAACCCGCTGCTCACCGCGATCGACCGCGTCCTCTACGTCGGCGCCGGCCGGGCCGTGCTGGGGGCGGTCGACGACGTCATCACGGGGCCAGTCCTGTCGAAGCTCTACGGCGCGCCGATCGAGGTGGTCCGCGCCGGCCGGCGCATCTTCGTCGTGGCGGCGGACGTTCAGCCCCCGTCGACGGCCTGCGACGGGCCTCATCAGGAACCCGCCCGTGCTCGCCTATGACTTCATGCGCACCGCGTTCCTGGCCAGCGGCATCGTGGCGGTGCTGTCCGGGCTCGTCGGCTATTTCCTGGTGCTGCGCAACCAGACCTTCGCCGGGCATGCCCTGTCCCACGTCGGCTTCACCGGGGCCACGGGCGCGATCCTGATCGGCGTCCCGTCGCTGTGGGGTCTCGTCGGCTTCACGCTGCTGGCGGGCCTGGCCATGGGGGCGCTGGGCGAGAAGCTCAGCGCGCGCGACGTCGCCATCGGCATGACGCTGTCGCTGGCGCTCGGCTTCGGCCTCCTGTTCCTGCACTTCTACACGGCCTTCGCCACGCAGGCGACGGCGCTGCTCTTCGGCAACGTCCTCGGCGTCGACCGGGCGGCCCTGGCTTCGCTGGCCGTGCTGGGCGTGGCGAGCATCGTGGCCCTGGCCTGCATCTCGCGGCCGCTGCTCTTCGCCAGCCTGCAGCCCGAACTCGCCGAGGCGCGCGGGGTGCCGCTGCGCCTGCTGTCCACCGCTTTCCTGGGCATCGTGGCGGTGGCGGTGTCGGAATCGGCGCAGATCGTCGGCGTCCTGCTGGTCTTCACATTGATGGTGGGGCCGGGGGCCGCGGCCCGCAACCTGTCCTCGCGCTTCGGCGCGGGTGTGGCGCTGTCGGCCGCCCTCGCCGTGGCGGAAGCCTGGGGCGGGCTGGTGCTGGCCTGGTTCACCGACTGGCCCGTCAGCTTCTGGATCACCGCCCTCTCGGCCGCGGTCTACGGGCTCAGCCTGGCGGCGGCGCCCGTGGCGGCGGCCCGCGCGTCGGCGCGGCGGCTCGGCGCGGCGCGGACGCCGGGACCCGGGGCGGCGTCGGTCCCGCCGGACCCGCACCGGCGCTTCCAGGCGGACGCGGCGGCGCTCGACGCCAAGCTGGACTGAGGGCGCGGCCGGCCGCGGGCTCGGCCGGCTTCAGGCCGCGTGCAGCGCCAAGGCCGGCCGGGGGCGCCACAGCGCCACCAGCGCCCCGAAGGCGAGGCCCGTCAGCGTCGTGCTGAGGGCGAGCCCCAGCCCCAGCCCGTGGCGGCTCGCCAGCCAGTCGCCGACGTTGGTGCCGGCGGTCCGGACCGCCACGACGGTGATCCAATAGGCGGCCTTGCTTTGGAACCCGGACCAGCGCCCGAGGCCGAGCAGGGCGGCGAGGATGGCGAGGTTGATGACGGCGGCGAGGCCCGCCTCGAGGCCGAGGTCGTCGGCCGCGTAGTCGCCCAGCGCCGTGCCGAGCACCCCCGCCACCAGCATCGTCAGCCAATAGCGGGCGTCGGTCACCGGCACGCCCCGGTCGGTCCCGGCCAGCCGCGCGAGCGGGTCCCGATCGGTCAGCACCAGCGCCGCCAGGGCCAGGGCCAGCACCGCCATCACCACCGGGGGCGCGACATGCAGGTCGTGGTCGGCCAGATCGGCGAGGTTGGTGGCGGCGGTGCGCATGGTCAGGATGGCGAACCAGTAGAAGGCTTCGGTCGTGACGCGGCTGCGGGCCTCGGCCACGAGGATGCCGGCGAAGATCACGGCGAGCGGCAGCAGCCCGAGCGTGTGGCCGAGGTGCAGGTCGTGGGCGGCGAAGTCGCCCGTGTTGGCCCCGAAGGCGCTGGCCAGGACCAGCGCTGTCCAGTAGCGGGGGCCGACGGAAGGGACGTTGACAGGTTTCATGGCAGATCTCGGAGCCGCGGCGAAGACCATCTCCGTCTGACGCCGGGACATGTGGGTTTCGTGACAATCGAGGGGGGAGGATCATGCGCCGCCGACGCCCCGTGTCGCTGCCCCGCGTCGTTCGATAGTGGCCTTGCCCTCAGTCCGTCACCAAACCGTCACCGGGATGTGGCTCAAATGCGGCGATGAAACCGCCGCCTCGTCGAGATCGCGGCACCGCCATCTCGGAGCCCCGATGAGCCTTTCCCGCCTTCTCCGTTCCACCACGGCCCTGTCGATGGTGGCGGCACTGCTCCACGTCCCCGTGGCGGCAGCCCAAACGTCGCAAGCCGATGCCTCGATGACGGTGATGCCGGATTCGAGCAACTTCGTCAGGCAGTTCGCCAGCGTCCCGAGCCTGGCGCCCAGCCTCACCCACGCCCAGAAGATCGCGCTGCTCAAGCAGCGCGTGAAGCACGTCTTCGTCCTGTTCCAGGAGAACCGCAGCTTCGACCAGTATTTCGGCACGTTCCCGGGCGTGAACGGCCTCTTCGCCAACGGGGCGCTGAAGCCCAACGCGCCGGGCATCGTCCAGCGCATCGTCAACACCGACGGGAGCGTCGGCACGATCTCGCCGTTCCTGGTGCCCCTGACCATCACGGCGGCGAACGGCGCGACCGTGCCGCTCTACCCGGCCGACCTCGCCGACGTCGACCACGGCCATACCGGCATCGACAACAGCATCGACATCGACCCCGCCACCGGAACGGCGCGCAACGACCGGTTCGCCCTCGACAACGAGGGGCTGACCGTCAACGCCAGCGGCCAGATCGTGTCGAAGACCACCCTGTTGCCGCCCACGACCCGGCCCACGCTGGCGCAGAAGCAGTCCGGCGAGGTGCCGATGGCGCATGTCGACTGCGACACCATCCCGTTCATGTGGCAGTATGCCGACCGCTTCGCCGTCTACGACAACTTCCACATGACGGTGAACGGGCCCTCGACCCCCAACGCCATCGCGATGATCGCCGGCCAGGGCGGCGAGACCCAGTGGGTCAAGCACCCCGACCAGTCGGCGTCGGTCCCCGTCACGGGCGACCCGGGTCCCTTCCCGGGGTCCAACAAGGACACGGCCGCCGTCAAGCCGCCCTACGGTCCCGACGAGAGCCCCAAGACGCCGACGGTGAACCAGACCTACGCGACGCTGCCGCTGTCCTTCATGGGCCCGCAGATCCAGAACATCATCAAGGCGGACGAGAACCCCACCCTCGATCTCCTGGACGTCCAGAACGACATCCAGACCATCGCCCGGCAGAACAAGACCAACGTGCCCTGGGGCTGGTACCAGGAAGGCTACGACCACGAGACCTACGACGCGGCCGGGCAGGCCTCGCATTCGAGCTACATCGTCCACCACAACGGCCCACAGTACTTCGGTTACCTCGGCGACAACACGCAGGAGCTGTTGAACCTGCACGGCCTCGGGGACTTCTACACCGACGTGGCGAACCGGGCGCTGCCCAAGGAGGGCGTGTTCTACGTCCGCGGCGGCTACAGCAACCTCGACGGACAGAAGCCGCTCGATCCGAACCCGACGGTCCAGGCCGCCTTCGCCGGCAACGACGACCACCCGGCCTATTCGGACTCGCAGATCTCCGAATCGCTGCTCGCCGACGAGATCAACGCCATCGCGATGAGCCCCTACTGGGCCGACAGCGCCATCATCATCACCTACGACGAGACGTCGGGCAACTACGACCACGCCGCCTTCACGCCCCGCAACTATTCCCCGGACGGCGGCGCCTATGCGGGCGGACAGCGCATCCCCGCCATCGTGATCTCCCCCTACGGTCTGGCCCACGTGGCGCTGCACCAATATGCCGAGCATTCGACCGTCATCAAGTTCATCAACAACCTGTTCGGCCTGACGCCGCTCGGCGACCTGCCCGACGAAGCCGCCGCCCTCGTCGCCGGCCAGTCGCAGTTCGGCCAGTCGAAGCTCGGGCCCGCCGACATCGACTCCGTCCAGCGGATGAGCGACATGTCGGACGCCTTCGATAACGCGCGCCTCACCGGGACGCAGCCGCCGCTGCCGGCGAGCTACGCCATGATCCCGGCCGCGCAGGTCCACGCGCTGCCCCATTACGCCGGCCGCGGCTGCGCGACGCTGAACATCACGCCGACCGACTACCGGAACGGCGTGCTGCTCGACCCGCCCCCGGCCGATTTCAATCCCCGCCCGGTGGCGACGCCCGGCACGCCCTCGTCGGGCACCTGGACGCCCTGACGCACGCCCCAACCGCAAGCCATCGGACGGCCGGGCCCCGCGCCCGGCCGTCCATCCCGCGATCGGACAGCTCGATGAACAAGACACTCACCCTGGCGGTCGCCGTGGCCGCGCTCGGAACCGCCTTCGCGGGATCGCCGGCCGAGGCCGGTGCGGTCCTCGACCGCGTCAGGGCGGCCGGCACGCTCAATTGCGGCGTGGTGAACCAGCCCGAGGACTGGGGCAAGGAGGACGTGCATGCGTCCCTGCCGGAATTCAACACCGACATGTGCCGTGCCCTCGCGGCGGCCGTCCTGGGCGGCCCGGGCAAGGCCACCATCGTCTCGGTCCAGTCCGAACAGATCGGGTTCAAGGACCTCGGGACCGGCAAGATCGACGTCCTGATGGGGGCGACGCCCTCGACCTCGGCGGCGATCGCCTTCGGCGCCAGCTTCGCCCGCCCCATGTTCCTCGACGGCGACGCCCTGCTGGTCCACAAGGACGCCGGGATCAGGAGTTTCGCCGACCTCCAGGGCCGCGTGGTGTGCTACGCCCCGGCCACCGAGGGCGAGGACGCGCTCGTCGCCGAGGCGGCGCGGCGCCACGTCGCCTACACGCCGTGGCCCTTCGAGGAGAACGGCGAGATGCTCGGCGCCGTGGTGGGCCGCAAGTGCGATGCCCTCTTCGGCAGCGCGTCGCGCCTCGCCGAGGACAGGACCGCCTTCCACGCCCGGACCAGTGATTTCCTGCTGCTGCCGGAACGCTACTCGGTGCTGCCCCTGTCGCCCGCCGTGGCGAGCGGCGACCCCGCCTGGAGCGAGGTGGTGGATTCCGTCGTGTCGCTGCCGCTGCAGGCCGAGGCCGCCGGGGTCGACATGGCCCATGCCGAAGCCCTGCGCGACAGCCAGGACCCGCTGTTCCGGTCCTTCGGCGGCACGCTTCCGGGCATCGATGCCGCGGTGGTCGACGCCGGTTGGGCGGTGCGCGCCTTGGGGGCGGTCGGCAATGCCGCCGAGATCTTCGACCGCGACCTCGGCGAGGGCTCCGACCTCAAGCTGCCGCGCGGCGACAACGCCCTGCGCAGCCAGGGCGGCCTGATGGTGCCCGACACGATCCGCTGACGCCGGCGCTCCCCGGTCAGCCCGCCTGTCCGATGAGGATGCCGGTCGCCAGCACGAGGCCGCCGCCCAGCATGACCTTCGCGGCCGCCGAAACCGGCGGGGTGTCCATGTAGCGCCACTGGATCCAGGCGATGACGGCGAGCTCGATCACCACCACGACGGCCGCCACGGCCGTCGCGGTGGCGAAGGCCGGGATCAGGTAGGGGATCGTGTGGCCGATGCCGCCCGCGATCGTCATGAGGCCGCAGACGAGGCCGCGCAGCAGCGGCGTGCCGCGCCCCGACAACTTGCCGTCGTCGGCGAGGGCTTCGGCGAAGCCCATGGAGATTCCGGCGCCGAGCGAGGCCGCGAGCCCGACCAGGAAGGCGTTCCAGGAATTGTGCGTGGCGAAGGCGGCCGCGAAGACCGGCGCCAGCGTCGAGACCGAGCCGTCCATGAGGCCGACGAGGCCGGGCTGGATGACCTGCAGGACGAAGCGCCGCCGCGCGTCCTCGTCCTCGCGTCCCCGGCTGTCCCCCGGCAGGCGCTTCTCGGTGGCGGAGACCGCCGACCGCTCGTGTCCCGCCTCGGCCTCGGCGAGGTCGCCCAGCAGCTTGCGGATCCCGGCATCGGTCGAGCGGGCCGCGGCGCCCCGGTAGAAGCGCTCGGCGTCGCGCTCCATCTCGGCGGCCTGCCGGCGCATGGCGTCGACGCCGAGGGCGCGGACCTGCCAGACGGCCTTGCGGGCGATGTTGCCCTTCACGTCCTGGCGCCGCACGAGGGGGATGTGCTCGCCGAAGCGGCTCCGGAACGTTTCGATGAGCAGGCGCCGGTGATCGTTCTCCTCGATCGCCATGTCGTCGAACACCCGCGCCGTGTCGGGATAGTCGGCCCGCAGCGCGTGGGCGAAATCGGCGTAGATGCGCCCGTCCTCCTCCTCGTTGGAGACGGCGAGGGCCAGGATCTCGGCTTCGGTGAGTTCGTCCAAGCGCTTCATGGAAGATCCAGTCTGGAAATGTTCTAATTCCAGACTGCATAGGAAAGGTCGCCGGTGCCCGTCAACACCCCGATGCAGGCGGCCGCAGTTCGGGCGCCGCCGCCTGGGGGGCCGTGCCGCCGTCGTCCAGCTCCATGTCGAGCAGCGAGGACGACAGCGACTTGCCGTGCGGGTCGAGCGCCAGCGACCGCGTCACGCCGCCGCCGAGCGCCCCGTCCATGACGAAGTTCAGCGCGCAGAGCGCCGGCAACGCGTGGCGCCGGACGCCGCCCCGCACCGTGTCGCCGAAATAGGCCCGCACCCGCTCGGCCGTGAGCACGGCGTGCAGGAGCCGGTAGTCCTCGGCCCGGTAGGCGATGACGGAGATGTTGGACACGTCGCCCTTGTCGCCCGTCCGGGCGTGGGCGATCTCGCGCAGCTTCATGGGGCGACCTCGTAGGCGACGGCCGGCGTGACCCAGTCGCGCGGCACGAGGGTGGAGGCGACGGCCAGCACCTCGCGGGCGGAGGACCAGGCGCCGCCGCCCCCTGCCGGGCCGTTGGTGTAGAGGGTCTCGACCTCGTTGCCGATGCGGCGCGCGTCCCGCAGCGTGGCGGTGCGCCCCGCCACGCGCAGCCGTATCTCGGCGGGCTCGCTCGGCGCGGAAACCGGCGGGCCGCGGCGGACGGCGTCGAGGCCGATGAGGTCGAAGCGGAGTTCGGAGGCTTCGAGGCCGGTGAGGCGGAAGCGCTCCTCGACGATGGCGCGCGCCAGCCGGGCCCGCGCCAGCGCCCCCGCGCCCGCATAGGAGATCTGGCCCTCGCCGATGAAGCCGTCGTGATAGCCGATCGAGGCCTTCAGGGTTTCGGTCCGGGCATGCCCGGTGGCGCCCGACACGGCGACGCGGTCCGGTCCGACCTCGCGCAGGGCGACGCCGGAGAAGTCTGCCACCACGTCGGGCTGGAGATAGCGCGCCGGGTCGTGCACCTCGTAGAGCAGTTGCTCCGTGCAGGTCGCCCGGCTGACCCGCCCGCCCGATCCCTCGACCTTGGTGATGACGGCGTCCCCGGCCTCGTCGACCTCGGCCAGGGGGAAGCCGAGGCGCGCGAGGTCCGGCACGTCCTTGCATCCGGGATCGGCGAAATAGCCGCCGGTGACCTGGCCGGCGCATTCGAGCAGGTGGCCCACGAGGGTGCCGCGGCCGAGGCGCACCCAGTCGTCCATGGCCCAGCCGAAGGCGTGGATCAGCGGCGCCAGGAACATGGCGGGGTCGCCGACCCGGCCCGTGACGACGACGTCGGCTCCCCCCGCCAGGGCCGCCACGATCGGCGCCGCCCCGAGGTAGGCATTGGCCGACACCATGGTGGCGGCCACGTCCGCCGTGCGCCCGGCGCGCTCGATCAGGGGCAGGTCGGCGCCGCGGATGGCCGCCGTGACGTCGTCGCCCGTGACGGCCGCGACCTTGAGGCCGGACAGGCCGAGTTCCGCGGCGATGCGGGCCGTCTCTCGCGCCGCCGCCGACGGATTGGCGGCGCCCATGTTGGTGACGATGCGGACCCGCCTCTCGGCACAGGGGCGCAGCACGGCGCGCATGCGGTCCGCGAGCAGCGGGTCGAAGCCGGCGCCCGGGTCCGCCCGGCGGGCGGCTTGCGCCAGCGCGATGGTGCGCTCGGCCAGGCACTCGAAGACGAGGTAGTCGAGCCCGCCCTTCTCGGCGAGTTCGCGCGCGGGCTCGATCCGGTCGCCCGAATAGCCGGCGCCGGCCCCGATCCTGACCGTCCTCATAGGGGAAAGACTCCGAAGGCCACGCAGGCCGCCGTCATGATGACCGAGGCGGCGAGCAGGTAGGGGATGGTGAAGCGCTGGTGGGCGCCGAGTTCGATGCCGGAGAGCCCCACCACCAGAAAGGTGGCGGGCGTCAGCGGGCTCACCGGGAAGCCCACCGTCATCTGGCCCAGGAGGGCCGCCTGGGCGACCTGGATGGGCTGCCCGCCCAGGGTCTTCGACACTTCCGCCACGACCGGCAGCACGCCGAAGTAGAAGGAATCCGGGTCGAACAGGAGCGAGAGCGGCATGGAGATCAGCCCGAGCCCGACGGGGATCTGCCGCCCGGCGTCGGAGGGCACGAAAGACACGGCGGCGCTCGCCATGGCCTTCAGCATGCCCGACCCCGTCATGATGCCGGTGAAGACGCCGGCGGCGAGCAGGATGCTGGCCATGAGCAGCGCCGCCTTGGCATGGGCGTCGATGCGGGCGCGCTGTTCGGCGACGTCCGGGTAGTTGATGACCAGCGCCAGCACCACCCCCACCATGAACATCACCACGGGGTCGACCCAGCCGCCGATCATCACCGCCATGACGGCGGCCGTCAGGGCGAGGTTGACCCAGAACAGGTGCGGGCGGCGCAGGCGGCGCTGCTCGGGCGTGAGTTCGGGTGCGGCCGGCGCGCGCGGGGGCCTGCCGTCGCCCGCACCGCCGAGGCCCAGGCGCCTCTCCTCGCGGCGGCCGAGCCACCAGGCGGTGGCGAAGACGAAGACGAGGCCCACGATCTGCACGCCGATCATGGGATTGAAGATGTCCGCCACCGGGATCTTCAGGGCCGCGGACGCCCGCAGCGTCGGCCCGGTCCAGGGCAGGAAATTGACCCCGGCGGCGAGCGAGGCCGCGCAGGCCAGCACGCGGCGGTCCATGCCGAGCCCGTCGTAGAGCGGCAGCATCGCCGGGATGGTGATGAGGAAGCAGACCGCGCCCGAGCCGTCGAGGTGGATCAGCAGGGCCAGCAGGGCCGTGCCCATCACGATGCGGGTCGGCCGGACGCCGACGACGCGCAGGATGCGGGCGATGATCGGGTCGAGCAGCCCGGCGTCGGTCATGATGCCGAAGAACAGGATGGCGAAGACGAACATGCCCGCCACGGGCGCGATCGACGCGATGCCCGCCACGATGAGCTTGCTGATGCCGAGGCCGAAACCGCCGAGCAGGGCGGCGGCGATGGGCACGGCGATCAGCGCCACGAGCGGCGACAGCAGGTTCAGCATGATGGTGGCGAGCAGCACCAGCACGGTGGCGGTGCCGAGCAGGGCGAGCATGGATCCTCCGGAGCGTGTCGGTCTTGGGGCCGATCGTGCTCCCGACGCTATCGGGCCCCGTGAATCCATGCAACAAACGCATTCAGGACATGAATTGATGTCGAGCGCGCATGAAAGCCACCCCGCATCAACTGCTCTGCTTCCAGGCCGTGGCCGAGACGGGCAGCTTCAGCGCAGCGGCCCGCCGCCTCGGCCTGTCGCAGCCGGCGCTGAGCCGCACGGTCCGCCTGCTGGAGGAGGCCCTGGGCGCCCGCCTGTTCGACCGCAACACCCGCAACGTGGCGCTGACCCCCGTCGGGGCGGAACTGAGGCCCATCGCCGAGCGGCTGGGCGCGGAGTTCGGCGGCGCCTACGGTGAGCTGGCGCGCTTCGTGGCGGGCGGCCGCGGCCGCGTCACGGTGGCGGCCCTGCCGTCGATCGCGGCCGTGCTGCTGCCCGCCGCCATCGCGGCCCTGGCGGCGGACCGGCCCGACGTGGAGGTGCTGATCGCCGACGCCCTGTCGGGCCCGGTGCTCGACGCCGTGCGGGACGGGCGCGCCGAGATCGGCCTCACCGTGCAGCCGCCGCCCTCCGCCCAGCTCGACTACCGGCCCCTGCTGTCCGACGCCTTCGGCCTGGTGTGCCGGGACGACGACCCCCTGGCGGCGCGGGACGGGCCCGCGTGGTCGGTCTTCGCCCAGAGGCCCTTCGTGGCCATGGCGCCGGCCAGCAGCGTGCGCCTGATGACCGATGCGGTGTTCCTCCAGGCCGGGCTCGCCGTGACGCCGCTGTTCCAATGCGCCTTCCTGGGGACGGCCGGGCGCCTGGTGGCGGCGGGGCTCGGCATCACGGCGCTGCCGCGCCTGACGCTGCCGCTGGCGGCGCCCCCGGGCCTCGCCTGGCGCCCGCTCGCGCGGCCGGCCACGCGGCGGCAGATGGGGATCGTGACGCGGGCCAACCGGTCCCTGTCGCCGGCGGCCGCCGTCCTGCTCGACCTCATCGTGGCCGAGGCGCGCCGCGCCGCGTCCCTGTCCGAAGCGGACGGGCCGTGACGCCGCGCCGGGCTGCCGATGCTCCAGTGATGATTTGCGCGACGGCGCCCCGCATGGCTCTATTGTGCGCTGCACCCTGCAAGAGAGTATAAGTCGAGCGCTTCCGAGCCGCTAGTTTCCGGTCCACTGGCGTGTATGGTTTCGAGGTGCCCCGCGCACCCTCGGCCGAGGACGGCCGGCGGGACGGATCGGGGCGCGGAAGAGATCGAAGACGATCCTGGCACGGGGAGGGACGATGTCGTCGACACCGATCGACGCCGGGCGTGGGCGCCCTGCTAGGCGCCATCGCGCCGCTGCGCGCCATCGCCCTGCTGCGCGCCATCGCGCCGCTGCGCGCCAACACCTTGCTGCGCGCCATCCGACCGAAGCCGCCGTTCTCGCGCCGCGGTGACGCCGGCCCACGGGGCCGCGACCCCGACGGGCTTCCTCGACGAGGCCGGCTCCGCGGCATGTCTGCCCGGCCGATCGTCCCGGCGCCGCACCGGTTCGGTGCGGGCCCTCGGCCGACGGCGCCCGCGGCGTCGGCATCTGCGTATCGGCACCACACACCGACAATCACAACACGAGACCCCGGGGGGAGACCAACCATGTCGACACAGTTCAAGACCGTGATGCTGGCGTCCGTCGCGCTGCTGGCCGGCGGCATCGCCGCGCAGGCGGCCGAGCCGATCAAGATCGGCATGACGTTCCAGGAGCTCAACAACCCTTACTTCGTCACCATGCAGCAGGCGCTGAACGACGCCGCCAAGTCCATCGGCGCCACCGTGGTGATCACCGACGCCCACCACGACGTGTCGAAGCAGATCAGCGACGTCGAGGACATGGTGCAGCAGAAGATCAACATCCTGCTGGTCAACCCGACCGACACGACGGGCATCGAATCCGCCGTCAACACGGCCCACAAGGCCGGCGTCGTGGTGGTGGCGGTCGACGCCAACGCCAAGGGGCCGGTCGACAGCTTCGTGGGGTCGAAGAACTACGACGCCGGCCTGATGGCCTGCGAGGCGCTCGGCAAGGCGCTGGGCGGCTCGGGCGAGGTCGCGATCCTGGACGGGATCCCGGTCGTGCCGATCCTGGAGCGGGTCCGGGGCTGCAAGGACGCGCTCGCCAAGATGCCGGGCCTGAAGCTCGTCGACACGCAGAACGGCAAGCAGGAGCGGGCCGCCGCCCTCTCGGTGACGGAGAACATGATCGAGTCCCACCCGAACCTGAAGGGCATCTTCAGCGTCAACGACGGCGGCGCCATGGGCGCCCTGTCGGCCATCGACGCGAGCGGCAAGGACATCAAGCTGACCTCGGTGGACGGGGCGCCCGAAGCCATCGACGCGATCAAGAAGCCCGGCTCCAAGTTCATCGAGACCACCGCCCAGTATCCGCGCGACCAGATCCGGCTGGCGATCGGCATCGCCCTCGCCAAGCTGTGGGGTGCGCATGTCCCGGCCGCCATCCCGGTCGACGTCACCCCGATCGACGAGAAGGCGGCCCAAACCTTCACCTGGTGACGGGACGGGCGCGGGCAGCCCCGCGCCCGACGAGGCCGCCCCGCGCCCGCGCGGGGCGGCCCAAGCGCGGAGGCCCGGGGGAGGCGACATGGGCGAAGTTCTCGCACTCAAGAACATCTCGAAGGCCTTCGTCGGCGTGCAGGCGCTGTCCGACATCGACTTCAGCCTGCTGGGCGGCGAAGTGCACGCCCTCCTCGGCGAGAACGGGGCGGGCAAGTCGACCCTGATGAAGATCCTCGCCGGCATCACCCGGCCGGATGGCGGCGAGATCGTCATCGACGGGGTGCCGCGCCGCTTCCAGAGCGCCGAGGAGGCCGCGAAGGCCGGCGTCGGGATCGTGTTCCAGGAATTCAGCCTCATCCCCGACCTCGACGCCGTCGACAACATCTTCCTCGGCCGGGAAAAGCGGGGCCGGTTCGGGCTGCTGGACCGGACGAGCATGCGGCGGGCGGCGGCGGGGATCATCGCGCGGCTGAACGTCGAGCTCGACCTGTCGGTGCCGATCGGCCGCCTCAGCGTCGCCCAGCAGCAGTTCGTCGAGATCGCCAAGGCCCTGTCGCAGGACGCCAGGATCCTCATCCTCGACGAGCCCACCGCGACGCTGACCCACACCGAGGCCGAACACCTGTTCCGCGTCATGCGGGACCTCAGGCGGCAGGGCGTCGGGATGATCTTCATCTCGCACCACCTCGAGGAGATCTTCGAGATCTGCGACCGGATCACGGTGCTGCGCGACGGCCGCTACATCGGCACCGTGCCGGTCGCCGGCACCACGACCGATGCCCTGATCCAGATGATGGTGGGCCGCCGCATCGAGAACAGCTATCCGCCCAAGCCCGCCGGGTCGGGGCCGGGCCGGGTCGTGCTCCGGGTGTCGGACCTGCAGCTCGAGAAGGACGGGCCCGTCAACGCCTTCGAACTGCGCGAAGGTGAGATCCTGGGGTTCTCGGGCCTCGTCGGCTCCGGCCGCACCGAGACGGCGCTCGGCGTCATCGGCGCCCTGCCGTGCCAGCGCAAGCGCATCGAGATCGACGGCCGCGCCACGACCGTCACGGATCCCGCCGACGCGCTGCGCCAGGGCATCGGCATCCTGCCCGAGAGCCGCAAGGCGGACGGGCTCATCATCCCCTTCGCCATCCGGGACAACATTTCGATCAACAACCTCGGCAAGTACCGCGCCCGGCTGGGGCTGATCGACGGCGGCAAGGAGGTGGCGTCGACCGCGGAGGTGATCCGCCGGGTCGGCGTCAAGGCGCCCAGCATGGAGACGCGGGTCGAAACGCTGTCGGGCGGCAACCAGCAGAAGGTGGTGATCGCGCGCTGGCTCAACCACCACACCAGGATCCTCATCTTCGACGAGCCGACGCGCGGCATCGACGTCGGGGCCAAGGCCGACATCTACGTGCTGATGCGGGCGCTGACGGCGCGCGGCTACGCCATCGTGATGATCTCGTCCGAACTGCCCGAGATCGTCGGCATGTGCGACCGGGTCGCGGTGTTCAGGAGCGGCAAGCTCGTCAACACCCTCGAGCGCGACGCCATCGATCCCGAGACGATCATGAAATGGGCCACGCAGGAGAGAACCGATGAGCTCGTCTGAACCCGCCGCCAAGGGCGACATCCGGGCGCCGGTGCGCGGGACGAGCCTCGCGGCCCTGCGGCGCTCGACGCTGTTCTACCCGCTGATCGGGCTCGCCGTCGTGTGCCTCATCATGGTCTTCGCCTCCGACAGCTTCCTGTCGGTCAACAACCTCAGCAACGTCGGGCGGCAGGTCTCCATCAACGCGCTGATCGCCGTCGGCATGACCTTCGTCATCCTGACCGGGGGCATCGACCTGTCGGTGGGCTCCGTCATGGCCCTGTCGGGCACGCTGGCGGCGGGCCTGATGATCGGCGGCGTCAACGCCGTGCTGGCGCTGGTGGCCTGCCTCGCCGTGGGCGTGGCCTTCGGCGTGTTCAACGGCGCGCTCGTGGCCTACGGGCGGATGCCGCCCATCATCGTCACCCTCGCCACGATGGGGATCGCCCGCGGGCTCGCCCTCATCTACACCCACGGCTACCCGATCGACGGGCTGCCGGGGTGGATCGCCTTCTTCGGCAGCGGCAACGTCCTCGGGCTGCAGATGCCCATCGTCATCACGATCGTGGTCTATGCCGTCGCCTGGCTGGTGCTGGAGCGCATGCCGGTCGGCCGCTACGTCTACGCGATCGGCGGCAACGAGGCGGCCACGCGCCTGTCCGGCGTCCGGGTCGGGCGGTTCAAGATGGTCGTCTACGCGGTCAGCGGCCTCACCTCCGCCATCGCCGGCATCGTCATCACGGCACGGCTGATGAGCGGCCAGCCCAACGCCGGGGTCGGCTTCGAGCTCGACGCCATCGCCGCCGTGGTGCTGGGCGGGACGGCCATCAGCGGCGGGCGCGGCTCCATCATCGGCACGCTGCTGGGCGCGCTCCTGCTCGGCGTGCTCAACAACGGCCTGAACATGGTCCATGTCGACCCCTACGTCCAGAACGTCATCAAGGGCGGCATCATCCTCCTGGCCATCTATATCGGGCGCGACCAGCGCTGAGACTGGCGCGACTGCGTGAAAGGACGACAACCATGAGCACCATGACCGGAAGCAACCGCCTGATGACGGCGATCGTCTGTCACGGCCCCGAGGACTACCGCGTCGAACAGGTCGAGCGGCCGAGCGCCGGGCCGGGCGAACTGGTCATCAAGGTCCAGGCCTGCGGCATCTGCGCCAGCGACTGCAAGTGCTGGTCGGGCGCCAAGATGTTCTGGGGCGGCGAGGGCAAGCCCTCCTGGGTCAAGCCGCCCGTCATCCCGGGTCACGAGTTCTTCGGCGTCGTCGACGAGGTCGGCGAGGGCGCCGCCGGCCACGCCGGCAAGTTCAAGATCGGCGACCGGGTCATCGCCGAGCAGATCGTGCCGTGCTGGGACTGCCGCTACTGCAGAAGCGGCAAATACTGGATGTGCGAGGTGCACGACATCTACGGCTTCCAGCGGCAGGTCGCCGACGGCGGCATGTCCGACTACATGCGCCTGTCGACCCGCGCGCTGGTGCACCGCATCCCCGACGAGATCCCGCTCGAGGACGCCGCCATCATCGAGCCGCTCGCCTGCGCGATCCACACCGTCAACCGCGGCGACGTGCAGCTCGACGACGTGGTGGTGATCGCGGGCGCGGGGCCGCTCGGGCTCATGATGACGCAGGTGGCGCGCCTCAAGACGCCGAAGAAGCTGGTCGTCGTCGACCCGATCGAGGAGCGTCTCGCCCTCGCGCGGCGGTTCGGGGCCGACGTCACGATCAATCCGACGACGCAGGACGCGCCGGCCGTCGTCCGCGCCCTGACGGAGGGCTACGGCTGCGACGTCTACATCGAGACCACGGGCGCGCCGGTGGGCGTCGTGCAGGGCCTCGACATGATCCGCAAGCTCGGCCGGTTCGTCGAGTTCTCGGTGTTCGGCAAGGAGACGTCGGTGGACTGGTCGATCATCGGCGACCGCAAGGAGCTCGACGTCCGCGGCTCCCACCTCGGCCCCTACTGCTACCCGATCGCCATCGACCTGCTGCAGCGCAAGCTCGTGACCTCCGCCGGCATCGTCACCCACAGCTTCGCCCTGCCGGACTGGGACCGGGCCATCGGCATCGCGAACTCGCCCGAATCGATCAAAGTGCTGCTGCAGCCCGCCGCCTGACGGGTCACGCAGGAGCTTATCGGCTGGAGCGCTTTCGCCCTCGGCGACTTCGCTCCAGCTCTCGCATCGAGAACGATGCCATCGACTTGGGACCGACGAGGCGCCCCCAAGGCAGTCGATGCTGCTCTACGGCAGGCGCTTCGAGCGCCGGGACGTGGCGGCGATGGGATCGGGCCGGGTGAGGACGAGGCCGAGCGCTTCCGCGGCCCCGTCGATGTCGGCCACGAGCGCCGCCCGGACGGCCGCGCCGTCGCGGCGGGCAAGGGCGGAGCGCATCGCCTTGTGTTCGAGGTTGGCCGAACTCCAGTTCTCCGTCGCATTGAGGATGTTGAAGTAGGGCCCGATCTGCAGCCAGAGCGATTCGATGATGGCGAGCAACGTTTCGCTTCCGGCGGCCCGGTAGATCGTGAAGTGGAAGTCGCGATTGGCCGGAACGTAGCGGGCCCGGTCGCGCTCGGCCTTGGCGCCGTCCATCTCGGCGATCAGGGCGTCGAGATGACCGAGCGCCTCATCGGGCAGGCTCGACGCGGCCCAGGCCGCCGCCATCCCTTCCACCTCGGCCCGGACCCGCCGTAGGTCTTCGAGCCGATCTGGCGTCAGGTGGGGGATGCCGACCGAGCGCCCCGCCACTACCGTCAGGGCCTTCTCGGCGACGAGGCGATGCATGGCTTCGCGGACCGGCATGGCGCTGCAGCCGAAGGCTTCCGACAGGCTCTGGACCGTCACGGTCCGGCCCGGCTCGATGGCGCCGTTGAGGATCGACTCGCGCAGCTTGCCGTAGACGTGGTCCTGGATGGTCGCCCGGGACACGGGCGAGAAAGGCAGGCCCTGCTGCAGCCGTACCACCGTCATGCGTGCCCCTCGCCGTCCAAACCCGATCCCGGTCCGTCTTACAGCCGAAGCCGAGCCCGTGAAATCGGTTGTGGGTGGCCTCGATCTATAATCTTTGATCAAAAATCGAATGTCGACGCCGCGCAGCCTGCCGGGCGATCGACACGGGTCCCGCAAAGACGGGGCGCACGGGAGGGACCACATGAAGACCAGCACGCTTGCAGGGGCGGCGCTCGCCAGCCTGCCATTCATCGCCGGTGCCGCCGGCCTCGGCCATGCACAGGAGCCGGCGAAGGACAAGGCGAAGGTCTTCCTGAGCATGAGCTACATCGGCAACGACTGGCAGGCCGAAGCCACCAACATGATCAAGGCGATGGCGGCGAGCCCCGATGTCGCCAGCCGCATCGACCTCGACGTTCAGGTCGCCGGCGCCAACGCCCAGAAGCAGATCCAGCAGATCAACGCCATGGTGCAGGCCGGCGCCAAGGCCATTCTGGTCTACCCGATCTCGCCGACGGCCCTGAACCAGGTCGTCAAGAACGCCTGCAGCAAGGGTGTCATGGTCATCGCCTACGACGCGCAGATCACCGAACCCTGCGCCTACAATGTTTCCATGGACCAGGAGGAGGCCGGTCGCGTCACGGCCGAGTGGCTCGTGAAGGTGCTGGGCGGCAAGGGCAATATCGTGGCCGTCACGGGCGTGCCCGGCACCTCGGTCGACACGCTGCGCACCAAGGCCGCCAAGGAGGTCTTCGCCAAGAGCCCCGGCATCAAGATCGTGGCGGAGGCCCCCGGCATGTGGAGCCAGGCCGTCGCCCGCACCGAATTGTCGAAGATCCTGGCGACCCAGAGCTGGGACAGGATCGACGGGCTCTGGATGCAGGTCGGCTGCTTCACCGCCGACCAGATGCAGCTCGAGTCGGGCATCGCCGAAGACAAGCTGAAGCCCTGCGCGGGCGAGGGCTCGAACGGCGGTCGCGTCCAGATGCTGCCGAAGGGTACACCCGTCGAGGGCGCGAACGGCGCCTACAAGCCGATGGCGGCGCCGCGCATCTCCTACGCCTCGCCGCCCTATTCGGGCGCCTATGCGCTGCGGCTCGTGGTGGACAAGCTGTCGGGCAAGGACGTGCCGCTGAAGACCGTGCTGCCGCTACCCATCGTGACCAACGACACCGTCAAGCTCTGCAAGACCGGGACCTGGCAGGAGATGTCGGAGGGCTGCAACGTGTTCCAGCCCGCGGTCGTGTCGAACCCCGGCTGGTTCGCGTCGATCTTCTCCGCCGGGACACCCGAGGTCGGCCTGAAGGCCGCCCTCTCGGCCGAGCCCGAAAAGCTCCGCTGACGCCCGGCCCCGCCCGCGCGGGGTCGTGCCCGGCCCCCGCTCCCGCTTCCCGTTCCCGGGGAACCGCGCCCATGTCCGCGCCCATGTCCGCACCCGTGTCCCTCAACCCGGAGGCTCTGCGCCTCGAAACGGTCGTCAAGGCCTATGGGGCCACGCTCGCCCTCGGAGGGGCCTCGCTCAGCGTGCGGTCGGGCGAGGTCCACGCGCTCCTGGGCGAGAACGGCGCGGGCAAGTCCACCACCGTCAAGCTGCTGTCGGGCCTCGTCCGGCCGAGCCTCGGCTCCATCCGGATCTTCGGCGAACCCGTGCAGCTGGCGCGCCCGAAGGACGCCCATGCCCTGGGCGTACAGACCGCCTTCCAGGAGATCAGCCTCGTGCGCGACCTCACCGTCGCCGAAAACATGCTGTTGCCGGAAGCCCCGGTGAATGCCGGCGGGCTGCTGCGCCGCCGCCACGCGCTGGCGCGCGTCGCCGAGCACCTGGAACGGCTGGGGCTCGGCGACATCGACCCCCGGGCCGAAATCGGCCTGCTCGACCTGCCGCAGCGCCAGAAGATCGAGATCGCCCGGGCGGTCTTCCGCCAGCCCCGCATCCTGTTGCTCGACGAGCCGACCTCGGCCCTCGCCGGGGCCGACATCGACTGGCTGGAAGGTCTCGTCGCGGGCCTCAAGGCCGGAGGTGTCACCACCATCTTCATCTCGCACCGCATGGTGGAGGTGCGCCGCTTCTGCGACCGGCTGACCGTGTTGCGCAACGGCAAGGACGTGGGTACGGCGGAGGTCGCCGACATCAGCGACGACGCGCTGGTCCGCATGATCATCGGTCGCTCGCTCGACGCGACTTTCCCACCCCGCCCGCCGCGTCGCCCGCCCGCTCCGGGCGCGATGCCGGTGCTCAGCGGCGAGGGCCTCGCCACCGCCGGCCGCCTCGCCGACGCGAGCTTCGCGCTCTGGCCCGGCGAGATCCTGGGGGTGGCGGGCCTGCAGGGCATGGGACAGCAGGACCTGTTCCACGCCTGCTTCGGCCTTGCCGCGCTCACGGGCGGGACGCTGCGGGTGGATGGCGAACCCGTGACGCTGGCCTCGCCGGCCGATGCGATCCGCCCCAACATCGGCATCTCGCTTGTGCCGGAGGAGCGCAAGACCGAGGGGCTCTTCCTCAAGCGCGACGGGCGCTTCAACGTGTCCCTGCCGATCCTCGGCCGCTTCTCGCGCGCGGGGCTCATCGACCGCAGGGCCGAGGGGGTCGCCGTGGCGCGCGTGCTCGATAGCGTCGAGATCGACCCGCGAGCACTCTACACCGACGCCGGGGCCTTCAGCGGCGGCAATCAGCAGAAGATCGCCATCGCCAAATGGCTGCTGACCGGCGGGCGCGTGCTGTTGATGTTCGACCCCACCCGGGGAATCGACGTCGGCACCAAGCACCAGCTCTACGTCCTGATGCGGGACTTCGCCGCCGCCGGCGGTGCCGTACTGTTCTACTCGACCGAGATCACCGAGCTCGTGAACCTCGCCGACCGCGTCCTCGTCATGTACGGCGGCGCGGTGGTCGACGAGATCGACGGGACCGCGCTCGACGAGGAGCGCGTCATGCGCGCCGCGCTCGGCGGCGCGGTCCGGCCCGCCGGCGGCCGGAGGGTCGCATGAGCGCCGTCCTGCCGCGCCCGGCGCTGCACCGTCGCAAGGCCTGGGGCTCCGCCCTCGCGCGCCACCGCGGCGCCCTCGTCGCCCTGGCGGTGTTCCTGGTGCTGTTCTGCGGCGTCAACCTCCTGTCGGGCAGCTTCACCTATTTCCAGGTCTCCTTCATCGCCTCGGGCGGGGCCGCGTTGGCGCTGGCCGCGGTGGGGCAGACCTTCGTTGTCCTGACCGGCGGCTTCGACCTGTCGGCCGGTGCCGTCGTGTCGCTGGTCAACGTCGTGCTCGGTGCCGGAATGGGCACGAGTGCCGGCTCGCAACTCCTGTTCGGCCTCGTTGCCCTGGGCATCGGGGGCGCGGTCGGCGCCGTCAACGGCGTCCTCGTGGCCTATCTGCGCATGCAGCCCATCGTGGTGACGCTGGCCACGATGTTCATCGTGCAGGGCATCACGCTGCTGGTCGCCGACAAGCCGGGCGGGGCCATCGCGCCGGAATTCGTGGCGGCGCTGACCGGCGACGCCGTGCCGGGATGGCTCCCGGCGCCCGTCGTGGTGGTGGCGGCGGCGGCGCTGGTGTGGTGGCTGGCGCGCAACACGCGCTTCGGGGTCTCGCTCTACGCGGTCGGCAGCGACGAGGACGCCGCCTTCGCGGCGGGCGTGGCGACGCGATGGGCGAAGCTCCGCGCCTACGTGATGGCGGGCCTGTTCTACGGCGCCGCCGGCGCCTTCGTGTCGGCCCAGACGGGCTCGGCGGACCCGCTCGTGGGCCGCGCCATGCTGCTCGAGATCTTCGCCGCCGTGGCGTTGGGCGGCACCGCGCTGGGCGGCGGGCGGGGCGGTGCCATGGGCTCCATCATCGGCGCCTATACGCTGATGATCGCCGTCAACGTCCTGCTCGTGCTGAACGTACCGGCCTTCTACAGTTCGGTGGCCGAGGGCGCCCTGCTGATCCTGGCGGTGCTGGGCGGCTCGGCCGGGCGCCGCTCGCCGCTGGCCGCCCATGTCCGGCTCGCCCTCCTCGCCCTCGAGGCTCGCCGCACCGGCACGTCGGCGGCGCGCCACCGCTCCCCGCCCGCGCGCCCGCGCCTGCCCGACGCACCGCGCCGGACATCCGAAGCCGCGCCGCCGGGCTGGGTCGCCCGGAACCGGAAGACGCTGGCCTACGTGCTGCCCGCCTATGCCGGCCTCGCGCTCGTCCTGCTCGCCACCCAGGCCCTGTTCGGCAACACGCTGACCAACCCGGGGTTCTTCAACGCGCTCGTGGTGCTGTCGTCGTTCCTGGCCATCCTGGCCCTGGGGCAGGGCACCGTGATCCTCACCGGCGGGCTCGACCTGTCATTGCCCTGGGTCATCACGCTTGTCGGGATCGTGGTGGCGGGATCGGTGCGCGGCTCCGACGCCGCCGCGCTCTGGGCCGTGCCCCTGGGGCTGGCGCTGGGCACGGCGGTCGGTGCGCTCAACGGCCTCGGCATCGTGCTCTTCGGCCTGCCGCCGATCGTCATGACGCTGGCCATGAACGGCATCCTGCAGGGCGCCGCCCTGGTCTACAGCGGCGGCACGCCGGACGGCTTCGCCTCGCCGGGGATGCGATGGATCATGACCGGCCACATCGGCGGCCTGACGCCGGTGGTGGTGGTGGTGGGGGCCTTCGCCGCGGTCGCCACGTTGCTGCTGGGCAGCACCCTGTTCGGTCGCCGCGTCTACGCGGTCGGAAACAGCCCGCTGGCGGCTCGCTTCAGCGGCGTCGGGGTCGGGGCGACGCTGATGGGCGCCTATGCGCTGTCGGGGTTCTGCGCCGCGCTGGTCGGCATCCTGCTGGCGAGCTTCAGCGGCCAGGCGAGCCTCGGCATGGGCGACGAATACCTGCTGCCCTCCATCGCCGCCGTGGTGGTGGGGGGCAGCCTCATCACGGGCGGACGCGGCCACTACCTCGGCATGCTGGGCGGCGTGCTGCTGTTGACGGCGCTCTCGACGCTGCTGTCCGGCACCATGCTGCCCCATGCCGTGCGCGACATCGTCTTCGGCCTCGTCGTGCTCGGCGCCGTTCTGGCCCTGCGCGATTGACGCTCCGGCCCCCACCGCCGGCAGCCCCACCCCGGGGCGGCCGCATCGACCCGATCGAAACCACGAGGACGCGACCCATGACGGCGAGGCCAGCGGAAGGATTGAGGGTTCTGGTGACGGCGGGCGCGGCGGGGATCGGCGGCGCCATAACGGCGGCGCTGGCCGCGGCCGGCGCGACCGTGCATGTCTGCGACGTCGCCGAGGCTGCCCTGGCGCAGTGCCGGGCCGCCCTGCCGGAGGTCGGCACCACGATCGCCGACGTCTCGGACGAGGCCGCTGTGGACCGGTTGTTCGGCGAGGTCGAGGCGCGGCTCGGCGGGCTCGACGTCCTGGTCAACAACGCCGGCATCGCGGGGCCGACCGGCGCCGTCGAGGACATCTCGGTCGCCGACTGGCGCCGTTGCCTGGACATCGACCTCACCGGCCAGTTCCTCTGCGCCCGTCGCGCCGTGCCGCTCATCAAGGCCGCGGGCGGGGGCGCCATCGTCAACATGTCGTCCTCGGCCGGGCGCTTCGGCTACGCGTTCCGCACCCCCTATGCGGCGGCGAAATGGGGCGTGATCGGCTTCACCCAGAGCCTCGCCAAGGAACTCGGGCCCGCCAACATCCGCGTCAACGCCATCCTGCCCGGCATCATCCGGGGACCCCGGATGGAGGGCGTGATCCGCGACCGCGCCGCACAGGTCGGCGTGCCGTACGACGCCATGGAGCAACAGTATCTCGAGCGCATCTCGCTGCGCCGCATGACCGACCCCGAGGATGTCGCCGCCATGGTGGTCTTCCTGGTTTCGCCCGCGGGGCGCAACCTGTCGGGCCAGTCGCTCGGGGTCGACGGCAACGTCGAGTCGCTCTGAAGCGCCGTGAACAGGGAGAAGCGCATGAAGACCGCCATCGTGGGTTCGGGGTTCGTCGGGCGGGCCTGGGCCATCAGCTTCGCCCGGGCGGGGCACGAGGTGGCGCTGTGGGACGCCGATCCCGCGGCGCTGCCCGCGGCGCTCGACTACATCGCGACCGTGCTGCCGAACCTGGCCGCCGAGGGCCTCCTCGGCGGCCAGGAGCCCGGCGCCGTCCTGGCGCGCCTGCGGCCCACGGCCGAGCTCGCCGAGGCCCTTGCCGAGGTGGACCACGTTCAGGAGAACACGCCCGAGCGGGTCGAGGTGAAGCGCCAGGTCTTCCAGGACCTCGACGCCCTCGCGCCGCCCGGCGCCGTGCTGGCGAGTTCGACCTCCGCGCTGCTGCCGTCGCGCTTCGTCGAACACGTCCCCGGCCGGGCCCGCTGCCTCGTGTGCCACCCCATCAACCCGCCCTATCTCGTCCCCGCCGTCGAGGTCTGCCCCTCGCCCTGGACCGCGCCCGAGACCGTGGCGCGCGCCGCCGACTTCATGCGCGGCTGCGGGCAGGCGCCCCTCGTGATGAAGCGCGAGATCGAGGGTTTCATCATGAACCGCCTGCAGGGGGCGCTGCTGGAGGAAGCCTTCCGCCTCGTCGCCGACGGGGTGGCGGGCGTCGAGGACGTCGACATCGGCCTGCGTGACGGCCTGGCGCTGCGCTGGTCCTTCATGGGGCCGTTCGAAACCATCGACCTCAACGCGCCGGGCGGCGTGCGCGACTACGCGGCCCGCTACCAGGGCATCTACGAGGCGATCTTCCCTTCGGTGCAGCGGCGGGTCGACTGGACCGGGCCGGTGATGGATGCGGTGGAGGCCGAGCGGGCCGGGCAGCTGCCGCGCGACGCCCTCGACGAACGCCAGCGCTGGCGCGACCGCCGCCTCATGGCGCTGCTCGCCCACAAGCGCCGGGCCGCCACCGACATCGGACAGTGAGGACAGGCACCATGGCAGACGCCAAGAAGGTCATCATCTCCTGCGCCGTGACGGGCGCCATCCACACGCCGTCGATGTCGCCGCACCTCCCGGTCACGGCCGACGAGATCGTCGAGGCCGCCGTCGGGGCCGCCGAGGCCGGGGCCGCCATCGTGCATCTCCACGCCCGCAACCCCGAGACCGGCGCGCCCGACCAGTCGCCGGAGGGTTTCGCCGCCTTCCTGCCCCGCATCAAGGCCCGCAGCGACGCCGTCATCAACATCACGACGGGCGGCGCCCCCACCATGACGGTCGAGGAGCGGGTGCGCCCGGCCGAAACCTTCAAGCCGGAACTCGCCTCCCTCAACCTCGGCTCGATGAACTTCGGCCTGTTCGGCATGCTGGGCCGCTTCGGCGACAGCCTGAAGCACGAGTGGGAGCGCGGCTACCTGTCCAACAAGGACATCGTCTTCCGCAACACCTTCGGGCAGATCGAATACATCCTCGACGCCTGTTCCAAGAACGGCACCCGGTTCGAGTTCGAGTGCTACGACACGGCGCATCTCCACAACCTGAAATACTTCGTCGACCGCGGCCTCGTGACGGCACCGCTGTTCATCCAGACGGTCTTCGGGCTGCAGGGCGGCATCGGCGCGCATCCCGACGAGGTCATGCACATGCGCCGCACGGCGGATCGGCTGTTCGGCGACAGCTACCGCTGGTCGGTGCTCGGCGCCGGCCGGAACCAGATGCCGGTCGCCACCATGGCGGCCGCCATGGGGGCCAACGTCCGGGTCGGGCTGGAGGACAGCCTGTGGATCGGCCCGGGCCGCTACGCGACGAGCAACGCCCAGCAGGTGACGCGCGTGCGCGGCATCCTGGAAGGGCTCGGCCTCGCGATCGCGACCCCCGACGAGGCGCGCGCCATGCTGGGCCTCAAGGGCGGCGCCGAGGTCGGGTTCTGACGACATCCGAGGCAGGGCAGGGCAGGGGAGGGGAGGGGCGCATGCGCATCGAAGTGCTGGTCGACGTCAAGACGACCTTGGGCGAGGGTCCCCTGTGGGACGTCGAGGAACAGCGGCTCTACTGGATCGACAGTTTCGACGGCCGCGTCTTCCGCGCCACGGCGGACGGGCGCGAGGTCCGCGCCTGGGACGTGCCGCAGAAGATCGGCTCGATGTGCCTGAGGCGGGACGGCGGCGCCATCGTGTCGCTGCAGCGCGGGTTCCACACGCTCGACTTCAAGACCGGCGTCGTCGCGCCTCTCTACGACCCCGAGCCGGGCCTGCCGCAGAACCGGCTCAACGACGGCAAGGTCGACCGCCAGGGCCGCTTCGTGGCGGGCTCCATGGACACGATGGAGGAGGGGCCGAGCGGGGCGCTCTACCGGGTCGACCCCGACCTCAGCGTCCATACGCTCGACCGGAACATCATCTGCTCCAACGGGCCCTGCTGGAGCCCGGACGGCGCGACCTTCTACTTCGCCGACACCTGGTCGGGCGAGATCTGGGCCTACGACTACGATGTCGGGACCGGCGCCGTGTCGAACCGCCGGACCTTCGCCAGGGTGGACCGTTCGCGCGGCGGCGCCGCCGACGGCGCGACGGTCGACGCCGAGGGCTTCCTCTGGAACGCGCTGGTCTACGATGGCCGCCTGGTGCGCTACGCGCCGGACGGCACGGTCGACCGCATCATCGCGATGCCGGTCAAGAAAGTGACCAGCGTGATGTTCGGCGGTCCCGACCTCGACGTGCTCTACGTGACGTCCATGGCCAAGCCGCCGTTGCCGCGCTTTCCCGACGACGGTCCGCTGCGCGGCAGCCTCTTCGCCATCCACGATCTCGGCGTCAGGGGCCTGCCGGAGATGCGCTTCGCGGGCTGACCGCCGGACCCTCGAGGCCGCGGGCCGGCGTCCCGGCCCGCCCCGAAGCCCCGTCCCTCGACGGGCATGTCGACGGAGCGCGCCGCCCCGCCTTGGAAACGCTCCAATGTGGGCTAGGCTGGCCGCGAAAGACGGCGACCGGCGCCGGCCCGCGGCGGATCGCGGTCCGCCGGGTCGCCGCGATGCAGCCCGCGGAGGCAGTCATGGCGAACCACCACGGCGACGACGGTCCGGCCTCCGTCAGTCGAAGGCGGTTCCTCGGCGCCACCGCCTCCACGGCGGCCCTGCCGCTCATGGCCTCCACGGCGGCCCTGCCGCTCATGGGCGGCGCCGCGGCGGCGGAGGTCGCCCTGCTGGCAGCCGCGCCGAACCTGTCGCCCCCCGATCTGCAGGCCCCCGTCGACATGCGGCTGTCGATCAACGGCAGCCCCCACCGGCTGGGCCTCGACGTGCGCACCACGCTGCTCGACGCGTTGCGCGAGCACATCGGCCTCACCGGGTCCAAGAAGGGCTGCGACCACGGCCAGTGCGGCGCCTGCACGGTGCACGTCGACGGCCGGAGGACGCTGGCCTGCCTGACGCTCGCCGTCGCCGTGCAGGGGCGGGAGGTCACCACGATCGAGGGCCTGGCCCGTGCCGATGCCCCGCTCCATCCCATGCAGCAGGCCTTCGTCGACCATGACGCCTTCCAGTGCGGCTATTGCACGCCGGGGCAGATCATGTCGGCCATCGGCTGCGTGAAGGAGGGCCACGCCGACAACGACGACGCCATCCGCGAATACATGAGCGGCAACCTGTGCCGCTGTGCCGCCTATCCCAACATCGTCGCGGCCGTGCGCCAGGCGAAGACCCGGATGGAGGGCTGAGCCAATGCGCCCCTTCCTCTACGACCGCGCGGCCTCGGCCGACGGCGCACCAGCCGCCCTGGCGCTTCCGAAGGACGCGGCCCGCATCCAGGGACGCCTGCCGGCCGAATATCTCGCCGGCGGCACCACGCTGCTCGACCTGATGAAGCTCGACGTGATGCAGCCCGGCCGCCTGGTCGACATCACGCCGCTCGAACGCCGCGAGGGCGCCATCGCGGTGAGCGACCGGGGGCTGAGGCTCGGCGCCCTCGCCAAGATGTCGGCGGCGGCCGACCATCCCGAGATCGTCCGGTCCTATCCCGTGCTGGCGCAGAGCCTGACGCTCGCCGCCAGCGCGCAACTGCGCAACATGGCGACGCTCGGCGGCAACGTCCTGCAGCGGACGCGCTGCAACTATTTCCGCGACACGGCGTGGACCGCCTGCAACAAGCGCAGCCCCGGCTCGGGCTGCGCCGCGCAGGGCGGCGTCAATCGCCAGCATGCCGTGCTGGGCACCAGCGCCGACTGCATCGCCACCTATCCGGGCGACTTCGCCCAGGCCCTCATGGCGCTCGACGCTTCGGTGGAGATCGCCGGGGCGACGGGCCCCCGCACCATCCCCTTCGCGTCCCTGCACCGGCCGCCCGGGTCGACGCCCGACCGCGAGACCACCCTGGCCCCCGGGGACCTCATCACCGCGTTGCTGGTGCCGGCCGCGCCCTGGACCCGGCGTTCGCTGTACCTGAAGATCCGAGACCGCCAGTCCTACGAGTTCGCGCTGGCATCGGCGGCCGTCGCCCTCGACCTGCAGGACGGTGTCGTGCGGCAGGCCCGGATCGCGCTCGGCGGCGTCGCCACGACGCCCTGGCGGGCGCGGGATGCGGAAGCCTCGCTCGTCGGCCGGCCCGTCACCCCGGAAACCGCCGCCGAGGCGGGCCGCATCGCCTTCGCCGGGGCCCAGCCGCGCCAGCACAACGCCTACAAGGTCGCGCTCGGTCGCAACACCGTGGCCCGCGCCCTGCTGCAAGCCGCGACGCTGGAGGGCTGACCATGGCCGACGCCACCACGACCCCCGCCAAGACTCTCGCCACGATCCCCGCCGGGCTCCCCGCCACCGCGCCGGCCCTCCCGCCCGGCATGGGACAGCCCGTGCCCCGCTACGATGCGCGCGCCAAGGTGACGGGAAGCGCCGTCTATGCCGCCGATGTCGCCCTGCCGGACGTCGCCTACGCCTATCTCGTCACCAGCGCGATCGCCAAGGGCCGCATCCGGTCCTTCGACCTGCGGGAAGCCCGGGCCCTGCCGGGCGTGCTCGACATCCTGACGCACGACACCATCGGGGACGCCATCCGTCCCGTGAAGTTCTTCACGGAGGGCGGCCCGGCGTCGAACAGCGTTGTGCCGCTCGGCTCTCCCGAGATCGCCTATGCCGGCCAGACGATCGCGGTCGTCCTCGCCGACAGCTACGAGGTGGCGCGCGACGCCGCGCACCGCGTCGTGGTCGACTATGCCGTGGAGCCGCCCTCCGCCACCTTCGGTTCGCCGGGCGCGGTCGACCAGGAGCTGGCCACGCAGAACAAGCGGCACGACGATCCCAAGGTCGGCGACTTCGCCGCCGCCTATGCGGCGGCTCCCGTGACGGTCGATGCCGCCTATGCCACGCCGGCCCAGCACCACAACCCGATCGAACTCTTCGCCACCCAATGCTCCTGGAACGGCGCCCAGCTCACCGTCCACGAGCCGAGCCAGAACGTCTACGGCATCCGGGCCGGCCTCGCCGCGCAGCTCGGCATCGCCCCCAGCCAGATCCGGGTGCTCAGCCCCTTCGTGGGCGGCGCCTTCGGGTCCAAGGGCGGGCTGACGCAGCGGACC
This sequence comes from Lichenibacterium ramalinae, assembly GCF_004137085.1. Taxonomy (GTDB): domain Bacteria; phylum Pseudomonadota; class Alphaproteobacteria; order Rhizobiales; family Beijerinckiaceae; genus Lichenihabitans; species Lichenihabitans ramalinae. The sequence goes on from NZ_QYBC01000007.1 coordinate 194,083, forward strand.
GCCATCGTGGCGGTGGCGGCCCGCAAGCTCGGCCGCCCCGTCAAGCTCGTGCCGACCCGCGAGCAGGGGTTCACGGTCGCCACCTTCCGGGCCGAGACGAAACACCGCGTCCGGCTCGGCGCGACGCGCGACGGCAAGCTCCAGGCGCTCAGCCACGACGGCTTCGAGGTGACGTCCCGCCCCGACCCCTACGCGGTCGCCGGCACGGATGCCTCGACGCGCATGTATGCCTGTCCCAACATCGCCAGCAACGTCGCCATCGTACGGGCGGATCGCTCGACGCCGGGCTTCATGCGGGCGCCGGCCGAGACGCCCTACTTCTTCGCGCTCGAGAGCGCCATGGACGAGCTCGCGGTGGCGCTCGCCATGGACCCGGTCGAGCTGCGGCGCGTCAACGACACGGCGCGGGAGCCCATCAAGGGGCTGCCCTACACGAGCCGCAACCTCATGCCCTGTTTCGACCGGGCGGCCGAGGCCTTCGGCTGGTCGAAGCGCGACGCGCGGCCCGGCTCCATGCGCGACGGGGACTGGCTGGTCGGTTGGGGCTGCGCCACCTCCGCCTATCCGACCCAGATGGCCGCGGCCGCGGCGCGGGTCTCGCTGTTCCCGGACGGGACGGCCCGGGTCGAAACGGCCGGGCACGAGATCGGCAACGGGCTCTACACGGTGCTGGCGCAGACGGCCGCCGAGCGGCTCGGGCTCCCGGTCGGCCAGGTGTCGGTGCTGCTCGGCGACACGGACCTGCCGCCGGCGCCGGTGGCCGGCGGGTCGATCTCGACGGCGAGCGTGTGTTCGGTCGTGGCCCAGGCCTGCGACGCCATCAGGGCGCGCCTCGCCGAGGGCGGCGCGCCGCCGACCGACGTCGTGGCGGCGTTGAAGGAGCGCGGCATGGGCTCGGTGCAGGAATATGCCGAATGGGCGCCGCACGGCGCGCCCAAGGGCGCGCTGGGCCTCCTCTACCAGGGCAAGGCCCAGCCGACGGGCGGCGCCAAGCTCCAGGACCGCATCCAGTTCGCCTTCGGGGCGCAGTTCGTCGAAGTGCGGGTGCATGCCCTGACACGCGAGATCCGCGTGCCCCGCATCGTCGGCGCCTTCGCGTCCGGCCGCATCATGAACACCCGCACGGCGCGGAGCCAGTACATGGGCGGCATGATCTGGGGCATCGGTTCGGCGCTGCACGAGGAGACCGAGATCGATCCGCGCGCCGCGCGCTACGTCAACGCGAACCTCGCCGACTACCTCGTCCCGGTGAACGCCGACGTCGTCGACGTGGAGGTCATCATGGTGCCGGAGGAGGACACGCTGGTGAACCCGCTCGGCATCAAGGGGATCGGCGAGATCGGCATCGTCGGCACGTCGGCCGCCATCGCCAACGCCGTGTACCACGCCACGGGCCAGCGGCTGCGCGACCTCCCGCTCCGGATCGACACGCTGGTCACGGGGGCCTGACGACGACCCGCCCCTCGCGGCACGCGACAGGCCCGACCGGGGCCGGGCCTGCAGGGCGGGAACGGGGGTTGGATCGACTTCGGGTGCGACGCCCCGGAGCTCGACCCGGTCCTCGACGGCGGGGGGAGGGCGGGTTCCGACCTCCCCCGGCCGCCCTCAGGCGTGGAACTTGAAGTCCCCCGGGTTGGCCTTCAGTTCCGCCTTGCTGACCCCGGCGATGCGGATGGTGTCGCCCGAGACGGGATCGGTGATGGCGGCCCCGCCCGCCGTGTTGTGGGTGTTGCGCAGCACGTCCGCGACGTTCGCGAAATCGGCGGACGGGAGGCTGATGGTGTCGTGGTCGGTGCCGTTGGCCCGGAACCCGTCGACGACGCTCAACCCGTGTCCCTGGTTGAACACGAAGGTGTTGTCGGGCGCGGACCCGTTCAGGAAGGTGGTGAAGAAGTCGGTCTGGAACGTTTGGCCGCCGTCGCCGACCTTGACGGTGCTGGAGCCGTCGCGGTGGAGGTTCGTCAGGCCGATGGCCTCGCTGCCGTCCGGGTTGAACAGCACCTGCTGGGCCACGAAGCCGGCACCCTTGATCCCGGCCTGGAGGGAGTAGGGCGTCTGGACCGACGTCGTGGCGCCGACCCCGTCGGTCTCCGTCGCCGTGATGAAGCCCTGGAGGTGGGGCCCCACCTTGTCGCGGAACGCGAAGCTTCCGTCGGCCGCCACATCCGCCGTCCCCAGCGTGACCCGCTCGCCACCGTCGACGATGGCCGAGATCGCGACGCTGCCCACGCCCGACAGGCTCGACACGTGACCCGTGACGGTGAACGTGCCGCCCCGGTTGTAGGTCGCCGCGGGATCGATCGCGATCACGTCGCCCTGCGCCGCTCCCGTGCCATAGGCGATGCTGCTGCCCGCCGGCAGGGCGATGGTCGAGGTGGCGCCGAGCGGCGTGGTCCTCACCACCGTGGTGTCGCCGTTGGGGTCCGTCGTGACCGTCGTGGTCCCGGCGGATGTGGAGGTGCTGCCCGTGCCGGTGCCGCCCGTGCCGGTGCCGCCCGTGCCGGTGCCGCCCGTGCCGGTGCCGCCCGTGCCGGTGCCGCCCGTGCCGGTGCCGCCCGTGCCGGTCGTGACACTGGTGCTGGTGCCCAGTCCGCCGACCACCACGCCGAGGCCGTCGGGCGTCAAGGCCAGCGACGCTCCAATGGGCACGGAGATCGGCAGGATGGAGGTGATGCCGGAGGCCGTGGTCAGCTTCAAGCCGGAGCCGGACGCCAGACTCACCGTCGTGCCGGCGCCGAGGCCCGTCAGATCCAGGGTGTCGTCGAGCCCGAGATTGGCGATGGTGCCGGCGAAGCCGGTTGGATCGCCCAAGGTCAACGTCGTGCCGGTCCCGGACAGGTCGATCGTCACACCCGCGCTGACCGGACCCCCGATCTTGAGGGACGCCCCGCTGCCGAGCGACACGGTTCCGGGTGCCGTGATGGCGCCGAGGACGTCGGCGGCCGCACCCGCGTCGACGAGGATGTTGTCGAAACCCGTGATGGTGGTCCCGATGTCCTGGACCGCCGTCGAGCCCGTTCCGGCGGCGAATTCCAGGATGTTGTTGGTGCCGGCCGCCTGCGCGATCCCGGTGAGGGCCGCGCCTGGATCGAGCACCAACCTGCTGTTACCCGCACCACCGAGGTTCACGGCGACACCGCCCGGGTTGCCGCTCGCATCCGTGCCGCTGATGACGCCCGAGTCGATGACGATACCGCCGCCGAGCAGGTTGACGCCGATCCCGTTCGGGCCCGAGGCGGAGATCGTGCCGGCGTTGGTGAGCGTGCCGGTGGCGGTGTCGAGCACGCCGTTGGTCGCGCCCGTGATCGTGCCGCCGGCCGCGTTGGTGAGCGAACCGCTGCCCATGACGACGCCGCTGGCCGCGGACCCCAGGATGGTGCCGGCATTGGAGACGGTCGTGGTCCCGGTGGCATCGACGCCATCGGTCGCGCCCTGGATCACCGCACCGGCGCCGTTGGTGAGGGTGCCGGCAACCTGGTCGACGCCGGTGCCCGACGTCCCCGAGATGGTGTCGAGGTTGTTCACGACGGTCGACCCTGTGGCATCGAGGCCGTCGAGCGCGCCGGTGATCGTGCCTCCGGCGGCGTTGTCGGCCGTGCCGGTGCCGATCGTCGCGCCGACGCCCGCCGACGCGATCGTGCCGCTGTTGGACAACGCTCCGATGTCGAGCGCCACACCGATACCGGTCCCCGCCGTGGCCGAGATCGTGCCCGAGTTGGTAACGGACGACGGCGTGCCGGCCGACGAGCCGGAGATCGCGACGCCGTCGAGATCGACGCCGGTGTTGGCGACGACGCCGCCCGCCGACAGGTCGATGCTCTGGGCCGTCGATCCAACGATCGGAACATTGTTGATCGTCGTCGGGCTGACAACGGACGGCGTGTTCAAGAGACTCATCTGCTACTCCGATTACAGCAATCAATGCGGTGATGTGCCCGTAACAGAAGACGTCAGCTGCTTTGAAGCGCTGGTATAAGGTAAAAATGATAGTAAGTTTCATTTCGAAGCATGTTGAATGTCAGGAATATAGCGGTATTTCATGCGATGACAGCCGTCGCGATACTGCTCGACAGCGAGCGCGGCAAACACCACGAGCATGACAAGGAAAAGCTCTAGCTCTGAACGGCTTAGCCGAGGGCCTGTCCTGGCCGGGCCATTGTCACGGCGGCGGAGACCCGTCGGCGATTGAGCCGCATGAATGTCAGGGGTGAAACGGGCCTTTCCGGTCGATCAGGCCGAGCCGGGGACGCCGTTTCCCGGTGGCATTGATGGCGGTTCAAGGTGGAGCACGGCGGCCGAGTTCATCGCCGGACACTCTGGCGGACGTCGTGTCATGGCGTGAAAGGACTCGCGGCGAAGAGCCGGCCCGGCAGGCGCTGATGTGACTTTCGATCACGTTTTCGTGATCGCCGGTGCGGCGGCGTCCGGGATCGATGGCTCCCGGCGCGTCGGCCTCAGTCCGCCGGGATGGGCCTGGTCCTGGCCACGTCGCCGGCCGTCTCGACAGCGGCCTGTCATGTTGACGGGTCGATGATGTGCCCGTAGGGGGAGCCCATGCCCCGCCTCGATCCCACCCTCGCCCAGCCCGAGGACCCGCTGCGCCGTGCCGTGACGCGCCTCGTCCTCGAGGTGTTCCGCCTCAACGGCGCGCTTCTCGCGGCCGGGGACGGCCTGGTGGCGGATCTCGGGCTGACCAGCGCCCGCTGGCAGGTGCTCGGGGCCATGGCGCTCTCCCCGGTTCCCCTGCCGGTGGCGCATATCGCCCGCAACATGGGCCTGACCCGGCAGGCCGTGCAGCGCTCCGTGGACGAGATGCGCGAGGACGGCCTCGTCCGCCTCGTACCCAATCCCCACCATCGCCGCGCCATGCTGGTCACCCCGACGGAGCGGGGCGAAGCGGCCTACGAGGCCGCAAGCGAGCGGCAGGGACGATGGGCCGAAGCGCTCGCGGCCGGCATGTCGCCCGGGGGCATCGAGGCCGCCGCCGAGCTGCTGCACGAGATGCAGCATCGCCTGGCGCGTCCCGCGGCTCCGGCCGCCGCCGACGCGGAGGTCTGAGGCGCCGTCCCGCGATCAGCGGCGCCCGTCCAGGAAGTCGCCGACCGCCTCCAGGAACCGATCCGGGTCCTGCAGTTGCGGAACATGCGCGCAGCCGTCGAGGACGACGAGACGGGCGTCGGGCAGAAGGGCGGCGAGTTCGCGGGACATGGGCGGCGGCGTGGCCTCGTCCCGCTCGCCGACCAGCACCAGGGTCGGGACGCGGACCTGCGGCACCTCGCCCCTGAGGTCGAGGTCCGCCAAAGCCTGGCAGGCCGCCACCAGCACGGCAGGGTCGGTGCGAAGGAAGGCGGCGCGGCGCTCCGCCATCAGGTCGGGATGGGCCTCCTGGAAGTCCGGCGCGAAGAGGCGACGCATGGCGACGTCGGCGATCTTCGCCGTCCCGCCCGCCGTGACGCCCGCCCCCATCGCCCGGAACGCCTGGCGCCCCGGCTCCGAAAAACAGGCGCCGCAGTCGGCCAGCACGAGTCGGCGCAGGAGGCCGGGGTGCCGGATGGCCATCTGCAACGCGACGAACCCGCCGTAGCCGTTGCCCAGCACGGTCGGCGCCTCCCCGCCGCGGTCCCGCACCGCCTCGGCCATGCGGTCCGCGACGGCGGCGAGGCCACCCGGCACCGGAGGGGATGCGCCGAAGCCGGGCAGTTCCGGCAGGTGGACGGCGAAGCGTTCGGCGAGGGGGGCGCGGACGGCGGCGAAGCTGTCGCGGTCCGCCAGGAGGGAATGGAACAGCCACAGCGGCGGCCCTGCGCCGGTGATCGACACGGAGACGGTGCCTTTGGCGAAAATCTCGTCCATCGCGCTCTCCTGATAGACTGGAACGGGGCCTCAGCATCGCCGACACGGGCCGCGATGTCGAGGCCGAACCGCGGTGATGGACTTGACGTGATATTTCAGCGGTGTCATTCTCAGGCATCATGAACGACAAGCCCGCCTCGCTCCGCGACAATGTCTATGCCGCCATCAGGTCCGAGATCCTGCTCTGCAGGCTCGCGCCGGGGGAGGACATGCGGGAAGCCGAACTCGCGGCCCGCTTCGAAGTCAGCCGCCAACCCGTGCGGGAAGCCCTGCTGCGCCTCGAACAGGAACGGCTCGTCACGGTGCTGCCGCGCCAGGGCTACCGGGTGAACGCCGTGTCGGTGTCGGATGCCCGCGACCTGCTGCGGTTCCGCCAGGCGCTGGAGCCGGCCTGCGCCACGGAAGCCTGCGAGGCCGCGAGCGATCCGGTGCTGGCCGGGCTCGACGCCTTCCGGAGCGTTTCGGACGATGGCGAGCACGACGGCTTCATCGCCTACAACCGGGACTTCCATGCCGCGCTCGCGGCGGCGAGCGGCAACCGGCGCATGGCCCGCGCCGCGCGTGAACTGATCGAACAGTCGGATCGGCTGACCCGGGCGAGCCTCACCGGCATCCGCGGCCGCGACCCGGCCCAGCTCATCGCCGAACACGCCGCCATCATCGATGCCGTGCAGGCGCGGGACGCCCGCACGGCCGCCCGCCTGGTGCGGGAGCACATCGCCAAGGCGGAAAAACGGATCCTGGCGGCGCTGTCGCGCGCCGCCATCGTGGACTGACGGCATCGGCGCCGCGGCGCGACCGGACCAGCAAGACCAGGGAGGACAGCATGAACGCGCTCGACAAGGCGACCGGACGGGTCGAGGAGCACGGCAACTTCGTGGACGGCGTCGAGATCGAAGCCGGGACGGGCGAGATGATCGACGTCCGCAACCCCGCCACCGGCGTCGTCATCGCCCGGATCCCGAACAGCGGCCCGGCCGACGTGGACCGTGCCATGAAGAGCGCGCGCGCCGCCTTCGAGGGCCGCGCGTGGGGCGGGCTCGACATCCGGGCCCGCGCCCGCCTGGTGAACCGCCTGGCCGACGCCTTCGAGGCCAACCTCGACACCCTCTACCGCCTCGAGACTCTCAACAACGGCCGGCCCGTCAACGAGACGCGGGCCCAGCTCGCACGCCTGCCCGACTTCTTCCGCTACTTCGCGGGCCTCGCCCTCGCGCGCCGCGACAGCGTGATCCCGGTCGAGGGGCCCTACCTGAACTACACGCTGCGCAAGCCCATCGGCGTCGTGGCGAACTGCACGCCGTTCAACCACCCGCTGATGATCATGTGCAAGTCGCTGGCGGCCGTGCTGGCGTCCGGCTGCACCACGGTGGTGAAGCCGTCCGAATACACGCCCCTGACCACGTTGAAGCTCGCCGAGATCTTCACCGAGGCGGGCCTGCCGAAGGGCGTGTTCAACGTGGTGCTGGGGCTGGGGCCCACCACCGGCAAGCACCTGGCCGAGCACCCGGACATCAACAAGCTCGTGCTGACCGGCGGCACCGAGGCGGGCCGCATCGCGGGCGCGGCGGCGGCGCGCGTCTTCGCCCATCAGACCATGGAACTCGGCGGCAAGACGCCCGTGATGGTCTTCGACGACTTCGACGTCGACCAGGCCGTCAACTACGCGGCCTTCGGGGCCTTCATCGGGGCCGGCCAGACCTGCGTCTGCGCCAGCCGCCACATCGTCCAGGCCTCGGTCTACGACGAGTTCGTCGAGAAGCTCGCCCGCAAGGCCAAGTCGATCCGCATCGGCGACCCCTTCGACCCCGCCACGCAGCTCGGGCCCGTCATCTCGGCCAAGCAGCGCGACCGCGTGCTCAGCTACGCGGGATACGGCAATGGCGAGGGCGCGCGGCTGGTGGCGGGCGGCGTCGCCGCGACCGTGCCGGGCCACGAGGGCGGCTATTTCGTCGAGCCCACCGTCTTCGCCGACGTGTCGGCGAAGATGCGGATCTTCCAGGAGGAGGTCTTCGGGCCCTTCACCTCGGTGACGCGGTTCGAGACCGAGGAGGAAGCCCTGCGGCTCGCCAACGACTCGCCCTTCGGCCTCGCCGCCGCGGTGCGGACGCGCGACGTCGCCCGGGCCCATCGCGTCGCCGGGGCCGTCAAGGCCGGCATCGTGTGGATCAACGACCACCATCGCCTCGACCCGGCCTCGCCGTGGGGCGGTGTCGGCGACAGCGGCATCGGCCGGGAGTTCGGCACCGAGAGCTTCGACGACCACTTCGAGGTCAAGAGCGTCATGCTCGGCACCGCCGACCGGCGCGACTTCGACTGGTACCGCGACACGGCGGGGCAGGGCCGCCTCAACTGAGGATCCGACGGCGCGGGGATCTGCTCCCGCGCCGCCCGGCATGCCCGATCGGAGGGACGGCCCGCGCCAAGACGGGCCCTCCGCACATCTCACGAGGGAGGACAACACCATGACGGACGCGGTGAATGCGGGCGGCCGCCTGGACCGGCTGCCCATCGGCCGGTTCCATTATCGGATCATCTGGCTCATCGGCGTCGGGATGTTCTTCGACGGCTTCGACATCTACACGGCCGGCACGGTGCTGGGCGCGACGCTGAAGGGCGGGTTCTCCACCATGGGGCAGAACGCCCTGTTCGTGTCGGCCACCTTCGTCGGCATGATGGTCGGCTCGTTCCTGACCGGCTTCCTGGGCGACCGCTACGGGCGGCGCTTCACCTACCAGGCCAACCTCCTCGTCTTCGGCCTGGCGTCGCTGGCCGCGGCCTTCGCCCCCAACATGGAAGTGCTGATCGCGCTGCGCTTCGTGATCGGCATCGGGCTCGGGGCCGAGAACGTCGTGGGCTACTCGACCCTGACCGAGTTCGTCCCGGCCCGCTCGCGCGGTCGCTGGCTGGGCGTGATGGCGGTCTTCGTCGTCACGGGGCTCCCCATCGCCTCGCTGGTCGGCTGGCTTGTCATCCCGGCCTTCGGCTGGCGCGCCATGTTCATCATCGGCGGGCTCGGCGGGCTCCTGGTCTGGTATGCGCGCAAGAGCCTGCCCGAGTCGCCCCGCTGGCTCGAAAGCGTCGGCCGGGACGGCGAGGCCGAGGCGCTGCTGTCCGCCATCGAGCGCGAAGCCGAGGCGACGACCGGGCCTCTCAGCGTGCCGGCGCCCGTCCCGCCCGCGGCTCCGCCGGTGAGCCTCGGCGCCCTCTTCACCCCGCCGCTGCTGTCGCGCCTGCTGGTCGGCTGCCTGTGCCTGGTGGTCATCAACACGGTGCTGTACGGCTTCGTCGCCTGGTTGCCGACCTTCTTCGTCAAGCAGGGGCTCAGCATCGCGCAGTCTTCCGGCTTCGCCCTGCTGATGGGGCTCGGCGCCCCCGTGGGGTCCGGCATCGGCGCCCTGACGGCCGATCGCTGGGGCCGCAAGCCGACCATCATCGGCGCCTCGCTCCTCGCCGCCGCGCTCGCGCTCGTCTACCCGGCCGTGTCGGACCCGGTCCTGCTGACCCTGGTGGGCTTCGCCCTGACGATCCCCATCTACGTGCTGGTGGCGCTGCTGTTCGGCATCTACATCCCCGAGCTGTTCCCGACGGAGGTCCGCCTGCGGGCGTCGGGGCTGTGCAATACGCTCGGTCGCGGCGCCACCGTGGTGACGCCCTTCATTGTGGTGTGGCTGTTCGGCACCTACGGGGTCGCGGGCGTGCTCGACCTGATGATCGGGCTCCTCGTGCTCCAGAGCCTCGTCGTCTTCGCCTTCGGCATCGAAACCCGCAATCGGCGCCTCGAAACGCTGAGCACGGATCTGTCCTCGGCCGCCGCCGCATCGCTCGGCGGCGTCGATGGGCTGGGGCCCGTCACGTCGGGCTCGACGCGGCGCGGGAAGCCGGTCGGCTGAACGACGCCGCGCTTTCGAGCCCGTCCGCCGTGGCCCGCCCGGACGGGAGCCGGGCCGCTCCCGGCGGGTGGCCGGTCACGCGCTTGAACGCGCGGCTGAACGCCGCCTGGGACGCATAGCCGAGAGAGCCCGCGACCGTGTCGATCGCCATCCGGTCCTGGGCGATCCACTGCGCGGCGAGGCGCATGCGAAGTTCGGCGACGTAGCGCAGCGGCGGCGTCCCGGTCAGCGTTTGGAAGCGTTCCGCGAAGACCGAGCGCGAGCAGCCGGCCTCGGTCGCCAGCGCCGCCACCGTCCACGCCCGCCCCGGATCGCGGTGGAGCGCCGCGATCGCCCGGGCGAGCCGAGGGTCGCGCAGGGCGTCGACGACGCCCGATGCACCGTTGCAGCCGCACTCGACCCAACTGCGGACGATGATGGCGGCGACGACATCGGCGAGCCTGGCCAGGATGCCGGCGAAGCCGACCCGACGTCCGCAGACCTCGCTCTCCATGGCTTTCAAGATCGCCAGGATCTCGGGGTGGCGGTCGGGGAGGGTGCCGACCAGCATGACGGACGGCATGAGGCGGATCAGGCCCTGCATGGCGCCCAACTCGAACTGCATGCAGCTGCTGAAGACGATGGCATTGTCGGGACAGCCCCGGTCCCCGGCGCAGGCCGAAACGTCGCAGAGGCCGTCGCAGACCGGCACGGACGCGAAGCTGCCGATGTCGCGTGTGGACAGGTCCTCGGCCGACAGCACCTGATGGGCGCCGCCGCTCGGCAGGAGGACCGCGGTGCCGGCCGGAAGGTCGTGGACCTCGCCCGCGGCGTCCCGCAGCACGACGGTGCCGGCGGCCACGAAGTGGAAATGCGCCCGTCCCGGCTCCGTGCCGAAGCCGAGGCCGAAGGGGGGCGTGATCTCGATGCGCCGGTGCCGGACGCCCCGGAGGCGCATGTCGAGGAGAAGCTCGCTCATCAGGTCCGGAGGCGGGACCTGTGACTCAAACAGCGCCATTGCCGGACCTTCGGTCAAAAACTGCGGACGATCTATCATAGATCGTCTGGGTCCCCCTGTGTAGCCTGCCGGCAACGGACTGCGGAAAGGGAAGACCGATGAGTGAAGTCGCCGAAACGGCATGGCCCCCGGCTGTCGAGCAGCGGGCGTCGTGGCCGGCCGTCTGGTCCCTGGCGCTGGGCGTCTTCGGGCTGGTCACGGCGGAGTTCCTGCCCGCCAGCCTGCTGACGCCGATCGCGAAGGCGCTCGACATCTCCCAAGCGCTCGCCGGCCAGGCCGTCACCACCACCGCCGTGGTGGCGTTCTTCGCCGGCCTCCTGGCCGCCGTCACCACCCGCGGCCTGGACCGTCGGGTGGTGCTGATGGGCTTTTCGAGCCTGCTCGTCATCTCCGACCTGCTCGTCGCCGCGGCGCCCAACCTTCCCCTCCTGCTGCTGGCCCGGGTGCTGCTCGGCGTCGCGCTCGGCGGGTTCTGGAGCATGGCGACGGCGGTCGCGATGCGGCTCGTCCCGCCCGCCCTGGTCCCGCGCGCGCTGTCCCTGGTGTTCAGCGGCGTCTCGGTCGCCACCATCGTGGCGGTGCCGCTCGGGAGCTGGCTCGATGGGCTGTACGGCTGGCGCGTCGTCTTCGTGCTGGCGGCCGGCATCGGCGCGCTCTCGCTCGTCCTGCAGGCGGCAACGCTGCCCCGCCTCGCCAACCTCGGCACCGCCCGGCTCTCGACCCTGGTGGACGTGCTGCGTCGGCCGGGGATCGGCCTCGGCATGGTCTGCGTCGTCCTGGTGTTCAGCGGGCATTTCGGCCTGTTCACCTATGTGAGGCCGTTCCTCGAAGGCGTCGGCGGGGCCGGGGTCGACGGGATCGCGCTGACGCTGATGGGTTTCGGCCTCGCCAATTTCGCCGGAACCCTGCTGGCCGGCGTGCTGCTCGAGCGCAGCTTATATCTGACGCTCGCCCTCATGCCGCTGCTCATCGCGGCCGCCGGGCTCGGGCTGGCGGGGCTGCACGCCGGCCTGCCGCTCGAGGCGTCGCTCGTGGCGCTCTGGGGCCTCGCCTTCGGCACGATCCCGGTGGCCTGGTCGACCTGGCTGGCGCGTGCGGTGCCGGACGAGGCCGAGAGCGGCGGTGGCCTGATCGTGGCTGCCGTGCAGCTGGCCATCACCTTCGGGGCGGCCGGCGGCGGTGTAATCTACGCGCTGGCCGGCGTCGCCGGTGTCTTCGCCACGGGCGGAGCGCTGATGCTGGTCACGACGGCGGTGATCCTCGTGACGGTTCCCAGGACGGCATCGCGGTAGAGCCGCGAGCCGTCGAACCGGCGCCGCGGCGACCGGCACAGGCCGGACGCGGGCTTCGGCGCGACGCCGCCCGTCGGTCGCCCCGGCGTCAGTCCAGCGCCTGATACACGGCAGCCCGCATGGCGAGCTCGGGCAGGTCGAAGCTCATCAGGGACTGCGCCATGAAGAGGGCGACGACCTCCTCCTTCGGATCCACCCAGAAGTGCGTCTTGGCCGCGCCGGCCCAGCCGAACTCGCCGGCCGAACCCGGCGCGGCACTGGCGGCGACGTCGAGCAGCACCCGGGAGCCAAGCCCGAAGCCGTAGCCCGGGAGCGGAAGACCGCCGATCTCCAGCGGCAGCAGCGCGGCCGGGATGCGGTTCGCGTGCATCAGCTCCAGCGTCTTGCGCCCGATGATCCGCCGCCCTTCGTAGGTCCCGCCGTTGCACAGCATCTGGGCGAAACGGAAATAGTCGCCGGCCGTGCCGAACAGGCCGTGGCCGCCGCGCTGGAACGCCTCCGGCCGGTCGACCGGGTAGGTGCCGGACACGTCGACCCTTTGGTCCTCGCCACGCGCCCAGGCGGCGAGGGCGTCGGGCGAGGTGACGCCGGGGCGGAGGAGGTCCGGGCGGCCGTACATGGCGGCGAGCCGGCCGCGCCCGCCCTGTGCCACGCCGAATCCCGTGTCGGCCATGCCCAGCGGTTCGAACAGGCGCTCGCCCAGCACCTCGCCGAGCGGCTTGCCGGCCACGACCTCGACCAGGCGCGCCGCGACGTCGATCCCGAGGCTGTAGATCCAGCGCGAGCCGGGGTGGGCGGCGAGCGGAAAGCGCGCGAGGTCGTCGATGGCCTCCGCCAGGGGCACGTCGGCGCGCAGGATGAGGGCGTCGTCGTACATCTTGGAGACGGGCGAGTCGCCGAGGAAGTGGTAGGTGAGGCCGCTGGTGTGGGCCATCAGGTCGCCGACCGTCATGGGCCGGGCCGGGTCGACGAGGCTGCCGTCGTCCGAGCGCACCTTCACACCCGCGAAGGCGGGGATGTGCTTCGCCACGGGGTCGACCAGGGTGAGCCGGCCCTCTTCGACCAGCGTCATCAAGGCCGTGCAGACGACCGGTTTCGTCATCGAGTACAGGCGGAAGATCGTGTCGGCCGCCATCGGCGTCCCCGCCTCGCGGTCGCTCCATCCGTAGGTGCCGGCCTGCACCACGGTGCCGCGCCGCGCCACCATCGTGACGATGCCGGCATAGATGCCGCGGTCGACGTAGCCCTGCATGAGGGCGTCGATCCGGCCGAGGCGCCCCGCATCCACGCCGACGCTCCCCGCGTCCCCGATGGCGATCGTCATGGCTCACCTCCCTCTTGCGTTCGGCGGGCGGCGTGCTGGGGATCAGCGGCGCCGCGCGAAGGTCTCCATGACCTTGGCATACATGTCGAGCGTCTGGTCCGCGATTGCATCCCAGGAAAAATGCGCCTCCACGCGCTTGCGCCCGGCCGCGCCGAACCGTTCCCGCAGCGCCGGGTCGCCGGCCAGCCGGTTCACCGCGGCCGCGAGCCTTTCGGCGAAGCCGGCCGGGTCGGCGGGGTCGAAGGTCCCCGGCACGAGGCCGGGATCGACCAGCAGGCCGGTTTCCTCCGGCACCACCACTTCGGGGATCCCGCCGACGCTGGTGGCGACCACGCACGTGCCGCACGCCATGGCTTCGAGGTTGATGATGCCGAAGGGTTCGTAGACCGAGGGGCAGCAGAACACCGCCGCGTGGGTGTAGAGCTGGATGACGTCGGCGCGCGGCAGCATCTCGCGGATCCACACGACGCCGGGCCGCTGCACGGCCGCCACCGCGGCGCTCATCTCCGCCCCGATCTCGGGCGTGTCGGGCGCGCCGGCGCAGAGCACGATCTGCAGCGACGGGTCGATCTTGGGGATGGCGTTGACGAGGTGGATGATGCCCTTCTGCCGCGTGATGCGGCCGACGAAGAGCAGGAAGGGGCGGGACGGGTCGATGCCGTGGCGGGTCAGCACGTCGGTGCCGGCCACCGCGCGGTATTCGTCGAGGTCGATGCCGTTGTGGATGACGTGGACGCGCTCGGGGTCGACATCGAAATGGCGCAGCACATCGGCCTTGGTTTCGCGCGACACCGCCACGATGCCGTCCGCGGAGTCGATCGCGGTGCGCTCCATCCAGGCCGACAGGTGGTAGGCGTTGCCGAGCTGCTCGACCTTCCAGGGGCGCAGCGGCTCCAGCGAGTGGATGGTGAGGACGTTGGGCACGCCCCAGAGCTGAGACGCGATCACCCCGCCCATGTCGGTGTACCAGGTGTGGCAATGCACGAGGTCGGCGTCCAAGGTGTCCTTGGCCATGGCGAGGGACCGCGCGAAGGCGTCGACGGCGCCGACGAAGCGCGGATCGGTCCCCCGCTTGGTCTCCTCCCACTGCGGGTAGCCCTTGACGGTGAGCCGGCCCTCCTGGCTCGCTTGGTCTCCGAAGCAGCGCACCTCGACGTCGATCGACTTGGCGAGCGCCGCCGCCAGATATTCCACGTGGACGCCGGCGCCGCCGTAGACGTAGGGCGGATATTCCTTGGACAGGAACGCGACTTTTTTCGGGGCGGGCATGGGGCGGCCTGGGATCGAGTCGTCGGATCCTCATCCTAGACCAGGTTCGGCCGTCTTGGAATCGCCTTGACGGTTCCAAGCCGATGTAACTGCTCTCGATTCGGAGCCGGAGCGCATCGACCGGAGCTGGAGGCGCTCCAGGCCGTGGCGTGAACTCGCACGCAGGCTCGAAGTCCGTGGCGGAGGCGATCGACCGATCCCTTGCGGGCTGAAGGCCGACTCCATTCGGGTGATGGCGGGGCGACGATGGCGATGCCCTGGCGGCGCGCAGGCGTCACCGAGCTACGATAGCCGTCGGCCGTCAGCGGGAGGGTAGCTCACAGCAACGATGTGATACAGCATCGGATCACCAGACTGCTCCGCCGAATGACATATTCGAGGGCAGAACGACGGCCGCTCTCGACCGGTTGCGTTAACAAGCCCTAAGCGGATCCGCTCGCAAACGGCCGTTGAGGGTCGAGCAGCGTGCCGTCGCAGGGCCGATGGCTGGTTCGCTTTGAGTGGTTCGGTCGAGAAAGTCCGCTTTGGATAGGGAGTCTGAACATCCAGAGCGAATTGGCGGGGTGGTGCGTTTGGGGTGTACCCAAATCGACCCGATCCAGGCTGCCTTCGAGAACCGACTCCGCCGGCTCGTCTGGGGCATACTGAGGACACAAGACGGGAGACGGTGCCACCGTGACTCCCGTCACCCCGCTCGAGCGATCCCGCGAGGCAGAAAGGACGTCATGTGGATCCCCGCACGACGAGCCGGCCTTCCAGACTGACGGTCGTCGGGTCGAGTCGACCGACGATCATGTCGACCAAGCGGTCCACCATCGCCGCCATCGGCTGCTCGTAGGTGGTCAGGTCGTAGGCCGGCGCGGCGGCGAGGTCCGTGCCGTCATAGCCCACGAAGGCGAGGTCTCCCGGAACGTCGAGCCCACAACCGAAGCGGGCCGCATCCATGGCGCCGATGGCCAGGGCATCGTTCTCGCAGACCAGCACGTCGACACGGTCCGACGCCGGGGTGGCGGCGAGGTATCGACCCATGGCCTCCCCGGCGGCTCTCCGGTCGTAGGTCCCCACCGCGATGTCGAGCATCGCCTCGATGCCCCGATCGGCCCAGAAAGCTGCGAAATGCCGCGAGCGGCCCAGCACCGTCGACAGGGTCCTGGGTCCCGACATGAAGCCGGGCCGGCGGTAGCCCCGCGCGACGAGATGCAGGCCGACTGCCTCCATCGAGGCGGCGGCGTCGCAGGACACCGCCTTCACGGCGTCGAGCGTGCTCTCGCGGGCCAAGACGTAGAGCGGCGCGCGGGCGGCATTCAGGGCGGGCTGGCGCAGGGTTTCATCCCTGAACGACGTGCCCAGCAACACGACGGCGTCGACCTGGCGTTGGTCGGCGTCGAGGATCGCGTCCACAGGCCCGTTCTGCTCGTCGATGTTCACCAGAACGGCGACGAGCCTCTCGCGCTGCAGGGCTGCCGTCAGCAGGTGCAGCACCGGCAGCTTGTGCGGGTTGGCGAAGTCGTCGACCAGCACGGCGACCTGCTGGGTCGATTTCGTCGTGAGACTCCGGGCGAGAAGATTGGGCCGGTAGCCCAACCTGTCCGCGGCCGCGAGCACGCGCAGGCGGCTTTCTTCGGCGATCGGGGCGTCCTTCTTGAAGGCGCGGTTGACCGTCCATTTCGAGACGCCCGCCGCCAAGGCCACATCGGTCGCTGTCGCCTTCCGCGCCAGATCCGCGCCTCGCATTGGAAGGCCCATTCTATTTCTCGCCGTCCATGAAACGAACCACTTGCGCGCTGCGCCCGAGCATGCGATGCCTAGCACCGTTGCACCCGGGTGCAAAGAGGGCCGACCACTCGCAGTGGCTCAGAACGAGGATCCGTGCCGAGACGTCGGCCCAGGCTCCCGCCGTCACGGCACGACCGCGAACCGAGGCTGGTAAAAGCCGAGGGCATCAAAATCGACGAGGCTCAAGTCTCTGAGGGAGGACGACGACATGCGACTACAGTTCCGTGATCTCGCGCTCGTTGGCGCACTGCTCGGCGCGACCGCGCTCGGCGCCACCGCGCTCGGCAGCACTGCCGCGATGGCCAAGGACATCAACATCATCGCCGTGACACACGGTCAGGCGTCGGACCCGTTCTGGTCCATCGTCA
Organism: Lichenibacterium ramalinae; assembly: GCF_004137085.1. GTDB lineage: Bacteria > Pseudomonadota > Alphaproteobacteria > Rhizobiales > Beijerinckiaceae > Lichenihabitans > Lichenihabitans ramalinae. The sequence goes on from NZ_QYBC01000007.1 coordinate 210,855, forward strand.
AGAACGGCATCACCCAAGCCGGCAAGGACCAGGGCGTCCACGTCGAGTACCGTGCGCCGGAAACCTTCGACATGGTGGCGATGGGTCAGCTCATCGATGCCGCCACCAACCAGCAGCCCGACGGGCTGGTGATTTCCGATCCGGATCCGGATGCGCTCGGACCTGCGATCAAGAAGGCCGTCGCCGCCGGCATCCCGGTCATCTCCATGAACTCCGGCATCGGCGCCGCGTCGAAGCTGGGGATCCTGCTGCATGTCGGCCAGGACGAGCTCCCGGCAGGGCGCATCGTCGGCGCCAGGATGAAGGACATGGGGCTGAAGAACGTCCTCTGCGTCAACCAGGAGGTCGGCAACGCCGCCCTCGATCAGCGCTGCCAGGGCGTGAAGGAAGGCCTCGCGGGGGGCAAGGTCACGGTCCTGCCCACGTCGGCCGATCCGACCGAGACCCAGTCGAAGATCCGCGCCGCGCTGAGCTCCGATCCGTCGATCGATGGCGTGATCGGCCTCAGCGCTCCCCTGGTCGGCGAGCCCGCCGTGGCGGCGGTCGAGGCGCTTGGGGCGCAGAGCAAGGTCAAGGTCGGCAGCTTCGACCTGTCCTCGGCCTTCCTGAAGGACGTGGCCGACGGCAAGGCCGCCTTCGCGGTCGACCAGCAGCCCTACCTGCAGGGCTACCTGCCGGTGACCTTCCTCGCCCAGCACGCCAAGAACGGCACCATGCCGGCTGGCAACGTCGCCACAGGGCCGAGTTTCGTCACCAAGGACAATGCCGGTCAGGTCATCGACATGTCGGCCAAGGGCATCCGCTGACCGGAGCCTGACGGACGCCGCCCCCGCGTCGACCGGGGGACCTCGACCCGGCACGCGGATCGCGCGTGCCGGGTCGCACGATGCGACCCAACATGACGGGAACCGGCCGTGACACGCGGCGCAAGGCTCCCACGGTGGACGAAACCCCGAGGGGAGGACGCTCGCGATGAGCACCATCTACGACGTCAAGGACAAGCTCGGACGCGACGAACGCGTCAAGACGTCGTCGCTTCTGACGACGCTGATCCGCAAGCCGGAACTCGGTGCCGTGGCGGGCCTCGTGCTCGTCATCGTCTTCTTCCTGGTCTTCGCCAGCCCGACGATGTTCACGCTCGCCGGCATCATGAACATCATGGCGCCGGCGTCCCAGCTCGGCATCCTGGCGATCGGCGCCGCCCTGCTGATGATCGGCGGCGAGTTCGACCTGTCGCTCGGCTCCATGATCGCCTTCGCGGGCCTCGTGTTCGCCGCGGCCCTGGTCGTCTGGCACATGCCGCTGGCCGCCGCCATCCTGATCGCGTTCCTGGTCGCCTTGGTCGTCGGCACCGTCAACGCCCAGATCGTCATCCGAACCGGCCTGCCGTCCTTCATCGTGACCCTGGCGTTTCTGTTCATCCTGCGCGGCCTCACCCTCGTCGGGCTGAAGTGGGCGAGCGGCGGCGCCACGCAGTTGCGCGGCATCAAGGATGTCGTCGAGGGAAGCACGCTCGCCGGCTTCTTCTCGGGCAACGCCCTCGAAGGGCTGTTCGCCTGGATGGCGGCCCACGACATGATCGACAAGTTCCCCAACGGTCTTCCCAAGGTGTCCGGCGTGCCGGTGGAAGCCGTCTGGTTCGTGCTCTTCGCCCTCTTCGCCACCTGGCTCCTGCTGCGCACCAAGTTCGGCAACTGGATCTTCGCCTCGGGTGGCGACGCTCGGGCGGCGCGCAACTCCGGCGTGCCGGTCAATCGGGTGAAGACGACGCTGTTCGTCGTCACCGCCGCCTGCGCCACGCTCGTCGCCATCATCACGGTGCTCGACGCTGGATCGACCGACGCTCGCCGAGGCTTCCAGAAGGAGTTCGAGGCCATCATCGCGGCCGTGATCGGCGGTTGCCTGCTGACCGGCGGCTACGGCTCGGCGATCGGCGCCTTCTTCGGGTCCCTGATCTTCGGCATGGTGCTGATCGGCCTGACCTACACGACGATCGACCAGGATTGGTACCTCGTCTTCCTCGGCACGATGCTGCTGGTCGCCGTCGTGTTCAACAACGTCGTTCGCAAGCGCGTCACGGGGGAGCGTTGACATGGCCGAGACCCCGATCATCGAGGTCCGCGACCTCGTCAAGCACTTCGGCTCCGTCATCGCGCTGAACGGCGTATCGCTGAAGGTTTCGAGCGGCGAGGTGCTCTGCCTGCTCGGCGACAACGGCGCGGGCAAGTCGACCCTGATCAAGACCCTGGCGGGCGTCCACAAGCGCTCGGCGGGCGACTTCCTGGTCGATGGCAGGAGCATCGACTTCGAAAGCCCGCGCGATGCGCTCGATGCCGGCATCGCCACCGTCTACCAGGACTTGGCGATGATCCCGCTGATGTCGATCACCCGGAACTTCTTCATGGGTCGCGAGCCGCTGAAGGGCTTCGGTCCGTTCCGCTACATGGACATGAAGCGGGCCGATACCGTCACCCGGGAAGAGATGCACAAGATCGGCATCGACATCCGCGACCCTCAACAGGCCGTGGGCACGCTGTCGGGCGGCGAACGCCAGTGCGTCGCCATCGCCCGCGCGGTCTACTTCGGCGCCAAGGTGCTGATCCTCGACGAGCCGACCTCGGCGCTCGGCGTGGCGCAGACGTCGATGGTGTTGAAATACATCGACCTCGTCCGCTCCAAGGGGCTCGGGGTCGTCTTCATCACCCACAACGTCCGCCACGCCTTCGCGGTCGGCAACCGCTTCACGGTGCTGAACCGCGGCCGCACGCTCGGGACCCACGCCAAGGGCGAGATCGCCATGGATGCCCTGCAGAACCTGATGGCCGGCGGCAAGGAACTGCAGGAACTGTCGGGCGAACTCGGCGGCACGATCTGAGCGGACCCATCCCCATCCACGATGCCGGCCGACGCGGCCAAAGGAACCCGATGCCCGACACAGCCCCCTTCACCCTCGCGGTCTGCGCCGAGATGGTGTTCCGCGACCTCCCCGTCACCGAGCGGATCGCCCGCATCGACGCGCTGGGCTTCCAGGTCGAGATCTGGGACTGGAGACGGCACGACATCGACGCCCTCAAGGCGACGGGCGCGACCTTTTCGTCGATGACCGGCTACGTCACCGGCCGGCTCGCGGACGACGAGGGTGCCGACGACCTCCTGCGTACCGCCGAGCAGTCCATCCCGGTGGCGCACCGGCTCAATATCCCGCGCCTCAACCTGCATGGTACCGGGCTGGGCGAGGGTGGGCTGCCGGTGACGCCCAGCCATGTCGTGACCGGCGACATGTGGATGAAAGCGCAGGAAACGCTGACCCGCATCGCCGACCTCGGGAAGCGGCACGGCGTCATGTTCGTGCTGGAGAACCTCAATGCCGCCGTCGACCATCCGGGCGTGCCCTTCGGCCGGGCCGAGGACTGCCTGGCGCTGGTCAAGGCCGTCGACCGGCCGGAGTTGCGCCTGATGCTCGACCTCTACCACGCCCAGATCGGCGAGGGGAACCTGATCGAGCTGCTGCGCCGGGCCGCGCCCTACATCGGCGAGATCCAGGTCGCCGACGTGCCGGGTCGGTGCGAGCCGGGGACGGGCGAGATCAACTACCCGGCCATCGCCCGCGAACTGAAACGCCTGGGCTACCGCGGCACCGTCGGCCTCGAAGGCTTCGCGTCGGGCGACGACGCGCTGGCGTTGAGCCGCTTCCGCGACGCATTCACCGTCCCGGCGGAACGGCAGGCGGCCTGACGCACGCATGCGCGCGACGGGACCTGTCCCGACCGCGCCCCATCCTCATCGCTTCATCAAGGACGACAGACGTGACAACCATCGGATTGCTGGGCGCGGGCCGCATCGGCGCGCTACACGGGCGCAACATCGCGGGGAGCGCCAAGGCCCGCCTGACCGCCATCGCGGATGCCGTGCCGGCCCCCGCCGAAGCCCTCGGGCGGGAACTCGGCGTGCCGGTGCGCAGCGTCGACGAGATCCTGGCGGACCGGTCCATCCAGGCCGTGGTGATCTGCTCCTCCACCGACACCCACGCCGAGCTGATCGAGGCCGCGGCCCGGGCCGGGAAGGCGGTGTTCTGCGAGAAGCCGGTCGATCTCAGCTCCGAACGCATCAAGGGCTGCCTCGACGTCGTCGATGCCGCCGGCATCCCCTTGATGATCGGGTTCAACCGCCGCTTCGACCCTCACTTCGCGACCCTGCAGGCGCGCCTCGCCGAGGGCGAGATCGGCGACGTGGAACTGGTCACGATCCTGTCCCGCGATCCCGCGCCGCCGCCGATCGCCTATATCGCGCGCTCGGGCGGCCTGTTCCGGGACATGATGATCCACGACTTCGACATGGCGCGCTTCCTGCTGGGCGAAGAACCCGTCGAGGTGCATGCGGTCGGCTCTGCGCTGGTCGATGCCGCGATCGGCACGGCCGGCGACGTCGACACCGCGGCCGTCCTGCTCAAGACCGCGTCGGGCAAGATCTGCCAGATTTCGAACTCCCGACGTGCCACTTACGGCTATGACCAGCGTGTGGAGGTGCACGGGTCGAAGGGCATGTTGCGCGCGCAGAACATGCACGAATCGACCGTGGAGCGGGCCGACGCCGAAGGGTTCCGCAGCGCGCCGGTCGTCAACTTCTTCCTCGAGCGCTACCTTCCGGCCTACAAACGCGAACTCGACCACTTCCTTCGATGCCTGGAGACGGGGCAGCGTCCGGCACCGACCGGCCACGACGGCCTCCAGGCCCAGAAGTTGGCCGACGCCGCCACGGTTTCGGCGCAGACCGGACAACCGCAAAAGGTGTGACCCTCGCAGGCTGTGGCGCATGCGGCTGCCGTTCGAGGCTCGACATGCGAGCAGCAGCCGAGCGCGCCCATCATCGGTCGATCGATGGGTGAGGCGGAATCGCCGAAAGGAACGGGCCATGTCCGCCAGAGCGCTTTCGCCTTCGGCGCATTCGCTCCAACTTCGAATCGAGAGTAGTTTCAACGGCTCCGTGTCGCCGAGGCGAGCCAGAGCAAGCCGATACTGCTCTGACCTATGACATAGACCCTGCACCACGTCGTTCGCACGAGGCCGTGCGCTCTATCGGTTCAGCGTCGCCCGACACTGCGCGATGAGGTGGCGCGACTCCTCCATGGTCTGCCGCAAGGCCTCCCGCGCATGTCTCGACCGGGCAAGGGTCTCGCGCGCGCGCGCCAGGAACGCCCGGCTCTCTTCGACGGTGGCGCGGAGAGCAGGGTCTCGGTAAGCGCGGCTCATGGTGCGACCTCCTGTGACATGCGAAGTCAAATCCCGACCATCCAAGATCGGGTGCATGTCGTGCCGCACCCCGGGTTTCGGCCCGGGCCTTGCCGCACCGCTGGTCCGGCACGGGTGCACCCGAATGCGATCCTCCACGTTGGAGGAAGGCCGGGAACCGACGGAGCCTTGCCGGGAAGGTGGCCGAGGCAGGCCCAAGGACGGGGGATCGTGTTGCTCGACATACGATTGATGGAGGCCGCGGATGTCGAGCCCACGGCGACCCTGTTCCAGGAGATGCAGGCGCATTACCGCGTGGCGTGTCCATCCTTCGCCGACATCGTGGCGAGCCTCGCGAAGCGGCCCGGCGGCGTCGACCTGCTCGTCGCGGCGGACCCGACCATCGTCGGCTTCGCGGCCCTCGGTGCGATCTTTCCAGGGCCAGGCCTGAAGCCTGGCCTGTTCCTCAAGGACCTGTTCGTCTCAGCGCAGGCGCGCCGGCGGGGCATCGGACGAAGGTTGATGCAAGCCGCGGCCCGCCTCGCGGTGGAGCGGGGGTTCGCTCGCCTGGATTGGACCGCCGACCGTGGCGACGTCGGTCTCCTCAGGTTCTACGCCGATCTCGGCGGGACCGAGCAGCCCGAGAAGGTCTTCCTTCGGCTCGCCGGGCAGGCCTTGACCGATCTCGCCACGGCCGACTGGGGCGGACGACCGGAGTGAGACCACCCGGTCGGCGACCGGCACCTGTGGCTTTCTCGCACCGGCCCGGGAGGGATCACCCCGCCACAGCAGTTTGCGGTGCCGCCCTGTCGGCGCCGTCGTAGGCCTCGGCGGCGTTCAGCGTCACCATGGAGGCGTGCCAGTCCATCACCTTGGCCCACATCCGATCCTCGGCCCGGCGACGGACCTTCTCCACCGTGAACGAGAAGGCGCCGCGTGCGGCCTCGTCCGGCGCCACGGCGGCGATCTTGCGACGAAGCACCTCGTCGGCCGCGACCAGCTCGAGCAGGCGATCGGCATCCGAACCGGATCCGCCCCGTGTCCGCAGGGCATCGAAGAGACCGATGCGGTACTGCTCTCGTTCCATCTCCGAACCGAGCGACGCGAAGTCGCCGATCACGCGCTCGGGCGACGTCGAGGCGAGGGAAGCGTCGCGCCCCGCCTGGCGGGCACGCTGGTTCGAGCGGTCCGATGCGGGATCGCCGGCTCTGGCGGTCTGGCCCTGGGCCCGTGCCCCGTCGCCCATCCGGATGCCGTCGGGCGCGGAAGCAGACGGGCCGGGGCCGGCATCGGCGACCTTGGAAGACGCCTCCGACCCCTCCACGCTCCCTTGGAGCTTCGGTCGATAGACCAGTCGACCCGCCAGCTGCATGGTGATGGCGAGACCGGCGAGAAGCATGGTGTAGTTGAGAAGGATGAGCTGAGCGGGAACGATGCCGTTCAGCTCGCGGGCCAATCCGAGCGCGACGGGGAACACCCAGCTCAGGGTCGAGATCGCGCCGCAGCCGAGGACGACCGAACGCCGGACCTGGTCGACGCCGTGGAACAAGGGCTTGCCGACGTTGCGGACGAGGAGCGGCAGCGCGAGCGTCTCGACGAAGAGGGCGTTGATGGTCAGCACCACCACGACCACCAGCTTGGCCTGGAGCTTGGGATTGGCGAGCACGGAGGCGGGCCCGTCCGGCGCTATGGCGATGATCAGCAACCCCGATGTCCAGACGACGATGAGCCCGGCCTTGACGAAGATGGAGACGAACTTCGTCAAGTCCACATTCTGCGGCGTGACCTTGGAACCTCGCAGCAGTCGCACCAGGTCGATGTCGAGCATCAGGACACCGCCGACACCGAAGACGACGCCGAGGATGTGGAACAGGAGGAGAATCGTTTTCGGGGTCATGTCCTCAGACCTCTTGTATTGAAAGATGGAAACCGGTCCGTCTGGTCCGTCGCCGAACGCCGGTATGGATGCGGGGATCGCGGCGAGACAGGGAGGCGCCGCGGCTATGCGATGTCAGGCGACGCTCCTGCCGCTCAACATTTGGACGAACAGCATTTCCGCGACGGCGCCTGCCGGTCGGGGAGGGCTGATGAGGTAGCCTTGCGCTTCGACACATCCCTCGCGCTTCAAGTGCGCCAGTTGCTCGGCCGTCTCCACGCCTTCCGCGGTGGTCGACATGCCGAGGCCGTAGCCGAGATCCATCACGGCCCTGACGATGGCCATGCATCCGTCGGTTTCGGCCAGGTCGCGCACGAAGGAGCGGTCGATCTTGATCTTGTCGAACGGGAACTTGCGAAGATAGCTCAGCGACGAGTAGCCGGTGCCGAAATCATCCATGGAGATGCGGACACCGAGGTCGCGCAACTGGTGCAACGTGGCGAGCGTGGCCTCCGTGTCTTGCAGCAGCAGACCTTCGGTGATCTCCAACTCCAGGCGATCCGCCTTCAGGCGCGAGGACGCCAGGGCCGACATGACGTGCAGCACCAGGGAGCCGCTGCGGAACTGCAATGGCGACAGGTTGACGGCGACCTTGATGTCGTCGGGCCAGGTCGCCGCCTCGCGACAGGCCGTCTTGAGCACCCAAGCCCCGATCGCCTCGATCTCGCCGACCTCCTCGGCCAAAGAGATGAACTCGACGGGGGACACCATGCCCCGGGTGGGGTGGTTCCAGCGGATCAGGGCTTCGAAGCCGCAGATGGCGTCGCTGTCGATGTTGACGAGAGGCTGGTAGTAGAGTTCGAACTCGTCGTTGACGAGGGCACGCCGCAGGTCGAGTTCCAACTCGCGCCGGGCCAGCATCTGCGCGTCCATGCCGAGTTCGAAGAAGCGAAGCATTCCACGCCCTTCCGTCTTGGCCCGATACAAGGCCAAGTCGGCGTTCTTGAGCAGGTCGTCCGCGCCATCGCCATCGTGGGGCGCCAGCGATACGCCCACGCTGGCCCCGATCACGATCTGGTATCCCCGGATCTCGTACGGCTCGCTCAAGCGTGCGATGATCTGCTCTCCCAGCAGGGTGCTGTCGGCCGGCTGCTCCGCACCGACCTGGATGAGCGCAAACTCGTCGCCGCCGAGCCGCGCCACCAAGGTCCTGTCCGAGACGAAGGACTGCAGGCGTTCGGCAACGGCCGTGAGCAGAGCGTCGCCGACCGGGTGGCCGAGCGTGTCGTTGACCTGCTTGAACCGGTCGAGATCGAGGCAGAACACCGCAACGGTCTTGTCCGGCAACCATTCCGTCAGGGCGCGCTCGAGCTCCGATCCGAAGAGGACGCGGTTGGGCAGCCCGGTCAGCGCGTCATGGTGCGCCATGTGGCTGATCTGTTCTTCGGCCCGCATCCGCTCGCTGGTCTGCTCCTGCATGTTCATGAGGGCGCGCGCCACGGTGCCGAGTTCGTCGACCCGCTTCGTGTGCGGGATCGCCTCGTGCAGGCATCCTTTCGCGATGTTGTTGATCGAAGCCGCCAGATCGCGGAGGGGGCGCACGAGTTGCAGACCCAGGGCGGACAGGACGCCGAACAGGATGACGCCGGCGACCGAGATGCCGGCGACGAGGTGCCAGGACAGGGCCTGTGCGCCGCGTGTGATCTGATCGATGGGACGGACCACCTCGATGATGCCGCGGACGTCACCCACTTTCCAGTCACGCTTCGGCGACTGGGGGTTCGCGTTATGGCAAGCGACGCAGCTCGCATCCATGCGGTCGCCGACGGCCACGCGCAGCACCTCTCGCCCACCGACGACTTCGCGACGCTCGAAATGGGCCGAAGGATCGAGGGACAGCTTGTCCCAGGCTTCACGTTGGAAGTCGTCGAGCACGCGGCCGGCTCGCGTCGGCCAGGGGAAAGGGCTGACGAGGCCGACCTTGACCTGGTCGTTGCTGAAGGCTTGCGCGACGTCGAGGATGAACGTGGTCGGGACAGGGATGGCGGAAGGGTCGTTCTTGTAGCTTGCCGAAGCTTTCGCGCCGTCTTTCACGGCTTTCGATACGACATTCTCGGAATAGAAGGCGCGCAAGGCCCTGAGCTGGTCGGCCGTCTGCAGGCCCTTCACCACGGCCTCTTCCAGCGCAGTATCGACGACGGCCCTGGGCGTGTAGACGCTGATGGCGATCACCATGACGGCGACCACCAGTAAGATCGGCACCAGCATCTTTATCAGGAGCGAACTCTGCAGCACTCTGACGTGCTGAGGCATCCGCAGCGACCTGAAGTCGCAGGATTTCGCAATCGCAAGCGCGTTCATTGATAGCCGTCCGGGCTGAACTTGAGCCAGAATTAAGCTAAGAGGTCTCTAAATTCCTAATCGTCCTACATTCTGGCTCATAACGGCCGTAATGTCGCAGGCTGCAGTGCATGTCGGGGCGAGCCTGAGCGGGAACACACGCTCCCAGACGCGCTGGACTGCATGAGGCTGCGTCCGCTTCCGCCGACGGCGCGTCAGGCGTGGACCGACCGCACTCCAGCCGTGGCGGTCGCGCCGTCGTCCCAGGGCGTCCCCGCGAAGCACACCGGCTGAATGCTTGGACCCGTCGATCGCGGCGGCACCAGCACACGAGTTCGACAGCCGGGACGCCACCCTCCGCATCCTCTAACGTCGTCCGGCCGTTACCAGCAACAATCCGCGACGACGTTCAACGAGGGATCCTACAAGCTGCAAATCTCGCGTTCCGATATGGCGGACCTGGCGCATTTCCTGGCGGTTGCTCGGCGGCGTAGCTTCCGGCAGGCTGGCCTCGATCTCGGTGTGAGCGGCTCAGCCCTCAGCCATTCATTGAAGGCATTGGAGGCGCGTATCGGCGTACGGCTGCTCAACCGCACGACCCGGAGCGTCACGCTGACCGCTGCGGGAGAGCATCTATACGCGGCGATCTCGGAACCGATCGACACCCTCGGTCAGGCTCTGGAGGCGTTGAACCGCTTTCGGGATCGTCCTGCGGGCCGCATCCGCCTGAATGTGCCGCATGATGCAGCCATCCACCTGCTCACCCCCGTGATCCCGACCTATGTCGAGCGCTATCCCGACCTGGAACTGGAAGTCGCTGTGTCGAACCACATGGTCGACGTGACCGATGGCGGCTACGATGCCGGCATCCGGTTTGGGGGCACGGTTCCGGAAGACATGATCGCTCGACGCTTGTCCTCCGGCATTCGCTGGGTTGTCGTAGGCAGTCCTGCCTATCTCGACCGACATGGCATCCCGCGCCACCCGGATGACCTGATGCATCATCAGTGTCTGCGCATTCGTGACGGTGCCGGACGCGCGTACGAATGGGAGCTCGAACGGGACGGCCAAGCGCGCACGGTTTCCGTTCCCGGCGCCATGATCATCGATGAGACGAGGTTTGCCATCGGTTTGGTCGAGAAGGGGGTGGGGCTCGCCTATGCTCCGAAACTCGCTGTGGAACAGGGGATTGCCCAAGGGTCTCTACGCCAAGTGCTGGAAGATTGGTCGTCGACCGGACCCGGATATTATTTGTATTACTCCAGCAAGCGCCAATTGCCGATGGGCCTCAAGGTCCTGATCGAACTCATCCGCGAGCTTCGTCCGCTCGGCTACTGACCCGCGCCCATTAATGAGGCCGGCTCACCGTCCCGAGAGGAAGAGGTCGGCTAATCGCTGAGCCGCTTGAGGTCTATGTCTCGGGCGAACAGCGGAAAGCAGAATGATGGGCACTTCCTTCGAGGGCAAAGTAGCGTTGGTAACAGGTGGCGCATCGGGCATCGGCCTGGGCACGGCAATGGCTTTTGCGGAAGCAGGCGCCTCGGTCGCCATCGTCGATGTCGATGCGGAGGCTGCAGAGCAGGTCGCTGCGGACCTCAGGATCGGTGACAAAGCCATCGGCATCGTCTGCGATGTTTCCCAAGAGGCGGCGATCGAAGTGATGATCGCCAAGGTCGCCGGCACCTTCGGCCGGCTCAGCTTCGCCTTCAACAACGCCGGCATACACGTCCCCGTCTCCGACACGGCGGATGCCAGCACCCAGGATTTCGGCAGGCTGATGGGCGTGAACCTGCGCGGGACTTGGCTCTGCATGAAGCACGAGCTCCGCCGCATGCGGGCGCAGGGTGGTCCCGCGGCGATCGTGAACTGCTCGTCGCAAAACGGGCTGACCGGCAATCCGGGTCTCGGGGCCTATGTCGCATCCAAGCACGCGGTGATCGGCATGACCCGTGCGGCGGCACTCAAATATGCGCGCAAGGACATCCGCATCAATGTGATCTGCCCTGGTGCCGTCGATACGCCGATGGTGGCCAAGGCCATGGCTGAGCACCCCGACGACATGCAGGGTGCCATCGACAACATTCCCCTCGGCCGCCTCGGCCGGGTCGAGGAGATCGCGTCAGCCGTACTGTGGCTGTGCAGCCCCGGTGCCGGGATGATGGTCGGCCAGATCGTCACGCCCGATGGCGGATAAACCGCGATCTGACCGACCGAAGCAACGGTCGCTGGTGTCCTGAAGCAGGAACGTCGCTTCGTCATCGGCACCGTCATCGTCCCCAATGACCAAATCAGCAGGTCCGATATGAACCCCGTCTATGACTTTTCCAGCAAGGTTGCGCTCGTCACCGGCGCCAAGGGTGGTATGGGCTTCGCCACGGCCGAAGCCTTTGCCAGGAGCGGTGCCGCCGTCATCCTGGGCGACGTCGATGAAAAGGCGGTCCAGGAGGCTGCAGCCAAGCTGACCGCGGCGGGCTACCAGGCGATCGGCATGGCCTGCGATGTCTCGGACGAGGCGCAGGCGGCAGCATTGGTCGGGCGAGCTGTCGGCGAATTCGGGCGGCTCGATTTCGCCTACAACAACGCCGGCATCCAGGCGCCGCCAGCGGACGCTGCGGACGAGACTGCGGAGGATTTCGATCGGGTGCAGGCGGTGAACCTGCGCGGCATCTGGGCGTGCATGAAGCATGAGCTGAAGCAGATGCGGAGCCAAGGCTCAGGGGCCATCGTCAATTGTTCGTCGCTGGGCGGCCTCGTCGGCCTGCCCGGGCGCGTCGCCTATCACGCCTCGAAGCACGGAGTGATCGGGCTGACGAAAAGCGCGGCACTCGACTATGCTCCGCGCGGCGTTCGCATCAACGCCATCTGCCCCGGTGTCATCGAGACTCCCATGGTGGCCGACATGCTCAAGACGCAGCGAGCAGCGATGGACGAGTTCCTGAAGCAGCAGCCGATCGGCCGTCTCGGCACAGCCGAGGAGATGGCCCAGACGGTGCTGTGGCTCTGCAGCCCGGGTGCCAGTTTCGTCGTCGGCGTGGCGCTGCCCGTGGACGGGGGCTTCACCGCTCACTGAGGGCACGCCTTCGCGACAAGACGGACGGGGCTAGAGCAGATCGCGATCAGGTCGAGTCACCTGATCGCGTGAAGATGCTCGCAAGAACATGGCACTAGAGCTGAAGTCGCGAGCCAAGGCGAGCGGCGACGGCTCTAGAGCAGATCGCGATCAGGTCGAGTCACCTGATCGCGTGAAGATGCTCGCAAAAACATGGTACTAGTCCCTCGATCGCGGGCCCAGCTCCGACGCCACCCGGTCCACGAAGGCGCGCAGCTTCGGCGCCGTCGACCGCCCCGCGGGGAACAGGAGATGGAGGGTTCTCTCGGGCGCCCGATAGTGCTGCAGCACCGGGCAAAGCCGTCCGCGGCCGATCGCGGTCTCGACGACCGCCGCCGGTTGAAGGATGACACCGTGGCCCTCGACCGCCGCGGCGACGAGCACGCGGCCGTCGTTGACCTGGAAACGGCTGGCGACCGTCACGGCGCGACTCCGCCCGTCCTTCGTGAACACCCATTCGGCGTAGGGACGGCCCGACCAGTTCACGTATCCGAGACAGTCGTGTGCGACGAGGTCCTCGGGATGCTGGGGAACGCCCCGGGCGGCGAGATAGGCCGGCGACGCGCAGGCGATTTGGCGATGGGTCTCGAGCACGCGCGACACCAGGGTACTGTCGACGAGCGGGCCTAGCCTGAACACGGCGTCGTATCCCTCGTCGACCACGTCCACGTATCGGTCGGACAGGGACAGCTCCACCTGCACCTCGGGGAAGTCGCGCAGGAAGCGCGTCACCAAGGGCGCCACCTTGCCGGCCCCGTAGTTGACGGGCGCGCCGATCCGAAGCCGACCGCGCGGCCTCGCGCCGAGGTCTCGCGCCAGCGCCTCCGCGGCTTCGGTCTCGGCCAGGATGACCCGGCACCGCTCATAGAAGACCTGGCCCGTCTCGGTGAGGCTCTGGCGCCGCGTCGTCCGCCGGAGGAGTTGGGTGCCGAGCCGCTCTTCCAGGGCGCCGACGTGCTTGCCGACCATCTGCGGGGAGGTCCCCATCGCCGTGGCGGCCGCGGTGAGCGACCCGAGTTCGACGGTCTTGGCGAAGGCTTGCATGCTGGTGAGCCGGTCCACGATCCCAAACCATCCGTTTGCAGACATCCCCCGTACCCTACGTTTTTCCCGCCCCGCTGGATGCTATCTCGAGATCCGAGACCGAAGTTCGCGATCCGGCGGGTTCGGGCGTGCAGGGAAGGAGCGCGACATGCGCGATGCGTTGAGGGTCGGCGTCGTCGGGGCGAGCGCCCGGGGCGGATGGGCGCGGGACTCCCACGTGCCGGCCATCCAGGCCCTGAAAGGCCTGGAACTGGCCGCCGTCGCCACCAACGGCCGCGCCACGGCGGACGCCGCCTCGCGGGCCTTCGGCGTGCCCGGCTTCCCGAGCGGACTGGATCTCGTCCGCGACGGCGATGTCGACGTCGTCGCCGTCTGCACGCGGGTGCCGGACCATCGCGAGATCGTGCTCGCGGCGCTCGCGGCCGGCAAACACGTCTACTGCGAGTGGCCACTCGGGTGCGACATCGCGGAGGCGGAGGAGATGGCCGCCGCCGCCGCCGCGGCCGGCGTGCACGTCGCCATCGGGCTGCAACTCCGGAGGAGCCCCGCGGTGCTGACGGCGCGCGACCTGGTCGCCTCGGGTGCGATCGGCCGCCCGCTGAGCGCCTCGGCGCTGTCGACGACCATGGGCTTCGGCCCCGAGGTGCCGTCGCAGTTCCTGTATCTGGAGGACCCAGCCAACTTCGCCAACCTGGTCACGATCCAAGGCGCCCACACGCTCGACCTCGCGCTGACCGTCGCGGGCCCCTTGACCGATCTCGGCGCGCTCCTGACCAGGCAGTTCCCGATCATCCGGGCCGGAGATGCCCGGGAGGAGCGGCCACGGGCCACATTCGACCACCTGCTCGTGCACGGCACACTCGGATCGGAGGCGGCGCTCTCGGTCGGGGTGTCCGGCGGACGGACCGGGAGCACGCCCTTTCGCCTCGAGGTCGTCGGCGAGACGGGCTCGCTCCTGTTGGAGGGCGGGGCGCCGCGCGGGCTGCAGTCCGGCCGCGTTCGGTTGTCGCGCGATGGGTCCCCGCAGCCGGTCGACGAGGGGGAACTCGCCGATCTGTCCGACGCGGCCGCGAATGTCGGCGGCGTCTATGCCGCCCTCCGCGACGACGTGCGGGAGGGTGCCTCGACCTCCGTCGGCTTCGACCACGCCGTGCGCCTGACACGCCTGCTCACCGAGGTGTTCGCCGCGTCCGAGACCGGTCGGCGACGGACGGCGGACGGGTGGCCCGTCCGCTGAACACCCGGCGAGCCGTGCGAGAACACGGTGCGATCGGCTCCATCCGAGTCGTCGAACGGCCTCGACGGCCGGGCCCCTCCGACCGAAGGTCGACATCGGGACCTCACGTCGCTAAAGGCCACGCTACCTTTGTGAGATCGGGCCCATGCTCCACGGACGCTGCCACTGTGGCGCCATCCAGTTCCAGATGCCGGATCGGGTCGTCGCGAGTTCGGTGTGCTATTGCGACGATTGCCGAAGGCAGTCAGGTGCACCCATGCTGGCCTGGGCCATGGTGGCTCGAGATAGCGTGTCGCTCACCGGCAAGCCGAGCGTCTACAGATCGTCTGTCGACGGGCGACGATCGTTTTGCGGATCGTGTGGGACGGGGTTGTTCTTTACGAATGGTGCCCTCGACCAGATGGGGATGACGCAGGTGAGGATCGCGGCGCTCGATGAGCCCGATGCGATCCGCCCGCAGGTCCAAGTCCAGACGGCGGATCGCGCGAACTGGATTGCGTCCGTCCACGAGCTTCCTGCCTTCGAACGCTTTCCGAAGTGACATGCCGGGCAACAGCGACTTCTTTCCCGGCTTCGACCGTCGCGACATCCAGATCGGGAAGGTCAAGATCCACCTCGAGGTCGGAGGGAGCGGGCCGCCGCTGCTCCTCCTACACGGCCACCCGCAGACGCACGTCACCTGGCACAAGGTGGCGCCCCGCCTGGCCGACCGCTTCACCCTCGTGGTTCCCGACCTGCGCGGCTACGGCGACTCCGACAAGCCTGCCGGCGGCGCCGGGCACGAGGCCTATGCGAAGCGTGCCATGGCGGCCGATCAGGTCGGCGTCATGGCGGCGCTGGGCTTCGACCGTTTCGGTCTCGTGGGGCATGATCGGGGTGGGCGGGTCGCCCATCGCCTGGCGCTCGACCACCCGCACGCCGTCGAGCGGATCGCCGTCTTCGACATCGCCCCGACCGCCACCATGTATGCCCGCACCGACATGGCCTTCGCAACCCGTTACTTCTGGTGGTTCTTCCTGATCCAGCCCTTCCCCTTGCCGGAGCGGCTGATCGCGGCCGACCCGGAGTTCTTCCTCCGCACCCACATCGAAGGACAGAGCAAGACCCCGGGCTCGACGTCCGAGGCCGTCTTCGCCGAGTACCTCAGGTGCTATCTCGACCCCGCGACCCGTCACGCCATCTGCGAGGACTACCGGGCCGCCGCCACCGTCGACCTCCGCGACGACGCCGCCGACGCCAGCAACCGCATCGTCGCACCGCTGCTCGCGCTATGGGGCGCGAAGGGAACGGTGGGGCAGCTCTACGACGTGCGGGAGACTTGGCGCGAGAAGGCGTTGGACGTGCGTGGCCGGGCGCTCGACTGCGGCCACACGCTGCAGGAGGAGAGGCCGGACGACGTGGTGCGCGAACTGCTCGCGTTCTTTGCCTGAAGGGCCGGTGCCGATCGATGTCCCGATGCGTCTCGGGCTTCGCCGATGGCGGTCGTTTCCGATTATCTCACGAGGCGGGCGGCCCTGACGGCTTGATTGAACATCGCCTGCAGCGCAGTGTCGATGTCGGCATCGGTATTGGCGGTGAAGAAGAAACCGGGTGAGGCGCACGACTTGAGGTCCGCCGGGATCTTCGAGATGATGGTGTTGACTTGGTCCGACTCGCCCTTCTCACCCGCGGTCGGGTTCAGCACGGGCTGGTAGGGGATGTAGAGGATGGAGATCGTCACTCCGATCGATTGCGCGTACTGGCAATAGTTGAAGTTGTTGGGCTCCTGCGGTTGCGATCCGTTGAAGCCGTTGTTCGTATATTGTTGTGCGTTGTCCATTCCGTCGGTGACGATGAAAAGAAATGGCTTCGGCGAGTACTGGTCGACGCCGGAGCCGATCGTCTTCACGTATTTCTGCATGTCCGGCAGGAGATTTTCGAAATGCGTGCCACCAGCGCCCATGCTCTTGGACTGCGATGTCGAGAGGCCGGCGTCGAGGTAGCTGTCTGCGAGGGTGTTGCCGACGGCCGCGACCCCGTCGTAGCTCGCCGACAGGGCCGATGCCTCGAGTACGTCATCGACGAACGGATAGGCGCCGACCCTGTACTGGTTCGGCATGGTCTGGGTGTTTTTGGCCGTGGTCACGAGGTGGGCGACCGCAGTGCCGACCGAGTCGATGCGCAGCTTGATGCCGCTCGCCCGCGCGGCCCTATAGCCCGCATCGTTGCCCGAGTAGTGGCAGGCGAACTGGCAACCGTTGTTCACGTTCTGCAGCTTCGTCTCATCGTCGACGCTCGTCGGCAGGCCCATGGAACCCGAGACGTCGAGCGCGAGGTAGAAGTCTATGTAGGAACCGAGGGTCAGCGAGGACCCGGCCGACACACCGAGCGCAAACGATTTGACCCCGAACAGGCCGCCGAACGACGTCGGCGACGTCGCGTTATAGCTGACGGTGGACGTGATGGTCTGCCCGACGCGCGTCAGCGTCACGTTGGGCGTGGCCGCGAGGGTGCCGGCGTCGGCGGCGGCGTCGAGTGAGAACGTCTTGCCCCCCTGCGTTTTGCCGGCCGAAATCGCGTCGTTGGTGAGGTTCGGCTCGGCCTCCGAGCTGCCGTTGGACGTGATGTAATCCCGGGCTGCCGTGATGGCCGACACCGCGGCGGCGTCTGCGGCGGAGTCGAGCCGCGCTTTGCGGGCGAGAGCGCTCGAGTAATCGACTCCAAGCCCGATCATGCCGATCACCGGCACGAGCGACAGGGCGAAGATCACGGCGCTGGTGCCGCGAAGGTCGCCGCCAAAGGCGCCGACATGGCGCGAGACGCGGTTCATGGCGGCCTCCTTCAGCACTGGGTGACGTCGGCGGCACCGCCCGTGAGGGCGATGGTCGGCACGTAGCGGGGGCGGGCGTAGGAGGTTCGGGCGATGACGAGGGGCGGCAGAAGCTGCGCGGCGACCAGCGGCACGAAGGTGAAGCGGCTGTCGACGACGAGGATGCTGCCGGTGCCGAACGCGCTGGCTGCCAGCGTGGTCTTGCTGGGAGAAGCGGTATCGGCCGCGGCGAAGAGCTGCCCGCAGGTGCGCCGATTCGGCCCGACGCTCCATCCGAGCGCGGCTGTCGCGGCCCCGCCGCTCGGCTGAGTGAGCGTGACCGAGGACACGGCGAGGGCCATGTCGGCGTCCCACGCGACGCCCGCTCGTTTGCTGTCGGTGAGCAGCCCTGGAAAGGCGGCGAAGGCGGAGCTTTCGTAGAAGTGGATTTCGTCCACCGAGGCCGTGCCCAGGGTGTTCACCGACACCATCTGCACGATGGAAGCGGTGGCGCGCTCGACGGCCCTGACGGCCATGCAATAGCGGGTGACGTCGACGCCAGCGAGCAGCATCGCGATCACCGGCGGAGCGCACAGCGCGAACTCCATCGCCGACACGCCACGGAGATCGCGCCCGAAGCGCAGGAGCGGACGGCTCAGCATCCGGCAGAACCTCCGGTAAACGGCTCGTTGCGAAACGCCGTATAGGCCGTCACGCTATAGGCTGGTGTGCCACCTATGGTGGTGCCCGACGAGGATGCGAGCGCCCTCCAAGCCGGGCTGATCGCGACGCTCCTGTAGGAGACCCGAAGGTACATGACGCTTCCGGGCGAGCCGGCGCAGTAGGTACCCGTCGACGGCATCGGGACCGGGCCCGACATGTCGGCGTTGGCGTAGACATAGAAGCCGCCGGGTGACGCGGCCTGAGACACGGTCTCCAGATCGACCGTGACGTTTGCGCAGGACATGCCCGAGGGAAGCGCCGCGCAGACGTCCTGCTGGAGGAACTGCGCGGCCGTGAGGCCGGACGATGCCGCTGCTCCGATCATCACCTGCCGGGCCGCGAGCGCCGTGACGCGCTCGATCTCGCTGCGCTGATACAGGTACAGACCGCCCTGAAGGGCCTCGAGCACGAGCCCGACAGTCAGCATGCCGACGAGGGCGAACTCGACCGCGACGGCGCCGCGCGCGTCGGCCGTGAAATGGCTCGCCCTGCCAAGCCGTCCGATCTGGAACCGCATGAATGCCTCTCCTGCCCGGAAGGCCTCTGCCCTCCGCGCCCCCTTTCGGCAGACGAGACTGTCTTGAATATCATTCAACGATTAATTACAGGGGCTGCTTCCGTAACTGCAGGACCGATTTGTTCAGCCGAAGATGATTGACGATGCGTGAACTGGGGCCGCGGCCGCGTGATCAGACGCGCCTTATCTCCAGCAGAGGTAGCCGCGCGACCAACCTGTCATCAGCGTCAGGCGCTGCGATCGCGCGGATGCGCGACATTTGGGGTGGCCTCTGTCCTCGGTCATGCGCCTGCGGTTCTGCCACGACGCGATGAGGTCATCGGGTGCCCACGTCGGCAACGAGGCGCACCTGCTCCGTGGCAGACGCGTGGCGATACGGCTTTCATCGGCGTTCGACGAGCTGCTTCGGTCGAGGTCGCGTTCCTAGGCCGTCGATCCGCCCCCCACCCGACCTGTTCTGTTCACGCGAGCGATGACGGACATCCGGGCGCCCCTGGACGGTGGTCGCCGTGCGGGCGGCATGCTCCCCGCGCATCCCGCGCTGTCGAGCCAGCCTCCGTCGGGCGGGGCACGTCATCGACGGCTCGGTTGCTCACGACACCCGCAGCGGACGGCAGCTGTCGCCGAGAATGAGCAGGGGTTGGAAGACCACGTGACGGGCAGGATCTTGGCGGGCAGGATCTTGGCGAACTTGGGTGATCCTGTCGTTCAGGATCCGCAGCCCCTCGTTGACCATGTCGGTGACCGGATGCTCCGTCCGGGTCAGCCGCGGTCTCAAGGCGCCGATACCCGGGATCGTGTCGGTCGAGGCGATCGAGATGTCGTCCGGACAGCGAAGGCCGAGATCGGCCAGCACGCGCATGACGCCGAGGGCCATGACGCCGCTCGCGGCATAGAGGGCCGTCGGCCTCGTCGGAGCGTCGATCATCTCTCGGGCGACCGAATAGGCGACGTCCTCCCGGAACTCGCCGGAGCGGATGTGCGCGTCGAGCGGCGCCAATCCGCGCGCCGCCATGGCGTGTCGGAGGCCATCGAGCCGGCCGCGGCCGGTCGTGAGGTGCAGCGGTCCGGTGATGGTGCCGACGAGCGTGTGGCCGAGGTCGAGCAGGTAGTCGGTGACCTGCCGGCCCGCCGCGACATTGTCGATGGTCACGCTGTCCGATCGGCCGCGGTCGGCCGTGCGTCCGAACTGAACCAGCGGGACGGTGCGGCCTTCGTCGTCCCGGAACTCGCCGCGCAACTGCGCATCCACCGGCACCAGCAGGATGCCGTCGCAGGAGAGCGTGCGGATGCGGGTCAGGATCCGGCGCTCGTTCTCCGGCTTTTCGTCGCTGTTGAAGACCACCAGCGCGTAGCCCCAGGCGGAAGCGGCGGCTTCCGCCGCACAGACCACGCGCGAGAAGAAGGGGTTGGCGAGGTCGGACACCACGAGCGCGATGAGCTGGCTTCGGCCCCGCTTCAGGTTCCGTGCGGCCGACAGCGGCGCATAGTCCAGCTGAGCGATGGCCGCCGTCACGCGCGCGCGCAGTTCCGGACTGACGAATGCAGTCTCGTTGACGACCGCCGACACGGTCGCGGTCGACACGCCGGCAGCCTTTGCGACATCCCTGATGGTCGTCAAACCCTGATCCAGCGAACCGTTTCGACGATGGAAGGTGACGCAATGCCGTCCGGATGTCCAGGCGCGCCAGTTGCCACTTGCGTCGACGCCGCGTTTCCGAAAGGATGCTGGCAAAACGGTTAGGCCGCGTTCGACAGCGGTCCGGGGGAGGACGGCATGATGCGCGTGGGATCCATGGCACTCGCGGCCGGGCTGGTCTTGGCTGGTGCGGCGGCACAGGCGGCAGATCGACCGCTGCTCGGCATCGTCTCGATCTCGGCCAATGAGGCCAACAACGCCCGCTATATCGCCGGCGCCAACGCGGCCGCCAAGGAAGACGGCTGGCAGGTGTCGGTGATCGACGCGGCCGGCAGCGCCGACCAGGCCAATGCCGCGATCCAGAACCTCACCGGCCGCGGCGCTGGCGGGATCGTCGACATGGTCTTTCCCTGGTCTTCCATCGGCGCGGGCCTCGCCGCCGCCAAGGACGCCGGCGTGCCGGTCGTGACCTGGGGCGGCGGCCTCGGCGGTTCCGTCGCGGCGACCAACGGCTCGGGCGCACCGATCGCCCAGCCCGTCATCGACAAGCTGGTCGGCGATCTCGGCGGCAAGGGGGACCTTCTCGCCCTGACCTACCGCACCGGCGAAGTCTGCCGCAATCGCGAAACCCTTCTCGATCAGGTCCTGGCCAGGACTGCCGGCATCAAGGTCACCAAGAACGAGGTCCGCATCCCGGGCTATTTCGAGGATGGCGCGCAATACGCCAATGCCTGGCTCGCATCGCATCCGGCGGGCGACGGCAAGCAGGCGATCTGGGGCTGCTGGGACGACCCGGCGATCGGCGCGATCGGCGCGTTGCGCCAGCAGGGGCGCGACGACGTCGGCGTCTACGGCGTGAACGGCAATGCCCAGGCCATCGAGAACATCAAGAACGGCCACATGACCGCCACCGCCTGGGAGGACAGCTATCAGGAGGGCTACCAGATGGTGAAGCTGCTCAAGGCCATCAAAGCGGCTGGGGCCGGCTGGGCGCCCAAGGCCGTGGAAGTCCCCGCCGTGCTGGTCACGAGGGAGAACGTCGAGGCCTTCCTCAAGCAGCACCCCGACGCCGCCGGCACGCCGTAGCCCTGCAGATGTCGAGGCCGAACGTCGAGGGTCTCGCCGTCGCGCCGGGCGCCGGCCCCCTGGTCAGCGCCGAGGACGTCGCCAAGAGCTACGGCGGTGTCCAGGCGCTCAAGGGCGTGTCCCTGTCGATCATGCCCGGCGAGGTGCATGGCCTCGTCGGCGCCAACGGGGCAGGCAAGTCGACGCTGATCCGCATGCTCGCAGGCCTCGCCCAGCCCGATGCCGGCCGCATCCTGATCGACGGCCAGCCGACCGTCATCGCCACCCCGCATCGTGCCGCCGACCTCGGGATGAACTTCATCCACCAGGAACTCGCCTTCGTTCCCGGCATGACGGTGATCCAGAACATCATGCTGGGTCTGCCCAAGGCGAGCCGGTTCGGGATGGTGAACTGGGGCGCGGTGGCCCGGGAGGTCGCGCCCGTCGCGGCACGGGTCGGCATCACGGCGCCGCTCTTCGCGAGCGTGAAGGGGCTGTCGACGGCCGAGAAGTGGCTCGTCAACATCTGCCGCGCGCTCATGCGCAAGGCGCGGCTCATCGTCATGGACGAGCCTACGGCCTCGCTGTCGGCGGCCGAGGGCGAGAAGCTGTTCCGCATCGTCGAGGACCTGTCCGCCTCGGGCGTCGCGGTGCTCTACGTGTCGCATCGGCTCGACGAGATCCTGCGCCTGTGCCACCGCGTGACCGCGTTCCGCGACGGCCGCTCGGTCGCCGAGATGCCTCGCGCCGACCTGTCCCGCGCCGCTCTGGTCGAGGCCATCGTGGGACGCGGCGTCGATGGCGTCGTGAGGTCGCCGGGTCCGCCGCCCGCCGGGGACGTCGTCCTCAGCGTCCGGGGTCTCGCCCGGCAGCCACGTGTGACCGGCGTGAGCTTCGACCTGCGGCGCGGCGAGGTTCTCGGCATCGGCGGCCTCGTCGGCGCCGGCCGGACGGAACTCGTGCGGCTGATCTACGGCGCCGACCGGATCGACGCCGGGACCATGATGCTGGACGGCCGACCCTTCGCACCCCGGTCTCCGGCCGTCGCCGTGAAGGCGGGTCTGGGCCTGGTGCCGGAAGAGCGACGTGCCGAGGGACTGCTGCTGACCAAGAGCGTCGCCTTCAACCTCCAGCTGGCCAACCTCGACCGGGTCGTCCACGGAGCCGCGTTTCCGCTCATCGACAAGCGGCGGCGGACGTCGCTGGCGCAGAGCGTGATCCACGATCTCGCGATCAGGACGCCGGGAGCCGACACGCCGGTCGGACGGCTCAGCGGTGGCAATCAGCAGAAGGTGGTCATGGGCCGCTGGCTGCTGCGCGGCCCGAAAGTGCTGATCCTCGACGAGCCGACCCGCGGCGTCGACGTCGGCGCACGCGGAGAGATCCACCGCCTGATCCGCGACCTCGCGGCGCGCGGCATCGCCGTCATCGCCATCTCGTCGGAACCGGACGAACTGCCGGACCTCTGCGACCGCGTCCTCGTGATGGCGGAGGGCCGCGTCCTGCGCGAACTGGCCGGCCCCGCCCTCACCCGCAATGCCATCATCGAGGCGAGCTACGCCGAACCGGTCCTCGAAGGAGCCCCCGCATGAGCGCCGTCGCCGCCCCTCGTCGCCGGCTGTCGCCCCGCGCCAAGGCCGGGCTCGGATTCTTCGCCCGCTACGCCACGATCTTCGGCCTGCTCGCCATGATCCTGGCCTTCGCGGTGCTGTCGCCGCGCGCCTTCCCGACCGTCAACAACTTCACCAACGTCCTGAACCAGGCCTCGCTCGCCATGATCATCGCGGCGGGCCTGACCTTGGCCGTGGTGGTCGGCGAACTCGACCTCTCGATCGGCTTCGCCGCGAGCCTGCACGGCATCCTCGTCACCGGCCTCATCGTCTCGAACAAGCTGCCCATCCCGGTCGCCGTCCTCGTCGTGCTCGCGGCCGGCGCGCTGGTCGGGCTGGTCAACGGGTTGATCGTCACCAAGGTGCGGGTGAATTCGGTGATCGCGACGCTCGGGGTCGGCACCATCCTAACCGGCCTCGCCTTCGCCTATTCGGCCGGCGTGCCGATCGTGGCGGGCGTGCCGGAGTCCTTTCTGCAGCTTTCCCTCGGCCGCTGGCTCGCCGGTGTCCCGAACAACATCGTCGTGGTGGCGATCGTCGTGGGCGGGCTCTGGCTCCTGGTGGAGCGGACGGCGCTCGGGCAGGAGATCCAGGCCGTGGGCGGCAATCCCGCCGCGGCCCGTCTCGCCGGCATCGATGTCGACCGCATCAAGATCCTGGGCTTCGTGATCTCCGGGATGTGTGCGGCCCTCACCGGCATCCTGCTCGCCTCGCGGCTCGGCAGCGGCACGGCCAGCGCCGCCGACAGCTACCTGCTCACCGCCTTCGCGGCCGTGTTCCTCGGCTCGGCCACGCTGCGCGACGGCGAGTTCCACGTGCTCGGCACCTTGATCGGCGCCCTGATCATCGCTTTCGGCTTCAACGGCCTGAACATCTTCGGGGCGCCGACCTTCTCCCAATACGTCCTGCAGGGCGCCATCCTCATCGTCGCGGTCGGCCTGTCGAGCCTCGGCCGATCCATCGCGGAAAGCTGACATGACCCATGCCGCTCGGCCCCTCTGGGACGTTCACGTCATCGAATTCGCCCGCTCACGCCAGCAGCGCATGGCCGGGCTGATCCATGGCGCGCCGCCGGACGAGGTGCACGACCTTCCCTTTTCCTTCGTCCTGGCCCGCGGGGCCGACCGCATCGTGCTCTGCGACACGGGCTTCATGCGCGAAGGCTCGGGCGAAGCGATGAGCGTGAAGTTCGACGTGCCGTTCTGGATCTCGCCGCTGCGCATGCTGGCCGAGATGGGCGTCGAGCCCGACGACGTCACCGACATCGTGCTGAGCCACGCGCATTTCGACCACATGGGCGCGATCGGCAAATTCCCCAAGGCGCAGCTGCACATCCAAAAGCGCGAGATCCTGAGCTGGCACGAGGCCATCGCGCTGCCGCGCGAGTTCGGCTTCCTCACCGAGATCATCAACCCGGACGATCTCCGCAGCGCCTTCGACGCCGCCGTCGAGCACCGGCTCAACCTTCTCGACGGCGACGTGGACGACCTTCTCCCCGGGTTGCACGTGCGGCTCGGCGAAGGGCATACGATGGGCCAGCAATTCACGATGCTGGAGACGGCCCGCGGCCGGGTCGTCATCTCCGGCGACTGCGTCTACGCGCATCGCAACATCTGCGGCCACGATCACAGCGGCATCTACGTGCCGCTCACCAACGCGATCGGCTCCGCCTGGGATCAGCTCAAGACCATCCACCGCATCAGACAGGCCATCCAGGGCGACCTCGACCGGCTGGTGATCCTGCACGATGCCGAGCGCTGGAAGGGCTGGCCTGTCGTGAAGGAGGTCGATGGGTTCCGGATCGTGAAGGCTGCCTGACGGACAGGCCGCGCGACGGCATGGAGGCCCGGCCGTTCGTTCGGGAGCGCGGACCCGACGAGGTCGTCGTCGGCGAAAGCTTGGTGTCACGTCGAAGCTCCTCCTCGACGCTTGCCTTCGACGTGGCTCGCCCCACCCGAGCGGTGCAGCGACGGCTGCGACCCCCGCCCTCTACGGGGCCGTCATGGACTTCCATGAGGCCGGTCCCGTCACGGCCCCGTCCCGAACCTTCAGGCTTTCACGAAGGCGAGGAGGTCGGCGTTGATCTGGTCCGCGTTCGTGGTCGGCATGCCGTGGGGAAAGCCGGGATAGAACCTCGTGGTCGCGTTCCGGAGCAGCTTGGCGGCCAGGGGGCCGGCGTCGGCGAAGGGGACGATCTGGTCGTCCTCTCCGTGCATGACGAGGGTCGGCACCTCGATGGCCTTGAGATCGTCTGTGAAGTCCGTTTCCGAGAAGGCCTTGATGCAGTCGTACTGGGCCTTGGCACCGCCCATCATGCCCTGACGCCACCAGTTCCGACGCACGCCTTCGACGGGCGTCACGCCTGGACGGTTGTAGCCGTAGAACGGCAGGGTGATGTCGACGTAGAACTGGGCTCGATCGAAGGCCGTGCCCTTGCGGATGTCGTCGAAGACCGCCATCGGCAACCCGCCCGGGTTGGTGTCCGTCTTGACCATGATCGGGGTCACGGCGCTGATCAGCGCCGCCTTGGCGACCCGTCCCCCGCCATGTCGGGCGACATAGCGCGCCACCTCGCCGCCCCCCGTGGAATGGCCCACGTGGATGGCGTCCCGCAGGTCGAGAGCGGCCGCGAGTTCGGCGACGTCCGCCGCATAGGTGTCCATGTCGTTGCCGGTCGAGGTCTGCGTCGACCGGCCGTGACCCCGGCGATCGTGGGCGACCACGCGATATCCGTGCTGGAGGAAGAACATCATCTGGGCGTCCCAGTCGTCCGCACTGAGGGGCCATCCATGATGGAACACGATCGGCTGACCGCTGCCCCAATCCTTGAAGAAGATCTCCGTGCCGTCCTTGACGGTGATGGTGTCCATTTCGGTCGTCCCTGGGTGGGTCGGTGAGGTCGTCGGTGCGGCGAACGCGGGGTTGGAGCGCGACCGGGAGCCCTGCTCGCGAGACCCAGCGCCAGCCACTGTCGGCGATCGCGCCCGCGAGATCCGGTGAGCGCCAGCATGCATTTATGAAGCCATCGCGGCAACGGCTTCGACGACGACGTGGGCCACCCCCCGCGTCATGGCCACCGGCGGCATGTGGCTGGCGTTGGACACCAGCACGTCGACCTGACGTCGCTCGGTGACGATCTCCTCGGGCTCGTGCCGCTTTGCCGTATCGTCCGTCCACCAGGGCTCGCCCACACGTGGGAGAAAGCCGCTGACCCTACCCGGTCGGATCGGACCAGAAACCCTCGTGCAGGGCCATCGCCTCATCGACGAGAAGGGGGCCGATGACCTCGATGCGGCGCTGGCCGGCCGCGAGGACCGTGCGGCAGGGAAGGTCGAGGGTCGGGTTCTCGTGGTGATCGCCGGTCAGCAGCTTGAGGTCGCGTTCGGCCAGCCCGTAGACGATGCGGCCGAGACCCGCCCAGTACGCCGCGCCGGCACACATGGCGCAGGGTTCGGCAGAGGTGTACATGGTGCAGCCTGCCAGGACGGCCGGCGGATGGGCCCGCGACGCGCGGGTCATCAGGACTCGTTCCGCATGGGCCGTCATGTCCCGCCCGGCCCCGGTCGCATTGCCCTGTTCCATCAGCACCACACCGTCCGGCCCGACCAGGATGGCGCCGAAGGGATGATGTCCGGCCGCTCGCGCGGCGCGCGCCACCTCGAAGCTGCGGCGCAGGAACCGCGGGTGGTCGAGGCCGTCCTGGCCGGCTACCTGGTCCATGCTGGTGGTCCTTCGCTCCTTTGGCACGAGCGTTGCTGGTTCCCTCCGCAATCGAGAGGGTTCAGCCGATGCCCATGCATTTCCACTGGATCGCCCTGCGATACTTCCGGGAAACCGTGCAGGCGCGCTCGATCCGCAAGGCGGCCGAGCAGATCAATATCGCGCCATCGGCGGTCAATCGCCAGATCATCAAGCTCGAAGAACAACTGACGACACCCTTGTTCGAGCGGAGCAGCAAGGGCCTCAAGCTCACGGCGTCGGGCGAACTGTTCTATCGCTGGGTGCTGAAGAGCCAGGCAGACCTCGACCAGACCATCGCCGAGATCGGCGATCTTCGCGGTGCACGGCGCGGACACGTCGTGGTCGCCTGCGAGGAAGGCATCGGCAAAGACTTTCTGCCGGGGGTCATCCAGTCGTTCCGGCAGACCCACCGCCACGTCGATTTCTCGGTCTGCGTCCGCGATATGCAGGATGTCGTCACCGCCGTGGCGGAGGGCGAGGCGGATCTCGGCATCGCGTTCAGTCCGGCAGGCGAGGCGCGCATCAAACGCCGGAGCGAAGCGGCGGTGTCGATCGGCGCCGTCATGCACCCGGCTCACCCGCTGGCGACGCGGGGCGAGATCAAGCTGTCGGACCTCATCGGAGAGACGCTGATCGTTCCCGACGGCGGGTTCTCGACGCGGCAGCTCTTCAATGCCCAATTGGGAGGCGACGCCGAACTGCTGTTCGCCCGCCGCCTCGAGACCAATTCGTTCGAGACCATGACGGCGATGATCAAGGCCGGCATCGGCATCGGGGTGCGCTCCCGCATCGGCATCGCCGGGGAGATCCGGCGCCGGGATGTGGTCTTCGTCCCCTTCGAGGCCCGCGCCTTCCCGCGAGAAACCGTGGTGCTGATCGTGAAGGCAGCCCGCATCCTGCCCGTCGCGGGGGCGCGGTTCGCCGAGGCTGTCGATGCGGCGCTGCGCCAGGTGGCCGATGAGCACCGCGAGCCCGGGCAGGGCGAACCGCTCGAACTCGTCGGCGGCGCCGTGCGCGACTCGGTATAGCGGGCGCGGAAGATGCATCATGCGGCGTCGACCGCGTTCCCGGCCGGGCGTCCCAGGCCGTGGTGGCCAGCCTCGAAATCCTCCGGCAGGTCGAGGTCGATGTCCGCATAGGCGGCGAGCCGCCCGAGGACCCGACCGGCTTCGCCCGCGAAGAGCCGCTCCGTCACGCCCCGGACGAGGCGCGGCATGGCGTGGCGATGGCCGCTGATCGAGGTGGCATGCAGGCCATGGCTGACGCCGCTTGCGCCGTTGAAGCAGAATACCCGTGCGACCCAGTCGGCACCCGCGCCGCGGGGCACGAAGCTGAAGTCGCCCTCCAGGAACGGATAGGCACCGAGCCGGTCGTCGCCCTCCTCGGTGCCGGGATCATGACGGTCGCGCCACAGCGCCACGAGCGGCGCGAGGGACGTCAGTTCGGGGCGGGACGTGAGATCGACCGCTGCCCCCGTGGCGCAGAGCAGGTGGTCGCATGCCAGCGTGCCGCGCGGCGTGTCGACCAGGATGGCGTCGCCCGCCGTCCCGATGCTCCGCCAGGGGGTCGCGGGATGGAGGTGGAAGCGCGAGTTCGCCAGGGCGCGGTCCAGGGTGCGGCGGGGCGGCGGCTGGTCGACGAGGCGGATGTGCCGCGCGATCCGCCACCGGATCGCGGGATCGAGTGCGGCATAGTGGGTCATCATGCCGGCGCTCTCGATGTGCCGGTAGGGATTGACGCGGGGAAGGCGGGCGCGCCGGAAGCAGAGGTCGACCCGCGCCGCACCGGCGTCCAGGGCGGCATTCGCATTGTCGAAGGCCGATGCGCCATGGCCCAGCACCGCCACGCGGGCGCCCCGCAGCCGCGCGAAATCCACGGGGCCGTTGGTGTGGTGGTATCGGTCGGGCGGCAGGGCGTCGCGGATGAAGGCCGGAACCGTCCAACCGCCGGCGCCGTCGTAGCCCGTCGCGATCACGACGGTGCGGGCGTGGCGGATGCGCGGCCCGGCCGGTGTGCGGGTGGCGACGGCCAGGATATCCGCCGACGCGTCGCGGATGTCGGTCACGGATGTGTCGTTCTCGACCGCGAGGCCGAGGGTGTCTCGATACCAGGCGAGATAGCCGGCCCAGGCCCTGCGGGGGATGCGGTCGAGCGCGTCCCAGGCCGCCGCGCCGTGATGCGCCGTGTACCAGGCCCGCACGGACAGGCTCGGGCAGCCGAACTCCATGCCGTTCAGACCCTTCGGCGTGCGCAACTCCTCCATACGGGCGAACGTGTCCCACACGCCCTCCTGGCCGGCGGGTGCGCCGTCGAGCAGCACGACGTCGGCCACCCCTTCGCGCCGAAGCGCCGCCGCGATGGCGAGGCCCGACTGCCCCGCCCCCACCACGATCGTGGCGTGGACCGGCGTGCCGTCCGGCCCGATGCCGGGCGTGACCCAGTCCACGCAGGGATAGCTCAGGGCCGCGAGATCTTCCCGGGCTTGGGTGGCGAGGGCCGAGGCGGCAGCTGCGATCACGCGACGCGTTCCGTTCGAGCGAGAGAGGGGGAGCGGGGCGCTGTCCTGCGCCGGCGGGCGGTGCGGAGCCGGCCGTAGCCCTCCGTCAGCACCACGATGACGGCCGTGAGCACCAGCACCGACACCTGCATGGCGTTGAGGTCCGGGCTGAGCTCCCGGCGGAATTCCGAAGCCACGATCAGCGACAGCGGCTGGGTGCGGCCCGCGAGGTACAGCCCGATGGTCAGGTCGGCGAGCGACAGGATCACCCCTACCGAATAGGCCGCCGACACGGCTGGCTTGATCTGCGGGTATGTGATGCGGCGGAAGCAGGCCCACGGGGTCGCCCCGAGGTCGCGCGCAGCCTCCTCGAGCCGCGGATCGAGCCGGGCCAGGACCGAGGCGATGATCGCCGTCGTGAAGGGAACCGACACGATGATCTGCGCCGCGATCAGTGTGCCGGCGCCGCGATCGAGGCCGAAGCGGGCCAGGACCATGGCCTGGGCGATGGACAGCACGGTCTTCGGTACGAGGAAGGGGACCATCAGCAGCGCCGCGAGGCCAAGCCGGACGGCGCGCCGCGCCGATACCAGGACGAGCGCGCCGCCGAGGCCGAGCGCGGCACTCAGGATGCCGACCGGTTGCGCGACCAGGAAGCTCGTCACGAAACCGGCCTGGAACTTGGTGTTGGCGGCGAGCGAGCGGTACCATTCCAACGTGAAACCCGACAGCGGGAAGGCCATCAGCCGCGATGCATTGAACGAGAACACGGCCAGGACGGCGATGGGCAGGTAGAGGAAGGCCGCCGTCGCGGCGAGCACGATGGCGGCGCGGCGCGTCACGGCCGCGTCCGGACGGCGCCGCCCCCGATGCGCAGGATCAGGAGGCTCGCCACGGCCGCCACGATGCCGAGCGCGAACAGCAGCGACAGGGCGAGCGCCGACGCGGTCGGCCAGTCGAAGGCCGTGCCGAAGAAATTGTCGATGGAGGCCAGCGCCGTCGCGCCCGTGGGCCCGCCGAGGAAGTTCGGCGTCTGCAGGTCGCCGGCCGAGAGGGCGAAGACCGCCAGGGCGCCGGCGCAGAGCCCCGTGCTGGTCATCGGCAGGGTCACGCGGACGAAGGCGGTGAGGGGGCGCGCCCCGAGGTCGCGGGCCGCCTCGACGAGACGCAGGTCGAGCCGTTCCAGCGCGATCCACAGCGCCAGCGTCATGAAGGGCAGCTCGTCGTAGACGAGGGCCAGGATGGTCGACACGGGCGAGAACAGGATGACCTTGACCGGTACCTGCACGAGGTGCAGCCCGAGCAGCACCCCATTGACGAGGCCGTCCGTCCCGAGCACGAGGCGCCAGGCATAGATGCGGACGATCTCCCCCGTGTAGAGCGGCGTCATGAGCACGACGAGTGCGACGCTCTTCCAGCGCTGCGGCACGCGCAGGAGCGACAGCGCGATGGGGTAGCCGGCGAGCGCCGTCAGCCCGGCCGTCACCGACCCCGTGAGGACCGCCTTGCCGATCAGGTAGGGGTAGGTCGGATTGCCCAGGACCTCGCGCCAGCTGGCGAGGCCGAAACCGGGGACGAGCTCGAAGGCGTCGAAGTCGACGCTCCAGAAGCTGATGACGACCAGGATGGCGAGCGGCAGAATCGCGCCGCCGAGCAGCAGCAGGACCATCGGCAGCGCGAGGAGCGAGCGGCCGGCGGTCACGCGGGCGCCGTCACGTAGGCGCGGTCCCCGATCACCGAGAGCGGCACGGTGGTGCCGATCCTCGGGGGCTCGGCGGCCGCGAAGCGGAGCGACTGGCCCTGGGCTTCCGCGTCGACCGCATAACCCTGGCCCATGAAGGTCACGTGCCGCACGGCCGCCTGCACGGTGCCGCCCTCGCGCACCACGATGCTGTCGGGCCGCAGCACGAGCGAGGCCGGCATGCCCTGGGCCAGCCCCGGATGGCCAGGAGCCTCGAAGGTGCCGAGCGCGGTGGAGATGGTGGTTCCGGCCTCGCTCACGGCGGTCACATGTCCGGGCAGCAGCGTGGCGCCGCCGATGAACCCGGCCACGAAGCTGCTGGCGGGTCGCCGGTACACCGCTTCGGGCGCGCCGGCCTGCACGATCCGTCCCGCGTTCATCACCAGGACGGTGTCGGACAGGGCGAAGGCTTCGTCCTGGTCGTGCGTGACATAGACGAAGGCGATGCCGAGGCGGCGCTGCAGGTCCTTGAGTTCGCGCTGCAGGTGCGCCCGCATGGCGCGGTCGAGCGCCGACAGTGGCTCGTCGAGCAGCAGGAGGCGCGGCTCCGCCACCATGGCGCGGGCGACGGCGACCCGTTGTTGCTGGCCGCCCGACAGCTGAGACGGGTATCGGTCGCCGAATTCGGCCATGTGGACCGCGTCGAGCGCGCGCCGCACCTTGGCGGCGACGTCGCCCGTGCCCGAGCGCAGCGTCAGCGAGAACGCGACATTGTCGAACACGCTCATATGCGGGAACAGCGCGTAGGACTGGAACACCGTGTTGACGGGCCGCCGCTCCGGCGGATGATCCCCCAGGAGGACGCCGTCGAGCGTGAGTGTGCCACCCGTCGGGGTCTCGAAACCGCCGATCATGCGCAGGATCGTGGTCTTGCCGCAGCCCGAAGGGCCCAGCAGGGTCGTGAAGGCACGCTCGGCGACGTCGAAATCGACGCCCGCCACCACGGGCGGGTTGGCACCGTAGCGTTTCAAGAGGCCGCGGGCCGACAGGAGGACGGGCGCGCCGGCGCCACCGGCCCGCGGCTCCGCCATCGCGCTCACGCCGCCTTGACCTCGTTCCAGACCTTCAGCCAGGCCGAGTAGTTGGGGGGCGCGACCGGCCACATGAATGAATTCATCACCGACATGTCATCGACGAAGATGGCTTCCTGCTTGTCGTGGCTGAGCTTGTCGCGGATGACGCTCGATGCCGTCGCGTAATTGCCGATCTCGGCGATCGCCATGGCGTAGTCCGGCCCGAGCAGGTAGTTGCCGAAGGCATGCGCCGCCGCCACCTTGTCGTCCGGTGTCGACGTCGGGATCGCGAAGGTGTCGCACCAGCCGAAGATGCCGGCCTTGGGCTTGGCCATGCCCATGGCCATCTTGCCCTTCAAGGCGTCGTAGGGGACGCGCCACGAGAAGGCGCAGGTGACCTCGTTGGTGGCGAAGAGGTTGGTGAGGTCGCCGATCGTTTGCCAATAGGTGCGAAGCAACGGTTTCTGCGCGATCAGTGCCTTCTTGGCCTCCGCCAGCTGGCTGTCGTCCATGGTGAAGACCTGGTCGCGCGGGATGCCGATGTAGAGGCCGGCCACCCCGATGCTCTCGAGCGCGTAGTCGCGCATCGCGAGCTGCCCCTTGTACTTCGCATCGAACAGCGTCGCGTAGGTCGGCTCGTCCTTGTAGATGTCCTTGCGGTAGACGATGGGGTTGAGGCCCCACAGGTAGGGTACCGCATAGGTGGCACCGTCCTTGCCCACCACCTTGGGCGTGTCCTTGAACGGCGCGTAGAGGTATTGCCGGTTCGGGATCCTGGCGAGGTCCAGCGGCCGCAGCACCTTGCCGTCGATGTAGCGCCACGCGCCGTTGAGGCCTGGGTTGACCACGTCCCAGTCCTTGGCCGATCCGGTCTTCAGCGCCGCGAACTGGGCATCCTCGCTCGACAGGAACGACAGCTTGATGGCCGTGCCGGTCTCCTTCCTGAAGGGTTCGACGTATTCCGGATGGGCGTTGGAGTCCCAGGTGGCCCAGACGAGTTCGGCGACGGCGGCCCTGGCCCGCTCGACGGAGAGCAGGCCGGCCGAGACGCCGCCGACGATACCCGCCAAGGTCTGGCGGCGCGTGAACAAAACCGACAAGGCCCGTCTCCCGTTCATCGCCACCTGCGGCGGTAACGGGAGCGTGTCCGATGCCGGGCACCCCCGGAAGGCACGTGTTCCGCACGGACCGTGCGCGATTCGGCAACGGATGGGCGGCGGCCCCGTCGGGCCGGGCCGCGCCGGTCCCAAGCCGTCATCCGGGCGGTTTCAGGTCAGGCGGTCGTCGAGCTGGCGGCCCACGGCGAGCAGCCTGGCGTCGGTCGCCATGGCGCCGATGAGCTGGACGGCCAGCGGCAGGCCGGCGCGATCGAGGCCACGCGGGATGGACAGCGCGGGCACGCCCGCGACGTTGGCCAGCATGGCATAGGGAGCGAAGGCGTTCATGCGCCGCCAGTTCTCGTCGACATCCTCGCCGTCCATCGGAAAGGCGCCGAGCGGCGGGGGCGCGGTGGCCAGCATCGGCGTCAGCAGAACGTCGACTTCGTCGAAGAGCCGCCACATGCCATGCGCGACCGCGACGCCCGCCGCCAGGGCGGCCTGCAGGGCCACGCCGCCGATCGCGAGCCCCCGGGCCACGACGGCGCGCGTCAGGGGCTCGACCCGGGCCAGCGCGGCCGGCCCGAGTGGCCCGAGGTTGCGGGCGGCGTTCACCGCGATGACGTGGTCGAACACCGAGGTGGCCTGCGCGGTGAAGCGGCCGAGCCGCTCCGGATCGATCGCCACCAGCGCATGGCCGGCGGCCGCCAGGAGCCCGGCGGCCTCGCCGACCGCCTGCTGGCGCTCGGCCTCGACCGGGAAGCCCGGCGGCCCCTCGGCGCAGACCCCGATGCGCAGCGGTCCCGGCGGGCGCGCCAGCGCCTCCGACGCGAGCCGCCCGAGATCGGGATCGGGCTCGGGCCCGCGTGCCCGTCCCGCGACGGCGTCGAGCGCGGCCGCCGTGTCGCGCAGGCCGCGGCTCAGCACGAGTTCGCAGGCGAGGCCGTGGAGATGGTTGCCGAAGGCGGGCCCCCCGGCACCGCGGCCCGGGTCGGCTTCAGGCCCACGAGGCCGCAGCAGGCCGCCGGCACGCGGGTCGAGCCGCCGGCATCGCCCGATTGGGCCAGGGTGACGATGCCGGCCGCGACGGCCGCCGCGGCACCGCCCGACGATCCTCCCGGCGTCCGGCTCGGATCGAACGGGTTGCGCGCCATGGGACCGATGGCGGGCTCGGAGGCCAATGTCATGCCGAACTCGGGCACCGTGGTGACCCCGAAGGGCACGAGGCCGGCGGCTTCGAAACGGGCCGCGAGATCGCTGCTTGCGATCGGCGGGGGAAGATCAAGGAGCAGCCGCGACCCGCACACGACGGGGAAGCCGGCGGCGGTGGCGCCGAGGTCCTTCATCAAGAACGGCACGCCGAAGAACGGCATCGCGGCGGCCCGGGCGGGATCGGTCCGCAGCAGGGCGTCGAGGGCGTCGGCCCGGCGCAGGCCCTGGGCGGCATCGAGGAGCCGGATCGCCCCGAGATGCGCGTGGTCGTGGGCCCGCGCCAGCGACGACCGCATCGCGTCGCGGGCCGACAGCGTGCCGGCCCGGATGGCGTGGGACAAACCCAAGGCGTCGAGGGCAGGGTCGTCGGCGGCGCAGTCCATGCTCACGTCTCCGGCAGGCGCTGGTGTCGGCCTGCCGGGCCTGCCAGGCCGGCCAGCACGGCCTGCGTGTCGGCCACCGCGCCGAGCACGCCGCCCTTCATGGCGATCTGCCGCATCGCATCCCGGTGCACGGCGGGCGACGTCGCCGCGGTGGCGTCGGAGACCGTGAGGCAGTCGTAGCCCCGGTCGAGCGCCTCGGCCACGATGGTTCGCACGCAGCAGTCGCTCGTCACGCCGCAGACGATCAGGTTGCGGATGCCGGCGGCGTCGAGCTTCGCCCCGATCGCGGTGGCGCCGAAGGCGCCATAGGACGGCTTGTCGAAGACCGCCTCGCCACCCTCCGGCGCCACCTCGGGCACGATGGCCCAGCCGGGCTCCCCCACCACGAGGTGACGGCCGAGCGGCCCGGGATCACCGACAACGGGATGCAGCCCGTCCGGTCCGCGCCACAGCCGGTTCGGCTGGACGCCCGACAGATCGCGCGGGAAGCTTTCCCGCGTGTGGATCACGGGGAAGCCGAGCGACCGGAAATGCCACAGAAGGGCCGCGGCCTGCGGCAGCACGGCCCGGAGTTCGCCGAAGGGGAGGCCGAGCCGGTCCATGAAACCGCCGGGACTGCAGAAGTCCGCCTGCATGTCGATCGCCAACAGGGCCGTGCCGCCGTCCGCGAGCCGGCCGTCGAGCGGGAACCGGTAGGGCACGCTCGCGATCCCCGGCTCCCTATCTACGCCTCTCACCGGTTCCGCACCGGTCTGAAGGCCGTCTGCTGCGTGACCACGTCCATGGGTGTGTCGGCCACCTCGCGCACCAGCCGGACCAGGGCCCGGGCGGCGCGCTCGAGCTCCTCGCGGCCGCGGTCGGCATCGGCTGCGGCGGCATTGCCGGCGACCCCGGCCGGGTGCAGGTCCTGCGCCTGCCAGCCGTAGCCGACGCCGTGCTCGGGGCTCAGCATCCCGCCCCGGCGCTCGATCTCCATGGAGCGCGGCTGGAAGTCCTCCGCGAGGTCCATGCGGACGAGCCCGGGATGGAGGTGCAGCATGACGCCCGTCTCGGACTCGCCGCCATGGATGCCGTGCCGGCGCTCGGTCTCGGAATAAAGATCGGCCGTGTCGATGGCGCGGAACCAGGAGGCGCCGACCGCCAGCATGCCGAGTTCCACGCGCAACTCCCGGCAGACGATCTCCATCACCTGCGGCTGGCCACCGTGGGAGTTCCAGAAGACGATCCGGCGCACGCCGGCCCGCCATGCGCTCCTGGCCACCTCGAACCACAGGCGGGCGAGCAGGTCATAGGGCAGGCTCAAGGTGCCGGGGAAGGCCAGGTGCTCGTTCGACTTGCCGATCGGCAGGGCCGGCAGGATCAGGGCGGGCAGGTCGTCGGGCATCAGGTCGACGGCGCGGGCCACGATGCCGGCATTGATGGCGGCGTCGACCCGCACGGGCAGGTGCGGCCCATGCTGTTCGACCGCGCCGACCGGCAGCACGGCGACGATCCCCTCCATGTCGAGTTCGGCGAATTCGCGGGTCGAAAGGTCCCACCACCAGCGGGAGTGCGGGCGGCTCACGCAGCCGCCCCCGTCGCCGGGCCCGGGCCGCGATAGGACCCCTCGGCGGCGACGATCCGCCCCCGCTTCAGCACCGTGCGGGCGCGGGGCCGCTCCAGCACCGCGTCGGCGATGCCGGCGCTCGGCAGCAGCACGAGGTCGGCGGCGTCGCCGACGGCGAGCCCGTAGCCCCGCCGGCCGAGCACCGTGGCCGGCAGCACCGTCGCCATGGCGAAGGCCTGGGCGAGGTCGTCGTTCGTGAAGAAGCCCTGCCGATAGCCGATCACGGCCGCGCGGTCGAGCATGTCGCCGTCGCCGTAGGGCCACCAGGCGTCCCGGATGTTGTCGGAGCCGGCGAAGACCGTCACGCCCGCGTCCCTGAGCCTCAGCACCGGCGGCATCGGCCCGGTGCCCGGCGCATTGGTCATGATCGCCACGCCCGCCTCGGCCAGCGCCGCGGCGGTGCGGCCCAGCTCTGCATCGTCGATGGCGCCGAGCGCGTAGGCGT
The DNA here is from genome assembly GCF_004137085.1 of Lichenibacterium ramalinae. GTDB lineage: Bacteria > Pseudomonadota > Alphaproteobacteria > Rhizobiales > Beijerinckiaceae > Lichenihabitans > Lichenihabitans ramalinae. Next base: position 247,766 of record NZ_QYBC01000007.1, read on the forward strand.
GGCTGACCGCGACGCGGCCGCCGAGCCCTGTCGCCAGCGTGCGGGCGGCGATGTCGCGCAGTTCGAAGGCCCCGAGCGGGCCCGGGTCGTGGAGGTGGATGTCGACGCCGGCGCCGTGCCGCCCCGCGATGGCGAAGACCGCGCCGAGATGGCCGCCGACGTCCCCGTCGATGCCGGCGGGATCGAGGCCGCCCACGAGGTCGGCGCCCGCCGCCATGGCGGCGTCGAGCAGGTCCGCCGTGCCGGGATCGCGCAGGATGCCGCTCTGAGGAAAGGCCACGACCTGGATGTCGACGACGGCGCGATATTGCTCCTTGAGGCGCAGCACGGCTTCGAGCCCCGACAGGCCGACTTCGGTGTCGATGTCGACGTGGGTCCGGACCGCCCCGGTCCCGAAGGCCACGACCTGTTCGATCAGCCGGCTGCCCCGCTCCTCGATCGACAGCGGGAGCGTCTTGCGCAGATCCTTCTCGTTGCGAATGCGGTCGGCCACGGTGGAGCCGGGACGGTGCGGGATCAGCGGCAGGCCGAGCAGAGTCTTGTCGAGGTGGACATGGCCGTCGACGAAGCACGGCGACAGCAGCGAGCCGTGGCACGCGAGGGACGGGCCCGGCGCCGGCGGAAGGTCTCCGGCAGGCGCGACGGCGGCGATGCGACCGCCCGAAAGGAGGACGTCGACCCGCCGTCCATCGGCCAGGATGGCGTCGTGAAGCGTCAGAGCATCGGGCGACGGATCGCTCATGCGATCAATCCCACGCGCCGGGCGGCGACGACGCGGTAGAGCGGATCGCCATAGGCCTTCTCCTCCTCGCTCGCCGAGAAGACGAGGCTGATGTCGTGCTCGTCGTCCGACGCGACCGCCGTTCGCTTGATGAGCGGCCAGTCCGGGCAAGGCAGCCGGCGCATGGCGTCGATCCATTCGGGGTCCGGCAAGGTCGGGAAGCCGATGCTGGGCACCAGCGCGGCCACCGACTGCCAGAAACACCGGAGCAGCATCGGATCCGGACAGACCCGCGACACGACCCGCACCCAATGCGCTCCCGTGAGGGCGTGGAGGGCCGCGAAGTCCATCGTGGCCGCGTAAAGGGCAAGCGCCGTCGCGGCGACCCGGGCCGGGGTCGCGCCGTCGATCCGCAGCCAATCGACCACCGGGGCGAAGTCCGGGTCGGCGGCCGCGGCACGGATGGCGTGCCACAGGTGGTCGTAGGCCGGCAAGGCCCGGAGGCCCGGCAGCGCGGCGACGCGCGCCAGAACATGGCCAGGATCGTCGGTGTCGGGCGGGGAGGCTCCCGCCGGAGGCAGGGGAAGATAGCAGCAGGCCCAATAGCCGAGCGCCGTTCCGACTTCGGCCGGATCGCCGCGCAGCACCCCATAGGCGAGCCGCATCAGCGGATGCAGCGCGCTGCCGGCGACGCCGGGCGCCAGGCGCGGGAGATAGGTGCTCAATGCGCCCGCGATGCCGCGCTTCGTGACCTCTCCGGTGAAGAACAGGCGGGCATCGGCTTCCCGTCGGCGGTCCCCGAGGACCGACGTCCAGGATCCGGCATCGATGGCTGCGACGGGGGCCGGAACGGGGACGAGGCCTTTGTCGATTTCATAGGTCTCGAAGAAGGCCGCTTCGCGCTCGGGACCGGCTCCCAGCCTGTCGAGCGCGACAAGGATCATGGGCAGATGGTTCGCAAGCACGTCCGGGAACTCGGCGCTGCGCTGGCGAGCCTCCGCCACCAAGGCATCGAGGCCCATTCCTGGACGGCCATGAGACGAGATCGTTGCAAGTGACATGGGATCCCGCCGCGGCATCACGCTCCGGCGCTGTCCGTCCGGGCTCCGCAGGTTCACAGGACGGTCGCAGGCCCGCAAGGCCACGTTTGAACGACGCCGCGATGCCGTTTCGGCAACGGGGGGCTTGACGATGCACCTGCCTGAAAGCGTCTTCGTCGCGCCAACGACCCAGACGGCGTTTCCCTCGAAGATGTCGGCAGACCGTAGATTCACATCGGCGCCAGTCGCCAGTTTCAGTTTGGACAGGGGTTTTTCGGCGTTCGTTCAAAAAGGCCGTTACCGACCCGTCTCTCGTTGCGCGTTCATCGAGCGCAGCCCGAAGCCCCGGCATTACCGGAGAGTGGAGTGCCTTCCCTGGATGGGCATCGGTTCCTTGTGGGATCGACCATGCAGCACCGGACGAGGCCGGCGTCGAAGGGCTGCCCGAACCGGTTGTCTGCGGGTCCAGCCACAGTGAGGCGGCGGACCAAGATCATCGACTCTGGGTGGTGGATCGGGAGCAGATCCTGTGCCTCATTGCCGAAGGAGCGACATGCGCGAGCTGGTCGCCTAGATGTGGAGCCTCAATAGGTTGTCCTTGTCGAGTGCGAGGCGGCTGACGGGTGGTTTTGCGCCGAGGCTCGTGTGTGGC
>NZ_QYBC01000035.1 GCF_004137085.1 Lichenibacterium ramalinae
GGCCGGGGCGTCAGAATAGCAGGGGGTGGATGGGTTTCTCGTGGCGCCACCGGATGGGTTCCTGATGTCGTTTGACAACCCTCGGGTCCGCTCGCGCCGAAGAAGGCGCAGAACCGCCCCACCTCGGCTCAACCAGGCCATTCGAGCCTGAACGGGCCCCCGCTAGCCGTGGCCATTTATACGCTGCTAGGAGTTACAGACGACCGCGCGTCATCCGTTTTGACACCGCCTCGACACGTTCGGGAGATGCGAAGCCGTCAGAGAGGCACGCCATAGCGGTCGTTCGGGCGACCCCTGTCCTGACGCGGTCGCGCGTCTCCGTTTCCGCTGACCATCCGTCAGGGGACGGAGACACGCAGGTCATAATCATCGGGGCGCCGATGGTCAGCGACGGGAAGGTCGTCGAACCTATGGCGCCAGTCGGCGTCGTCGCACCATCGAAGGCTACGGGGCGTCGGGCTCTTCCATCGTCGACCTACGTCAGCTTGGCGCAGCGCTCCAGCAACGTCCTCATCAGGAGGGGAGGGCTGACCAGGACCGGGACGGAGCGCGACTTTGCGAGATCACCGGCTAGATGGGCCAGCGAGGCCTGAGCCAGTACGATGACATCTACGCTGTCGGATACTTCCGCCACGGCGTCGCACACTATCCTGTCATGGCTTTCGCGATCACCCGCAAGGAGAGCCGTGTAGGCGTCGGTGCGCAGCACGGGCTTGATCGACACTTGGCAGCCTTGCGCTTCTGCGTGGGACCGAAGCAAGGCCGAGCTCGGCTCCAGTGTGCTCACAGCGGTGCAGACAAGAGCGACGCGCCGCCCGGTCCGCACAGCGGCCGCCATCAGAGGATCATCGATCTTCAGCACGGGCCGGTCGAGCAACGGGCGCACGAGATCGACAGCAGGCGAGGTCGACGAGCAAGTCATGACGATGAGGTCGGCCCCGGCATCCGCGGCCGCCAGCACCTGGCCGACGACGCGCCGGTACACTGCCGTCTTGTCTTCCCCCCGGAGCAGGTCCTGCAGTAGACTCTCGTTCAGGATGTGAAAACAATCCACGTCCGGCAAGGCCTCCCGCATCCGGGCGCGGAACACATCGACCAGGAATCCCACCGTGTGGATGAAGGCAATCCGATGAACCATGATGGATCCTCGTTTCGACAGGAGCGAGCGGCGCGTCCACCTCCGATCCCCGCGTGCCCATGACCCGGGGTCGAGTAGGATGGCTGGCCTCTGTTGGCACCGTGACTCGGACTATCGCGCGTAGGGGTTGGAGCGGTGCAGTGCCCAATCCGCTTCGCTGAACCGGTCCCGTGCGAACTGCCCCTGGTGCCAATATGGGTAGAGCATCGGTATGGCGCTCACGTCGTCCAGCTTTTGGCGCTCGGCGTCCGTCAGCGTGATGTCGACCGCCGCGATATTATCCTTGAATTGGCCCTCGGTCTGCCCTCCGATCACCGCCGACGTGATGCCGGGGCGCTCCAGCGCCCAGGCGAGCGCGATCTGCGCGGCCGACACGCCGCGGGCATCTCCGATCTCGACAAGCGCGTCGACGATGGTCCAGAGACGCTCCTGATCGCGGATCGGAGGCTCTGTCCAACCCTTAGCCTGGCGTGATCCTTCCGGCACCGGGCGGTCGCGGCGATGCGCGCCGGACAGCAGCCCGGCCGCGAGAGGACTCCAGATCAACACGCCGAGGCCTTGGTCGACCGAAATCGGCAACAACTCGTATTCGGCTTCGCGCGCCTCCAGCGTGTAATGGATCTGCTGAGTGACGAAGCGCGGATAAGACTTGAGGTCGCTCACGCCAAGCGCCTTCATGATGTGCCAGCCGGAATAGTTCGAACAGCCGATGTAGCGGATCTTGCCCTGGGTCACGAGGCTGTCGAGCGCGCTCAGCATTTCGTCAAGCGGTGTCGTGCCGTCCCACTCGTGCATGTAGTAGACGTCGATGTGATCGCGACGCAGGCGCTTCAGGCTGCGCTCGCATTCACGCATCAGGTGATAGCGCGACACGCCCTCGTCATTGGGGCCGTCGCCGATCCTCATGCGCGCCTTGGACGAGATCAGGACGTCGTTCCGGCTCTCGCCGAGCGCCTCCCCCAGGATCTCTTCGGACAGGCCGAGCGAATACATGTTGGACGTGTCGAAGAGGTTGATTCCGCCGTCCCGGCAGGCGCCGATCAGTCGTTGCGCCTCCGGCACGCCCTGACTGCCCGTCATGGCAAAATCGCCTCGCCCTCCGAAGGTGAAGGTCCCCATCGTCAGGACGGAGACCTTGAGGCCGGATCGGCCGAGCATACGGTATTTCATGTCTGTGTCCTTGTTCCGGTCGCGATCGCCTCACCCGTCTTCCGAGTCGGGTTCAGCTCAGCGGCTTCGACTTCAGGCGAAAGCGACCGCGATGTGGGCCGCGCTCGTGTCGGCGACGGTGTAGCGTGATCTGGTGCACCGATTCGAAAACGTTGCGTCCGTATTCGAGGTCACTCGGTGCGCGTGTTACCGGTGGGCCGGTTCGTCCCGACGGCCGGATGACTTGGTTGCGTCGGCCCACCAGAGCGCTTTCTCCTCTGGCGAATTCGCCCAAGCTTGAGAACTCAACGTAGTTTCATCGGTTTGGTGTTGCCGATGCGTCTCCAAGAAAGCCGAGATACTGCTCTAAGACGAAGCTTTTCGCTTGTTGTTCAGCGAGTCGAACAGCACGGCGAGGAAGATGACCGCTCCCTGGATGAACTGCACCCAGAACGGCTCGACGTTGTGCAGCGTCAGTCCATTGTTGATGACGCCGATCAGCAGAATGCCGAGGATGGTGCCCAGCATGGAGCCGCGGCCGCCGAAGAGCGAGGCTCCGCCAATCACCACGGCGGCGATCGCGTTGAGCTCGAGTCCGCTGGCGGCTATCGGTTGCGCGGAGTCGAGCCGCCCCGCCAGTATGATACCGCCGAGACCCGCCAGCGCCCCCGAGATCACATAGACGGCGAGCAGCGTGCGGCGGACCGGAATACCCGTCATGAGGGCCGCTTCGCGATTGCCCCCGACGGCATAGACCTCGCTGCCGAATACGGTCTTACCCAGGATGAAGGCGCCGATACTCAAGGCCAGCAGTGAAACGATGCCCGCAATGGGGAAGAACCCCACGAGACCGCCGCCGATGGCATCGAAGCTGTCGTCGAAGCCAAAGAGCGTGGCGCCGTTCGGCAGGATGAAAGCGAGACCGCGCGCCATCGCCATGGAGGCGAGGGTGACGATAAAGGGATTCATGCCGAGCATCGTCACGGCCAGGCCGTTGAACAGACCGCAGGCGGCCCCGACCAGGACGCCGATTACGACCGCTAGCGCGACCGGCACATGAGCCTGCATGGCCATGGCTGAGACGATGCCCGCCAGTGCCACGACGGAGCCCGAGGACAGGTCGATGCCCCCCGTGATGATGACGAACGTCTGACCGCAAGCGACGAGCGCGATCAGTGACGTCGCCACCAGGATCGCCATCAGGTTGGCGGTGGACAGGAACGAGCCCGTCGAGAGCGACAGGTAGACCACGATGGCGAGGAAGACGGCCAGGACCGTGAGGCCGCTGAGATCCACCTTCTGGCGCGGCGCTTCGGCCGATCTCCGGTCGGCCGGAACTGATGTTTCCTTGATGCTCATCCGCCTATCCGATGGCCGCGAGTGACATGATGCGATCCTGACTGAAATCGGCCCGCTCCACCTCGCCTGCGAAGCGGCCGGCGCGCAGCACTCCGATACGGTCGCAGAGGCCGAGCAATTCGAGCAGGTCCGAGGAGACGATCAGCACCGCGGCACCTTTCGCGGCCAGGTCGCCGATGAGTGTGTACACCTCCACCTTGGCGCCGACGTCGACGCCGCGGGTCGGCTCGTCGAGCATGAAGATGCGCGGCGCCACGCTGATGGCGCGGGCCAGGACCACCTTCTGCTGGTTGCCGCCCGATAGGCGGCGGACCTCCTGACCGGACGATCGGGTGCGGATGCGCAGGGACCGGATCGACGTCTCGGCGAGGCCCGTAACCCGGCGTGCCGAGACGATGCCCCAGCGCGACAGAAATTTCAGCGTCGACATCGCCACGTTCTTCCGGATGGAGAAGGGCAGCACGAGCCCTTCGAGCTTGCGGTCCTCCGGCGTCAGCACAATGCCGCTCCGCAGCGACCTGCGAGGCGAATGGGGTTGATAGTCCGCGCCGTCGACCCTGATGCGGCCCTCGGCAACGGGCAGGACGCCGAAGATGGTCTTTAGAACTTCGGACCGGCCCGCTCCCACGAGCCCCGCCAAACCGTAGATTTCGCCCGCCCGCACCGTGAAAGAGACGTCGCTGAAGCGGCCGCGGCTCGCTAAACGCTCCACTTCCAGGAGAGGCAGGCCGGGCGTGATGTCGCGCTTGGGGACGAATTTATCGATCGGCCTGTTGACCATGGCCTGCACGAGGCTCGCCTCGGTCCAGGCGCCGACCGGCCGGTCGTCGACGCTGCGGCCGTCCCTCATCACCGTCACGCGATCGCAGACGGCGAAGACCTCCTCGAGGTGGTGACTGATGAAGATGATGCCGACGCCGTCCGCCTTTAGCGCCGCGATGGTGCTCATGAGGAATTCGACCTCATGGCTGGTAAGCGTCGCGGTCGGCTCGTCCATGACGATGATCCGCGCCTTCTGAGACAGGGCGCGGCCGATCTCGACGAGTTGGCGCTGCGCCAGCGAGAGACTACGGACCCGCGTCCCCGGCGCGACATCAAGCCCGACCCGCTTCAGCACCGCGGCCGCGTCGCGCGCCAGTCGGCGCCGCTTGATGGTTCCCACCGGCGTCGTCGGTAGCACACCCGCGAAGATGTTCTCCGCCACCGTCCGGTCCGGGAAGAGGCTGAGTTCCTGGTGAACAACCTTGATGCCGGCCGCTAGCGCGTCACGCGGCGTATGCGGCTCGAAGGACTTGTCCTCGATCCAGATCGCCCCACCATCCGGCCTGTGGACGCCGGCCAGGATCTTCATGAGCGTCGACTTGCCCGCCCCGTTTTCGCCGACGATGCCGAGCACCTCGCCTGACTGCAGCCTTATGGAGACATCGGTCAAGACCTGAACGCCCAGGAATGCCTTGGACACGTCCTTCATGTCGAGCAGGCTTGTCATCGCGCCTCCGTTCGCCGGCCGAGACTCTGACCGGGGCGTCACCAGCTAGAGCGCTCTCGCCTTCAGCGACCTCGCTCCAGCTTAGATTGGAATTGACTGCAGTTCTACTACGTCAAGCTGGCGAAGGCGTTTTGAACGAGACCGATACTGCTCCAGAGCTGTGTCGGCCTTCTTGGAGGCGGCTTGGCGGTTCCAGGCCGAACGGTTGCTCCCGATCGGAGCCGCAGCGGATCCGCCGAGGCCGAAAGCGCTCTAGACCGCCTCGCCCCACAGGCCGTAGTTCTTCACTTCCTCACTGTCGATATTATCCTTGGTGATGAGGATATGTGGCCAGAATTCATGCGCCGGGATCTTCGACTTGTCGCCATTGTAGAACTGATCGACGAACTTGACCGACTGCGACGCCATGGTCAGGGGATTTTGCGACAGCGTCGCATCCATGTCGCCCTTGCGGATCGCCGTCAGAGCCTGACGTGTGCCGTCGATTCCGATGATGATGATGTGCTTGGGGTCGCCGATCGGGACGTTGCGGCTCGCCTGGCGGATGGCGCGCAGCGCACCGACGGCGTTGTCGTCGTTGCCGTTGAACACTGCATCGATCTGCGGATTGGCCGCCATAATCTGGCTCATCAGATTGAATGACTTCTCTTGATCGAACTGGCCTTCCTGGCGGGCCACAAGCTTGAGATCGGGATTCTGTGCTGCGATGCTCTTGAATTCGTCCATGAAGCCGCGGTCGCGGTCATCGCCCGCCGTCGTGCCGATAAGACCCACAAGATCGACCACGTTGCCCCGGATTTTGCCATAGCGCGTCTTGAGCTGCTCGGCGATGTAACGCGCGCCTTCGCGCCCCATGGCGACGTTGTCGGTCTCAAGAAAATTGGTCTGGCAATCGCCGCAAGCTGCGCCGCGATCGAGCGTGAAGACCGGGATCTTCTTGGCATCGGCCCGCTGCACCACCGGGACGATGGCGTTGGCGTTGATGGGATTGAGGATGAGCGCATCCACGCCCTGGTTGATCAGATCCACCACCAGGCTCGCCTGAGTGTTGGCGTCCCCGTTGGCATTGGTGTTCAGAAGCGTCATGCTCGGGAATCGCTTGACGGCGTCAACCACCCCCTTGGTCATACCCTGGAAGAAGGGGTTCGCCAGAGTCGACACGTTGTAGCCGATCTTCAATGGCTTGCCGTCGGCGGCCCGGGCCAAGCTGGGCAGCAAGCTGGTCAGAGCCAAACCGCCTGCGCCTCGAATGATATCACGCCTGTCCATCGCGTTTCTCCCAAACATGCGGCCGTCTTTGTCGCGGCACCTGCTATTAGAAATTAGACTGGGCTTGAAGCCCAAGCGCTGTCAAGGTACCTTTGATAGCGCTACCACGAAGACGGCTTAAGCCGTCGCAGCTTTGGCGGACGCCTTGCGCTTGCTGGTTGATGGGCGCCCTTGGGGAGGATCGATGACACAGTGCGAGAATGCTTCGCCATCCTTCAGGATCGGCCTTGTCGCGCTGGCCGTCCCGCCCACGGCAATGACGGGCGAACGCGACCGGTCGATCGTGAGCGTGGCCGATCCGGCGTCGATCGGCGCGGCGATGATGCCGAAGGGCGCCCACGGCCGGGCCGCACTGCCTGGCGCATGTCTCGCCATCACCGGCCTGCCCATCGGCGTGGCGCGCTTACCTCCCATGGAGCTAGGATCGGCATGATGCAACTCGTGATCCGTTTCGGACCCATGAACACTTCCCGCGCACGCCGGCGCGCCGATCTCACGCGCCCGGCATAGGAGGTCTCCCCATGAAGAAGATCCTCAACAGGCCCGTCGATTACGTCGACGAGATGTTGGACGGCCTTTGCGCCGCCCATCCCGACATCTACGCGCAGCCGAGTCCGCGGGTGATCACCCGCGCGGGAGGCGCGACTGCCGGCAAGGTCGGCTTGGTGACAGGTGGCGGCTCGGGCCACCTCCCGGTCTTCACCGGCTATGTCGGCCGGGGCCTGCTCGATGCCACCGCCATCGGGGACGTCTTCGCGAGCCCGTCGGCCGAGCAGATGGCCGAAGCCATGCGGCGCGCCGACGGGGGCGCCGGCGTGCTGCGCCTCTATGGCAATTACGGCGGCGATGTCATGAACTTCGACATGGCTGGCGAGATGCTCGAGATGGAGGATATCGCGTCCACCACGGTGGTGCTGGCCGACGATGTCGCCTCCGCCGCGCCGGAGGAGCGAGCGAAGCGCCGGGGCGTCGCCGGCATGATTTACGCGTTCAAGATCGCCGGCGCCCGAGCCGAAGAGCGTGCCAGCCTCGACGAGGTGACGACCACGGCCCAGAAGGCCGCCGACGCCTGCCGATCCATCGGGATGGCGCTCTCCCCCTGTATCGTGCCGCAGGCTGGCCGCCCCACCTTCGAACTCGGGGAGGACGAGATGGAGATGGGCATGGGAATACATGGCGAGCCGGGGATCTGGCGCGACAAGACCAAGCCCGCCGATGCCATCACCGACGAGATGATGGACCGCCTTCTGGCCGACACGCCGCTCGGCCGCGACGACCGGGTTTCGATCCTGGTCAATTCGCTCGGGGCCACGCCGCTCGAGGAACTCTACATCATGTTTCGGCGCGCCAAGGCCCGGCTCGACGACCTCGGTGTCGCCATCACGATGCCGCTCGTCGGCCGCTACGCCACCTCCATGGAGATGACCGGTGCCACGATGACGATCTGTCGGCTCGACGGCGAACTCGAGCGCCTGTTGCGAGCGCCGGCCAATTGCGCCTATTGGACGGTGACGTGATGGGCGAGATCACCGCCCCCGCCCTGGCCGCTGCCGTCGCGCGGATCGCCGTGGCCGCCGAGGCTTTCGCGCCCGAACTGAATGCCGCCGATGGGGCGCTCGGAGACGGTGACCTCGGCATCACGGTCTCGCGCGGCTTCGGCGAGGCCGCCGGGGCGGCGCTGCCCGCAGACGTCGGCTTGGCATTTCTCGAATGCGCCAAGGCTTTCCAGCGCGTCTCGTCTTCGTCCTATGGCACGTTGGTGGCCACGGCCTTGATGGCGACCGCCAAGGCAACCAAGGGCCGCGACGCCGTGCCGGCCTCGGACGTGCCGGGGCTGCTGAAGGGCGCGCTCGATGCCATGATGGCGCGGGGCAAGGGCAACCTCGGCGAGAAGACGGTTCTCGATAGCCTTCATGCCGTGATGCTGGCGCTCGACGAGAGGGGCGAGGGTGACGTGATGCCGGCTGCCGTGCGCGCCGCGCGCGAAACTGTGGAAAGCTTCAGGGCGCGGCCCAATAAGCTCGGCCGCGCCCGGATGTTCGGGGATGGCAGCATCGGCCTTGCCGATCCCGGCCAGTTGGCGTTCTGCCTAATCGTCGAGGCCCTGCAGACGGCAATGGTCCCGGCCGGTCGGACGGGAGTTACCGATGGCGATTAAGCGTGGAGCCCTGGTGGGTTGCGGATTTTTCTCCCGCAACCACCTCCAGGCGTGGCGCGACCTCGGAGACCGCTGCGCCATCGTCGCGGTTTGCGATCTAGACCCAGCAAAAGCCGAGGGCGCCGCCTTGGAGTTCGGCATCCCCGCCCACTACGCCAGCGTGGAAGAGATGCTCGATCGCGAAGCCCTGGATTTTGTCGACATCGCCACCACGGCGCCATCCCATCGCGCCATCGTCGAAGCCTGTGCCCGACATGGGGTGGGTGCCATCGTCCAGAAACCCATGGCACCCACGTGGAAGGACGCGACGGCTCTCGTCGTCGCCATGGAGCAGGCCGGTCGGCCCCTCATGGTCCATGAGAACTTTCGCTTCCAGGCGCCTCTGCTGCGGGCGGCGGAGTGCCTTGCCTCCGGCATGATCGGCGAGCCCACCTGGGGGCGCTTCTCCTTCCGCACAGGCTACGACATCTATGCCGGCCAACCCTATCTCGCCGAGGTCGAGCGGTTCGTTCTCCTCGATTTGGGAATCCACGTGCTGGACGTCGCGCGGGTCTTGATGGGCGAAGCCGACAGCGTCGTCTGCCGTAGCCAATCGATCCGCGACGGCATCCGGGGTGAAGACATGGCGACAGTAATGCTCGGGCACCGCGGCGGGGCGACCAGCATCGTCGATGTCTCCTATGCCAGCCCGCAGTCACCCGACCCGTTTCCCCAGACCTTGCTCCACGTCGATGGCCGGAAAGGCTCGATCCAGCTGGAGCGCGACTTCCACCTGATCGTCACCACGCCTGCCGGGACGACCAGTGAGAGCGTGGCGCCTCGGGCGAGCCATTGGATGAGCCAGCAATGGTGCCTGATCCAGGACAGCGTGGTGACGACTCAGCGCCACTGGCTCGACTGCCTGGACCGCGGGACGGAACCTGCCACGTCGGGGCGCGACAACTTGAAGACCTTCGCGCTGGTGGAAGCTTCCTATCTCGCGGCCGCCTCCGGCCGTAGAGAATCGCCCGCGACCGTGTGAGCCTCCGAGCGGCTCGCAGGGGAGGCATGGTGAGTGTCACCGCCGACATGACACGCGCTGGAGCCGTCCGGCCGCCCTACCACTGGTGTCAAACGGCCAGGAAGCCGCCGTCCACCGGCAGGGTGTGGCCGGTCGTCATCGCGGCACCGGGCCCGACCAGGAACAGCACGGCATCGGCGACCTCCTCCAAGGTGGCGAGCCGGCGCATCGGCGTGGCATCGATGATGCGGCCGGTGGCGACCGGATCGGCAAGGAGGCCGCGGGTCAGGTCCGTCTCGACGTAGGTGGGCGCCACGGCGTTCACGCGGATGCCGAGCGGCGCCCACTCGACCGCCAGGGCACGCGTGAGGTTCACGAGCCCGCCCTTGCTCGACTGGTAGGCGACATTCGGAAATAGCCCACCCGACAGCCCCATTACGGACGCGATGCTGACGATCGCGCCGCCGCGGCCGCGCATCTGCCGCGCCGCCTCACGGGCGCAGAGAAAGGCGCCCGTGAGGTTGACGCTGATCACGTGGGTGAAGTCTGCGGCCCGCATGTCCAGGGCGGGAGCGCGCACCGTGAGGCCGGCGCCGTTGACCAGGATGTCGATGGGTCCGAGCGCCTCTGCGATCCCCGCGAAGGCCGCCACCACGGCCGCCTCCTCGGCGACGTCGCATCGAGCCAGGTGATCGTGCGACGGCATTCCTTCGTCCGGCGCCCGGTCGACGATGGCGACGCGCGCTCCGGCGGCGGCCAAGCGGGCGACGCAGCGCGCCCCGATGCCGCGGACACCCCCGGTGACCGCAGCGACTTTCCCGGCCAGCACCTGCGGGATGAGGTGGTCGGACATCGTGGGATCCTTCTTGCGCGAGGGGTGGAGCGATCGTCGGCCAGGTTCCGGAAGCCGTCAACCGGGGAAGGAGCCGCCTTGCCGCAGAGGCTGCGGGCAGCGATGATGTCCGCCAGCAATCGTCCACCAAGGGCGACGGCGCGACCGGTGCGGGTCGCGGGGCGGGGAGGCTGGTAGGTGCAAAGGGAAGACAGCACGCGGTCCTATCTCGTCGCCCTGTTCGGGCTGATGGTACTGGTCTTCGCCGGCATCGGCCTCGGCAATCCGAGCTTCGTGTCGGGCGCGAGCCTCAGTTCGATGGCGTTCCAATTCCCCGAATTCGGTCTTCTGGCGCTCGCGATCCTGCCGACCATGCTGTCGGGCGGCATAGACCTTTCGGTGGTGAGCATCGCGAACCTAACCTCCATCGTGGCAGCACTACTCCTCAAGAGCGGTCACGAGGGGCTGGCGCTGCCGCTCGCGCTGGGCGCGGGCGCGGCCTGCGGCGTCCTCAACGGCGTGCTGATCGGCTATCTACGGCTTCCCGCCATCCTGGCCACGCTCGGCACCATGCAGGTCATCGGCGGCTTGGGCATCGTGGTCACGGGCGGACCGGCCGTCACAGGCCTGCCCGACTGGTATGCCGCGACGGTCAATGCCGCGCCGGGCGGGATCCCTGTGCCGCTCACCGTCTTCGCCGTCGTTCTTGTCGCGCTGGGCGTCCTGCTCCGGTTCTCGAGCACTGGCGTGCAGGCCCGCCTCTACGGTGCCAACCCCATCGCGGCGCGTTTTGCCGGCATCCCCGAGCGGCGCCTCATTATGACCATCTATGTGGCGAGCGGGATCATCTCGGCCCTGGCGGGCCTGGTCATCCTGGGCCACGCCAACTCGGCCTACGCGGATTACGGCACGTCCTACGTGCTGCTCGTCGTGCTCATCAACATCCTGGCCGGTGTCAACCCGGCGGGCGGATCGGGCACCGTGAGCGGGGTCCTGCTCGCCGTCCTGTTGCTACAGTTCATCTCGAGCGGGCTGAATTTCCTGTCATTCAGCGCTTTCCTGCGCGACCTGTTTTTCGGATTGCTGCTCGTGATCGTCATGTCGCTGCGCGTGCTGGGCGGGCAGTTTCGCCTCGCGGCCTGGCTGGCGCGCCGGTCCGCGTGAGTGCGAGGTCCCGGTGATCATCCATTTACGGCTTCGCGATCGACGGCTACAGTTTCAGGAGTGCTAGCGCACATCGTGACCCTACGTCAGAGCAGGGCACTTCCGGAGGAAACACCGTGACGATCAAGCACAAGGTCTTCGCAGTCGGGTTGGCGTTGGCCCTGGCGGGCGGCGGTGCCGCCGTGACCCAGGCGCAAACCAAAAAGTACACCATCACCACCGTTGTGAAGATCGCCGGCGTCGCCTGGTTCAATCGCATGGAACAGGGCGTCGCGCTCTTCGCCAAGGACACGGGGCAGAACGCTACCCAGGTCGGGCCGGCCTCCGCGGACGCGGCGCTTCAAAATCAGATCGTCGAAGATCTTATCGCCAAAAAGGTCGATGCCATCACTGTGGTGCCGAACTCGCCCGAATCGATGGAGCCGGTGCTCAAGAAGGCGCTCGACAGTAAGATTGTGGTGGTCGGCCATGAGGGTTCCAACCTCGAAAACGTCACCTACGACGTCGAGGCCTTCGACAATGCCGCTTTCGGGGCGCACCTGATGGACAATCTCGCCAAGGCCATGGGGGAGGAAGGCGAATACGCCGTCTTCGTCGGCCACCTGACGGCCAAGACCCACAACCAGTGGGTCGATGCCGCCATCGCGCGCCAGAAGGATAAGTATCCGAAGATGAAGCTCGTGGCCGACAAGCAGGAGAGCCTCGAAGACCAGCAGGTCGCCTATACCAAGACCAAGGAACTCCTGCAGGCGCACCCCAACCTGAAGGGCATCCAGGGCAGCGCCAGCACCGATGTGGCCGGCGCCGCCCTGGCGGTCGAGGACGCGGGCCTCGGCAGCCAGGTGAACGTCGTGGGCACCAGCCTGCCATCTATCGCCGGTCCATACATCACGAGCGGCACCATCAAGGCCATCTCGTTTTGGGATCCTGCCAAGGCGGCTTACGTGGTCGACAAGGTCGCCGTCATGGCGCTCGAAGGCAAGAAGGTCGAGGACGGCATGAACTTCGGCCAGGAAGGCTACGAGAAGGTGACGCTCAAGGGGCACGTCATCACGGGCCAAGCCTGGGTCGATTGCACCAAGGACAACCTGTCCACGTTCAACTTCTGACCGCCGCCGCGGCCGTGACCCGTCAGTCACGGCCGCAGCGGCCCGGGTGTCTCGAAACTGCGGTTGCATCCTGGTGGCTGAACCCGTCCTCGCCATGCGCGGCATCTTTAAATCCTACGGACCGGCGCGCGTACTGCAGGACGTGGACTTCCTGCTCGGCCCCGGCGAGGTCCGCTGTCTCGCGGGAGAGAACGGCTCCGGCAAATCGACGCTCATCAAGATCCTGTCGGGCGTCGTCGCTGCCGATTCCGGCACGGTCAGCCTCTTCGGCCGGCCCGTGGCCGGCACGGACCCGGCGGGCGTGATCGCGGCCGGCCTGTCCGTCATCTACCAGGACTTCTCGCTCTTCCCCAATCTCACTGTGGGTGAGAACATCACGTTTCTCCGCGCGGCGGCGCATCGCGACCGCCTCGTGCACCGCCTGCGGCGACGCCGGCTCGCCGCCGAGACGCTCGATCGCATCGGGGTGAAGCTCGACCTCGACGAGCCGGTCGAGACGCTGCCGGTCGCGGCGAAGCAGCTCGTGGCCATCGCGCGGGCTCTCGCCAACGATGCCCGGATCGTCGTGATGGACGAGCCCACCACAGCCCTGACCAGGAACGAGGTCGACAATCTCCTGCGCCTCGTGGCGGCGCTGAAGCAGGAGGGCGTGTCTTTCGTCTTCGTCAGCCACAAGATCGAGGAAGTCTTCACGGTCTGCGACACCGTCACGGTGATCCGGGACGGAAAGGTCGCCGCCTCCGGCGCCGCGTCGGATTTCACGCCCGCCGCCCTGGTGACGGCCATGACGGGGCGCGACATCGCGAGCCAGCGCCTGCCGCGCGACGCGACCGCGCCGGGACGGCCCTTCCTGTCCGCCCGTGGGCTGACCCGCATCGGTGAATACCGCGACGTCGATCTGGACCTCCACGCCGGCGAGATCGTGTCGATCGTCGGCCTGCTCGGGTCGGGGCGCACCGAGCTCGCCCTGTCGTTGTTCGGCGACACGCGGCCCGACGGCGGCACGTTGGTCTTGGACGGCCGGCCATTGAGCTTCGGCTCCGTGCGCGACGCCATGGCTGTCGGCATCGCCTATGTGCCGGAGGACCGCCTGTCCGAAGGGCTGTTCCTCGACCAGTCGATCAACGACAACATCACCGTGTCGAGCCTCGGCCGCGACTCGCGTCTGGGCTGGCTCAATGTCGCGGCCGGCGCGCGGCGGGCCAAGGCGGCTGTCGAGCGGCTGCGCATCCGGCTCCAGACCGTCGCGGCGCCCGTGGTGCAGCTCTCGGGCGGCAACCAGCAGCGCGTCGTCCTGGCGCGTTGGATGGAACGCGAGCCCAGGCTCATCATCCTGAACAGCCCGACCGTGGGGGTCGACGTCGGATCGAAGCGCGACATCCACGAGTTGCTCGTCGCCTTGCGCGCCAAGGGCACGGCGGTGCTGGTGGTGACGGACGACATCGGCGAGGCGCTGGCGATCAGCGACAGGATCCTGGTGATGGCGGGCGGTCGCATTACGGCGTCCCTCGCGGGCGATTGCGCCACGGAACACGAGATCGCGGCTCGGGTCGCCAAGGATGCTGCCTGATGCGTCGGTTGCTGTCACGACTCGCCACCTCGCCCCAAGGCATCATGCTGGCGACGGGAATCGTCCTGGCGGTCCTGTTCTCGGTCGCCAACCCCGTCTTTCTCAGTGCCCCCAATATCGTCGATCTCCTGCGCAACGCGATCGTGACGGGCATCTTCGCAATCGGAGTGCTGATCGTGCTGGCGTCCGGCGGCATCGACGTGTCGTTCACCGCCATCGGGGCCTTCGCGCTCTACGCCACGACAAAACTGCTGATCGTGTCCGGCATCCACCCTCCCATGTTGGCGATCTTCGCGATCGGCATCGCCATCGGGGTGGCGCTTGGCTTCGTGAACGGCCTTCTCATCGGCCTACTCGGATTGCCGACCCTGATCGTCACGCTGGCGACCCTCAGCCTGTTCCGGGGAGCGCTGCTCACCTTCGTGGGCACGCTCTACTACGGCACCATCCCGGCCGAGATGGTGGCCTATTCGCGCCAGCCGCTCCTGGCGTTCCACCTCGCGAGCGGCCGCGTCGTGCAATTGCCGCTGGCCTTCGGCAACTTCGTCCTGGTGGCAGGCTTCGCGGCCCTGATCCTCGGCAGCACAATGTTCGGCCGCAAGATCTACGCGCTCGGCGGCTCGGAGGAGGCGGCCGCGCGCATCGGCATCGACGTGCGGCGCGTCAAGCTCGCTATCTTCATGCTCGTGGGTGGGATCGCGGGCCTCGCGGGCGTCACCCACGTGACGCTGATGCGCATCGCCAACCCCTTCGACCTGGTGGGCAGCGAGCTCAACGTCATCGCGGCCGTGGTCCTGGGCGGGGCGCGTATCACCGGCGGCCATGGCACGGTGTCGGGCACGATCATCGGCGTCCTTGTCATCACGATGATCAACTCGTCGCTGCTCCTCATCGGCGTGCCGACCTACTGGCAGCGTCTCGTGGTCGGAGGCCTGATCCTGTTCGGGACCGGACTGCCGATCGCGATCGAGCGCTTCAACCTGCACCGCGCGCGGCTGCGCGCCGCCGCGGGGCCCACCGTTACCGTGCAGGCGCCGGTCTGAGGGGGTGAGCTCCCGCCTCGACCCTCAAAGGAGACGACGATGACCTGGCTTAAGGACATGTTCGGAGTCGAGAAGCCGATCATTGCCATGTGTCACCTCCAGGCGCTGCCGGGCGACCCGCATTACGACCGGGCCGGCGGCATGGCGAAGGTTGTCGACCTCGCCCTGCACGATCTGCGGCACCTGCAGGGCGGCGGCGTGGACGCCGTGATGTTCTCCAACGAGTTCAGCCTGCCGTACCTGACCAGGGTCCGGCCCGAGACGACGGCCGCCATGGCGCGGGTCATCGGCGAGCTCCACCGCGACATCCGGGTTCCCTTCGGCGTCAACGTGTTGTGGGACCCGATCGCCTGCATCGACCTCGCGGCCGCCACCGGCGCGCTGTTCATGCGGGAGATCATCTCGGGCGTCTACGCGAGCGATTTCGGCCTGTGGAACACCAATGTGGGCGACACGGCCCGGCACCGGGCCGCCTTGGCGCCCGCTCTACGCATGCTCTACAATATCGTGCCCGAGGCGGCCGTCTACCTCGGGAACCGCAGCCCGGTCGATATCGCCCGCACCACGGTGTTCAACAACGGGCCGGACGCGCTTTGCGTATCCGGGCTTACGGCCGGGGCCGAGACCGACACGCAGGTGCTGGCGCAGGTCAAGGCGGCGGTACCCGACACGGCCGTGCTCTGTAATACCGGCTGCCGGATCGACAACATCGAGCGGCAGCTCGCGGTGGCCGACGGTGCCGTGGTCGGCACGACCTTCAAGATCGACGGTCGCTTCGCAAATCTCGTCGATCCCGAGCGGGTGAGGGCTTTCATGCAGCGGGTCCGTTCGGTGCGATGATGGAGCGACGGGGAACGCCCATGGACGAGAACCCAGACGACTTCCGGGCCGACATGGACCGCATCGCGGCCTGGACGGAGCGGCTGTGCGGCATCCCCGGCCTGTCCGGCGCGGAAGATCCGGTGAGCGCTGCCATCGCGGACGCGCTCGGGCCGCTCGCCTCCGATCAGCATGTCGACGCGCTCGGCAATCTCACCGTCACGGTGCCGGGTACCGATCCCGGCGCGCCGAAGATCATGATCTTCGCCCACACGGACCAACTCGGCCTCGTCGTGCGCCGCATCGAGCACGACGGCTTCCTGCGCGTTGAACGCCTCGGCGGCGTGCCCGAGAGGGTGCTGCCAGGGCTCGAGATCGTGGTGACCAACGCCCGCGGCGAGCACGTGCCGGGCGTCGTCTGCGTCAAGGCCCACCACGCGACACCTCCCGAGGAGAAGGGCGTCGTCCTCACGGCCGATAGGTTGCGCCTCGACATCGGCGCCGAGAGCGCCGTGGCCGTGCGGGCCCTCGGCATCGAGATCGGGTCGCCCGTGACCTACCGCCCGCGCTTCCAGCGCATCGGCCCGAACCGGATCTGCGGAACGGCGCTCGACGACCGGGCGGGATGCGCCGTGCTGATGGACCTCGTGCGGGCCGTGTCGGAGCGGCCGGTACCCGCCACGCTCCAGGCGGTGTTCACCGTGCAGGAGGAGTTTAACCTGCGCGGCGCCATGGTGGCGGCCCACCGCCTCCGGCCGGATGCCGCGGTGTCGATCGACATCATGGTGGCATCCGACACGCCCGACCTCGCCGAGCGGGGCGAACTGCGGCTCGGCGGCGGGCCGGCCCTCGGTCTGTATAGCTTCCACGGACGTGGCACGCTCAATGGCACGCTCGCGCATCCCGCGTGGGTGCGGCACCTCGAGCGTGTGGGCGCATCGGCCGGCCTCGCCCTGCAACGGAGCGCTCACACGGGCGCGCTCACCGACTCGTCCTACGTCCAGCTCGTCGGCGACGGAATTCCCTCCGTCGATGTCGGCTACGCGACCCGCTACACG
Organism: Lichenibacterium ramalinae; assembly: GCF_004137085.1. Classification (GTDB taxonomy): domain Bacteria; phylum Pseudomonadota; class Alphaproteobacteria; order Rhizobiales; family Beijerinckiaceae; genus Lichenihabitans; species Lichenihabitans ramalinae. The sequence goes on from NZ_QYBC01000035.1 coordinate 17,158, forward strand.
CACACCCCGATCGAGATGTGCGACCTGCGGGACCTCGTGGGGCTCACGGCCTGGCTGCATGCGGCGCTCGCCGCCATGCCGGCCGGCTTCTCGTTCGCGCGCCGGGCCTGAACCCATGCGCTACCTGCTCGGCGTCGACATCGGGAGCTTCTCCAGCAAAGGCGTTCTTCTGGACGAGACCGGCGCGATCGTGGCGACGGCGCAGCGGCGGCACGAGATGCGCGTGCCCGGGCCGGGTCTCGCCGAGCACGACGCCGAGGCGGACTGGTGGTCGGGCTTTCGCGCGCTCAGCCGGACGCTTCTGGCGGACAGCGGCGTCGTTCCCGGGCGGATCGCCGCGATCGGTTGCAGCGGCATCGGTTCCTGCATGCTGCCGGTCGACGACGCGGGGCGTCCGCTCCGCCCGGCCGTTCTCTACGGTGTCGACACGCGCGCCCGGCAGGAGATCCTCGACCTCGACGCCGAACTCGGCGAAGCCGCCATTTTCGCGCGCTGCGGCAACGCGCTCACCACGCAGTCGGTCGGCCCGAAGATCCGGTGGCTGGAGCGCCACGAGCCGGAGGTGTACGCGCGGACGGCCCGGATCGCGACCTGTTCGACCTACCTGAACCACCGCCTGACCGGGCGCTGGGTCGTGGACCACTACACGGCCGCCTGTTTCACGCCCTGCTACGACCTGCGCGGGCGACGCTGGGATCCGGAGATGACGCGGGCGATCTGTCCGCCCGCCTGGCTGCCGGAGCTCGCCTGGAGCAGCGATGTCATCGGCACGGTCACGGCGGCCGCGGCGGCCGAAACGGGCCTCGCAGCCGGCACGCCCGTGGTGGCCGGCACTGTGGACGCCGCCAGCGAGGCTTTGAGCGTCGGCGTGTCCCGGCCGGGCGACCTGATGATCATGTACGGCACGACTGTGTTCTTCATCCAGATCGTGCCCTCGGTGCAGGTCGACCCTCGTTACTGGGCGGGTCCGTCCCTCTTTCCCGATACTTGGAGCGTCATGGGCGGTCTCGCGACCAGCGGCGCCCTCACGCATTGGTGGCGGTCCAAGATCTTCGACCTGCCCGATAGCGAGGACGTCTTCGCCGACCTCGCCACCGCGGCGGGGCAAAGCCCGCCCGGCGCCAGGGGCCTTATCGTGCTGCCGTTCTTCAGTGGGGAGCGCACCCCCGTCAACGACCCGACGGCGCGCGGCATGGTGTTCGGGCTGACCCTCGCCCATACGCGGGCCGACCTATACCGCGCCACGATCGAGGGCATTGGCCACGCGGTGCGGCACAACCTCGATACTTTCGCCGAAGCGCGCCGGCTCGAGGCCGTCTACGCGGTCGGCGGGGGAGCGCAGAACCCCCTCTGGATGCAGGCCGTGTCGGACATCACCGGCGTATCGCAACGCGTGCGCCGCCACACGACGGGCGCCGCCCTGGGCTCGGCCATGTTGGCCGGCATCGGGCTTGGGCTGATAGCCCGCACCGATATCGACCGCATGAACCCGGTGGTCCGCACCATCGAGCCCGAGGGCGCGAACCAGGCCCTGTACGACCGCGACCACGACATCTACCTCGACCTTTACGCGCGGACCAAGCCGCACATGCGATCGCTCTGGGACGCGTCGCCGGCAAAGCGTTGACATGCTTCCCGAGGTTACTCTTTTCCTGTGAGCGGGTTCGCATCGGGAAGCCGACAGGTGTCAGCAACCGCATGGCGCTGCGAGGCCGGCGACCCGGCGCCATTCTGCTCGTTGCAACCCGCATGCAAGGCAAGGAGAAGGTGCTCTCCACCACCGGGCCGGAGCTCAGGCCAGTCAACGCTGCAATCAGATCCGCGAAGCTCACTTGGTGCGGCCGGTGGCCGCCATGGGGCTCGATCGACTGGCCCTGTCCAAAATCGCCGCGCGAATGCGTATCCTGTCCGAAAATTACGGCTTGATGGCCGGATGCGGCCGTTGTCCCGCTCGGTGCGGCGGCGGAGAGCTTCGGCCGTGGCCCAGCCGAAGCGAAGGCGGCGCCTACTCGGTCGCAACGATAATGGGTTGTCCATCAAGAACTCGGGGCTTCAAGCGGCGGATCCGGCGCCGACTACAGGGCCGGTAGCAGCGTATTTGAAGGCGCCGAGCCGGGTGGTCCGATTAAGAACGCTTCGGGCGTCGGGAGCCTCAGCACCCTTTTCAAATCGTCACGTCGCGCTGGATGCGCTTCTGACTTCCGCGAAATATCCGATCGGATTCCGTCATAATTTTGGAGGGCGCTACCTTGCTCGCGCCGCAGGGCACCCCGACGGTCGACGGCGTACGCGACGCGTTGGGCGGCGTGTGAACGGCCCCCCATTGGGGAGGCGCCCTGAAGTATGGCTTTCATCTCCCGCTCACGCGGGGATCGATTGCGCCAGGAGCGGACGCTGGCACATCGCCAGTTTCCGGACCTTCGACAAAGAGATCCGGACGGCCGCTATCGACCCAAACAGGCCGTACAGGCGCGGCTTCGAGACTTCCGAAAGCAGACTTACATTCGATTGCTGGTCCGGCAGCATTGCGCTATTATCGCCATAAATTGGGGTGAAGGACTGTCCAATGAATCCGCGTCGAGCGACGCTCCAAGGTGATACACGATGGCTCGGACTCGCGGGCAGCCACGGCGTGCCGACCAACGCGCTTAACAAAAGGCGCGATCGGTAGGATGTTCGGTTTTTGAGTTGCGTGGGTTCGACGGGGCCGATTCCACGTCGGGCATGTGCGAGGGCCGTCAACCGGAGAGGCACAATCCGAGGAGCGGAATGTCCAGCGATACGCGGTCGACTTGGCTCAGGAAATGGAGCAGCGGCTCGCCCGAGACATCGAACGGCGCTTCATCCACTGCGTCGTTAGTGCCGGCTGCCAGGAATGGCTGCGTGCGGCACGACCGCATGAACGGTCTGTCTGCGCCGATTGCGTGGCGCACCGCGGCGAGATCGGCCATCGTCGGTGCGGAATCGGTTGGCGGGAGGCGGCGGTAGCGGTCGTCGGACGCGGACACGAGGTGCAGCGCGGGCCCAAGCGCCTCGTCCTTAGTCGGGAGACGACCCCTCCGGCGATGGGCACGCCGTGACCCTCTACGCTCTCCTGGCACGTCGCGGGTCGGGGCAACATGAGCGCCGAGTTGGGAAGGGTCGGTCGCGCCGTCATCCGAATCGACGAAGAGCCCGGCGAAACCGGAAAAGGCGCGCGCCATCTGAAGTCCGACATGCGCACCGACCGAACGGCCCAACACGCCCGCACGCTCGATGCCGAGGTGTTCGAGCACCTCAATCACCGCGTCTGAGTATCCTTCGATCGTATAGGTGTGATCCGGGTCGCTCGCTGCGCCCGACCCGCCGTGTCCGGGCAGGTCGATCGCGATCAACGTCCGTTCCTCGCCGATTGAGGACGCCGTCAGGTGTCGGAACTCGGCCTTGCAACGGGCGCGACCGTGCAGGAGTACCAGGGGCGTGCCGACCCCCGCGGTCGCTGAGAACGCCATGCGGCCGTGGCTGGTCCGGATCGATCCGACGGTTACGTCACCGCCGTCGCCGGGTGCATCGGCTCCGCCTCGCCAGTCGGCCCCCGTTCCCCGTGGGCTCCCGTCCGAGAGGCGCGAAGCTGGCCACGCCATGTTCCCTACTCCACGCTGCCCGCTTACCGGCGCGTGGCATCATGCTATCATTGGAGGGTTAACCGTTCCCGAGAGGTCGTGGGTTTCCCACGGCTGCCGCGGCAGATCGCCGCGATGCGCCTTCAGGCGACCATTCCCGCGTCGATCTGGTTCCGAGAAATCATACCCTGGAAGAAGGCCCGGCGTTCCTCGTGGCTCGAAGCGATGAAACCATGACGCCGCTCGAGGCGCGCCCGCTCCTCCTTGTAGTTCAGGGCCATGAGGCTGATCGGCTTCGCGAGCATCGGGTAGGGCCGCGCTGGGCAGACCTCCCGATGTCCGCTCAGGCGGCGGTAGAAGGCTTGGTGCTCCGTCCGCACCGCCGCAAGCACGACGTCGGCCTGGAACCAAGCCCCCGCCATGTAGACCAGTCTCACGGTCACGTATGGGAGCTTGGGATGGGATCGCGAAGCGTCGAAGTCCACGACGAACCGCGTGTTGTCGATCAGCACGCGTCCTTCGTCGAGGAGAGGCCGGAGATACTCCGGGAAAACGTGGAGGCTGGGGTGATCGGGTGTCTCCCGACTGACGTGGTGAATCCTGATTGAACTGGCGAGGCGACCGTCGAGGAAGAGGCCGAAGGTCCGGGTGTTCGGCTCGTCGTCGAACCGATCGGAGAAGCGCTTGGGCGCGTCCTGGGGCAAGGCACCCTCGCGCCGGTAGGAATCGTAGCGGAGGCGACAGACGTCTTCGAACTCCTGGCCCTCGACAGGGCGACACTGCGTCCTGCGCACCAGGTCCGTGATCGCCATGTCGAATTGCGAAAGGGGAGGTGAAGCGGCGATCATGTCGCGGACCGATCGATCTGTTAAGGCTGCCTTAAGCTTAACAGATTGTCAGAGGCACGTCGAACGCCCAACGACGAGGGTGGGCCCGCCGACGAGGTGCATATGGTTTGTCGGTCGAGCGGCTCAGGCCACCTTGGCAGGCGTGATGGGACTTAGCACCGCCTGGATCAGATCTGCCGTCATGGGGCGGCTGAACAGGAAGCCCTGTACCTGCTCAATGCAGCCAAGGGTGGCGATGAGTTTCAGCTGCTCCGGCGTCTCCACGCCTTCGACGACAACAGTCATCCCGAGAGCGTCGCTCAGCCGCGCGATGCCTTCCAAAAGGAGCATGGCCCGGTTCCCAACTTCTGCCCCGTCGAGAAAGGATCGATCGATCTTCACCTTGCTGAAGGGCAGGGCTCTCAGATAGCTCAGGCTCGAGTAGCCAGTCCCGAAGTCGTCGAGCGACACGCCCACCCCCGCGTCTCGCAGCAGGCGCAACAGGCTGCCGGTCGCCTGGACGTCGTCGACGAGAGCCGACTCGGTGACCTCAACCTCCAGCCGAGCGGCCGCGAGGCCCGACGTGCGCAGGGCCTGGGTGACCTGGGCGAGGACGTCACCATGTCGAAACTGCACGGCGGATACGTTGACAGCAACCCCGATGTGCGACGGCCACGAGGCGCATTCCCTGCAGGCGGTCGAGAGGACCCACGCCCCGAGTTCATGGATGAGTCCGATCTCCTCCGCGATGGGGATGAAGTCCGAGGGAGGGACCAATCCTCGCCGAGGATGGCGCCAGCGCACCAGCGCCTCGCACACGACGAACGCGTCCTCCCTCAGGCTACGGATTGGCTGATAGTGCACCTCGAACTCGCCGCGGCCCAGGGCCGGTCGAAGGTCGTCCTCCAACTCGCGGCGAGCATGGGCCTCGGCCTGCATCGCGGGTTGGAAGAACTGGACCGAGCCGCGCCCCCCAACCTTCGCGCTGTAAAGCGCGAGGTCAGCGTCGGTAAGAAGCGTGTCGACGTCCGCCCGTCCCTGGACAGGTGCGATCCCCACGCTAGCGCCGATGACCACCTCGTGACCATCGAGCTCGAAGGGCGCCGAAAGGCGGGTGATCACGGCGGACGCCATCGACGCGGGGCCGTCAGCGTCGTCAGCAAACGCGCCGAACACGACGAACTCGTCCCCACCCAGGCGAGCGAGGACGCTCGTCTCTCCAACAACGGCTTCGAGGCGGCGCGCCACCTCAACGATCAGCCGATCGCCCACGGCATGCCCCAAGCTGTCGTTGACCGACTTGAAGTGGTCTAGATCCACGAAAAGCAAGGCCGAGTGTGCGGGTGGCTGGACCGCGAGCGTCTCGCCGACGCGGTCCATGAACGAACGTCGGTTGCAAAGGCCAGTCAAGACGTCGTGTTGCGCCAAGTAGGCGACCTCCTCAAGGGCCCGGACGCGATCGGTGATGTCCTCCGCAATCAGGACGCCGCCACCCGCCCCGATCGTCTGCCGTCTGAACGCGATCGTTCTTCCGTCAGACATGGGGAGCACCAGTTCGGTCGACCGGTCGGCGCTAGAGTTGAAGTCGGCCCTGAGCGACTCAGGGGTCAGCCTCCGGTCAGCCGCGCCACTCGTGCACATCGCCCACAACTGGTTGAGTGACGTGCGAGTGGCCAAGTCCTGCGAAGACAGCCCCATCAACTCCGCTAGGCGCTGGTTCGTGACGGTGATCGTCCCGTCATCCGCGAACATCGCCAGACCGTGAGGCATGTTGTTGAGAGCAGTATCGAACCGGTCGGCAAGTCGGCTCAGTTCGTGCGCACGGACCACCGCAGAAAGGAAGATCCCCCGCAGCCGGCTCGAGATCGTCTTCAACGCCACCAGGAACGGGAGGAAGACGAGGAACCAGATCCAAAGGTACTGGTAATCGGCCAGGAGCACGGCCAGCAACAACGGTACCGCGGCGGCCGCGATCTGAGTGTTGACGAGCAGGGTGCTGGCGAAGCTCCGGCCGGGGATCCCCACGAGGTAGGCCATGACCCCGGCCACGCTCGCTAGGCGGGCGAACGGATCGCCCTCGGCGAACGCCGCAAGGCAGAAGCAGCCAAGGAGGCCGACGTGGGCCGTGCCGCCGACGACGTACCAGCGCTCCCAACGTCTAAGGCCAGGCTCGTCGAGCCCATCCTTGAGTGATGCGAACCTGACCATCGACCTCAGGCGAACGAAGCCGACCAGGCAAAGCGTCAGTGATATGGCGAGGATGCTCATTCGCCCAGTTTCGACCGCTGTCACCGCCGTCATGCACGTGGCTGCGGCGGCGCCGATGAGCAGCGAGGTCTTGTCGCTGAACAGAGCCTCGACGTTCGAGGCGTACGCTGCCGGTGGAAGCTGCGGATCAGACCGGTCGATTTGGCCATCGTTCGAGGACATGGTCAGCTACGCGACCTCCTTATGTGCCGACGAGACCAGGGATAGGCGCGATTTATCAACGATCCATGAGTCTTGAACCTATGTGACCTCCCCTGACGGCAGAGATGGGTCACCGATCCGGGGAGAGCGCCTCTTTCGCGAGATCGAGCCTTTCAATGGTGATGCGGTGGTTGGCTAAGCGTGCTCGCCCGTCGGTCAGCACAAGAGGTCACAGGTTCAAACCACGAGCGGAGCGCGGCTGGGATCTTATGCTCCATCGCAAAGCCAGATATGATCGATGAGGCGCTTGGGCCACAGCATTTCGAGCCCGTTCGCGACTTTTGAGCGGGACCACATCACTCGAAGGTCCGCTTTCATTCCTGATCAGCCCTAAGCAAATGGACCGCTTTCCACCCACGTCTGCAGTACGGCCGGAGTCGACCCATGTCGGGCGAAGCGGAGCCAAATGCCGTCGCTCCGAAGCGGACGTTCAGGTCAGGTAATCGTAAATGGGGTCGTGTTGCCGGTCGATCGGGTACAAGTGGGGGAAAGCCGCTGCGGCACGGCGTCGAGCAGCGCCCGCGTGTAGGGGTCGCGCGGCGTCTCGAACACCTCGCGGCGGCTGCCGCTCTCCACGATACGACCGGAGCGCATCACCGCCACTCGGTGGCTCATTCGCTCCACGACCGCCATGTCGTGGCTGATGAAGAGGAAGGCCAGGCCTAGTTCCTCCTGCAGCTCCAACAGGAGATCGAGCACCCGCGCCCGAACTGTGGCGTCCAACGCCGACACGCTCTCGTCGGCGACGATCAATGTCGGCTCGAGCGCCAGCGCACGAGCGATGCACAGGCGCTGGCGCTGTCCGCCCGAGAACTCGTGCGGGAAGCGCGACGCGTGTTCGGGCGGCAGGTGGACGCGGCGCAGCAGTTCCGCCACCCGGTCGCGCCGTTCGGCGCGGCACCCGATGCCGTGAATGGCGAGAGGTTCGGCGATGGCATCCCCCGCCGTCATGCGGGGATCCAAGGACGCGTAGGGATCCTGGAAAATCATCTGGGCGCGTCGCCGGACCGGCTTCATGTCGCGGGCCGACAGGCCGGCGATGGCGGTACCGTCGACCGCAACGTGGCCGGTGAACGGGACGAGGCCGAGTACGGCCTTGCCCGTGGTCGACTTGCCGGATCCACTCTCGCCCACCAGCCCCAGCGTTTGGCCTGGCGCGAGATCGAAGCACACGCCAGCGACGGCCGGTGCGAGCGCTCCCCGGCGAAACCAGCCGCCCGCACCGTAGGTGACCGACAGGTCGTGCACCACCAGGGCCGGCACCGGTTCGGCCGCCGGCGCCGACGGCTTCGCCGTCGCCGGACCGAGGCGGGGCGGGCCGTCGGTCCCGCGGAGGGCGCCGAGGCGCGGCACCGCGGCCAGCAACTCGCGTGTGGTGGCCTCGCGCGGGCGCTCGAAGACGTCGAGGACCGGCCCCTGCTCGACGATGCGCCCCGCCCGCATCACCGCCACGCGGTCCGCCATCTCGGCCACCACGCCCATGTCGTGGGTGATGAGCAGAATGGAGGTGGCGAAGTCGCGCCTGAGGTCGCGCATGAGCCGCAGGATCTCGGCCTGAACGGTGACGTCGAGGGCCGTCGTCGGCTCGTCGGCGATCAGCACCTTGGGGCGGCGCGCCAGCGCCATGGCGATCATCACTCGCTGGCGCATGCCGCCCGACAGCTCGTGCGGGTACTGGCCGAGGCGCCGGGCGGGGTCGGAGATCTGGACGGCGTCGAGCGCGTCGCGGGCGCGTCCCCGCGCGTCCCCGCTTTCCCGTCCGTAGGCCCGGATCGATTCCATCAGCTGCGCCCCCACCGTCATGACGGGGTTAAGCGAGGTCATCGGCTCCTGGAACACCATGGCGATGTCGCGCCCGCGCAGCGGCCGGAAGGCACGCTCCGACAGGCCCGCGAGTTCGCACCCGTCGAGCCGGATGCTGCCACCCGCCACTCGGAGCGAGGCCGCGGGGAGCAGTCGCATCAGGGCCAGGGCGGTCAGCGACTTTCCGGAGCCGGACTCCCCCGCCAGGCACAGCGTCTCCTCGCGCCCGAGCGTGAAGTCGATGCCGTCGAGCACGCGTTTCAGCCCTGCCGGCGTGCGCGCGTCGATGGTCAGGCCCTGGACGGCGAGCAGCGGAGGCGTGGCCCCCGTCACGACAGCACGATGCGCGGGAACATGAACGACACGACCCAGTTCGGCTGATCGACGATCTCGCTGATGCGGAGGTCCCCGCAGACGGAGCACAGCATATAGGCGTCGACCGGCGCCATGCCGTGTTCGGCTGCGAGGAGATCGATCATGCGCGACACGCTTTCGCGCGCGGCCGTCATCAGGTCGGGGCCGATGCCGGTGGTCGCCTCGTAGCCGGCGCCGTCGAGGTGCCGCGTCACCGGCCCGTCGGTGGTGAAGCGTGGGCTTTTGAGGTTCGCCCCTTTGACGAGGTCCAGCGTCAGTTCGACGTCCATGCGGCTCTCGATGGCGGTGCCGCAGACCTCGCCATCGCCCTGGGCCGCGTGGGTATCGCCGATCGAGAAGAGCGCGCCCGCCACCTCCACGGGCAGGTACAGCACGGTGCCGGCCGCGAGGTCGCGGATGTCGAGGTTGCCGCCGACGCGGCGGGGCGGCACTACGGAATGGTGTCCGGCCTCCGCCGGAGCCACCCCCACCGTGCCGGCGAAGGGCTTCAGCGGCACCCGGGCCTTGGGCCCGTAGAGGGCCGGCGCCATCGTGGCGGGGTCGTAGGTCCAGTTGTGCAGCGCCGGCTCAGGAAACTGGTCGGTGAGGAGGCCGAAGCCCGGGATGTTGGCTGTCCAGCCCGTGCCGGAGGGCACGAAGCGGCGGAACGATACCTTTAGGGCGTCGCCGGGCTCGGCGCCCTCGACGAACACCGGCCCGGAGACGGGGTTGATGCGGCCGAAGTCGAGCCCGGCGAGATCGGCCGCGGTGGCGCCCGGCCCGAGCTGGCCGCCCGACGCGTCGAGGCACTCGAAGTGGATCGTGGAGCCCGGCTCCGCCCGCAGCGCGGGCGCGAAGTCGCGGCTCCAACCGGAATGGTGGCTCGCGCGGTGGATCGTGTGCTGGCAGGAGACGCACATGGGCGGGTTCCTTTAGGGGGCACGCAGGGGCGGGGTAGGCGTCCCGCCCCGGCGCGGGCTCAGCCCTTGATGAAGATCGACGGGTAGTCGATCACCTCGGTGGGATCGATGTAGATCTCGTCGGGCCCGCCCATGCGCTTCGATTTCGCCACGACGCGGCGCTCGTTGAATACTGGCACCCAGGGTGCGCTCTCCGTCATGATCTTCGTGAACAGACCGCGCCAGACCGCGTATCGTGCGTCCTTCTGCGACGGTTCCGACATGGCGTCGGCCTTGGTGGCCTCGGCCTCGTAGCCCTTGTCGCACAGCCAGGTCCAGTTCCAGCCGCCTTGGGTGGCGCCGCCGCAGCCGAGGATGGGCCCGTAGAAGTCGGACGGGTCGGGGAAGTCCGCGATCCATCCCATGCCGCCCGACCAGATCAGCGGCGCCGAAGCCTTGGTGCCGCCGGCCTCGATGACCTGCGCCTGCGCCTCGGCCTTGATCTCGGCCTTGATGCCGACCGCCGCCAGGTCCTGCTGGATCGCCTGCGCAATGCGCGGGTTCGGGTCGGCGTTCATCGCGTAGAGCGTGGTCGTAAAGCCGTCCGGCACGCCGGCCTCCTTCAACAGCGCCTTCGCCTTGGCGACATCGTAGGGGTAGCCCGCGTAATCCTTGTCGTAACCCGGCATGAGGGGCGGCAGCACCTGCGTGGCGGGCGTGGCGCGGCCGTTGATAATGCGGATGATCCGCTCCTTGTTAATCGCCATGTTGAGGGCCTGACGCACGCGCAGGTCGTCGAAGGGCTTCAGCGTCGTGTTGATGGTGATGTAGCTCGTCTCGAGCTGGCCGCGGTCGACGATGGTGCCCGCCATGGCGGGATCGTTCTTCATCTTGAGGTACTCGGCCGGCGGGATGCCGTCGCCGGCGATGTCGATCTCGCCCTTCTGCAGACGCAGGATGTTGACCAGCGGCTCCTGGCCGATCTCGACCGTGAAGCCATCGAGGTTGGGTCGCGCCTTGAAGTAGTCCGGGTTGCGCGCGAAGGTCAGCTTCTGGCCGATCGTCCAGTCTTTCAGCATGAACGCTCCGGACCCGACCGGATGCTTGCCGAAGTCGCCATTCGCCGCATCGACGGCCTCCTTCGGTACCGCGGACGCGAAGTCGAGAGCCAGCACGTTGAGGAAGGTGGCGTCCGGTTGGACGAGGTGAAAGCGCACCGTGTGGTCGTCCACGGCCTCGATGCCGGGCATCATCTGGGCGGAGCCGTCCGTCATCTTGTCGGCGCCGACGATGGAGTGGAAGAAGCCGGCGCCGGGCCCCTGCGTCTTGGGGTTCACGGCCCGCTCGATCGAGTATTTGACGTCGCCCGCCACGATCTCGCGGCCGTTGGTGAATTTCACCCCGGGATGGAGCCTGAACGTGTAGGTCTTCCCGTCCGGCGACACGTCATAGCCGTCGGCCAGTGAGGGCACGAGCTCGGCCGTGCCGGGGCGGTAGTCCATCAATCGCGAGAACAGCGAATTGATCATCGACCAGTTCTGCCAGTCGTAGCCGACGGCGGGGTCGAGGGTGGCGATGTCGTCCTTGTAGGTGACGACGACCGTGCCACCCTGGTGGGCGGTGCCCCCCTGGCCCGGCTCCTCGGCACGGACCGGCGGGGCGGCGAAGGCCAGGGCGAGGGCCGCCGCGGCCGTGGCTGTTCTGAGGCTGGGGTGCATGGGTCTTGTCTCCATCATCGGGCGCGGATGCGCGGATCGAGCAGGGGAGCGGCGAGGTCGGCGAGCAGGTTGCCCAGCACCACGGCCAGTGCCGAGACCAGGGTCACCCCCATGATGATCGGCACGTCGACCTGCTGGATCGCCTGGAAGGCGAGCTGGCCGATCCCCGGCCAGCCGTAGACGGCCTCCACCACGACGACGCCGCCCATGAACTGGCCGACGTCGATGCCGATCATGGCGACGATCGGCAGGAGCGCGTTCGGCAGGGCGTGGCGCAGCACCACGCGGCCCGCCGAAAGGCCCTTGGCGCGGGCCGTGCGGACGTAGTCGCGGTCGAGCACGTCGACCATGGCGGAGCGCACCATGCGGGCGTACCATCCGGCGCCGAGCAGGCCGAGCGTCAAGGCCGGCAGCACCGCGTGGGCCGGGGTGCCGTAGCCGCTCATCGGCAGCCAGCCGAGCTGCGCGGCGAAGACGTAGAGCAGCAGCAGCGCCACGATGAACTGCGGCGCCGACACGCCGACGAAGCTCAGCGTCATCACGGCCCGGTCGAGCGCCCGATCGCGCCGCACCGCAGCCAGCACGCCCAGCGTCAGCCCGAGCGCCACCTCGACGCCGATGCCACAGACCATGAGCACGAGCGTGGCGGGCAGGCGCGCCGCGATCAGCGTGCCGACCGCCGTGCGCTGGATGTAGGAGCGGCCGAGGTCGCCATGGGCGAGGCCGGCGAGGTAGCGCCAGAACTGTTCGGGCAGCGGCAGGTCGAGCCCGAGCTGGTGGCGCACAGCCGCGATGCTGGCCGCGGTCGCGCTGCGGCCGGCGATCATCGCGGCCGGGTCGGCCGGCAGGCCGTAGAGCAGCAGGAAGGTGACGGCTGCCACCCCGAGCAGGATCAGCGCCGCGCCGGCGAGGCGCTTCAGGAGCGTGAGCGCCATCAACCGCGCCCCCGTTGGAGGGGGTCGAGCAGGTCCCGCAGGGCGTCGCCGACGAGGTTGAATGACAAGGCGGTGAGCAGGATCACGGCGCCGGGGCAGAAAACCAGCCACGGCGCAGACTGGAAGTAGCTCTGCGATTCGAAGATGATGTTGCCCCAGGACGGCATCGGCGGCTGCACGCCGACGCCGAGGAAGCTCAGCGTGGCCTCGAGCAGCACCGTGGTGGCGATGCCGAGCGTACCCCACACGATCGCCGTCGGCAGGAGGTGGGGCAGGATGTGGCGGCCGACGATGCGCGCCGTGCCGGCCCCGAGCGAGCGTTCGGCCAGGATGAAGTCGCGCTCGGCCAGCCCCCGGGTTTCTGTGTAGACGATGCGGGCCACCTGCACCCAGTTCACGAGCGCGATCACCAGCGCGACGATCCAGAGGCTCGGGTGCAGCAGCGCCGCCAGCACGATGGCGAGCAGCAGGGCCGGAAACGCCATCATGAGATCGGTGAAGCGCATCAACGTGGCCCCGACGAAGCCGCCCCAGTAGCCGGCGGCCGTGCCCACCGCCATGCCGATCGCCACCGCGGCGCCGTTGGCGACGAGGCCGATGAGGAGCGACGTGCGGGCGCCGAACAGCAACCTCGACAGGAGGTCGCGCCCGAGCGTGTCGGTGCCGAGCCAGTGCTGGGCGTCGGGCGGCAGCGGCGCGCCATCCGGCGACAGGCCGTCGAAGGGCTGGTCGTCGGGCGGGAACGGCGCGAGCCACGGGGCCGCGAGCGCGCAGACCACGACGGTCGCGATGACGAGCAGCGCCAGTGCGGTGCTGGGGCGGCGCAGCATCGCTTTCAGGGCGGCGATCATCCGGCCTCCGGCGGTGCCCGCCGGTCCGAAAAGCCGCGCGGCACGAAGGCGCCGTGGCCGGCCCCGCTGACCACTTGCCCGTCGTCGACAACCACGCGGCCACCTACCGAGGTGGTGACGGGCCAGCCCGCGACCTCCCATCCCGCGAAGGGCGTGTCGTCGCTGCCGTGGTGCATGAGGTCCCGGGTCACCCGCCGCGGTGGATCCCACGCCGCGATGTCGGCGTCGGCCTCGATCGCGCCCTTGCGGGGGGAGAGGCCGTCGAGACGCGCGGAAGCGAAGCGCATGGGCAGTCTCCTGAGCGGCCGCCGCGTCGCGCCAGCGACGCGAAATCGGCCAGACCAATTCGACCGACGCCAAGGTGCATGGGATCGTGCCGTCGGGCAAGCCGTTGCGGGCGCCGCGACCGCAGAGATGATGGGCAGGCGCGTGGAGAATTTCGGCTGGGTGCCCGATGCGACGGCAGACTTCGGCCGGGCAGGGGGTAGGGCGGTGATTCGGACGCCGCTGGCCGAGTAACGGGCTCGGCACCGAAAAGAGTGACGTCTCAGCTGCCGGCCGGCTGCTCAGCGCACGGAACTGTCGTGGCATCGAGACTTCGTGGAGGGGTCGCGACGAGTGCTGTCGCCATCAGTGTCACGGTCAGATCGATCTGCCTTTCGATGGCGACCGGACGATCCGTCTCGGTCAGCCGCCAGTAGCTCCACGTCGCGTTGACCAGCGTGTAGAGACTGATCCCGAGATCGGCGAGCGCCTCGTCGCTCCAGGTCGATCCGAGCCGCCTCAAGAGTTGGGCGAAGGTCGATGCGAAAAGAAGCGAATGGGATCTCGCGATGCTGAGCAGGTCTTCATAGTAATAGGCTGCGTCGACGATGGTGCGATCGAGGCCGATGCCGAGCTGGTACCGCCACATGCCGCGGAGGAGGTCGCCGACGTCGCTCCGCCATCGCTCGCGCGTGATGCGAAGAGCCTCGACCTCGAGATATCCGCGGACGTCCGCCAGCTTCTCGGCGTACATCTCGGCGATCACGGCCTCCTTGTTGGCGAAGTAGTCGTAGATGGATCCGACTTTGATATCGGCGCGCTCCGCGATGGCGTTGGTGGTCACGGCCCGGACGCCGCGCTCGCGCATCACCGCATGGGCGGCCTCCATGATGCTGGCCCGGATGCGCCGCGACCGGTCCTGGACCGGCTTGCGCCGGGACGTCTTGGCACCAACCACCCCTGCCACCTTTCGGGAGTCCGCCTGACAAATGGGCGACATCCGGCGCGACCCTGCACACCATATGCGCTTGCGCCGCCTCGAAATCCGAATGAACATTCGGATTAGGGGCCGGCAAACCCCGGGCCGATTATGCAGCCCCGTTCGCCCGTCTGCCAAGGCCGTCCGCCGGTGAGTGCCGGTCCGGGTGCCGCCACAGGAAAGATCGGCCCATGCTGAACCGACGCCAGTTTTCCACGGCCCTCGCCACCACGATGGGGAGCGTCGCGTTCGGTGCCATGCCGGTGCGGGCCGCCACGGCCGGGACCGCGCGGATACGTCTGACGATCGACCCAGAGGGGCTCTACAACGTCCAAAGCATCTCGCTCGTCGTCAGCAGCGTACTGGGCAACTTCCTGCTCGAACGCCTCGTCTACCTCGATGATGCCGGCAAGCCGCAACCCTGGCTGGCCCAGTCCTGGCAGGTCGCCGAAGACGGCAAGGCGATCACGTTCAAGCTGAAGAGCGGCAAGGTCTTCCACGACGGCACGCCCTTCGACGCCGCGGCCGTGAAGTTCCTGTTCGACACGATCCTCGACCCCAAGTCGGCGTCCCCCTCGAAGGGCATCGTGGGGCCGCTCGTGAAGGTCGACGCTCCCGATCCCGCGACCGTCGTCTTTTACTTCTCCAAGCCCTACGCGCCGTTCCTCAACCTCCTCGGCCAGTCGTTCTTCGGCTTCAACTCGCCGATCGCCGTGACGGCGGCCGGGGCCGCCTACGCTCGGCATCCGATCGGCACCGGCCCCTTCATGTTCAAGGACTGGACGCCCGGCACCGAAATCAACCTCGTCCGCTTCCCCGGCTTCAAGCAGTTCCGCCCCGATGCCGCCAACCAGGGCCCGGCCCTGCTCGACGCCGTGACCTTGACCGTGATGGCGGAGGAGGGCGTCGTCACCTCGGCGCTGCAGACAGGAGAAATCGACGCCGCCACCCTCACGGTCGACGCGGTGCGACCGCTGCGAGACGACGCCCAGTTCACGATCATCGAGGACAAGAACGCCAAGAACCTCATGTTCCTGGAGTTCGATTACGGCAAGGCCCCTTTCGACGACCGGGCGTTCCGCGACGCGCTCAGTGTCCGTCCGATAAGGGCATGTGGGGTTGAGTGACCGGGGCTGCGATGGTTCCAGGAGGGTGCTGAAACCTGATC
>NZ_QYBC01000008.1 GCF_004137085.1 Lichenibacterium ramalinae
GCGGGGTGGAGCAGCCCGGTAGCTCGTCAGGCTCATAACCTGAAGGCCGCAGGTTCAAATCCTGCCCCCGCAACCACATCACCGAACCGACCCATCAGCCCCGCGCCCGACAGCGCGGGGCTGAAGGCGTTCGGGACGCGGCAGGGTGGTCAGAACCGCGTCGTCAGCTCCGTCAGCCAGGGCGGGGAGGCGTCGACCAGGACGGCTTCCAGGCGGTGGTCCAGCCCCGACAGGATGAGCACGCCACCAGCGATCAGCAGGACACCCAGGCCCGCCTTCAGCCCCGTGCCGGTGGACAGGAGGCGGCCGCGCCAACGCAGGACGAGGTCCCGCGACATCGTCCCGAGGACGAGCAAGGGCAGCGCGGAGCCGAGGCCGAAGAGCAGCATGGTGGCGGCGACCTGTCCGAGGTCGCGGCCCTCCGCCGCCAGGGTCGACGCGGCGCCGAGCGTCGGTCCCACGCAGGGACTCCAGACCGCGCCGAGCACGAGGCCCAGCGCGAACTGCCCGCCCAGCCCGCGGCGCGAGATCCCGCCGAACCGCGCGTCGCTCCACTGCCCGATGGGTGCGGCCGCGGCCGCGACTCGCGCCTGCAGCGGCGGCAGGACCAGGACGGCGCCGATGACGACCATCAGCAGGGCGGCGGCTCCGCGCAGCGCCCCGGAATCGATCCCGAGCGAAAAGCCGACGGTGGCGAAAAACAGTCCGATGACCACGAAGGAGATCGCGAGGCCTCCCGCCAGCGCCGCCGGTCCGAAACGATGTTCCGCCGCGGCGCCACCGAGCACGATGGGCAGGATCGGCAGCACGCAGGGCGACAGGACCGACAGGACGCCGGCCAGGAAGGCGAGGGCGAAGCCGGCCGTCATGCCGGCCCGCTCACAGCGCGGCGTCGAGCAGGTGCGCGATGGAGCCGGGCCGCGTGTCGCCCGTCGAGCGGGCCGTCTCGCGGCTGCCCTTGAAGGCGATCAACGTGCTCTGCATCCGCACGCCGAGCGACCGCAGCACGTCCTTCTGCGAATCGAAATCGACGTTCAGCACCACGAGGTCCTTGAACTTCGGCTCGGCCTCCAGGCCCGCGAGGATCGGGTGCTGCGCCTTGCAGGTGGGGCACCAGGGTGCCGAGACGTCGAGGAGGATCGACTTGCCCGACGCCTTGGCGGCGTCGAACGCGGCAGGGGTGAAGGGCGAGATCTCGGCCGCGACGGCCGACGACGGCGGCGCGACGGCCAGGGCGAGGAACATCATGGGGGCGATGCGGCGGAGAGCGATCATGGCGGCTGGACCTCTCGGATGAGCGTCGCGTTCGACGCCACTCGTCTACGAACGTCGACTGCCCGAGTTACACCGGCTTGCCTTGCGACCAGGCTGTGCTCCCGTCGTCGGCATGCGAGGCTGCAACATGGAGCGGTCGGGACGGTTGACCCGGCGACCGACGGAGTAGCCCCGCATGTCCGACCTCGCCAGCCTCAAGCCCGACCTCATCGTGCACGGAACCAAGCCGTTCAACGCGGAACCTCCGCTGTCGCGGCTGCGCGCCGCCTTCGTCACCGACGTCGCCGATTTCTACGTCCGTTCACACGGTGACGTGCCCGACCTCGACCGTGATCTCCACAAGGTGCGGGTGGTCGGGCAGGTGGCGGCGCCGCTCGCGCTCTCGCTCGCCGACCTCCAGGCCCGGTTCGCGACGAAACGCGTCGCGGCCGTGCTGCAATGCGCCGGCAACCGCCGGGCCGACCTGCAGGCGGTGGAGCGGACGTCGGGCGACGCCTGGGCTCCCGGCGCCATCGGCCATGCCGAGTGGACCGGCGTGGCCCTGGCCGACGTGCTCCATGCGGCGGGCGCGGCGGTGGGGGCGGGCCTGCATGTGGCCTTCGAGGGCGCCGACATCGCCGAGAACGAGGGCGCCCCGGACGCACCCTTCGGCGTCTCGATCCCGCTGAAGAAGGCGCTCACCGGCGACGTCCTGCTCGCCTGGGCGATGAACGGCGCGGCCCTCACCCGGGAGCACGGTGCCCCTCTGCGGGTCGTCGTGCCGGGCTACGCCGGGGTGAGGAGCACCAAGTGGATCCGGGAGATCCGCGTCCAGGACCACCCGTCCACGGCCTTCCAGCAGGCGCAAGACTATCTCCTGTTCCCGCCCGACATGCGGGCCGAGACGCACGATCCGTCACGCGGCACGGCCATCGCCGAGATGCCGCTCAACGCGGCCATCTGCGAGCCCGCGGCGGGCGCCACCCTACCCAAGGGCCGGACGGTCGTGCGGGGCTACGCCATCGCGACCGACCGTGCGGTTGCGCGGGTCGACGTCTCGGCCGATGGGGGGCGGGAGTGGCGCCAGGCGACGATCGAGCCCCGCGGCAACGGCCCCTGGAGCTGGACGTTCTGGAACACGGTGCTGGACATCACCGAAGGGGAGCACGACCTCGTCGTGCGCGCCTGGGATGCGGCCGGACAGACCCAGCCGGCGCGGCCCGAGGACGTGTGGAACTTCAAGGGCTACCTCAGCGCCGCGTGGCACCGGGTCCGGGTCATGGCGGTGTGATGCCGCGTCGGGGCCGACGGCGCCGAGGCGGCGTGTCCCCGTCCGGAACCCCTCAAAGGGGATCTCCGGCACCGGCGGCGCCGCTCAGTCGGCGTCGAACCGCTCCGCACCGGTAGGCTGCCCGTCGCTACCCACCGTGATCTTCTCGATCCGCATCTCGGCATTGCGCAACAGTGCGTCGCAATGTTTCTTCAGTGCCTCGCCGCGCTCGTAGATGGCGATCGACTCCTCCAGGGCCACGCTGCCGCGCTCGAGGCGCGTGACGATGTCCTCGAGTTCCGCGAGCGCCTTCTCGAACGGCAGTGCGGCGATGTCGCCCAACGCTGACTGATCCAAACCGAAACCTCGCCTTCCCTTCCGTCGAAACACCATGGCGACCCTGGCCGAGAAGGCAAGGGCGCCCCCGCAGGCAGCCAGAGCCCCGTCCCATGAGCCACGCTTCTCCCGCCGACCCAACGCCCGCCCGGCCGCCCGGCCGGTGGAGCAAGCGGCACAGCGCGGTCGTGCGCGTGACGCATTGGATCAACGCCCTGTGCCTCGTGCTGCTGTTCATGAGCGGGTTGCAGATCTTCAACGCCCATCCGGCGCTCTATCTCGGTTCCGCGTCCAACTTCGACGCACCCGTCCTCGCCATCGACGCGCGCGAGGTCGGTGGCCGGGCGGAAGGCTATGCGGCCCTGCTCGGCCATGCGGTCGAGACGACCGGCGTGCTCGGCCTGTCGTCGGTCGACGGCCGGGCGACCCCGCGCGCCTTCCCGAGCTGGATCACGCTGCCGTCCCGCCAGGACCTGTCGACCGGGCGGAACTGGCACTTCCTGATGGCGTGGCTCTTCGTCCTCAACGGCGTCGTCTACGGCCTCTACGGCATCGTCTCGCGCCATTTCGCCCGAGACATCGTCCCGGGACGGGCCGACCTCGCCCATACCGGGCAGGCCATCGTCGATCACGTGCGGCTGCGCTTCCCGCACGGCGAGAATGCCCGACGCTACAACGTCCTGCAGAAGCTGGCCTATGCCGGGGTGGTCTTCGTGGCGCTGCCGCTGATCGTGCTGGCGGGCTGGACGATGTCGCCGACGCTGGATTCCGCCTTCCCGTTCCTGACGAGCCTCTTCGGCGGGCGCCAGACGGCCAGGACCGTGCATTTCGTGCTGGCCTTCGCGCTCGTGGGCTTCGTCGTCGTCCACGTCGCCATGGTGCTGCTGACAGGCGTGATCAACAACATGCGCTCGATGATCACCGGGTGGTTCGACACGGGCGAAGCCAAGGACGAGGGGATCGAGACCCATGCGTGACGCGAACCCCACCCGGCGCGGCCTGCTCAAGGCCGGCCTCGCGGGCCTCGGCGGCCTCGCCCTGGCGGGCTGCGAGGGCGGCGGCGGTGACGGCGGCATCACCCAGGCGCTGTTCGGCACCGAGGAGGCCTTGACCCGCCGCATCCAGGGCCTCCTCGCGGGGCCGAACGCGCTCGCCCGGGAATACGGCGAAGCCGACATCAGCCGGTCGTTCAAGCCGAACGGCTCGACCGACCCGCAGGACGACGCCTACAGGGCGCTGGTGAAGGACGGGTTCTCGGCCTTCCGGCTCGCCGTCGACGGGTTGGTCGACAGGCCCGGCAGCTTCACCCTGGCGGACCTGCGCGCCATGCCGTCCCGCACGCAGATCACCCGGCACGACTGCGTCGAGGGCTGGAGCTGCATCGGCAAATGGTCGGGCGTGCGGCTCTCGCATCTCCTCGACACCGTCGGCGTGAAGCCCGAGGCGCGGTTCGTCGTGTTCCACTGCGCCGACACGCCCGACGAGCCCTCCTTTGGCGACGAGCCGGCGCATTTCTACGGCTCGATCGACCTCGCCTCCGCGCGCCACGAGCAGACCATCTTGGCCTACGACCTGAACGGCGCCGCGCTGGCGGTGGAGCATGGCGCGCCGCTGCGCCTGCGCGTCGAACGCCAGCTCGGCTACAAGATGTCGAAATACGTGATGCGCGTCGAGGTGGTGGACAGCTTTGCCAAGATCGGCGACGGCCACGGCGGTTACTGGGAAGACAACGGCTACAACTGGTACGCCGGCATCTGACCGGGACCCACGGCGGACGGCACGGCGAGCCGGAACACCTCGCCTTCGAAGCAGTCGGCGCCGCGTC
This sequence comes from Lichenibacterium ramalinae, assembly GCF_004137085.1. Taxonomy (GTDB): domain Bacteria; phylum Pseudomonadota; class Alphaproteobacteria; order Rhizobiales; family Beijerinckiaceae; genus Lichenihabitans; species Lichenihabitans ramalinae. Next base: position 4,686 of record NZ_QYBC01000008.1, read on the forward strand.
CGATGGCTGAGACGGCCGCCACCATGCGGCCCCGCCGGCCCAGCGCGGCGTCGGCGAGGGCGACAAGGCGGGGGTTGGGCGTCGCGCTGGGGGCGGAGGCGCGCAACTCCGCCGCGATGTCTCGTTCGGGGCGTCCGGGCTGCAACGCGCAGGAGACGGCGAAGGCGGCGGCGGTGGAGCGGCTGACCCCCGCATAGCAATGCAGCAGCAGCGGCGCGCGCCGATCCCAACGCCGGGCAAAATTCAGCAGCGCCGCCACATGGTCGGCCCCCGGCGGGACGTGGCCGGCGCGCGGCCCCACGATGTCGGACAGGTCGAGCGCCAGATGGGCGAGCCCTTCGAAGGCCGGCAGGTCCTGCCGCTGGGACCGGGCCAGCAGTGTCACGACGCTGCGGGCGCGGCTCGACGCCAGGGTTTCGGCGAGCCGCGACAGCGGGCAGACCACCAGGGCGGCGCTCATCTCGGCGGACCGAACCCGCGCCAGCCGGCCACGCTGGTGAGCCCGCTCATCCCGGCAGGCCGAGCCCGCGGCAGCGGGCCACGAAGGCCGCCTCCACCTCGTCGGAGGGCCGCGGCCGGAGCCAGGGCGCGAAGGCGTCGAGGCCGGCTTCGGCCGGGCCCAGCACCGCCATGGCTTCCGCCTCGTCGAACCCCGCCAGCAGCACGGCCTCGAGACGGGCGGCGGCCCGATCGGCGCGCTTCAGCAGGGCGAGGGCCGCCGCATCGGGTTCGGGCAGGGCGAAACGGCACAGGATGGCGGCGAAGAGCCGGTTCTCCACGGCCTTGTAGGTATCGCCCACGCAGGCCTTGAAGGGCGAGATCAGGTCGCCCACCACGTATTCGGGGGCGTCGTGCAACAGGACGACGAGCCGGCCGTTCCGGTCGATGTCCGGCGCGAGATGGCCGGCCAGCGCCTCGACCAGCAGCGAATGCTGGGCCACCGAGAAGATGAAGGGCCCGCGCGTCTGGCCGTTCCACCGCGCCACGCGGGCGAGGCCGTGGGCGATGTCGTCGAGGTCGATGTCGCCCGGGGCCGGGGCCAGCAGGTCGAGCCGACGGCCGGACAGCATGCGCTGCCAGGCCGGACCGGGAACGCCGCCCGCCGTCGGAGGCGCGCCGGCGAGGGGCGGGGTCGCCGTCACGACAGCGACAGGGCCAGGTGAACGCCGTCGGCGACCGGCGGCGCCCCGAGGGCCGCGGCCTCCTCGGCCCGGTCCGTCCTCACCATGGCGAGACCGCGCCCGTCGAGGCTCGTCCCCATGGTGCCGATGACGATCTCGCCGACCGTGATGTCGGCACCGCCGGCCGGTGGCGGGCCGTCGAAATGCACCGGCACGATGCGCTTGCGCGCGGTGCCGCGGTGATGGACGCGGGACACGACCTCCTGGCCCACGTAGCAGCCCTTGCCGAAATCCACGCCGCCGAGCCGGTCGAGGTTGACGTCGTGCGGGAATGCGTCGCCGTAGGCGAAGTCGCGGCCGCCCTCGGGGATGCCGAGCGCGATGCGGTGCGCCTCGTAGGCGAGGCGGGCCGCCGGGTCGGCGATGCCGCGGGGACCGATGTCGCGGGTCCCCAGGGCGGGGTGGCGCGGGTCGCGGGCGCCGGGCCCGTCCGGCCAATGCGCCGTCACGCCGAGATCGGCGCTGCGGTCGGCGATGCCGACGGCGGCGCGCAGCCGGTACAGCGTGAGTTTGCGGGCCAGGTCCGGCGCCAGTGCGGCCGGGCAATCGAGCAGGAAGCGGTCGGCGCCACCGTCGGTCGTGGCATCGACGATGAGGAAGTCGACCATCACCTTGCCCTGGGGGCTGAGCAGTGCCGTGTAGCGGGCCTCGCCCGGGGCGAGGCCGAGCACGTCGCTGGTCACCAGCCTGTGGAGCAGGGCGCGAGCCTCAGCGCCCTCCACGGCGACGATGCCGCGATCGTCGAGAAACGCCGTCCCCATGCCAGACCCCGTGCCTTCCGTCAGGCCGGCTCGCCGCCGGCACCAGCCGACATAGACGCCCGGCGCCGCGACGCAAGATGCCGGGCCGCCTCATCCACCGTCCGATGGCGGACCGGGTCGGGTCACTGCCGGGTGAGGATCGAGAACTCGCCGTGGCGGACGCGCTCGGGCAGGCGCTCCGCGAAGGTCGCCACCGCGTCCTCGCCGTAGCAGCTCACCAGCTTCTGGAAGGCCACGAAGAGCGCGGCCTGCGTCATGCTGTCCTCGTCGAGCCCATCCAGTTCCGCCTCGGCGAAGGTCTCGATCAGGATTGACATCGCGATCTGCCGCTCTTCGGCTGCGGCGAATCGGTCTTGCTGCTCGGTGGTGGTGTCCATCATGGGCGATCTGTAACGTCTCGAAAGGGCGAGGGACAGCCTACTCTTGACCGATCGTTAACGGAACGGGCCGCCTTCGCTTTAAACCGCGCTGTGGCTTGCCGGTGCCACCGCGGCGGTGCCGGCTTCGATCGGCGACGTCAGGTGCCGCCATAGCGGGACGCGAGGTCGCGCGTCAGGCGGTCGGCGTCGGCCAGCGCCCGGGCGATGACGAGCCGCGCCGAAGCCGTGCATCCGCGGTAGGACGCGGCATAGCCGCGCAGGCCGCGGTTGAAGGCGCCGGCGAGGCGGGCACGCCGGAGGTCGCTCTGCGCTTCGGCCTCGATCAGCGCCGCCATGCGGGTCCGGTATTCGGCGGCGTCGCCGTCGCCGCACAGGCCCCGGAGCAGCGCCAGGGTGCCCAGCCGCTCGGCCAGGCGTTCCAGCTGCGGCTCGTAGGGCGGCAGCCCGTCCCCGGCGCCGGGCGGAGGCCGCGCGGGAGGGCCGGACGCGCCGACCAGTGGCGGCAGCGGCGGGTTGGCGGGCAGGCCCTGGGCGAGCCCGTCACGGGCCGCGGCGGCCATGCAGCAGGTCAGCACCGCCCCGGCGAGCCGCCGGCGGGCCGTCACCGCGCGCCCATGATGGCGGCGGCCCGGCGCAGGATGAGCGGCAGCTGCGGCGTCGTGGCGAGGCCGTCGATGCCGTCCGGCGGCACCCACAGCGTGCGCAGGGCTTCGGGGCCCGTCGTGGCTTCGCCCGCCACCCAGCGCGCCACGAAGGAGGCGACGACGAAATGCGCGGCGACGCGGCCCTCGCCGTCGCGCTCGATCACCTCGACGTGGTCGTTGAAGCCGACGATCTCGCCCTCGACCCCCGTCTCCTCGCGCAGCTCCCGCAAGGCCGCGTCGCGGATGGTTTCGCCGGGCTCGACGAGGCCGCCCGGCAGCGAGAAGCGGCGCGCGCCCGGCGGCACCGCCCGCTCGGCCAGCAGCACCAGCCCGTCCCGGAACACGGCCACGCTGGCGGCCAGGAAAGGTCGGGTCGGATAAGCGCGGGATTCGGCGAAGCTCGGCGGCGCGGCGCTCAAACGTGCTGCCCGCCGTTGATGTGGATCTCGGCGCCGTGCACGTAGCTCGACTGGTCGGTGCACAGGAAGTAGATCGCCTTGGCGACCTCCTCGGGCGTCCCGAGACGCCGCAACGGCAGCGTGTCGACGATCTTGTCGGTCCCCGGCGACAGGATGGCGGTGTCGATCTCGCCGGGCGAAATGGCGTTCACCCGGATGCCCTTCGGGCCGAAATCCGCCGCCATCTCGCGGGTCAGCGACGCCAGCGCGGCCTTGGAGGTGGCGTAGGCGGCCCCGGCGAAGGGATGCACGCGCGAGCCCGCGATGGAGGTGACGTTGACGACGGAGCCGTGGGCCTGCTGCAGTTCCGAGATCAGGCCTCGGGCCAGCATCACGGGTGCGAAGAAGTTGACCTGGAACACCTTCTTCCAATCGGCGATCTCGGTGCCGAGCGTGCCGAGGCGGGCGCCGGCTTCGCCCTTGGGCGAGATGCCGGCATTGTTGACCAGCGCGTCGAGCCGCCCCTCGGGGAGCCGCTGGCGCACGTCCGACAGCGCCTTGACGATGTCCTCCGGGTCGGCGAGGTCGACCTGCAGGTGGTCCTCGGGGCCCATCTCCCAGGGGCAGTTCTCCGGGAAGGCGTGCCGCGAACAGGTGATCACCCGCCAGCCGGCGGAGGAGAAGCGCTTCACCGTGGCGTGCCCGATGCCGCGCGAGGCGCCGGTGAGCAGCATCGTGCGGCGGGCACCCGCGGGATTCGAGGCCCGGGACATGGAGGACAGGGACATGGGACGGTTTCGCGTCGCGGTGCGGATCGGCCGGAGCGGCGCCGCGGCCGCCACCGCCCCCTTTGCGAAGTCCACGCCAGGATAGACGAGGGCGACCCGCCCGATCAAGGATCGCGCGGCATCGGGCCCGCGGCGCAGGGGCGGGCGTCAGGGGTAGAGCCGCTGGCGGCTCCAGTCGGCGGTGGGCCAGGGTGCATCCGTTTCGCCGCGCCGGAACACGATCCGGTCGTGCAGGCGGTTGGCGCGGTCCGCCCAGAACTCGATCTGGTAGGGGCGGACCCGGAAGCCGTGCCAATGGGCCGGGCGCGGGATCGGCCGGTCCCGATAGCGGTCCTCGAGGTCCGCCACGGCGTCCTCCAGCGTGGCGCGGCTGTCGAGGGGGCGCGATTGGCGGCTCGCGATGGCGCCGAGGCGGCTGCGGGGGTGGCGGCTCGCGAAATAAGCGTCCGACTCCGCCTCCGACACGGATTCGACGCGGCCTCGGACCCGCACCTGCCGGTTCAAGCTCTTCCAGTAGAGGACGAAGGCCGCCTCGGCATGGGCCGCCAGTTCCTCGCCCTTGGCGCTCTCGGCGTTGGTGTAGAAGACGAAGCCGCCCGGGTCCTTGCCCTTCAGCAGCACGATCCGGACGTCCGGCCGCCCGTCGCGGTCGACCGTGGCCAGCGCGATGGCATTGGGGTCGCGCGGCTCGCCCGCCTCGGCCTCGGCCATCCAGGCGTCGAACAGCGCATCGGGGTTCTCGCTCAGGGTGAAGTCATTGGGGATTAACGCATTCACGTTAGGTCCTTCCCGGGTGGCGTAGCGTGGGAGGCGTAAGGTGGAGCGAACGAGACGTTGCCGCCATCACGGCCATGCCGAACGTCTAGCCCGCGTGGGAGGCCCGAACAATCGGGCGCATCGTCTCGTGGCCCGGGCCGGCCTGCTGGCTCTCGCCGTCGGTCTGACCTCCGGCTGTTCGCTGTCCTTCCCCCTGTCGGGCATCGCCACCGATGCGACCCCGACGGGATCCATCGACCCCATGGCGACCCTGCTGTCCCCGGCGCTCGATCGGGAGGACATGCGCCGCGCCAAGGCGGCGCTCGCCGTCGCCCTGGATCCGCAGGGCAACGGGGCGCGCGTGGTCTGGCAGAACCCGCAGACCGGCGCCCACGGGGCCTTCGCGGCTTCGGCCCCGCCCTTCGCCGACCAGGACCGCGTCTGCCGCGCCTTCGCCGGTGCCATCGCCCCGGCGGGTTCCCCCGAACGGCACCTGGCGGGCTCCGCCTGCCGCGACGGAGACGGGACGTGGCAGGTGCGCGGCACGGATGTCGCGCCGAAGCCCGACGCCGCCGCCAAGGTGTGACGCCGAGGCCCGACGCCGAGGCCCGACGCCGAGGCCCGACGCCGCACCGCCGCCATCTTATTGCGCGTCGCCGTTCCCGCGCGGCTTGCTGACGCGGACCGGCGGCACCATCTCCACCACTGGGTTTTTTCAGCCGCGCCGCTGTTTTGGCGCGGGCCGACGATGGGTCAGATATGCGCGATCCCTATACGGTTCTCGGCGTCACGAAGTCGGCCGACGCCGCCGAGATCAAGAAGGCGTTCCGCAAGCTCGCCAAGAAATTCCACCCGGACCAGAGCCAGGAGCCCAAGGCCAAGGAGCGGTTCACCGAGGTGAACAGCGCCTACGAGATCCTGGGCGACGAGACCAAGCGCGGGCAGTTCGACCGCGGCGAGATCGATGGCGACGGCAAGCCTCGGTTCGGCGGGTTCGGCGGCGGCGCGGGCGGCGGCGCCGGCGGCTTCGACTTCAACGATTTCGGCGGCGCCTCGCCCTTCGCCCGCGGCACGCGCGGTGGCGGCGGTTTCGACGCCAGCGACATCTTCGCCGACCTCCTCAACGGGGGCGCGCGGGGCGGACGGCGCACGGCGCAGCAGCCCAGCCGCGGCGAGGACGTCACGGCCTCGGTGGCGGTGCCGCTCGAAGATGTGGTCAAGGGCGGGTCCGCCCGCGTCACGCTGCCGACCGGCCGCACGCTGGACGTCAAGGTCCCGGCCGGCATCGAGGACGGCAAGGCGATCCGCCTCAAGGGGCAGGGCCACGAGAGCCCCAGCGGCGGCCCGGCGGGCGACGCCATCGTCACGGTGCGGTATGCGCCGCACCGGACCTTCCACATCGAAGGGCGGGACCTCAGGCTCGACCTGCCCGTCACGTTCTACGAGGCCGTGCTGGGCGGCACCGTGCCGGTGGCGACGCTCGACGGCACGGTGGAGATCACGCTGCCGCCTGGCGCCAACAAGGGCCGCACGCTGCGCCTGCGCGGCAAGGGCATGCCGGGGCCGAACGGTGCCGGCGACCTGCTGGTGACTCCGCGCGTGGTGCTGCCGGAGCGGAGCGATCCCGAACTCGAGGCCCTGGCCAAGCGCCTGCGGGACGAACAGCCCTACGATCCGCGCTCCCGGGCGTGAAGGGTCGCAGGCGGCCCGGCCGGACCGCGGAAGACGGTCCGTGTCGGCGGCTGCGTGACCCAGGCCGGCCCGCTCAGGGGACGGCGACCTCGGGCTCCATCGGGGCGCCGACACTGTCGCGCAGGGCTTGACCGTTGCGGGCCAGCCAATCGGCGCCCCGGTCGCTGGTCACGGCATAGGAGAAGCCGCCGCCGCTCCAACTGGCGACCGCGATCGGCTCGGCGGCACCACGCCGCACCGCCGGCTCCGTCGGGGGCGTGGGCGAACGCGACACCAGCAGGCCCAGCCGCTCGGCGCCGTTGCCGTAGACCAGGAAGGCTTCGGCGCCCTGTGGCCCCGGCAGGATGCGGCCCCCGACGAAACTCCAGCCGAGGCGGCTGAAATCCGGGATGCGGGCCGGGGCGCCGAGGCGGTGTTCCAGCCAGCGGAGCAGCTTCGGCTCTTCGGCCGCCGTCAGCTCGACCTGGCGGATGCCGTCACCGAGGTAGATGCGATGGGCCTGGGCGGCCCGTTCGGCGAGCGCCCCGGAGGCTGGGATCCGGCCGGCCGCGGCGTGGCGCCAGCCCGTCGCGAGCCGGTCGCCGAGGCCGAAGCCGTCCGTCCCGAGGCTGCCCAGCGCGCCGATGACGAAACCCACCAGTGCCATGCCGAGCGACGTCGTCACGACCACGCCCGCCAGGCGCCCCGGAGGCGGCGCGGCCTCGTGGGCTTCCGGCTCCCGCGGCCTGGCGGCCGGTGCCTTCGGGTTGCGGGTCGGGATGGCGCCGGGCAGGAGGCGCACCGGGAGCGGCTCGAACAGCACGGAGGCGAACATCGTCCGCAGGCTCTCGTTCTGGCGCTTCCAGGCGTCAATCCGGGCCCGGGCCTGCGGATCGGAGGCCAGCGACTCGGCGAGGGCCGCGGCGCGGGCCGGGTCGATCCGCCCATCCACGAAACCGTTGAGGTCGGCGTCGTCGAAGGCCGTGTCGTAGCTCATTGCGCTGCCGGGCTCACTTCACGAGGCGGAGGTGGGAGGCCCCGCCGGGCCTGCCGCGTTCGCCTGCACGGGTCGACCGGGCGGCGGCGGGATCGGCCCGGGTCAGGAGGTCGCGCGCCTGGGTCAGGTGGGTGAAGACCACGGCGATGTCGACCTGGAGCACATCGGCCACCTGCGGGTAGGCGAGACCCGCCACCGTGGTCAGCAGCAGCACCTCCCGCAGTTCGAGCGGCAGCGCGTCGAGCCGCAGGATGTCCTTCGGCAGGAAGGGCAGCGGCCGCGTGGCGGGGTCACCCTCGGGGACCAGAGGGGCGCGATTCCGCAGCCGGTTGAGGCGGATCAGGGCCGCGAAGCACCAGACCGCCAGGGTGGGACCGCGCTTCGGCAGGTCGGCCCGGGCCGCCAGCACGATGGTTTCCTGCACGAGGTCGTCCGCCGCAGCGGGCCCGTGCCCTCGAACGAGGGCGCGGCCGAAACGCCGGAGATGCGGCGTCAGCTTTCCGATATCGTCTGCGAAGCCCGGCATCCTACCCTGATCCGCTGTGGCCGATAGGTTTACGGCGCGTTAACGAACCTACGCGACATCAACGCCGATTCCCATGCCGACGACGCACCGTCAGGCAAATTTTAACCGATCCTTTGCCGCAGTTGCGCCGCGGTCTCCGACGCCGGGCGCCGGGCTGCCGGACTTTCCTCGCGGCGCGGCGATGGGCTAAGGAAGACGAAAGCGCGGCCGCCGCGGGCGCCCGCATCGCCTCGATCCCGTCCGGCGCGGAACCTTGGAAAACCTGATGTCAGAGACGCCCACCACAGCCGCCGCCCCGGGTTCCTCCATCCTCGCCGGCCGGCGCGGCCTGATCATGGGCCTGGCCAACAACCGTTCCATCGCCTGGGGCATCGCCAAGGCGGCCCGGGCCGCCGGCGCGGAACTCGCCTTCACCTACCAGGGCGAGGCGTTGGAGAAGCGCGTCCGTCCCCTCGCCAAGGAACTCGACGGGCTCGTCGTGGGCCATTGCGACGTCACGGACTCGGCCTCGATCGACGCCGTCTTCGCCGAGGTGGCGCGGGCCTGGGGCAAGCTGGACTTCATCGTCCACTGCATCGCCTTCTCGGACAAGGACGAGCTCACCGGGCGCTACATCGACACCTCCGAGGAGAACTTCACCCGGTCGCTGGCGATCTCCTGCTATTCCTTCACGGCCGTGGCGCAGCGGGCCGAGACCCTGATGACGGATGGCGGGTCCATGCTGACGCTCACCTACTACGGCGCCGAGAAGTGGATGCCGCACTACAACGTGATGGGCGTCGCCAAGGCGGCGCTCGAAGCCTCGGTGCGCTACCTCGCCGCCGACCTCGGCGAGAAGGGGATCCGGGTCAACGCCATCTCGGCCGGCCCGATCAAGACACTGGCGGCTTCGGGCATCGGCGACTTCCGCTACATCTTGCGCTGGAACGAACTCAACGCCCCGCTGCGGCGGACCGTGACGATCGAGGAGGTCGGCGAAAGCGCCGCCTTCCTGCTCTCCCCCATGTCCCGCGGCGTCACGGGCGAGATCCTGCACGTCGACGCCGGCTATCACGTGGTGGGGATGAAGAACCCGGCCGCGCCCGACATCGCCGTCAAGGACGCGGGGCACTGAGCGCCGCCCCGACGGTCGGAACCGGCCCGCGGCGCTTCTTCTACATCCGCCACGGCGAGACGGCCTGGAACCGCGAAGGCCGCCTCCAGGGTCAGCGCGAGGCGGCCTTGAACGACCTCGGGCAGCGGCAGGCGTCCGCGGCGGGCGACACGCTGGCGCGGCTGCTCGCCGACCGCGGCCTCGACGTCGCCGCGCTGGCATACGTATCGTCCCCGCTGTCGCGCACGCGCCACACGATGGACCTGCTGCGGGGCCGGCTCGGGCCCGGTCTGCCGCAGTATGCGACCGACGACCGCCTGAAGGAGATGTCCTTCGGGGCTTGGGAAGGGCGGACCTGGCACGACCTGAAGCGTGCCGAGCCCGCCGCGATGGCGGAGCGCCGCCGCGACTGCTGGGGCTTCGTCCCGCCCGGCGGCGAAAGCTACGCCATGCTGCTGGAGCGCCTGTCGCCCTGGCTCGCTGGCCTCGCCGAGGATGCCGTGGTGGTGGCGCATGGCGGCGTGGCCCGGGCGCTGCTGCACGGCATCGCCGGCATCGCCGTGCACCGCGCTCCGTCCGAGGAGATCCACCAGGGGCGCGTGCTGCTCTTCGAGGCGGGAACCGCCCACTGGATTTGAAGCGCGTCAGGCAAGGTTCATCGGCGGCCGGCTATCGCGGGCGTCGGGGGCCCGAGCCCGCGGCGCGTCACCGATGCCCCCGCGATGCAGGGTTACGCCGCGCGGCGAAACATCTTATGACCGGCGGGCCGACGCGGCGGCCGGCAGGATGCTGGCCTTCCGCGGGGCAGGATGGGATCGAGGGTGGGCGCCACCGCGCCGGCATCGTCGAGACCCGGCTCCCTTTCCAGGCCGGAGTGCCGCCGCCGCGGGCGGGAGTGCTTCGGTCCCCATTGTCCGCAGGACCGGGCTCGGCCCGCTTCGACGGTGAAGACGGGCGCAGCACACGATGAGCGAGACGATCACGGCCGAACGCGGTCCCGCGGCGGGCATTGTCGGCCCGGCCCCGGTGCCGGCGCGGCTCGAAGGTGCTTCCCGGCCGGAATTCCTGCGCGACGAGATCCTGGCGGAGGTCTTCGCCCACGCCGTGGCGGCGCACCCCGAGGCGCCCGCGTTCCGCGCCCCGGACCGCGTGCTCACCTATGCCGAGGTGGACCGCCGCGCCGAGGCCATGGCGCGCGGGCTCGCGGCGCGGGGGCTCGGGCCGCGCAAGGTGGCGGGCCTGTGGCTGCAGCGGGGCTTCGACCTGCTCGTCGCCCAGGTCGCCATCGCCAAGACCGGCGCCGCCTGGCTGCCGTTCGACGCCGACGCGCCGGCCGACCGGATCGCGGTCTGCCTCGCCGATGCCGAGGCCGTCCTCCTCGTCACCGACGCGGGTTTCGCGGCGGCGCATGGCGGCGCCATGCCGTGTCCCCCGGTCGTCGAGGCGGACCTCGCGGCGGAGGGGGCCGGGCATCCGGCCGCCGCGGCGCGGGCCGCCGGGGCCGGCCCGGACGACCCCGCCTATCTCATCTACACGTCGGGTTCGACGGGCGTGCCCAAGGGCATCGTCATCACCAACCGCAACATCTGCCACTACCTCCGCGCCGCCAACGCGCTCTATGCCATCGCCCCCGCCGACGTCGTGTTCCAGGGCGCCTCGGTCGCCTTCGACCTGTCGATGGAGGAGATCTGGATCCCCTACCTCGTCGGCGCCAGCCTCTTCGTCGCGACGCGCGAGATCCTCGGCGAGGCCGATGCGCTGCCGGACGTGCTCAACGATGCCGGCGTCACCGTGCTCGACACGGTCCCGACGCTGTTGGGGCTGCTGTCGCGCGACATCCCCTCGCTGCGCCTCATAATCCTCGGCGGGGAAGCCTGCCCGCCGAGCCTCGGCGCGCGCTGGTGCCGGCCGGGCCGCACCATCTACAATTCCTACGGGCCCACGGAGGCGACCGTGGTGGCGACCGCCGCCCTGGTCGAGCCCGGCGAACCCGTGACCATCGGGGGGCCGATCCCGAACTATTCCTGCTACGTGGTCGACGAGGGCCTGAACCTGCTGGCCCGCGGCCAGGAGGGGGAACTGCTGATCGGCGGCCCCGGCGTGGCGCGGGGCTACCTCAAGCGCGACGCGCTGACGGCTGAGAAGTTCGTCGCCAACCCCTTCGCCCAGGGCGGCATCGACCCGGTCCTGTACCGGTCCGGCGACGCCGTCGCGGTGGACCCGGAGGGCAACATCCTGTTCCGCGGCCGCATCGACGACCAGGTCAAGCTGCGCGGGTTCCGCATCGAGCTCGGCGAGATCGAGGCCAGGATCGTCGCCCTGGACGGGATCCACCAGGCCGCCGTCGTGCTGCGCCACGATGACGGGCTCGACCAGCTCGTGGCCTTCCTCGTCGGCCAGGACGGCGCCGCGCCCGACGCGCTCGCGCTGCGGGCCGCGCTGCGCGATGCGCTGCCGCCCTACATGGTGCCGTCGCGCTTCGAGCCGCTGGACGTCCTGCCGCGCCTGCCGTCCGGCAAGGTCGACCGCAACGCGCTGAAGCGCGTGGCCCTGGCGGCGCGGGCCGCCGAGGCCCAGGAGGACCCGCGCAGCCCGACGGAGGCGGCCCTGCTCGAGGCCGCCCGCGCGGTGCTGCCGGCCGGCGCCATCCCGTTCGACGCCGACTTCTTCACCGACCTCGGCGGCCATTCCCTTCTGGCGGCGCGCTTCGTTTCCGTGGTGCGGCAGACGCCGTCGCTGGCCGGCATCACCCTGCAGGACATGTACCGGGCCCGCAGCCTGCGGGCCATCGCGGCGCTGATCGACGGGCGGGCGCCGAAGGAGGGCGCGGCCCCGGTCGACCTCGGCTTCGTGCCGCCGCCGCTGATGCGCCGCTTCCTGTGCGGGCTGGCCCAGGCCGTGGCCCTGCCCATCATCCTGTCGCTGGCCACCGCGCAGTGGCTCGGCGTCTTCGTCTCCTACATGCTGCTGACGACCAGCGAGGCGACGTTCTGGGAGGAATGTCTCTACCTCGTCGGGACCTACATGGTGATCAACATCGTCACGATGGTGCTCGCCATCGCGTCGAAATGGGTGATCATCGGCCGCCTCAAGCCGGGACGCTACCCGCTGTGGGGCACATACTACTATCGCTGGTGGCTGGTGCAGAGGCTCACGGCCCTGACCCATCCCAAGTGGTTCCAGGGTTCGCCCGTGATGCGCCTCTTCATGATGGCGATGGGCGCCAAGGTCGGGCTCGACGCCATCGTGGGCGACCACGAGGCCGGCGCGCTGGACCTCATCGAGATCGGCCGGCGGGCCAGCATCGGCGGCAAGGTCAAGTTCGCCAACGCCCGGGTCGAGGGGGCGGAGTTCATCGTGGGCCGCATCGTCATCGGCGACGACGCCTATATCGGCACCTCCTGCGTCATCGAGGACGGCGTCACCATCGGCGAAGGGGCCGAACTCGGCGACCTCTGCGCCGTCTCGTCGCAGACCGTCATCGGCGCGCGCGAAGTGTGGGACGGGTCGCCGGCGCGGCGCACCGGCACGGTCGATCCGGCCGACATCGACGCCTACCCGCATGCGACCCCCGGTCGCCGCACGCTGCTCGGCATCGGCTACGTCGCCATGCTGCTGGTCATCCCGCCGCTCGGCCTCTTGCCGATCTTCCCGGCCTTCTGGGTGTTCGACCAGCTCGACGAGTGGCTGTCGATCCCGGACGTGGACCGCTTCGCCTACCTCGCCTCGCTGCCGCTGCTGGCCTGGCCGACCGCCTTCGTCATGGTGCTGATCTCGGTCGCCTTCATCGCGGCCATGCGCTGGGCCATCCTGCCGCGCGTCAAGGAAGGGCGCTATTCGGTCTTCTCCTTCTTTTACCTGCGCAAGTGGACGGTGGCGCTCGCCACCGAGATCACGCTCGAAGTGCTCTCCTCGCTCTTCGCCACCGTCTACATGCGGGCCTGGTACCGGCTGATGGGCGCGAAGATCGGCAAGGACGCCGAGATCTCCACGAACCTGTCGGGCCGCTACGACCTTGTCGAGATCGGCGAGAAATGCTTCATCGCCGACGAGGTCGTGCTGGGCGACGAGGAGGTCCGCTCCGGATGGATGCGGCTCAGCCGCGTCCGGACCGGGCCGCGCGTCTTCGTCGGCAACGACGCCGTCGTGCCGATCGGCTCCGACATCCCCGAAGGCGCGCTGATCGGCATCAAGTCGAAGCCGCCCGAGAACGCCGCCATGAAGCCCGGCGACACCTGGTTCGGCACCCCGCCGATCCGCCTGCCGGTGCGCCAGCGCTTCGACGGCGGCGGCGCCAACTGGACCTACGAGGCGCCGCGCTGGAAGAAGGCGATGCGCGCCGTCTTCGAGGCCGTGCACATCTCGCTGCCCACGATGCTGTTCATCGTCTTCGGCACCTGGTCGGTCCAGTGGCTCGGCCCCAAGGTGTTGGATGGCCTCTACGGACAGGTCGCGCTGTTGTTCGTCTTCCTGTCGCTGCTCATCTCGGTCACCATGACGCTGGTCGTGGTGGGGGTGAAATGGGCCACGATGGGGCGCTACGAGCCGACCACCCAGCCCATGTGGTCGTTCTGGGCCATGCGGACCGAGGCCGTCGCCGTCATGTACTGGGGCCTCGCCGGGCGCGTGCTGCTCGAGCACCTGATGGGCACGCCCTTCCTGCCCTGGGCGCTGCGGCTCTTCGGGGCCAAGTTCGGCCGGGGCGTCTGGATGAACATGACCGACATCACGGAGTTCGACTGCGTGACGGTCGGGAACTTCGCCGTCATCAACTCGCTGTCGGCGCTCCAGACGCATCTTTACGAGGATCGCGTCATGAAGGTCGGCCGGGTGCGGATCGGCGACGGCGTCACGATCGGCGCGGGTTCGACGGTGCTCTACGACACCCATGTCGGGGATTTCGCCCGTTTGGGTCCGTTGACGCTGGTGATGAAGGGCGAGGCCATCCCGGCCCATTCCGAATGGGTCGGCGCCCCGGCCGAGCCCAAGGGGGCCGCCGACGAAGGCCCGATGGCGCGGGCCGCCTGAACCCGGCCGCACGACGGCGCGGCGTCCCGGCCCGCGCCGTCCCAACTGGATCCTGCCACAACCGCGGACCCCATGTCGCACAACAGCTTCGGCCACCTCTTCCGCGTCACGACCTTCGGCGAGAGCCACGGGCCGGCCCTGGGTTGCGTCATCGACGGCTGCCCACCCGGCCTCGAGATCTCCGAGGCGGTCATCCAGGCCGACCTCGACCGGCGACGCCCCGGCCAGTCGCGCTTCACCACGCAGCGCCGCGAGCCCGACGCGGTGCGCATCCTGTCCGGCACCTTCGCCGAGGGCGACGCGCCGGCCCGCACCACGGGGACGCCCATCGCCCTGATGATCGAGAACACCGACCAGCGGTCCAAGGACTACGGGGACATCAAGGACAAGTACCGGCCCGGCCACGCCGACTTCACCTACGACGCCAAATACGGCATCCGCGACTACCGCGGCGGCGGGCGCTCGTCGGCGCGCGAGACGGCCGCCCGCGTCGCGGCAGGCGCCGTGGCCCGGCGGGTCATCCCGCAGGTGCAGGTGCGCGGCGCCCTCGTGCAGATGGGGCCGCACCGCATCGACCGTTCCCGCTGGGACTGGGACGAGGTCGCCCGCAACCCGTTCTTCTGCCCCGACCCCGTCGCGGCGCGGTCCTGGGAGGGCTACCTCGACGGCATCCGCAAGGCCGGCTCCTCCGTCGGCGCCGTCGTCGAGGTGGTGGCCGACGGCGTGCCGGCCGGGTGGGGCGCCCCCATCTATGCCAAGCTCGACGGCGAGATCGCGGCGGCCTTCATGAGCATCAATGCCGTCAAGGGCGTCGAGATCGGCGACGGCTTCGCCGCGGCCGAACTCAGCGGCGAGAGCAATGCCGACGAGATCCGCCAGGGGCCGAACGGCCATCCCATCTTCGGCTCGAACCACGCCGGCGGCCTGCTCGGCGGCATCTCGACGGGCCAGGCCATCGTGGCGCGCTTCGCCGTGAAGCCGACCTCGTCCATCCTCACCCCGCGCGCCACCGTCGACCGCCGCGGCGACGAGGTCGAGATCCTGACCAAGGGCCGTCACGACCCCTGCGTCGGAATCCGCGCCGTGCCGGTCGGCGAAGCCATGATGGCCTGCGTGCTGGCCGACGCCTTCCTGCGGCACCGCGGCCAGGTCGGCGACGGACGGGCCTGGCCCTTCCAGGCGGGGTGAACGGCGCGACACCAGAGTCGGCGGTTTAGCAGCACTAAAACTTCCGTCTTTTGAGTTGGACTAAAAGCATCCCTTCGTTATCGTGGCGCCATGAAGCTCGCCGCATGGCTGACGGCTCACGCCGTGACCCGCTCCTCCTTCGCCCGGCGCATCGGGGTCACGCCCGGCGCCGTGACGCAGATGTGCGGGCCGGGAGCCTGGGTGTCGCGCGACACGGCCGAGCTGATCCTGCGCGAGACGGGCGGAGGCGTGACGCCGAACGACTTCCTGTCGGGCCTGTTTCCCCTCACCGGCGATGGAGCGAAGACGATGACCGATCAGACGTCCGTGATGGAGGCGATCGACGCCCTGGCCCGCGGCGAGATCGTCGTGGTGACGGACGACGACGACCGGGAAAACGAGGGTGACCTCATCGTCGCGGCCCAGCATTGCACGACCGAGAAGATGGCCTTCATCATCCGGAACGGTTGCGGCATCGTCTGCGTGCCGATGACCGGGACGGAGGCGCGCCGCCTGCACCTGTCCCCCATGGTGGCGGCCAACGACGCGCCGCTCGGCACGGCCTTCACGGTGTCGGTCGACGTGCGGCACGGGCTCACCACCGGCATCTCGGCCGAGCAGCGCGCCAACACGGCACGTGCCCTCTCGAACGGCAACATGAGCGCGGGCGATTTCGTGCGCCCGGGCCACATCTTCCCGCTCATCGCCCGCGACGGCGGCGTGCTGATGCGCTCGGGCCATACGGAAGCCGCCGTCGACCTCTGCCGCCTCGCCGGCCTGCCGCCCGTCGCCGTCATCTGCGAACTCGCCAACGACGACGGCACCGTCATGATGGGGCCGCAGATCGACCGCTTCGCCGCCAACCACGGCCTCAAGAGCATCGCGGTCGCCGACCTCATCGCCTACCGGCAGGCGCGCGAGAAGCTCGTCGAGCGCGTCGCCACCTTCCCGGTCAAGACCGCCATCGGCGAGATGACGGGTTATGCCTTCACCACGCCCTTCGACCAGGTGCAGCACTTCGCCTTCGTCCACGGCCGCATCGGCGACGGGCGCGCCGTGCCGGTGCGGCTCCACCGGGCCGACATCGTGAAGGATGTCCTCGGCGGCAACACCATCGTCAACCAGGCGCTGGAACGCTTCGCGGCGGAGCGGCGCGGCGTGCTGATCTACCTGCGGGACGGCACCGCGGGCGTGCCCATGTCGTCCGTTTCGGCGGAGGACGGTTCCGAATCCAAGCGGGTCAGCCAGTGGCGTGAGATCGGCGTCGGCGCCCAGATCCTGAGGGACCTCGGCATCGCCTCGATCAAGCTGCTGACATCCAGCGAGCGGACCTACGTGGGCCTGTCGGGCTTCGGCATCGAGATCGCCTCGACGGAAGCGCTCGGCGCCTGACGCCGCCGGGCCTTCCGCCGGGCGACGGCGTCACGCCGCCGACCCGCCTCCGGCCGGCGCCGCCACCCGCGGCACCGCCGATCCCGGCGCCTCGCCGCCCGGCGCGCGCGGCCGCAGCCGCTCGTAGGCGGCTCGGACGAGGGCGGCCCCATAGGTCCGCTCGAGGCGCCGCACGGCGAAATGCCCGCGCGCCAGCCGCTGGTAATGGTCCATGAAGGCCGCGTTGATGCCGGCACCCGTCACGGCGCCGAGAAGCGGCACGGCCTGGGCCACGAATTTCTGGCTGACCACCAGCCCGAAACGCGACGCGATCTGCCCCAGCAGCCGCGACAGCACCGGGGCGGCCTCGTCGGCGATGCCCCGGGTCAGGATGTGGCGGGCGGCTTCCGTCACGGATTTGGCCAGCAGGGCGCGCACGGCGAAGTAGCTGCTTTCGCCGAGGCCGGCCTCTGGCCCGGTGCCGAGCGCGAAGACTTCGAGGCAGCCCAGAACGGCTTCCGGGTCGTCGAGGTCCTCGCCCTCGCCGCGGGCGATCTCCGCCACGGACCGCAGGATGAGCGCGGTGGAGAGCGGCAGTTCGAGGGGTAGGGTGGCGAGGCCGAAGGCGCCGCCCACGGCGCCCGACGCCGCGACCGCCGCGAGGTGCAGGCGGTTGCGCGGCGGCTGGGCGTCGCCGGACAGTGACCGGACGGCGCCCCGCAGCGCGTAGCGCAGCGCCGTCGCGGCGGCCCGGTTCGCGGTCTCGGTGACGCGGGCCGGCAACAGGTTTCCGGCGAAGCCGAGCTGCCGGCCGACGAGGCCGGACAGTTGCGCGGCGAAGCTCGATCCCTCCAGCGCCCGCACCGCCTCGGCGAGCGCGGCCTCGTCCTCGGGCGAGAGCGTGCCGGGGCGCCCGACCGGCAGGGTGGCGAGTACGGCGTCGTCCGGTGGCGACGCGGCGTCGCGGCTCGGCTCGAAATGGTCGACCATGGCTCACGGGCCTCCGATGGCGGGCCGGTGCGGCCCGGCTCTCTGCGGGAAGACGCGCAAATCGGCATGGCAGTTCGATGCCGGGTGCCGGACGAAGGCTTGCCGGCCGGTCGCACCTGGGGCAGCGTCGGGGCGCGGGCCCGTGCCGGCCCGCGATCGGGGGAGGCCGCGATGGCGCATCGGGTGACGGGGTTGGCGGTCGTCGCGCTGGCGATGTCGGTTTTCGGGTCGGCCGGGGCGGCCGAACCCGTGATGGTGCAGTGCGGGCGCGAGTATCAGGCTGCGAAACTGGCCGGCACGCTCGGCGGCCTCGACTGGAACCGCTACCGCGCCGATTGCGCGGCGCGCCTCAAAGCCTCGCCCGCCGCCGCGTCGCCCGCCGCCGAAGCTCCCGTCGCGGCCGTGCCCCCTGCGGCCGCCGCCACCCCCATAGCCGTCGCCCCCACAGCCGCCACCCCTGCCGGGGCAGCGTCCAAGACCGGCGGCGGCCGGGCCGCCGCGACGGCGCGCCAGCGGCAGTGCGGTGCGGAATGGCGCGCCAACAAGGCCACGCTGGTGGCGCAGACCGCCGGCCTGACCTGGCCCCGCTACTGGAGCCAGTGCAACACCCGGCTCAAGGCGGCCGGGCAGTGACGGACCGGCGTCACACCGCGTAGGCGTAGGCCGCCACGGCCGAGCCGATGACGCCGAGCACGATGGACGCCTGCCACGGCCACCGTCGCCCGCGCATGATGATCGACAGCGTGGCCACGGCGATGCCGACATGCAGCAGCGTCACCCCCACGGTCAGCACGTGGTGGCGCTTCTCGTGGTGCTCGCCGGCTTCGATCAGCGCCTCGCTCTCGCGGCCGAGTTCCTCGGCCTTGTCCTTCGTGGCCTCGCTCTCCGTCTCGTAGACGCGCGCTTTCTTCTCGTAGGCTTCCGCCTGGGCCGGAGTGCCGATCCTGGCGATGTCGTACATGTTCTTCTTGATGCTCTGCGCCTGGAAGTAGGACCATTGGTCGGTGGCGCGGTTCTGGAGCAGGACCGATTCGCTCTTCTTGGACAGGGCGATGCCGCTCTCGACCGTCTCGAGGCTGCCGATGGTGGCGGCCACGACGGCCAGGATCGCGATGGTGACCGACACCTTCGTCAGCAGGGGATCGCCGCTATGCGCGGCGTGTTCGGCCTGCTCGCGCCGCTCCAGGTGTTCGGTCGTCACGTCTTCCATGTGGGGCTCCCCTCGCCGCCGGCGCCCGCCCGCATGGACAGCGCGCCCGCCGCTCCCCTATAAGCCTTCGGCGGCTTCGCGGCGCGCCTTCGCGCACTCGCGCGCGAATAGATTTCACTGGACGAAGGGCAGGCTCCATGCAGGGCGAGGTTGCGGCGACGGAGCAGGTGTTCTCGGCGCAGAGGCGCGCCATGGTGGATGGCCAGATCCGGACCTTCGACGTCACGGATGCGCGCGTCGTCCGGGCCTTCGACATCACCCAGCGCGAGCTCTTCGTGCCCGATGAGCTGCGCGCCTTCTGCTATTCCGACGCCATGCTGACGCTGAAGTCCCCGGCGACCGGCAGGGCGGTGCGGACCGTCATGCAGCCCATGCATCTCGCCCGCATGCTGCAGGGCGTCGATCCGGCGCCCGACGCCCATGTGCTCGTCGTGGCGGGCGGCACCGGCTACGAGGCCGCCCTGCTGCTGGAACTCGCCGGCAGCGTCGTCACGCTCGAATCCGACCCCGGCCTCACGGCCGCGGCCGCCGACAGCGTCGTCAAGGCCTCGAACGGGCGGGCAACCGCCGTCACGGGCCCACTCGCCGAAGGCTATGCGGCCCGCGGGCCCTACGACGCCATCCTGGTGCTCGGCGGTGTCGAGACCGGTCTCGACACCCTGTTCGGTCAGCTCAAGCCCGGCGGGTGCCTGGCGGCCATCGAGAGCGCGACGGTCCCCAACGGCCGCCGGATCGGCCGCGTGATGTTGTATCGGGAGACGGGCGGCGAGGTCAGCGGGCGCCCGCTCTTCGACGCCACCGTGCCGGTGCTGCAGGAGTTCAAGGCAGAGGCAGCTTTCGTCTTCTGACGGCGAATCGACGTCGGCCGAATCGCGGCCGAATGCCGTCGATGACGTTACGGAAACCCCTGCCGCGAGCTGCGGCAGGGGTTTTTGCGTCGTTAGGGCGGTCGGACCGTCGCCCTGTGTCGCATTTTTGCGCCAGATGAGCGAATTGAGGGGAGTGGGGGGAGCATGTCGCCCCACGGGCTGGCGCGACGGAGTATGATCCGGCCTCGGGTGCATCCGGCCATGGCCGCGATGGACCTGCAGCGTAGCGCGGCGCTCTCCTCATCGGGGCAGCGTCCCCGGCGTCGAGGTCTAAAGATGAGTCGTTCCAGCGCCACCAGCAGCGCCGCCGAGTCCCGCGGGCCGAACCGGCACCGGATTCGGCCTGCTCTGGCAGCTGTGGGTTTCGTGGGCCTGTCCGTCGTATCGGTCGTCTCGCCCACCGGCGCCGGTGCCGAGACGCTGAGCGACGCGCTCGCCAAAGCCTATTTCAACAACCCCAACCTCAACGCCCAGCGCTCGAATACGCGCGCGGCGGACGAGAACATCCCCATCGCCAATTCGGGCTACATGCCCCACGTCACCGCCTCCGGCGATGTCGGCGCCCAGTACCAGGACTACAGCAGCCCGGTCGGGGTTTCCTCGGGCGTGAGCTCGACCGGACTCGGCACGTCGACCGGCACCGGCACGGGCATCGGCACGACCGGGGTCGGTACCAGCACGACCGGAGTCGGCACCAGCACGACCGGCGTCGGCACCAGCACCACCGGCATCGGCACGACCGGTCTCGCCAGCGCGGTCTCGACGTCGTCGACCAGCACCGCAGTGTCGGGGTCGAGCGCCAGCAGGATCTCGGACCTATCCGGAACCGTGATCCCGCGCGGCGCCGGCATCACCGTCACGCAGACGCTGTTCGACGGCCTGCGCACCACCAACAACATCCGGTCCGCCGAATCCAATGTGTTCGGAAGCCGGGAAACGCTGCGCAACGTGGAACAGAGCGTGCTGCAGAGCGGCGCCCAGTCCTACATGGACGTGCTGCGCGATACCGCCATCCTCGACCTGCGCAACTCCAACATCAAGGTGCTGGAGGAACAGCTCCGCCAGACGCAGGACAGGTTCAAGGTCGGCGAGGTGACCCGCACCGACGTCGCCCAGGCCGAGGCCAGCGTCGCCGGCTCGAGGGCCGACTATTTCGCCGCCCAGTCGCAGCTCCAGAACTCCATCGCGAGCTTCCGCCAGGTCATCGGTGAGCAGCCGACCCGGCTCGAGCCTGCGCGCCCGCTCGACCGCGGCATCCCGCCCTCGCTCGAGAACGCCATCGCGGTGTCGCAGATCGAGCACCCCTCCATCCAGGCCGCGCTCCATTCCGTCGACGTCGCCGGCCTGCAGGTCAAGATCGCCGAGGGCGCGCTCTATCCCACGCTGAGCCTCAACGGCTCGGCCCAGCAGCGCTACGACGTCAGCAACGTCGGCAACACCAGCGTTTTCGCGGCCTCCATCGTGGGCTCGCTGTCGGTGCCGATCTACGAGGGCGGCGCCTCCTACGCGACCATCCGCCAAGCCAAGGAGCAGCTCGGAACGGCCGAATTCCAGGTCGACGTTTCGCGCGACAACGTCCGGGCCGCCGTGATCTCGTCCTGGGGCCTGCTGGTGTCCTCCAAGGCAGCCGTGCAGGCCGACCAGGCCCAGGTCAATGCCGCCGAGATCGCCCTCAACGGCACGCGCGAGGAGGCCCGGGTCGGCCAGCGCACGACGCTCGACGTCTTGAACGCGCAGCAGACCCTGCTGAACGCCCGCGTGCAGCTCGTGGGGGCGCAGCGTGACCGCGTCGTGGCCACCTACGCCATCCTGGCCTCCTGCGGGCGGCTGTCGGCCTCGGGCCTCAACCTGCGGCTCCAGCCCTACAACCCGACGGTCCATTTCGACCAGGTCAAGGATAAGTGGTTCGGCCTGCGCACCCCCGACGGCCGCTGACACCATCGAACGAGACGCGGTTTGTCCACGGAACTTCGGGCGAGGCGGCTTGTTTGCGATCCGTCTCCGACGTATCCGTTAAAGACAGGTTTACGCCGCTTCGGCCGGCGATAGCGACCTGAGTCGAGACCCCGTATCGCGTAAGAAGGTCCACAGGCCATGAGTGCTGCCAGCACCTTTTCCCCCGAATCGACCGAGGGCCGACCCGCCGAGCCGTCGATGGAAGACATCCTGGCCTCGATCCGTCGCATCATCGCCGACGACCAGAGCCACGGCGGCAAGGCCGCGACGGCCGGCAACGCCGCCCGCCGGGCGGCGCCGGACGCGGACCGCGCCGGGGCGTCGCGGGCTCGCTCGCCCTACGACGACGTGCTGGATCTCGCCCGCCTCGTGCCGTCGGCCGACCGCGCCGGCGCCCCGGAGCAGCCGCACGAGCCGCCCGCCGACGAAACTCAAAGCGATCTGCCAGCGCTGCAACAGGCGGCGGATGACGTCGATTACCGGCAGGTGGAGGACGGCGAGGGCGGCCGCGCCATGGCCAGCCTGCGGGACCGGATGCCCGAACCGTCGCCGCGCGAGGCGGCGCAGGATGAGGACGACCACATGCTCGATCACCCGGTCCCGGCCCTCGGCGATGAATCCGAAGGGGATCTCCTGTCGGCTCCGCTCGGCGCCTCCGTGATGTCGGCCTTCGAGACCCTCGCCGCGACGGTGGTGCTGCAGAACACCCCCATGCTGGAGCGGGTGATGCGCGACCTGTTGCGCCCCATGCTCAAGACATGGCTGGACGACAATCTCCCGGGCCTGGTCGAGCGCCTGGTGCGGGGCGAGATCGAGCGCGTCGCCCGAGGCACGCACCGAAGCTGACCGTCGGCGGGCCGGGAAGGCGGGGCCTGACCCGTCTCGCCGGCCAGGCCTCGTTCGACACGACACAGCCTCCGCGGTCCCCGCGGAGGCTGTGTCGTGTCGGGCTCCGCCCCCTCGGCGGCCTGGGTGCCAGCTTTCCCGGCCGCCGCGGCGCCTCCACTGCAGTGTGGCACCGTCGGTCGCCAGCATCGCTGCCGGCAATGTTGAGTCCACATTCATCACATCGCGATGTTCTTTGAGCGTTGCCTGGAGACATCGGTCTCCGTTGTGATCGTGGCTTTCCGGCAACAATGCAGGATGATCCCAACTCGGCCCGAATGGTGTGGTTCGCACGCCGCTATTCAGCCATAAACCGACCGCTACTCTCCCGCATCGTGACACGGTCGCCGCAGCCAGGCGACATGAACGGGAGATGACTGGCCAGCTGGCCGGCGTCTCAAGGCAGCGGGGGTCGGAACAGCGGCGCGACGGGCGCGCCGCTCCGGCCGGGCGAGGGGACCGGGCAGATGAGGGCATTCCGCACGCTATGCCGACGCGCCCGGGCCGACCGTCGTCCCGCGCTTTCGCGTCCCTGTCCCGCAAGCCGCCGCGGTTGAGTCCCCCATCCATGCCGATGTTTCGTCGCGTCGCCTTCCTGCTCCTCGCCGGCCTCGCCATGGGCTGTGCCGTTCCTGCCTTCGCCTTCGACGGATCGGACGGCCCCCCGCAGGGCGAGTCGCCCCTGGCCCTGTTCAAGAACCCGTCCCAGGCCTTCCGCCAGGGCATGGACGGCTATCGTTCGGGCAACTTCAAGACATCCGTCGAAGCCTTCGAATATGCCGCCGCCAACGGCAACCCGCTCGCCCGCTGGAAGCTCGGCCGCATGTATGCGGTGGGGGATGGCGTGCCGCAGGACGACGACAAGGCCTATCGCTACTTTTCCCAGATCATCAACAACTACGACGAGGACGACGGCGACCGGCGCGACCTGTCCGTCGTGTCGAACGCCTTCGTGGCGGTCGGCGTCTACAGCCTCAGCGGCCTGCCCAAGACGGGCGTGAAGCCCGATCCGGAGCGCGCGCTGGAGATGTTCCAGTATGCGGCGCTGAACTTCGGCAATGCCGATGCCCAGTACAACCTGGCGCGCCTCTACCTCGACGGGGCCGACGGCGTCGTCGGCAAGGACTCGCGGCAGGCCGTGCGTTGGCTGGCGCTGGCGGCCGACAAGGGCCACCTGCAGGCCCAGGCGCTGCTGGGCCACATGCTGTTCAACGGCTTCGAAGGCATGCCGCCGCAGCGGGCGCGGGGCCTGATGTGGCTGACCATGGCGCGCGACGCGGCCGTGAGCAGCAAGGACCCCAAGGACGCCTGGATCGGCGACCTCTACGCCAAGGCCGCCGCCGCGGCTTCCGACAGCGACCGCCAGGTGGCGTCCCTGTATCTCGACGAGCACCACAAGCGGAACTGACCCGAGGTCCGGCTCGGCCTGTCGGGCGCCGCCCCGCCGCCGGGCCGGCCCGCGGGCCGGAGCCTCAAAACCCGCGGATCCGCCTCTGCGCCGCCGCCACGATGTCCTCGGCCCGCTCCCGGGACCGCGCGACGGATCGGCCGTCCTCCACCCTCGGCCGGCCGTCCTGGTCCGCGGGCGGGCGCCGCTGGGCGCGGCTCGCCGCCTGCGTCATGGCGCCGACGAGGCGCAGCGCGGTGCGCCGCGGCAGCCCCTCGACCAGTGCCGTCAGGTTGCGGACCGCCATCACCGAATGGCCGATCGCCGGGCCGCTCAGGATGAAGACGCGCGCCGCCAGTTCCGGCGAGGCGCCGATGGCGGCCAGGGCCACGGCCAGGGGCTCGCCCCGGGGGTCGTCGATCAGCCGCCAGGCATCCTCCACCCTGACGTTGAGCGCCACCGCCAGGGCCGTGTCGAAGCCGTCCCGGTCCGGCGCCATGATGGCCCGCTCGACCCGCTCCAGCGCCACCACGTCCTCGGCCGTCTGCGGCCGCCGGCGTTCGTCCGGGGCGAGATCCTCCCGCCGTGCCGCCAGGAGGATGGCGGCGCGGCGCGCGCTGTCGGCCAGGAGGAAGAGCGGCGCCTGGGAGGCCGGCGGCAGGCCGTCGCGCTCGAGCAGTGCCCGCCCCAGGGCCTCGTCGTCGCGCGCACGGCGCACCAGATAGGCGAAGGTCCCGGCCGCGAGCGGCGCCGCGGCGTTCTGGGCCAGGGCCCGCAGAACCTCCGGCTCCGGCCGGCCGGCGAGGCTTTCGACGGTCTCGGGGCGGAGGTCGGGCCGGCCCGCCACCGCCACCGCCATGGCGGTGGTGCCCCAGTCGGCGGCCTGCGTCAGCGCCCCGGTGCCGACTTCGGCCCGGGCGAGCACCGGCACGGCGATGTCGCCGCCTTCGGCGAGGAAGCGCTTCAGGAGCCGGGTCGGCGTGGCGGGGTGGCCCGCCAGGGTTTCGGCCACCGAGCGGCGCACCTCCCCGTCGGCATCGTCCAGCAGGCGGCCGATCATGTCGTCGAACTGCAGCAGGTCGCCGGGGGCGTGATGGCTGCGTCGCACGAACATGTCCACCAGCACGCGCAGCAGCACCGGGCGGATGTCGACATCCGGCGTGCGGCCGAGACGGACGAGGCGCTCCAAGGATCCGCGCAGATCGTCGTCGTGGTCCATAACCGGAACCCCTGAATGGATTATTGCTGGCGACTCCCGTTTTACGGTCGGATCGTTGATGCGGTGTTAACCTTCGTCGAGCTTTATCGTCCTCGTAGGCCGGGGCGTGACCCCACGCGCAGCGCAGGAGCTGGAGCGAATTCGCCGGAGGCGAAACTGCTCTCGTGACCGCATCGCTCTCGTCGAGGACAGCCGCATGCAGAACATCCTGAGCCTTCCCGCCGACCGCAGACGGCCGCAGCGCGTGCTCGGCGTGCCGCGCAACGGCGCCCGCATCCTGTTCTTCACGGGCGTGCGGTACTGCCGCGACGAGCCCGCCGAAAACTTCGAGCCGTCCGCCGCCTACCGCGTGCCCCCGACCGCGACCTCAGACCGGGCGTTCGACACTGCAGCGCATTGAGGCGAGCCCTCGCTCGGCCTCGGCATAGCTGCCGAGCCGCGGCAGGATGTCGAATAGGATGAAACCACGCGCCTCCGGCGCCACCACCCTCACCTCGCGCGTTTGGCCCTCCGCGGTGTCGCGGGCCTGGGCAGCCTCCCGCTGGCTCGCCGTGAGCAGCACGAAATCCAGCCGGCCGTCGTTCTCGGCCCGGTCGTCGAGCCCGTAGAAGGCGATGCCCGACCGGCTGTGCAGAGACAGGGCGACGAAGCCCCGCCCATCCACCGCCGCCGACACGCGCAACGGACCCCGGTCGAGGTCGTAGCGGCAGACCGCCGTGGCGACCGAAGGGTCGCGCCCCGGCAGGGGATCGCCCGGCAGGCCGGCGCGGGGCAGCACCCGCAGGCCGTCGCCGGCCGCGAAGACCGCCAGGCGCGCATAGGCGTCCTCCGGGGCGACGCGCGGCAGCAGAAGCAGCGACGCGATGTGGACGACGCCCGCCACCATCACGATGGCGACGAGGATGAGGGCGGCCACGAGGCTCCTGTGGCTCATCGCGTGGTCCCCCCGTCCGCATTCGCCGCCCCGCCCGTGCAGGACAGGCGGGCGATGGCGGGAAGCGCCGCGGCGGCGGCTTCCCCGTTGTGGCCGGCCAGCGGCGTGCCGTAGAGCCGGAGCGTCAGGGTGAGCGGCCCGTCTCCCGTCAAGGGCAGCCAGTTGCCGGGCCGGGCAGAGGGCGCCACCACCACCGCCACGCCCCCGGCCATGTCGCGCAGGACATCGTTCGACGTGAAGGCGGCGCGCTCGGCCGGGTTCGCCAGGGTCGACCCATCCGGGTCCGTGGCGGTCAGCGTCCACACCCGCGCCGGTGGAAACGCGCCGGAAACGCGGTAGCTGCAGGTCCGCAGCAGGCGATAGCCCGTGTCGTCCGTGGTGGCCACGAAGGCCAGGCCCTCGCCCGCGACGAGCGGGACGGCGCCGCTCCGCGCCAGTTCGGCCCGCGCATAGGGGTCGATCGCCGCCGTCCCGACCTGGGGCCGCGCCGTCCAGGCCCCGACCGTGACGGCGCCGGGGTCCCAGCCGCGTGCCAGAACCAGCGCCGTGGCGCAGAGACCCAGGGCCAGCCCCACCGCCATGATGGCCAGCACCCCGGCGCCCGGCAGGCCGCCGGCCGTGGCGGCACGGCCGTCCGGAGCGGCCGCGGACGGGTCCTCGACAGGCCGCCGCGACGCGGACGCGACGGGGCCGGGCCGAAGCGCGGCGCTGCGCCGCGCGTCTGCGGCGCCGGACTCGTGGTTCAGGGCCGACGTCATCGCGTCATGGCATCCGGGTGGCGGCGGCCGTGCCCGGGGCGGCGTTGCCGGCCGCGAAGGCGTCGTCACCGGCCAGCCTCGGCCGGTCGGCGTCCGCCACCAGGGCCGCGATGGCGCCGACGACGGCGGCAGAGCGCGGCGACAGGGTCGAACGGTTGTTGCCGGCCGGCTGCGTCCCGCCGGCGAGCGGGGCCGCCGCGACCGTGGCGGACTGGCCGGCGGGGCCGAGGCCGAACGGGAGTCGGGCTTCCACGTTCTGCTGGGCGAACTGCATGACGTCGTGCCAGGTCGCGGCGGGCAGCGTGCCGCCCGTCACCTTCTCCATCGGGGCGTAGTCGTCGTTGCCGTACCACACGGCCGCGACGTAATTGCCGGTGAAGCCGCAGAACCAGGCGTCCCGGTAATTGTTGGTCGTGCCGGTCTTGCCGACCGCGACGGCGTCGTCGAGGCGCGCCGCGCGGCCGGTCCCGTCCGTGACGACGCGGGCCAGCATGGTGTTCAGCGTGGCGACGTCGGCGGCCGGCGCCACCTGCCGGGGCTGCGGCCCGTCCCGGTCGTGCCGGTAGACGAGGTCGCCGTGGCCGTCCCGGATGTCGACGGCCGCATAGGGCTGGACGCGCTTGCCGCCGTTGGCGAAGGCCGAATAGGCCGTGGCCATGTCGATGACGGTGACGACGTCGGCGCCGACCGGCAGCGACACCGTGTCGTCGAGCGGCGTGGTGAGGCCGAGGCTGTGGGCGAGGTCGATGATCTTGGCGCGACCCGCCTTGGGGGAACCGTTGCCGATGGCGATCGACAGCTTCACCGCCACGGTGTTGAGCGAATGGGCCAGGGCGGCCCAGAGGGGCAGGGTGCCCATCTGCTCGCCCTCGTAGTTGCGCACGCACCAGGTGCCGATGCACACGGGCGAATCCGTCACCATGGTGGTGGGCTTGAACCTGCCGGTCTCGATCGCCGCGAGATAGACGAAGGGCTTGAACGATGAGCCGGGCTGGCGCTGCGCCACGGTGGCGCGGTTGAACTGGCTGGCGCCGTAGTCGCGCCCGCCCACGATGGCCCGCACGGCGCCGTCGGGTTCCATCAGCACCATGGCGCTCTGCTTGGCGTGGTAGCTCGGGCCCTTCTCGCGCAGCTGGTCCTCGATGACGCTCTCGCTGCGGGCCTGGATGGCGCTGTCGAGCGCCGTCCGCACCGTCAGGACCCGGCTCGAGCCGAGCTTGCCGGCCTCGGCGAGCCGGCGCACCTCGTCATAGGCATAGTCGAGGTACCAGTCGGGCGCGACCTCGCGGGTGCGGTCCACCGGGGTCGCGGGGTTGCGGCGGGCGGGGTAGACCTGTCCCTCCGTCATGTAGCCGGCGTCGACGAGGTTCGACAGCACGTCGCCGGCACGGGCCCGGGCCGCCGGCAGGTTGATGTGGGGGGCGTATTTCGTCGGGGCCTTGAACAGGCCCGCCAGCATGGCGGCCTCGGCCAGCGACACGTCGCGCACCGACTTGCCGAAGTAGAACTCCGAGGCCGCCTGGATGCCGAACGTGCCGCCGCCCATGTAGACCCGGTCGAGGTAGGTCTGCAGGATCTCGTGCTTGCTCATGTGGTGCTCGAGCCAGAGCGCCAGATAGGCCTCGATGATCTTGCGCCCGATGGTGCGCTCGTTCGACAGGAACAGGTTCTTGGCGAGCTGCTGGGTCAGCGACGACCCGCCCTGCACCACGCCCGACGCATTGGCGTTGACCGTCACGGCCCGCAGGGTGCCGATGACGTCGATGCCGAAATGGTCGAAGAAGCGCCGGTCTTCCGTGGCCAGGACGGAATGGATGAGGTAGGGCGGCATCTGGTCGATCGGCACGCTGTCGTCGTGCAGGATGCCGCGGCGCCCCACGTCGGCGCCGGTGCGGTCGAGGAAGGTGACGGCGAGGTCCTGCTTCTTCAGCCAGTCCTCGGAAGTGAGGTGGAAGGCCGGGATCGCCAGGGCCAAGGCCACGATGGCGCCGCCGAGCCCCAGCGTCAGCCCTTCGCAGCAGAGCTCGACGGCCCAGCGGCGCAGGCCGGCGACGCCGAAACGTTCCATGAAGACGGCGTAATCGCCGTAGGCCCGCAGCACGCCGCGGCGGCCCCGGAAGACGGAGCTGTCGAACCAGGCGTCCAGCGCCAGCATGGCGCGCCGCACCCGCGCCCCGAACCCGTCGCCTCGCTCCACGCCCCGCTCCTGCCTCGATCGACGGTCCGCATCCGTCCCGACCCGGAGCGCTTCCGCCTCCGGCGGACCCGCTCCGGCTTGCTGTCGAGAGCAGTTCTGCCGGATCGGAGTCGCCAAGGCGTTTCCAACCGGGCCGATGCTGCTCCGGAGAACCGGGCCGCGACGGACCATACCCCCGTTCTGACCAGATTCGGTGCATGACGTCGTCGCCCGTGAGCCGAACGGGCCGGATGCCGCGCCCATCCGCCCCGACCGGTCCCGGGCCGGCACCCTTGACGGCGCCGGTGTCGAAGCGCAACTCCGGACGGGAAAGGTCGGATCCGGCGACCTGTGCCGACCCCTCCGTCCCGACCCGAGCGCGATGACCGATCCTTTCTGGCGTAGACCCCTGTCGTCCTTAACCCAGGCTGAATGGGAGAGCCTCTGTGACGGTTGCGGCCGTTGCTGCCTCGTCAAGCTCGAGGACGAGGATACCGCGCAGGTGCTCTACACCGACGTGGCCTGCACGCTCTACGATGCCGGCGCCTGCCGGTGCGGTAACTACCCGGAGCGGCAGTCCCGCGTGCCCGATTGCGTGAAGTTGACGCCCGAAGCCGTGGCCGAGATCACCTGGCTGCCGCCGACCTGCGCCTATCGCCTGGTCGCCGACGGACAGGACCTGCCGTGGTGGCACCACCTCGTGTCCGGCAGCCGCGACACCGTGCACGAGGCTGGGGTCGGGGTGCGGGGCCGCATCGCGGCGTCCGAGGACGACGTCGCCGTCGAGGATCTTCCCGATCACATCGTGTCCTGGCCGGACCGCTGGCCCAGGCGCGCCAAGCGCCCGCGCTGAAGCGCGCCAAGCGCCCGCGCTGACGCGCGCCGCAGTCCGGCGTCACGGTTCCCCGGCCGCCGACGCGATCCAGGCCGCGTAGGGAGCGAGCCAGAGCGCCTGGGTGAGGCTGCCGCACCGGCGGCTGCCGGTCCCGGCCGACCACAGGGTCAGGGCCGCGACGGCGCCCGACCGGTCGAGAAGGGGGCCGCCGGAATCGCCCGTGCAGGCTCCGGCGCCCCGGCCGGCGGGATCGACGGCCCAGGCCAGGACGGCGGACAAGGGGGCCCGCAGGGCGACGTCGGCCTCGCGCAGCCGTCCCGAGGTCGCGGCCTCGCCCTCCCGCGCCAGCCCGAAGCCGGCGACGCCGAACGCGTCACCGACGCCGTGCGCGGCCTCGGGGGCCAGAACCGCGGGCCGGAACCGCGCCGGCAACGGCTCCGCCGTCACCACGACGGCGAGGTCGATGGAGCGCTCGCGCTTGGCGATGGCTTCGGCGCGGTAGCCCGGATGCCGCCGCACCGCCGCGACCGGCAACAGGACCGGCGCGCCGCCGTCGTCCTTGAAGTGGACCCGCAGATCCGCCCCGGGCGGCACGCAATGGGCGGCGGTGAGGACGGCGCGCGGGCCGAGCACGATCCCGGTGCAGAAGCCCGCCGCGGCGCCCTGGCGCTGCAGAACCATGACGAGGCTCGCGGCGACCTCGGGCGAGGCGTCACGGGCGGGCCCGACCACGGCCGCGGCGGGCCCGGCGAGCGCCGGGAACGCCAGCGCGGCCCCGACCAGGGCCGAGCGCGGGCCGCATCGCCGCCGGGGCCGGGCACGGGCGGCGGCGGCGCGCGGTGTCCGGGCCATGGCGGCGCCGAGGCTCAGCCGGCGCTGCTGCTGCGGGCCGGGATGGCGGTCCGCACCGGGTTGTCGAGGCGGCGGTCGAGGTAGGTGCTGACCTCCTCGATCAGCTTGTCGACGCAGTTCTCGAAGAAGTGGTTGGCGTCCGGCACCACCGCATGCTCGATCAAGATGCCCTTCTGGGTCTTCAGCTTCTCGATCAGCGTCTGCACCTCCTTCAGCGGGGCGACGCGGTCCTTGTCGCCGTGGACGAAGAGGCCCGAGGAGGGGCAGGGCGCCAGGAAGGAGAAGTCGTAGAGGGTGGCGGGCGGCGCGATGGAGATGAAGCCCTCGATCTCCGGCCGCCTCATCAGCAGCTGCATGCCGATCCAGGCGCCGAAGGACAGGCCGGCGATCCAGCAGGCCCGGGCGTCGGGGCTCACGGTCTGGGCCCAGTCGAGCGCCGCCGCGGCATCCGACAGCTCGCCGGCGCCGTGGTCGAAGTGCCCCTGGCTGCGCCCGACGCCGCGGAAGTTGAAGCGCAGGACCGAGAACCCGCGCTCGGCGAAAGCGTAATAGAGATTGTAGACGATCTGGTTGTTCATCGTGCCGCCGAACTGCGGGTGCGGGTGCAGCACGATGGCGATCGGGGCGCCGCGCTTCTTGGCCGGGTGGAAGCGGCCTTCGAGGCGACCGGCGGGTCCGGCAAAGATGACTTCAGGCATGGGTTCTCCGAGCGTTCCGGGGTCGCGTGTCGCCCGGCCTTCGCCCCCGCCCAGGGACCGGCCGGCCCGGGCAGCGGGTGCCGGACGGCCGGACGGGCTCGCTTGACACCGGTTTGGAGAGGCCGTAACCCTGTTAGAATAATTCTAACAGCTTGACGGCCGCACGCTCACGGGATCGAGCGAAGGCTTGCCAGGGGGCAAGCGGCCTCTTAGCACGCCGACCCCTTGCGAAAGCAAGACTTTTGAGTGATGCACCCGTGACCGGCCAGCCCGCACGCCCCCGCGTCTACCTCGACCACAACGCCACGGCACCGCTGCGGCCGGAAGCCAGGGCGGCGGCCGGGGCGGCGATGGACCTGGCCTGCAACCCGTCTTCCGTCCATGCCGAGGGCCGGCGGGCCCGGGCCCTGGTCGAGGAGGCCCGCAGCCGCGTGGCGTCGCTCGTCGGGGCGGCGCCGGCCGGCGTGGTGTTCACCTCCGGCGCCACCGAAGCCGCGGCCTTCGCGCTGACCCCCGACCTCGGCGGTGACGGGCGGCGGGGTTTCGGACGCCTCCTCGTCTGCGCCACCGATCATGCCGCCGTGCTGCACGGGCACCGTTTCCAGCGCGATGCCGTGACGGTGCTGCCGGTGCTGCCCGACGGGCTGCTCGACCGCGACGCCTTGGGGGACGCGCTCGCCGCGGGCGGCCCCGCCCTCGTCGCCGTCCAGGCTGCCAACAACGAGACCGGCGTGATCCAGCCGGTGCGCGAGATCGCCGCCACGGTGCGGTCGGCGGGTGGCATGCTGGTTTGCGACGCCGTCCAGGCCGCGGGGCGGATCGACTGCCGCGACTTCGGGGCGGACGTGCTGCTGCTGTCCGGCCACAAGCTCGGCGGTCTCGCCGGGGCCGGCGCGGCCGTCGCGGCGACGCCGGACGTCGTCTGGGGCGCCGCCATGCTGCGCGGCGGCGGGCAGGAGCGTGGCCGGCGCGCCGGGACCGAGAACGTCGCCGCCATCGCGGCCTTCGGGGCCGCCGCGGCGGCCTCGGCCCCCGGCCCGGCGGTCGGCGCCTTGCGGGACCGGTTCGAGGCGGCGCTGCTCGCCCTCGCGCCCGATGCCGAGATCTTCGGCCGCGGGGCGCCGCGCCTGCCCAACACCAGCGCCTTCGCGGTGCCGGGCGTGGTGGCGGAGCGCTTGCTCATGGCGCTCGACCTCGACGGCGTCGCGGTCTCGTCGGGGTCCGCTTGCGCGTCCGGCAAGGTCGCAGGGTCGCACGTCCTTGACGCGATGAAAGTGAAAACCGATTTCACTTCAGGTGCGATCAGGGTAAGCTTCGGGTGGGATTCGGTCGCAGCCGACGTGGACCGCATCGTCCACGTGCTCGGCACGGCACTGCACCGCATGCGCAGGGGGCGGCTTCGGGCCGCCGCATGACGACATAGAGACAGAGGCCCGCGAGGGCGATTGAGACCAGGGGGACCGGGGCGCTCGCGCGGCCGGTCCGGGAGTGTTGAAATGGCGGCTGTCCAGGAAACCGTTGATCAGGTCAAGTCGATCGACGTCAGCGAGTACAAATACGGCTTCGTGTCGGATATCGAGTCCGAGAAGGCGCCGAAAGGCCTCAACGAGGACATCGTCCGCTTCATCTCGGCGAAGAAAAACGAGCCGGAGTGGCTGACGGAGTGGCGCCTCGAAGCCTTCCGCCGCTGGCAGACCATGGAGTCCCCGGACTGGTCGCGGGTGAAGCACCCGCCGATCGACTACCAGGACCTCCATTATTTCTCGGCCCCCAAGGGGACGTCCGGGCCGAAGTCGCTCGACGAGGTCGACCCTGAACTGCTGCGGACCTACGAGAAGCTCGGCATCCCGCTGCGCGAGCAGGAGATCCTGGCCGGCGTCGAGCCGTCGTCGCGCGTCGCCGTCGACGCGGTCTTCGACAGCGTCTCGGTCGCCACCACCTTCAAGGCCGAGCTCGCCAAGTCCGGCGTCATTTTCTGCCCCATCTCCGAGGCGGTGCATTCCCACCCCGAACTCGTGAAGAAGTACCTCGGCTCGGTCGTGCCGGTGACGGACAATTATTACGCGACGCTGAACTCGGCCGTCTTCTCGGACGGGTCCTTCGTCTACATCCCGCCGGGCGTGCGCTGCCCGATGGAGCTGTCGACCTACTTCCGCATCAACGACACCAAGACCGGGCAGTTCGAGCGCACGCTGATCATCGCCGACAAGGGCTCCTACGTCAGCTACCTCGAAGGCTGCACGGCGCCGATGCGGGACGAGAATCAGCTGCACGCCGCCGTCGTCGAACTCGTCGCCCTTGAGGACGCCGAGATCAAGTATTCCACGGTGCAGAACTGGTATCCGGGCGATGCCGAGGGCCGGGGCGGCATCTACAATTTCGTGACGAAGCGCGGCGACTGCCGCGAGGCGCGGGCCAAGATCTCCTGGACGCAGGTCGAGACGGGTTCGGCCATCACCTGGAAATATCCGTCCTGCATCCTGCGCGGCGACGATTCCCGCGGGGAGTTCTACTCGATCGCCATCTCCAACGGCATGCAGCAGGTCGACAGCGGCACCAAGATGGTCCACCTCGGCAAGAACACGACGAGCCGGATCATCTCGAAGGGAATCGCGGCCGGCCGGTCGGACAACACCTACCGGGGCCTCGTCTCGGCGCATCGCAAGGCCACCAACGCCCGCAACTTCACCAACTGCGATTCGCTGCTCATCGGCGAACTCTGCGGCGCCCATACGGTGCCGTACATCGAGGCCAAGACCGCGACGGCGGTGTTCGAGCACGAGGCCACGACGTCCAAGATCTCGGAAGATCAGCTGTTCTACTGCCGCCAGCGCGGCCTGTCGGGCGAGGAGGCGACCGCCCTCATCGTCAACGGCTTCGTGCGCGACGTGCTCCAGCAGCTGCCGATGGAATTCGCCGTCGAGGCCCAGAAGCTCATCGCCATCTCGCTCGAGGGCAGCGTGGGCTGAACCGAGCCCCGCCCCATCCCCGCCACGGCGGGGACGGGGCGACAGGCGCCGGCCTTCGGCCGCCGCCGATCCTTCAAGGCTCCGGGCCCGGCCCCGTCCCCCGCCCGCGCGGGGTGACGCCGGGACGGGCCGGCCGCCGATCCGACACACACAAGGTCTACGAACGATGCTCGAAGTCAGGAATCTCCACGTCGAGGTGGACGGTCAGAAGATCCTCCGCGGTCTCGACCTCACCGTCCGCCCCGGCGAAGTCGCCGCCATCATGGGCCCGAACGGCTCCGGCAAGTCCACGCTCTCCTACGTCATCGCGGGCCGCGAGGACTACGAGGTGACGGCTGGCGAAGTGCTGCTCGACGGCGAGAACGTGCTCGAGATGGACCCCGAGGTGCGGGCCGCCAAGGGGCTGTTCCTGGCTTTCCAGTATCCGGTCGAGATCCCCGGCGTCGCCACCATGACGTTCCTCAAGGCTTCGGTGAACGCCCAGCGCAAGGCGCGCGGCGAGGCCGAACTGTCGACGCCCGACTTCATGCGCCACGTCAAGCAGGGGGCCGAGAAGCTCGAGGTCAACCCCGACATGCTGAAGCGCCCGCTCAACGTCGGCTTCTCGGGCGGCGAGAAGAAGCGCATGGAGATCCTGCAGATGGCGCTGCTGGAGCCGCGCTACGGCCTGCTCGACGAGACCGATTCGGGCCTCGACATCGACGCGCTCCGCATCGTGTCGAACGGCGTCAACGCGTTGCGCGCCGCCAACCGCGGTTTCCTCGTCATCACGCACTACCAGCGCCTGCTCGACTACATCAAGCCGGACGTGGTCCACATCATGTCCAAGGGGCGCATCATCAAGAGCGGCGACGCCTCGCTGGCGCTCGAGCTCGAGAAGAACGGCTATCGCGACTACGTCGCCGACGCCGCCTGAGGTTCCCTCCATGGCCCCGATGATCCGCCGCGAACACGATGCCGAGCGCGCGCTCGGCGAGCAGTTCAGCGCCTTCCGCCCCGGCGACGCCTCGGCGTCTCGCCGCCAGGAAGCCTTCACGCTCTTCGCCGAGGCCGGCCTGCCGACCCGCCGCATCGAGAGCTGGCACTATACCGACCTGCGCGGACTCGTTCGGGAGGCTCTGCCGCCCGCGCCCGAGCCCGATGCCGAGACGGTCGCGCAAGCCCGTGAGCGCCTCCAGGCCCATGAGGTGCCGGGCGCGGCCCGCATCGTCGTGCTCGACGGCTCGTTCCGTCCCGAGCTTTCGGACCTGTCTGCGCTGCCTGCCGGCGTGACGGTGCGGTCCGTCCTGGACGCTCTCGCCACCGGCGACCTCGACGCCGACCTCGCCGCCGCCCAGAAGCTCGGCGCGCCCGAATCCATGCTGGCGCTCAACGCCGCCTTCCTGCAGGGCGGCGCCATGGTCGAGGTGGCCGAGGGCGCCAGGATCGACACGCCGGTCGAACTCGTGCTGCTGCTGTCCGGCCGCGCGCCGGCCGCCACCTACGACCGCAGCTTCGTGAAGCTCGGCCGGGGGGCGGCGCTGACCCTGGTCGAGCGCCATGCCGCGCTCGGCGGGGCCAAGTCGCTGACCGCGACCGTCGTGGTCGCCGCCATCGGCGACGGCGCCGCGCTGGAGCACCTCGTGCGAGTCGACGGCCTCGGCCCGCAGGCCCTGCACCTCGGCACGACTCTGGTGCGCATCGGCGCCGAGGCCAAGTTCGAATCGACCACGCTGGTGGCGACGGGCGGCGTCACGCGCCGGCAGTCCTACCTCGAGTTCGTCGGCGAGAACTCCACGTCGCACCTCTACGGCGTGTCGCTGCTCGACGGCCGCGCGCACGCCGACACGACGCTGATCGTCACCCACACGGCGGCGCATTGCGAGAGCCGCGAGCTGTTCAAGCACATCCTCGACGGCGAGGCGACGGGCATCTACCAGGGCCGCGTCGTGGTGGCGCCCGGCGCGCAGAAGACCGACGGCAAGATGCTCTCCAAGTGCATCTTCCTCGGCGAAGGCGCCAACATGTACAACAAGCCGGAGCTGGAGATCTTCGCCGACGACGTGGTCTGCGGCCACGGCGCGACGGTGGGGGCACTCGACGAGGACCAGCTCTTCTACCTGCGCGCCCGCGGCATCCCGCTGCGCGAAGCCCAGGCGCTGCTGCTCGAGGCCTTCGCGGCCGAAGCCGTCGACACGGTCTCGGTCGACGCCGTCAAGGACGAGATGGTGGCGCGCGTCGGGCAGTGGCTCCGCCAGCACGGAAGGTGATGTGATGCGCGATCAGCCCGCCGCCGCCTCGCCGGCCTACGACGT
Source organism: Lichenibacterium ramalinae (assembly GCF_004137085.1). Lineage (GTDB taxonomy): Bacteria > Pseudomonadota > Alphaproteobacteria > Rhizobiales > Beijerinckiaceae > Lichenihabitans > Lichenihabitans ramalinae. Next base: position 41,500 of record NZ_QYBC01000008.1, read on the forward strand.
CGAGGCCCTGCGTCGGGACTTCCCGGCCCTGTCCCTGACGCCCTACGGCAAGCCGCTCGTCTACCTCGACAACGCGGCTTCGGCCCAGAAACCCCGGGCCGTGATCGATCGCATCACCACAGCCTACGAGACCGAATACGCCAACGTGCATCGCGGCCTGCACTATCTCGCCAACGCCGCCACCGAAGCCTTCGAAGGCGCGCGCGAGACGGTGCGGGCCTTCCTGAACGCCGGCTCGACCGACGAGATCGTCTTCACGCGGTCGGCGACCGAAGCCGTGAACCTCGTGGCCTCGTCCTTCGGCCTCGCCCACATCGGGGAGGGCGACGAGATCGTGCTCTCCATCATGGAGCACCATTCCAACATCGTGCCCTGGCATTTCCTGCGGGAGCGCAAGGGCGCGGTGCTGAAGTGGGTGGGGGTCGACGACGACGGCAACCTGTCGCTCGACGACTTCGAGGCGGCTCTGTCGCCCCGCACCAAGATCGTCGCCATGACCCACATGTCGAACATGCTGGGGACGATCACGCCCATCAAGGAGATGATCCGCATCGCCCACGCGCGCGGCATCCCGGTGCTGGTCGACGGTTCGCAGGGTGCCGTGCACCTCGACGTCGACGTCCGCGACCTCGACGCGGACTTCTACCTGTTCACCGGCCACAAGGTCTACGGGCCGACCGGCATCGGCGTGCTCTACGGCAAGAAGGACCTGCTCGCCGCCCTGCCGCCCTTCAACGGCGGCGGCGAGATGATCGACACGGTCACGACCGAGGGCATCACCTACAACACCCCGCCGCATCGCTTCGAGGCCGGCACGCCGCCGATCGTCCAGGCCATCGGGCTCGGCGCCGCGCTCGACTACATGCGGGACATCGGGCGCGACAAGATCCGCGCCCACGAGCGCGACCTCACGCTCTATGCCCACGAGCGGCTCGGCCGGGTGAACTCGCTGCGCATCTTCGGCAATGCCCGCGACAAGGGCGCCATCGTGTCGTTCACCATGCAGAACGCCCACGCCCACGACGTCGCGACCGTCATCGACCGCTACGGCGTGGCGGTGCGGGCCGGCACCCACTGCGCCATGCCGCTGCTGCAGCGTTTGGGCGTCACGGCGACGTGCCGCGCCTCCTTCGGGCTTTACAACACCCGCCAGGAGGTCGATGCCCTGGCGGACGCGCTGCTCCGCGCCGAAGCGCTCTTCGCTTGAACGGGACGACCATGTCAGAGACCGCCGCCACCGCGCCGAACCTGCCGGAGATCGACCCGGCCTCCGAGATCCCCCCGGCCGAGCTCGACCAGATCACCGAAGGCCTCGTGGCGGCGCTGAAGACCGTCTACGACCCCGAGATCCCGGTCGACATCTACGAGCTCGGCCTGATCTACAAGATCGAGATCGACGATTCGAAGTTCGTGTCGATCGACATGACCCTGACGGCGCCGGGCTGCCCGGTGGCGGGCGAAATGCCCGGCTGGGTCGAGACGGCGGCCGCGGGCGTGCCCGGCGTCGCCGGCGCCCGGGTCAGCATGGTGTTCGACCCGCCGTGGGACCAGAGCCGCATGTCCGACGAGGCCCGCGTCGCCCTCGATATGTGGTGAGGCTGTCGAGCATCGCCCGAAGCTGTCGAAAAGGCCGTCGGGTCGCCATCTGCCTCTATCGGTCGAGGCACGTTACGGGCCAGGCGGTAAGGCCGGACACGGCACATCGGAGATCGAGCATGAAACGACAATAAACCGTCCTCGCCGCTGCGACCGGCGTCGCCTGTCTCATCGGTTTTGGGGCGGCCTCGGCAGCGCCGAACGTTTCCGACCAGGACAAAGCCTTCGTGGCCAAGGTGTCCCAGGGCGGGATGTACGAGGTCGCGCTCGGGAAGCTCGCCGAAACGCAGGGCTCGGCGCAGGACATTAAGGATCAGGGCAACACCGAAGCCCACGATCACGAACTCGTCGGACAAGCCCTCAAGACCGCGGCGGACGGAGCGGGAATCGCGTTCTCGTCCGAACTCAATGCCGACTTCAAGGCGCGGCTGGCCAAGGCCAGCGCCTTGTCGGGGCTGCAGTTCGATCGGCACTATGTCGAGGACATGAAAGCCATCCACGTCGCTGACGGTGCCGCCTTCCTCGAGGAGGCCAAAGCCGGCACCGACACCGCCCTCAAGGCCTTCGCGGCGTCGACCTTCAACATCGTCCAGCGCCACATCGGGGAACTCGACGCGAGGACGACCGAGATCAAGTAGGTCGATCGCGGCGCGCGAGACCGGCGACCATCCCGGTCATCTCGCGGGGCGCAGGCGTGGCGGCGTCAGTTCCCTGACGGTGTCAGGCAGCGGCCGTCTCCTCGGCCGTCCCGGCCGCCAACCACCCTTCGAGATCCCGCTCCGCCCTGAGGCTCATGGCGCGCTTGTTGGCCTTGGCCTTCTCGGGCCCGCGCAGCTTCTTGCCCGTCTCCGACCGCGGCGCTTCGCCGAGCGGCGGGAACAGGCCGAAATTGACGTTCATGGGCTGGAACGAGGGCGGGCCGGCGTCGATTGTCGCGATGTGGCCGCCCGTGATGTGGTTGATGAGGGCGCCGATCGCGGTGGTGGCGGGCGGCAGGGCCGGCTCCTCGCCGCGGCGCTCGGCCGCCGCCATGCGGCCCGCCATGAGCCCCACGGCGGCACTCTCGACATAACCCTCGCAGCCCGTGATCTGGCCGGCGAAGCGCAGCCGGGGCATGGCCTTCAGGCGCAGGCGGCCGTCGAGCAGCTTCGGCGAATCGATGAAGGTGTTGCGGTGCAGCCCGCCGAGCCGGGCGAACTCCGCCCGCTCGAGCCCCGGGATGGTGCGGAACACCTCGACCTGGGCGCCATGCTTCAGCTTCGTCTGGAAGCCCACCATGTTGTAGAGCGTGCCGAGCGCATTGTCCTGGCGCAGCTGCACGATGCCGTAGGGCTTGACGGTGGGGTTGCGGGGATTGGTCAGCCCCACGGGTTTCATCGGCCCGTGCCGCAGCGTCTCGCGCCCGCGCTCCGCCATGACTTCGACCGGCAGGCAGCCGTTGAAATAGGGCGTGCCTTCCCAGGCCTTGAAGGAGATCGCCTCGCGGCTCAGCAAGGCGTCGACGAAAGCCTCGTACTGGTCGCGATCGAGCGGACAGTTGATGTAGTCGAGGCCGTTGCCGCCGGGGCCGACCTTGTCGTAGCGCGACTGATACCAGGCCTTGTCGAAGTCGATCGTCTCCTTGTGGACGATCGGCGCGATGGCGTCGAAGAAGGCGAGGTGCTGGGCGCCGCCGACGTCCGCGATGGCCTGCGCCAGCCCGGGCGAGGTCAGCGGGCCCGTCGCCACGATGACGCTGCTCCAATCCTCGGGTGGCAGGCCGTCCACGACCTCCCGCCGAACCGTGATCAGCGGCTCGTCGGCGATGGCCTGCGTCACGGCGGCCGAGAAGCCGTCGCGGTCGACCGCGAGGGCGCCGCCGGCCGGCACCTGGTGACGGTCGGCGCAGGCCATGATGAGCGAGCCGAGCCGCCGCATCTCGCGGTGGATGACGCCGACGGCATTGCCGAACGCGTCGTCCGAGCGGAACGAGTTGGAGCAGACGAGTTCGGCGAGGTCCTGCGTCTTGTGGGCCTCCGTCGCCCGCGTCGGGCGCATCTCGTGCAACACCACCGGGAGACCGGCGCGGGCGACCTGCCAAGCCGCTTCTGAGCCGGCGAGGCCGCCGCCGATGACGTGGATGGGTTCGGGACGGGCTGGGATGGACATGGCCCAGACCTAGGGGAGGCATGCGGCGCCCGCAAGGCACGGCGGGCATCGCCACCCGGAGTTCTCACGCGCCCAACGACGAAGCGCCCGCCGGAGAGATCTCTCGGCGGGCGCTTCGTCGTCTGCGGTCTCGAGACCGATCAGGCTTCGCTGTCGGTGCTCTGGCGCACCAGGGCCTGGATGTCGGCCCGGCCGATGCCGAGGTCGTCGAGTTCGCGGTCGGACAGGCGCGACAGTTCGCGCACCGAGTCGCGGTAGCGGCGCCAGGCGGCGATCTTGATGCTGAGGGTCTTGATCATGGGATGGCTCCGGTCTTGTTAGCCCCTTGGGTCCACCGATGCGGCCCGGGGCGGTAGCGACATGCCCACCCACACACACATGCGGGCATGATGGTCGTCGGGAGGCGGTCCGATGGACCGCCGCGTCGGGGATGCGCTGGCGGTCAGGCGGCCAGGGACGTCGGGGCGTGAGCGGCCCAGTTCGGCCCGATGAGGGCACCGTCCTCGGCGGTCGCCGGGGTCGTGATGAACGACTGCACGTCGTCCACCGAGGCGCCCGCGGCCACGAAGGGGATGTCGCCGCGGCCGATGCCGAGGTCGGCGAGCTCGCGGTTGGTCAGCTGGGACAGCTCGCGGATGGTTTCGCGCTCACGGCGCCAGGCGGCAAGGCGGGTGGTGAAGGTCTTGAACATGGGAAACTCCATTTCTTGTCGACCCCGGCCCGGCGATGGCGCCGCGGCGGAGCGAAGGTTAGGCGGACCCGCCCAAAGACAATGGCGGGATCCGGTGGCGGCCCGCCCCGTCCGGGGCGGGTCTGGAGGCCGCCTGCGGCGGCCCGTGTGGTGTCAGGCGGCCAGGGAGCGGCGGCCGTCGGCGCCCCACGCCGGGGCGAAGCCGTCGTCGTCGCGCTGCGCCGTCAGGGTGGCGGTCTCGCCTCGCACCGCGAGGGCGGCGCCCTCGGCGACGGCCCGGATGTCCGAGCGGGCGATGCCGAGGTCGGCCAGTTCGCGGTCCGACAGGCGGGACAGTTCGCGGACGGCCTCGCGCTCGCGGCGCCAGTTGGCGATGTAGTTCAGCATCGGAAGATCCTCGACCGCGGTCGGCGCGGGCCGTATGCCCCGCCTCGTCGGCCTTTGATGCAGTGCAATATACGCGAGTGCGGTCGCGCCACCAGCGCCGACTACAACCGTCTGACCTGCACGAAACGCATGGGTCTGTTCATCACTCGGTAGGACTTATGGCCGAATTGGCGCGAGAGGCGTCCGATTAAGCCGCGAATGCCACCTCTGTCACCCAACTGCCATGTGAATATTGCATGACGGAGTAGCGCATTGCCGTCTCTCCGTGCAGTTGTCGGGCCACGGCCGCCCCGTGCCCGGCAGGACGCCGCTTCGCTGTGCACAGGACGCTCGATGCACTGCACCATGCGTCCGCCGGCGCGGCGGCGTCGTGCTCCCGTCCTCTCCCTCGCACCGCCGCCCTCGCCCGGAGGTGCGTCGGGCCGGATGCCGAAGCTATTCGGCCGCCGCGGTCAGGGGCCGGCGCGCCAGGACGTCGCGCAGAAAGCGCCCGGTGTGGCTGGCGGGGTTGCGGGCGACCTCCTCGGGCGATCCCGTGGCGACGATGCGGCCGCCGCCGTCCCCGCCTTCGGGGCCGAGGTCGGCGATGTAGTCGGCGGTCTTGACGACTTCGAGGTTGTGCTCGATCACTACGACGGTGTTGCCCTGGTCGACCAGTTCCTGCAGCACTTCGAGGAGCTTGCGCACGTCCTCGAAATGCAGCCCGGTGGTGGGCTCGTCGAGGATGTAGAGGGTGCGTCCCGTGGAGCGGCGCGACAGTTCCTTGGACAGCTTCACCCGCTGGGCCTCGCCGCCCGACAGCGTGTTGGCCTGCTGGCCCACCTTGACGTAGCCGAGGCCGACGCGCGCCAGCGTCTTCATCTTGTCGCGGATGGACGGCACCGCCTTGAACAGGTCGGCGGCCTCCTCCACCGTCATGTCGAGCACGTCGGCGATGGACCGGTCGCGGTATTTGACGTCGAGCGTTTCGCGGCCGTAGCGCTTGCCCTTGCAGACGTCGCAGGTGACGTAGACGTCCGGCAGGAAGTGCATCTCGATCTTGATGACGCCGTCGCCCTGGCAGGCCTCGCAGCGTCCGCCCTTCACGTTGAAGGAGAAGCGTCCCGGGCCGTAGCCGCGCGCCTTGGATTCCGGCAGCCCCGCGAACCAGTCGCGGATCGGCGTGAAGGCGCCCGTATAGGTGGCGGGGTTCGAGCGGGGCGTGCGGCCGATCGGTGACTGATCGATGTCGATGACCTTGTCGAGGAACTCCAGCCCCTCGACGGCGTCGTGCGGTGCCGGGTGTTCGGCGCCTCCCCCGAGGCGCCGTGCCGCGGCGGCGAACAGCGTGTCGATGACCAGAGTCGACTTGCCGCCGCCTGACACGCCCGTCACGCAGGAGAAGGTCCCGAGCGGGATCGCCAGCGACACGTTCTTGAGGTTGTTGCCCCGGGCGTTGACCACCTTGAGGTACTGGCCTTCCTTGGCGCCGCGCCGCCGCCGCGGCAGTCCGACATGGCGGCGGCCGGCCAGGTAGTCGCCGGTGAGCGAGGCCGGGTTGGCCATGATCTCCGCCGGCGTCCCCGCCGCCACGATGTGGCCGCCGTGCACGCCGGCGCCGGGGCCGACGTCGACGACGTAGTCGGCCGCCAGGATGGCGTCCTCGTCGTGTTCCACCACGATGACGCTGTTGCCGAGCCCCCGCAGGCGCCGCAACGTGCCGAGCAGGCGCTCGTTATCGCGCTGGTGCAGGCCGATCGAGGGCTCGTCGAGCACGTAGAGCACGCCCGTCAGGCCGGAGCCGATCTGCGACGCCAGGCGGATCCGCTGGCTTTCGCCGCCCGACAGCGTGCCGGCACCGCGCGCCAGCGTCAGATAGTCGAGCCCGACGTCGATGAGGAAGCGCAGCCGGTCGCGGATCTCCTTCAGGATGCGGGCCGCGATCTCGTTGCGCTTGGCGTCGAGCTGGTCCGGCAGGGCGTCGAACCACGCCAGGGCCTTGCGGATCGACAGTTCGCCGGCGGATGCGATGGTGCGGTCCGCCACCCGCACGGCGAGGGCCTCGGGTTTCAGACGCGCGCCCGCGCAGGTGGGGCAGGGCACGGCGCCCATGTAGCGGCCGATCTCCTCGCGCACGAACTCGCTGTCGGTCTCCTTGAAGCGCCGGTCGAGACTGCGGACCACGCCCTCGAAGGGTTTGGTCACCCCGTAGGCGCGCGCCCCGTCGTCGTATTCGAAGCGGATCGGCACCTCGCCGGAGCCGAACAGCACGATGTCGCGCACCGCCTGGGGCAGGGCGTTCCAGCGCGTGTCGAGCCGCACCTTGCAGTGCTTGGCGATGCTGTCGAGCGTCTGGGCGTAATAGGGGGAGGAGGATTTGGCCCAGGGGGCGATGGCGCCGCGCTTCAGCGTCAGGGTCGGGTCCGGCACCACGCGCTCGGCGTCGACCTGCATCTGCGCGCCGAGGCCCGCACAATGCGGGCAGGCGCCGAACGGGTTGTTGAACGAGAACAGCCGCGGCTCGATCTCCGGGATGGTGAAGCCCGAGACCGGGCAGGCGAACTTCGACGAGAACACCACCTCCTTCGGGCTGCCCTCCGGGGCCTCGTCGGCGAATTCGAGCAGCGCAATGCCGTCGGCGAGGTCGAGCGCCGTTTCGAAGCTTTCGGCGAGGCGCGTCGCCATGTCGGGCCGGACCGCGATGCGGTCCACCACCACGCCGATATCGTGCTTCAGCTTCTTGTCGAGGACCGGGGCCTCGTCGATCGGGTAGAACTCGCCGTCGACCTTGAGGCGCTGGAAGCCCTTGCGCTGGTATTCGGCGATCTCCTTCCGGTACTCGCCCTTGCGACCCCGCACCACGGGCGCGACGAGGTAGAGGCGGGTGTTCGGCGGCAGTGCCAGCACGCGGTCGACCATCTGGCTGACGGTCTGGCTCTCGATCGGCAGGCCCGTGGCGGGCGAATAGGGGATGCCGACCCGCGCCCACAGCAGGCGCATGTAGTCGTAGATCTCCGTCACGGTGCCGACCGTGGAGCGGGGGTTCTTCGACGTCGTCTTCTGCTCGATGGAGATGGCGGGCGACAGGCCGTCGATCTGGTCGACGTCCGGCTTGCCCATCATCTCGAGGAACTGGCGCGCGTAGGCGGACAGCGATTCGACATAGCGGCGCTGGCCTTCGGCGTAGATCGTGTCGAAGGCGAGGGACGACTTGCCCGACCCCGACAGGCCGGTGAACACCACAAGCTTGTCGCGCGGGATGGTGAGGTCGACGTTCTTCAGGTTGTGCTCGCGCGCCCCCCGCACCACGATGGAGCCGCGGTCGGGCAGGCGCGGCGGCTCGGCGCGGTCGACGACCGCCGCCAGTGCATCGTCCGACAGTTCGTCCGCCGCGGGCGGGAGCGGCCCCTCGGCTGCGGGCGGAGCCGCCGCCCTGGCGACGCGGACCTTGCGCAGGATGCGGGCCGGCTCGACCGGCGTCTCGGCCCCGCTGGCGGGCGCTGCGGCTGTGCGGGTCTTGGAGCGGGGCGGTTGCGCCATGGCGTGAGCGGTTTCCGGTGGATGACGGGCCGGCCGACGACCGGGACAAGCAACATATAGGCGCGCCGCACGGCGCCGAGCACCCTCGCCCGCCCGCAACGGGCACGGCGGCGATGAGACTCGGCAAATAGCACGATCCGTGCTATGGAACAAAGACGGAACGCGAAGGCGCGGTCGCCGGCTTGGGTCGACGGCCTTTTTTTTGACGGCCCGGGTCGCCGCCTTCGGCGGCGGCTTGGGGCCGCACGCGAGTTTGGTAACCGGCGTGCCGTATGGGCGTCGGACGGAACCGGGGCGCGGCACGCACGCGCCTCCCCATTCAATCCGGTCCCGAGGAGGGGTCCATGTCGGGCAGCGTCAACAAAGTCATCTTGGTGGGCAATCTCGGGCGCGACCCCGAAGTCCGCCGCATGCCCTCGGGCGATGCCATCGTGAACCTGCGGCTCGCCACGACCGAGAGCTGGCGCGACAAGGCCACCGGCGAGCGCAAGGAGAAGACCGAGTGGCACTCGGTCGTGATCTTCAACGAGAACCTCGCCAAGGTGGCGGAGCAGTATTTGAAGAAGGGTTCCAAGGTCTACATCGAGGGCCAGCTCCAGACCCGCAAGTACAACGACAAGGACGGCGCCGAGAAGTATTCGACCGAGGTGGTGCTGCAGCGCTACCGCGGCGAACTCACCATGCTGGAAGGGCGCGGCCAGGGCGGCGGCAGCTTCGCGGGCGGCGGCGACGAGGACCGCGGCTCCTTCGGCGGCGGTGGCGGCGGGGAGCGCGCCTCCTTCGGCCGCGCGTCGCCCATGGAGGGCGGCCGCGGCGGCGGCGGCGGTGGCGGGGGCGGCGGTGGTCGCGGCGGCAGCATGTCGGATGCGATCGACGACGACATCCCGTTCTGATCGACGGCCCCCTCGCGGCGACGGACGAGGGGGCCACCCCCGTCCTTCGGCGGCGTCGCGCCGCCATCGCCGAATCCGGATCCCCAAGATGCTCCCCGACCTCGCCAGCACCCGCGCCGATTACGAAAGCTTCAAGGCTCGCGGCCTCAAGCTCGACATGACCCGCGGCAAGCCTTCCCCCGAGCAGCTATCGCTGTCCGACGCCATGCTGGTGCCGCAAGGCAATGGCGACACCACGACGGCGGCGGGCGAGGACGCGCGCAACTACGGCGGCGACCTCCGGGGCCTGCCGGAGGTGCGGGCGCTGTTCGCCGAGGCGCTCGGCCTGCCGGCCGACGCGATCGTGCTGGGCAACAATTCCAGCCTCGCCCTCATGCACGACTGCATCGTGTGGGCGCTGCTGAAGGGCGTGCCGGGCGGAGAGCGGCCCTGGTCGCGCGAGCCGTCCCCGGCCTTCATCTGCCCGGTGCCGGGCTACGACCGGCATTTCGGCCTCGCCGAGGACTTCGGCTTCCGGCTGCTGCCGGTGCCGCTGACCGGGCAGGGGCCCGACATGGACGCCGTCGAGGCCCTGGCCGCCGACCCCGCCGTCAAGGGCATGTGGTGCGTGCCGCGCTATTCCAACCCGACGGGCGAAACCTATGCGGACGAGACCGTGCGCCGCCTCGCCGCCATGCGGACCGGTGCGCCCGACTTCCGCCTGTTCTGGGACGACGCCTATGCGGTGCATCACCTGACGGCGGCTCGCACCCCGCTCGCCCCGATCCTCGACCTTTGCGCCGCGGCCGGCCATCCGGACCGCGCCTTCTGCTTCGCCTCCACCTCCAAGGTGACGCTGGCCGGGGCGGGCGTGGCGCTCTTCGCCGCCTCGCCCGCCAACGTCGCCTGGTACCTCGCCCGCGCGGGCCGCCGCACCATCGGCGCCGACAAGCTGAACCAGTTGCGCCATCTGCGCTTCCTGCGCGATGCCGAGGGGCTGCACGCCCATATGGCGCGCCACCGGGCGCTCATCGCGCCGAAGTTCGACGCCGTGCTCGACGCGCTGGAGCGCCGGCTTTCCGGCACCGGGCTGGCGCGCTGGTCGCGGCCGGAGGGCGGCTATTTCATCAGCGTCGACGTCCTGCCCGGCACGGCGGCGCGGGTGGTCGACCTCGCCAAAGCGGCAGGCCTCGCCCTGACGCCGGCGGGCGCGACCTGGCCGCAGGGGCGCGATCCGGAGGACGCCAACCTGCGCCTCGCCCCGACCTTCCCGTCGCTGAAGGACGTCGCCGCCGCCGCCGAGGGGATCGCCCTGTGCATCGCCCTCGCCGGGCTCGAGGCGCGCGCGGCGTGAGGGCCGTCGCGGAACCTCGCAAAATTCTCCGGTTCCGCTTATCTTGACACGAGACGCTTAGTAGAGGAGCGGCGCCCCGCCCGGGGCTGTCCGCGAAGGGATGCCACTTGGCCGACAACGAAGACCGCATCGAAGACCCGACCGGAATCCGGCCCGTGTCCATCGCCGATGAGATGAAGCGCTCCTACCTCGATTACGCCATGAGCGTGATCGTGTCGCGCGCCCTGCCGGACGTACGGGACGGGTTCAAGCCGGTTCACCGCCGCATCCTGCATTCCATGCAGGAGAACAACTATCTGCCCGATCGGCCCTACGTGAAGTCGGCCCGCATCGTGGGCGACGTCATGGGCAAGTACCACCCGCACGGCGACAGCGCGATCTACGACGCGCTGGTCCGCATGGCGCAGAGCTTCTCGATGCGCCTGCCGCTCATCGACGGACAGGGCAACTTCGGTTCGGTCGACGGCGATCCCGCGGCCGCCATGCGCTACACCGAATCGCGCCTCGCCCCGCCCGCCCTGGCGCTGATCCAGGACATCGACGAGAACACCGTCGACTTCCAGCCCAACTACGACGGCAAGGAACGCGAGCCGGTCGTTCTGCCGGCTCGCTTCCCGAACCTCCTCGTCAACGGCGCCGGCGGCATCGCGGTCGGCATGGCCACCAACATCCCGCCCCACAACCTCGGCGAGGTCATCGACGCGACGCTGGCCGTGATGGAGCGGCCCGAGATCGACCTCGAGGACCTGCTGCAGATCGTGCCGGGGCCCGACTTCCCCACCGGCGGCCAAATCCTCGGCCGGGCCGGCATCCGCTCGGCCTATACGACGGGGCGCGGATCGGTCGTGATGCGGGCCAAGGTCGTCACGGAGGAGATCCGCCGCGACCGCGAGGCGCTGATCGTCACCGAGATCCCCTACCAGGTGAACAAGACGACCCTGCAGGAGAAGATCGCCGAGGCGGTGCGCGAGAAGCGCATCGAGGGCGTCTCCGAGATGCGGGACGAGTCCGACCGCGACGGCATGCGGATCGTCATCGAACTCAAGCGCGACGCCGTGGCCGACGTCGTGCTGAACCAGCTCTACCGCTTCAGCCAGCTGCAGACCTCCTTCGGCGCCAACATGATCGCGCTGAACGGCGGTCGGCCCGAGATGCTGAATCTCAAGGACTTCCTCACCGCCTTCATCGACTTCCGCGAGGAGGTGGTGACGCGGCGCACGAAGTTCCGGCTCGCCAAGGCCCGCGCCGCCGCGCATGTGCAGGTCGGCCTCGCCATCGCGGTCGCCAACATCGACGAGGTGATCCGCCTCATCCGCACCTCGCCCGACACCGGCACGGCGCGCGAAGCCCTGATGGCGCGCGACTGGCCGGCGCTCGACATGGCGCCGCTGATCCAGCTCATCGCCGACCCGCACCACACGCTCAACGAGGACGGCACCTATCGCCTCTCCGAGACGCAGGCCCGGGCCATCCTCGAGCTGCGCCTCGCCCGCCTGACCGCCCTCGGCCGCGACGAGATCGCCGAGGCCCTGAACAAGCTCGCGGCCGAGATCGCCGACCTGCTCGACATCCTGGGCTCGCGCCTGCGCATCTTCGAGATCATCCGGGGCGAGCTCGAAGCCATCAAGCTGGCCCATGCGACGCCGCGCAAGACCGAGATCCTCGACAGCCTCGGCGACATGGAGGACGAGGACCTCATCGCCCGCGAGGACATGGCCATCACGGTCAGCCACGCCGGCTACGTCAAGCGCGTGCCGCTCTCGACCTACCGGGCGCAGCGCCGCGGCGGCAAGGGCCGCTCCGGCATGCAGACGCGCGACGAGGACTTCGTCGCCCGCATCTTCGTGGCCAACACCCACCAGCCGGTGCTGTTCTTCTCCTCGCTCGGCCAGGCCTACAAGATGAAGGTGTGGCGGTTGCCGCTGGCGGCGCCGCAGGCCCGCGGCAAGGCCATGGTCAACCTGCTGCCGCTGGAGCAGGGCGAGCGCATCACCACCATCATGCCGCTGCCCGAGGACGAGCGCGCCTGGGCGGACCTCGACGTGGTGTTCGCCACGACGCGCGGCACGGTGCGGCGCAACAAGCTCAGCGACTTCGCCCAGGTCAACCGCTCGGGCAAGATCGCCATGAAGCTCGACGAGGGCGAGTCCATCGTCGACGTGCAGATCTGCTCGGAGAACGACGACGTCCTGCTCACCACGGCGCAGGGCCAGTGCATCCGCTTCGCCGTCACGGACGTGCGGGTGTTCAAGGGCCGCGACTCCATGGGCGTGCGGGGCATCAGCCTCGGCCGGGACGACACCGTGATCTCCCTGGCGATCCTGCGCCACACCGAGGCCGATTCGGCCGAGCGCATCGCCTTCCTCAAAATGCGCCGCGCCGTCGAGGGCGAGACCGGCGAGGACGACATCGAGAAGGAGGTCGTGGGCGCCGACGGCACCGCGCCCGACGGGCCCGCCACCCTGTCGCAGGAGCGCTATGCGGCCCTGTCGGCCGCCGAGCAGGTCATCCTGACCATCTCGGAGCGCGGCTTCGGCAAGCGGACATCGTCCTACGAATACCGCATCACGGGCCGCGGCGGTAAGGGCATCGGCGCCATGGCGGTCAACCCCCGCAACGGCAAGCTCGTGGCCTCCTTCCCGGTGGAGCACGGGGACGGCATCATGCTGGTGACGGACGGCGGCCAGCTCATCCGCTGCCCCGTCGAGGGCATCCGCGTGGCGGGCCGCAACACGCAGGGCGTGATCGTGTTCAACACGGACGAGCGCGAGAAGGTCGTGTCGGTGGACCGCATCGCCGAGGTCGGGGCGGACGGGAACGGCGGCGGCGAGGCCGAGGTCGAAGGGGACGGCGAAGCGTGACGCCGCGCACGGCGCTCTATGCGGGGTCGTTCGATCCCCTGACGCTCGGCCACCTCGACGTGGTCCGGGCCGGCGCCCGGCTCTGCGACATCCTCGTCGTGGCGGTCGGCCGCCACGCCACCAAGCAGCCCGTGCTCACCCACGACGCCCGCGTCGCCCTGATTCGGGCGGAAGCCGGCCCCGTGGTGCAGGCGGCCGGTGCGGTGCTGCGCGTCGAAAGCTTCTCCGGCCTCGCCGTGACGGCGGCGCGGGACGTGGGGGCGACGCTCATCCTGCGCGGGCTGCGGGGCGCCACGGACCTCGACGACGAGATGAGCATGGCGGGCATGAACGCCGCCATGGCGCCCGACCTGCAGACCGTCTTCGTGCCGGCGTCGCCCGGCACGCGGTTCGTCACCGCCACGCTGGTCCGGCAGATCGCCGCCATGGGCGGCGACGTGTCCCCCTTCGTCACGCCCGGCGTGGCGCGGGCCCTGCGCGAGGCCATGACGGGACGGGGCTGACGGGACGGAGTTGACGGGACGGGGCTGACGGCGCGCCTTCCCATCCCGCGCCGGACGCGGTCGCCGTCCTCAGTCCTCGTGCCGGAACGGCAGGTGCTCGCCGAGTTGCTCGACGGCGCTCTCCACATAGGCCCGCTCGTGGTCGAGATAGTCGCCGATGGCGGCGGCGAGCCGCGAATCGGCGATGTCGTGGACCGAATAGGTCGTGGTGGGACGATAGCCGCGGGCCAGTTTGTGCTCGCCCTGGGCGCCGGCCTCGACGCGCTTCAACCCCCGCGCCAGCGCGAAGTCGATCGCCTGGTAGTAGCAGACCTCGAAATGCAGGAACGGGTGCTCCTCGATGCAGCCCCAGTTGCGGCCGTAGAGGGCATCGTCGCCGATGAAGTTGATGGCGCCCGCCACGTAGCGCCCGGCGCGCTTGGCCATCACGAGCAGGATGCGGTCCGCCATTGCGGCGCCGATCTCCGAGAAGAAGCGGCGGTTGAGATAGGGCCGGCCCCACTTGCGGGATCCGGTGTCCATGTAGAAGGCGTAGAAGGCGTCCCAGTGGTCCTCGCGGATGTCGGACCCCGTCAGTTGCTCGATGGTGATGCCTTCCCCCAGGGCGTCCTTGCGCTCCTTGCGGATGTTCTTGCGCTTGCGCGAGGCGAGGGCGGCGAGGAAGTCGTCGAAGCCGGCGTAGCCCTCGTTGACGAAATGGAACTGCTGGTCGGTGCGCTGCAGCCAGCCCAGGGCGCCGAAGCTGTCCCACTCGGCCTTGGTCAGGAAGGTGGCGTGCGTCGACGAGGCCTTGACCTCCTTGCGCAGCGCCCGGAGCCCGGCCGCGAGGGCGGCGTGGAGCGCCTCGGTGTCCTGGCCGGGCGCCACCAGGAAGCGGCGGCCGGTCGCCGGCGTGAAGGGCACGGCGACCTGGAGCTTGGGATAGTAGCGCCCGCCGGCGCGGCTGTAGGCCTCGGCCCAGGAATGGTCGAAGACATATTCGCCCTGCGAATGGGTCTTGATGTAGGTGGGCGCCGCCGCGACGAGGCGCCCTGCCTCGTGCACCGTCACATGGGCCGGGGACCAGCCGGTGCGGCCGCCCACGGTGCCCGACGTCTCCAGCGCCTTGAGGAAGGCGTGGGCCAGGAAGGGGTTGAAGCGCTCGCCGGACCGGTCGGCGGCCCCGTCCGTGGCCGGCGCGGGCGGGTTGGCGCAGAGGTCCCAGTCGGCGGCCGGGATGGCGGCGATGGACGTCGCGACCTGGATGGTGATCGGTGAGGTCATGAGCGCCTTCGATCTCTTGGCGGGCGATCCCCGGCGCGGGGCGGGTGCGGCGACGCCGTCGCGGCACCGGCACCCCGGCCCGGAGGAGGCCGGCCGCCGCGCATGCGGACGGCCGACCCCGCCATCATGGTCCCGCCGAACGGCCGGGCGTCAAGGCACGAAGCCCTCGAACACCATCTGATCGGCCCAGTTTGCGGCGCGTTGCCGCTGCTCGGGCGTGCGCACCGTCCAGGTCATCACCGGCAGGCCGACCGCGACGCGGCACAGGTGAGGCACGGCATGGGGCAGGTCGCCGACCCGGTAGGACAGGAAGTCCGGCCTCGTCTCGGCGAAATGCAGCATGGCGGCGAGGTCGCGCTTGAGAGCCGGGGACAGAGCCGCCCAGTCCGGATCGTCGTAGTCGGCCTCCGCCACGATGCCGAGCGGGTTCTGCAGGCCGCGCCCGCGCAGATGGGCGACGACGGCGGGGTCGAAGCTCTTGAAGGCGAGGGGACCCGCAGTCTCCGCCGCCACGGCGGCGGCCCGGTCGGCGAGGCGCATGTCGCCGTCGAACCGGCTCTTGATCTCGCAGATCACCGGCACCCGGCCGGCGACGAGGGCGAGGAAGGCGGCCAGTGTCGGGATCGTGTCGCGGCTGCCGGCGAGAGGCAGGGCGCCGAGTTCAGCGGCGCCGTGCTCCCCGATCGGCCCCGAAGCCTCGGTCAGCCGATCGAGGGTGAAGTCGTGGAACACCACGGCCTCCCCGTCCGCCGTGAGCTGAACGTCGCATTCGACGGCGAATCCCTGCGCGACGGCGGCCAGGGCCGACGCGGGCGCATTCTCGATCCGCCCGGCCGCCCGGTCGTGCAGGCCCCGATGCGCGATGGGGCGCCGGACCAGCCACTCGGGCGCGGGGCGGCGCTCCGTCACGGCCGGACGCTGAACAGCGCTTCCACCTCGACGGCGCAGCCGAGCGGCAGCGAGGCGACGCCGACCGTGGAGCGCGCGTGGCGTCCCTTGTCGCCCAGCACCTCGACCATCAGGTCCGAGGCGCCGTTCATGATGAGCGCGAGGTCGGTGAAATCGGGGGCGGCATTGATGAAGCCGCCGAGCCGCACGCAGCGCTCGATCCGGTCGAGGTCGCCGAGGGCGGCCTTGGCCTGGGCCAGCACGTTGACGGCGCAGTTGCGGGCCGCCGCGCGGCCGGCGTCGCCCGAAACGTCGGCGCCGAGCTTGCCCCGGTGGGCGGAATCGAGCTTGCCGTCGGCGCCGAGCGCGAGTTGGCCGGAGATCACCAGCGTGTCGCGTCCCAGGACATAGGCGACGTAATTGGCCACCGGCGCCGCCGCCTGCGGCAGCGTGATGCCGAGTTCGGCCAGTCGGGCTTCGATCGTCCCCATGATGCGTCTCCTGCATGGCCCTCCGCGGGCCGCTGACGGCTCCCCTCTAGAGCTTTATGGTGGGGAGGGGAACGGCCACGTGGGCCGACGCCGCCGGGCGCCACGCCATCTCAGTTCCGCCACGTCCCGCCCCGATGCTCGGGGACCCCGATGGAGAGTCCAGCGTGAACCGCCTTTCGTCCGCCAGCCTGACTGCCCTCGCCGCCTGGGCGATCCTCGCCGGCGCCGCCCGCGCCGAGGATGCGCCCGTGACGATGGCGGTGCACCACGCGGTCTACAAGCTCTCGCTCCTGTCCGGGAAGGGCAGCAACGCTCCCGCGTCGGCCTCCGGCGTGATCGACTTCGACTTCACCGGGTCGCGCTGCGACGGCTACACGTCCAACCTGCGCCAGCTCGTCGAACTGCAGCCGGCGGAGGGCGACTCGAAGCTGAACGACGTCCGCAACAACACCTTCGAGGACGCGGCCGCCACGCAGTTCACGTTCAAGACCACGTCGTCGACCGACGGCGATGCCGCCAGCGACGTGGCGGGCCGGGCGGAGCGGGACGCGGACGGCAAGATCGCCGTGACGCTGAAGACCCCGGCGGGCCACGCGAGCTTCCCCGCCGAAGCGCTCTTCCCCATCCAGCACATGCGCAGGATCATCGCGGCGGCGGAACACGGCGACAAGATCCTCTCGGCCGAGGTCTACGACGGCTCCGATACCGGGCTGAAGCTTTATCACACGCTCACCGTGATCGGTGCCCCCATCACCAAGGCGCCCGACGACGCCGCCGCCAAGGTGGCCAGCCTGAAGGACGTGCGGCGCTGGCCGGTGGTGATCAGCTATTTCGCCGGCGACAAGGACCAGCCCGACTACGTGCTCTCGTCGGACCTCTACGAGAATGGCATCTCGCGGGCGCTGAAGCTCGACTACGGCGATTTCGTGCTGTCCGGCGTGCTCGACCAGCTGACTGTGGGGGCGCCGGCGGCCTGTGACAAGTGACGGGCGATCAGCGTCGGGACAGGCGGTCGTGCGCCGCCACGACGGCTTCGGGAGCGAGGCCTGCATCGGCGGCGAAGAGCAGCAGCAGCGGTTCGTCCGCCACGAGGTAGTCCATGACGCCGAGCAGGAAGGCGGGATCCGCCGCCGCCCCGCGCAGGTCGCCCGGACCGAGGCCGGACAGCGCGAGGAACCGCTCGGCGTGTTCGGGATTACTCGCAATGAATGTTAAGGCTTGAATGGCAAGCAAGTCGGGGTCGACGCCCGGCGACGTGCGCCGTGTGTGACCGTGGTGGCTGTTTGTCATGATTGCGCTTTTCCAGTGCTCGATTGATTCACGATAGGCTATCGCTGTCAGACCGGAACCGGCCCTTCGGCGAGGTTCGTCCCACAACGCGCAGGCGTGAAGCCAGCGAGGCGCCGAGACCCATGTCGAAAACGGTTCTGATCGTCGAAGACAACGAACTCAACATGAAACTCTTCAGCGACCTGCTGGAGGCGAACGGCTACGCCACGGTCCAGACCCGGAACGGCGTGGAAGCCGTGGGGTTGGCCCGCCAGCACCGGCCCGACCTGATCCTCATGGACATCCAGCTGCCGGAAGTGTCCGGCCTGCAGGTCACGCAATGGTTGAAGGACGACGACGACCTGCGCGCCATCCCGGTCATCGCCATCACGGCCTTCGCCATGAAGGGCGACGAGGAGAAGATCCGGCAGGGGGGCTGCGAGGCCTATCTGTCGAAGCCGATCTCGGTCGTCAAGTTCCTCGAAACGGTGCGCAACTACCTCGGCGACGCTTGAAAGGCTCTCCTTTATGACGGCGCGAATCCTGGTCGTCGACGACGTCCCCGCCAACGTGAAGCTGCTCGAAGCGCGCCTGTCGGCCGAGTATTTCGAGGTGCGGACGGCGGCCAACGGCTTCGACGCGCTGCAGCTCGCCGGGCGGAGCGGCTTCGACGTCATCCTGCTCGACGTGATGATGCCGGGGCTGGACGGGTTCGAGGTCTGCCGACGGCTGAAGTCCGATCCCGTCACCGCCCACGTCCCCGTGGTGCTGGTGACGGCGCTCGACCACACGGCGGACCGCGTGCGGGGGCTCGAGGCCGGCGCCGACGACTTCCTCACCAAGCCGGTGGACGAGCTCGCCCTCGTGGCGCGCGTGCGCTCGCTGGCGCGGTTCAAGCAGGTGGTCGACGAGTTGCGCCGGCAGGTCGAGGCTTCGGGCACGCTGGGCCTGCAGCCAGGGTCGAAACTCGGCGCGCTGGTCGAGGAGGGCGGCCGGGGCCGCGTGCTGCTCGTCGAGGACCGGGCGGCCTCCGCCGAGCGGCTCGTCGCCTCCCTGTCGCAGAGCCACACGGTCGACCTCGCCGGCGAGCCCGACGATGCCCTATTCCGGGCGGCGACGGGCGGCTACGACCTCGTCGTCATCAGTTCCGCGCTCAAGGGCTACGACGCGCTGCGGATCTGCAGCCAGATCCGCTCGCTCGAACGCACCCGTGACCTGCCGATCCTCCTGCTGGCGGAGCCCGACGATCGGGCCCGGATCGTGCGCGGGCTCGACCTCGGCGTGAACGACTACCTGCTGCGCCCCGTCGACCGCGACGAGCTGATGGCGCGCGTGCGGAGCCAGCTGCGCCGCAAGCGCTACGCGGACCGCCTGCGGGAGATCATGCAGGCCTCGCTGCAGATGGCCGTCACCGACCCGCTCACCGGCCTGCACAACCGGCGCTACCTCGAATCGCATCTCGGCGGCCTCATCGATGCCGCGGCGGACGGCGACAAGCCGCTGTCCCTGATGATCCTCGACATCGACCACTTCAAGTCGGTCAACGACACCTACGGCCACGACGCCGGCGACGAGGTCCTCAAGGCCTTCGCCGAGCGCGTCAAGACCGTGATCCGCGGGGTGGACGTGCTGTGCCGCCTCGGCGGAGAGGAGTTCATCATCGTCATGCCCGACACGAGCCTCGAGGTCGCCGGCCGGGTCGCCGAGCGCGTGCGCCAGAGCGTGGGCGGGACCGCGTTTCCCATCGACAAGGGCGGCCGGCACATCCCCGTCACGGTGTCGATCGGCATCTCCGAACGCCGCAACGGGCGTGAAGCGGATGCCATGATGAAGCGGGCCGACCGGGCTCTCTATCAATCGAAGGCCCTGGGACGCAACCGCGTGTCGGCGGACGCGGCCTGATGCACCCCTCGGCCGTGCCGGATCACACCGGCTCGGGTTTTTCCACCCCGAATTCCCCGTCGCGCCAGAGACTTCTTGACTCCCGGTCAGATCGTGTAAAGGTTTAGCCCGTATTCTCCTGAATGTCGCCGGACGGGCTCGATGCCGCAGCGAGGCGGGTGAGGTTGACGGTGGCGACGCCGTCTTCGAATACCCTACGGAGTGCTCAGGTCCGCCGCATCTCCTGGGTCCGTGGGGTCGGCCGGTTCGGAAGTGGCTAGAGTGGCCTCCTCGTATGCCACTTCCGACCGGCCACCAGTTTTCAGCGCATGGAAAAAGCCGCCCGAACCATCGGGCGGCTTTTTTCATGCGCGGCGATCGGCGGTGCGGAAGCACGCCGATGTGGTCGACGGTCGCCGCCCCGATCCGGCAGGGCCGGACCGGAGAGACGAGAGCCGTATCGGCTTTCTCCGAGTCGCCTCGGCGACTCCAAGCCGATGAAACCGCTCTCGATTCGAAGTTGGAGCGAATTCGCCGAAGGCGAAAACGCTCAAGGAGTCACTTGATCTTGGTTTCCTTGAACTCGACGTGCTTGCGCACGACGGGGTCGTACTTCTTGAAGGTGAACTTGTCCGTCTTGGTGCGGGCGTTCTTTTCGGTGACGTAGAAGAAGCCGGTGTCGGCGGTCGACAGCAGCTTGATCTTGATGGTGGCGGCCTTGGCCATGACTCGTCCTCGCGCGGTGCCGTCACCGGGGCGACGGGAGATGGATTTCGAACAACAGAGAGAGCCGCGCCGGCCCTCAAGCCACGCGGATCATCCGGCCGACACTAGTCGGTGAAGCCGCGATGTCAACCGCGACTCGGCCGGCGGCCGGGCCGGCACTTCACCGGGTGCGGCGCGACTTCCGCCGCCAGGGCAGGGGTTCGCCGGCCGCCGCACCGCTCGGCCGGCGCGGCGCTCCACCGTCCCGCGGGCCGCGGCGTCCCCGCTGACCGCCCCCCACGATCTCGAACCGAAGGGCGCCCGCCACGGGCGCGGCCTCGACGAGGCGGACCTCGACCGTGTCGCCGAGCCGGAAGGTGGTGCCGGTGCGGGTGCCCACCATGGCGCGGCCGGGCTCGTCGAAGGAGAAGAACTCGTCGCCGAGATGGGCCGCCGGCACGAACCCGTCGGCGCCCGTGTCGACGAGGCGCACGAAGAGCCCCGCCCGGGTGACGCCGGACAAGCGGGCGTCGAAGACCGCCCCGATCTTCTCGGACAGGAACCCGGCGATCAGCCGGTCCGTCGTCTCGCGCTCCGCCGCCATGGCGCGGCGCTCGGCCGCCGAGATCCGCGCCGCGACCTCGCCGAGCTCCTTCGCCGTCATGTCGGGCAGGCCGTCCCGCCCGAACCCCAGGGCACGGATCAGTGCGCGATGCACGACGAGGTCGGCGTAGCGACGGATGGGCGAGGTGAAATGGGCGTAGCGGCGCAGGTTCAGGCCGAAATGCCCGTAGTTCTCGACCGCATATTCCGCCTGGGCCTGGGACCGCAGCACGACCTCGTTGACGAGGTGCTCGTGCTCGGTGTCCTTCACGCGCCCGAGGATGCCGTTGAACTGCGCCGGGCGCAGCACCTGCCCCTTGGCGAGCTTGATGCCCATGGTCTGCAGGAACTCCGACAGGGCGTTCAGCTTGGTCAGTGAGGGCTCGTCGTGGACCCGGTAGACCAGAACCTGGCGCTTCTCCTCCAGCGTTTCCGCCGCCGCCACGTTGGCGAGGATCATGAACTCCTCGATCAGCCGGTGCGCGTCGAGGCGCTCCGGCACGACGACGCGGTCGACCGTGCCGTCGGGCTTGAGCACGAGCTTGCGCTCGGGCAGGTCGAGGTCGAGCGGCGAGCGCTCCTGCCGGGCCCGGGTGGCGAGGCGATAGGCGTCCCAGAGCGGCTTCAGCACCGGTTCGAGCAGCGGCGCCGTGGTGTCGTCCGTCGCACCGTCGATGGCGGCCTGGGCCTGGGCGTAGCTCAGCTTCGCCGCCGACCGGATCATGACGCGGTGGAAGGTGTGACGCCGCTTGTGCCCATCGGCCGACAGGACCAGCCGCACCGCCAGGGCGGGCCTGTCCTCCAGCGGCCTCAGCGACCCGAGGTCGGTCGAGACGCGCTCCGGCAGCATGGGAACCACACGGTCGGGGAAATACACCGAATTGCCCCGCTCCACGGCCTCACGGTCCATGGCGGAGCGCGGTGCGACGAGGCTGGCGACATCGGCGATCGCCACCGTCACCACGGTGCCGCCGACATTGTCGGGTGCCGTGTCGGCGGCCGCGTGGACGGCGTCGTCGTGGTCCTTGGCGTCGGGCGGATCGATGGTGATCAGCGGCAGGTCGCGCCAGTCCTCGCGACCCTCGAGGCCGGGCGCCTGCACGGCCGCGGCTTCCGCCAGCGTGTCGGGCCGGAACACGTGCGGGATGCCGTGTGTGAGGATCGCGATGGTGCTGACGGCCTTCTCGCCGCTGAGCGAGCCCAGGCGTTCCGTGACCCGAACGGCCTGCAGCCCCTGAACCCGCTGGCGCCCGATCGGCTCGATCGAGACGAGCTCGCCGTCCTGAGCGCCCTGGGCGTCCTCGATCGGCAGGAAATAGACCTCGGACGCGTTCTTCTTGTCGACGGCCTGCACGCGGAGGCTGTCGTCGCGGCCGACCCGCACCATGCCGAGCAGGCGGGCGCGGTCGCGCGCGATCATCTTGACGACGCGGCCCGTGAAGGCCGGATCGTCCGGGCCGGCATCCGGCGTGGGCTCGAGCCTGAGCAGGGCGCGTTCGCCGACACCGGGGACAGGGTGGCCGGGCCGGTGCAACTTCGGCACGTGGACCAGGATGCGGGGCGCCGGCCCGTTCTCCGCCACGTCCCACTCGATCGGCTGGGCGACGAGGTCGCCGTCGGTGTCGCGCGTCACGATGTCGGCCACCACCATCGTGGGCATGGCCCCGCCGGCCCGCTTGGCGGACCGGCGCCGCTCGATCTGGCCCTCGTCTTCCAGCTCGCGCAGCATGCGCTTCAGCTCGACGCGGTCGCTGCCCTTGATGTTGAAGGCGCGGGCCACCTCGCGCTTGCGGCTCTTGACGACGGATCCCTTGCCCTCGGCGATCAGCGCCGCCTCGCTCGCCATGAAGGCGAGGATCTCGGCCTTGCTGGGCAGGGCTGGGCCCGTGCTGGTCTTGGTCTTGGGCATCGGGTCGCGGTCTGTCTCGGTGTTCACTGCCACCAAGATAGGGGCGGCGGCCCGGAAAAACGAGCCGGGGGACGCCACGCCGCGCCGCCGCCGTCCCCGGGCGCGCCGGTCACGCCGACTTCTTGGCCCGCGCGGGAGCCGCGGCCTTGGCGGCAGCTGCGGCTTTGGCCGGTGCCTTCTTGGCCGGAGCCTTCTTGGACGTAGCCGTCTTGGATGCGGTTTTCTTGGCTGCACCCTTCTCGGCGACGCCTTCGGTGGCGCCGTCCGCCGCCACCGGCTTGGCGGCAGCCTTCTTGGCGGGCGCCTTCGTCGCGACCTTCTTCTTGCCGGGCGAGAGGCCGTTCTGTTCTGCCTTGGCGGCGATGAGCCGGAGGGCGTCGTCGAGCGTCAGGGCCGCCGGGTCGGAGCCCTTGGGCAGAGTCGCGTTGACCTTGCCGGCATTGACATAAGGGCCGAAGCGCCCCTCGCGCAGCGTCACCGAGCCGCCGTCGGGATGCTCGCCCAGCACCGTGCCGGAGGGCGCGGCGCCACCGCGCCGGCCGCCGCGGCCCTCCTCCTTGGCCACGATGAGGTCGATGGCGCGGTTGGCGCCGATCGTCAGCACGTCGTCCTCGCCGTCGAGGTTGGCGTAGGTCTTGCCGTGCTGAACGTATGGGCCGTAGCGCCCGATGCCGGCCAGGATCGGCTCCCCGGTGGCCGGGTGCTTGGCGACCGGGCGCGGCAGCGACAGGAGGGTCAGCGCCGTCTCGAGGTCGACGTCGGCCGGCTTCATGCCCTTGGGCAGCGACGAGCGTTTCGGTTTCTCGCCCTCGCCGAGTTGCAGGTAGGGGCCGAAGCGCCCGTCCCGCAGCGTGACCTCGAGGCCGGATTCGAGGTCGGTCCCCAGCAGCCGCTGCCCGGGCTTGTCGCCGTCGCCCAGCGTCGTGGCGTTCGGGTCGGCCGACAGGGTGCGGGTGAACTTGCACTCGGGATAGTTCGAGCAGCCCACGAAGGAGCCGAACTTGCCGAGCTTCAACGACAGGCGGCCGTCGGCGCAGACCGGGCAGGCCCGCGGGTCCGAACCGTCCGCCTTGGGCGGGAACACGAGCGGCGCCAGCACCTCGTTGAGGTTGTCGAGAACCTCCGTGGTGCGCAGCTCCTTGGTGTCGCCGATCGCGGCCGAGAAGTCGCGCCAGAAGTCGCGCAGCACCTGGCGCCAGTCGATCTCGTCGTTGGAAACGCGATCGAGGCTTTCCTCCAGCCCGGCCGTGAAATCGTAATCGACCCAGCGCTCGAAGAAGGATTCGAGGAAGGCCGTCACCAGCCGACCCTTGTCCTCGGGGATGAGCTTCTTCTTCTCGAGCCGGACGTATTCGCGGTCGCGCAGCACGGCGAGCGTCGCCGCGTAGGTGGAGGGCCGGCCGATGCCGAGCTCCTCCATGCGCTTGATCAGCCCTTCCTCCGCGTAGCGCGGCGGCGGCTCGGTGAAGTGCTGGTCGGCGGCGATGCGCTCCCGGCCGAGCGTTTCCCCGGCCGCCATGGCGGGCAGCTTGCCGTCCTGGTCCTCGTCGTCGTCGTCGACGCCGTAGAGCGTGAGGAAGCCGTCGAAGCGCACCACCTGGCCGCTGGCCCGCAGGTCGAGCTTGCGGCCGCCCACTTCGGCGGCGATGTCCACCGTGGTGCGCTCGAGCTCCGCCGATTCCATCTGGCTCGCCACCGTGCGCTTCCACACGAGCTCGTAGAGCTTCAGCTGTTCGGCATCGAGATAGGCCGCCATGTCGCGCGGCAGGCGCGACAGGTCGGTCGGCCGGATGGCCTCGTGCGCCTCCTGGGCGTTCTTGGCCTTGACGGTGTATTTGCGCGGCACCTGCGGCAGGTAGCGCTCGCCGTAATTGTCGCCGATGACGCGGCGCGTGCCCGCGATGGCCTCGGGCGCCATGTCGACGCCGTCGGTCCGCATGTAGGTGATGAGGCCGGTGGTCTCGCCCCGGATCGTCACGCCCTCGTAGAGCTTCTGGGCGATCTGCATGGTGCGGGCGGGCGACAGGCCGAGCTTGCGCGACGCATCCTGCTGCAGCGTCGAGGTGCGGAAGGGCGGGAAGGGGTGGCGCTTGACGGGCTTGGCCTCGACGCTCGCCACCGTGTAGCGGGCGGCTTCCAGCGCGGCGCGGAAGTCCTGCGCCTCGCTGCCGGTGCCGATGTCGAGCCGGGTGATCTTGCGGCCGTCGGCGCCCACCAGCCGCGCCTCGAAGGCCACGCCGGCGGCGGTGCGCAGATGCGCCACCACCGACCAATATTCACGCGCCCGGAACTCCTCGATCTCGCGCTCGCGGGCGCAGACGAGCCGCAGCGCCACCGACTGGACGCGGCCGGCCGAGCGGGATCCCGGCAGCTTGCGCCACAGGACCGGCGACAGGTTGAAGCCCACGAGGTAGTCGAGCGCGCGGCGCGCCAGGTAGGCGTCGACCAGGGGCTGGTCGAGGTCGCGCGGGTGCAGCATGGCATCGCGCACCGCCGATTTGGTGATGGCGTTGAAGACGACGCGCTCGACCTTCTTGTCCTTCAGCACCTTGCGGGCGCGCAGCACTTCCAGCACGTGCCACGAGATGGCTTCGCCCTCGCGGTCCGGATCGGTGGCGAGGATGACCTTGTCGGAGCCCTTCACGGCCCGGACGATCTCCGACAGGCGCTTGGCGGCCTTGTCGTCGACCTCCCATTGCATGGCGAAGTCCTGCTCGGGATCGACGGAACCATCCTTGGCGGGCAGGTCGCGCACGTGGCCGAAAGAGGCCAGCACCTCGTAGTCGCTGCCGAGATAGCCGTTGATGGTCTTCGCTTTCGCCGGGGACTCGACGATGACGACGTTCATGGATGGGGGATCCTCGGTGGTCCGCGGGGCGGGCATGCGGGGCGGCGGCGGCGCGGTCGGCGAAAATGGGCGAGGGGTTCGTCCAAGTCAAACCGGGCCGGGGCACGGTCCGCAGATGGGAGCCTCAGCCTGGAGTGGCAATCCCGCCCCGATCACGACCGGTGCGGCGCCGCGGGGACCTCGGGCAGGATGGGGCGCGTCGCCGGCCCGGCGAAGCGGCTGCGACGCTGCAGCCAATCCGTCATCGGCCGCTCCACGCCGCGGTGCAGCGCCAGCGCCGTGCCCAGGGCCGCCGCGCAGGCGAGCCCGAGGTAGAGCCCGGGCGCGACGCCCGCCGGCATCAGCCCGACCCAGGCGCTCCGCAACAGGCGCACCGCGAAAGGGTGCGACAGGTACAGGCTGTAGGAGGCGTCGCCCACCACGGCCAGCGCCAAGACCGGCCCGCTGCGCCTCCACGGCGGCCCGAGCACGCAGCCGGCGACGACGAGGGCGGCGGGCAGGCCGGCCGAGGCCCAGGCGGGCAGCAGGGCCTCGGCCCCGGCCAAGGGGCCGAGCGCCACCGCGCCGGCGGCGCCCAGCGCCACCGTGGCGGCGGCCTGGCGGGCCGTGAGCGCGAGGCCGCGCTCGGCCGCGAGGCCGAGCCCCAGCCCGAACAGGAACTCCAGCAGCAGGCCGTCGGTCCACACCGCGACGGCGGCCACCGGCGCCGGCACGAGTCGCCCCAAGGCGACGAGGCCGACCATCGCGCCGGCCAGGACCGGCAGCGCGCGCCGCCGCGGCAGCAGCATGGCGAGCGCGAACAGGAGATAGAAGAACATCTCGTAGTCGAGCGTCCAGCCCTGGCCCAGGACGGGACGGATTTCGCCCCCGGCCCGCGCGACGGGCACGAACAGGTAGCTGCCGAGGACGACGGCCGGCCCGCCCGGCGGCGTGTTGAGCAGCCCGGGCGCGACCGCGGCGCCGATGAGGACCAGGCTGGTCAGGAGCCAGTAGAGCGGCACCACGCGGATCAGGCGGCGCACCGCGAAGGTCGCGGCACCCCGGGCCGAGCCGAAGCCGCGGGCCGTGCGCAGCATGATGAAGCCCGAGATGACGAAGAAGATGTGGATGCCGAAGCCGAAGTCGAAGAAGCGTTCCGGGGCCGGCACCGGCAGGCCCGCCCGGGCCGCGATCGCGCCGGCGTCGTAGGCGGCGTGATGCACCAGCACGAGCAGCGCCGCGACGGCGCGGAGCACCTGCAGGGACAGCAGCGGCGTGCGGGGCTGAAGGGGGGGTGGTGCGGCGATGGTGGCCTCGCGCTGCGGTGTCGGCTCGGCGGGTCCGAGCCGCGCCGTCGCGCACCGCCCCGTGCGGTGCGCGTTGCCGTACCGTGGAATGCCCCATAAGATCCAGTCGGCAGAGTGTCGGGAACGCGCGATGAACGAACCGGGTCTAGCTGAACTCGCGTCCCTGGTGCTGGGCTACGGCCTGGGTTCGATCCCGTTCGGCCTGCTCATCACGCGCGGCGCCGGCACCGCCGACATCCGATCGATCGGGTCGGGGAACATCGGCGCCACCAACGTGCTGCGCACCGGGCGCAAGGACCTCGCCGCGCTCACGCTGGTGCTCGATGCGCTGAAGGGCACGCTCGCCGTGCTGCTGGCGCGCCATCTGGCCGGCGACGCAGCCGCCATCTTCGCCGGCATCGGGGCCTTCCTGGGCCACATCGTCCCGGTCTGGCTCGGCTTCAAGGGCGGCAAGGGGGTCGCCACCTACCTCGGTTGCCTCATCGGCCTGTGGTGGCCGGCGGCGCTGGCCTTCGCCGCCGTGTGGCTCGGCGTGGCCTTCGCCACCCGCTTCTCCTCGGCGGCGGCGCTGGTGGCGTCGGCGGTCGCCCCGCTGCTCTTCTTCCTGACGGGCCAGATCACGGACGGCGCTGCCCTCGGCCTGATGACGCTGCTGCTGTGGTGGAAGCACCGGGCCAACCTGTCGCGCCTGCTGCAGGGCACCGAGAGCCGCATCGGCGCCAAGGCGTGACGGCCGGGCGCACCGTCCGGGTCCGTCGGTGACGCCGGGCCGGCGCGACCTCGACGAGGCGGAGGCGCTCGATTGGCTGCGCCTCATCCGCAGCGAGAATGTGGGGCCGCGCACCTTCAAGACGCTGCTCGACCGCTACGGTTCGGCCGGCGCCGCCTTGAAGGCGCTGCCCGGGCTGGCCAAAAAGGCGACGTCGCGCGCCATCACCGTCTGCTCGGCCGCCGAGGCCGAGGCCGAATGGCTGCGGGCGCGCAAGCTGAACATCCGCTTCGTGGCGCTGTGCGAGGACGCCTATCCCGAAGCGCTCCGCGCCATCGACGCGCCGCCCCCACTGCTGGCGGTGGCGGGCCGGGTCGACGTCCTCGCAAGGCCCATCGTCGGCATCGTCGGGTCGCGCAACGCGTCGGCGACCGGGCTGATCCTCACCGAGCGGCTGGCGCGGGGCGTCGCCGAGGCCGGCTATGTCGTGGCCTCCGGGCTCGCCCGGGGCATCGACGTGAAGGCCCATATGGCGACGCTGGACACCGGAACCGTCGCGGTGCTGGCGGGCGGGCACCTCCACATCTACCCGAGCGAACACGAGGGCCTGGCGCGGCGCATCTGCGAGCACGGGGCCCTCGTGTCCGAGATGCCGCTCGGCTGGGAGCCGCGCGCGCGGGACTTCCCGCGCCGCAACCGCATCGTCGCCGGCCTCGGGCTCGGCGTCATCGTGGTCGAGGCGAGCCGGCGCTCGGGCTCGCTCATCACGGCGCGGTTCGCCAACGAGCAGGGCCGCGACGTGTTCGCCGTCCCCGGCTCGCCGCTGGACCCGCGTTCGGAGGGGACCAACGACCTCATTCGGCAGGGCGCGACGCTCTGCACCTCGGCCGAGGACGTGGTGGCCGCCCTGGCGCCGCGCCGCGACGCGAGCCCCGAAGCCCTGGGCGAAGCGGACCGGGCCGAGCCCGAGGGCGAGCCGCTCTGGGACGAACTGGACCTCTTCGGCGACGCAGCGCCCGAGGCGGCGGGCGGCCGGGCCCAAGCCTTCGCGGAAGCCGATCCGCCCCGGCGGCCCGAGCCCAGGGCCGGCGACGGAGCCGACGCCGGGGCCGGCACCGACGCCACGGGCCGGCTGGCGGCGCTGCTCGGCCCGGCTCCGGTCTCGGTCGACGAGCTCATCCGCGCCTCCGGGTTGCCGCCCCGCGCCGTACAGGCGGCGCTGGTGGAACTCGAACTCGCCGGCACGGTGGCGCGCCACGAGGGCAACCGCGTCGCCCGCCGCATCGAGCCGGCGGCGTGACCCCCGGGGCGACGCGCCCCCCTAGGCCCCGGACCGCAGGGCCTTGGCCATCCGCTCGGCTTCGACGCGCGCCATGTCGAGCAGGTAGCTGATCGTCCGGAACTGCGGCCGGCGGGCGAGGTGCCGCAGCTCCCCGCACATGTCGGCGATGTAGTCGCAGAGCTGCTCATCCGTGGGCGGTCCCGAGGCGGAAGGCGGGGTGACCGGGGGGCGAGCGTTCATCGCAGGCTGTCTCACGCAATCAGAGGCTGTGTTCATCGCGTTCACTAACGCGATGATATACGCAACCTTTTAGTGCGTCGATCTTCGTGTGCAACGTCTATTTTCGTAGACGCAGGTCGGGATTTCAAGAAGGAGTTGTGGTGCGGCCGAGGCTGGCGAGGCGGTCCAGGACACCTTGAAGGATGTAGGCGGCCGCCATCCGGTCCACGACCTCGGCACGCCGCGCCCGCGAAGCGTCCTGGTCGATGAGGGCCCGGGTAACGGCGGCGGTGGACAGCCTCTCGTCCCAGAAGGCGAAGGGCAGGCCCAGGATCGGATGCGCCTGCCGCACGAAGGCGCGCGTCGACTGGGATCGCGGCCCCTCGGACCCGTCCATGTTGAGCGGCAGGCCGATCACCAGGGCGACGACGGCGTTCTTGACCATCGCGCCGCGCAGTTCCTCAACGTCGCGGGTGAACTTGGTGCGCCGGATGGTGTGGAGCGGCGAGGCGATCCGGCGCTCGACGTCGGACACCGCGATCCCGATGGTCTTGGTGCCGAGGTCGAGCCCCATGAGGCGCTGGTTGCGGCCCAGCAGGGCGGGAAGATCCCGGATCTCGATGACGGCACTCATGGGGCTCCCTCCGGCGGCTCCGCGCCGCGCCGCCGTCCTAACCCGGCGCGCGCCGGGCGCCATCGTTGATTCACGCCTCCGCGCGGTGATAGAAGCACGCCCTGATCCTTCTCCACCGCGGAACCAGCATGTCCATCGATCAGGCGACCGTCCGCCGCGTCGCCCAACTCGCCCGCATCACGCTTGCGGAGGGCGAAGTGGCGCATCTCCAGGGCGAGATCAACGCCATCCTGTCCTTCGTGGCGGAACTCGACGGCGTGGACGTGACCGGCGTCGAGCCCATGACCTCCGTGCTGCCGATGCGGTTGAAGCGGCGGGCCGACGCCGTCACGGACGGGGGCATCGCGCCGCTGATCGTGGCCAACGCCACCGCGAGCGAGGACCACCTCTTCGCCGTGCCCAAGGTCATCGAGTGAAACCCGGGCGGGGCTCGGCCGCCGCCCGTCTCCGCCACCCGCCGCCGAACCCCGTCCCCACCGCCGGTCGCGTGGCCGCCACACCAGAGATCCCATGTCCGACCTGACCAGCCTGACCCTCGCCGAGGCGCGCGACGCCGTGAGGTCCAAGCGCCTGTCCTCCCGCGAACTGACCGAGGCGCATCTCGCCGCCATGGCGGCGGCGCGCCCGCTCAACGCCTTCATCACCGAGACGCCCGACCGCGCTCTCGCCATGGCGGACAGAGCCGACGCCCGGGTGGCGCGGGGCGAGGCGGGCCCGCTCGAAGGACTGCCGCTCGGCATCAAGGACCTCTACTGCACGGAAGGCGTCCAGACCACGGCCGGCAGCCGCATCCTCGAAGGCTTCGTGCCGCCCTACGAGTCCACGGTGTCGTCGCAGCTGTGGCGCGACGGCGCCGTCATGCTGGGCAAGCTGAACCTCGACGAATTCGCCATGGGCTCGTCCAACGAGACCTCGTATTTCGGGCCGGCCGTGTCCCCCTGGCGCAAGCCGGGCTCCAATGCCGGGCTGGTTCCGGGCGGCTCGTCGGGCGGCTCGGCGGCTGCGGTCGCGGCGCGCCTGTGCCTCGCCGCCACCGCCACCGACACGGGCGGCTCGATCCGCCAGCCCGCGGCCTTCACCGGAACGGTCGGCATCAAGCCCACCTACGGCCGCTGCTCGCGCTGGGGGGTGGTGGCCTTCGCATCCTCGCTGGACCAGGCCGGCCCGATCACCCGCACGGTGCGCGACGCCGCCATCATGCTGGGGTCGATGGCGGGCCACGACCCGAAGGACTCGACCTCCGTCGACATCGCCGTGCCCGACTACGAGGCCGCCGTCGGGGCGTCGGTGGCCGGCAAGGTGATCGGCATCCCGCGCGAATACCGCATCGACGGCATGCCGGCCGAGATCGACGCGCTCTGGGCCGAGGGCATCGCCTGGCTCAAGGCGGCGGGCGCCCGGGTCGTCGACATCGCGCTGCCCCACACGAAATACGCGCTTCCCGCCTACTACATCGTGGCGCCGGCGGAAGCCTCCTCGAACCTCGCCCGCTACGACGGCGTGCGCTACGGGTTGCGCGTCCCCGGCCGCGACATCGCCGAGATGTACGGCAACACCCGTGCGGCCGGCTTCGGCGCCGAAGTGCGGCGCCGCATCATGATCGGGACCTACGTGCTCTCGGCCGGCTATTACGACGCCTACTACCTCAAGGCGCAGAAGATCCGGACCCTGGTGCGCCGCGACTTCGAGACCGCCTTCGCCGACGGCGTCGACGCCATCCTGACGCCTGCCACCCCCTCGGCCGCCTTCGGGCTCGGCGAGAAGGGCGGCGACGACCCGATCGCCATGTATCTCAACGACGCCTTCACCGTGACGGTGAACATGGCGGGCCTGCCGGGGCTCTCGGTGCCGGCCGGCCTTTCGGCCGACAAGCTGCCCCTCGGCCTCCAACTCATCGGCCGTCCCTTCGAGGAAGAGACGCTCTTCGCGCTCGCCGAAGTCATCGCGCGTTCGGCGCCGGCGATCGACCTGCCGTCCGCCTGGTGGTCCGCCACCGCTCCCGCCGCCCATCGATAGGCCGCCCGCCATGGCAACTGCATCCGACTCGAAGCTCATCAAGGGCGCGACCGGCGATTGGGAGATCGTCGTCGGCATGGAGATCCATGCCCAGGTGGCGTCGCGCTCGAAGCTCTTCTCCGGCGCCTCCACGGGCTTCGGCGCGGAGCCGAACAGCCAGGTCTCGTTCGTCGACGCCGCCATGCCGGGCATGCTGCCGGTCATCAATGAGTTCTGCGTCGCCCAGGCGGTGCGGACCGGCCTCGGCCTGAAGGCCCAGATCAACCACCGCTCGGTCTTCGACCGCAAGAACTACTTCTACCCGGACCTGCCGCAGGGCTACCAGATCTCGCAATTCAAGCACCCGATCGTGGGCGAAGGCGAGGTGCTGGTCGACGTGACGCCGGAGCGGCAGATCCGGGTCGGCATCGAGCGGCTGCATCTCGAGCAGGATGCCGGCAAGTCGACCCACGACCAGTCGCCCAACCAGAGCTTCGTCGATCTCAACCGGTCGGGCGTCGCCCTGATGGAGATCGTGTCGCGGCCCGACATCCGCTCGGCCGACGAGGCCAAGGCCTATGTGGGCAAGCTGCGCACCATCCTGCGCTACCTCGGCACCTGCGACGGCGACATGGAGAAGGGGAGCCTGCGCGCCGACGTGAACGTGTCGGTGCGCAGGCCGGGCGAGCCGCTTGGCACCCGCTGCGAGATCAAGAACGTCAATTCCATCCGCTTCATCGGCCAGGCGGTCGACACCGAAGCCCGGCGCCAGATCGGCATCCTCGAGGACGGCGGCGTCATCCAGCAGGAGACGCGGCTCTTCGATCCCGGCCGGGGCGAGACGCGCAGCATGCGCTCCAAGGAGGAAGCGCACGACTACCGCTACTTCCCGGACCCGGACCTGCTGCCGCTGGAGTTCGACCAGGCCTATGTCGACGCGCTCGCGGCGGACCTGCCCGAGCTGCCCGACGCCAAGAAGGCCCGGTTCGTGGCGGATTACGGCCTGTCGCCCTACGACGCGACCGTGCTGGTGGCCGAGCGGGACCTCGCCGCCTTCTACGAGCGCGCCGTCGCGGTCGGCGAGGGGCGCGACCCCAAGCTGGTGGCCAACTGGGTCACGGGCGACATCGCCGCCTATGCCAACGCCGTCGGGCTGCCGGTGCATGCGACCGAGATCACGCCCGAGCAGGTGGCGGGCCTCGTCGACCTCATCGTGGACGGCACGATCTCGGGCAAGATCGCCAAGGACGTGCTGGCGCTGATGGTGGGCGAGGAACGCGGCGCCGCACCCCGCGACATCGTCGAGCGACACGGGCTGCGCCAGGTCACCGACACGGGCGCCATCGAGGCCGCGGTCGACGCCATCATGGCGGCCAACCCCGACAAGGTCGCCCAGGTGCAGGCCAAACCCACCATGCTGGGCTGGTTCGTCGGACAGGCCATGAAGGCCACGGGCGGCAAGGCCAACCCGCAGGCCGTCAACGCCGTCCTGAAGGGCAAGCTCGGGATCTGACGGCGCGGCGGCCGGCAAGGGCCGTACCGGCTTTCTGCGAGCCGCCTCGGCGACTCCGCGCCGACGGAACTGCTCTCGATCCGAAGGCGGAGCGCCTCCGCAGAAGGCGGAACCGCTCTAGCTCCGCCGCGGCACGGACCGCCGGAGCCCAACGGCAAAGCGGCCGGGGAAAGCCCCGGCCGCGTGAGTTGGATTGAAGGGCAGGGGGCCGCCGGGCGGCGTCACTTCTGCGCGAGGCAGTTCCGCGAGAACTCTTTCCAGGTGCCCGAAGCGGTGCCGGCCCGCTTTATGTTGTTCCACTGGTGGCCGCATTCGTTCATGCGCGCCCGGGCGGCGACGCTACGCGACCCTGCATCTCCGTCCTGGCCGGCGGCAGGCGCACGTGGCGCCGCGGCGGGAGCTTCCGGGGATCGGGTCGGCACCGGGGCGCCATGCGGCGTGCCTGGCCCGGAGGCAGGCCCGGGCGAGGCGGCCCGACCCTGGCCCACCATGAGGGCCAGCGCGACGACAGCGACGGCTCCGACCTGGCCCCATCCGGACGCGGCGCGGGACGGCGCTGCGTCCCACGACGGATCGGACGACGTCATCATTCAGACGGCGCTGCGGGGACGGGGGCCGAAGCCTTGTGGGCGGCCGGGATGCCGGTGCCGCCATGAGCGGCGTCGGGCTTGATGGTCGCGGCCTTGCCGACCCCGGTCTCCGAGGTATTGGCGGTCTTGGCATCCTCGCGCGTCCATTTCTGGCCGCCGCACAGGATATAGGCCACGCAACCCTTCAGCTCGACCTGATTCTTGCTCAGGATCTTCAGCGTGGCGTCGTAGGTCTTGCCATTGGTGGGGTTGTACACCGTCCCCTTCCAATAGTCGTCCTCGGGCTTCATGTTGATGAGCTGGAGGCCGAGCAGGGGCCGCTTGCGCTTGACCTCGTCCTCGTTCTCCTTGTCGAGCCTGAGCGCGCCCTTGGCGTCGTTCGGCTCCTTCATCCAGAAGATGTTGCCGCAGAGCTTGTCACCGCAATGGGTGATGTGGATCTGAGATTCGTTCTTCTCGGTGGCCCAATAGCCGGTCGGATCTTCGGCCGCCCTGGCCTGGCTGATCCCCATGAGGCTCATGCCGAGCAGCCCGAGAACGGAAAGATAATTCGCCCTGACCATCATCACCCTGTCACTCTTCAGCGGGACCCACGACGCTGGCGGAGACGGAGGGATTCGAACCCTCGATAGGGCTTTACAACCCTATAACGGTTTAGCAAACCGCCGCCTTCAGCCTCTCGGCCACATCTCCGTCTTGCCCGTCTAAGGACAATCTTCGCGCTCGCTGGAGCGAGGCCACCTATGCCCCACCCTGCCGCGCTTTGCAAGGTTGGTCTTCGATTCGGGCGAAAGCAGGAAGGCGACGTGGAGCCGGTGAGGCAGGCTATCGCCTCCGCGGCGCCGTGCAGGCCGGGCGCCCGGGGCCGCCCGGCCCGTCCGGACATGCCGGGGATCCGGGGCCGCCCAGGCCCGATCCGCCGCCCGGCCCGCGCCGTCCGGAGCGGCCCGCCGCAAAAGCCCCACGCAAGTTCGCCTTCTCCCGTTCCTGAACTGCCCTAACGGAAGCATTTCCTTTCCCTAAGTGTAATCGTTGCGAGAATGTCACATGATGGGCTCAAAGCCCCCTTGAGGCGGTTTCGAGGCAATCTTGCGTTTGTCGAATCTCGGGGCCCGAGTATGTTGGCTCGGCGGAGGGGAAACGCCCCACGCATTCGAAGGCCCGAGGGTTAACGCTGGTCGCCTCAAACGGACGACCGATAAAAGGCGAGTGACGCGGGTCCAGAATCAGGGAGCACGGGGCGCTAAAGGTTCGATGCGGCTTTGGAGACAGTCTGATCTCGAGAGTGCTGCGGGTCACGAAGCAACACCATTCCCGTTGGGTCATTCATACTGGAGGTTTGACGATGAAGCTCGGTAAGAGCCTTCTTCTCGGTTCGGCGGCCGCATTCGCTGTCACCGTTGGCGCCCAGGCTGCCGATCTTCCCGTTCGGAAGGCAGCGCCTGTTGATTACGTCCGTGTCTGCGATTGGACCGGCGCAGGCTTCTTCTACATCCCTGGCACTGATACCTGCCTTCAGATCAGCGGCTTGATCCGCGTCGAAGGTGCGTTCATCAACAACTCCCGTCAGTTCTACCCGACCGCCACCATCGGCCAGGCCACCCGCCTCGTCGCTGCCGGCTCGATCATCCCGGGCCGCAACGAGGACACGTCGGGCTTCTTCGCCCGTGGCCGTCTCGCCGCCGACGCCCGCACGCAGACCGCCTACGGCACGCTGCGCACCTACGTCCGCTACCAGATCGATCGCCTCCAGGGCGTGTATCAGGGCGGCGGCTCGGCCGGCGGCGCCAACACCTTCGCCAACCAGGGCGGCAACCTCGCCTATCTGGACAAGGGCTTCATCCAGTTCGCCGGCATCACGGCCGGTCGCGTCCAGTCGTTCTTCGACTTCTACGCCGACAACTACAACTACGAAGGCATTGCCAACTCCGACTTGAGCAACAACGTCTTCGCCTACACCTACACGGGCGCCGGCGGCTTCTCGGCCACGTTCGCCGTCGAGGATCACAACCAGCGTAACGACGGCATCGGCTCGGTCACGGGCGGCACCTTCGGCGTGGCTTCGGCGGCGCAGTACGGCGGCGAGACCATCCCCGACCTCGTCGGCCAGATCCGCTTCGACCAGGCCTGGGGTGCGGCTCAGCTGAGCGCCGCCTACCACCAGATCAACACCGTGGCGGGCGCCTTCGCCGGCACCAACGGCCAGGGCTTCGCCAGCAAGGACGACGACGGCTTCGCCGTGCAGGGCGGCATCCAGCTCAAGCTGCCGATGCTCGCCGCCGGCGACGACCTGTGGATCCAGGGTGCCTACCAGAACGGCGCGTACCTCTACCAGGACTCGGTCGGCTACGCGAACGCCGGCTTCCAGTCGCGCTTCCTCGGCGGCTTCCAGCACATCGACCATGACGCCATCGCCATCGGCGTCCCGGGCAGCACCACCGGAGCCTACACGCTGGCCAAGAGCGAAGGCTTCTCGGTCATGGCTGCCATCAACCACTACTTCACGCCCAACTTCCACGACGTGCTGTTCGCCTCCTACGAGCAGTCCAGCTACGGCCGCGCGAAGAACATCGACTGGACGCTCGGTGGCCTCGGCGACATGAGCGAATATCGCATCGGCAACCAGTTCCTCTGGGATCCCGTGAAGAACCTCGAGTTCGGCGTCGAGGTGTTCTACGCCCATATCGACCAGACGCTCGCCCACAACCCGGGCCAGGCCGCGACGGCCCTGCCGGTCGGCATCAGCAAGAACCCCGACGGGTTTGAGGCTCGCCTCCGCGTCGAGCGCGACTTCTAAGATCCCATCGGATCGACGACACGAAGCCCGGCGGTGCGAACCGCCGGGCTTCGCCGTTTGGGCGGCCCATCGCGGCCGGGCCCGCGAGACCCTGCAGGTCGCGTTCGAGCTCGCGCGGGGTGCCTCGCCGTCGGGCCTCGAGCCGTCGTTCCTTTGTTTCCGCAACGAGAGGCGGTCTCCTGGCGCATTTGAGCGAAATGCGCAGCCGACCCTTCACCTCCGGCCTGTTCATTCTCTGAGATGGCCATGCCCGGAGAGGACTCCGCCGACCGTTCCACCGAGGACGGCCGGTTTCGCGTGCCGAAGCCGAAAGCCAACACCGTGACCCACCTGTTCGGGCGGAGATCCGTCGTCGTGGCGGCGGTCCTCGGCACCTGCGCCCTGTTCCCCGCCCGGGCCCAGGAGGCCCAGGACGACGGCAACCGCATGCTGGTCCAGCAATGTCCGACGGTGAAGGCGAAGCTCGACCGGGCCTTCTCGCGGCGCCCCGATTTCGCCTCGATCGGCGACGCGGCGAACGAGCGCATCGCCGAATGCCAATATTACCGGGAGCTCGGCGAAGCGGTCGAGGAGGGCTACACGGCCTTCGGGCTGTGCCGGGACGCCGGAGCCGCCGGCATCGCGGCGAAGAAGTCGGAGCTCAGGGCGATCCTGTCCCGGATCCGGCAGGCTGCCGTCCACACCTGCGACGGCTGACGCCGGCTTGTCGCCCCCCGACGCCTCCGGTACCGTCCCGCCGCATCCTCCGAAGGGACATCATGCGCGTTCTGGGCATCGAGACCACCTGTGACGAATCCGCCGCGAGTGTCGTCGCCTGGCGCGAGGACGGCAGGGGCGACATCCTGTCGAACGAGGTGATGAGCCAGATCGCCGACCATGCCGCCTTCGGGGGCGTCGTGCCCGAGATCGCGGCCCGTGCCCACGTCGAGGTGATCGACCGGCTGGTGGAGCGCGCGGTGGACAAGGCGGGCCTGAGCCTCGAGGACGTCGACGGCATCGCCGCCGCCGCCGGGCCCGGTCTCGTCGGCGGCGTCATGGTGGGCCTCACCACCGCCAAGGCGCTGGCGCTGGCG
The DNA here is from genome assembly GCF_004137085.1 of Lichenibacterium ramalinae. Classification (GTDB taxonomy): domain Bacteria; phylum Pseudomonadota; class Alphaproteobacteria; order Rhizobiales; family Beijerinckiaceae; genus Lichenihabitans; species Lichenihabitans ramalinae. Next base: position 79,386 of record NZ_QYBC01000008.1, read on the forward strand.
CTGCGCAAGCCGCTCATCGCCGTGAACCACCTCGAAGGCCATGCCCTGACGGCGCGGCTTACCGACGGCGTGGCCTTCCCCTATCTCCTGCTGCTCGTGTCGGGCGGCCACACGCAGCTCATCGCGGTGCGGGGCGTCGGCGACTATCGCCGCCTCGGCACCACCGTGGACGACGCCGTCGGGGAAGCCTTCGACAAGACCGCCAAGCTCCTCGGGCTGCCCTATCCGGGTGGACCGTCGGTCGAGCGCGCCGCCGAGACCGGCGACCCGGCCCGCTTCGCGCTGCCCCGCCCCATGCTGGGACGCGCCAAGCCCGACTTCTCCCTGTCCGGACTGAAGACCGCCGTGCGCCTCGAAGCGGAGCGCGCGGCACCGCTGAAGCCGCGCGACGTGTCCGACCTCTGCGCCTCCTTCCAGGCGGCGGCCGTCGACGTCCTGATCGACCGGACGCGGGCCGCCCTGCGGCTGTTCCGGGACGTCGCCGGCCACCCCAACGCCATCGTGGTGGCGGGTGGCGTCGCCTCGAACCTGTCGATCCGCAGCGCCTTCGTGCGTTTCGCGGGCGAAAGCGGCATCCGCCTCGTGCTGCCGCCGGCGATCCTGTGCACCGACAACGGCGCCATGATCGCCTGGGCCGGGATCGAACGGCTGCAGCTCGGTCTCGTCGACGACCTGACGGTGCCGCCACGGCCACGCTGGCCGTTGGACCCGACGGCCGAACGGGTCGGTGGCGGACGCGCCTGATGGGGTTCCGGCACGTCGCCGTCCTGGGCGCCGGCGCCTGGGGCACCGCGCTGGCCAATGTGGCGGCCCGCCCGGGCCGGGCCGTGACGCTGTGGTCGCGCGATGCCGCACTCGCCGCCGAGATGGAAGCATCACGCGAGAACCGGCGCTCCCTGCCGGGCGTCGGGCTCGCCGACGGCGTCCTGCCCCGTGCCGATCCTGCCGAAGCGCTGGCCGAGGCCGACCTCGTGCTGATGGTGGTGCCGGCTCAACACCTGCGCGCCACGCTGGCAGCCCTGCCGCCGTTCCCGCCGGACCTGCCCGTCGTGCTCTGCGCCAAGGGGATCGAGGCCGCGACGGGGCTGCTGATGAGCGAGGTGCTGGCGGCGGCCCGGCCCGGCCAGCCGGTGGCGGCCCTTTCGGGCCCGAGCTTCGCCGCCGACGTCGGCCGCCGGCGCCCCACGGCCGTGACGGTCGCGGCCGCCGAGGCCGAACTCTCGCGCAGCATCGCCGAGGGGCTGTCCGGCCCCGCCTTCCGCCTCTACCATACCGACGACCTCCTCGGCGTCGAGATCGGGGGGGCCGCCAAGAACGTGCTCGCCATCGCCTGCGGCGTCGCGGCCGGCATGGAGCTCGGCGCCAGCGCGGCGGCGGCCCTGACCGCCCGCGGCTTCGCCGAACTCACCCGTTTCGGCCGCGCCAGCGGCGCCCGGTCCGAGACGCTGATGGGGCTTTCGGGCCTGGGCGACCTCGTCCTGACCTGTGCGTCGGTGCAGTCGCGCAATTTCGCCTTCGGCCACGCTCTGGGGGCGGGTGCCTCCCTGGCGGCGGCCGCGGCGGGGCGCCTGGCCGAGGGCGTCGCCACCGCGCCGGTGCTGTGCCGGCTCGCGCGGCAGCGGGGGGTCGACATGCCGGTGGCCGAGGCCGTCGCCGCCCTCGTCGCCGGGCGGACGACGCCGGGCGCGGCCCTGGACGCCCTGATGGCCCGCCCGGCGCGCGCCGAAGGCGACGCCTGACCCCGTCCCGCCGATTTCCGGAGAGAGTTCCCCCATGGCGCATTGGCTGGTGAAGAGCGAACCCGCGAGCTGGTCCTTCGCCCGGCAGGTCGAGGCCGGTGCCGCCGGCACCTTCTGGAACGGCGTCCGCAACCACGTCGCCAAGCAGTATCTCATGGCCATGCAGGTCGGCGAGCAGGCGTTCTTCTACCATTCCAACGAGGGCAAGGCCGTCGTCGGCATCGTCGAGGTGATCAAGCCCTATTACCCGGACCACACCGACGAGAGCGGCAAGTTTGGCATGGTGGACCTGCGGGCCGTGCGGGACCTGCCGCCCGTCTCGCTTGACCGCATCAAGCGCGAGCCGCGCCTCGCCGAGATGGTGCTGGTCAAGAACTCGCGCCTGTCGGTGCAGCCCGTGACCGATGTCGAATGGGACGTGGTGCTGGAGATGGCAGGCGAGAGCAGATCCGAGGAACAGGCGGAGCGGTGAAGCCGTTCCCCGTCGCGTGCCCCCGCACGCGGGTGCAGGAGTGGCTTTCCCTGGCTCGCCTCGGCGAGTCGAAGCTGCTGAAACTGTTCTCGATTCTGAGTCGGAGCCGAATCGCCGGACGCGAAAGCGCTCCAGCCGGGAGTGAGGCGATGGCGACGATGTCCAACAGACTGGCGCTCTGCGCCTGCATCATGCTGCTGGCGGCTCCGGCGGCCGGCGCCGACATCGACAGGGTCCCGCACGGGGCTCGGGTCCGCCGCCTGACCGTGCATCCGAGCGCCGTGGTCCCGCCGGCGGCGCCCCTCGGCGTCGCGGTCGCGCCCGGCATCGTGGTCCAGACGCCCTTCACGCTCGTGGTGGGAGACCCGGACCGCGTCGTCCGCCTGCCGCATGAACTCGGCCCGGACGGGACCTACGACGACGCGGCGGGCCTCGTGCGCTCCATCGACGGCACGCCCTGCGGCGAGGCCTGCACGCGGCGCGCCCTGGTGCGTTGGGGCTACGCGCCCGCCGACTGACGCCGCCGTGGCGCCGTCGAGGAGCGGGCCCGCCGCGCCGCGGCACCGGCCCCGTGGTCCCGTCGGAGACGGCCTCGACCGCCTCAGATGAACTTCAGCGCCTTGAGGCTGCTGTGGCCGTGCCGCCCCACGATGAGGTGGTCGTGGATGGCGATGCCCATCGGCTTGGCGATGGCGATGATCTCGTGGGTCATGCGGATGTCGGCGGTCGAGGGGGTCGGGTCTCCCGACGGGTGGTTATGGACCAGGACGAGGGCGGTGGCGCCGAGTTCCAGCGCACGGCGCACGACCTCGCGGGGGTAGACGGGCGTGTGGTCGACCGTGCCGCGTCCCTGGACCTCGTCGCCGATCAGCATGTTGCGCTTGTCGAGGAACAGGATGCGGAACTCCTCCTGCTCGTTGAACGCCATGGCGGCGCGGCAATAGTCCAGCACCTCGGTCCAGGAGCCGAGCGTGGGGCGGGCCTTGACGATGCCGCGGGTCAGGCGCCGGGCCGCCGCTTCGACGACCTTGAGGTCCGTGATGGCGGATTCGCCGAGGCCCGGGATCTCGCGCAGCCGCTCGGGCCGGGCCGCGATCGTCTCGGCGAAGGAGCCGAAGCGCGCGATCATGGCCTTGGCGAGGGGCTTGACGTCGCGGCGTGGGATGGCCCGGAACAGGATCAGTTCCAGGAGTTCGTAATCCGCCACGCCGGCGTCGCCGACCGCATTGAACCGCTCGCGCAGCCTGTCGCGGTGGCCGGCATGGGGCTGGTCCTCCGGCCGGGCGTCGGCGCGTGCGGCGCCGTCGCCTCGGCTCATGCGGTGGCGCTGGCGCCGGCCTCGGCATAGGGGGGATGGTGCAGGCCGGCCGGCGACAGGGTGAAGATTTCGCAGCCCGTCTCCGTCACCCCCACGGTGTGCTCGAACTGGGCCGACAGCGACCGGTCCCGCGTCACCGCGGTCCACCCGTCGCCCAGGACCTTCACGTGCGGGCGGCCGAGGTTCACCATGGGCTCCACGGTGAAGAACATGCCGGGCTTGAGCACCACGCCCTCGCCGCGCCGGCCGTAATGCAGGATGTTGGGCTCGTCGTGGAACAGCCGGCCGATGCCGTGCCCGCAGAACTCCCGCACGATGGTGCAGCGTTCCGCCTCGGCGAAGTCCTGGATGAGGGCGCCGATGTCGCCCGTGGTCGCGCCGGGCTTGACGGCCGCGACGCCGATCATCAGCGCCTCGTAGGTGACCTCGATGAGCCGCTCGGCACGGCGCGGGACCTCGCCGACCGTGTACATGCGGGACGAATCGCCGTGCCAGCCGTCGACGATCAGGGTCACGTCGATGTTGAGGATGTCGCCCGAGCGCAGCGGCTTGTCGTCCGGGATGCCGTGGCACACGACGTGGTTCAGCGACGTGCAGATGCTCTTGGTGAAGCCGCGGTAGTCGAGCGGCGCCGGATAGGCGCCGTGCGCCACGGCGAAGTCGAACACCAGCTTGTCCAGCGCCGCCGTCGTGACGCCGGGGCGCACCTCCGGCACGAGGAGGTCCAGTGCTTCCGCGCAGAGACGCCCGGCACGCCGCATGCCCTCGAAGGCGGCGGCGTCGTGGATCTTGATCTGGCCGTTCTTGCGGCCCGGCGATGTCGAAGCTTCGACGAAGGTCATGGAGTCCCGAGCGCGTGGGGGAGGTGAGCCCGAAGGCGTTGGCGGCGACGATAGCCAATCGCGATGCCGACTTCAAACGCCGATAGCCCGGGACGACGGGGGGAGGGGCGGGCGGGATGCGCCGGGCTTGCCAAGGCCGCCGGGTTGCGTGAGACAGGGCCGATGACGCCCAGAGCCTCGAACGACCTTTCCGCCTTCGGGCGCCACGCGCCCCGGGGCTGGCTGGCCGGCCTGGTGCGGACGGCGCGGCTGTGCGGCACCGACTGGGCCGGCAAGCGCCTCGCCTTCGCGCTCCGGGCCGTCGGCGTCCGCGCCCTCGGCGGCCAGCCGCTCGACGTCGAGACGCTGGGGGCCCGCATGCGGCTCTATCCCGGCCACAACGTCGCCGAGAAGAACCTGCTCTTCACGCCGCAATATTTCGACCCCCAGGAGCGCCGCTTCCTCGCCGCACGCCTCGGAGCCGACTTCGTCTTCATCGACATCGGCGCCAACGTCGGCGGCTACGCGCTCTTCGTCGCCACGCTGGCCGGCCCGGGCGCCAGGGTCCTCGCCATCGAGCCGCAGGGCGACATCTTCGAGCGCCTGTCCTTCAACATCCGGCAGAACAGCTTCCCGTCGATCAAGGCGCTCGAACTCGCTGTTGCGGACTGCGACGGCGACGTGACGCTGTTCATCGATGCCAAGAACAAGGGCGAGACTTCCATGCGGCTCGTCGGCACGCACGGGCTCGGCGCCTCGGTGCGTGTGCCCGCCAAGGCGCTCGCCAGCATCGTGGCCGAGGAAGGCTTCGCGCGCATCGACGCCATCAAGCTCGACGTCGAGGGCGCCGAGGATCTCATCCTCGAGGCCTTCTTCCGCGACGTCGCGGCGCGGCTCTGGCCGCGGCTGCTCATCGTCGAGGACGCGCCGGGCCGCTGGGCCATCGACCTGCCGGCGCTCATCGCCCGGCAAGGCTACGCCGTCGCGCTGAAGACCCGCACCAACGTCATCTACGAGCGCCCCTGGACCAGCGGAGACTGAACCATGTCCACCCCCGTGACGGCCGCCATCCTAGTGATCGGCGACGAGATCCTGTCGGGCCGCACCAAGGACAAGAACATCGGCACCATCGCCGACGTCCTCATGGCCATGGGCATCGACCTGCGCGAGGTGCGGATCGTGCCGGATGTCGAGGAGGAGATCGTCGCGGCGGCGAATGCGCTGCGCCGCCGCTACACCTACCTGTTCACCACCGGCGGCATCGGTCCCACCCACGACGACATCACCGCCGACAGCATCGCCAAGGCCTTCGGCGTCGGCATCTCGGAGCGGCCCGACGCGATCGCCATGCTGCTGGAACGCATCAAGCCCGAGGACCTGAACGAGGCCCGCCGCCGCATGGCCCGGATCCCCGACGGGGCGGACCTGATCCGCAACGACGTGTCGAAGGCGCCCGGCTTCATGCTGGACAACGTCGTCGTGATGGCGGGCGTACCGGCCATCATGCAGAACATGCTGGACAATGTGGCGCCGCGTCTCGCCGGCGGCACCCGCATGGTGTCGCGCTCCATCGACGCCGCGGGCCTGCCCGAGGGGGCCTATGCGGCGGGGCTCGGCGCGCTGGCCAAGGCCCATGCCGAGGTGTCGATCGGCTCCTACCCGTCCTTCTCGCCGGACGGCTTCCGCAACCAGATCGTGGTGCGCGGCCGGGACGAGGCGCGCGTCGCCGCCGCCGCGGCCGCCGTGGAAACCCTGCTGGCGGACTTGCGGGGCGACGCGGTTCCGGTGTAGCGCCCACGCTTCGCCGCGGGACCGAGACGGAGGGCCGACGATGAGTGACCACGCCAGCAAGGCTTTCCCGGTCTCCTGGGACCAGTTCCATCGCGACTGCCGGGCGCTGGCCTGGCGGCTGTCGGCGGCCGGGCCCTTCGACGCCCTGGTGGCGATCACCCGCGGCGGCCTCGTGCCGGCCGCCATCGTGGCGCGCGAGCTCGGCATCCGCACCATCGAGACGGTCTGCATCGCCAGCTACCACGACTACGAAACGCAGGGCGGCCTGCAGGTGCTGAAGGGCGTGTCCGACGCCGTGCTGAACCTCGGCGATGGCGCCAAGGTGCTGGTCATCGACGACCTCGTCGACACCGGCAAGACCGCCAAGGAGGTGCGCGACATGCTGCCCAACGCGCATTTCGCCACCATCTACGCCAAGCCGCTCGGCCGCCCCCTGGTCGACACCTACGTCACCGAGGTGAGCCAGGACACCTGGATCTATTTCCCCTGGGACATGGGCCTCGCCTTCCAGGAGCCGCTCGCCACGGGGCAACGCGGCTGAGGCCGGTCCCGCATCCCGACCGGAGCTGGCGCGCTTCAGCGACGGCATGACACGCGCCGGCTCAGGCGAGCCGGACGGGGACGGGCGGGGTCCGACCCGTCGGCGCGTCCTCGGCGAAATCCCCCGGCTCACGCCGCCGGACGGCGGCTTCGCCACAGCCTCGAGGCCGAGACGGGGCGCCGCCTGCCATCCACCGCCGCGAGATGGCCCGTCCGTCTATCTCCCGTCAGCACCCGATGGTAATGGGCACCCAGGTACCACCGGCGTTGATTCGGCTGGAGATGGGCAGTGACGAAGATCTCAAATCGTAACTTCAATCCACAGGTCGACTACAGGCCTGTTTTCATCCCGGTCTGTGTCGTTGTCTCCGTCATCATCAGCATTCTCGCTTGGGTTCATTTCACGCCTGTATTGCCGGCGACCGACCTGGATAGCTCCTGGCGATGGGGCATCGACGACGCATCGTTGCGGCACCTGTCCTTCGGTCGAGATATCGTCTTCACCTTCGGGCCACTCGGCTTCCTATATGCAGGCCTGCACGATCCAGGCCACGATACGCTCTATGTCGTCCTGTCGTCGCTGTTCTGTTCGGGGCTGGTCTCGGGGTTCGTGCTGACGGCCACGCGAGGCCGCAAGCCCTATCTCCTTCTTCTCCCGGTGCTGATCGCGAACCTCGCCGTGAGGGATGCGGCACTGTTCGCCGTGCCCATCTCCCTCGTGTTCGCGTCCTGCCGCGGCAACCCACCGACGCTGGCTTGGGCGATCGGCATCATCCTCGTCGCCCTGGTGGACGGCCTGCTGCCGCTCATCAAGGGGACCGCCACACTGCCGGTGGGCTTCTGCACGGCGCTTGCCGTCGTGGCTCTCTTCCCCCGCAGGCCCGGTTGGGCCGTCGCCCTTCCGGCGATCACGGCCGCCACGACCCTCCTCGCCTGGGTCGGCTCCGGGCAGGCTCTGGCGAACCTGCCCGTCTACCTGTCGCGCCAGTCGGAGATCGCCCGCGGCTACACGGAAGCGATGTCGGTCTGGGGAAACGCCGCGGACCTCGTCGTCTACATCCCCGTGGCGCTCCTCCTGGCCACCCTGGCCTATCGCGCGAATCCGGAGCACCGTCTCGTCAGGGCCCTCGCGGTCCTCGGGATCTGCACCGTGGTGCTCAAGGCCGCCTTCGTGCGCCATGACGGCCACGGCTTCATCGCCGGCTCCAGCCTGGGCCTGATCGGGCTCCTGGTGTTCCTCCACGACGACGCGCGCGGGGCCGCGCTGGGACTCGCCTCCGGGCTCCTGGCCTGGGCCATGATCGCCGGCACCTATGTTCCGGCGGATGTCCGCACGGTGCTATCCACCTTCGCCACGGTGGTCTCCGACTCGGCTTCGGGCCTCGCGATGCGGGTCGGCCATCCCGACAGGCTCTTTGCCGACTACAGCGCCCGCAAGGCTGCCCTGAAGCAAGCGCTCAACCTCCCGCAGCTGTCCGGGACGGTCGACATCTACCCGACCGACACCGGCGCCCTGCTGGCCTCAGACCTCGACTGGCATCCTCGCCCGGTGATCCAAAGCTATTCCGCCTACACTCCGACCCTGGCGGCGCTCAATGCCCGCCACCTGGAAGGCAAGGACGCACCCGACACCGTCCTGTTCAGCGTGGGCCCCATCGACGGCCACTACCCCAACCTCGAGGATGGCGCCAGTTGGCCGGGGCTGCTGTCCCACTACGACATTAAGGGCCGCGCCGACGCCTACGTCGTCCTGCAGCGCTCGTCGACCGACCACCATGCCAGGATCGGGACGGAGATCTCGCGCGGCACTTATGCCTTCGACACGCCGATCAGTCTTCCCGGGGCGGTGCCCGACATCTGGGCCACGTTCAAGTTCCACCCGTTGAAGACCGGGCAGCTTCTTTCGGTCGTCTTCAAGCGCCCGTCCCTGTTCATGGACGTGACCTTCGTGACGGGGGACCACGAACGTTTCAGAATGGTCGCCGGGATGGCGGAAGGCTTCCTGCTGTCGCCCTCGATACGCTCTGCCGACGACTTCGTGGCGCTGGCGGCCGGTGACGAGGAGAGCCTGCACGACCTCGAGGTCCAGTCGATCAGCCTGCACCAGGCTTCCACGTACCCCTTCTGGGGCGCCACCTTCGATCTCGTGCTGGCGCCGCTGACCGTCGAGCCGCACCCCGAAGAGGGGCATTGACAATGTGGCCGCCGGGCCGTCGTCGCGCCGGTGGTGCGCGCTGGGGGACTCGAACCCCCAAGCCCGGAGGCGGGGGATTTTAAGTCCCCTGCGGCTACCAATTTCGCCAAGCGCGCTGAAGCGCCGCGAGGAGTAGCACGGCCGTCCCGAGGCGGGAAACCACTTTCCAGGTCACGGGCGCCGACAGCGCCGACGGTGGTGTTGCGGGTTGCCGGCCGGACACGCCTAAGGCGGGCGCCGGCCTTGAGTCGAGACGTCGGCCCCACGGGGGAGGGCGGCCCTCCTAAGGCGTAGCGCCCGTCACTTCAGCCAGCCTTTGGCGCGTCCGTCCGCCAGGAGGGCGCGGGCGTAGTCCTCGGAGGACAGGCGGAAGCTGCCGTGCTTGCGGAAGGCGCGCCCGTCGGCCTCGGCCTGGGCGTAGGCCGCGCAGATGGCGACCTCGTCGCCGTCGTGCAGGCGGTGCAAGGTCCGCATCAACTCGCGCTGGTGCTCTGTGGCTGTCGCTGGCATGGGGGTCAGATATCTTATGATGATGGCGAGCGCCATCCTGACCGTGGGTTCCGCCGTCGGCGGCGGCACTCGGCCCGATGACCGCCAAGCAACGCGGGGCCGGGCCGGTCGGTTCGCCCGGAGGCACGCCGGCGCGGCAGCCGCGGATCCGGCATTTCCCCGCACGTCTCTCCTTCCGCCCGTCGGGATCCGTAGCCGAGCTGAGGGCAGCCTCGGTACACCGACGGCCCATCGCAACATCCCCTCGCCACTCGCCAGGATACATCGTCGGACGCGCGGCGTTTGACAGTCCGAGATCGGCGTTGTTTTCTGGGATCGTCGTCTCGACGATAGGGATCACCCGCGACACTCGGCGGAGGGCACATGGGCTACGCTTCCTACGGCGGCTACTACGGCTATGGTGGAGCCTACAGCTACTACGGCTATGGCGGCTCTTACGGCTACGGTGGTTATTACGGGTACTATGGCTACGGCGGCTACCTCGGCTATTACGGCTACGGTGGTTACCTCGGCTACTATGGCTATGGTGGCTATCTCGGCTACTACGGCTACGGTGGCTATTATGGATATGGTGGCTACTACGGTTACGGCGGCTACTACGGCTATGGTGGCTACTTCGGCTACTACAGCGGGTTCCTCGGGTACTACGGCGGCTATGGCGGCTACGGAGGCTATTACGGCTTCGGCGGCTACGGAGCCTATGGCTACTACTGAAGCCCGGACGGGGTCGGGCAGCTTCGCCTGACCGTCGAACACCAGCGCGACGCCTCCGCCTCGGGCGGACGCGTCGTGGCGAGCGCAGAGGGACGTCGCGGAGGATGTGCCGCGACGTCCCGGCGGGTTGCGGCTATTCCGCCGCCGCGAGGTAGAGTTCGTCCCAGATCCGGGCGAGGTCGTCCTTGGGCACGCCGACGAGATCGATGCGGTCGTGGGCCATCAGCCTCACGCCCGGCACGTTGTATTTGACCGCCACCTCGGCGATGCGCAGCAGCTGCGCGGGCGTGCAATGGCCGTCCGCGGTGTCGGGCACCAGCGAAAAGGTGCCGTCCTCCAGGATGCGGGCCTGGACGTGGCCGTCGAGGCGCGACGGCTCGTCCGGGACCTCGGGCGCGACGGCCAGCGGGGGCGCCTGGTCGGCGAAATAGGCCGTCAGCGCCTCGACCTGCCCCCTGCAGGACCCGCAGCCCATGCCGGCCCGGGTCGCCGCCATGACGGCGGCGGCGTCGCGGTGCCCGCACGCGACCGCGGCCCCGATGGCGCCCTTGGACACGCCGTTGCAGTTGCAGACGCGCGCCTCGGCCGGCATCTCCTCGGGCGACACCGCCTGGGGCGCGGCGCCGAGGTCGAAGAGCAGCGCCAGGCGCTCCTCGGGCAGGGGGGCGTCGCGGTCGAAGGCCTGCATCAGGTAGGCGGCTTTGGAGATCTCCCCCATCAGGATGCCGCCGACGAGCCGCCCGTCGCGCACGATGAGCTTCTTGTAGGTGCCGCGCTTCGGCTCGGCGAACTGGATCACCTCGTCGTGCTCGTCCTTGGGCTCGGTGATGCCCATGGAGGCGAGTTCGACGCCCATCACCTTCAGCTTGGTGGCGAGCTTGGAGCCCTGGTAGGCGGCCTGCGCGTCGTGGCCCGTGACGTGGTCGGCGAAGACCTTGGCCTGGTCCCACAGGGGGGCGACGAGGCCGTAGACCTTGCCGCGGTGCTGGGCGCATTCGCCGACCGCGTAGACGGAGCGGTCGTCGATGGACTGCATGTGGTCGTTGACCACGATGGCGCGCTCGACGGTCAGTCCCGCCCGCAGGCCGATCTCGCTGTTGGGCCGCACCCCGGCCGCCACCACCACCATGTCGCAGTCGATCGTCGTCCCGTCCTTGAAGGCGAGGCCCGACACGCGGTCCTCGCCGAGGATCTCGGTCGTGGCCTTGCCGGTGTGGACGTGCAGGCCGAAGCCTTCCATCGTCCGGCGCAGCATGCCGCCGCCGGTGGCGTCGAGCTGCAGTTCGAGGAGGTGGCCGGCGAGGTGCACGACGTGCGATTCGCAGCCGAGGCCGCCGAGCGCCCGCGCGGCCTCGAGGCCGAGGAGCCCGCCGCCGATCGTCACGGCCTTGCGGGCCGTCCGGGCGAAGGCCGCGATGCCGTGGCAGTCGTCCAGCGTCCGGTAGGCGAAGAGGCCCGGCTTCATCCGCCCGTCGGCGTCCATCGCCCCCTTGAAGGGCGGCACGAAGGCCTTGCTGCCCGTGGCGATCAACAGCACGTCGTAGGGTTCCACCGTGCCGGCCGCCGACCGCACCGTCTTGGCGGCGCGGTCGATCTCCACGACGCGGTCGCCGCTGTGCAGTTTGACGCCAGTCTCTGCGTACCAGGCGGGCGTGTTGATGAGGATGTCGTCGGCCGTCTTGGATCCGTTGAGGATGCCGGAGAGCAGGATGCGGTTGTAATTGCCGTAGGGCTCGTCGCCGAACATGACGATGTCGAACAGGGCATCGCCGCCGCGCGCCAGCACGTCCTCCACGGCCCGCGCTCCGGCCATGCCGTTGCCGACCACCACAAGCTTGCGTTTCGTCATCGGATGCGCGGTCCCGGGCCTGGATGGTCGCCGAGCGGGATTTTGCGAAACTCGTGCCAGGGCGGGTGCGGCTTCAGGGCGGCGGAGCGTCGCGCACGATCCGCACGGCGCAGACCTTGAACTCGGGCATGCGCGAGATGGGGTCGAGCGCCGCATGGGTGAGGGCGTTCGCCGACTGCCCGTCGCCCCAGTGGAAGGGCACGAAGAGCGTGTCGAGCCGGATGGCGGGCGTGAGCCGCGTCCGAACCGCGATGGAGCCCCGGCGCGTCGTCAGCCGCGCCATGTCGCCTTCGGCGAGCCCGAGGCCGCGCGCCGTTTGCGGATGGATCTCGACGAAGGCGGAGGGCTCGGCGGCGGCCAGCTCCGGCACCCGGCGGGTCTGGGTGCCGGACTGGTACTGGCCCATGACGCGCCCGGTGGTCAGCCAGTAGGGGAAGTCGTCGTCCGGCACTTCGGCGGCCGGGCGAGGCTGCACGGCGGCGAAGCGCGCCCGCCCGTCCGGCGTGGCGAATCCGTCGAGGAACAGCCGCGGCGTGCCCGGATGGTCGTCGTCGGGGCAGGGCCAGAAGACGCCGTCCTCGGCGGCGATCCGCGCGTAGGAGATGCCGGCATAGTCGGCGAGGCCGCCGCGGCTGGCACGGCGCAGTTCCGCGAAGCCCGTCTCGGCGTCGGCGGAGAAGTCGGCCGCGCAGCCGAGGCGGCGTGCCAACGCCTGGAGAACCTCGGCATCGGTCCTGACCCCCGGGGGGGGCGCCTGGGCCCGGGCGCGGCGCAGCACGCGCCCCTCGAGGTTCGTCATGGTGCCGTCCTCCTCGGCCCATTGCGCCGTGGGCAGCACCACGTCGGCGAGCGCCGCCGTCTCGGACAGGAACAGGTCCGACACCACCAGGAGTTCGAGGCCGCGCAGGTTCTCCGCCACGCGGGCCGCGGCCGGCGACGACACGACGACGTTCGACGCCAGCACCATCAGGGCCTTGACGGCGCCGCCCGGCGCCGTGGCGTCGAGGAGTTCGGTGGCCGAAAGGCCGGGGCCGGGCAGGGATGCGGGATCGACGCCCCAGACGGCGGCGACCTCGGCGCGGTGCCGGGGGTCGGCGATCTTGCGGTAGCCGGGCAGCTGGTCGGCCTTCTGGCCGTGCTCGCGCCCGCCCTGGCCGTTGCCCTGTCCCGTCAGCGTCCCCCAGCCGCACAGGGGCCGGCCGGCCTTGCCGAGCGCCAGCGCGAGGTTGATGAAGGCCGACACGTTGTCGACCCCCTGGCTCTGCTGTTCGGGCCCGCGCCCGGTCAGCACCATGGCGGTGGCGGCCTCGCCGAGGATGTGGGCCGCCTCGACGATCTGGCGTTCCGGCACGCCGGTGATGCGCTCGACGCGGTCGGGCCAGTGCTGGGCGGCGATGCGCCTCACCGCCTCGAACCCGCTGGTCCGCGCCGCGATGAAGTCCGGGTCTGTCAGCCCGTCGCGGATCGCGACGTGGAGGAGGCCCGCCGCCAGGGCACCGTCGGTGCCGGGCGTCGTCTGCAGGTGCAGCGTCGCGCGCTGGGCCGTGGCGCTGCGGCGGGGGTCCACCACGATCAGCCGCCCGCCGCGCGCCCGCTGCGCGTCGAAATACTGCATCAGGGGCGGCATCGTCTCGGCGGGGTTGCTGCCCGCCACCAGGATCGCGTCGGTCTCGGCGATGTCGGCCATGGGGAAGGGGAGCCCGCGATCGATGCCGAAGGCGCGGCTTCCGGCCGCGGCGGCCGACGACATGCAGTAGCGGCCGTTGTAATCGATGTTGGCGGTGCCGAGCGCCACGCGGGCGAACTTGCCCAGGAGATAGGCTTTCTCGTTCGTCAGCCCGCCGCCGCCGAACACGCCCACGGCGTCGGCGCCGTGACGGGCCCGGATGTCGCGGAACCGCGCCGCGACGAGGTCCAGCGCCTCGTCCCAGCCGGCGGCCCGCAAGGGCCCGCCCTTGGTGTCGCGGATCAGCGGCGTCGTCAGGCGCTCGGGCGAAACCAGAAGCGCCGCCGCCGTCCAACCCTTGCGGCAGAGGCCGCCCTTGTTGGTCGGGAAATCCCGGGCCGCGACGCTGAAGCGCCCTTCGGCGTCGGGCACCAGCGTCATCCCGCACTGCAGCGCGCAATAGGGACAATGGGTGTCGACCGGCACCGGGGCGGGGTCGTTGAGGGCTGCGGCCTGCGAGGGGGCCGGCGCGCCGGGATGATGGTTCATGGGCCTGCCGTTGTCGGGGCGCGACGCCCGCCCGCGCACCGCTGCAACGGCCGTGCCATGCGCCGCCCTGCCCGAGGCCGGCGAGACCGGCGACACCCGCCCCGGCGGCGTGCTATCCCGGTCCCATGGCACTCAGACCTTCGGCTCGGTCGAGCCCCCGCGGCAGGACCGCCGCCCCCACCATCTTCGACGCGCCGACCGGCGGGGCGCCGGACGAAGCCGCCGCCGGCGAGGGCGGCCGCCTGTCGAACGCCCCGGAAGTCAGCGTCTCCGAACTCTCCGGTGCGTTGAAGCGCACCGTCGAGGAGCGGTTCGGATACGTCAGGGTGCGGGGCGAGGTGTCGAACTACCGGGGACCGCATTCCTCCGGCCACGCCTATTTCTCCCTCAAGGACGAGGGCGCCCGCATCGACGCCGTCGTGTGGCGCACGAGTTTCTCGCGCATGCGCGTCAAGCCCGAAGAGGGCATGGAGGTGGTGGCGACCGGCAAGATCACGACCTTTCCGGGCAAGTCCGCCTACCAGATCGTCATCGAATCGCTCGAACCCGCCGGCGTCGGCGCCCTCATGGCCATGGTGGAGGAGCGGCGCCGCCGCTTCGCCGCCGAAGGATTGTTCGATCCCGCCCGCAAGCGCGCCCTGCCGTTCCTGCCGGGCGTGGTCGGGGTCGTCACCTCGCCGACCGGCGCCGTCATCCGCGACATCCTGCACCGCATCGCGGACCGGTTCCCCCGGCGCGTGCTGGTGTGGCCCGTGCGGGTGCAGGGAGACGGCAGCGCCGAAGAGGTGGCCCGCGCCATCCGGGGCTTCGACGCGCTCGGCCCCGGCGACCCGCTGCCGCGCCCCGACGTGCTCATCGTGGCGCGCGGCGGCGGCTCGCTCGAAGACCTGTGGGGGTTCAACGACGAGGCCGTGGTCCGGGCCGCCGCCGCCTGCGGCATCCCGCTCGTCTCCGCCGTCGGCCACGAGACCGACTGGACGCTGCTCGACCACGTCGCCGACCTCCGCGCCCCCACGCCGACCGGCGCCGCCGAGATCTGCGTGCCGGTGCGGGCCGAACTCGCCGTCGGGCTCGACCGGCTCGGCGCCCGCCACGGGTCGGCCATGCTGCGGCGGATCGCGTCCGGGCGCGACGCGCTCCGGGCCAGCGCCCGCGCCCTGCCGTCCGGGCCGGACCTCCTGGCCGAGCCGCGCCAAAGGCTCGATCGGGCCGCCAGCCTGCTGCCGGCCGCCCTGCGCCGGGGCGCCGACGCCCGGCGGCTCGCTGTGGCCCGCGCCGGCACTCGCCTCGCCGGCCAATCCCCGGGGGCGCGGCTGGCGCGGGCGACCGAGCGGCTGTCCGGCCTCGATGCCCGCCTGGCGCGCGCCGCGGCCCTGCTGCAGGAGCGTCGGCGCCAGCGGCTCGAGACCGTGGCGGCGCGGCTCGGCGCCGCGTTGAAGGGCCGCGCCGCCCTGGCCCTGCAGGAAAACCGGAGCCGCAGCCTGCGCGTCGGCGTGCTGGGCGAGCGCCTTCGCGGCGCGGCGGCCCGCGGCAACGAGCGCCGCGTCACCCGCCTCGGGGGCCTGGGACAGCTGCTCGGATCTCTGGGCTACCGGTCGGTCCTGGAGCGCGGCTTCGCCCTCGTGCGCGACGAGGCCGGCCAGCCGCTGCGGTCCGCCGCCGGCGTGGCACCGGGAGCGCGGCTCCGCATCGACTTTGCCGAGGATGCGCTGGCGGTGACGGCGCTGGGGCCGGGCGGGGCGGAACCCCGGCGGGACGGCGGCGGCGGGCGCGGAAGCGGCGGCGGAGGGCCCGGCGGCGGCGGCGAGGTCGAACCCCCCGGGCCGGCCGCTCCGGAGCGGCCGGCGGCGCGCGTCCGGCGACCCAAGCCTCCGGCCGCACCCCGCCAGGTCCGGCCGGCACCGCCGGGGCAGGGAAGCCTGTTCTGACGACGCTGCCGCGGCGGGCGTGCGGCGGTCGCCCCGCGGGCGGCCTCGTCACTCGGGCGCGATGATCTCGTCCTCGCGATGCACCGTGGCCAGGGCCTCGGGCCGCACGGCCCGGCGGGTCACGATGCCGGGGCGGAGCCGGCGCTTCGTGCGCCGGCCATGGCTGTCGGCGGAGCCCGCGGCCGCGCCCCAGGCTTCCGGCCCGTCGTTGCGCTCGATGAGGGCGGGCAGGCCGAAGAAACCGGCCGAGGCCCGCCATTCCGCCCAGATGCGGCTTTCGTCCAGGGCTTCGTCGAGCAACACCGACAGATCCGGGTCGCGGTGCGCCAGGCGCAGCTCGTAGACGAAGCCGCCGTTCTCCCCGGACCTCACCCCGACGCAGACGCCGCGGTAGGCGGACACCGGCACGGACAGCCGCATGGCGATGCCCCGGTAGCTCCGGTCGATGGTGACGCGGTCGCGGGACAGCAGCACGCTGCGCCGGCGGTTGTCGGCGCGGCTGTCGCAGGCCTGCAGGACTTCGGGAGCCGGGGCGGCCGCGCCGCGGGCGTCGATGCTGGCGGCGATCCGCGCGAAGATTCCGGCAGTGGCAGGACTGGTCATGGGACGTCTCGCATGGCTACGGCCGCCTCGGCGGCACCTGTTCGATGAGCCCGAGTGTTCGCCGCAGCGTTACCGGACCGTTATTCGAAGTTTACTGAAACTGTGGTGGGTCAGTGCCCTCCGTTGCAGTCAGACTAGGTTCATGGCGGCCCGCAAAGCCCTAACGGGCGTGCTTAAGCTTCAGTGAAACGGCACTGATCGAGGTGGATCGGCCGGGATGGTGTCGAAATCGTCGACGCGATCGCCCGGATTGCGCTGTTCGGGGGAAGGTCCACGCAGGGGCTGCCCCGCGCGCTTGCACGCCCCCGTCCCCCCGCGCTATGCCTCGCGGGAGGCCGACCGGCCCGTCCCTCCCCGCAGCAACGCGATCGGCGCCGTGGCTTCCATCTCACCTTCCGACTCGCGCGCCGTCCTCGAACTCCTGCGCGACGCCGCGCGCGTGGCCGGCGACATGGCGATGGACTTCTTCCGCCACGGGGCCGCGACGGCGGCGCGGGTCGATTTCAAGGCCGGAGGATCGCCCGTCACCGAGGCCGACCTCGCGGTGGACCGCTACCTGCACGACCGGCTGCGGGCGGCCGTGCCCGGCGCCTCCTGGCTGTCGGAGGAGACGGCCGACGACCTCGACCGGCTGCTGCACGACCACGTGATCGTGGTCGACCCGATCGACGGCACCCGCTCCTTCGCCGCCGGGGACCCGCATTGGGCGGTGTCGGTGGCGCTAGTCAGCCACGGCCGCCCGGTGGTGGGCGTCGTGCACGCGCCGGCCCTCGCCCAAACCTATGCGGGGGCGCTCGGCCTCGGCGCCTGGGTCAACGACAGGCCCGCCAGGGCGTCGGACCGGGCCGAGCTCGCCGGAGCCAGCCTGTCGGCCCCCAACGGCTTCATCAAGCCCCTGGCCCGGGCCGTGCCGGTGGCGCTCGTGCCGCGCATCCCCTCGCTCGCCTGCCGCTTCGCCGCCGTGGCGGGCGGCGGCCTCGACGCCGCGGTGGCGTCGCCCGATTCGCACGATTGGGACCTCGCCGGCGTCGACATCGTGCTGCACGAGGCCGGCGCCCAGCTCACCGCCGCCGACGGGCGGCCGCTGCTCTACAACCAGCGCGTCCCGCGCCACCGCACGCTCTACGCGGCGGGGCCGAACCTCCACGCGGCGCTGCTGGCCGCCGGGCGGCGCACGCTCGGCGGCGCCGGCTGAGCCGCGCCCGCATCCGCTCCCAACCCCGGAGGCCACCCATGGACCAGCAGACCAAGCCCTTGCTCCACCTCGTCTTCGGCGGAGAACTCGTCGACATCGGCGGGACGGAGTTCCGCGATTCCGCCAAGCTCGACATCGTCGGCATCTTCCCCAACTACGCCGCCGCCGTCGTGGCCTGGCGCGCCAAGGCCCAGGCCAGCGTCGACAACGCCAACATGCGCTACTTCGTCGTGCACCTGCACCGCTTCCTCGACCCGTCGGCGATCGCGGGCGCCAAGCCCTGAAGACGCCGACGCTCCTCAAGACGGCCGGGCGCGCCCGGCCCGTCATCGAGACCGCGGGCGCGCTCGCCAGCGCCTACCTGCGCCTCGTCCGGCGCACCAACAGCTTCGTCCAGGAGCCGCCCGGCTTCGTCGACGCCATCGCGCCGGAGCTCCCCGCCATCGTGGCCATGTGGCACGGCCAGCACTTCATGGTGCATTACGCCTGGCCGCCGCGGGCGCGGGTCGCCGCGCTGATCTCGCGCCACGAGGACGGGGAGATCAATGCCGCCATCCTGCGGCGCATGCGGGTCGAGCCCATCCGGGGTTCCGGCGGCAAGGGTGCCGTGAAGACGCGCCTGCACGGCGGCGCCGCGGCCCTGCGCGCGATGGCGCGCAGCCTCGGGCAGGGGCGCACCGTGGTGATGACGGCCGACGTGCCGAAGGTGTCGCGCCGCGCCGGCCTCGGCATCGTCACGCTGGCCCGCCTCACCGGGCGGCCCATCTACCCGATCGCCGTGGTGACGAGCCGCCGCTTCGATTTCCGCTCCTGGGACCGGGCCAGCATGGGCAAGCCCTTCGGCCGCGGCGCCATGGTGCTGGGCGATGCCGTCCGGGTCGCCCGCGACGCCGACGACGCGGCCCTCGAGGTGGCGCGTTGCGCCGTCGAGACGGGCCTCGACGCCGTCCACGCCCGCGCCTACGCGCTGGTGGGAGCGCGGGACCCGGGAGCGCGGGATCCCGATGCCATCGATCCCGAGGCCATCGATCCCGAGGTTTGGGATCGCGCCTCGCCATGACGGCTTCGCCGCTCTTCGCCGCCTACCGGGCCGCCACCGTCGCGCTGGAGCCGGCGGGCCGCCCCTTCCTCGCCTGGCGGCTCGGCCGCGGCAAGGAGGATGCGGCGCGCGTCGGCGAGCGCCTCGGCCATGCCGGCCGGCCACGCCCGCCCGGGCGCCTGGTCTGGCTCCATGGCGCCAGCGTGGGCGAGGGCGTCTCGCTGCTGCCGCTGATCGACGCCCTCATGGCGCGGGGCTGCAACATCCTGCTCACCACCGGGACGGTGAACTCCGCCCGCGTGCTGGCGGGGCGCCTGCCGGGCGGTGTCATCCACCAGTTCGCCCCGCTCGACCTGCCGGGGCCGGTGCGGCGCTTCCTCGGCCACTGGCGCCCGGACCTCGCCGTCCTGGCCGAATCCGAACTCTGGCCCAACCTGGTCGATGGGCTGCACCGGGCGGCGGTGCCGCTGGTGATGGTCAACGCCCGCATGTCGGAGCGCTCGGCGCGGCGCTGGTCCCGGGCGCCGGGCTTCATCGGCGCCCTGCTGGGCCGCACGGCGCTGTGCCTGTGCCAGTCGGAGGCCGATGCCGCCCGCTACCGCGCGCTCGGCGCCGCGCGGGTCGCGGTGGCGGGGCTGCTGAAATACGACGTGCCCGCCCCCGCCGCCGATCCCGAGGCGGTGGCGCGCTTCACCGCCGCGGTCGGGCCGCGCCCGGTTTGGGTCGCGGCCTCGACCCATGCCGACGAGGAAGCGGCGCTGTTCGACGCGGAGGCGGCGCTCCGGCGCGACGTGCCGGACGTGCTCACCGTGGTGGCGCCGCGCCAGCCGAACCGCGGCGCCCCGCTGCTCGCCGAGGCGCACCGGCGCGGCATCACGGCGGCCCTGCGGTCCCGCGGCGACGCGATCCACGCCGGCACCGCCTTCTACATCGCCGACACGCTGGGGGAACTCGGCCTGTGGTACCGCGCCGCCGACCTCGTCTTCGTCGGCAACTCGCTGGCGGCGCCCGGCGGTGGCCAGAACCCGATCGAGGCGGCCCGGCTCGGCTGCGCGGTGCTGCACGGCCCGCACGTGGCCAATTTCGCCGACGTCTATCCGGCGCTCGATGCGGCGGGCGGGGCCGCGCCGGTGCTGGATGCCGGGCACCTCGCCGAGGCCGTGGCGACGCTGCTGGGCGACCCGGCCCGCCTCCGCACCATGGCCCGCGCCGCCGCCGAAGCCGTCGAGGGGCGGGGCGGGGCGACGGCGCGCACCGCGGAAGCGCTGGCCCCCTATCTCGGGGTGGCGGCGTGAGGCCCGGCCGCGCGCCCGCCTTCTGGTGGCGCGCCCGCCCCGGCGCCCTCGCCCTCGCGCTGGCCCCGGCGGCGGCGCTCTATGGCGCGGTCGCGGCCCGCCGCATGGGGGGGGCCGGCACCCCGGTGGGCCTGCCCGTGGTGTGCATCGGCAACTTCGTCGCCGGCGGGGCCGGCAAGACCCCGGTGGCGATCGAGATCGCCCAGCAGCTTCTCGCGGCCGGCCACGAGCCGGCCTTCGTGTCGCGGGGCTACGGGGGCCGAGGCGCGCCCGGCCCGGTGCGGGTCGATCCGGCCCGGCACGCCGCGGCGGAGGTCGGCGACGAGCCCCTGCTTCTGGCCCGGACGGCGCCCTGCTTCGTGGCCCGGGACCGCGTGGCGGCGGCGCGCGCCGCCGCCGCGGCGGGCGCCACGATCGTGCTGATGGACGACGGGCTGCAGAATCCCGCCCTCGCCCGGAACCTCGCCGTGGCGGTGGTGGACGGCGCCGTCGGTGTCGGCAACGGGCTGTGCCTGCCGGCCGGACCGCTGCGGGCGCCGCTCGACCGTCAATGGCCGGCGGTGGACCTCGTCGTGGTGGTCGGCGCCGGCCATGCCGGCGAAAGCGTCGCGGCCGAGGCGGCCCGGCGTCGCAAGCCTGTGCTCCGCGCCAGCGTCGCACCGGACACGCGCGCCCTGCGGCGGCTCGCCGGCCGGCCGCTCCTCGCCTTTTCGGGCATCGGGCGGCCCGGCAAGTTCTTCGACACGCTCGCCGAGGCCGGGCTGCGGACCGTGGACAGGATCGCCTTCCCGGACCACCACGCCTTTTCGGCGCGGGACCGCGAGCGTCTCCTCGCGGCGGCGGCGGCGGCCGGTGCCACCCTGGTGACGACCGAGAAGGACCGGATGCGGCTGCCGGACGGCTTCGCCACCGAGGTCCTGCCCATCAGGCTGGCCTTCGACGATCCCGAAACCCTCGGCGAAACCTTGGGCCGCCTGGTGTCGGCGCCCGGCTGAGCGTGGGGCCGGAGCGGCCTCCGGATCCTATCGGACTCGTGCCTGCAAACCGTCAGGGCAGGGCGATGCCGAGCCGGGTCATCTTGGCCTGCGGGGACGCGTAGGCTTCCTGCAGGGCGACGTTCCAGTAGCGGAGATCGTCGAGCGGGATGGGGACGCCGGTGACGGCGCAGCGGACGAAGGAGCCCGGGCGGATCACCCGGAACTCTCCGTCGCCGTATTCGAGCTCGGCTTCGGTGGCGGCGACGGGGCGGCGCTCGTAGCGATTCATGAGACCAGGGGGTTAGGATCGGGACGTCGACGGTGCTTACGCCGATTGGATTCGCTTGAACAGGGTCGGGTCGGGGCTTGACGTTAGGTCATTTTGAACGCTGTCGCCGGCTCCTCGTCACCCGGACGGCGGGGCTGAGCGTGCAGGCTCGACCGCTCCGATACGACGGTGGCACGAGGGTGGACGTCCCGCTTGCCGAGGTTTCCCGAGTTGCCGGAGCCGTCGCTCCTGCAAGGAACCGGTCGGCGCCGTCCTCCTCTCCTGGCGCGTCAGCGCCGACATGGTGGCGGCACCGCGCCGGGGAACACCTTTCGGGACGGACCGGGGCCGACCCGGAGGTGCGGGCGCCGCCATCGCTCTTCCGGTGGCGCCCGCACCCGCGACGGCTACTCGAGCACCCGTTCAGCCTGTGCCTTGTCGAACGCATTCTCCCACTTCGCCACCACGACCGTCGCGACGCAGTTGCCGATGATGTTGGTGATGGCCCGGGCCGCGTTGGTGAACCGATCGACCCCGAGCAGGAGGACGATGCCGGCCACCGGGATCTGGTTCATGGAGGCGAGCGTCGCCGCCAGGGTCACGAAGCCCGCACCGGCGACGCCCGCCGATCCTTTGGACGTCAGCATCAACGTCAGCAGGATGACGACCTCCTGCCCGATGGTCAGCGGGGTGTTGGTGGCCTGTGCGATGAAGATGGCGCACATGCCGAGATAGATCGACGTGCCGTCCGCGTTGAAGGTGTAGCCGGCCGGCATGACCATGCCGACGACGGATTTGGCGCAGCCGAGACGCTCCATCTTGACCAGAAGCGGCGCCAGGACCGCTTCCGACGACGCGGTTCCGAGCGTGATCAGGATCTCCTCGCGGATGTACCGCATCAACTTGAAGATGTTGACCCCGGCCGACTTCGAGATGCCGCCCAGCACGACGACCACGAAGAGAATGGACACCCCCCACACTTCCCCGGTGAGCTGCGCCAGCTGAACCAGGCTGCCGATGCCGTACCGGCCGATCGTGTAGGCGATGGCGCCGAGCGTCCCGAGGGGCGCCAGCTTCATCACCATCCGGACGATGCCGAACAGCCCGTGCAGGACGAGGTCGAGCATGTCGACCAGCGGCTTCGCCCGGTCACGGAAGCCGGCGAGCGACAGTCCGAACAGGACGCCGAACAGGATGATCTGGAGGATGTTGCCGCGGGCGAAGGCGCCGACGACGCTCGTCGGGATGATGTTGAGCAGGAAGTCGACGGCGGACAGGTGCTGGGCCGTCGTCGCGTATCCGGCGACCGCCTTGGCGTCGAGCGTCGCGGCGTTGACGTTCATGCCGGCCCCGGGTCGGAGGAGGTCGACCGCGACGAGCCCCATGATCAGCGAGACCGTCGAGACGACCTCGAAATAGAGGAGCGCCTTGGCGCCGACCCGGCCGACCTCGTGGATGTCGCCCATGCGGGCGATGCCCACCACCACGGTTCCGAAGATGATGGGCGCCAGCGCCATCCGGATCAGCATCACGAAGCCGTCGCCGAGCGGCTTCAGGGCTGCGGCGGTATCGGGCAGCCAGACGCCCAGGACGACGCCCAGGACGACGGCGACCAGCACCTGCAACCAGAGGGGTCCGAACCGGCTGCGCCGGACAGGACGCATGGTGCTGATGTCGTCTTCAGCCCCCGCGGGAGGGCGTGCATCGCCGAGCGATGCCGACGCGGTGTCTGTGATGGCCATGACGCATCACGCTGCCAGGTCGCGCATGACCTTGATCAGGTCACTCTTGCCCTCGAAGCCGATGCCGGCCAGTTCCGGCATGACGATGTGGCCGTTCTCGACCCGCACCCCGTCCGGGAAGCCACCATAGGGCTGGAACAGGTCGGGATAGCTCTCGTTGCCGCCGAGCCCGAGGCCCGCCGCGATGTTCAGCGACATCTGGTGGCCGCCATGCGGGATGCAGCGCGACGGCGACCACCCCGCCACCTCCAGGCATGCGAGCGTGCGTTGGTATTCGCACAGTCCATAGGACAGGGCGCAGTCGAATTGGAGCCAGTCGCGGTCCGGCCGCATGCCGCCGTAGCGCAGCAGGTTGCGGGCGTCCTGGTGGCTGAACAGGTTCTCGCCCGTCGCCATCGCGCCCGGGTAGAACTCGGCGAGCGCGGCCTGGAGCGCGTAGTCGAGCGGGTCGCCCACCTCCTCGTACCAGAACAGCGGATAGTCCCTCAGCATCTTGGCGTAGGCGATGCCCTGCTCCAGCGTGAGGCGGCCGTTGGCGTCGACGGCTAGCTGCCCTTTGCCGTCCAACTCCTTCAACACGCCCTCGATGCGCGGCTGGTCCTCGGCGATGCCGTTGCCGATCTTCATCTTCACGACGGTGTAGCCGCGGTCCAGATAGGAACGCATCTCGGCCCGGAGTTGCTCGATGCCCTTGCCCGGGTAGTAGTAGCCGCCGGCCGCATAGACGAAGACCCTGGGATCCGCCTCCCGCCCATGGCGCTCCGCCAAGAGGCGGAACAGGGGCTTGCCGGCGATCTTGGCGACGGCGTCCCACACCGCCATGTCGATGGTGCCGACCGCGACCGAGCGTTCGCCGTGACCCCCCGGCTTCTCGTTGCGCATCAGGGTGGCCCAGATCCGGTCGGGATCGAGGTTGTCGCCTCCGTCGTTCAGCAGGCTCCTGGGATCGGCGTCCAGCAGTCGAGGCGCGAAACGCTCTCGGATCAGGCCGCCCTGGCCGTAGCGCCCGTTGGAGTTGAAGCCGTAGCCGATCACGGTCCGCCCGTCGCGCACGACGTCGGTCACGACCGCCACGAGCGACAGCGTCATCTTCGAAAAGTCGATGTAGGCATTGGCGATGGACGAAGCGATGGGCGCCGTCACTTCACGGACGTCGACGATCCTCATGGCATTTGCTCCCTTTGACTGTTGCCCCGACCTTGCCTTTCACCCGGCCCCATGGGCCAATGCCGATCTCCTTGAAATGCATGCGCGTCCGGCATGACCCTCGATCTGGCCTACCTCCTCGACTTCAAGGCGCTGGTCGAGACCGGCAGCTTCTCGCGCGCCGCCTCCATCCGGAACGTGACCCAGCCCGCCTTCAGCCGCCGCATTCGCGCGCTCGAGGACTGGACGGGCACGCCGCTGTTCCATCGGGGGAGCACCCCCGTCACCCTCACCCAGGCAGGCCAGGCCATCGCGCCCGCCTTCGAGACCGGTCTGCGGGCGTTGATGCAGGGGCAGGCCGACGCGCGTGCGGCCGCCGCACGAGCGACGACGGCGCTCCACTTCGCCGCCACCCACGTCCTGTCCTTCAGTTTCTTTCCTGTCTGGCTCCGCAGCCTCGAAGGGGGGCAGCCCCTCGAAGCGGTCCAACTGTCGTCCGACAGCTTGAGCGCCTGCGAGGCCCTGATCCAGGAGGGACGGGTCCAGTTCCTCCTGTGCCACCGGCACGAAGCCGTCCCGGTCCGGCTGGATCCGTCGCGCTTCCGATCGGTCCGGATCGGGGCCGACACGCTGTCCCTGGTCGCGTCTCCCGACCTCGGACGGGGATCCGAGGTCGGGTCGTCGGATGGCGATCCCGGATCGGTGCCGTATCTGAGCTACAGCGAGCAGTCCGGCCTCGGACGGATCGTGGCGTCGGCTCGGCCGGAGCTCAATGCCGGGTTGGTCCGGCATTCGGTGTTCAGCTCCCACCTGGCAGCGTCGCTGAGAAGCATGGCCCTGACCGGGCGCGGGGTGGCGTGGTTGCCGCGCAGCCTGATCGAGGAGGATCTCGTCGAAGGGCGGCTGCGTCTGGCGGGGGCGCCGTCGCTCGACATCGACGTCGACATCGTCCTGTTTCGCGCGGCACATGGGATCGGCAAGGCCGCCGAGCATTTCTGGGCGCGCATGGTGTGACGGCGGCTTCGCAGTGACGGCGTGCTGTGGCGCGATGCCCGTGTCGCGCCCCGTCTCCGACCGGGCGCTCCAGGGTGGAACGACCTCGGTCGTTCCGGGGGTGACGCCGGTCATCCGATGGGGAGGCGACGTCGTCGTCCACGCCGCGCCACCCCGCTCGCTGGCAGCGCCACGCGGGTGACGGTCGCGCGTCACCGTTACCCTTTGGTGTGAGATCTCGTGGTTGTCTCAGCGCCAGGGACCGGGTCCGCTCGATCTCGGGTCGCGGCGACCTTCGACGGAGCGGGCATGGAACACGAGAAAAAGATCGAGGCGAGCGCTGGGCGCGTCGAGGACAGTGCCGACCGGCGGACCATCCTCGCCGCCAATCGCACCGTGTTCGCGGCGGAGCGGACCTATGCCGCCTGGGTCCGTACGGCTCTCGTGGCCCTGGCGAGCGGTGTCGGCGCGAAGGCGACCCTGCATGGGGTCGTTCCCGAGTGGGTCATCATCCTGGCGGGAACCGTGCTGGTCCTGTTCAGCGCGTTCTGCTTCGGGGCGGCGGTCTGGCGCGAGATCGACACCGGGGCCATCGACCCTCACCCGGAGGTCCGGCGTCTGCCACGCGTCCTCCTGATCGCGGTGAACGTCCTGCTCGGAGCCGTCTCCATCGCCGCGCTGGTCGGGATCTGGTTCGGGCAAAGCCGCTGACGATACGCGGACCGAGCGTCTCCGCATCGCACCGCAGGCACGCTCCGGCATCGAATCGGTGGTCTGACCTGCCGTCTGCAGCTGCCATCTCGGCACGTGGTGGCACGTGGCAGAGACAGCCCAGATCGGACACAGGCGCGTGGGCCCGCCTGCGTCAGCCTGGGACCCACGGCGAACCGAACACAGGCGGCGGATGTCCCAGTCCCAAGCCGCTCAGCGACGCCCGAACAGCCGCTCGATGTCGGACAGCTTGAGCTCGACATAGGTCGGGCGGCCGTGGTTGCACTGGCCCGAGCCGGGCGTGCGCTCCATCTCGCGCAGCAGCGCGTTCATCTCGTCCGGCAGCAGGCGCCGGCCCGCCCGCACCGAGCGGTGGCACGCCATGGTGGCGAGGTAGTGGTCGAGCCGGCGCTCCAGCGGCAGGGCGACACCGTCCGCCTTGATGACCTCGGCGAGATCCTTGACGAGCCGCAGCACGTCGGCGTCGCCCAGCACGGAGGGAACCTCGGTCACGGCGACGGCGCCCGGCCCGAAGGGCTCGAGGCCGAGGCCGAGGCCCGCCAGCGCTTCGGCCTCGTCGAGCAGCACGGCCGCGACGTCCGGCGGCAGCTCCACGACGGCCGGGATCAGCATCATCTGCCGGCCGATGCCGCCCTCGGCGCGGGCCCGCTTCATGCGCTCGTAGACCAGGCGCTCGTGGGCCGCGTGCTGGTCCACGATGACGATGCCGTCGTGGGTCTGCGCCAGCAGGTAGGTCTCGTGGAACTGCGCCCGGGCGGCCCCGAGCGGCGCATCCTCGTCGGCGACCGCCGGCGTGGCGGCGGGTTCGTGCACCCGCACGTCCGCCGAGGGCTCGGATGCGAAGCTCGCCTGGGCCGGTTCGGCGAAGCCGCCGACCGATGGCCCGTCGCCGGACCGCGGCCCGTAGCCGGCGGGCGCGCCGGCCGAGCGCCGCGGATCCCAGCCGCCGGCCGGCCGCGGCGGCGCCCGATAGCCGTGGCCGAAGCTCCGGGCCCCGATGGCGTCGAGCGTGCGGGCGCCGCCCCGGGTCGAAGCCCGGTGGAGGGCGCCCGACAGCGCGTCGCGGATGGCCGAGACCACGAGGCCGCGCACCAGGTTGGCGTCGCGGAACCGGACCTCCGCCTTGGCGGGATGGACGTTGACGTCGACGGCGCGAGACCCGCAGGCCAGGAACAGGGCCACGACGGGAAACCGCCCCTGCGGGATGTGGTCCATGTAGCCGGCGTAGAGCGCGGAGGCGAGCAGCTTGTCGCGCACCGGCCGGCCGTTGACGAAGAGGTATTGGCCGTCGCGCGTGCCGCGATGGAAGGTCGGCAGCCCGACGAAGCCCGTCGCGGCGACGCCCTCGCCGTCCGAACTCTCGCGTTCGGCCCGCAGCGGCAGCGCGTTGTCGACGAAGTCGTCGCCGACGATCTGGGCGATCCGCGTCAGGCGCCCCTCGTCGTCCTCCCCGCAGGCGAGGTAGTCGAAGCCGATGGCCGGCGTCCCCTCGAGCGACAGGTGGATGGCGGGATTGGCCATGGCGAGGCGGCGCAGGGCGTCGGCCACCGCCGAAGCCTCGGCCCGGTCGCTCTTCAGGAACTTCAGGCGTGCCGGGGTGGCGCCGAACAGGTCGCGCACCTCGACGGTCGTGCCGGGGCCGCGCGAGGCGGGACGGACCGGGGACGCGATGCCGGCATCGACCGAGACGGCGTGGGCGCGGTCGGCCGCCGCCGAGCGGCTGGTGATGTCGAGCCACGCCACCGAGCCGATCGACGGCAGGGCTTCGCCCCGGAACCCCAGCGTGGCGATGTCGAGCAGGTCGCCGTGCGGCAGTTTCGAGGTCGCGTGGCGCTCGATGGCGAGGGCGAGGTCATCGGCGTCCATGCCGCAACCGTCGTCGGAAACGCGGATCAGCGCCCGACCGGCCGATTCGATGCGCACCGCGATGCGGCGCGCCCCGGCATCGACCGCGTTCTCGACCAGTTCCTTGATGGCGGAGGCGGGGCGCTCCACCACCTCGCCGGCGGCGATGCGGTCGATCAGGATCGGGTCGAGGCGGCGCACCGGCATGGGGGCTATGTCAGGCCGGCCGCGCGGGCCGTCAAGGGCGACGGTCCCGTTCTCCCCAGACCGACGTCGCCGAGCCCGGCCCGGCCGGGCGTTGCCGCCTCAGCCCTGCCGGGCCAGCATGTCCTTGACGATGCCGCTCGCCTTGCCGAAGTCGATGCGGCCGGCGTGCTTGGCCTTCACGGCCGCGATCACCTTGCCCATGTCCTTGGGGCCGGCCGCGCCCGTCTCGGCGATCGCCTCGGCGATGGCGGCCCGGGTGCCGGCCTCGTCCATCTGCTGGGGCAGGAACTCCGCCAGCACGGCGACCTCGTCGCGCTCCTGGGCGGCGAGCTCCTCCCGGCCGGCCGCTTCGTAGGCCACGATCGAATCCTGGCGCTGCTTCACCATCTTGCGCAGGACGGCCTGCTCGTCCTCCTCGGTCATCTCCTTGCCGAGGCCGCGCGCCTCGATCTCCCGGTCCTTCATGGCGGCGCCGATGAGGCGGATGGCGCCGAGGCGCTTCTTGTCGCCGGCCTTCATGGCCTCCTTCATGAGGGTGGGAAGCTGTTCACGCATTGGGGGTTCTCCGGCCCGACGCCGCCGCCGGGGCGCGCCCGCGATTGACCCATCGCGGCACGGTCTCTAACGATGCGACATCATTGCAAGTCACGACAGGGCGGGAGCGATCGGGCGCGGGCGGGGAGCCGCCGCGCCGGCATCGTCCGCCGCAACGCGGGTGTAGAACGCCGATGAGCGACCGACAAGACGCCACCGCGGGCTGGACCGATCCCGTTCCGACCGCGCTCCTGGTGCTGGCCGACGGCACCGTACTCGAGGGCACGGGCTTCGGCGCGACCGGCTCCGCCGTCGCCGAGGTCTGCTTCAACACCGCCATGACGGGCTACGAGGAGATCCTGACCGACCCGTCCTACTCGGGCCAGATCGTCACCTTCACGTTCCCGCACATCGGCAACGTCGGGGTGAACGAGCAGGATGTCGAGACGCTGAACGCCGCCGCCGAGGGCGGGGTGCGGGGCGTCGTCCTGCACGCCGCCATCACGGCGCCGTCGAGCCACCGCGCCCAGAAGCCGCTCGACCAATGGCTCAAGGCCCGCGACATCATCGGCATCGGCGGGGTCGACACCCGCGCCCTCACGGCACTGATCCGCGACCGGGGCATGCCCAACGCCGTGATCGCCCACGATCCCGGTGGCCGCTTCGACGTCGCGGCGCTGAAGGCGCAGGCGGCCGGCTGGCACGGCATGGACGGCACCGACCTCGTGCCCGGCGTGACCTCGGCGCAGCGGTCCGAATGGGACGAGACGGTGTGGAGCCTCGAGGGCGGCTTCGGCCGGCAGGAGGCGCCGAAGCATCGCGTCGTCGCCATCGACTACGGCATCAAGCGCAACATCCTGCGCCTCCTCGCCGATGCCGGCTGCGCCGTCACCGTGGTGCCGGCCACCGCCACCGCCGAGGAGATCCTGGCGCTGCGCCCCGACGGCGTGTTCCTGTCGAACGGGCCCGGCGATCCGGCCGAAACGGCGCGCTATGCCGGCGCCGTCATCCGCGAGATCGTCGACCGCAGGGTGCCGACCTTCGGCATCTGCCTCGGCCACCAGCTCCTGGCCCTGTCGCTCGGCGCCAGGACGGTGAAGATGCATCAGGGCCACCACGGCGCCAACCACCCGGTGAAGCACCAGGACTCGGGCCGGGTCGAGATCGTGTCCATGAACCACGGCTTCGCCGTGGATCCGAAGAGCCTGCCGCCCGAAGCCGTCGAGACCCACGTGTCGCTCTTCGACGGCAGCAATTGCGGCATCAGCCTGTCGGACCGGCCGGCCTTCTCGGTCCAGTACCATCCGGAGGCCTCGCCCGGCCCGCACGACAGCCTCGGCCTGTTCCGCCGCTTCGTCGACCTCATGGAGGCCGACAAGGCCGACACTTCAGCCGACACGCCGGCCGAGCCGCGCTGACCCTCCGGGCCTCACGTCCGGTGAAGGCCCGATGAACGCCGCGCTCAGGCTCGGTTCAAACCGGGACGCCCACCTTTTCCCTGCGATCCCCCGGGATCCAGGGAAAAGGTGAAGAAGATGTCACACCGCATCGCGTGTCTGTCCGCCGTCGCCGCCTCGCTCCTGTTGGCCGGCCTTCCCCGTCCGGCCGCGGCCGCCGACTATTACGACGAGGGCCGGGGGCCGTCGGTGTTCCACGGCCGCGGCGCCGGGGACGACGGCGAGGATGCCATCGCGCCCCGCCGCCCCCGCGGCGGCCCCGGCCCGGTCGTCTTCGACGAGCGCGACCCCGGACGGCGATTCGGCCCCGGCTTCCCCCGCCGCGAGGCGGACTTCGGCCCCGGCGAGGGTCGCGGCTTCGGCCCCGGCGGGCCGGTGCTGGTGGAACGCCCGGCTTTCCGCTACGGGCCGGGCTTCGAGCGCCCCTTGCCCGCCTACGGCGTCGTCGAGCGCCCGCTGCCGCGCTACCGCGCCGTGGCGGCCCCCATCGCCGCGGACGCCTACGACGACGGCTACGGGGCGCCGGACGTCGGCTGCACCGTCGAGCAAGCGCAGTCGACCACGCCCGCCGGATGGCGCAAGACCGTCACGCACCGCACCTGCTACCGCCGCTGACGGCGCGCGCCCGCATCCAGCCTGGCGCCGGCCGCGGCGTCAGAGCCGGCTGAGGAACCCGGCGAAGACCATCAGGCCCTCGGGCCAGGGGCCGTGGCCGGAGTCGCTGTTGATGTGGCCGGCATTGCCGGCGTCGATGAAGGCCGAGCCCCAGGCCGCCGACAGCGTCGCGGTCTCCTCGATGCCCGAATAGGGGTCGTCCTGGCTGCCGACGAGCATGCTGCGGAACGGCAGCGGATCGGTCGGATAGGGGCGAAAGGACGGGTCCACGGCGGGGATGCCGATCAGCGCCGTCTCGCCGGGCGGCGCCACCAGAAAGGCGCCGGCGAGCCGGCCGGTGGCGGCGAGGCGCGGCGCCGCCCGGACCAGGGCGACCACGCCGAGACTGTGGGCGATGGCCACGACGGGCCGCTCGCAGCGCTCCGTCGCCGCCACGATGCGGGCTTCCCAGGCCGCCGCCTCGGGCCGGTCCCAATCGTCCTGCTCGACCCGCAGGGCGTTGGGCAGCTTGGCCTGCCATCGGCTCTGCCAATGGTCGGGGCCCGAGCCGCCGAGGCCCGGGATGATGAGAAGGTCGGTGTCGCGGCTGCGCATGACGGTCGTGTTTCGATCGATGTCGGAGAACGGCACGACCTTGACGCGGCAGGCCCTCGCTGTCGAGGTGCCCTCGCTGTCGAGGTCGTCGGCGGCCGTCGTGGCGCCGGGGGCTGTCCCTCGGGACCCGCTTCGGTGGTTCCGCGTTCGGGGCCTGAAGGAGTTCGCCATGATCAAGACCGCCGCCGCCCTCGCCCTCGCCGCCGTCCTCGCGGCGGGGACCGCCGAGGCCCAGACCGCCAATTCGGCGCCCACCTCCGGCTCGAGCGTCGGGGGCGGCAACGTGAGCCGCACCCCGCCCTCGGTCGGCGCCACCGGGGCCGCCGGATCGGGACAGGCCGCCGCCGCCCCGACGCCCCTGGATCGGGCCCAGGAGCACCGGGCCCAGAAGACGACGTCCTCGGTCTGCAAGGGCTGCTGAGGGCGGGCGCGCGGGCACGGCGCCTTCGCCGGCCGTGTCGCATCGCGGCGAGGTCGGCGTCGCTCCGGTGCTAGACGGCGGCACCGTCAGGTCCGAGATTGCCGCGGACCGCCCGGAGCCCCGATCCCTTGCGATTTTCCCTCGCCAACCTGATCCGCCAAAGCTTTGCCGGCCACCAGGGCTGGCCCGCGCAATGGCGCGACGCCGCGCCGAAGCCCGCCTATGACGCCGTCATCGTCGGCGCGGGCGGCCACGGGCTGGCCACGGCCTATTACATGGCGGCCGAACACGGCCTGCGGAACATCGCCGTGGTGGAGAAGGGCTGGCTCGGCGGCGGCAACACGGGCCGCAACACGACCATAATCCGCTCGAACTACCTGTGGGAGGAGAGCGAGGCGCTCTACAACCACGCTCTGACGCTGTGGCAGGATATGTCGCAAGTCTTGAACTACAACGTCATGTATTCGCCCCGTGGCTGCATGATGTTGGCCCACAACATCCACGACGTGCAGGTGTTCAAGCGTCACGTTCACGCGAACCGCCTGGCCGGCATCGACAACGAGTGGCTGTCGCCCGACGAGGCGAAGGCCTTCTGCCCGATCCTGAACACCTCCGAGCATATCCGCTACCCGATCCTCGGCGCGACGCTGCAGCGCCGCGGCGGCGTGGCGCGCCACGATGCCGTCGCGTGGGGCTATGCCCGTGCCGCCTCGGCGCTCGGCGTCGACATCGTGCAGAACTGCGAGGTCAAGGGCATCACGCGCGACGCTTCCGGCGCCGTCTCGGGCCTCGACACCACCCGCGGGCCGATCGCGACGAAACGCGTCGGCGTGGTGGCGGCCGGCAACACCAGCCACGTCATGGCCATGGCGGGGGTGAGGCTGCCGCTCGAAAGCTACCCGCTGCAGGCGCTCGTGTCCGAGCCCGTGAAGCCCATGATGCCCTGCGTGGTCATGTCGAACACGATCCACGCCTACATGTCGCAGTCCGACAAGGGCGAACTCGTGATCGGGGCCGGCACTGACGCCTATGTGAGCTACAGCCAGACGGGCGGGCTCCACATCGCCACCCACACGCTGGACGCGATCTGCGAGCTGTTCCCGATGGTGCGGCGGCTGCGCATGCTGCGCAGCTGGGGCGGCATCGTCGACGTCACGCCGGACCGCTCGCCCATCATCGGCAAGACGCCGGTCCCGGGCCTGTTCGTCAACTGCGGCTGGGGCACGGGCGGCTTCAAGGCGACACCGGGGTCCGGCAACGTCTTCGCCCACACGGTGGCGACGGGCGAGCCCCACCGGATCAACGCCCCGTTCACGCTGGACCGGTTCCGCACCGGTCGGCTGATCGACGAGGCGGCGGCGGCGGCCGTGGCGCATTAGCGGCCCGCCCTCCCGTCCAGCCCATGACCCTTCCTTCGCTTTCCCCGCGGGCCGCTCCCCGCGTCGCGCCGGGTGACCCGATGCTGCTGATCCCCTGTCCCTTCTGCGGCCCGCGCCCCGAGCTCGAGTTCCGCAACGCCGGCCACGCCCACGTGACGCGCAACCCCGCGGTCGACGACCCGGCCTGGGCCGAGACGCTGTTCTTCCGCGACAATCCCAAGGGGATCATGGCCGAGCGCTGGCGCCACGTTTCCGGCTGCGGCCGTTTCTTCAACGTGCTGCGCGACACGGTGAGCGACGCCATCCTGGCGAGCTACAAGGCCGGCGAGCCCCGCCCGGACGTGCCCCTGCCCGGGCCGGAAGGCGAGGCCCCGCGCATCGGTGCCGGCGACGAGGTGGCGCCATGACGGGCGAACACCGCCTGGCGCGCGGCGGACGCGTCGACCGCGCCCGGCCGCTGCGCTTCACCTTCGACGGTCACGCCTACGAGGGTTGCCAGGGCGACACGCTGGCGTCGGCCCTGCTCGCCAACGGCGTGCACCTCGTCGGGCGATCCTTCAAGTACCACCGGCCGCGCGGCTTCCTGGCGGCCGGCGCCGAGGAGCCGAATGCCCTCTGCACCGTGGCGCGCGACCGGGCCCGCACCGAGCCGAACCTGCGCATGACGCAGGTCGAGCTCTACGAAGGCCTCGTGGCGTCGAGCCAGAACAGCTGGCCGGCGCGGGGCTTCGACCTCGGCGCCGTCAACGACCTTCTGTCGCCGCTCCTGGGCGCGGGGTTCTACTACAAGACCTTCATGGGGCCGCGCTTCGTCAAGGGCACGACGCTGTGGGCCAAGCTGTTCGAGCCCGTGATCCGCCGCGCCGCCGGCCTCGGCGTGCCGCCGAAGGAGGCGGACCCCGACCATTACGCAAACCGCTTCGCCCATTGCGACGTGCTGGTGGTGGGCGGCGGGGCGGCGGGCCTCGCCGCCGCCCTGGCGGCCGCCAGGGCCGGGGCCCGCACCATCCTGTGCGACGAGGGCGCCGAGATGGGCGGCGCGCTGCTCTGCGAGCCCGACGCCACCGTCGACGGGATGCCGGCCGCCGCATGGGTCGCCGCCACGCTGGCCGAACTCGCCCGGCGCGGCGCGACACTGCTGCCGCGCACGCAGGGCTTCGGCTATTACAACCACAATTTCGTCGCGCTGGCCCAGCGCCTGACCGACCACCTGCCGCATGTGCCGGCCGGCGCGCCGCGCGAGCGGCTCTGGCAGGTGCGGGCGAAGCGCGTCGTGCTGGCGACGGGCGCGGCCGAGCGCCCGCTCGTCTTCCCCGACAACGACCGGCCGGGCGTCATGCTGGCCGATGCCGCCCGGGCCTACCTGCAGCGCTACGGCGTGAAGCCCGGCACCCAGGCGTTGGTCGTCACGGCCCACGATGCCGCCTACCGGACCGCCCTCGCCCTCGCGCGCGCCGGCGT
Organism: Lichenibacterium ramalinae; assembly: GCF_004137085.1. Taxonomy (GTDB): domain Bacteria; phylum Pseudomonadota; class Alphaproteobacteria; order Rhizobiales; family Beijerinckiaceae; genus Lichenihabitans; species Lichenihabitans ramalinae. The sequence goes on from NZ_QYBC01000008.1 coordinate 113,980, forward strand.
CAAGATCGCCCGCATCGTCGACACCCGGCCGCGGCCCGCCGGCCCCGGCCTCGAAGCCGCGCGCGCCGCCGGCCTGCCCGTCACGGTGGGCGGCACGGTCGTCGGCACCACCGGGTCGCTGCGCGTGTCCGGCGCCATGGTGGCGCAGGCGTCGGGGACAGGTGCCACCGATTTCGAGACGGTGCCCTGCGACCTCCTGCTCATGTCGGGCGGCTTCACCCCGGCCGTCCACCTCTTCTCGCAGTCCCGCGGCAAGCTGCGCTTCGACGCCGAAACCCAGCGCTACCTGCCGGGCGACCCCGCCCAGGCGCAGGCCTCGGTGGGCGCCTGCGCCGGCAGTTGGGGCCTCGCGGCGGCGCTCGACGAGGGCTCGGCCGCGGGCGCGGCGGCCGCCGGCTCCGGCGCGGGCCGCAGCCACGCCGTGACCGGCGACCATGCGGGCGAGGGCGGCGGCATCCTGGGTGCCCTGCCGCACGGCCGCGACCCGGCCCGCGTCAAGGCCTTCGTGGATTTCCAGAACGACGTCACCGCCAAGGACATCAAGCTCGCCGTGCGGGAAGGCTTCCGCTCCATCGAGCACGTCAAGCGCTACACCACGACCGGGATGGCGACCGACCAGGGCAAGACGTCCAACATGAACTCGCTCGCCATCGCGGCGGGTGCGCTCGGCCGGACGCTGCCCGAGGTCGGCCTGACGACGTTCCGTCAGCCCTACACGCCCGTCACCTTCGGCACCTTCGCGGGCGCGGCGCGCGACGACCTCTTCGACCCCGTGCGGCGCACCCCCATCCACGATCTCGCCGCCGCCCAGGGCGCGCGGTTCGAGGATGTCGGGCAGTGGAAGCGCGCCTGGTACTTCCCGGAGGCCGGCGAGGACCTGCATGCGGCGGTGGCGCGCGAGGTCCGGGCCACGCGCGCGGTGGCGGGGATCTTCGACGCCTCGACGCTCGGCAAGATCGAGGTCGTGGGGCCGGACGCTGCCGAGTTCCTGAACCGCCTCTACACCAACGCCTGGACCAAGCTCGCCCCCGGCCGCTGCCGCTACGGCCTGATGCTCGACGAACCCGGCTTCGTCATGGACGACGGCGTGGTGGGCCGGCTCGGGCCGGACCGGTTCCACGTCACCACGACGACGGGCGGCGCCCCGCGCGTGCTGAACCACATGGAGGACTACCTCCAGACCGAGTTCCCGGAGCTGAAGGTGTGGCTCACCTCGGTCACGGAGCAATGGGCCGTCATCGCCGTGCAGGGCCCGCGGGCGCGCGACATCGTGGCGCCGCTGGTCGAGGGCATCGACCTGTCGGCCCAGGCCTTCCCCCACATGGCGATCCGCGAGGGCCGCATCTGCGGCGTGCCGACCCGGCTGTTCCGGGTGTCCTTCACGGGCGAACTCGGCTTCGAGGTCAACGTCCCGGCGGACTATGCCGCCGCGGTCTGGCAGGCGCTGTGGGAGCGCACGGCGGCGCTCGGCGGCACCGCCTACGGCACCGAAGCCATGCATGTGATGCGGGCCGAGAAGGGCTACGTCATCGTGGGGCAGGAGACGGACGGCACCACCACCCCCGACGACCTCGGCCTCGGCGGCATGGTGGCGATGAGCAAGCCCGACTTCGTGGGCAAGCGCTCGCTCGCGCGGCCCGACCTCGTGGCGCCCGGCCGCAAGCAGCTCGTCGGCCTCGCCATCGAGGGCCGGACGGTCCTGGAGGAGGGCGCGCAGATCACCCCCACCGCCGACCCCCCGGTCGGCACCCACGCCATCGGCCATGTCACCTCCGCCTATTGGAGCCCCACCGCCGGGACGCCGATCGCCCTGGCGCTGGTCGAGAACGGCCGTGCCCGCACGGGCGAGACCGTCTTCGTGCCCATGCCGGGCGGCGCCATCGCGGCCCGCGTCGTGGGTCCGGTGTTCCACGACCCCGAGGGGAAGCGCCTCAATGGCTGAGCCGACGATGACGATGGCGGCCCGGGCGCTCCCGCCGGGCGCCGGGGCTCTGGTGTCGGTGGCGCTCGTGCCCCCGGCGACGCGCCTGTCGTTCCGCGGCGGCCCGGACGCGGCCGAAGCCTGCGCGGCGGCCTTCGGCTGCGACCTGCCGCGCCGAGCCTGCCGCGCCGCCGCGACCGAGGCGCGGGCGGCGCTGTGGCTGGGACCCGACGAGTGGCTGCTCCTGGCGCCGGAAGCCGAGACGGCCGCGCTCGTGGCCGCGATCGGCGCCGGGCTCGCCGCCGTGCCGCATGCGCTGGTGGACGTCTCGCACCGGCAGGTGGGGTTCGCCATCGCCGGCACGCAGGCGGCGACGCTGCTCAACACCGGCTGCCCGCTGGACCTCGACCCCGCGGCCTTCCCGGTCGGGATGTGCACCCGCACGGTGCTGGCCAAATGCGACGTGGCGCTGTGGCGCCGGGGGGTCGACCTGTTCCGGCTGGAGGTCAACCGCAGCTTCGCCGACTATGTGGCCGGCTACCTGAGGGTCGCCGAGCGCGGGCTCGGCTGACCGGCCAGGTGGATCAGCCGGTCCATCAGCCGAACCGTTCCGTCCGGATCGTACCGGCGGGCAGCCCGGCATCGACGGCGAGGTCCGACGCGGCCTCGACGAAGCCGCCCGAGCCGCAGATGAAGGTGTGGCGGGGCGGCGCCGGCAGGCGCGACAGGGCTTGGGACAGGAGGTCGGCGTCGAGCCGACGCGCCGCGCCCTCGCGGCTCAGCGCCAGGACAAGGTCGAAACCCGGCTCCGTCCGGGCGCGCGTCTCGAGTTCGTCGAGGCACAGGGCTTCGGTCCGGGTCCGCGCCGCATAGACCAGCACGGCGGGCACGTCCGGTGCCGCGGCGGCGCGCTCGCGCAGCATGGCGAGCAGCGGCACGAGCCCCGAGCCTCCGCCGATGAGCAGCAGGGGCCCGCCATCGGCGGGCGCCCACGAGAAGGGCAGGCCGGCCGGGCCGCGCAGCTCGATCTCGTCGCCGGGCGCGGCGACCTCGTGGAAGAAGCGCGACACCTCGCCGTCCTCCGCCAGCGCGACCAGAAGGTCGACGGTGCCGCGCTGCGAGGGGGGCGAGGCGATGGAATAGAAGCGCTGGGCCGTGTAGCCGTCCGGCGCCGTGAGCCGCAGCTCGACATACTGGCCCGCGCGCTGCGGCGCCGGCCAATCCACGGCGAAGCGGAACAGCGTCACCGTGTCGGTGACGGGCTCGCGCGCCACGATGGGGACCGGCGCGAAGGCGAGCCGGGCCGGAGCGTCGTCGAGGCTCACGCGGGCCCGTGCCCGGCACCCTCGCGCGCCGCGAACCCCGCCTGGGCGTCCGGCGAGGCTTCGGTCTGGTGGAGGGCCTTCCACTCCGCATAGGGCATCCCGTAGACCTTCTCGCGCCCGTCGTCGCGCTCGAGCGGCAGGCCCCGCTCGTTGGCGGCTTCGGCATACCAGTTGCCGAGGCAGTTCCGGCAAAAGCCGGCGAGGTTCATGAGGTCGATGTTCTGGACCTCGGGATGTTGGCGCAGATGCGCGACGAGGCGCCGGAACACGGCCGCCTCGAGTTCCGTCTGCATGGCGTAGTCGATCTCGTAGTCCATGGGCGACACTCCTCACAGCGCCGCGAGGCGGCGCCCGGGCCCCGTGCGGGGCGGAAAGACCTCGATCTCGTGCATGTCGGGACGGCGCAGGATCGGCGCAAGCAGCCGGGCGAGCCGCCGCCCCCAGGCCGCCGCGGCCTCGTCCGTGGCCATGAGGTCCTGGCGGACCTCGACCAGCACGTTGGGATAGCCGTTCCGCGTCGCGTGGGTGTCGATCGTGTCGCCCGGCAGGGCGCCGTCGTAGGGTTCGTTGTCGCCGACCCGGTCCTGCCAGGGCTGCAGGTCCGGCTCGGCCTTCAGGGCTTCGAAGAGCGGCGCGGCGAGGCGCGGGTCGTTGTCCCAGAGCAGCCCGACGTGCCAGGGCCGCGGCACGTCCTTCCAGGCCGGCGTGAAGCTGTGCATGGACACGATGGCCGGCACCGTGCCGGTCGCCGCCATGCGGGCCAGCGTGTCCGCCACGGCGTCGTGGTAGGGGCGGAAGAAAGCGGCGCGCCGGCGCTCGATCTCGGCCTCGTCGATGCGGGCGTTGCCGGGAACGATGGCGCCGTCGCTGAGGCGCATCACGAGGGTCGGGTCGTCGGGCCCGCGGTTCGGGTCGATGAGCAGGCGCGAGAACGTCGTCAGCAGCGCCGGCGCCCCCAACGCCTGCGCCATGGCCTCGGTGGCGCGCCGCGCCCCGATGTCGTAGGCGATGTGGCGGGCGAATTGCGCCTCCGGCAGGCCCAGCCGGCCGTAGGCGGGGGGCAGGGCATTCGATGCGTGGTCGCAGAGCAGCAGCAGGCCGCCGTCGAGCCGCCCTTCGATGCGGCGCACCGGCGGGACGGGATCGGCGTCGCTCGTCTGCAGGCTGGCTAAAGGCATGGTCCTGGCCTATGGGGAACGCGGGGAGGGGCCGGGCGACCATAGAGTCGCCGGGATCTCAGGACCATAAGGCATTCGCCGCGCCCCGCGCCTCCGCGCGGGCGGCCCGGCCCGCGCGGTTGTTCGATGTCAAACTCCGAGGTGTCCGCGCTGCCGTCCCCCGCCGCCACGCCCGCCGCCGTTCGCGCCCTGGCGCTGCGCCCCCGCTTGGCCTTCGGGATGGTGGTCCTGATGGCGGCCGCGCTCGCCATGAGCATCTCGCCGAGCCTCGTTCGCCTCGCCGACGTCGGTTCCTTCGCCAGCGCCTTCTGGCGCGTCGCCCTGGCGCTGCCGCTGCTGTGGGCGTGGATGCGCCACGACGAGGCCAAGGCCGGGGCCGCCGCCCGGCGGGTCTCCTTCGCCCGGCCCACGGTGCTGGCGGGGCTGGTCTTCGCCGGGGACCTGATGTTCTGGCACATGTCCGTGATGCGGACGACGGTGGCCAACGCCACGTTCTTCGCCACCTGCGCGCCGATCTGGGTCGTGCTGTTCGGCTGGCTGCTGCTCGGGCATCGCGTCGGCCGGCCGGTGCTGGTCGGGCTCGGGTTCTGCGTCGCCGGCGGCGCCGCGCTGGTGGCGCAGAGCTTCGCCTTCGACCCCGCCCATGCGCCGGGCGACGGCCTCGCCATCGTCACCGGCGTGTTCTTCGGCCTGTATTTCCTCGCCGTCGCGGCGGCCCGCGACCACGCCGGCGCGGCGCGCGTCACCTTCGAGCTCAGCCTCGTGGCAAGCGGCGTGCTGCTCGTCCTCGCCCTGGCGCTCGAACCCCAGCTGATCCCTCGCGGCCCGGCCGGTTGGGGCGTGCTGCTGACCCTCGCCGTGGTGAGCCACGCGGGCGGGCAGGGGCTGCTGTCGGTCGCGCTCGGCCTCCTGCCGGCCTCCTTCTCGTCGCTGGTGATCTTTCTCGAAGCCGTGGCGGCCGCCGGCGTCGCCTGGGCGGTGCTGGGCGAGGCGGTCAGCCCCGTGCAGGCGCTCGGCGGCCTCGCCATCCTGGCCGGCATCTGGATCGCGCGCCCGCGGTCCGCCGCCCCGTCGCCGGCCGGGGCTCCGGTCCCGGCCGCCCCCCTGACCTCGTGAGATCCCGATCCGCCATGCGCCTTCCGATCGTCTCCGCCGCAGTCTTTGGGGCCGTCCTGGGTGCCGCGTTGGCCCTGTCGGCGCCGGCCCGCGCCGATTTCCGCGTCTGCAACAACACGGCGAGTCGCGTGTCGCTCGCCATGGCCCACACGGACGGCGCCGCCTGGGTGTCGGAAGGCTGGTGGAACCTCAAGGCCAGCACCTGCGAGACGCTGCTGCGGGGCGCGCTGGCGGCCGAGTTCTATTACGTCTACGGCATCGACGAGAGCGGCGGCGAGTGGAAGGGCAAGGCCTTCATGTGCACGCGCGACCGCGAGTTCCGCATCGACGGCCGCCAGGACTGCTTCGTGCGGGGCTTCGACCGCACGGGTTTCCTCGAGATCGACACCGGCAAGGACGCCAAGGACTGGACCGTGCAGCTGACCGATCCCGGAAAGCCGGGCGCCCCGCCGACGACGCCCGCCGCGGCCGCCACCACGGCGCCGGCGACGCCCGCTCTTGCCGGAGTTCCGGCCCCGACGACGCCGGCGCCGGCCGCCGCGCCCTGAGGGCACGGCGGGGAACGCTGGCCCTACCGGGATTCACATCGGACGGACCCCTGCGAGGGCCCGTCCGCACCGGAGCGCCGCCGCCCGCGGCGGCGGTTCCGGGACCTGGCCCGTCGCTCCGCGGCGCGCCCGACCCGACATTCTTGGGGGGATAAGCATGAGACGAATGCGCCGCGTGAAGATCCTGGCGACGCTGGGGCCGGCCTCTCAGGACCCCGCCGTCCTGGCGCGGCTGTTCGAGGCCGGCGTGGACGTGTTCCGCATCAACATGAGCCATGCCAGCCACGACGGCATGCGCGAGCGCGTGCGGGCCATCCGGGCGCTGGAAACGCAGTACGGCCGCCCGGTGGGCGTCCTGGTCGACCTCCAGGGTCCCAAGCTGCGCGTCGGCCAGTTCGCCGACACGGGCGTCGAACTGGTGAAGGGCGACACGTTCACGCTCGACGCCGACCCCACGCCGGGCGACGCGCGCCGCGTGCACCTGCCCCATCCCGAGATCCTGCGCGCCTTGCGCCCCGGCCACGTCATGCTGATCGACGACGGCAAGGTGAAGCTCCGCGTCGTCGAAGCCGCGCCCGACAGGGCGCTGGCGGTGGTCGAGGTCCCGGGCCGGATCTCGAACCGCAAGGGCGTCAGCCTGCCCGACACCGAGATCCCGGTCTCGGCCATGACGCCCAAGGACCGCTCGGACCTCGACGCGGCCTTGAACGAGGGTGTCGACTGGATCGCGGTGTCGTTCGTGCAACGCGCCGACGACGTCGCCGAGGTGAAGAAGATCGCCCGCGGCCGCGCCCTGGTGCTGGCCAAGATCGAAAAGCCCCAGGCGATCGCCCGGCTCGACGAGATCATCGAGATGTCGGACGCCCTCATGGTGGCGCGCGGCGATCTCGGCGTCGAGATGCCGCTCGAAAGGGTGCCGGGGCTGCAGAAGCGCATCTGCCGCATGGCGCGCCGCCTCGGCAAGCCCGTCGTGGTGGCGACCCAGATGCTGGAATCGATGATCACGTCGCCGGTGCCGACGCGCGCCGAGGTGTCGGACGTGGCCCAGGCCGTGTTCGAGGGCGCCGATGCCGTGATGCTGTCGGCCGAATCGGCCTCGGGCCAGTTCCCGGTCGAGGCCGTGGCCACGATGAACCGCATCGCCGAGGAGGTCGAGCGCGACCCGCTCTACGCCGGCATCATCGCGGCGCAGCGCGCCGAGCCCGAGCGGACCGGCGCAGACGCCATCGCGCATGCGGCCCGGGACATCGCCGAAACGCTGGACCTCAAGGCGGTGGTGGCCTGGACGGCGTCCGGGTCGACGGGCCTGCGCATCGCCCGCGAACGGCCGACCGTGCCGGTACTGGCGCTGACGCCTCACCGCGAGGCGGCCCGCCGTCTCTGCCTCGCCTGGGGGCTGCACCCCGTCGTGACCGAGGACGCCCGCAACGGCGACGACATGGCGAACCGCGCCTGCCGCACGGCCCTCGACGAGGGCTTCGCCAAGACGGGCGAGCGCGTGATCGTGATCGCGGGCTTCCCCTTCGGCTCGCCCGGCGCCACCAACAACATCCGCATCGCCTTCGTGGGGCAGGGCGACTGACACCGCCCGAGGGCAAGGCTGGAGCGCGTCGCCGTCGGCGCTCCAGCCTAGGACGAAGGCTCCGCCACCTCGCCGTCGACACGCCGCGGCGCCGAAGCGCGGACCTGCCGGGCGGCTTCAGTTAAGCCGAGCTACCGACGACAAGTCGACAGCCTCGCGCGCCTCGAGACCGCCGTTCGAATGGACCGGCACCGCCTGCTCGAAGGGGGAAGCGCGCGGGTCGCCGTCACACCACCACGGTGGCGGACTTGGGCTCGCCCCTGGCCTCGAGGGCGGCGATGCGCCGGCGCAGTTCCTCGTTCTCCTCCCGCGCCAAAGCCGCCATGTCGCGGACGGCCTCGAATTCTTCGCGCGTCACGACGTTCATGCCGCTGAGGATGCGCTCGACCTGGGTCCGGACGGCGGTCTCGGCCTCGCGCTTGACACCGTTGGCGACGCCCGCCGCGTTGGTCATGAGGCTGGCGAAGTCGTCGAAGATGCGGCCGCGGGTCTGGGGCATGCTGTGTCCTCCTCGTCCTGAGATCAGGAGGACGACATGGCTCCGCTCGCGCTCCCCCGCAAGGTGGGGCGGGTCATTCGTCCTCGCCGAAGCGGTTGGCGACGAGGGCGGCCAAGGCTTCCACCACGGCGGTGGCTTCGCGGCCCGTGGCCGACACCGTGATGGAGGTGCCGCGGCCGGCCCCGAGCGTCAGGATCCCCATGATCGACTGGCCGCCGACGGTTTCGCCGCCGCGCGTCACCGTAACGTCGGCGTCGTAGTTCTCGACGCACTGCACGAACTTGGCCGTCGCGCGCGCGTGGAGGCCCTTGCGGTTGACGATGGCAAGGTCGCGCGTCACGGCCGCTCCCGCCGCCCCGCCCGTGATCGCCGGCCCGCCATCCTCCATCGGCTCACTTCCCGTTCAGCACGCGGCTGGCGATGTTGATGTACTTGCGCCCGGCTTCCTGGGCCTGCGTCACGGCGACTTCCAGGCTCGACACGTCGCGCACGGAGGCCAGCTTGATCAGCATCGGCAGGTTAATCCCCGCCACGACCTCGACCTTCGTGCGGTCCATCACCGAGATGGCGAGGTTCGAGGGCGTGCCGCCGAACATGTCCGTCAGCAGCACGACGCCGTGGCCCGAATCGACGCTCGCCACGGCGGCGACGATGTCCTGCCGCCGTTGCTCCATATCGTCCTCGGGACCGATCGTGATGGTCTCGATGGCCCGTTGCGGCCCCACGACGTGCTCGAGCGCGGCGCGGAACTCCGTCGCAAGGTGGCCGTGTGTCACGAGCACCATACCGATCATTGCAAGCTACCGCTCATGCCTTCGCCGGAAAGATGCCTGCCCGACCGTTCAGCCGCGGCGCTATCTTGTGCATCGCGGCAGGCTTGGCAAGCGAAATGCGGGCACCATCACGCCTGACCGCAGGATGCCGCGAGAACACTTAAGATAAGAACCACCGCGTCGGGCGTCGATGCCTCGGCGGCGACGGCGAGGCGGGGCAGGACGACGCGGGAGATCTCGCAGCGCCGCGCGTCCGGCTGCGGCAGCCGTTCCGGCCAGCCCGCCACGAGGTCGACCACCAGAACCAGCGCGCAGGCGGGCTCGTGCGCGACGGGCAGGATGCCGAACCCGCGTCGCTCGGCGAGTCCCGCCAGGGCCGGGTGGGGGCGGGCCACCAGTCGGTCGCCGTGGCGGGATACCAGGGCCCGGTCGTCGGCCACGAGGCTGGCGAAGGTCCCGTCCCGCCGCGCCGCATCCACCAGCGCCAGGGCGAGCCGGGTCTTGCCGGCCCCCGACCCGCCGCGGATCAGCAGCCCGGCCTCGCCCACCACCAGGGCGACGGCGTGGAGGTTCAGGGCGCCGACGACGGCATCCGGTCCGCCGCTCACCCGCCCTGCCGCATGCGGGGAAGCCAGACGGTGAAGCGCGCGCCGAGGACGCGGGGCTCGTCGGCCGCCTCCTCGGCGCCATCGCCGGGGCTGTCCTCGCCCGACACCGCGGCCTCCTCCGGCCGGTCGCCGGGGGCCACGCGGTTGACGGCCCAGATGCGGCCGCCGTGCGCCTCGATGATCTGGCGCGAGATCGACAGGCCGAGCCCGGAATTCTGCCCGAAGCCCTGGTTGGGCCGGTCCGTGTAGAAGCGCTCGAAGATGCGCTCGAAGGCGTGGGCTGGGATGCCCGGGCCGTCGTCGTCGACCACGATCGCGACGCCGTCCTCCCCGTCGTCCTCGTCGAGCCGCGCCGGCCGCACCGCCACCCGCACGGTCCCGTCCTCCTCCGAGAAGGACCGGGCGTTGTCGATGAGGTTGTTGACCACCTGCCCGAGACGCGAATCGTGCCCCAGCACGCGATAGCCCGGGCCGTCCTGTCCCGGCGCGGGCAGGGCGACGCTGAAGGCGAAGCGTACGCCGTCGTCCCGCTCGACCTCGTTGGCCACGGTCACCACGGTGCGGACCAGGGCGGCGACGTCGAGGCCCGCCGTGCGGTTGCGGGCGAGTTCGGCATCGAGGCGCGACGCGTCAGAGATGTCGCTGATCAGCCGGTCGAGCCGGCGGATGTCGTGCTGGATGATGGCGGTGAGGCGCCCGCGCGATTCTTCCGACTTGATGCGCGGCAGCGTTTCCACGGCGGAGCGCAGCGACGTCAGCGGGTTCTTGAGCTCGTGCGCCACGTCGGCGGCGAAGCTTTCCGTCGCTTCCATGCGGGAGTAGAGCGCCTTCGTCATGTCGCGCAGCGCCCGCGACAGGTGGCCGATCTCGTCGGCCCGGGCGGTGAAGTCCGGGATCTCTTCGCGCGAATCGACCCCGCGTCGCACCCGTTCGGCGGCCTCGGCGAGGCGGCGGATGGGCCCGGCGATGGTGCCGGCGAGGAAGAGCGACAGGACGAACATCACCCCGGCGGCGACCAGGAACACCCGGAACAGGGCCCAACGGTCGGACGCGATGATCTTGTCGATGTCGCCCGGCTGGGTCGACAGCAGCAGGGCGCCCCGCGTCACCCTGTCGGTGCGCACCGGCACCGCCATGGATACGATGGTCTGGCCCTTGGCGTTGACCCGCACGATCCACCGCGTCTGCCCCTTTAGCGCGTCGGCGACCTCGGGCAGCTCGCCCTCGCCGATGTTGCGGCTGTCGTCGACCGCCGGGGCGACGGGCTTGGCGAAGCGCCGCCTGACGGCGCTCCAGGTCCGTTCGAACACCGAGAGCTCGCCGGCCGCCGGCTGGTTGCGACCGCGGCGCTCGGCACCGGTGGGCAGGGCCATGTCGCGGGTGTCCACCACGCGCACGCCGGCACTGTCGTAGATGCGGGCACGCGTGCCGGTCGGCGACACCAGGCGCTTCAACACGGGACCGATGCGGCTCGGGTCGATGGAAAATTCGAAGGCCGAGGGGTCCTCGTCGGCGGGGGGCGGCGCGGCGGCGCGGCCCGGCGAAGCGGGGCTCGGCGTGGCCTGCAGCAGCTTCTCGGGATCCACCGTGAGGGAAGTGTCGTCGGCGCTGGCCGAAGCCCCGATGGCGGCCGCGATGATCTCGCCCTGGGTCTGCAGGCTCTGTACCCGGGCGTCGATCAGCCCTTCGCGGAACTGGTTGATGTAGAGGAACAGCACCAGCAGGGCGACGAGACCGCCGAGGTTCAGCACGACGATGCGGCGGGTGAGCGAGGACGAGATCCGCACCGAAACGCTGCGCAGGGCCATGCGCAGGCGGAGGCCGATCGAGCGGCGGATGCGGCGCGGGCGGCTGCGGCCCGGCGGGCGGCCGCCGATGCGGCCCTGGCCGGCCGCGCGACGGAGGGGCGAGGCCGTCATGTTCGGGTGATCCTCGTGCTGGGCGTCAGGCCGGTGCTCCCGGAGGTCCTGCGGGACGCGCGGCTCAGCTTCGGGCTCGGGCGGGTCTCCGGCCCACCGGCCCGTCCGGTGCCGGGTGGCGTCACGCTTCCTTGAAGCGGTAGCCGACGCCATAGAGGGTCTCGATCATCTCGAAGTCGTCGTCCACGACCTTGAACTTCTTGCGCAGCCGCTTGATGTGGCTGTCGATGGTGCGGTCGTCCACGTAGACCTGATCGTCGTAGGCGGCGTCCATGAGGGCGTTGCGGCTCTTCACGACGCCCGGCCGCGTCGCGAGCGCCTGCAGGATGAGGAACTCCGTGACGGTCAGCACCACCTGCTCGTTCTTCCACGTGCAGGTGTGGCGCTCGGGGTCCATCTTGAGGTTGCCGCGCTCCAGCAGCTTGGCTTCGGATTCCTTCTGGGCCGCCGCCTCCTTGGGGTTGGCGCGGCGCAGAATCGCCTTGACCCGCTCCACGAGCAGCCGCTGCGAGAAGGGTTTGCGGATAAAATCGTCGGCGCCCATCTTGAGGCCGAACAGCTCGTCGATCTCCTCGTCCTTCGAGGTCAGGAAGATGACGGGCAGGTCCGATTTCTGGCGCAGGCGCCGCAGCAGCTCCATCCCGTCCATGCGCGGCATCTTGATGTCGAAGATGGCGAGGTCGGGCGGGTTGGTCTTGAGGCCGTCGAGCGCCGTGGCCCCGTCGGTGTAGGTCTGCACCCGGTAGCCTTCCGCTTCGAGCGTGAGGGACACGGAGGTGAGGATGTTGCGATCGTCGTCGACGAGGGCGATGGCCGGCATGATGTTCTTCCGGGACAGCTGAAACGAACGCGCCGACCGGTCCGGGGCCGAAGCAGGGTGCCGCGAGGCGGCAGGTGACTTGCGAGCCATACTAGGCCGAAATGTGACGTGACGCGAGCTTTCTCGTTGACAGTAGCGTGCAGGCCGCAGGTGGATCGGCCTGTTTTGCACGCGCGATGCCACCGATCCGTTCACCCCCGGTGCAGGAGGAGGCAACCAGACTGACCTTCGTCGATTAGGAAATGACAATGCCTGCAACCTCGGGGGAACCTCGCTTGAAGCGTCTCATGATTTCGATCGCCGCCGTTTCGGCGATGCTGTCCACAACGGGCGAAAGCTTCGCCCAGCTCCGCGACCCGGGCGACGCGCCAGCCGGAGCGATCATCGGCGGCGTCGTGGGCGGCGTCCTGCTGGGCCCGGAACTGAGGCGCGAACGCCGCATCGAGATGCTGCGCCGCGAGCGCTGGCACCGCCTGCATCCCTTCCGTCCCTATCCGGGCGGCCCCGGGCCGGGGTTCGGGCCGGGACCGGGCTTCGACGGACCCGGTCCGGGCGGTCCCGGTTTCGCCGGGCCGCGCGGCGCTGGTGGCTTCGGCGAAGGGCGTCCGGGCGGCGAGGGCCAGCGCCTGCAGGGGCAGGGCGGCGAAGGCCAGCGCCAGCAGCAGGGCCAGGGCGAAGGCCAGCGTCAGCAGCAGGGTCAGGGCGAAGGCCAGCGTCAGCGCATGCAGGGCCAAGGCGGCCAGCAGGGCCAGGGCGAAGGCCAGCAGCGCCAGCGCATGCAGGGGCAAGGGCAGGGCCAAGGCCAAGGCGAGGGCCAGCAGCGCCAGCGCATGCAAGGCCAGGGACAAGGGCAGAGCCAGGGACAAGGCCAGGCTCCGGGCGGCCAGCAAGGTCAGCGCCGGCCGCAGGGTCAGCGGCCGGGCGAGCCCTATCCGGGCGCCGATGCCGGTGGGGTTCCGGCCAATGCCATGGGGACCGGGCGCCAGCCCTGACGCCATGATCGGCCCCGTCGGGCCTTGACGAAGCGACACGGCGCCCCGTCTCTTGCACCGTCCGGCCCGAGCGGCCGGTCGGGCCGGGAAGGGTCGCCGATGGACGAGACAGAGTTGGCGCGGCTGCGCGCCCGATACGCGGGCGGGACCGGCGGCGAGATCCACGATCCGGCGTTTCGCCGGGTGGCGGCCGCCCAGTTTGACGGCGACCGGCGCCTCTGGCCTTTTGCCGGGATCGCGACCCTGTGCGGCGCGCCCTATCGGCCCGAGGCGGTCGATCTGCCCGATTTCGGCGGCCTGCAGGCCGTCCTGGTCGGGGTGCCGATGGATCTCGGCGTCACCAACCGGGCCGGGTCGCGCTTCGGGCCGCGGGCCGTGCGCGCCGTCGAGCGGATCGGCCCCTACGAACACGTGCTGCGCCGCGCGCCGCTGTCCGACATCCGGGTGGCGGACATCGGCGACGTGACGATGCGGTCCCGCTTCTCGCTCGAAGACTGCCACGCCGACATCGAAGCCTTTTTCTCGCGGCTGGTGCGGGCCGGCGTCGTGCCGCTGGCCGTGGGCGGCGACCATTCCATCTCGGGCTCCATCCTCAAGGCGGTCGGCGCCGCGCGGCCGGTCGGGATGGTGCATGTCGACGCCCATTGCGACACGTCCGGCCGCTACGAAGGCTCGAAGTTCCACCACGGCGGACCCTTCCGGGAAGCCGTGCTGGCGGGCGTGCTGGATCCCCGCCGGACCATCCAGATCGGCATCCGGGGCGGGGCGGAGTATCTGTGGGAGTTCTCCTACGACAGCGGCATGACGGTGGTGCATGCCGAGGAGATGACCGGGCTCGGCGTGCCCGCCGTCGTGGCGATGGCCCGCCGCGTCGTGGGGGACGGGCCCGTCTACGTGTCCTTCGACGTCGACAGCCTGGATCCCGGCTTCGCGCCCGGGACCGGCACGCCGGAGGTCGCCGGCCTCACCCCGCGCGAAGCGCTGGAGCTGCTGCGCGGGCTCGACGGTCTCGACATCGTGGGGGCCGATGTGGTCGAGGTCGCGCCGCAGTACGACCCCACCAGCAACACGGCCCAATGCGCCGCCCAGGTCCTGTTCACGCTGCTGAGCCTCGCGGCGCCCGCCATCGCGGCCCGATCGGTCGCCTGCTGACGGGCGGCGGGCAGGGCCCGCTCAGGGGCCGGCGAGCTTGGGTTCCGTCACGGCGAACACCATCACGGCGCGGGTGCCCGCATCGGCGTCCTCGTAGGTCACCGTCGTGTTGAGCTTGGACGCCATGGCCTTGATGATGGTGCGCCCGATGCCGCTCGATGCCGCGCCGGAGCGCACCTCGCCGCCCTCCGTCTTGCCGACGCCGTCGTCGGCGACGGTCAGGCGGTAACGGCCGTCGGGCTCGTCGGCTTCGAGCCGCACCCGCACCGGGCCGCTGCCGCCCGGGTAGGCGTATTTCAGGGCGTTGATGACGAGTTCCGTGACGATTACCCCGATGGTGACGGCGCTGTCGGCGTCGATCATCACGGCGGCGGCGGACAGCGAGAGCTGGTTGCGGGGCGACGACCCGTCGCTCGATTCGCGAAGGTCTTCGACCAGGGCCGACAGGTAGCTGTCCAGCGCCACGGCCTTCACGTCGTCGGAGGTGTAGAGCCGCCGGTGCACCTGGGCGATGGCCAGCACCCGGCGGTTCGCCTCGTTCAAGGCGTCCCGGGTCTCGGCCGAAGCCGATCCGTTGGCCTGCAGGTGCAGGAAGGCCGCTACCAGCTGCAGGCTGTTGCCGACACGGTGGTTGACCTCGCGCATCAGCACCTGCCGTTCCGCCGCCAGGGCTTCGAACCGGTCGCGGGCTTCGACGATCGCGCGGTCGGCCGCCTCCTTCTCGCGGCGCAGGACGACACCGGCGACCGCCGAGCGGACCGCCGCTTCGAGCAGCTCGACGAACTCGCCCCCGACGTCCTTCACGACGTAATCGGTCGCGCCGGCCTTCAAGGCCGAGACCGCGATGCGGCTCTCGCTCGTGCCGGTGACGAAGATGACGGGGGGCGGGTCGGGCAGCGCCCGGATCGCGTCGAGGACGTCGAGCCCGTCCCGGCCCGGCATGTAGTGGTCGAGGGCCACGGCGTCGAAGCCGCCCGCGGCGAGGCGGACGAGGCCGGCGTCGCCGTCCTGCGCGGTCTCGACCCGGTGGCCGAGCCGGCCGAGCTGGCGCTGCACGAAGCGGCCGAGCGCCGGGTCGTCGTCGATGTAGAGGAGGCTGTGGCCCGTCGCGGAGCCGGAGACGGCCGGACCGGTCAAGGGTCCCGCGGCGACGTCGGGGGGAGGCTGCGTCTGGGCGGCGCCCGCCGCATCGGGTCCGCTCACGGTCAGACTTGCTCGGGCATCTGGATCACGGACAGGAACAGCCCCAGTTGGCGGATCGCTTCGGCGAAGTTGTGATAGATGAGCGGCTTTGTGATGTAAACGTTGCAACCGAGATCGTAACAGCGCTCGATCTCGGCCTTGTCGTCGGTCGTGGTCAGCACGATGACGGGCGCGCGGCGGAAGCGCTCGTCGGCCTTGACGCGGCGCAGGATGTCGACGCCGCTCATGTCCGGCAGGTTGAGGTCGAGCAGGATCATGAAGGGTTGGTGATCGGCGCGGGTCACGCCGTCCCCGCCGAACAGGAAGTCGATGGCGCTGGTGCCGTCGCGCAGGTGCAGTATTTCGTTGGTGACGCCGGCCCGGCGGATGTTCTTCTCGATCAGGCGGGCGTGGCCGTCGTCGTCTTCGATCATCAGGATCGAGACGGCCTGGGTGAGCGCCATCATGCTGCGGCTCCGTAGGGCTCCAGGGGCAAGGTCACCGTGAAGGTGCTGCCCTGTCCGGGTGTCGAGGCGAGATGTATGGTGCCGCCGAGCTGGCGCACCAGCGTCTTCACATGCGCGAGGCCGATGCCGTCGCCCGGCCGGTCCTGCGGCCCGGACCGGCGGAACAGTTCGAAGACGCGCGCGTGGTCCCGGTCGTCGATGCCGCGGCCGTTGTCGGCGACGCGGAAGGTGGCGCGCCCGTTCGCCACCTCGGCCGTCACCGCCACGGTGCCGGGCACGCCGGGACGCAGGTATTTCACGGCGTTGTCGACGAGGTTCGAGAACACCTGCTCGGCCGCGATGCGGTCGATGGCGAGGCGCGGCATGGGCCCGACCGCCACGGTGGCGCCGGCCGACTGCGCCCGGTGGGCCACGCCGTCGGCGATGGAGCGCATCATCGCTTCCATGTCGACGCTTTCGGGCGCGAAGACGCGCGTGCCCTGCCGCGCCAGCAGCAGGATGGCCTTGATGAGCCGGTCCATCTTGTCGATCGAGGACTTGATAAAGCCGATGGCCTCGTCGAAGTCCTCCCGCACCGTCTCGGGGAGGGCCGACGAATCGGGGAAGATCGTGTCCCGCAGGCGCTGCAGCTCGGAGGTGAAACCCATGATGTTGACGAGCGGGGCCCGCAGGTCGTGGCTCACGATATAGGCGAAGCGCTGGATCTCGGCGTTGCTGTCCTGGAGATCGGCGGTCCGCTCGGCGACGCGCTGCTCCAGCCGCCCGTTGGCGGCGGCGAGGGCGGCGCGGGCCCGGTAGACCTCGCGGTTGGCCTGGGCTTCGACCCGGCCCTGCCGGCGCACCAGGGCCATGAAGCCGACCAGGGCCGCGGTGGCGGCGACCGGGAACGGCAGGAACAGCCAGAGCCAGGACAGCCAGGCGGTGCCCACCGCGGCCTCGCTGTAGGAGACCGTGACGACGAGGGGCAGGTCGCCGACGCGCTGGTAGAAGCCCACGCGGCCGGGCGTCGGCTCGTAGCGGCCGGCCATGGGCTCGGCGGTCGCCATGGCCTGCATGGCGGACATGGAGGTCGGCGTTCCGGCCGGCGCCTCGGGGAGCCGCACGAGGATGCGGCCGTCGTCGACCCGCACCAGCGCGACATGGGCGTCGTTCGGCAGGGACAGCCGGCGCCAGTAGGTGCCGAAATAGTCGAGGTCCGCCGTGGCCGCCGCCATGCCGCGGAAGTGCCCGTCGGCATCGCCGAGGCGGCGGGCGATGAGGAACGACGGCTTGCCGGTGACCCGGCCGACGATCGGGTCCCCGATCACGAGGCCGGTCGCGCCGTCCCGAGCCGCCGCGAAGGCCGGGCGGTCGCCCAGGTCGACGCCGGGCGCCGGGAACGCCATGGTGGCGAGGCGCAGGCGGCCCGCGGCATCGGCGAAGAGCAGGTCGCGGATGTAGGGCAGGGCCTCGGAGGTCGTGCGCATCTCGGCCCAGAGCGCGCGCGACCCTGCGGCCTCGTCCCAGGGCAGGTCGCCGAGCGACAGGCTCGCGGTGCGCAGGGCGAGGTCCGCCACCTCGAACAGGCGCGATGCATGGTCGGCCAGTGAGAAGGCCGCGCCCTGGGCCACGGTGCGGGCCTCGCGGAAGGCGATGTCGCGCTCGCGATGGACGATGAACCCCGACGTGACGACGATGAGGGCGAAGCCGCAGGCGCCCATGGCCAGCGTGATGCGGTTCACCGAGGAGCGGGGCCAGCGGACCAGGCGAGGCCGGGCGGTGCGTTCCAACATGGCGTCTCGGCTGAATATGGCGGGCTGACGGGGCAAGTGGCGGGGCCTTGAGACGGGCCTTGGGGACGGGCCGTCCCCTTACCAGCTTTCGCCGTCCGGCCAAAACATGCCGGCTTCCCCGCCTGTACCGCAATCTGCGGCGTCTTGACAGGGCCAGGCACGGGCATTAGGTCAGGGCCGCGCTTGGCACTCTCCTCGGGGGAGTGCTAACAGCCGCGCCAGGATCAGGTTCTGCGGATGGCGCGCCGTATAGCACGGCGGCCTCAACTCACGAACAGGAACGCTTCCATGAATTTCCGTCCCCTGCACGACCGCGTGGTCGTCAAGCGCCTCGAAGGCGAAGAGAAGACCAAGGGCGGCATCATCATCCCGGACACCGCCAAGGAGAAGCCCCAGGAAGGCGAGATCATCGCCGTGGGCCCCGGCGGACGCGACGAGAGCGGCAAGCTGACGCCCCTCGACGTGAAGGCCGGCGACAAGGTGCTGTTCGGCAAGTGGTCGGGCACCGAGGTCAAGATCGATGGCCAGGATCTCCTCATCATGAAGGAGAGCGACATCATGGGCGTGGTGGGCTGAGCCGACGCTGCTGAGGCCGCGCGCGGCGCTTTCGCCCGCACGGCCCGCCAGGTCCGCCTTCCACGTTCCCCTCTCACATCCAGGAGTTCAGTCACATGGCTGCCAAGGACGTACGTTTCTCCTCCGACGCCCGCAACAAGATGCTGCGCGGCGTGGATATCCTCGCCGACGCCGTGAAGGTGACGCTCGGCCCCAAGGGCCGCAACGTCGTGATCGACAAGAGCTTCGGCGCGCCCCGCATCACCAAGGACGGCGTCACCGTCGCCAAGGAGATCGAGCTCGAGGACAAGTTCGAGAACATGGGCGCCCAGATGGTGCGCGAAGTGGCCTCGAAGACCAACGACAAGGCCGGTGACGGCACCACCACGGCGACCGTGCTGGCCCAGGCCATCGTCCGCGAGGGCGCCAAGTACGTCGCGGCCGGCATCAACCCGATGGACCTGAAGCGTGGCGTCGACCTCGCCGTCGAAGCCGCCATCAAGGACATCAAGGCCCGCGCCAAGAAGATCGCCTCCTCCGACGAAGTCGCCCAGGTCGGCACCATCTCGGCCAACGGCGACAAGTCGATCGGCGAGATGATCGCCCAGGCGATGCAGAAGGTCGGCAACGAGGGCGTCATCACGGTCGAGGAAGCCAAGACCTCCGAGACCGAGCTCGACGTCGTCGAGGGCATGCAGTTCGACCGCGGCTACCTCAGCCCCTACTTCATCACCAACGCCGAGAAGATGGTCGCCGAGCTCGACGACCCCTACATCCTGATCCACGAGAAGAAGCTGTCCTCGCTCCAGGCGATGCTGCCGGTCCTCGAGGCGGTGGTGCAGACCGGCAAGCCGCTGGTGATCGTGGCCGAGGACGTCGAGGGCGAGGCGCTCGCCACGCTCGTCGTCAACAAGCTGCGCGGCGGCCTCAAGGTCGCGGCCGTCAAGGCCCCAGGCTTCGGCGACCGCCGCAAGGCCATGCTCGAGGACATCGCGATCCTCACCCAGGGCCAGATGATCTCCGAGGAGCTCGGCATCAAGCTCGAGTCCGTGACGCTCCAGATGCTGGGCCGCGCCAAGCGCATCCGCATCGACAAGGAGAACACCACGGTCATCGACGGCGCCGGCAAGAAGGAAGACATCGACGCCCGCATCGCCCAGATCAAGGCGCAGATCGAGGAGACCACCTCGGACTACGACCGTGAGAAGCTCCAGGAGCGCCTGGCCAAGCTCGCGGGCGGCGTCGCGGTGATCCGCGTCGGCGGCTCGACCGAGGTCGAAGTCAAGGAGAAGAAGGACCGCGTCGACGACGCCCTCAACGCGACCCGCGCGGCCGTGGAAGAAGGCATCGTGCCCGGCGGCGGCACCGCCCTCCTGCGGGCCAAGAAGGCCGTCCTGGCGCTCAAGAGCGACGTGGCCGACGTCCAGTCGGGCATCAACCTCGTCGCCAAGGCCCTCGAAGCCCCGATCCGTCAGATCGTCGAGAACGCCGGCGTCGAAGGCTCGATCGTGGTCGGCAAGATCGGCGAGAACAGCTCCGAGACCTACGGCTTCAACGCCCAGACGGAGCAGTATGTCGACATGATCCAGGCCGGCATCGTCGACCCCGCCAAGGTCGTCCGCACCGCCCTGCAGGACGCCGCCTCCGTGGCCGGCCTCCTCATCACGACCGAGGCGATGGTCGCCGAAGTGCCGAAGGACAAGTCCGCCTCCATGCCGATGGGCGGTGGCGGCGGCGGCGGCATGGGCGGCATGGACTTCTAAGACGTCCTATCCGCTCGGAGGTCCGAGCCGCCGGGCGTGTGTCGGCCACTCACCGACACACGCCAGGTCTTGAAGGCCAGCCCCGTCATGGGCTCCGGCGCCACACCCTCGGGAGCGATCCCGGGGGTGTCGTCGTTCGCGGCACCACCCGGCCTTCGGACCGGCGCGGCGGCATGGGGGCGCGGGGACGGACCCCGACATGACGAAGCCCTCCCCGGTGACCGGAGAGGGCTGCAGGCCGAAGCCGTGACGGTGTGGTTATGGAGCTGGCGGGAAGCCGGGTGCGGCCGCGCCGCGGCTCAGTTGCGTTCCCACATCATGATGCTGCCGAGATCGCCCATGGCGTGCCACTCGGGGCGGCCGACGTCGCCGGTGGATTCGATGGCCATCAGGTTGGCGATGGCGGTGCGGGCGCGGTTGACGCGGCTCTTCAGGGTGCCGAGGGCGCAGCCGCAGATCTGGGCCGCCTCCTCGTAGGCGAAACCCGAGCCGCCGACCAGGATCAGCGCTTCGCGCTGTTCGGGTGGCAGCTTGGCGAGGGCGCTACGCAGGTCCTGCAGGTCCATGTGGCCGTTCTGTTCCGGCACCGAGACGAGGCGAGCCGCCATCGTGCCCTCGGCATCCTCGACCTCGCGGCGGCGCTTGCGGTATTCGGAATAGAAGACGTTGCGCAGGATCGTGAAGAGCCACGCCGACATGCTGGTGCCGTGCGTGAAGGAGTTCTGGTTGATCCAGGCCTTCATCAGCGTCTCCTGCACGAGATCGTCGGCACGGTCGCCATTGCCGCAGAGCGAGAAGGCGAAGGCGCGCAGGCTGGGAATGGTGCCCAGCATCTCGTCCTTCAGCCGCTTTGCGGCCGCCTCGCCGGACAACGCCTCGGTTTCGCCGGTCTGGGCCTCTCCGGTAGGCGTGCTCATGACGGTCTTCCCTGATGACGCTGGAACGCCGCCCCGAAACGCTCGCGAGACGGAAGGCAGGCCGGAGATGCGATGACGCGTCCCGATGGCTGCCCGGAGTCGGGGAGGCGGCGGGGCGCCTTCACCGCGCCCGATATTGGATCGTTCAGAGGCGAAATCAACCCATCACGACCGGGTCGGCGCGAGCTTGCCCGTCAAAATCGGGGCCGCGGTCGGCTGGCCCGTCGGGGAACCGCCGGAGGCCTCCATCGTCACCGCATAGGTGGCACCGGCCAGGACCGCAGGGTCGTAGCCCGTCAGCGTTTCCGCCGCGCCGGCGCGAGCCGCCACGACGCCGAGCGAGCGCGGCGCGCCGAGTGCGGGATCGATGATCCAGAGTTCATAGGCCCGGCCCGCGGGCGCCGAGGCCAGCAACGGCGTCACGGTCAGGCGCCGCGCCGCGAGGTCGATGTCCAGCACCATCGTGGGCGCACCCGGCTCCCGCTGCAGCACGGCGGTGAACCGCGCCGACCCTGGGGTGACGGGACGGACCTCGCGCAGCGCCACCCAGCCGAGGAGCGAGGCCGCCAGAAGCCCGAGCCCGCCGGCCGCCGCCTGCCAGCGGCGCAGGCGACGGCGCAGCACGGCGGCGGCATCGACGACGCGGGACTGTGCCGCGCCGGCGCCGGCATCCGGCCCGAAGAGGCGCGCCATCACGGCGTCGCGGACTGCCGCGGGAGGGGCGAGGTCGGGGATGGCCGCCGTCAGGGGGGCGAGCCGGTCTTCCCAAACCGCCACGGCCGCCGCCAGGCTCGCGTCGCCCTCGAGGCGCGCCGCGACCGACGCGCGCTCGTCCGCATCGAGCGTCCCGAGGACGTATTCGGCGGCGAGCAGGTCCCTGTCGTCGGGGTCGGTCATTGGCGCAAACAGAGTCTCAGCTGGAGCAGGCTGCGGTGCAGCCAGGTCTTGATGGTCGGGACGGGGCGGCCGTAGCGCCGGGACAGGTCTTCCCGGCTGCAGCCCCGGTAGTAGGCGAGGAGCACGGCCTCGCGCTTCTCGGCGTCGAGCCGGTCGAGGCAGGCCATCAAGGCCCGCAGCCGCTCGTTGCCCACCATGGCGTCGAGGGCATTGGCCTCCTCCGACGCCACGTCGAACCCCTCCGGCAGGGTCGAGACCGGGGCGGCTTTGGCACGGCGGAGGTCGTCGAGCGCCCGGTTCCGGGCGACGGCCGCCATCCAGGCGATCGGCGATCCCTTGGCCGGGTCGAAATCTCCGGCGCGCTCCCAGATTCGCGCGTAGACGTCCTGCAGCGCCTCGTCCGCCAGGCTGCGGCGCACCAGGATGCCGACGACGACGCCGTAGAGCTTGGCGCTCGTGACCCGATAAAGGTCCTCGAAGGCGTCTCGATCGCGTGCCGCGACCCGCCGCATCAGATCGACGAGGTCACGCCTCTGTTCCAACATCGAGCGTCCATCCCGGCCCTGGCGCTCCGCGGCGAGCGGGACGACGGTCAAGCCGGACGCAACGCTAATGGCCGGCCTCCTGGCTGCCAAGCCCGACACCGCCCGCGATCCACACATGATGAGGGCCCGAGCCGCCGATCTCTCCGCCCGACGCCGCGTCCAGAGGCCTCATCCGGCGTTCCGCATGGCCCGCAGGGCCGCGACGGCGAGGCCCAGCCAGCCCGCCATCAGGCACAGTCCGCCCGTCGGGGCGGCCAGCGGCAGCGGGCGCCAGGCGGCGAGGCCCGCCAGTGCGAGTTCGCCACCGAAGAGCGTCGCCCCGAGCGTGAGCAGGCCCAGCACGGCGACGAGGAGGCTCGACGTGCGGCCGAGGGCGACAGCCATCCCGCTGGCGGCCACGACGGCCGCGGCGTGGAGAAGCAGGAACTCGGACGCGGTCCTGGCGAGGTCGTTGCCGCCGCCATGGGCGGCCGCCGCCCCGATCCCGACGCCCGCCGCCCCCATCAGCCCGGCCGCCGCGACGAAGGCCAGGGGCCACCGGAGGCGTGCCTTCGGGGCCGGGGAGACCGCGGTCGATTCGGTGGGCGCGGGGCGGTCGAGCATCGGATCTCCGATCAGCTGGCCGGCAGCAGCACCTTGTCGATGACGTGCACGACGCCGTTCGACTGCATCACGTCGCCGGTCGTGACATTGGCCACGTCACCCTTGGCGTCGGTCACCGTCAAGCCCTTGCCCTTCTTCATGACCGTGAGGGTCTCGCCTTCGACGGTCTTCAGTTCGGCCTTGCCGCCGCCGTCCTTGACCTGGTTCAGCAGGTCGGCCGCCGTCAGCGTGCCGGGGACGACGTGGTAGGTCAGGATCGCCTTCAGCTTGTCGACGTTCTCGGGCTTGAGCAGGGTGGCGACGGTGCCCTTGGGCAGCTTGGCGAAGGCGGCGTTGACCGGCGCGAAGACCGTGAAGGGGCCGGGGCTGGCCAGCGTGTCGACGAGGCCCGCGGCCTTCACGGCGGCCACCAGGGTCGTGAGGTTCTTGGCGGCGCTGGCGTTCACCGCGATCGGCTTGTCGGCATACATCGGGGCGCCGCCGACCTTCGGGTTGGCGAAGGCGGTCGCGGGGACGACCGCGAGCGACAGGGCGACGGCGAAGCCTGCGAGGACGTGGCGCTTCCCATGGACGTTGGACATGTCGTTCTCCGAGATGGTTTGGACCCCTGTCTGGCGGGGGACGGTGCAGTTACGGGAATGGAGAGGCCGAGTTTCAATCCGCCCGCGATTTATCTCGCGCGAGGGGCTCGTTCACCCTGTCGGCGGGGATCGCTCGCCCGTCGCGGCCCGAAGGCGCAGAGTCGCGCTCCAGTGCGAGAGTCTTCCAGCGCGAGTGCCCGTCGCCATGGCGTCAAGCCCAACGTCCCTCACGGTCGTCATCGTGGTCGACCATGCCCACGTCACCGGCGGGCAGGCGCGCGTCGCCTTCGACAGCGCCATCGGGCTGAAACGCCGGGGCCACGACCCCATCGTCTTCGCTGCGTCCGGGCCGGTCGCGCCCGAACTCGACGCGGCGGGCATCCGCACGGTCTGCCTCGGCCAGCGGGACCTCGTGGGCAACGGTTCCGTCCTGGCCGCCGCCGCCCAGGGCATCTGGAACGCGCGGGCGGCTTCGGCGCTCGGCGAACTGCTCGCCGACGTGCCGCGGGACCGCAGCCTCGTCCACGTGCACGGCTGGGCCAAGGCGCTGTCGCCATCCATCGCGGCCCCGATCGCCGCCTCCGGCCTGCCGGCGCTCTACACGCTGCACGAATATTCGCTGATGTGCCCCAACGGCGGGCTGTTCAACTACCGCACCGAGGAACCCTGCCGGCTGAAACCGCTGTCGGCGGCCTGCTGGGCGACGGATTGCGATTCGCGCAGCTATGCCCGCAAGCTGTGGCGCGGCGCCCGCCACGTCGTGATGGACCGGGTCGCGCACCTGCCGGACTGCTTCTCCGACATCGTGACGATCTCGCGCTTCCAGTCCGAAGCCGTCGGCCATCTCCTGCCGGCGTCGGCACGCGTCCACCTCGTGTCGAACCCGATCGGCGTCGCGCCGCAGGGCCACAAGCCCGCCGGGCCCGTCGGCCCCCTGACCTTCGTGGGGCGCATCTCGCCCGAGAAGGGGCCGCTGCTCTTCGCCGAAGCCGCGCGGCGGGCCGGGATCGAGGCGCTCTTCGTGGGCGACGGACCGCTGCTCGGCGAGTTACGGTCCCGCTATCCCGAGGTCAGGACCGTGGGCTGGCAGGACCCGGCCTCCGTCCATCGCTACCTCCGGGAGGCCGGCGCGCTGGTGTTCCCGTCGATCTGGTACGAGGGCCAGCCGCTCACCGTGCTCGAGGCCAAGGCGCTGGGCACGCCCGTCATCGTGTCGGACGGCTGCGCCGGCCGCGAGGCGATCGAGGACGGCGTTTCGGGTCTCTGGTTCCGCCGCAACGACGTCGACAACCTCGCGCAAGCGCTGCAGCGGTTCGCAGGCGCGGATGTCGCCGCCATGTCCCGCGCCGCCTACGACGATTATTGGGCGGCGCCGGCCACGCTCGACCGGCACGTCAACGCCATCGTGGCGCTCTACAGCGGCCTGCTGCCGGCCGGCACCGGGGTCGCCGAGGCTGCGGAGCGGCTCAGCGCCTGAGCGGGGCCGGCCTGGCGCTCGCGCCAGCGCACCCGGGCCGTCTCGATGCCCCAGACCGCGCCCAGCATCAGGAACACGTGGCGCCAGTGGTCGATGTCGATCTGAAAGCCCTGGAGCAGGAACACCATCAGCGAGGGCCAGAAGACCTGGGCGGCGCGGCGGTACGGCGAGGCCACCCAGGCGATGCGGAAGCCGATGTAGGTGGTGAGGCCGACGAGGGCCAGGAAGGCGAAGCCGCCGAGCCAGCCGTAGGACGCGAAGGCATTGACGTAGGAATTGTGCGGCTCGAGCCCGAAGATCAGACGGAAGCGCAGCGGGCCGAAGCCGTTGACGCGGTCGAGCAGCATCGGGATCGAGCGGATCTGGTTGCCGAACCGGCCCGTCACGCCCTCGTCGTAGTCCTGCTCGAGCGCGGCCCGCTGCAGGAAGAAGCTCCGGGTGCCGGGCATCGCCAGCAGCACGACCAGCACCAGTGCCGCGATGCCGGCGGCCAGCAGCGTCATGACGATGATGCGGCGGCGCAGCTTCGGCTCCGCGCTGGTCAGGTAGGCGAGGGCGATGCTGAGCAGGGTCGCCACCAGGAAGGCGCCCCAGGAGCCGCGCGAGAAGGAGAGGAAGATGCCCGCCACCACGACGAGCAGGGCGGCGCCGGTCGCGACGACGTGGCGGGTGCGCCCCAGCACGAGCGTCTGGATGTAGTAGACCGCCCCCATGATGAGGTAGGAGCCCAGCACGTTGGGATCCTTGAACGTGCCCGAGGCGCGCCCGTAGCGCGAGAACAGGTCGCCGAGCCCGGCCACGCCGAAATAGCCGGCGATGCCGCACAGGGCCGCCAGGACCGTGCTGGCGGCGTAGAACTTCAGCACGATCTCGGTCCGGCGCAGCGTGTCCTCGGCGAAGAACAGCGCGAAGACCAGGGTCGTGACGGCGAGGTAGAGCGACTGCAGCATGAACAGCGTCGGCTCGGGCTCGACGATGTAGGGGATGAGGCCGATGAAGCCGCCGATGTTGTAGAGGCTGATGAGGGCGAAGAAGGGCAGGAAGGTGCGGTGCACCTTGAAGCCGCCGAGGAACCAGATCGGGATGGCCACCAGCGAGGCGAAGTCGTAGGGCGAGGGCTCGATGATCGCCACGGCGCCGCAGAAGACGAAGAGCGCGAAGCTGCCGTTCACGAGGCGCCCATAGTCGGCCCGTAGCGCCGGGGCGGGCAGGGCTCCCCGGCCGCCGGCCGCCGCCGTCTCAATAGGCATTTTCGGTCTTGATCAGTGCGAAGGGCGTGATGAGCAGGATGTAGAGGTCGAAGAACAGCGACCAGTTCTCGATATAGGCGAGGTCGTGCTCGACGCGGCGCTGGATCTTGACGGGCGTGTCGGTTTCGCCGCGCCAGCCGTTGATCTGCGCCCAGCCGGTGATGCCGGGTTTGACGCGGTGGCGGGCGAAGTAGCCGTCGACCACGTCGTCGTACTGGCGGTCGGCGGCCTTGGCGTGCACCGCATGCGGCCGGGGCCCAACGAGGGACAGGTTGCCCTTGAACACCACGTTGAACAGCTGCGGCAGCTCGTCCATCGAGGTCTTTCGGATGAAGCGGCCGACCCGGGTCACGCGCGGGTCGTCGCGGGTCACCTGCTTGGCGGCGGCGAAGTCGAGCTTGTCGACGTACATCGAGCGGAACTTGTAGACCTCGACCGCCTCGTTGTTGAAGCCGTAGCGCTTCTGCTTGAACAGCACCGGACCGCGCGAATCGAGCTTCACCGCGATCGCGACGGCGAGCAGCAGGGGCGACAGCACGACGAGCGCCAGCGCCCCGACGACCCGGTCGAAGATGGTCTTCATCACGACGTCCCAATCGGCGATGGGCTTGTCGAAGACGTCGAGCACCGGGACGGAACCGATGTAGGAGTAGGAGCGGGGCCGGAACTTCAGCTTGTTGGTGTGGGCGGCGAGGCGGATGTCGATGGGCAGCACCCAGAGCTTGCGCAGCATGGTCAGCAGGCGCTGCTCGGCGGTGATCGGCAGCGTGAAGATGATGAGGTCGATGCGGGTGTGGCGCGCCAGGGCGACGAGGTCGTCGACGTTGCCGAGCTTGGGATAGCCGGCGACGACGTCGGGCGAGCGGGCGTCGGTGCGGTCGTCGAAGACGCCGCAGATGCGCAGGTCCGTGTTCTGCTGCTTGGACAGTTCTTCCAGCAGGGCGGCGCCGGCCGGCCCGCCGCCCACCACCACGGTGCGCCGGTCGAGCCGGCCGGTGCGTGTCATGTGGGCGGTGACGATCGACAGGATGCCGCGCTCCACCAGCAGGGCGCCGAGCCCCAGCCCGTACCAGCCCACCATCCACACGCGCGAGAATGTGGCGTCGAGCTTGAGGAAGAAGATCACGCCGAGCGCCGCCATGACGACGAGGCTCCAACCGCCCGCGATCCGGAAGCCCTGGTAGATGGGTGCCCGGAACGCCGCCACGTTGTTGATGCGCAGGGCCTGGAAGACCAGGATGGCCAGGGCCGCCATGGCCGGGATGGCGACGTCGTAGGCCAAGCCGTAGCCGACCTGGGGCACCACATAGGCGAGGTGCACCAGCACGCCGGTGGCGCAGAGCAGGCCGAATTCGGTGGCGCGGGCCAGGCCGGCGAGCACCAGGGGGGAATAATGCGGCCGCGCGTCGAGGGGCCCCATGGTTTCCGCGAGGGTGGCGAGGATGTGGTCCGCGCTCCCGGATCCCCCATGGGCCTCGGCGTCCGGGACGGCAGGGGCGGCACCCATCTGCCGGACGTCGTCCGGCGTGAAGGCGGCCGCGCTCATCTTCGAGAGTTTCACGGGTGCTGCCTCAGGGGGAAAGGGCGATTTCGGAGTGGCGTCCCACGGTCGGGCGGTCCCGGGCCGCGAGGGCATCGCGGTAGGCCGACACCACTGTGTCGACCATGGCGGTGATGGAGAAGCCGTCGTGCACGAAGGCCGCGAGCTCCGCGGCCTCCTTGGCCCGGCGCGCGGGGGCCGCCGCCAGCGCCGCCGTCATGGCGGCGACGAGCCGCTCGACGTCGTCGGGCGGTATCAGCCGGCTCCGGTAGGGTCCGAAGATCTCCGGAATGCCGCCGACGTCCGTCGAGATCAGCGGCAGCCGGGCCGCGGCGGCTTCCAGCACCACGTAGGGGAGCGATTCGGCCCGCGACGGCACCACGAGGGTCCGGCCGAGCGTGAAGGCCTGTCGGGCCGGCAGCGGGCCGGTGAGCGTGACGCGTCCCGACAGGCCGAGGTCGACCACCAGCCTTTCCAGCGCGTCCCGGTCCGGTCCCGAGCCCACCAGCACGGCGCGCGGCGTCGTCCCGGAGCGCCGGCCCACGGCCTGGATCGCGTTCAGGAGGACGTCGATGCCCTTGGCGGCCCGCAATTCGCCGACGTAGAGGAAGTCGGCCGCGTCCGGTGCCGCGACGACCGGCTCGAACTCGTCGTCGGCGATGCCGTTGTGCACGACGCGCACGAGGGCGCTCGGCTCCCCGACGACCGCACGGTACCGGGCGCCGATGAAGGCGCTCTCGAACAGGAGCAGGTCGGTGCTGCGGCCGAGCAGGCGCTCGACCGCCATGTAGAGGCGATGCACGTGGGTGCCGGGGCGGTGGTTCACGCTGCCGCCGTGCGGCGTGTAGGCCCGCACCGAGCGCCCGCCGCCGGGCAGCAGGCCGGGCAGCCGGGCGAACACGCCGCCCTTGGAGCCGTGGCCGTGGACCACGTCGGGCCCGGCGTCCCGCAGGCGTCGCAGCACGTGCATCAGGGCGGCGGCATCGGACGGGTTGGGGTTGCGGTGCATGGGCACCCGGGACAGCCCGAGGGCGAGGCTTGGCGCGAGGTCGCGCAGGGTGCGGTCGGCGTAGTCGCCGCCCGTGTTGGCGTCGACGATGAGGCCGACGGCATGGCCGCGGCGGGCCTGCTCTCGGCTGAGGTCCAGCACATGCCGGTAGAGGCCGCCCAACGGCGCCCGGAGCACGTGCATCACCCTGAGCGGAGCATGATCCAGGCCGCGCTGGTGCGCCATCGTTGAGCCTCGCTGTTGCGACGGCCCACCATGGCGAGCAAATGTTAAAAGAAGCGTTCCTCGACGTTGATCGTGTCGCCGGGCCTCACCGGATAGGCCAGCGGGACCCGGGCCGTGACCTGGACGCCGTTGATCATGCGGGTGATGTTGGCGGAGTTCCGGTCGGCCCGGGGACCGAAGCCGCCCGCCACCGCGATGGCCTTCTGCACCGTCATGCCGTTGATGAACGGGTACTGGCCGGCCGTCGTGATCTCGCCGAGGACGAAGAAGGGCCGGTAGGCCTCGACCTCGATGGCGACGTGCGGATCGCGCAGGAACCCGCCGCGGAGTTTGGTCTCGATGGCGTGCTGGGCGTCCGCCGTGGTCAGCGCGCCCACCGGCACGTCGCCGATCAGCGGCATGGAGATCATGCCGGAGCCGTTGATGGCGTAGGAGTTCGAGAGCGCGTCCTGGCCGAAGACGATGACCCGGATGCGGTCGCCGCTGGCGAGCGTATAGGGGGCCGTCAGCTGTGCCTTGAAGACGTCGGTGCGATAGACCGGGTTGGCACAGCCGGCGAGCGCGGCAGCGCCGGCGAGGCAGAGGGCTAGGGCGAAACGGCGCATGATACGGCCCGGGCGTGAGGCCCCGACGATTCGTCGCGGCGGAAGAGAACTGAGGCCATCGATAGTCCGTTAGGGTTAACGAAACCCAAAACGCACCCGGCCGCCGGGGTTCGGTCGTCCCGGGTGGTGCGCCGGCACGGCCGCCGGAACCGTCCGCGGCATCATCGCAGCCGCCACCCCTTGCCCGCGACACGCCCGGAGAGCTAGACGCTTGGACGTTCTCGTGCCGGGGCGATGCGCCTTGCCCTCGGGACGAGCCCGACATCGCGGCGGACGGCCCTTCGCCCGATCCAGACCCCCCAGTATCGTGTTCCCGCCATGCCCTCGTTCCGCACGATCCGCAACGTTTCCCACCCGGCCGAGCGGATGTTCGACCTCGTCGCCGACGTGGAGAAATATCCGGGCTTCCTGCCGCTGTGCCAGGGGCTGACGGTGCGCCGGCGCTCGACCCTCCCGGACGGGCGGGAGGTGCTGGTGGCCGACATGCGGGTGGGCTTCAAGGCGATCCGGGAAAGCTTCACGAGCCGCGTCACGCTCGACCGCCCCGCCAACATCATCACGGCCGAATATATCGACGGCCCGTTCCGTTCGCTCGAGAACCGCTGGACCTTCCGCGACAGGCCGCCGGGCGACGGTTCCGCCGGCTGCACGGTGGAGTTCTTCATCACCTACGAGTTCAAGAGCCGCATGCTGGGCCTGCTCATGGGGTCGATGTTCGAGGGCGCCTTCAGCCGGTTCGCCGAAGCCTTCGAGCAGCGGGCCGACAAGGTCTACGGCTGAGACGACGAGGCGCCGGGCCGCCGATGCCTCGTCCGTGAGCCGGCACCCCCCTACGGCGCCAGGGCCGCCTCGAAGAGCTCCAGCGCCTGGGCCACGGACGCCAGCCTGACCGCGCCGCGGCCGATGTCGCCGAAGCGGCGCTCCACGGCCCGGACGGCGCCGCCCCGGCGGGCGCAGGCGAAGTGGACGAGGCCGACCGGCTTCGTCGCGCTCCCCCCGCCCGGGCCGGCGATGCCCGTGATGGACACGGCGAGGTCGGCGGCGGACCGGGCGAGCGCGCCCTGCGCCATGGCGCGGGCCACGGCCTCGGACACCGCGCCCTCGGCCGCGATGAGGCCCGGGGGCACGTCCAGCATCTCGGACTTGGCCGTGTTGGAATAGGTGACGAAGCCCCGCTCGACCGCCGCCGAGGAGCCCGGGACCTCGGTCAGCAGGGCGGCCACGAGGCCTCCGGTGCAGGATTCGGCCGTGGCCAGGAGCAGGCCGCGGCCGCGCGTCGCGGCGACGAGGTCGGCGGCGCGGCGGATGAGGTCGTCCGGGAACACGATCAGTCCGCCGCGGCCGGCAGGCGGACCGTGGCGAGGCCCCAGGCCACGATGCCTTCGCCCCGGCCCGTGAAGCCCATCCTTTCGGAGGTCCCTGCCGTCACCCCGACCCGGTCCGGCGCGATGCCGGCGATCTCGGCGATGCGCTTCTGCATGGCGTCGCGGTGGGGGCCGATGCGCGGCGCCTCGCACACGATGGTGGCGTTGATGTTGGCGATGACGCCGCCCCGCGCCCGCACCCGTTCGGCGGCGTGGCGCAGGAAGCGATCGGAGGAGGCTCCCTTCCACTGCATGTCAGAGGGCGGGAAATGCGACCCGATATCGCCGTCGCCGATCGTGGCCAGCAGCGCGTCCGTCAGGGCATGCAGCACCACGTCGGCGTCGGAATGGCCGCTCAGCTTGTGGGTGTGCGGGATGCGGATCCCACCGAGCCAGACGTGGTCGCCCTCGACGAAGGCGTGGACGTCGAACCCTTGTCCGGTCCGGATGTCGGCGAGGGTCGGCTGCAAGCGGCGCTCCGCGGCTTTGAGGTCGGCTGTGGTGGTCAGTTTGACGTTGGCGGCGTCGCCCGCGAAGACCGTCACGGCATGGCCGGCGAACTCCGCCACGGCGGCATCGTCCGTGAGGTCGTGGCGGCCCTCGGCCGCCGCCCGGGCGTGGGCGTCGCCGATCAGCCCGAAGCGGAAGGCCTGCGGGGTCTGGACCAGCCTGAGGCCGGACCGGTCCGGCGTGCCGGTGATGCGGCCGTCGGCGTCGATGGCCTTCACGGTGTCGAAGACCGGGCAGCCCGGCACGGCGGCGCCGGACCGCCCCGCCGCCATGGCGCGGTCGACGAGGTCGTCGGTCGCGAAGGGCCGGGCGCCGTCATGGATCAGGACGACGTCGTCCGGTCCGGCGCCACGGGCCGCCAGGGCTTCGAGGCCCGCCCGCACGCTGTCCTGCCGGGTTTCCCCGCCGACGACCGGCGCCGCCAGCCCGTCGAGGCCGGCGACGGCGGCGTCGTAGAGGTCGCGGTCGTCGGCGTGGATCACCGTCACGACGGAGCCGAGGTCGGAGCGGCGCAGGAAGGCCGACAGCGTGCGGGCGAGGATGGGGCGGCCGGCGAGGGCGCGATACTGCTTCGGCAGGCCGGTCCCGGCCCGGGATCCGCGCCCGGCCGCCACGACCAGCACGTGAGTACGTTCCATCATCGACCTGCCGGCCTCCTCTTCGGCCCCCTCTTTCCCGTCTTTCGGCCGCGAGGTCAAACCGGCGCGACCCCGGCCGGGCGGCCTTGCCGCGCCGCGGCACTTGACTACAATGCGGGCAGCCATTCGGACTGGCGTCGAAAGCGGCATCGGGCCATGGCCGATCCGGCGCGCCCGTCCCCGACCCGCGAGACGCGACCGCCATGCCAGGACAGCCACACCCGTGATCGCGTCCACCCCTGCTTGCGGGTCCGGTCCGACGTTGGACGGGGCGCCGCTCCGGATCGGCGGCCTCGTGCTGTCGGGTCGGGCCTTCCTGGCGCCCATGGCGGGCGTCACCGACGTCGGCATGCGCCGCGTCGCGCAGCGCTTCGGCGCCGCGCTGACCGTGTCCGAGATGGTGGTGGGCGACCACCTGGCGCGGGGCGAGGCGGCGAGCCTCGCCCGCGCCATGGGCGCCGGGCTCGCCCCGCATGTCGTGCAACTGGCCGGCTGCCGGGCGGAAGCGCTGGCCGAGGGGGCGAGGGCCGCCGAGGACGGCGGCGCCGCCGTCATCGACATCAACATGGGCTGCCCGGCCAAGAAGGTGACGGGCGGGCTCGCCGGTTCCGCCTTGATGCGCGACCTCGACGCCGCCGTGAGGCTCATCGCCGCCACGGTGGCGGCGGTGTCGGTGCCGGTGACGGTGAAGATGCGCCTCGGCTGGGACGAGGCGTCCCTCAACGCCCCCGAACTCGCCCGCCGCGCCGCGGCCGAGGGCGTGGCCCTGGTCACGGTGCACGGCCGCACCCGCCAGCAGTTCTACAAGGGTCGCGCCGATTGGTCGGCCGTCGCGGCCGTGAAGCGCGCCGTGCCGGTGCCCGTGGTGGTCAACGGCGATTGCCTGTCGCCCGCCGATGCCCGGGCCATGCTGGCGGCGTCGGGCGCCGATGCCGTGATGGTGGGACGGGCGGCGGTGGGCCGCCCTTGGCTGGTCGGCGCCATCGCGGCCGCGCTGCGCGGCGAGGTCCCGGTCGTGCCGAGCCTCGCGGCCCGGCGCGAGGCGGCACTCGACCATTTCGACGCGCTGCTGTCTGTTTTCGGCGCCGCGCAGGGCAACCGCCACGCCCGCAAGCACCTCGTCGCCTATGCCGAGCATCGGCTCGACGAGGTGCCGGATGCGGCCGGGCAGGCGGCCGTCCTGGCGCTGCGCACCGCCATGGCGACCAGCGACGACCATTGCGCGACGCGGGCGGCCCTGGCGCGCGTCTTCGACATCCCGGACAGGGTGGGGATCGCCGCATGAGCAAGCCAGGCCCGCGCACGGATGCCGCCTCCCGCGACGGCTTCGCCCAGGCCAGCGAGGTCATGAACCTGCTGCCGCACGCCGTCCTGACCGTCGAGGCCGACGGCACAGTGGTGGACGCCAACGCGGCCGCCGAGTCCTTCTTCGACATGAGCCGCGCCATGCTGCGGCGGCATCGCCTGGCCGAGATCGTGCCCTTCGCCTCGCCGCTCCTAGCGTTGCTCGACGAGGCGGTGAAGCGCGGCACGGCGCTCAACGAGTACCAGGTCGACCTCGGCAACCCGAAGCTCGGCCCGGACCGCGTCGTCGACATCCACATCAGCCCGGTGCCCGAACCGCGCGGCCGCATGATGGTGCTGCTGCAGGAACGGTCGATTGCCGCAAAATTCGACAGGCAGCTGACGCATCGCGGTGCAGCCCGCTCAGTTTCTGCGCTCGCCGCCATGCTGGCCCACGAGATCAAGAACCCGCTGTCCGGCATCCGCGGCGCCGCCCAGCTGCTGGAAACGGCGGTGGGCGACGAAGACCGGGCGCTGACGCGGCTGATCTGCGAGGAGACCGACCGCATCGTCAAGCTCGTCGACCGCATGGAGGCCTTCTCGGACCTGCGGCCGATCGAGCGGGAAAGCGTCAACATCCACGCGGTGCTCGACCACGTGAAGCGCGTGGCGCTGGCCGGCTTCGCCCGTCACATCCGCTTCGCCGAAACCTACGACCCCTCGCTGCCCCCGGTCTTCGGCAACCGCGACCAGCTCATCCAGGTGTTCCTCAACCTCGTCAAGAACGCCGCCGAGGCGCTCGGCCCCGACACGATCGACGGCACGATCGAGCTCACCACGGCCTTCCGGCCCGGGGTGCGGCTGCGCACGCCGGGCTCGCCCACACCCGTCAGCCTGCCGCTGGAGTTCTGCGTGCGCGACAACGGACCGGGCGTGCCCTCCGACATCGCCGCCCACCTCTTCGACCCCTTCGTCACGACCAAATCCTCGGGAACTGGCCTTGGACTTGCTTTGGTGGCGAAGGTGATCGGCGACCACGGCGGCACCGTGGAATGCGAGTCCTACCCGCGCCGAACGACCTTCCGCGTCCTCCTGCCCATGTTCGCCGCGCGCGACGGACGGGGCGGCGGCGGGGCGTGAAGGTCCGGCGCACAGCGTAAAGGAAGTTCCGGCGATGAACGGCCACATCCTCGTTGCCGACGACGACACCGCCATCCGCACCGTCGTCAGCCAGGCGCTGTCGCGGGCCGGCTACGACGTGCGCACCACCGGAACGGCGGCGTCTCTGTGGCGCTGGGTCCAGGCGGGCGACGGCGACCTCGTCATCACGGACGTGGTCATGCCGGACGAGAACGCCTTCGAATTGCTGCCGCGCATCAAGAAGCTGCGGCCGGACCTGCCCATCATCGTGATGAGCGCCCAGAACACCTTCATGACGGCCATCAAGGCGTCGGAGCGCGGCGCCTACGACTACCTGCCCAAGCCCTTCGACCTGAAGGAACTGGTGGCGATCGTCGGCCGCGCCATGGCGGAACCCCGCCAGAAGGACACGGTGCGCGACGAAGAACTCGACGCCATGCCGCTGATCGGGCGGTCCACCGCCATGCAGGAGATCTACCGGACGCTGGCGCGGCTGATGCAGACCGACCTCACCGTGATGATCTCGGGCGAGTCGGGCACCGGCAAGGAGCTGGTGGCGCGGGCGCTGCACGATTACGGCAAGCGCAAGTCCGGTCCCTTCGTGGCCATCAACATGGCGGCCATCCCGCGCGACCTCATCGAATCCGAACTGTTCGGACACGAGAAGGGGGCGTTCACGGGCGCAAATACGCGCTCGGCTGGCCGCTTCGAGCAAGCTGAAGGCGGAACGCTGTTCCTCGACGAGATCGGCGACATGCCGATGGAGGCGCAGACGCGGCTGCTGCGCGTGCTGCAGCAGGCCGAATACACCACCGTCGGCGGCCGGACGCCCATCAAGACCAACGTCCGCATCGTCGCCGCCACCAACAAGGATCTGCGGGTGACGATCCAGCAGGGGTTGTTCCGCGAGGACCTGTTCTTCCGGCTGAACGTCGTGCCGATCCGCCTGCCGCCGCTGCGCGAGCGCGCCGAGGACATCCCCCACCTCGCCCGCCATTTCTTCACCGCCGCCGCCGCCGAAGGCCTGCCGCTCAAGCACATGGATTCGGGCGCCCACGAGCGGCTGAAGCGCTATCGCTGGCCCGGCAACGTGCGCGAGCTCGAGAACCTCGTGCGGCGCCTCGCCGCCCTCTACCCGCAGGAGGTCATCACGGCCCCGCTGGTGGAGGCCGAACTCGGTCTGAACCGCCCCAACCAGGCCATGGTGCCGAATTCCGAGATCGCGACCGGCCCGCTCGGCGCCGGCGGCCTCGAGCTGGCGCCGGGCACGGCCGACGAGGGGGGGCTGATGGGCGCGGTCGAACGGCACCTCGCCGAACTGTTCGCCAAGCACGGCGAGGACCTGCCGCCGCCGGGGCTCTACCACCGCGTCCTGCGCGAGCTGGAAGTCCCGCTGGTGTCGGCGGCGCTGGCCGCCACGCGCGGCAACCAGATCAAGGCCGCCGAGATGCTCGGCCTCAACCGCAACACTTTGCGCAAGAAGGTCAGAGAACTCGACATCAAGTTGATGCGCCTGCCGCGCTGACGCGGAGGTCCGCGACCGCCGGCGCGAAACAGCGCGGGCGGCGCCCTGAATTCGTCGCAATCCGGCAACAGTGCTGTATAAATGCAACGGCCGGCCTCGCCGAGTCGCGCAGCGGCATCGCGGCGGCCCCGGTCGACAGCGGGGGCCGCCGCTGAACGGATGGACGCGCTTGACGGAGCAGACGGGCAGGGAAGCCGCCGAACACCGATCGGCGCGGCGGGCCGACCGACGGTTCAACCTCCGCATCGCGCCTTTCGTGGTGGGGTTGGCGCTCGTCTCGGCCCTGGCGAGCTTCGCGGTCTTCACCGGCTACACGCCGATCCTGCCCACCGACCCCGTCGTCGTCGACGTGTTCCTGGCCGATGCCGTGATCGCGCTGGTGCTGTTCCTGCTGGTGGCGGTCGAGGCCTGGAAGCTGATCGTGGCCTGGCGCACCAAGCAGGCCGGCGCCCGGCTGCACGCCTACATCGTCGGGCTCTTCACCATCACGGCCGCGGTGCCGGCCGTCATCATGGCGGTCGTGGGATCGGTCGCGCTCGACCGCGGGCTGTATCCCGCCTTCGTGGACGACGTCGGGCGCTTCATCGCCGAAACCAGCACGGCCGCCAAGCTGATCCGCTCGAAGCAATGCGACTCACTCCAGCGCGACGCCGACCTCGCGGCGGCCGACCTCGCACGGGCGCGGGTCGGCTACACGGACCGCAACTTCTTCCAGAACTTCTTCGATTCGCGGGTGCAGTCGCTGGGATTCACCACCGCCGTCATCATTGACGGCAACGCCAAGGTGGTCGAGCGGGTGGAGACCGGCAAGCCCGCGCAGATCGTCCGGCCGAGCGCCGCGGACTTCCAGGACGCCCGGACGGCGGCCCCCGGCGATCAGGTCTGTTTCCGGCCCGACAAGGACTCGAGCAGCTTCGTCGTGCTGCGCTACCTCCCCACCTTCGACGGCAACTTCCTCTATGTCGAGCGGCCGCTCGACCCCTTCACCATCGGCTTCCGACAGCATGCCGAGCAGATCAACCAGCTGTTCGGCCTCTTCGACGCGCATCGGCGCTCGATCCAGGTGGCCTTCATCGTCATGTACGGGCTGCTCGCCGCCATCATGCTGCTGTCGGCGATCTGGCTCGGCCTGTCCTTCGCCAACCTGCTCGTGGCGCCGATCCGCCGCCTGATCAACGCCACCGACCAGGTCTCGTCCGGCAACCTATACGTCCAGGTCCCGGTCCGCCGCTCGGAGGGCGACCTCGCCCGGCTCGGCGAAACCTTCAACAAGATGATCTCGGAGCTCCGCCTGCAGCAGAACCGGCTGATCGCGGCGAGCGAAACCATCGACGAGCGGCGCCTCTTCACCGAAGCGGTGCTGTCGGGCGTGCCGGCCGCCGTCATCGGCGTCGACGCCAAGGGCGACGTCACGGTGGTGAACCCCTCGGCGCAGAAGCTGCTCGACGGCGTCGCCCCGGCCGGCGCGCCCGTGATCGGGCGCGCCCTGTCCGGGATCGTGCCGGAACTTGCGGACCTCCTGTCGGATTCACGCTCCGGACGGCAGCGGCTGCAGCAGGGCCAGGTGACCCTGGCCCGCGGCAGCCGCGAGCGGAGCTACAACGTGCGCGTCACGAGCGAGCTCAGTGCCAAGGCGGAGCGCAACTTCGTCGTGACGCTGGACGACATCACCGACCTCGTGGCGGCGCAGCGCACCTCGGCCTGGGCCGACGTGGCGCGCCGCATCGCCCACGAGATCAAGAACCCGTTGACGCCGATCCAGCTCTCGGCCGAGCGCCTGAAGCGGCGCTACAGCAAGGTGATCACCGAAGGGCGCGACGTCTTCGACCAGTGCACCGACACGATCATCCGCCAGGTCGAGGACATGAAGCGCATGGTGGACGAGTTCTCCTCCTTCGCCCGCATGCCGAAGGCCATGCTGGCCGAGGACGACCTCGCCAAATGCGTGGGGCAGGTGGCCTTCCTGATGCGGGTGGGCCATCCTGACGTAGCGATCGAGGAGGACCTGCCCGGCACCCCCATGATCGCCCGCTTCGATCGGCGCCTGCTGTCGCAGGCCCTGACCAACATCGTCAAGAACGCCACCGAAGGCGTGGCGGCCCACATGGCGACGCTGCCGCCCGAAGCGCGCGAGCCCGGCCGGGTCGCCGTCAAGCTGCACGCCGGCGCCGACGGGCAGGCCGTCATCGACGTGGTCGACAACGGCAAGGGATTCCCGGCCGAGAACCGCCAGCGCCTGCTCGAACCCTACATGACGACGCGCAGCGAGGGCACCGGGCTCGGCCTCGCGATCGTCGCCAAGATCCTCGAAGACCACGGAGGCGGCATCGAGTTGCTCGATGCGCCGGGCCATCGCGGCGCCCACGTGCGCCTGCATTTCCCCATCGACACGCCGACCCCGTCCGAGGCCGCCACGGCGCCGGGCCCGGTCAGCGAGAAAGCCTGAGAACCCGCCATGGCCACCGACATCCTGATCGTCGACGACGAAGCCGACATCCGCGAACTCGTGTCGGGCATCCTGTCGGACGAGGGGCACGGCACCCGGACCGCGAAGGACGCCGACGACGCCCTGTCGCTGCTGGCGGCCCGCCGGCCCCATCTCATGTTCCTCGACATCTGGCTGCAGGGCTCGCGCCTCGACGGGCTGCAGCTCCTCGAGATCATCAAGGACCAGCATCCGATGCTGCCGGTGGTGATGATCTCGGGCCACGGCAACATCGAGACCGCGGTCTCCGCCATCCGGCTCGGCGCCTACGACTTCATCGAGAAGCCGTTCAAGGCGGACCGGCTCGTGCTGGTGGCCGAACGGGCGCTCGAAACCTCGCGCCTGAAACGCGAGAACACCGAATTGAAGTCGCGCTCGCTCACCGCCGACCGGGTCGTCGGGCGCTCGACCAGTGCCAACCAGTTGCGCCAGGTCGTCGACAAGGTGGGGCCGGCCAACTCGCGCGTGCTGATCGCGGGCGCGCCCGGCACCGGCAAGGAGCTCACGGCGCGGATGATCCACGCGGGGTCGAGCCGGGCCGGCTCGCGCTTCGTCGTCATCAACGCCGCCACCATGCTGCCCGAGGCCATGGAGACGGAGCTCTTCGGGGTGGAAGGCCAGGAGGGCAGGGGACGACAGGTCGGCGCTCTCGAGGAGGCGCACGGCGGCACGCTCTTCATCGACGAGGTCGCCGACATGCCGCGCGAAACCCAGAGCCGCATCCTGCGGGTGCTGGTCGACCAGAACTTCCAGCGCGTCGGCGGCACCGCGCGGGTGCATGTCGACGTCCGCATCATCTCGTCGACGGCGCGGGACCTGCCGGCGCTGATCGCCCAGGGTGCCTTCCGCGAGGATCTGTTCCATCGCCTGGCCGTGGTGCCGGTGCGGGTGCCGGCCCTGTCGGAGCGCCGCGACGACATCCCCGAGCTCGTCGCCTTCTTCATGGAGCAGGTGTCGGCCAACACCGGCCTGCCGCGGCGCAAGATCGGCGCCGACGCCATGGCGGTCCTGCAGTCGCATGACTGGCCCGGCAACATCCGTCAGTTGCGCAACAACGTCGAGCGCCTGATGATCCTCGCGGCCGGCGATGCCGACGCCGAGATCACCGCCGACATGCTGCCCTCGGAAATCGGCACGCTGGTGCCGGCCACGCCCAACGGGGCGGGCGGCGAGAAGCTGATGAGCCTGCCGTTGCGCGAGGCGCGCGAAGTCTTCGAGCGGGAATACCTGGTGGCGCAGATCAGCCGATTCGGCGGCAACATCTCGCGCACCGCCGAATTCATCGGCATGGAGCGCTCCGCGCTGCATCGCAAGCTGAAGTCCCTGGCGATCGACTGAGGCCGGGACCGCCACGGCGACGGGTGGACAGCCCGCCCCTAAGTTTGTCTTGCGACTTGGCCGCGATCCTGCCTCTAATGCGGCAGGATGCAGGCGGTCCGGCGAGATGCGGGACGGCGTTGGCGCGGCTGTCCGCCAGGGCGGCACCCGCGCTCAGGCGAAGCCGGCACCGTGGAGACGCCCGGACCGACGCCCCACCGCGGGGCGGCGATCGGTGTCGGGCCACGGAGCCGGGCCGCGGCATCGAGACCGCGAACAGGCGGCGACGAGCAGTGGACAGGACCATGGCGGCTGAACGAACACAAAACCTGCAGGACACGTTCCTCAACTACGTGCGCAAGAACAAGGTGCCGCTCACGATCTTCCTGGTCAACGGGGTGAAGCTGCAGGGGGTGGTGACCTGGTTCGACAATTTCTGCGTCCTGCTGCGTCGCGACGGCCACTCGCAACTCGTCTACAAGCACGCCATATCGACGGTGATGCCGGGTCAGCCCATCCAGATGTTCGAGTCTCCCGAGGACGTGCCTGCCGCGGCGCCGGTCTCGGCCGAACGTCCGCGGTGAGGTCGGGCCGGTTCGGCAGGGGATCCTCCACCGGAACACGCGCTTGAAGCAGAAGCAACAGGACGGCGGCGTCGACGCCGTCGAGAAGACAGCCGCCGAGACGACGCCGACCCTCGTGGTCGGTCCTTATGCGAGCGGGCGAGGCGCCTCGGCCCGGGACACGCGTTCGTCAGAGGCCCGCATCGCCGAAGCCGTGGCGCTCGGCGACGCCATCGACCTCGACGTGCGCCGCGGCCTGGTCGTCAACCTCGGCACCGTCCGGCCCTCCACCTATCTCGGCAAGGGCAAGGTCGAGGAACTGGCGGAGATCTGCCGTGAACTCTCCATCGGCCTCGTCGTCATGGATTGCGCGCTCTCGCCCGTGCAGCAGCGAAACTTGGAAACGGCCTTCGGCACCAAGGTGATCGACCGCACGGGGTTGATCCTCGAGATCTTCGGCCGGCGGGCCAGGACCAAGGAAGGCACGCTCCAGGTCGAACTCGCGCATCTCGCCTACCAGAAGTCACGCCTCGTGCGCTCCTGGACCCATCTCGAACGGCAGCGCGGCGGCTTCGGCTTCCTTGGCGGCCCGGGCGAGACCCAGATCGAGACCGACCGCCGCCTCATCGAGGAGCGCATGGCGCGGATCGAGCGCGACCTCGACCACGTCAAGCAGACGCGCGCCACCAACCGCAAGACGCGCGTCGAGGTGCCGTTCCCGACCGTCGCGCTGGTCGGCTACACGAACGCCGGCAAGTCGACCCTGTTCAACCGCCTGACGCGGTCGGCGGTGTTGGCCGACGACATGGTGTTCGCCACGCTGGACCCCACCTTGCGGGTGCTGAAGCTGCCGCACCGGGGCAGGGTGATCCTGTCGGATACGGTGGGCTTCATCTCGGACCTGCCCACCATGCTGGTCTCGGCCTTCCGGGCGACGCTCGAGGAAGTCGTGTCGGCCGACGTCATCCTGCACGTGCGCGACGTCGCCCACGAGGACACCCAGGCCCAGAGCGCCGACGTGCTCGCCATCCTGCACGAACTCGGCGTCGATGCCGAGGACCGGGAACGCGTCATCGAAGTCTGGAACAAGGCCGACCTGCTCGACCCGGACCGCCTCGCCGCGACGCTCGACGCCGCCGCCCACAAGCGGGCCGACGAGCGGCCGGCCGTCGTCTCGGCCCTGGCCGGCACGGGCGTCGACGTCCTGCTGGACACGATCGAGCGGCGCCTGGCCACCCACGCGACATCGCTCAACGTCGACCTCGACCCGAGCGATGGCCGGGGCCTCAACTGGCTCTACGAGACGACCGAGATCCTATCGCGGGCCGACGACGAGGACGGCACGATCCACCTCACCGTGCGGGTCGCGCCCGAGCGCATGGAGCGGGTGCAGAACCGCTTCCCGACGGCGGCCCGGGTCCCGGTCGGGTAGCGCTCCTCGCCAGCGTGTCGGGGCGTCAGGGCGCGGGGCGTTCGGACGCCTTGGCCTCACCCCACAGCGCCTCCATGGCGTCGAGGTCGGCCTCCTGCAGGCTCGAGCCCCGACGGGCGAGTTCCGACTCGATGTGGCCGAAGCGGCGCTCGAACTTGGCGTTCGCACCCGTCAGGGCGGTCTCGGGATCCACGTCGGCGTGGCGGGCGAGGTTGGCCACGGCGAAGAGCAGGTCGCCGATCTCGTCCGCCATGGCGCGAGGGTCGCCGAGCGCGGCCTCGATCTCGGCCGTCTCCTCGCGGATCTTGGCGAGGACGGCCCGCGGGTCGTTCCAATCGAAGCCGACCGTCGCGGCCACCCGCTGCAGCTTCACGGCGCGGGGCAGGGGGGCGAGGCCGGTGCCGACCCGGCCGAGCAGGGCAGACACCGCCTGCTCGGCCGGCTCGCCGCGCCCTTGCCGGGCGGCACGGTCCCGGGCGGCACGTTCGGCCTTCTCCTCGGCCTTGATGCGGTCCCAGCCCGCCTTCACCTCCTC
Source organism: Lichenibacterium ramalinae (assembly GCF_004137085.1). GTDB lineage: Bacteria > Pseudomonadota > Alphaproteobacteria > Rhizobiales > Beijerinckiaceae > Lichenihabitans > Lichenihabitans ramalinae. The sequence continues at coordinate 156,594 of NZ_QYBC01000008.1, forward strand.
GGGCGTGAGATCGGTCCGGTCGCCGAAGATGTGGGGATGGCGTCGCACGAGCTTGGCCGTGATGGCCTCGACGACACCGCCGAAGTCGAAGCTGCCCTCCTCCTCGGCGATGCGCGCCTGGAACACGACCTGGAGCAGCAGGTCGCCGAGTTCCTCGCGCAGGTCCTCGCGGTCGCCGCGCGTCACGGCGTCGGCCACCTCGTAGGCTTCCTCGATCGCATAGGGGGCGACGCTGGCGAAGGTCTGGGCGAGGTCCCAGGAACAGCCCGTGGTGGGGTGGCGCAGCGCCGCCATGATGTCGATGAGGCGGGCGATGTCGCGGGAGGGTGTCATGCTGGCGAAGCCTGTGCGAGACGCGACGATGCCCGCGGAGGGCATCCGCGGGCATCGGTCGTTGCGGTGGGGCCGCGCTGCCGGGCGATTGCCGGGCAGTGCGGCTCCGCGGGGCGTCAGTCGGCCGAGATCGACAGGGCTTCACGGCCCTTCGGGGTATCGACGACGCGCATCGACACGGGCTGACCCTCGGCGAGGTGCGACAGGCCGGCCGGGCCCAGGATGGAGATGTGGACGAAGATGTCCTTGCCGCCATCGTTGCTCGACACGAAGCCGAAGCCCTTGGTGTCGTCGAACCACTTGACCTTGCCGGAGACCTGGACGGCCGTCGACGGATCGGGGGCGCGACGGGCCGGGCGCGGGCTGTCGAAGGACCGCTGCGGGGCGCGCTCAACGGCGCCGGTCGTGTCGACCTCGACGACGCGGGTGACCTGGGCGCCCTTGGCGCCGCTGCCGACCAGCACCTTCAACTTGGCGCCCGGGGGAACCGTCTCGTAGCCGGCGGACTGGATGGCGCCGATGTGCAGGAAGGCGTCACCCTGGCCGTTGGACAGCTCGACGAAGCCGAAGCCCTTGTCGGCCTTGAACCACTTGACGACTGCGTCGACAGTGGGGCCAGCCGGGGGTGCGGGCATCATGTCGCCGCCGCCGCCGAACCCGCTCGGTGCGCCGCCGAACGGGCGCGAAGCCGGCCGGGACGGGCGGGACTCGTAGGGGGATGACGGCATGTCGTCGTCGAAGCCCCGCTTCCTCGGTCCCCGGAAATCTCTACCTTTGCTCATGTCGCCAGCTCGTCTTTGCCTTCAACCTAACCGCCCGCACCGTGACCCAGTCGCCGACCCAACGTCGTCGCATGTCGGATCACGTCTCTCACACCCGCGACGCACCGTGTCGCGAGCCCTCAGCGTACAACCGTGGCAGGGCGTTGTCTTCACATAACCCCAGCCAAAGCAAACCCGCCTTGGCATGCGCCTGCTCACCCTCAATGCCATCGGCGGCGCACAAGGCCGGCAGCACTCCGTATCCCCTTCGGGAGACCATGACGACGTGGGAGGGGGACCACCGGGGCCCACATCTTGAGGGGACGCTAGCGCATTTCAAAAGCCTTCGCCACCGCTATTGCGGGATGGGATCTCGGGATTTTAGCGCCCGTCAAGGGGGCGTGGAGGATCTCTCGTCGACGGCGAGGCTGGCGCCGGACCGTGTCGCGCGGGCCGGTCCGCAGCGACGACGGCCCATCGGCGGGCGCGGAGCCCATGCCGATTCGAGCCGAACCCGAAACGCGCCCGTAATCAGCCGTTTGGGTCGCGATACCGCTTCGACGGTCGCTCGACGGGACGCAGGCGGCCAAGCCGTCGCCGGCCGAGGAAGCCTTCCGCCTCACGCCCCGTACATGCGGTTCAGCGTCGGGCTGATCGTCACCTCGTTGAGGCACACGCCCGCCGGGCGGGTGGCGACGAAGAGGATCAGGGCGCCGAGGTCCTCCGGTTGCAGCATGGCGGCGCGGTCCTCGGCGCTCGGCGGCACGGGACGCCGATCGAGGATCGGGGTCGCGACCTCCGCCGGCAGGATCGCGGTCGAGCGGATGCCGTTGCGGAACTCCTCGACATTGATGCTCTGGCTCATGGCCACGACGGCGTGTTTCGCCGCCGTGTAGGCGGGGCCGCTGACGGGACTGATGTGGCGACCCGCCCAGGAGGCCGTGTGGATCAACACGCCGTCGCGCGCGCGCCGCATCGGCACGAGGGCCGCGGCCGCGCAGTAGAAGGCCGCCGACAGGTTGCCCTGCAGCACCGTGTCGATGCTGCCCGGCGTCAGGTCGCGCCAGGCGCGGGCCGCGATGTTGAGGCCGGCATTATTGACGAGGAGGTCGAGCCGCCCGAAGCGCCGCTCGATCCCCGCCACGATCTCGCCCGCCGTCTCGGGGCGGGTCAGGTCGCCCGGCATCGCCGTCGCGGTCCCGCCCGCCGCCGCCACGCGGGCCGCGACGGCCTCGAGCGGTTCGGCGCGACGCCCCGTGAGCACGAGGGCAGCACCCGCGGCGGCGAGGGCGAGGCAGGCCGCCTCGCCGATGCCGCTGCCCGCCCCCGTCACCCAGGCGATCTTGCCACCGAGTTCGGCCATGCCCCCACCCCTCCTCGCCGTTCAGTCCGGATATTTCGCCGTGCCCTTCGCGTCGGGCACGGTGTCCTTATGGACCGGCGTGTCGCGCTTGGCGTGCTCGCCCGTGTCCTTGTGCTTCGTGCCGGGCTGCTGCGGTGTCTCGCCCTTGCGCGGCGTGTGGTTGCCGCTGCCGGCCTCGCCCTGCTTGCTCATGGTGATCTCCCTCGACAGGACCGCGGCGGTGCTCCACCCGATCCCGCTTCGCTCCCGCATGGCGCCGAGCAGGGCGACGTGGGATCGTCCACGCGGCCCGGCTCGGCGTCGGGCAGGGAGAACGGACGCCACGGACGGGTGTTCCGCCGTCACGGGGGCGGCAGAAAATCCACCTTGATGCTGTCCGCCGCGGCGCCGCTGATCTGCACCGTGGCCTGCCCGGCCGCGAGAACGAAGCGCACGCTCTTGCGCACGTTGGGGCAATCCCGCTGGCCCGAGGAGGCCGAGGAGCGCAGCTCGCGCCCGTCCTGGATCACGTCGATCCAGGCCTCGTCCGAGAGGGTGATCTGGTAGGTGCCGGCGACCGCGACCGGTGGTGTCCTGAAGGCGGCCCCGAAGGTGCCGCCCTTGGGCTTGCGGCCGGGGGGGCGCTCGAATCCCGCATCGGCCACCGGCTTCAGCTTGACGATGGCGGGGTCCATGATGCCGGGCAGGGGCTTGCCCGGCTCGACGACCTGCAGCCCCGGCGTACCGAAGGCGGACCGCTCGCGGTCCACCGGCCACTTGAACTTCGCGCAGCCGCTCGCGTCCTGGGCGGCTGCGGTGCCGGCCGGCAGGGCGGCGAGAAGCGCCAGCATCGGCAGGAGGGGCGGGCGACGCGGCATCTCAGTCGACCGCCACCATGACGTCCGACGCCTTGACCACGGCGAGGGCCGCCTCGCCGACCTTGAGGCCGAGCTCGTCCACCGCCTCGTTGGTGACCGAGGCCGTGACGATCACGCCGCCGCCGATGTCGATGCGGACATGGGCCGTGGTCTGGCCCTTGGTCACCTCGACGATCCTGCCCTTCAACTGGTTGCGTGCACTGAGCCGCATGGCGATGCCTCCGAATGTCCCGCGCGACGACTAGGCCGGAATCGCCGCCATGTCATCCGGGCGTGGCGCCAGAACGCCGCCGAGCAGCGTCGCCACGACCTGGCGCTTCGCGGCGGCGAAACCCGCGTCGTCGAGCGGCACGCCGCCGTTGAGGGCCGTGATCTGGTGGGCGAAGTCGGCGTAGTGCTGGGTGGCGGCCCAGATCATGTAGAACAGGACCTTGGGGTCGAGGGGGCGGAGCTGCCCGTCGGCGACCCAGCCCTCGACGATGGCGCCGCGCTCCCGCACCCAGGCGGAAAGCGTCGTGTCGAGGAAGTCCCGGATGACGGGCGCACCGCTCATCACCTCGCGGGCGAAGATGCGCGAGCCGAGCGGCCGGTCGCGGGCGAGGTCCATCTTGCCTTCGATGTAGCGGGTCAGCGCCTCGACGGCCGTCGGCGCCGCGTCGAAGCCCCGGGCGGCGTCGAGCCAGGCCGCCAGCACGCCCTCGACGACCCGCCGGTAGAGCGCCTCCTTGGTGGCGACGTAATAGTGCAGGTTGGCCTTGGGCAGGCCGGCCCGCGCCGCGATGGCGGCTGTCGTGGCGCCCTCGAAACCCTTCTCGGCGAACTCCGCCTCGGCGGCGCGCAGGATCGCTTCTTCGAGGTCCGCCCGCCCTGCGGACGGCCGCTCCGGCACCGATTTCCTCGACGACATGATGGTTTGACCGCTCGGAAAAACTGACGCTAACTGGGCGCCGGGCGCCGTGGTTCCGGCGGCGCGCAACGCCGCGAGACCCTTCATGCCAGATCTGTCCAACCTCCGCATCGACGGCGCGCGCCTGTGGGACAGCCTGATGGAGATGGGGCAGATCGGCGGCACCCCGAAGGGCGGCTGCAACCGCCTCACGCTGACGGACGTCGACCGGCGCGGCCGCGACCTCTTCGCGCGCTGGTGCTCGGAGGCCGGCCTCGCCATGACGGTCGACGCCATGGGCAACATGTTCGCCCGCCGGGCCGGAACCGAGGCGGGCCTGCCGCCCGTCATGATGGGCAGCCACCTCGACACCCAGCCGACCGGCGGCAAGTTCGACGGCGTGCTCGGCGTGCTGGCGGGGCTGGAAGTGCTCCGCTCCCTCGACGACCTCAACATCCGCACCCGTCACCCGATCGAGGTCGCCAACTGGACCAACGAGGAGGGGTCGCGCTTCGCCCCCGCCATGGTGGCGTCGGGGGTCTTCGCCGGCGCCTATACGCTGGAGCAGGCCTATGCGATCCGAGACCGCGACGGCAAGGCGCTCGGCGACGAGCTGGAGCGCATCGGCTTCAAGGGCGAGGCGCCCTGCGGCGGCCGTGCCATCCGCGCCATGTTCGAGCTGCACATCGAGCAGGGCCCCATCCTTGAGGACGAGGGGATCGACATCGGCGTGGTCACGCATGGCCAGGGGCAGCGCTGGTACGAGGTGACGCTGACGGGGTTCGAGAGCCATGCCGGCTCGACCCCCATGCCGCGCCGCCGCGACGCGCTGGTCGGGGCGGCGAAGGTGGTCGAGCTCGTCAACCGGGTCGGCCTCGATCACCCGCCGCTGGCGGTGTCGACGGTCGGCATGCTCCAGCCCTATCCCGGCTCGCGCAACGTCATCCCGGGCCAGGTCTTCCTGACCTGCGAGTTCCGCCACCCCGAGGAAGCCGTGCTGGTCGCCATGGACCGGGCGCTGCGGGACGGGATCGCCGCCATCGCCGCGGAGGCGAAGCTCGACGTCGAGATCAAGCAGGTCTTCGACTACCCGCCGGTTCCCTTCGACGAGGGCTGCGTCGGCGCCGTGCGCCGCGCCGCCGAGCGCGGCGGCTTCAGACATCGCGACATCGTGTCGGGCGCCGGGCACGACGCCTGCTACATCGCCCGCGTGGCGCCGACCGCCATGATCTTCACGCCCTGCGTGGGCGGCATCAGCCACAACGAATCGGAAGAGATTTCCCCGGCCTGGGCCAGCGCCGGCACGCAGGTGCTGCTGCACGCCGTCCTGGAGATCGCCGAAGTCGTGGACTGAGCCGGCGCCGGCATCGGGGTTTCAACACGGAGGGACGCATGTCGACGGTCATCAGGGGCGGCACGGTGGTGACGGCGGCGCGGAGTTTTCCCGCCGACGTGCTGGTCGAGGACGGCCGGATCGCGGCCGTGGGGACGGACCTCCGCGGCGACAGCACGATCGACGCCGCGGGCTGCCTGGTGATGCCGGGCGGCATCGACCCCCACACCCATCTCGAGATGCCCTTCATGGGCACGACCACGGCCGACGACTACGCGAGCGGAACCCGGGCGGCCCTGGCGGGCGGCACCACCATGGTGGTGGACTTCTGCATCCCGTCGCACGGCCAGAAGCTGATGGACGCCTGGGCCGACTGGGACCGTCGTTCCGCGACGGCCGCCACGGACTACGCCTACCACATGTGCATCGTATCCTGGTCGGAGGCGATCCGGGCCGAGATGGCGGAGGTGGTGGCCAAGGGCGTCACGACCTTCAAGCATTTCATGGCCTACAAGGGCGCCCTCATGGTCAACGACGAGGAGATGTTCGCCTCGTTCAAGCGCTGCGCCGAACTCGGCGCCATGCCGCTGGTCCATGCCGAGAACGGCGACGTCGTGGCGGCCCTGCAGGCCGAGCTGCTCGCCGCCGGCATCACCGGGCCGGAAGGCCACGGCTATTCGCGCCCGCCCGCCGTCGAGGGCGAGGCCGCCAACCGCGCCATCATGCTGGCCTGGCAGGCCGGCGTGCCGCTCTACGTGGTCCACACCTCCTCGATCCCGGCCCACGAGGCCATCCGCCGGGCCCGCGCCAACGGCCAGCGGGTCTACGGCGAGCCGCTGATCCAGCACCTGGTGCTCGACGAGACCGAGTACCTCCATCCGGACTGGGACCATGCGGCGCGGCGCGTCATGTCCCCGCCGTTCCGAGACAAGCTGAACCAGGACGACCTGTGGAACGGGCTGCGGGCCGGCTCGCTGCAGGTCGTGGCCACCGACCATTGCGCCTTCACGACCGAGCAGAAGCGCTTCGGGCGGTCGGACTTCACCAAGATCCCCAACGGCACGGGCGGCCTCGAAGACCGCATGCCGGTGCTGTGGACGCGCGGCGTCGGGCAGGGGCGGCTGACGCCCGAGGAGTTCGTCGCCGTCACCTCCACCAACATCGCCCGCATCCTCAACCTTTACCCGCGCAAGGGCTCGGTCGCGGTCGGGGCCGATGCCGATCTCGTGGTCTGGGACCCGAAGGCCCGGAAGACCATCACGGCGGCCGCGCAGGTCTCCGCCATCGACTACAACGTCTTCGAGGGCGTGGCCTGCGAGGGCCTGCCGCGGGTCGTGCTGTCGCGCGGCGAAGTCGTGGTGGAGGGCGGCAAGGTCCTGGCCGAGCCTGGCCGGGGCCGCTTCGTGCCGCGCCAGCCCTTCCCGGCCGAAGCCCGGGCGCTGCGCCGCTGGCACGACATCACGGCGCCGAAGGCGGTCGCCCGCTGATGGGCGTCGCCGTCGTGCCACCCAGGGCCGGTTCGGCGTCGGCGTCGCCCGCCGCCGGCGCTCCGGCGCCCGCCGCCGGCGCTCCGGCGGCCGTGGAGGCGCGAAACCTGTCGCTCGTCTTCGACACCGACGACGGCCCGGTCCAGGCCCTGTCGCATGTCGACCTCACGATCCGGCCGGGCGAGTTCGTGTCGCTGATCGGGCCATCGGGCTGCGGCAAGACCACCCTGCTGCGCGTCATCGCCGACCTCGAGACCGCAACCGGCGGGACCCTGACGGTGAAGGGCATGAGCCCGCGCGACGCGCGGCTCAGGCGCTCCTACGGCTACGTCTTCCAGGCACCGGCTCTCTATCCGTGGCGCAGCGTCGCCCGCAACGTGGCCCTGCCGCTGGAGATCATGGGCGTGCCGCGGGCCGAGCGGCGGCGGCGCGTCGAGGCCGGGCTCGACCTCGTCAACCTCGCGGGCTTCGGCAACAAGTTCCCCTGGCAGCTGTCCGGCGGCATGCAGCAGCGCGCCTCCATCGCCCGCGCGCTGTCCTTCGACCCCGACCTGCTGCTGATGGACGAGCCCTTCGGCGCGCTGGACGAGATCGTGCGCGACAAGCTCAACGACCAGCTGCTGCGCCTGTGGGACCGCACCGGCAAGACGGTGGTCTTCGTCACCCATTCGATCCCCGAGGCCGTGTTCCTGTCGACCCGCATCGTCGTCATGTCGCCGCGGCCGGGCCGGGTGCACGACATCGTGGACTGCGACTTCCCCCGCGACCGGACGCTGGACATCCGCGAAACCCCGGAGTTCCTGCGCGTCGCCCACCGCGTCCGGGAGGGGCTGAGGGCCGGCCACGCCTATGTCGACTGAGGCGGCGGGATCGACGCCGCTGCGGCGGCGGCGCCCCAGCCCCGCGAGGGCGTGGCACGGCGTGGCGACCCGGGCGACCCCGGTCGTCGTCGTGGTTCTGGCCGTCCTCGCCGCCTGGTACGTCGCCGCCGTGGCGATGAACGCCGACCTGCAGCGCCAGGCCTTCGACACGGCCGGCACGGCCGATGCCGCCTGGCCGGACTTCGTCGCCGGGACCTGGTCGCAGGCACACCCGCGCCTGCCGGCCCCGCACCAGATCGCCGGCGAGATCGGCCGCTCGGTCTTCGCCGTGGCGCCGACCTCCAAGCGCTCGCTCGTCTACCACGCCGGCATCACGTTGGAGGCCACGGCGCTGGGCTTCCTGCTCGGCGGCCTGTTCGGCTTCGGGCTGAGCCTCCTCGTCGTCCATGCGCCGAGCCTCGACCGCGGCCTGATGCCCTGGATCGTGGCGAGCCAGACCGTGCCGATCGTGGCGCTGGCGCCCATGATCGTGGTGATCCTCGCCCAGGTCTCGGTCACGGGCCTGCTGCCCAAGGCCGTGATCGCCGCCTATCTGTCGTTCTTCCCCGTGGCGGTCGGGATGGCCAAGGGCCTGCGCTCGTCCGACCCCCTGCACGTCGACCTGATGCGGACCTATTCGGCCTCGCGGCCCCAGGTGCTGCGGCTCCTGCGCCTCCCCGCGAGCCTGCCCTTCCTGTTCGCCAGCCTGAAGGTCGGGGTGGCGGCGAGCCTCGTCGGCACGGTGGTGGCCGAGGTCACCAAGAGCGAGGACGGGGGCCTCGGCGCCCGGCTTCTGGCCGGCTCCTACTACGGCCAGACCGTGCAGATCTGGGCGGCGCTGCTCGTCGCGGCGCTGTGCGGGGCCGGCCTCGTCGGCCTCGTGTCGGGCGTGGAACGCCTCGTGCTCGGGCGCTTCGGGGGCGGCCGGTGAGCGGCCTCGCCTGGCTCGGCTGCGCGGCGGTGTGGCTCGCCGCCTGGGGCCTCGTCGAACTCATCGTCCGGCGCGGGCCCCGACGCGGCTTCGCCGGGCGCGCCGCCGCCGTCGCCGTCCCGCTGATCTTCGGCGCCACGGTGCTGTTCTGGTGGGAGGCGCTGGTGCGGGGCTTCGCCGTGCCGGCCGTGATCCTGCCGCCGCCCTCCGCCATTGCGGCGCGCATCGTCGCTTCCCCGGCGATGCTGGCGGCCGACTTCGCCCAGACCATGAAGGGCCTGGCGGCCGGCTACCTCATCGGCTGCGGCGGCGGGATCCTGGTGGCGGTCGCCATCGACCGTGTTCCCTTCCTGCAGCGCGGGCTGCTGCCGCTCGGCACGCTGGTGTCGGCGCTGCCGGTGGTGGGCGTCGCCCCCATCATGGTCATGTGGTTCGGCTTCGACTGGCCGTCCAAGGCCGCCGTCGTCGCCGCCATGACGTTCTTCCCCATGCTGGTGAACTGCAACGCCGGCCTCGGCGCCACGACGGCGCTCGACCGCGACCTGATGAGCACCTACGCGGCCTCCTACGCGGCGACCCTGTGCAAGCTCCGCCTGCCGGCCGCGCTGCCCTTCGTGTTCAACGGGCTGAAGATCTGCACCACGCTGGCCCTCATCGGCGCCATCGTGGCGGAGTTCTTCGGCACGCCGATCGTCGGCATGGGCTTCCGCATCAGCGCGGAGGTCGGCCGCATGAACATCGACACCGTCTGGGCCACGGTCGCCGTGGCGGCGCTGTCGGGATCGCTCCTCTACGGGCTCGTGGCCCTGGCGGAGCGGCGCATGACGTTCTGGCACCCGTCCTTCCGCGGGCGCCGGTCTTGAAGGGGAACCAGCCATGAAACGCGTGATCTGCGGTCTGGCGGCGCTCGGCGCCGCGACTCTCGGGCTTTCCGGCGCGGCACGGGCCGCCGACGCCGTGACGCTGCAGCTGAAGTGGGTCGCCGATGCCCAGTTCGCCGGATATTACGTCGCCAAGGACCGGGGCTTCTACAAGGACGCCGGCCTCGACGTCACCATCAAGCCCGGCGGGCCGGACGTGAACCCCGAGCAGGTGCTGGCCGGGGGCGGCGCCGATGTGGTGGTGGACTGGATGCCGTCGGCCCTGGCGACGCGCGAGAAGGGTTCGCCGGTCGTCAACATCGCCCAGCCCTTCAAGCGCTCGGGGCTGGAACTGACCTGCCGGGCCGATTCGGGCGTGAAGTCGCCGAAGGACTTCCCCGGCCACACGCTCGGCGTCTGGTTCGCCGGCAACGAATACCCGTTCCTGGCCTGGATGTCGAAGCTCGCCATCAAGACCGACGGCCCGCCCGGCGTGACGGTGCTGAAGCAGGGCTTCAACGTCGACCCGCTCCTGCAGAAACAGGCGGCCTGCATCTCGACCATGACGTACAACGAATATTGGCAGCTGATCGAGGCCGGCATGAAGCCCGCCCAGCTCGTCGTGTTCAACTACACCGACCAGGGCGTGGCGACGCTGGAGGATGGGCTCTACGCGCTCGAACCCAAGCTCAAGGACGCCGCCTTCACCGACCGCATGGCCCGCTTCGTCAAGGCGTCGATGAAGGGCTGGGACTATGCTCAGGCCCATCCCGACGAGGCCGTGAAGATCGTGCTCGACAACGACACCTCCGGTGCCCAGACCGAGGAGCACCAGAAGCACATGATGGACGACGTCAACAGGTTGACGCAGGGCGCGACCGGGGCGCTCGACCCCGCCGCCTATGCCGGTACCGTGAAGGTGCTGCTGTCGTCCGGGTCCGACCCCGTCATCACCAAGGAGCCGCAGGGCGCCTGGACCCACGCCGTGACCGACAAGGCCGGCATCACGGCACCTTGATCGATGGATGTGCGACCGCCCTCACCGTGCCATGATGTGCAACGAATCATTGCATGGACGAATGCGGCATGGGGAAGGGTGGCGCGAGCGCGTTGTTCCGGGGCGCACCGCTGCCGACCCGGAGCCATCCCGGGCCTCGCACCCGCGGCGGGGCAGCGGACGGCTGGACCGCCCTCCACGACTTCGTGGCGGCAGCGCGTCAGACGACTGACCCCCGCCGCCGCCTCGCCCGGGACCGGCTCCTCGCCTGCGTTCCGGCCGAGCCGCCGGACTATCTCAACGGCGAAGGCGCGGCGCTCCTCTATGCGGACCTGATCATCGACCGTTACGGGCGCGGGCCGGGCGCCTTCGACGCGGCTGTCGCGGGACTTGCGGATTGGCTCCTGGCCGTGCAGGGGGGCTGCGCCCTGGCGGTCGCGGTCAATCAGGTGAGGATCGAGGCTTCGGGCGACCGGCCCGCCAACGAGATTCGGATCTGGTCGGAGCCCTTCTTCCTCGCGGCCCGCTGCGCGCTGGTCCAGGCCCCAAACGCCCGCTACGCCGAGGCCGTCGCGGCCTTCGCCGGAATCGCCGATGCCGAAGGCTGGCCGGCGGCCGCGGTTGCGGCCTTCGTCCTTGCCGACGATCGGGCCGAAGCTCACCATCTCCAGCCGCTGGCCGTGCTCCGCGCCGCCGAAGCGGCGGGCGCATCCGCCGCCGACGCGCCCGCGGTCATCGCGCTGGTGGCTGAATCGCCCCCCGATCTCGTCGCCGACCGCCGCGTCCAACGCCGGGGCAGCTTCTCCTTCGCTCGGGCCGCCATGGGGCCGGCCCGGCTGGCCGCGACGCTCGCCGCCGTCGCGGCGCGCAACGGGCAGGCGGCACTCCCCGCCCTGTCCTGGCTGCTGCACCATGCGGCCGACGCCGATCGCTTGACGATCGGCAAGGCCGTCCTAGCTACGGGGCACGACGCCGCCCTCGTCCCGCTCCTGCCGTTCCTGCATCGGAGCTGGGCGAGGGCCGCCCTGGCGCGCGCCGAAGCCTGCGATCCGGCCTGGACGGTCGGGCGCTATCTCACCGCCGTTTCGGAGGGACGCGGCGGGCCCGTCCTGCGGGCCCGCCTGCAGGGCTGAGTCGCGCGGCACGGCGCGGCGGCGGTGCGGGCTTGGGCCAGAGCCACGGTACCCGCGAACCTCGCCGCGCTCGAAGCGTTGATCGCCCCCGCCCCGATCGCCCTCGCGCCGCGCGATACATGGCCGGCCTACCTCCGCGACCCGCCCTGGCGCGATCCGGCGCGGTTGGCCCCCGTCCGACATATCGTTTCCGTCTCACCTCTCGCGACGTCCTTGAGCTTCGATGCGGAAGCCGAGAAGGGGGCCCATGGACTGAGCTGGCCCGAAGCCCGCGCCCTGGTCCTGCCCTTCCTGTCGAGCCTCGCCGGCGTGATCGCCATGACCGAGGCCGCACTCGCCCCGACGTCCGAGCGTCCGCGCGTCGGCCCGGCCCCCGAAACGCTCGTGCCGTTGGAGGCAGGCGACGCCGCCGTGTTGTCCTGGTTCGTGACCCGGCTGGATCAGCTGGACGCCACGAAGGCCCGTCCGTGGAGCGCGACCCCCTATGAGGCCATCTTCGAGGGGCTCGGCCGTCAGCCGGCCGAACTCGCGCTCAGGCTCTGGCGGCGGGGCGGGCCTCTGCTGGCCCTGGTGCGGTGGCGGGAAGGGCCCGCGCGCGCGATGGTGCGGCGCTTCGGCCGACAGGTCCTGCCGGAGCTCGTCGGCCTCGTCGCCGAAAATCCGCTCGTGGGCTTCGAGCGATTCGCCGATCTCGGTGCGGGCGAATTCGCGCCGGTTACCGCCCAGGTCCTGGCGCGCCACCGCGTCGCAAGGGAGGCCGCGCTCGCGTGGTTGAGGCGGCACCGGGCGGTGGCCTGATCCACCTCGTGCCGCGCGCCATCGGTCCGGCGGGACGCGAGCGCGAGGAGGCCGGCGCCGCGATCCGGCGCATCAATGCCGAGCCCGACGGTCGACGCGCCCTGGCCGAGGCCCTGTCACGCTACGCCGAGGCGGGCTTCGTCCTCGACGAGGCGGTGGCCGAGGTGCTGGCCGGCGACGAACTCGCCCTCGCGCCGGACCGCATTCGCCCGCTCCCGCCCTGGTTCGACCCGGAGAGACTCGCGCGGCCGGAATTACGGGGCGGCGGGGCGCTGCCCGACGAGGCCGTGCTCGCCATCGGCGAGGTCCTGTCCTTCAGTACCCCCGACCATGTTCACGCCGGTGTCATCAAGGTTCGCGAGGCCTGCACGGACGCGAGCCTGGGGCGCTTCGCCGCCGACCTCCTGGCAGCCTGGCTGGCGGCCGGCATGCCGGGCCAGCAGGGCTGGGCGATCTGGGCCGTGGGCTGGCTCGGCGACGACGGCTCGGTCGCGCCGCTCGCCGCCGCCCTTCAGCGCTTCGCCGCCTGCCGTGCCCTGCCGCAGGTCGCCATGGCGATCCAGGCCCTGACGGATCTCGGCAGCGACGCGGCCGTCATGCGCCTGGGTCTCCTGGCCAGTAAGCTCGGCGCCAAGAGCATGCGGGCGAAGGCCCGCCGGCACCTCGAAGCCATGGCGCAGTCCCGCGGGTTGACGCGCGAGGACCTCAACGATCGGACGGCGCCCGATCTCGACCTCGATGCCGAGGGCGGGCTGGATCTCGACTTCGGCCCGCGCAGATTCAGGGTCGTCTTCGACGAGGCTCTGGTGCCCCGGGTCCGGGACGAGGCTGGCCGCATGGCCGCCGTCCTCCCGAAGCCGCGCCGGTCGGACGACGCCGCGCGGGCCGCCACCGCCACGGCGCGCTGGCGCCTCCTGAAGCGTGAAACCATACTCGCGGCCGGCGCCATCCTGTCCCGCCTCGACGCCATGGTGGGGACGGGCCGTCGCGTCTCACCCGAAGCCTTTCTGGCCTGCTTCGCCCGCCATCCCTTCGTGGGGCAGGCCGCCCGGCGCCTAGTCTGGGGCTTCTACGACGGGATGGAGGCGGATCGCTCGCCCAAGCTGACCTTTCGGCTCGCGGGCGCGACGGCGGTCGACACGGAGGATGTGGAACTCGCCGATGTCCTTCCCGCTTCGGCAGGGTACTTCGGCCTCGTGCACCCCCTGCAGGTGTCGCCGCTCGTTTTGGCAGCGTGGCGGGCAGCCTTCGCCCGGCACGGGATCGCCCAGCCCTGCCGCCAGCTCGAGCGGCCGGTCCATCGCCTGACCGGGGCCGAGGATATCAAGACGGAAGTCTTTTGCTTCCAGGGGATCGCCGTGGAGCCGGGATGGCTGCGCGGCATGGCGGCGCGCGGCTGGTCCTTCTCCCATCCGGTCGACGACGGCCTGATGTGGACCATCGAGCGCGACGTCGTGCTGCGGGACGGGCGGGTCGGCGTCGCTTCGCTGGGCTTCCGACCCGGCCTCGGGGTCGGTCGTTCCGAGCCGGGCGAAGCGCCGCGCGCGCTGGACCTGCTCAGCCTGCGCTATGCCACCGAGGGGGCCGAGGAGGGTCCTGTCGCATTCCATCACCTCGACCGCGTGACGGCGAGCGAGATCCTGCGCAGCCTCGACGATCTCGCTGGGCACGGCCGCCATCCCGTCCCGTCCGATGGCCTCGATGGACCGACGCCGGCCCTGCAGTAGCGGAGGGGGCGGTTCGAGATTCGCCTCCACCGTCGTGTCGATCCTCTTCCAATTGTCGGATGTAGAAATACTTTCGTCCGATTCGTCAGAGCGGTTGCCACGACCGATCCCGTTCGGCCATCATGACACTCGATCCGGCCATCGTGTCACCCCGATCGACCCGTACCGAACCGCGGGTCCTTCGCAGGGTGGCGCGCATTCAAACAGAGCCGCGACGACCCGGTCCGGAGGAAACCGTCCGAGAGGAGGGCCGAATGCTGATGGCTGATATCCTGCATTCCTGCACCGACGAGGGCATCGCAGCCGCGGCGGTGGCGTCGATCGGCGGCCCGTTCGCGGCCGCCATCCGGCTCGAGGCCGAGCATCGCGGCCTGTCCGTGGGGGCTCTCACGGCGTCGCTCGTGGCGGCCTTCGCCCGAAACGCATCCGAACGCGATTGGCGCGAGCTTTCCGTCAACATCGCCGGCGCCGATCTCCCGGTCCTGTTCGGCCTCCAGGCGATGGCGGAACGCTCGCTGCGGCAGCGCGACCAAGCGACACGCGCGCGACCCGTCCGCGACGGCAGGACGGCCGCCACCGGCGCACTCGCCGGCCCGGCCCTTCTGTTCGGCCCGGGCTGAGGGCGGGGCGGCCTCGGCACCGCCGCCAACTCAACTCAAAGTCGTCGATGGTCGCGCGTGTTTCGGCTGGCGCCGGCCGGCGCCGGCATGACATGGTCGGCCGGCCGTCATAGGACGGCATGCGGCGGGGCCCGAGGGCCGCCGCGGGCATCGAGGGACCGGGATGGCACTGCGCCTCTACAACACGCTGACGCGCCGCAAGGACGATTTCACGCCGCTCGACCCCGAGCGGGTGCGGCTCTACGTCTGCGGTCCCACCGTCTACGACCGCGCCCACATCGGCAATGCCCGCCCCGTCATCGTCTTCGACGTGCTGTTCCGGCTGCTGCGCCACCTCTATGGGCCGGACCACGTCGTCTATGCCCGCAACATCACCGACATCGACGACAAGATCATCGCCCGGGCGGCCGAGCGCGGCATCGGCATCGGCGAACTCACCGAGGGCACGGCGCGGGGCTTCGCCGAGGACGTCGCGGCGCTGGGCACGCTCCGGCCCAGCATCGAGCCGCGCGCCACGGATCACATCCCCGAGATGATCGCCGTCACGCAGCGGCTGGTCGCGTCGGGCCACGCCTATGCCGCCGAGGGTCACGTGCTCTTCGCCGTGGGCTCCATGGCGGATTACGGCCGTCTGTCGCACCGCACGCTCGACGAGATGCTGGCCGGCGCGCGCGTCGAGGTGGCGCCCTACAAGCGCGGCGAGGGCGACTTCGTGCTGTGGAAGCCGTCCGCCCCGGACGAGCCGGGGTGGGACAGCCCCTGGGGCCGGGGACGGCCGGGTTGGCACCTCGAATGCTCGGCCATGAGCTGGAAGCACCTCGGCGAGCAGTTCGACATCCACGGCGGTGGGCTCGACCTGATCTTCCCCCACCACGAGAACGAGGTCGCGCAGAGTTGCTGCGCCTTCGATACGCCCTTCATGGCCCAGGTCTGGATGCACAACGGCTTCCTGCAGGTGGAAGGCCAGAAGATGTCGAAGTCGCTGGGCAACTTCGTCACGATCCGGGACCTGCTGGACACGGACGGTTTCGGCGGGCGTGCCTGGCCCGGCGAGGTGCTGCGCCTCGCCATGCTGCGCACCCACTACCGCCAGCCGATCGACTGGACCGTGAAGGCGCTGGAGGAAGCGGAGCGGACGCTCGACCGGTGGTACGGCCTGTCGGAGGGCGTCGCGCCAGCCGCCGAGCCCGCCGCCGCCTTCCTCGGCGATCTGACCGACGACCTCAACACGCCGGGCGCCATCGCGGCCCTGCACGGCCTCTTCTCCGACCCCGACGCGCGCGGCGCGGCCGTGGCTTCGGCGCGCCTGCTGGGCCTCATGCAGGACACGCCCGCCGCCTGGGCGGGCCGGCGGCAGGCGGCATCGGGGCTCGACCGGGCCGAGGTCGACGCGATGATCGCGGATCGGCTCGCGGCGCGGCAGGCGAAGCTTTGGGCCGAGTCGGACCGGATCCGCGACGCTCTGGCGACCATGGGCGTCGTCATCAAGGACAACAAGGACGGCACCACCAGCTGGGAGGTGGGCCGGAAGGGACCCGCGTGATGGCCAAGGACGACGACGAGACCGGCAAGCCCGCGCTGCGACCGATGCTGCCCGACGATGCGCCGGCCCTGGCCGCCATCTTCGGCGCCAGCATCGAGGAACTCGCCGCCGAGGACTACGACGAGGACCAGCGTGCCGCCTGGATGGCGACGGCCGAGGACGAGGGCGCCTTCGGGCGCAGGCTGAGGGCCATGCTGACGCTGGTGGCGACGGTGGCGGGCACTCCGGCCGGCTTCGCCTCGCTGAAGGACAACAGCCGCATCGACATGCTGTTCGTCGACCCGGCCCTGGCCGGGCGCGGCATCGGCACGCTTCTGGTCGATGCCTGCGAGAAGCTCGCCAGGGCTCGCGGCGCCGCGGCCCTGACGGTGGACGCCAGCGACACCGCCCGCCCCCTCTTCGAGCGCCGCGGCTATCGCGCCCAGAGCCGCCAGTCGATCCCGCTGAACGGCGAGTGGCTGGCCAACACGCGCCTCGAGCTGACCTTCGAGAGCGCCCGGCCGGATGCGGCCGACTGACGGGAGGCTGGCGACGACGAAGGACGCGGTCGAGAGCCGCCGGAGCTGTCTCGACGCGCGACCCGCCACGGCACGGCGCCTGACCGACCCCGCCTTGCCACCGTCACAGGCACCGCCTATCCCGGCGGCACCGATCACCCGAGAGACCCCCATGCACCTGCGTCGTCGTGAACTCCTCCTGGCCGCCTCGGCCGCCCTCGTCGCCGGTGCGGCCCTCGGCGCCGCGCCGGCCCGGGCGGCCGATGCCGATACCGTGGTGATGACCACCAAGGACGGCAAGATCACCATCCAGCTCGACCCGAAGCTCGCGCCGGGCCACGTCAAGCAGATCGAGACGCTGGTCGGCCAGCACTTCTACGACGGGATCGTGTTCCATCGCGTCATCGGCGGCTTCATGGCGCAGACCGGCGACCCGACCGGCACCGGCATGGGCGGCTCGAAGCTCCCCGATCTCAAGGCCGAGTTCACCGACACGCCCTTCAAGCGCGGCACGGTCGGCATGGCGCGTTCGTCGAGCCCGGATTCGGCCAATTCCCAGTTCTTCATCTGCCTCGGCGATGCGCCCTTCCTCAACGGGCAGTACACGGTGGTGGGGCAGGTGACGTCCGGCATGGACGTCGTCGACAAGATCAAGAAGGGCGCTGCCGACGACAACGGCAAGGTGACCAACCCCGACAAGATCGTCACGATGCGGATGGCGTCGAAGTAACGGCACCTTGCCGCGTCGGTCGCGCGGGGCGGCAGGCCTGGCGCTCGCCGCCCTGGTGGCGGCGAGCCCGGCCGCACAGGCGCAGGCCCGCCGCATCGCGCCGGGGATGCGGCCGCCGCTCCCGGCGCAGCGGGCGGCGCCCTTCCGTTTCGGGCCGCGCCTTCAACTGCGGCGCTGGCGCTTCGGGCTGCGACCCTTCATCCGGCGCCGCTATCCGCCCGATGTGCCGCCGCTGCTGCTCCCGCCGTCGCCGCCCGACGAGTTCCTCCAGCCCGAGGGGCCCGGCACCTCGCCGCTGATCGAGGGCACGCCCGACAATCTCCCGGCCTTCGCCCATGGCTTCCACCTGTCCGTGAAGGTCGGGGCGGGCCAGACCTTCGCGGTCCCGGCGACGCTCGGCCGCTTCGTCGAGGTGGGGCCGGCGCTCGGCCGGTGTTTCTCGCCGCCATCCGGCCTCGCCTGGGGCTCCGTCACGCTGCGGGTGAGCTTCCGGCGCGACGGCTCGGTGTTCGGCGTGCCCCGCGTGCCCTACAGCGATGCGGCTTCGGCGGACCAGAAGACCGCGCTTGCGCATTCGCTGCTCGACGGGCTTAAACGCTGCACACCCTTGCCGCTGTCGCCGTCACTCGGTGCCGCGGTGGCAGGCGAGATCTTCGCCGTCCGTTTCATCCACGAGGACAAGAGATGACCGATAACAACACGCTGACGCTCGATACCACCAAGGGCCCCGTCGTCATCAAGATGCGCCCGGACCTCGCCCCCAACCATGTCGAGCACATCAAGAAGCTGGTGAGCGAGAAGTTCTACGACGGCGTCGTCTTCCACCGCGTCATCGACGGCTTCATGGCGCAGACCGGCTGCCCGCACGGCACCGGCACGGGCGGCTCGAAGTACCCGAACCTCAAGCAGGAGTTCAACGCCGAGCACCACAAGCGCGGCACCTGCTCCATGGCCCGCGCCCAGAGCCCGGACTCGGCGAATTCCCAGTTCTTCATCTGCTTCGACGATGCCGGTTTCCTCGACCGCCAGTATACGGTGTGGGGCGAGGTGGTGTCGGGCATGGAGAACGTCGACAAGATCAAGCGCGGCGAGCCCGTGCGCGATCCCGATTCCATCACCACCGCCACGATCGGCTGATCCTGCGGACGCGCCGGCCCGGTCCGCCCTCCGGCGGGCCGGGCCGGCGCGTGACGACGCCATGCTGGTCGACGACTTCGATTTCGAACTTCCCGAATCCGCCATCGCGTTGCGGCCTGCCGCGCCGCGCGACAGCGCGCGTCTCCTCACGGTCGATCCGGCGGACCCGGCGCGTTTCGGCGACCGCGCCGTGCGCGACCTGCCGGACCTGCTGCAACCCGGAGACGCGCTCGTCGTTAACGACACCCGCGTCGTGCCTGCGCGCCTGTTCGGCCTGCGGCGCCGCGGCGACGCGATCGCCCGCATCGAGGTGACGCTGCACCGGCGCGACGCGCCCGACCGGTGGCGGGCCTTCATCCGTCCGGCGAAGCGTTTGGCGGACGGCGAGCGATTGGCCTTCGAGGCCGACGGCGCCGAGGTGCTGGCCGCCACCGCATCCGACAAGGACGGCGGCGAGGTCAGCCTCAGCTTCGACCGGTCCGGCGAGGCGCTCGACGCCGCCGTGGCCCGTGTCGGCCAGATGCCGCTGCCCCCCTACATCGAGCACCGCCGGGCGGGCGATGCCGCGGATGCCGCCGATTACCAGACCCTCTTCGCCGACCGGCCCGGCGCCGTGGCGGCACCGACCGCCGGCCTGCATTTCACGCCGGACCTCGTGGCTCGCCTCGCCGCCGCCGGCGTGGCGCTGCACCGCGTCACGCTGCATGTCGGCGCCGGGACGTTCCTTCCCGTCAAGTCCGACACCACCGAGGGCCACCGCATGCACGGCGAGATCGGCGCCGTCTCGCCCGACACCGCCGCGGCGCTCACCGACGTCCGCCGCCGCGGCGGGCGGGTCGTCGCGGTCGGCACCACGTCGCTGCGCATCCTCGAATCGGCGGCGGGCGCGGACGGGGTCGTCCGCCCCTTCGCGGGCGAAACCTCCATCTTCATCACGCCCGGCTACCGCTTCCGGGCCGTCGACCTGCTCATGACCAACTTCCACCTGCCGCGCTCGACGCTGTTCATGCTGGTCAGCGCCTTTTCGGGGCTCGACACGATGCGGGCCGCCTATGCCCGGGCCATCGCGTCCGGCTACCGGTTCTATTCCTACGGCGACGCCTGCCTGCTCCGGCCCACGGCGGCGAGCGCGCCGCCGACCCCGGGACCCGTTCCATGACCGCCGACTTCCGCTACGAGCTCCTCGGCCAGGACGGCGCGGCCAGGACGGGCCTCATCCACACGGGCCGCGGCCCGATCCGCACCCCGGCCTTCATGCCGGTCGGGACCGCCGGCACCGTGAAGGCCATGTACATGGACCAGGTGCGGGATCTCGGCGCCGACATCGTGTTGGGCAACACCTACCACCTCATGGTGCGGCCCGGCGCCGAGCGCGTGGCCGAACTCGGCGGCCTGCACGGCTTCTCGACCTGGGCCGGCCCGATCCTCACCGATTCCGGCGGGTTCCAGGTCATGTCCCTGGCGAAGCTGCGCAAGCTCGACGAGACCGGCGTCACCTTCCAGTCTCACATCGACGGCTCCAAGCACCGGCTCACCCCCGAGCGCTCGATGGAGATCCAGGCCCTGCTCGGCTCCGACATCCAGATGCAGCTCGACGAATGCGTGCGGCTGCCGGCGCCCGACGCCGAGGTCGAGCGCGCCATGCTGCTGTCGCTGCGCTGGGCCGAGCGCTCGCTGCAGGCCTTCGACGCCCGGCCGGGCCGCGCCTGCTTCGGCATCGTGCAGGGCGGCACCGTGCCGGCGCTGCGCGTCGAGAGCGCGAAGCGGCTCGCCGCCATGCCGTTCGGCGGCCTCGCCATCGGGGGGCTCGCCGTCGGCGAGCCGCAGGCCGACATGCTGGCCACGATCGAGGCCGTCGAGCCGCACCTGCCGGCCGGCAAGCCCCGCTACCTCATGGGCGTCGGCACGCCCGACGACCTCGTCGAGGCGGTGCGGCGCGGCGTCGACATGTTCGACTGCGTTATGCCGACGCGGGCGGGCCGCCATGGCCTGGCCTATACGCGCTTCGGCAAGGTGAACCTGCGCAATGCCCGCCATGCCGCCGACCCGCGACCGCTCGACGCGGCATCGGACTGCCCGGCGGCGCGGGACTATTCGCGCGCCTACCTGCACCACCTCGTCAAGTCCGACGAGATCCTCGGCATGATGCTGCTGACCTGGGTCAACCTCAGCTATTACCAGGCGCTGATGGCGGGCCTGCGGGCCGCCATCGCGGCGCGGAGCCTCGACGGCTTCGTGGCCGAGACCAAGGCGGGCTGGGCGGCGGGCCTCGGCGACTGAGGCACCGACGCCCCTATTGCCCGCGCGTGCCCGCCGCGGCGAACCGGATCGCTTCCTCGGCGGCCCGCACCAGGGCTTCGGCCTTGTTGGCGCATTCCTGGTTCTCCGATTGCGGCACCGAATCGTAGACGATGCCGGCGCCGGACTGGATGTGCATCGTGCCGTCCTTGATGACGGAGGTGCGCAGCACGATGCAGGTGTCCATGGCGCCGTCGGCGCCGAAATAGCCGATGCAGCCGCCGTAGATGCCGCGCTTGTCGCGCTCGAGCTCGTCGATGATCTGCATGGCCCGCACCTTGGGGGCGCCCGACACCGTGCCGGCCGGGAAGCCCGCCGCCAGCGCGTCGATGATGTCGCGGTCGGGCCGCAGCCGCCCCTCGACGTTCGACACGATGTGCATGACGTGGCTGTAGCGCTCGATGAAGAAGCGGTCCGTCACGGCGACGGAGCCGATGGCGGCGACGCGGCCGACATCGTTGCGGCCGAGGTCGAGCAGCATGAGGTGCTCGGAGCGTTCCTTCGGGTCCGCCAGCAGTTCCGTCGCCAGCGCCTCGTCCTCGGCCGGCGTCGCGCCGCGCCGCCGCGTCCCCGCGATGGGCCGGATGGTGACGGCGCCCTCGCGCACCCGCACCAGGATTTCGGGCGACGAGCAGCAGATCTGGAAATCGCCGAAATCGAGGAAGCTGAGATAGGGGGCGGGGTTGATGCGCCGAAGCGCGCGATAGAGCGCGAAGGGCGGCAGCGTGAAGGGGCCCGAGAAGCGCTGCGACAGGACCACCTGGAAGGCGTCGCCGGCCCGGATGTAGTCCTGGGCGCGCTCCACCATGCGCAGGAACTCGGGCGCCGGGGTGTTGCTGGTCGGGCGCTCGGCGAGCAGCAGCGGGTCGGCCGGGGCGGCGGGATGCGCCAGGGGCGCCTCGAGCGCGCGGATCACGCCGTCGAGCCGCGCCTCCGCGGCCTCGGCCGCCTGCCGGGCCGAGACCCCGGCCTTCGGCCGGACCGGCGTCACCACAATCATCTCGTCGCGCACGCCGTCGAACACCACCATGACGGTGGGGCGGATCAGCAGCGCTTCGGGCACGCCGATCGAGTCGGGCTTGGCAGGCGCCAGCTTCTCCATGTGCCGCACCATGTCGTAGCCGAGGTAGCCGAACACGCCGGCCGACATGGGCGGCAGCCCCGCCGGCAGCGCCAGGGCGGATTCGGCCAGGAAGGCCCGCAAGGCGTCGAGCGGCGGGCCTGGCATGGGCCGAAAGGCGCTGCCGGCCTGGCCGGCATCGCGGTCGACCTCGGCTTCGGCCCCGGTGCAGCGCCAGACGGCGTCGGGGTCGAGGCCGATCATCGAGTAGCGGCCGCGCACCGCGCCGCCCTCGACGGATTCGAGCAGGAACAGGTTGCCGGCCCGGTTCGCCGCGAGCTTGAGGTAGGCCGAGACCGGCGTCTCGAGGTCGGCCACCAGCACCGACCAGACGGCCGTGGCTCGACCCTCCGCATGGGCCGCCGCGAGAGCCTCGAAGCCCTGGTGCGCCACCGTCAGTATCCGGCGCCGGAGGCGGCCTGCAGCGCGCCCTGGTTCACCTTGGCGCCGAGCTTGGCGCGCAGCACGCCGAGGTAGTCGTTGATGACCCCGTCCTGCAGCGAAGCCGCGTAGCGCTGCGCGGTCTGCTTGGCCTCCGGGGCGTCGGGGTCGAGCGGCGGCGTGACGCTGTCCAGCACCTTGAACAGCGTGCGCGCCTCCGGCCCCGTCGGGGCCGAGCCGGCGGACCCGACCGGGACGTCGAAGATGCGGGCCACGACGCCGGACGGCAGCCCGGTCGCGCCGGCGCGCTTGGCATCGCCGACGTGGACCACGGACAGGCCCAGCGGGGCCGCGATGGCGTCCAGCGTCTGGCTGCCGGCGTCGACGGCCTTGACGAGGTCGGCGGCCTTGGCGTCGAGGCGCCGGGCCGTCTCCTCCTCCTGCCACACGGCCTCGACCTTCGGCTTGGCTTCGGCGAGGGTGAGCTGCCGGGCGGGCTCGATGGCGGCCACTTCGAACCACACCGTGCCGCCGTCGCGCGTCGCGATCGTGTCGTTGTCGACGCCGATGTCGGACGCGAAGGCGGCTTTCAGCAGGTCGGGCCCGTCCACCAGGCCCTCGACGGGCTTTCCGTCCCGGCCGTTGCCGGCGATGTCGACGGCGTCGACCGTGCGGGCCGCGAGACCGACCGCCGTCGCGGCATCGCTCAGCGACTTGCCCGACGCGCGCGCGTCCTCGATGCGGTCGCGCAGCACCTTCGCGGCGGCCGTGGCCCGAGAGGTCGCGAGTTCGGTGCGGAGCATCGGCGCGACGGCGTCGAAGGGCTGGACGGTCGCGGGCGTCACGGCATCGACATGGGCCACGACGCTGCCGAACGCCCCCTTCACGGGGTCGCTGGTGCCGTCGGCCGGAAGGCCGAAGGCGGCATCCGCCACGGCGCGGTCGAAGATGGCGTCCTTCGCCACCGTCCCGAGATCGACCACCTTGTCGCCCAGCGCGTCCGCCTTGACGGCGTCGGCGAAGCTTTGGCCGTCACGCACGCGCTTGACGAAGGCTGCCGCGGCCTCCTCGCTCGGGAAGACCACTTGGCTGACGTGGCGCGTCTCCGCCGTGCCGAACCGCTCGGCCTTGACGGTGTCGTAGACGCCGCGGACATCGGCGTCCGACACGTCGCCGGGCTTGGCGAGGCCGGCCGGCGTCACCGCCAGCACCACGAGCTTGCGATATTGCGGCGCCTCGAACGCGCCCTTGTGGGCGTCGTAATAGCTCGAGAGCGCGGCGTCGTCCGGGGCCGGGATGGGGCCGGCCGCCGCGGCCGGCAGCGCCAGCGTGTCGACGCTGCGCGTCTCGTCCTGATAGCGGTGGACGGCGTCGACGGCCGCCACGGGAGCGTCGAGACCGCCGATCAACGCCTCGATGATCTCGCGGCGCAGGTAGACCTGCTTCTGGTCGCGGACGAAGGCCGCCTCGGTCATGCCGTTCTCGTTCAGCACGGAATTGAAACGGCCGCGGTCGAAGGTGCCGCCCGGCCCGGCGAAGGACGGGTCCGCCAGGATCTTGCGGGCGACATCCTTGTCGGAGATGGCGAGGTTCAGGGTGCCGGCCCGGTCCTCCAGCGCGGCATCCGAGACGAGGCGCGACAGGACCTGGGCGTCGAGCCCGATCCGGTGCGCTTCCTCGTTGGTGATGGCCCGCCGCGCCCGCCGCTGCAGGTCCTGGAGCTCGACCTGGTAGGCCTGTCGGTAGGCCTGGGTCGAGACCGTCACGTCGCCCACCTGGGCGACGGTGTTGGCGCTGCCGCCCCGGAACGGGTCGCCGATGCCCCAGATGACGAAGGCCACTAAAATGACGCCGAAGACGAGCGTGGTCAGCGCCTTGCCGATCCAGGTCGATTGAGCGGCGCGGATGCCTCCGAGCATGGAATGGGTCTCGTGCGGTGATGGGGGGCGGCGGGCCGCGGGATCGGGCGCAGGATTATAGGCAGCCACTCCCGAGCGCAACGCACCCCTTCCGGGCCGCCGCCCCGCCGCCGCGGCGCGACCCCGATCGGCGGAAGGCCCCGAGCGGCTCCCGCCCATGTCCCGGTTCCGCGCAGCGCGACCGGGATCTTTCGCCCGTGCCGCGGCTTGCCCCCCGATGCGGCGCCATGCCGGGGAGATCGCCACCATGGACTATGTGAACCTGGGCCGGACGGGCCTGAAAGTCTCGCGGCTCTGCCTCGGCTGCATGACCTACGGGGAGCCCGACCGCGGCAACCACCCCTGGACCCTGCCCGAATCCGAGAGCCGGCCCTTCATCAAGCGGGCGATCGACCTCGGCATCACCTTCTTCGACACGGCGGACGTTTATTCCGATGGGTCGAGCGAGGAGATCGTCGGCCGGGCCCTCAAGGAGTTCGCCCGGCGCGACGGGATCGTGCTCGCCACCAAGGTCCACGGCCGCATGCACACGGACGCGAACGGCGCCGGCCTGTCCCGCAAGCACATCATGGCGGCCATCGATGCCAGCCTGAAGCGGCTCGGCACCGACCATGTCGACCTGTACCAGATCCACCGCTACGACGCCGAAACGCCGATCGAGGAAACGCTGGAAGCGCTGCACGACGTCGTGAAGGCCGGGAAGGCCCGCTACATCGGGGCCTCGTCGATGTATGCCTGGCAATTCTGCCGGGCGCTCGCCGTCGCGGAGCGGCATGGCTGGACGCGCTTCGTGTCGATGCAGAACCACTACAACCTGCTCTACCGCGAGGAGGAGCGCGAGATGGTGGCGCTGTGCCGGGCCGAGGGCGTCGGCATGATCCCGTGGAGCCCTCTGGCCCGCGGCCGTCTGACCCGCAAGCCCGACGAGACCACGGGGCGGGCCGAGACGGATGCCTTCGGCAAGACGCTCTACACGGCCTTCGCGCAGGCCGACGGCGCCGTGATCGACGCCGTCGGGGCGGTGGCGGCGGAGCGCGGCCTGCCGCGCGCGCAGGTGGCGCTCGCCTGGCTGCTGTCGAAGCCCGGCGTGACGGCGCCGATCGTCGGGGCGTCGAAGCCCCATCACCTCGACGATGCCGTGGCGGCCCTGTCGGTGACGCTGTCGGCCGAGGAGATCGCCCGCCTCGAGGCCCCCTACGTGCCCCACGCCGTGGCGGGGTTCGGCTGAGCTCTCGTGGACGGCTCCGCTCCCGGCACGGGCGCGGAGACTGCGCAGGCCCGGCTCACGGCACCAGGAAGAAGGTCGACATGATGCCGCGACCCTTCACGTTGACCGGCGCCCGGGGCTCGACGGCGTAGCAGCCGTCGAGGGCGGCCAGGGTTTCTCCCGTGATGTGCACGCGCCCGGCTTCCCCGAGCGACTCCATGCGGCTCGCCACGTTCACGGTGTCGCCCCACACGTCGTAGATGAACTTGTCCTTGCCGATGATCCCCGCCGCCACGGGCCCGGTGTGGAGACCGATGCGGATCCGCAGGTCCTGGCCCCGGGCGCGGCTGGCCTCGGCGACGGCGGCCGGCATGCGGAGCGCCATGGCCACCGCCCGCCTGGCATGGTCCGGGCAGGCACCCGGCAGGCCGCCGGCCGCCATGTAGGCGTCGCCGATCGTCTTGATCTTCTCGAGCCCGTGCTCGGCGGTGAGACGGTCGAAGCGCGAAAAGATGCCGTTCAGCAGGTCCAGCACGGCGTCCGGGGGCAGGGTGGCGGTGGTCTGGGTGAAGTCGACGATGTCGCTGAACAGGATGGTGGCGGATGCGAACCGGTCGGCGATCACCGATTCGCCCGCCCGGAACCGGTCGAGCACGCTGCGGGGCAGGACGTTGAGCAGCAGCTTCTCGGAGCGTTCCTGCTCGGCTCGGAGCTCGCGCGTCGTGGCCTCGTCGCGGTCGCGCAGGAACTTGCGCTCGAGCGAGGCCGTCATGCGGGCCCGCAGCAGCACGGGGTTGATGGGCTTGGTCAGGTAGTCGTCGGCGCCGGCCTCGATGCAGTGGACGGCGCTTTCGATCTCGCCGAGCGCCGACACGATGATGACGGGCAGCCCGGCCGTGGCCGGCGTCGCCTTGATGCGCCGCAGCACCTCGATGCCGCTGAGCCCCGGCATCAGCAGGTCGAGCAGCACGAGGTCGTAGTCGGTGCCGGCGAGCAGTTCGAGCGCGCCCTCGCCGTTGTCGCAGCTCGTGACCTCGTGGCCGTCGCGGCGCAGGCGTCGGGACAGCAGGTCGAGCGTCGACGCGTTGTCGTCGACCACCAGCACCCGCCCGATGGCGCGCGGCCCGGTCTGGCCCTGCTCCTTCAGGACCGAACGGATCGCCTCCATGGGCTCTTGGAGCCCGGCATCCTGGTCGAGCAGCTGCCGCGCCTCCTCGACGCGGCCCTCGTGGTTGAGGCGCAGGAAATCCACCATGGCGTCGATCTGGTCAAGCAGGCGCCGCGCCGCGTCCAGGATGTCGGTGAGGGTGCCGGCCTGGCCGGCCGTCCCGGCGGCGTCCGGCCCGTCGCCGATCTCCTCGCCGAGGAGTTCGCCGTAGCCCAGGATGGCCGTGATGGGGGTGCGCAGCTCGTGGCGCAGGTGGCTCGAGGCCGTCGCGGCGTCGCCCCCGTCCACCAGCCCCTGCATGGTCGTGGGGTCGAGCAACCTGCGCACCGTGGCGTCGAGCCGCTCGGCGGCGGCGGCGAGCTTGGCCACGTCGTCGCGGGACGCCGCGTCGGTCCAGTCCTCGACCAGGAGGGCCACCAGCCCCGTGATGGCCTCGACGGGCGCCTGGAACTCCGCGCGCGCGAAGACCGCCAGCAGGCGGCGCATGGCTTCGCCGGCATCGCCGGGGGCGTCGACATCGGGGACGCCAGGTTCGAACACGCTCGCTCCTCGCCGGCCCGGCGCCCAGGCCCGTTCGGCGGGCCTTGCATTCCGCCGAGCCTTTGATACCCCGCTGGGCGCATCCCCTCAATGCTCCAGGTGAGATCCGCGATCATGGCCACCCTGCGACCGCTGCTCGCCGGCAATTGGAAGATGAACGGGACGCGAGCGTCCCTGTCGGTGGTCTCCGCCCTGCGCGACGCCGTCGCGGCCGGACGGATGCGCGGCGTCGACACGGTGGTGTGCCCGCCCGCCACGCTGGTGATGGCGGCGGCCGACCTTTGCGCCGGTTCGTCGCTGATGATCGGCGGCCAGGACTGCGATAGCCAGCCGGCCGGGGCGTCGACCGGCGACGTTTCCGCCGAGATGCTGAAGGACGCCGGCGCCGCGGCCGTCATCGTGGGCCATTCGGAGCGCCGAAACCTTCACGGCGAAAGCGACGCCGTCGTGCGCGCCAAGGCCGAGGCGGCGGCGCGGGCCGGCCTGCTCGCCATCATCTGCGTCGGGGAAAGCCGGGCCGAGCGCGACGGCGGCGAGACGCTGCGGGTGATCGGGCGCCAGATCGACGAATCGGTCCCGCCGGCCGCCACCGCCCGCACGGTCGCCCTGGCCTACGAGCCCGTCTGGGCGATCGGCACGGGCCTGACGCCGGAAGCGACCGACATCGCCGAGGTGCACGGCTTCCTGCGCCGGCGACTGCAGGCCCTGATCGGGGGCGAGGGCGGCGGGGTCCGGCTCCTCTACGGCGGCTCGGTCAAGCCCGACAACGCCGGAGAGGTTTGGGGCGTCGAGAACGTCGACGGCCTACTCGTCGGCGGGGCCAGCCTGAAGGAAGAGGACTTCCTGGCGATCGCCGCCGCCCGTTGAGCGCGGGCGCGAAGCGCGAAATTTGCATCGCGGACGCCATGGTGTATGGAACCGGCGACCTTTCGCCCGCCCGCGGCGCCGTTTCCGCGTGCCGTCCCGAGTACCCATGATGCAAACCGTCCTGATCGTGCTGCACCTGATGATCGTGATCGCGCTGGTGGCCACCGTGCTGCTGCAGCGGTCCGAGGGTGGCGCCCTGGGGGTCGGGGGCGGCGGCGGGTTCATGACGGGGCGCGGCCAGGCCAATGCCCTGACGCGGGCCACCGCCATCCTGGGCACGGCCTTCTTCGTGACCAGCCTCGCGCTGACGCTCCTCGCCCATTACAACAGGGCACCGAAGTCCATCATCGACGTGCCGGCCGCCAGCCGGACGGCGCCCGGCGCGCCGACTCCGGTCCCGGTGGCGCCCGGCTCCAACGTGCTCGACCAGATCCAGCAGATCGATCGGCAGAAGAGCGGCGCCGCGACCCCGGCGGCGCCCGCCGCCCCGGCCCAGCCGGAGGTGCCGAAGTCGCAGTGACGACCGAGGCCCGACGTCGCGAAGGGGCGGCCCGCGTGCCGCCCCTTCGCCGTTTTCGCTCCGCCGGCCGCCGAAGCCCGAACAGGATCGGGTTTCGCGTCGGGGCATGTCGGCCACAGCGCGACATGCCCCGGAGCCGGTGCTCCGTTCCATCGGTTCGCCGCGGCGGCATCCCGGATGCCGCCCGGCGGAACCGCGTTGAGACAGGTGTTTCCCCATGGCGCGCTACGTCTTCATCACCGGCGGCGTGGTGTCCTCGCTGGGCAAGGGCCTGGCTTCGGCGGCGCTCGGCGCCCTGCTCCAGGCCCGGGGCTACACGGTAAGGCTGAGGAAGCTCGACCCCTACCTCAACGTCGACCCCGGCACGATGAGCCCCTACCAGCACGGCGAAGTCTTCGTCACGGACGACGGCGCCGAGACCGACCTCGACCTCGGGCACTACGAGCGTTTCACCGGCCGGCCGGCCACCCGCGCCGACAACATCACGACGGGCCAGATCTACCAGGACATCATCGCCAAGGAGCGCCGCGGCGACTTCCTCGGCGCCACCGTGCAGGTGATCCCGCACGTGACCAACCACATCAAAGAGTTCGTGTTGTCGGGCAACGACGACACCGACTTCGTGCTCGTCGAGATCGGCGGCACGGTCGGCGACATCGAGGGCCTGCCGTTCTTCGAGGCCATCCGCCAGCTCGGCAACGACCTGCCGCGCGGCCACGCCGTCTACGTCCACCTGACGCTGCTG
This sequence comes from Lichenibacterium ramalinae, assembly GCF_004137085.1. Taxonomy (GTDB): domain Bacteria; phylum Pseudomonadota; class Alphaproteobacteria; order Rhizobiales; family Beijerinckiaceae; genus Lichenihabitans; species Lichenihabitans ramalinae. The sequence goes on from NZ_QYBC01000008.1 coordinate 186,212, forward strand.
CCCTTCATCCCGACGGCGGGCGAGCTGAAGACCAAGCCGACGCAGCATTCCGTGAAGGAACTGCGCTCCATCGGCATCCAGCCCGACATCCTGCTCTGCCGGTCCGATCGGCCGATCCCGGTCGAGGAGCGCCGCAAGCTCGGCCTCTTCTGCAACGTGCGGGAGGACGCCGTCATCGAGGCGCGGGACGTGGGCTCCATCTACGACGTGCCGCGTGCCTACCACGAGGCGGGGCTCGACCGCGCGTTGCTCGCCGCCTTCGAGATCGCGCCGGCGCCCAAGCCCGACATGACGCGGTGGAACGCCGTGACCGAGCGGGCGCTGAACCCGGAAGGCGAGGTCCGCATCGCCGTCGTGGGCAAGTACACGGGCATGAAGGACGCCTACAAATCCCTCATCGAGGCGCTGATGCACGGCGGCCTCGCCAACCGCGTCAAGGTCAGGCTCGACTGGATCGAATCCGAGGTGTTCGAGGGCGACGAGCCCGCGACGCAGCTCGAGGAGGTGCATGCCATCCTGGTGCCGGGCGGCTTCGGCCAGCGCGGCGCCGAGGGCAAGATCGCGGCGGCCCGTTTCGCCCGCGAGCGCAAGATCCCGTATTTCGGCATCTGCTTCGGCATGCAGATGGCCGTGATCGAGGCGACACGGGCGCTGGCCGGCGTCGCCGAGGCCAATTCGACGGAGTTCGGCCCCTGCGCCGAGCCCGTCGTGGGGCTGCTGACGGAATGGATGCGCGGCAATGCCCTCGAGCAGCGCCTGCACGACGGGGACCTCGGCGGCACCATGCGCCTCGGCTCCTACCCGACGACGCTGAAGACCGGGACGCGCATCGCCGGCATCTACGGCGGCACCGAGATCGCCGAGCGCCATCGCCACCGCTACGAGGTCAACACCGGCTACCGGGAGCGCCTCGAGGAGCACGGGATGGTGTTCTCGGGCATGTCGCCCGACGGGCTGCTGCCCGAAACGGTCGAGCTCGCCGACCACCCCTGGTTCATCGGCGTGCAGTACCATCCGGAGCTGAAGTCGCGCCCGTTCGACCCGCACCCGCTCTTCGCCAGCTTCGTGGCGGCGGCCCTGACCCAGTCGCGCCTCGTCTGACGCGCCGCGCAGGATGGCCGTGCCGCGCCCCATCGACCACCTCGTCCTGGCGGTGCCGGACCTCGCCGCGGCCGTGGCGCTCTACGGACGGCTCGGCTTCACGGTCGGGGCGGTCAACCGCCACCCCTGGGGCACCGAGAACGCCGTCATCCAGCTCGACGGGTCCTTCCTGGAGCTGATCGGCCTCGGGGCGGGGTTCGCCCTGCCCGGGCCGCACGAGGCCGCGGCGCCCTTCGCCGCGCCGGTCGCGGCGGCCTGCGCCAGGGGCGGGGGGCTCGCCCTCGTGGCGCTGGGGTCGACCGACGCCGACGCCGACGCGGCGGCCTTCCGGGTGGCCGGCGCGGGGCAGGGGCGCCGGCTCGACTTCGGCCGCACCGCCGTCGCGCCGGACGGGACGCGGCGGGACGTCGCGTTCGGCCTCGCCTTCGCCGACATCGGCCTCGAGGCGGCGGGCGTCTTCACCTGCCGCCACCATCGCCCGGAGAACTTCTGGAACCCGGCCGCGCAGCGCCACGCCAACCGTGCCCTGCGGCTCGACGCCGTGGCGCTCGCGGTGCCCGATCCGGCGCCGGTGGCGGCGCGGCTCTCCGTCGCGCTGGGCATCGGCCCAGACGGGCAGGCGGAGCGACTCCGCTTCGCCACGCCCACGGGAAGCATCGACGTCATGACGCCGCCGGCCGCCGCGGCCCGCTACGGCGGCGGGGCGGCGCCGGGCCGGTTCGCGGGATTCGGCATGGTGGTGGAGGCGCTCGACGGGCTGCGGCGGCGCTTGGCGGCGGCGGATGTGCCGCACCGCGAGGTCGCCGGCACCCTCGTGGTGCCGCCGGAGGTCGCCTTCGGCACGGCGCTGGTCTTCGCGCCCGCGCCGTGCCATTCCGTCGCCTGAACGGGAGACGCGGGCATGGTGGTCAACGGCGACGTCGTGGTGGGGCAGGGGACGCGTGCCGTTCGCCTCGGCAACAGCCTGCCGCTGGTGCTGATCGCCGGCCCCTGCGCCATGGAAAGCCGGGACCACGCCCTGTTCATGGCGGAGGCCCTGGCCGGGCTGGCCGACAGGCTCGGCATCGGCCTCGTCTACAAGAGCTCCTTCGACAAGGCCAACCGCTCCTCGGCCGACAGCGCGCGCGGCATCGGCCTCGACCGCGCGCTCGACATCTTCGCCGAGGTGAAGCGCCGCACCGGCCTGCCGGTCCTGACGGACGTGCACGACGCCGCGCAATGCGCCGCCGTGGCCGAGGTGGTGGACGTGCTGCAGATCCCCGCCTTCCTGTGCCGCCAGACCGACCTGCTGCTGGCCGCCGCCGCCACGGGCCGCGCCGTCAACGTCAAGAAGGGGCAGTTCCTGGCGCCGTGGGACATGGTCAACGTCGTCGACAAGATCGTGGGCGGCGGCAACCCCAACGTCCTCGTGACCGAGCGGGGCGCCTCCTTCGGCTACAACACGCTGGTGTCCGACATGCGCGCCCTGCCGGTGCTGGCCGCGACCGGCGCCCCCGTGGTCTTCGACGCCACCCATTCGGTGCAGCAGCCGGGCGGCCAGGGAAAGACGTCCGGCGGCCAGCGGGAATTCGTGCCCGTTCTGGCCCGCGCCGCCGTGGCGGTCGGCGTGGCGGCGGTCTTCATCGAGACCCATGAGGCGCCCGAACGGGCCCCCTCGGACGGGCCCAACATGGTGCCGCTCTCCGAGATGGAGAGCCTGGTGGGCGTGCTGCAAGGCTTCGACCGGCTCGCCAAGGCCCTGCCGCGACGCTGAAGCGGCGTCATCCCAGTTTCACGCGGCCCTGCTACCGGGGACGGCCATGAGCGATCCGAACTTCAGCTACGCCGATCCCTCGATGCCGCCCGTCAAGCGCGGCCTGATCCGCCTCGTGGAGGCGGCCACGGGCCAACGCAAATTGCGGCGGCTCTACATGGCCAACCGCCGCCAGGGCATCACGGGCGAGAGCTTCTTCGCCGCCGCCGTGCGCAGCCTCGCCATCGACGTCCGCCACGACCCGGCGGCGCTCGCCGCCATCCCGGCGACCGGGCCCGTGGTGGTGGTGGCCAACCACCCCTACGGCGTGCTCGACGGCATCGTCATCTCCTGGCTGATCCAGCAGCGGCGCGGCGACTTCCTGGTGCTCACCAATGCGGTGCTGCTGCGGGCGCCGGAAATCGCCGACTACGTGCTGCCGATCGACTTCGCCGCGACCGACGAGGCGATGCGGACCAACATCGAGTCCCGCGCCGCGGCCCGCCGCCACCTCGACGCCGGCGGATGCGTGGTGGTGTTCCCGGCGGGCGGCATCTCGACGGCGCCGGACCGGCTGGGCCGGCAGCGCGCCACCGACGGGCCTTGGCAGCCCTTCACCGCGCAGCTGATCCAGCGCTCGCGCGCCACCGTGGTGCCGATCTGCTTCGAGGGGCAGAACAGCCGCCTGTTCCAGATCGCCAGCCACCTCAGCCCCGTGCTGCGGCTGTCGCTCATCTTCCACGAGGTGCGGACCCGCATCGGCACCGCCATGCTGGTGGCGGTGGGGCGACCCCTCCGATTCGAAGACCTGCCGGCTCTGGCCGACCGCCAGGCCATGGCCGACCACCTCAAGGCGCTGACCTACGGGCTGGCTTCGGCCTTCCCGCAGCTCGCCATGACCCATGTCGTGCCGGCCGGCGTGCACCGCCCGGTGGAGGCACCGCTCGGCGCCCTCAAGCGCCAGATGGGCCGCGGCAAGCGCGCCGTCGCCCGCAAAATGGCCGAGCGGCTGCGCCGCAGGCCTCCGGGGCAGCACCGGCTCGACGACACCCGCCCGGGCTGATTCCGCTCAGCCGCGGCCCCGATAGGGCGGCACGCCCTGGTCCGGCAGCCAAAGCCCCTCGGGCGGCGTGCCGGTCTGCCAGAAGACATCGATGGGGATGCCGCCGCGCGGGTACCAATAGCCACCGATGCGGAGCCACCGGGGCTCGAGCAGCGCCACGATATCCTTGCCGATCCGCACCGTGCAGTCCTCGTGGAAGGCGCCGTGATTGCGGAACGACGTGAGGTACAGCTTCAGCGCCTTCGACTCCACGAGCCAGCCGTCGGCCACGTAGTCGATGACGAGGTGGGCGAAGTCGGGCTGGCCGGTGACGGGGCACAGCGAGGTGAATTCCGGCGCCGTGAACCGGGTGAGGTAGAGCGTCCCGGGATGCGGGTTCGGCACGCGCTCCAGCCGCGCCTCCTCGGGGGATTGCGGCTGGGCGACGGTCTGGCCGAGCAGGGTCGGCGGGAGGAAGGTGGACAAGGCTCGCACTCGCGGGGGGTGCCGCCGGGGCGGCGTCTGCCATCCGAATTAAGGGGCCGGGCGCCCCGGCACAAGCGACCCGGCCCCGGCCACACGGCCCGCCGCGAGCAGGAGGGCGCCGTCGCGCGCGTCGCCCAGCGCCGGCGACAGGGCGGCGGCGACCCCTTCGGGCAGGTAGGGCCGGATCGCGGCGGCACCGCCCCCCACCATGGCGATGCGCCGCGCCCCGTGACGCTCCAGCGCCGCGACGAGGTCCGCCAGGGCCGCGGCGGCCTCGCCCAGGATGGCGAGCGCCACCGGGTCTCCCGCCGCCGCAGCCGCGAAACAGCCCGGCGCCTCGGCGCCATAATCGGCCGAGCGGGCCGTGAGGCCCCAGCGGATCACCGCCGCCGGATCGTCGTCGAACCGGGCCATGAGGCCGCGCGTGAAGGGGGTGTGCGGGGCGAGCCCGTCGTGGGCCCGCAGCGCGCGCCGCCAGGCCTCGTGCCCGATGCGGGCGCCGGAGCCGTCGTCGCCGAGCACGAAGCCGCGCCCGCCGACATTGATCTCCCGGCCGCCGACCAGCGCCACCCCGGCGCTGCCGGTCCCGGCGATGACGAGGCCGCCATCTCCGCCGGCGTGGGCGCCCAGGCAGGCGATGACGCCGTCGTTCGCGACCCGCACGGAGGCGTGGCCGGGGAGCGCGGCGGCGACCTCGGCGGCGACGGCCGGCGACGACACGCCGGCGAGGCCGAGGCCGAGCCTGACGCGGGCCGCCGACCCGGCCCCGAACCCGGCCGCCGACAGGGCCTCGGCCGCGCAGCCCTTGATGCGCGCGAGGGCGCCGGGGAAGTCGAGATAAACGTTGGCGCTGCCACCGACGGCTTCGGCCAGCACCGCGCCGGTGCTGTCGCAGAGCCGCGCCCGGCAGGTGGAGCCACCGCCGTCGATGCCCAGGAAGAGGGCAGGGGCTTCCGCGTCCATCGTCACCATCCCGCTCCCGTCCCGCTCGAGGCCCCGCTGTAACAGCCCGGCGCGGGCCGCGCCACGGATCGCCGCGGTGCGACGGCCGACGTCCTGCGCGTCGAACGCCGTTCGATACAGCGGACAGAATCCGGGGCATCCGGTATATCGAACGGTGTTCCGTGAAACGAACGCCGTGTTGCAGGCGTGCGGAGGCCGACGCGGCGCATCGGTCGCGGCGTCTCGGGTCGACACAGTGCAGGGCAGGGCCGCGCGGGACTGGCGCCGCTGGGAGCGTGCCGTCGCAGCGTCGGGGCGGTGGATCGGAGTCCGGCCGGGGCGACGGCGCGTCCGTCGCCGCGCTCAGGCGGTGACGGAGGCCTGCGGCGGCGTGGCCGAGGCGGCGTCGAGCGCCGCCATGTCGTCGGCGGTGAGCCGCAGCGTGGCGGCCCCGACGATGTCCCGGAACTGGTCGAGCGACGTCGCGCTGGCGATCGGCGCCGCGATGGAGGGCTGCGCCATGAGCCAAGCCAGCGCCACGGCTGCCAGGCTGGTGGCGTGCTCGGCCGACACCGTGTCGAGCGCCGCCAGGATGGCGAGGCCCCGTGGGTTCAGGTGCTTGGCCATGCCGCTGCCGCGCGGGCTCTTGCCGAAATCCGCCTCGGACCGGTACTTGCCGGTGAGGAAACCGGCCGCCAGCGAGAAGTACGGGATCACGCCCAGCTGCTCGGCCCGGCAGAACTGCTGCAGGTCCCGCTCGAACCCGGCCCGGTCCGAGAGGTTGTATTCGGGCTGCAGCGTTTCGTACCGGGGCAGGCGATGGGCCGCGCTGATGTCGAGCGAGGCGCGCAGCCGGGCGGCCGTGAAGTTCGACGCGCCGATGATGCGCACCTTGCCGGCCTTGACCAGGCCCGCATAGGCCTCGAGCGTTTCGGCGATGGGCGTGTCGGGGTCGTCGGCGTGGGACTGGTAGAGGTCGACGTAGTCGGTCCGCAGCCGCTTCAGCGATGCGTCGATCGAGGCGTTGATATGGGCGGCGTCGAGGCGGCCCGCCCGGTCGGGCTGGCCCATGCCGACCTTGGTGGCGATCACGAGCTTGTCGCGCCCGCCCCGGGCGGCGAGCCACTCGCCGATCACGGTCTCGGATTCGCCGCCGACATGCCCCGGAGCCCAGCGGGAATACACGTCCGCCGTGTCGATGAAGTCGAAGCCCGCACCGACGAAGGCGTCGAGCAGGGCGAAGGACGTGTCCCGGTCGGCCGTCCAGCCGAAGACGTTGCCGCCGAAGCACCAGGGCGCCACAGCGATGTCGGACCGGCCCAGAATACGTTTGCGCATGCCCGTATCTCCCGTCGGTGCGTCGACACCGGCCCAAGCCGGACGACCGTTCTCGGGGCGGCGCCCGGCAGCGCGGGGGCCGTCCGAAGCGCTGCGGCCGGGTTCAGCCCCCGACGGCGTCCTTCACGCATTTCTTGGTGAAGGAGGTCTTGGCGGCGCCCGCCAGGTTCTTCCCGGCGGCGGCGCTGTCGCAGGTGGCGGCGGCATCCCGCTGGCATTTGCCGAGGAAACTCGTCTTGGCGGCCCCGGCGAGCTTCTTGTCGGCGGCGTTGGAGGCGCAGGTGCCGTCGGCCTGGGCCGCCGACAGACCCGCCAGCAGGGTGGCGGCGATCAGGATGGTGCGCATCGTCGAGGTCCCCTTTTCCGGCCGATCGGGAGGTCGCGACAGGGGCGCGGATGCCGATTCGCGAGCCTGTCCAGGGATCGAGCGAGCGTGAAGGTCGCACCGGGCCGGAACCTCGTCAATGGCGCTCGGCCGCGCCGCGCCGCCATGCACCCCGGCTCGGTGGCGCGGCGTTGGCCCATCGTCGTGTCGATGAGCGGCGCGGGGGACCGGAGGAGGGTGCGATGGCGCAGGTCAGGCAGTTCGAAGCGCGGTCCGGCGGGTTGAGCTTCGACCAGGACCGCGACGAGGCGGTCCTCACCTTCCAGGGAACGGTTGGGGGCGACGCCGAGACCGTGACGATGTCGCGCGCGGCCTTCGACCAGTTCCTAGCGGCCTTGAAGGCGCGCGTGGCCGAGGATCCGTCGCCGTCGCACGGCGGCGTCTGACCGCCCCGACGTCATCTCACCTCTCAGGAGCTTTCCATCATGGCAGACGACAAGCGCGGCACCGAGCGGGAGTCCCAGCGGCCGATCTCGACCGGGCCGAACGCCCGACCCCGCGACGAGACCATCGACCAGGCCGGGGGCGGCGAGCCGGACGACAGCAGCCGGGCCGTGGAGATCATCCCCGAGGAAGAGAAGGCCATCGCCGACCGGATCCTGAACCGCTGAGCATCCATGCATGGATGTCCTGTCCCGGAACAGGGAAAGGCATTCTCGGGATCTGCAGGGCCGTTCAGGCACGGGTCCATCGCCTTGAGGACGCGCCGGCGGCCCGGACGGACGCGCGTCGATGGCCATGACGCGATCCCGACGAGGAATCCGGCGGCGCCCGCTACCGCGAGCCCCATCCTTCGCCGCATGGCGAGTTGGAGCGGCGGGGATATGTGGCGGAAGGGGTGGGATTCGAACCCACGGTAGGCTTTCACCTACGGCGGTTTTCAAGACCGCTGCCTTAAACCACTCGGCCACCCTTCCCTCGCGCGCTGGCCGCGCGCGGGCGCGTCACCGCACCCTGCACTAGTACGCGGGGCGGGGACGCTTGGCCACCTGTTTCGCGGCCGGGGCCGGCCGACGCCTGCGGGAGCGGCGGCCTTTCCTTCGCGCGAAGCGGGCTTTATGGCGGGCAGGGGGCCGGTCCGCGCCCCGCCCGAAGGAGCCCGCCATGCCGTTCGCGCCCCTGCCCCACGTCACCCAGCATTGGGAGGTGACCAAGCCCGTCGCGCGCGGGCGGCGAGGCATGGTGGCGGCGCAGGCGCGCGACGCGGCCGAGGCCGGGGTCTCGGTGCTCGAGGCCGGAGGCAATGCCGTGGACGCGGCCGTCGCCACCGCCCTGGCTTTGGCCGTCGTCGAGCCTTGGAACTCGGGCCTCGGCGGCATCGGGTTCGCTCTGGTGCATCCCGCCGGCGCGAGGCGGGCGACGGCGGTGGATTTCGGGCCCGTCGCACCGGCCGGGCTCGACGCGGCGCGCTTCCCCCTCACGGGCCGGATGAAGCAGGACCTGTTCGCCTGGCTCGAGGTGGAGGGCGACCGCAACATCCACGGGCCGCTCTCCTTCGTGACCCCCTCGGCGGTCGCCGGCTACGCCGCCATGCACGAGCGCTGGGGCCGCATGCCGCTGGCCGACGTCATGGCGCCGGCCCTGGCCCTCGCCCGCCGCGGCCTCGCCGCCGATTGGTTCACGACGCTGAAGGTCGCCAATGCCGCCGCGACCCTGCGGCTCTACCCCGAAAGTGCCCGCCTCTACCTGCCGGGCGGCCTGCCTCCCATCGCGCCCTACCAGGGGACGCCGGGCTTCCTGCCGCTCGGTGCCCTGCCGGACACGCTGGAGCGCCTGGCCCGGGCCGGGCTGCGGGACTTCTACGAGGGCGAGGTCGCGGCATCCCTGGCCGCCGACCTGGCGGAGATGGGCGCGGCCGTCTCGGTCGCCGACCTCGCCGCCTGCCGGGCGCAGCTGCGGCCCGCCGACGACGTCGCGTGGCGGGGCCGGGTCCTGCAGACGCCCGGGGGCCTGACGGCCGCGCCGACGCTGGCGCGGGTCCTCGCCGCCCTGGACGGCGTCGCCGACACGGCGCCCGGGCCGGACTGGTTCGCCGCCCTGGCCCGGGCCATGCGGGCCGCCTATGCGGAGCGATTGTCCGGCCTCGGCGACGCCGAGCCGAGCGGGGCCGACAGCTGCACCACCCACCTCACCGTCTGCGATGCCGACGGCACGATGGTGGCGGTGACCACGACGCTCCTCTCCTCCATGGGAAGCCGCGTGGTGCTGCCCCGGAGCGGTGTCCTGATGAACAACGGCGTGATGTGGTTCGACCCCGCGCCCGGACGGCCCAACTCCGTGGCGCCCGGCCGGCGGCCGCTCACCAACATGTGCCCGGTCATCCTGCGCGACGGCGACGCGCCCGTGCTGGCGCTCGGCGCCTCGGGCGGCCGGCGCATCCTGGCCGCCGTGGCGCAGTCGCTTCTGTTCGTCGCGGGTTTCGGCATGGATCCGGCGGCGGCGGCCCACCACCCGCGCATCGACGTTTCCGGCCCCGACGCCGTCACGGCCGACCGGCGCCTGGGCCCGGCCGTGATCGACGCGCTCCGCGCCGACGGGCCCGTCGAGGTCGTCGACCACGCCGTGCTGCCCATGAACTTCGCCTGCCCGAACCTCATCCTCCAGCGCGACGGCGAGCGGGTCGGCGTCACCGACGTCATGTCGCCCTGGTCGGCGGCCATCGCCGAGGGATCCGCCGTCGCCGAGGCCTGAGCCCCGCCGCCGGGCGACCTGCCCGCCGCCTGGGTTGGACGACCCTGGGCCGAGGTGTATCGTCGTCGAGGGTGCCTGGCCCGACCGCCCCCGCGCCGCGCTGCCGCGGACCCGCGGCAGCGATTCGACAGGGCCGGGCGGCGGCCCGAACGGAACGCCGACTTGAGCTTTGCCGTAATTAGACCTCATTTGACGGGCGAAACGAGCCCGGGCGGGGCGCTCGGGCCGGGCAAGTCGGGGGCGTTCCCCCGGGAGCGCGACCGTTTCGCTTAAGCCTTCCGAAACCAGGCGGGGCCGAAAATGCCGTGCATCGACAGTCTGACCGGCTCGCCCCGGCGCGCGCATGCCCCGGGCGGGGCTGGGCCGCGGGAGCGACGGGATGGGCGCATCCTCGTCCGTCTCGGGTCACGCGTCAGAACATGAAGCCTTCGGTCGCCGCGTTTCCCGACTGCTGTCGCACCCTCGCCGCCTCGCACGACGCCACGGCCTTCGCGCCTGGCGGCGCGCTGCGCTGGGGCCTGGTGGCGGCCTGTGCCGTGGCTCTGGCGGGCTGTGCCGGCCAGCAGGTGTCGGCGCCGGGGCGGGTGGTCGCCGGGCGTTACTTCGACCCGATCCTCGGCGTCTGGGCCAGCCCGCGCCTCGTCGAGGACGGACAGCCCATCCCGCGCGGCGGCGGCGGCTACCTGGTGGGGCGCCCCTACACGATCGGCGGCCGCACCTTCGTGCCCAACGCCAACCCGCAGGGCTATTCCGTGGTGGGCACGGCCTCCTGGTACGGCGACGCCTTCCACGGCCGCCGCACCGCCAACGGCGAAGTCTTCGACAAGGGCTCCATCTCGGCCGCCCATCCGACGCTGCCGCTGCCGAGCTACGTGCGGGTCACGAACCTCAAGAACGGCCGGTCCATGATCGTGCGGGTCAACGACCGCGGCCCCTACCACGGCGGCCGCGTCATGGACGTGTCGCAGCGCGTCGCCGAGGCCCTGGCCTTCAAGAACGAGGGGACCGGGCAGATCCGCATCGACTACGTCGGCCGCGCCAGCCTGGGCGGCTCCGACGACGGCAAGCTCCTGGCGACCCTCACGACGGATGGACGCCCGGCGCGGCTCGACGGCGTCGGCGATGCCGTGCAGGTGGCCGACGGCGGCCTGCCGCCGCCGCCCGAGGGACCGTCGCCGCTGCCGAACGTTCCCGCCCGGATCGCTTCGCTGCCGATCTTCCGGCGCGGCCGTGCGGTCGAGACGACCCTGGCAACGCCCGTCGCCACGCCCTGGCCGGCACCGACCGGACCGCTCGCCCCGCCGCCACGCGGCCTCGCGGCGAGGCCGATCCAGGCGCCGCCGTCGCGCCGGTCCGTGCCGGCGGGCCGGGACCCGTTCTACAGGCCGCTGTTCCCGGCGGCGGAGCCCCGCCAGCGCATCACCTTCGGGGGTCCGGCCGGGCGGCCCGACGCGCCGCGGCGGCGCGATCGCGCCGACCCCGCCGCCCTCAAAGCCGACCCGGATCGGTGACGCGCCGGCCCGGACGGCGGGCGAGGCGGCGGCCTCGGGGCGGCGAAGCCCATTCCAACACGCCCGAAACCGCCGTAAGGTGATGCCGGTGCCGTCGCGGCGCCGTCCCGCGCCAGCGCGGCGCCGCACCCTACCGCACGAGGCCCCCTTGCCGACCAAGACGGCGCGCGCCCTGCTGTCCCTCGCCCTGCTGTTGGGCGGCTCCCTTCCGGGCGGGGCGGCCGAATCCTTCCAGACCATCGCGCCCTTCGCGCTGCTGATCGACGCCGACACCGGCAGCGTGCTGTTCGACAAGAACGCCGACAAGGAGATGGCGCCGGCCTCCACGACGAAGATCCTCACCGCCGAGATCGCCTTCCGGGAGATCAAGGAGGGCCGCCTCAAGCTCGACGACACGTTCGTGATCTCGGAGAACGCCTGGCGGGCAGGGGGTGCCAAGTCGGGCGGCTCCACCATGTTCGCGGCGTTGAACAGCCGCATCCCGATCGTCGACCTCATCCAGGGCCTCGTGGTCCAGTCCGGCAACGACGCCGCCATCGCGCTCGCCGAGGGCATCTCGGGCTCGGAGGACAATTTCGCCGCGCTGATGAACCGGCGCGCCCGCGAGCTCGGCATGACGCATTCGGTGTTCCAGAACCCCTGGGGTCGGGGCGACCCGAACCAGCGCGTGACGGCGCGCGACATGGCCCTGTTGGCGCAGCACGTCATCCGCACCTATCCGGACCTGTACCGCTACTTCGGCGAGCGGGAGTTCACCTGGAACAAGGTGCGCCAGCTCAACCGCAACCCGCTGCTCGCGATGAACATCGGTGCCGACGGCCTCAAGACGGGCGACATCGCCGAGAGCGGCTACGGCCTCGTGGGTTCGGCGGTGCAGAACGGAGAGCGGCTCATCGTCGTGGTGAACGGGCTGAAGACCGCGCGGGACCGGGCGAACGAGAGCTTCAAGCTGCTGACCTGGGGTTTCCGGGCCTTCGAGCCGCGCGACCTCTACGGCGCCGGCGAGGTGGTGGGCACGGCGCAGGTGTATGGCGGGGACAGCCGGGAGGTGCCGCTGGTCGCCGGCGAGGCCGTGAAGCTGCTGGTGCCGCGCGGTTCCGGCGACGGGCTGACCGGCAAGATCACCTATGCGGGCCCGTTGCAGGCGCCGGTCGCGGCCGGCACGGCGGTGGGGGAGCTGCGGGTGTTCCGCGGCGCCACCGAGATCCTGTCCGTGCCGTTGAAGACCGCGGCCGCCGTGCCGGTCGGAGCCCTGCCGCGACGGGCGCTCGACGCCGGGCTCGAGCTCGGAACGGCGCTGATCCGCCAGAACTTCGGACGTCCACCGGCGCCGCCAGCCAATCAGGCGCCGCAGGGCGGTCAGGCCGCCCCGTGACGCCGGGCACCGGCGGCTTCATCACGCTCGAAGGCGGGGAAGGGAGCGGCAAGTCCACCCAGGCCCGGCGCCTCGTCGAGCGCATCCGCGCCGCCGGCCACGAGGCCCTCGGCACGCGCGAGCCGGGGGGCTCGCCGCGGGCGGAGCGCATCCGCGACGCGCTGCTGTCGGGCGTGGTCGCGCCGCTCGGGCCGGTGGCCGAGGCCATGATGTTCGCCGCCGCCCGCATCGACCATCTCGACGCCACGATCCGCCCCGCCCTGGCGCGGGGCAGCTTCGTGGTCTGCGACCGCTTCGTCGACTCGACGCGCGTCTACCAGGGCGCCGTCGACGGCGTGGACGCGGGCCTGCTCGCCGGCCTGGAGCGCCTCGTCGTAGGGGAAACCATGCCGGACCTGACCGTGCTGCTCGACCTCGACGTCGCGACGGGCCTCGCCAGGGCGAGGGCGCGGCGCGGCGCGGCGGCGCCGGACCGCTTCGAGCGGGAAGCCGAAACCTACCACGAGGGCCTGCGCCGGGCCTTCCTGGACAATGCCGGGCGGGAGCCGGGGCGCTGCCTCGTCGTCGACGCCGGCCGAAGCCTCGACGACGTCGCCGAAACCCTGTGGCTGATCGTCGGCCGGCGCTTCCCGGCGCTGGGCCGGGGTGCGGCGGGCGGCGCGCCGTGAGAGTGTCCGACGGGCCGCCGGAAAGCGACCGGGTCGACCCCGCGCCCCACCCGCGCCAGACCGCCGTGCTGTTCGGCCAGGCCCGGGCCGAGGCGGAGTTGCTCGACAGCTACCGGGCGGGTCGGCTGCATCACGCTTGGCTGCTGGGAGGGCGGCAGGGCACCGGCAAGGCGACGCTGGCCTGGCGCTTCGCCCGCTTCCTGCTGGCCCACCCCGACCCCGGCGCGCCGGCGGTTCGGGACGCGCGCGACCTGTCGGTGCCGCCCGACCATCCGGCCGCGCTCAGCATCGCGTCGGGCGCTCCGGGCGACGTCGCGGTGCTGCGCCGGGCCTTCAACGACAAGAGCGGCAAGTTCTACACGGAGATCCGCGTCGACGAGGTGCGCCGGGCTTCGGGCCTATTCCAGCAGGCCAGCCGCGCCGGGGGCTATCGCATCTGCATCCTGGATTCGGCCGAGGACCTCAACCGCAACAGCGCCAACGCCCTCTTGAAGCTCGTCGAGGAGCCGCCGGGGCGCTCGCTGTTCCTTGTCGTGGCGCATCACCCCGCCCAGGTGTTGCCGACCCTGCGCTCGCGCTGCCGCCTGCTGCTGCTCGACCCCCTGTCGAATGCCGATGCCGTGGCGGCCCTGGTGGCGCTCGGGCCGCCCTGGTCGGCGGCCGAGCCGGCGGCGCTGGCGGAGGCCGCCGAACGCGCCGGCCAGTCGGTGAGCGGCGCCCTGCACTACCTCGGCGGCGAACGGCTCACGCTCGACCGCGACGCCGCGCGCCTGCTCGCCCGGCTGCCGGAGGTGAACTGGGGCGACCTGCACCGCCTCGCCGACCGGATCGGCACCGACGAGGACGATTTCGCGGTGCTGACCGGTGCCATCCTCGACTGGCTCCACGGGCGGCTGGGGCAGGGGGGCGGTGACCCGCGCCGCCTTGCACCCCTGGCCGAGGTATGGGAGAAAGTGCGCCGCTCCGCGCGCGACACGCTGGCCCTCAACCTCGACAAGAAGACCTTCCTGTTCTCGACCTTCGCGGACCTGTCCCAGGCGACGCGCGCGCTCTGAACTCCAGCGTAAGACCGTTCATGGCCCCGCGCCCGACCTACTGCATCTCCTCCGCCATCCCCTATGCCAACGGCGCCCCCCACATCGGGCACGCCTACGAGCGGATCGCGCAGGACGCCATCGTGCGCTTCAAGCGCCTCGACGGCTTCGACGTGCTGAGCCTGTCGGGCATGGACGAGCACGGGCAGAAGATGCAGCAGACGGCCGCGCGTGAGGGCCTGACCCCGCAGGGCCTGGCCGATCGCACCGCGGGACAGTTCCTCGCCATGAACCGCCTGCTCGGCACCGAGGCCGACGACATCGTCCGCACGACCGAGCCGCGCCACCGCGTCGCCGTCCAGGAGATCTGGCGCCGCATGGAAAGCCGCGGCGACATCTACCTGTCGCGCTATTCCGGCTGGTATTCGGTGCGGGACGAGGCCTACCACGACGAGGCCGACCTCGTGGACGGCCCGGACGGCACGCGCCTCGCCCCCACGGGCACGCCGGTCGAGTGGGTGGAGGAGGAGAGCTGGTTCTTCCGCCTGTCCGCCTATGGCGACCGGCTGCTCGCCCATTACGCCGCCCACCCCGACTTCGTGACGCCGGAGAAGTACCGCAACGAGGTGGCGAGCTTCGTGGCGCGCGGCCTGAACGACCTGTCGATCAGCCGCACGACCTTCGATTGGGGCATCCCGGTGCCGGGCGACCCCAAGCACGTCATGTACGTCTGGGTCGACGCCCTCACCAACTACCTGACGGGGACGGGCTTTCCGGACGCGGCAGACCCCCGCGCCCGCTTCTGGCCGGCCGACGTGCACCTCATCGGCAAGGACATCAGCCGCTTCCACGCCGTGTTCTGGCCGGCTTTCCTCATGTCGGCCGGCCTGCCCCTGCCCCGGCAGGTCGTGGTGCACGGCTTCCTGTTCAACAGGGGCGAGAAGATGTCGAAGTCGGTCGGCAACGTCATCTCGCCGGCGGCGCTGGCCGAACATTACGGCGTCGATGCCCTGCGCTACTTCTTCCTGCGCGAGGTGCCCTTCGGCCAGGACGGCAACTACTCGCACGAGGCCATCGTCGGGCGGATCAACGCCGACCTCGCCAACGACCTCGGCAACCTCGCCCAGCGCTCGCTGTCGATGATCGCCAAGAACTGCGGGGGCGCCGTGCCGACCCCCGGCGACCTCCTCGACGCGGACCGCGCCATCCTGGCCGAGGCCGATGCGCTGCTCGACCAGGCGCGGGCCGCCATGACGGACTTCGCCCTGCACGACTACCTGGCCCAGGCCTGGCGCGTGGTGGGAGCCGCCAACCGCTACTTCACGGCCGAGGAGCCCTGGATCAAGCGCAAGACCGACACGGCCCGCATGGAGACCATCCTGTGGGTCACGGCCGAGGTGCTGCGCGCGGTGGCGCTGGTGGTGCAGCCCGTGATGCCGGGCGCCATGGGCCGGCTGCTCGACCTCCTCGGCGTCGCCGCGGCGGCGCGGGACTTCGCGCATTTCGGCCCCGCCCACCGCCTCCCCGCCGGCACCGCCCTGCCGGCCCCGGCCGTCATCTTCCCGCGCTACATCGAAGCCGAGGCCGAGGCGGGAGCCGTGGCCTGATGCTGACGGACAGCCACTGCCACCTCGACTTCCCGGACTTCGCCGCCGAGCTCGACGCCGTGGTGGCGCGGGCGCGGGAGGCCGGCGTGTCGCGCCTCATCACCATCTCGACCCGGGTGGAGCGCCACGCCGAGATCGCCGCCATCGCGGAGCGGTTCCCGGAGGTGTTCTTCACCGTCGGCACCCATCCGCTCCAGGCGGCCGAGGAGCCCGACGTGCCGCTCGCCCGCCTCGTGGCGCTGTCCCGCCACCCCAAATGCGTCGGCATCGGCGAGGCGGGGCTCGACTACCATTACGACGCGGCGCCGCGCGACATCGCCGACCGGGTGTTCCGCACCCACATTGCGGCCGCGCGCGAGACCGGCCTGCCCCTGGTGATCCATTCGCGCGACGCCGATGCCGACATGGCGGCGATCCTGCGCGACGAGATGGGGCGCGGGCGCTTTTCCGCCGTGCTGCATTGCTTCACCTCCTCGGCGGAGCTCGCCGCCGCCGGGCTCGAGCTCGGGCTGTCCGTCTCCTTCTCGGGCGTGGTGACGTTCAAGAACTCCGAAGCGCTGCGCGCCGTGGCCCGCGACGTGCCGCTGGACCGCATGCTGGTCGAGACCGACGCGCCGTTCCTCGCCCCCGTTCCCCATCGCGGCAAGCGCAACGAGCCAGCCTTCGTGGCCGAGACCGCCCGCGTGCTGGCCGGCGTGAAGGGCGTGGACCCGGCGCATTTCGCCGAGGCCACCAGCCGCAACGTCGACCGGCTCTTCGCCAAGCTGCCGCCCCGCGCGCCGAGCCTGCCATGAGCGGCACCATCACCATCCTGGGCTGCGGATCCTCGGGCGGCGTGCCGCGCGTGGGGCAGGGGTGGGGCGCCTGCGACCCGTCCGAGCCGAAGAACGCGCGCCAGCGCTGCTCGATCCTGGTCGAGCGGCGCGGCCCCGGCGGCACGACGCGGGTGCTGGTCGACATGTCGCCGGACCTGCGCCAGCAACTGCTCACCACCGGCATCGACGCGCTCGACGCCATCGTGCTGACCCACCCGCACGCCGACCACGTCCACGGCATCGACGACGTGCGCCCGCTGGTCCTCGGCTCCCGGCGGCGCATCGAGGTCTTCATGGACGAGACCACGTCGCGGGACGTGACGCAGAAGTTCGCCTACGTGTTCCGCACGCCCCCGGGCAGCCTCTATCCCCCGCTGCTCGACGAGCGGCGGCTCGTGGCGGGCGAGCCGCAGAGCTTCGACGGGGCAGGGGGCGAGGTCGCCATCACGCCCTTCCGGCTCGAACACGGCGAGATCGACGCGCTCGGCCTGCGCATCGGCGATGTCGCCTATACGCCGGACCTGAACCGCATCCCGCCCGAAAGCGAGCGCTTCCTCGAAGGCCTGGACCTGTGGATCGTGGACGCGCTGCGCTACAAGCCGCATCCGAGCCATTTCTCGCTGTCCGAAGCGCTGGAAGCGGTGGCGCTGTTCGCGCCGAAGCGGGCCGTGCTGACCAACCTCCACAACGACCTCGATTATGCCACGCTGCGCGCCACGCTGCCGCCCGCCATCGTGCCGGCCTACGACGGCATGGCCCTGCCCTTCGCGCCATGACGCAGAGCGCCGTCCCGCCCGGCCACATCGCCGAGACCGTGACGTCGCTCGAGATGTTCGCCTGTCCGGAGGCGGCAGCGCGGGAGCCCGCGCTGCCGCCGGGCTGCCGGATCGAGCGGGTGACCCGCCCCACGGTGGCGTTCTACCGTTTCCTCTACGGTACCGTCGGCGAGCCCTGGCTGTGGGGAGGGCGCCGGCGCTGGACCGACGCGGCCCTGGCGGAATGGGTGCAGGACGAGCGCACCGAAGTCTGGTTGCTCAGCGTCGACGGCCAACCTGGTGGGTTCGCGGAGCTCGACCGCCGCGTCGCCGCGGAGGTGGAGCTGAGCTACTTCGGCCTCCTGCCCGACTTCATCGGGCGGCGCCTGGGCCCGCTGCTGCTCCGCACCGCCTTGCATCGGGCTTGGATGGGGACGACGCGGCGCGTCTGGGTCCACACCTGCGACCTCGATCATCCCGCCGCCGTGGACCTTTATCGGCGCGAAGGCTTCCGGCCGTTCCGCACCCACGTCGAGGTCGTGCCCGACCCGCGGGCCACCGGGCACATCCCGGCGCACGTGCAGCCGCATCGCCCGATCCTGACCTGACTGCCCGACGCCCGCCGATGCCGCCGGAGCAGGGCCGGGCGGGGGCAGAAGTCGGGCAGGGGCAGGGCGGTCGGTATCGGGGCGCCCTGCCCGCATCACCCTCACGCTTCTCGGGAAGCCGGCTCCACGCCGGGTCGGTCGCGGAGCGCATCGTTAACGCGATGTGAGCGGCGGCACGCGTAGGATCGGCACCTCCAAATCCCGGCGGAATCGTCCGGCCCGTCATGGTTAACAGGAGCTTGCCAGATCTGTCCGGGATGCCCCGCCATCCCGATAAAACGTTCCATAATATGGATTATGCGAATCCGGCTCGTTGCAGGCCGGGAGCCTGGGAGCGACGCTGGACGGTCTTGCGCGACCTCGATGGCGATGGCGATGGCGTGCCTTGGCCCTTGATCCGGGCAAAGCCAGGACCTGCGCGTGACCGAGGCGTGCCCATGATGAAAGCGCGCCCATGACCGCACGCGGCCGCCGGGACCGGGCGCGGCGGCCGCAGGATCCGGACCGCCGCTCCAGGCTAGGCGGCCTCGGCTCACGCGGCACGCGGCGCGGTGGGACTATTCCGCCGCCCGCCCGGCCGACGAAGCCGGGTTGTTGGGATGCTGCGTCCAGTTGGCGTAGGGCTGGGCGTAGGGCTGGCCGGTGCGGGGGTCGGTGCCGACGGTGCGGTGCTCCAACGTGATGCAGTTCTCGACCGGGCAGATCTCGACGCAAAGGTTGCAGCCCACGCATTCGTCGTCCTTGACGACGAACCGGCGCCGACCGTCCACCGTCGCCGTGATGGCCTGGTGGGACGTGTCCTCGCAGGCGATGTGGCAGCGGCCGCAGCTGATGCAGAGGTCCTGGTCGATGCGGGCCTTGGCCACGTAGTTCAGGTTGAGGTACTGCCAGTCGGTCACGTTGGGCACCGCCAGGCCGCGGAAGTCCTCGATCGTGCGGTAGCCCTTGGCGTCCATGAAGGTCGAGAGGCCCGTCACCATCTCGTCCACCACCTTGAACCCGTAGGTCATGGCGGCGGTGCAGACCTGGACGGTGCCGGCGCCGAGCGCGATGAACTCGGCGGCGTCGCGCCAGGTGGTGATGCCGCCGATGGCCGAGATCGGCATGCCGCGGGTCTCGGGGTCGCGCGCGATCTCGCTCGTCATCGACAGGGCGATGGGCTTCACGGCCGGGCCGCAATAGCCGCCATGCGTGCCGCGGCCGTCGACGTGGGGCGCCGGCGCCATGCGGTCGAGGTCGACCGAGACGATGGAGTTGATGGTGTTGATCAGCGACACCGCATCGGCGCCGCCGCGCTTGGCGGCGCGGGCCGGGTGGCGGATGTCGGTGATGTTGGGGGTGAGCTTCACGATGACGGGCAGGCGGGTGAAGGCCTTGCACCAGCGCGCCACCATCTCGATGTACTCGGGCACCTGCCCCACCGCCGAGCCCATGCCGCGCTCACTCATGCCGTGCGGGCAGCCGAAGTTCAGCTCCACGCCGTCGCAGCCCGTGGCCTCCACCCGTGGCAGGATCCGCTTCCAGCTGTCCTCGTCGCAGGGCACCATGATCGAGGCGACGAGCGCCCGGTCGGGGTAGAGCTTCTTGACCTCGGCGATCTCCTGGAGGTTCAGCTCGAGCGGCCGGTCGGTGATGAGCTCGATGTTGTTGAAGCCCATCAGGCGCCGGTCGGGCCCGTGGATGGCGCCGTAGCGCGGCCCCGACACGTTGACGACGGGCGGCCCCTCCTCCCCGAGCGTCTTCCACACGACGCCGCCCCAGCCCGCCTTGAAGGCGCGCAGCACGTTGGTCTTGCGGTCCGTCGGGGGCGCCGAAGCGAGCCAGAACGGGTTCGGCGAGCGGATGCCGAGGAAGTCGGTGCGAAGGTCGGCCATCAGGCGGCTCCCGCCAGGAGGGAAACGGGTTCCGTCGCCCGGAGATGGGCGTCGATGGCGATGGCGGCCCGCTTGCCGTCCTCGACGGCGCTCACGGTGAGATCGAGCCCGCCCGCCACGCAGTCGCCCCCGGCCCAGACGCCCGGCAGGGTGGTGCGGCGCTCGGCGTCGACGCGGATCCGCCCGCCCTCGAGCGCGAGGTCGCCGGTGCCGAGCGAGCCCGCGAGAAAGCTTTGGCCGATGGCGCAGAGCACGAGGTCGGCCGCGATTGCGACGCCCTCGGCGGCCGCGGAACCGTCCGCCCCGCGATGGGCGAAGCGCACGGCCGTCACGGCCCCGTCCCGGCTGTCGAAGCCGGCCGGCGTCATCCAGTGGCGGATCACGACGCCGTTGGTCTGCGCCAGTTCCTGCTCCCAGCGGCTGGCCTTCATGTCGGCGGCGCCGCGGCGATACGCGATCGTGACCTGTTCGGCGCCGAGGCGCCGCGCCTGAACGGCGGCGTCGACCGCCGTCATGCCCCCGCCGATCACGACGACGCGGCGGCCGACCGGAACGGCGGCCTTGTCGGGCGCCTGCCGCAGCGCCTCGATGAAGCTCAGCGCGTCGACGACGTTGCGCTGGTCCTCCATGCCGGCCAGCGCGTTGACGCCGCCGAGGCCGAGGCCGAGGAACACGGCGTCGTGCCGGCCGCGCAGCGTGGCGAGGTCGGTCCCGACCCCGAGCCGAACCCCTGGCACCACCGCGATGTTGCCGATGCCGAGGATGAAGTCGACCTCCGCCTGGGCGAAATCCGCCGGCGTCTTGTAGGCGGCGATGCCGTATTCGTTGAGGCCGCCGAGCTTGGGCTTGGCGTCGTAGAGCGTCACGGCGTGGCCGAGCAGCGCCAGGCGATGGGCGGCCGAGAGGCCCGCCGGCCCTGCCCCCACCACGGCCACGCTGCGCCCCGTCTCGGGGGCGCGGGGGAAGGGGTGGCGCCCGGCGGCGGCCGAGGCCGCCATGATGGCGTCGGTGGCGTGGCGCTGCAGCGAGCCGATGCGCACCGGCTTTCCCTCCGCATGCTCGCGCACGCAGGCTTCCTCGCAGAGCTGCTCGGTCGGGCAGACCCGCGCGCACATGCCCCCCATGATGTTGGCGGAGAGGATGGTCTCGGCGGCCCCGATCGCATTGTCCTTGGCGATCTGCCGGATGAAGAGCGGGATGTCGATGCCGGTCGGGCAGCTCTGCACGCAGGGCGCGTCGTAGCAGAAGTAGCAGCGTTCCGATTCGACGAAGGCCTCGTGCCGCGTCAGTGGCGGCGACAGGTCGGCGAAGTTGCCGACGTAGTCCTCGGGGGCGAGCCGCCAGCCCGTCACGCCGTCCGTCGCCATCGACGCCATCTCCGCCCTCCCCGACACCCGCCGAATACAACCTGACCAGCTGGTCAAGTCTCGTCCCGGGCGATTGGGCTTGTCAAGACGAAGAGAACGGCAGCACAAGGCGTGAAAAGCGGCACTTTAAGAGGACGGACGCATGCCCGACATCATCGCGCTCGGCGAGCCCATGGTCGAGCTCAATCGGCACAAGGGAACGGAGCACTATGCCGTGAGTTGCGGCGGCGACGTGTCCAACGCCATGGTGGCGGCGGCACGGTCCGGCGCCGCGGCCGGCATGGCGACGGCGGTGGGCGACGACGAGTTCGGCCGCATGCTGCTCGCCATGTGGGCCCGGGAGGGCGTCGACGCGGCGAGCGTGAAGGTGGACGCCGCGGCGCCGACCGGCATCTATTTCGTGGCCCACACCGAGGCCGGGCACGAGTTCTCGTACCGCCGCGCCGGCTCGGCGGCGAGCCTGTTCGGTCCCGAGGACCTGCCGCGCGACGCGATCCGCTCCGCCAAGGTGCTGCACGTTTCGGGCATCAGCCAGGCGATCTCGACGCGCGCCGCCGATGCGGTCTTCGCCGCCATGGCGGAGGCGCGGGCGGCAGGCGTGCTGCTGTCCTACGACACCAACATCCGCGTGAAGCTCTGGCCGGTGCCCCGGGCCCGGGCGGTGATCCACGAGGCCATGACGAACATCGACATCGCCCTGCCCGGCCTCGACGATGCGCGGCTGCTGGTCGGGGTCGAGGATCCCGACGCGGTCGCGGACCGCTACCTGTCCTTCGGGGCCCGCATCGTCGCGCTGAAGCTCGGCAGCCAGGGTTGCCTCATCGCCACCGCGGAGCAGCGGCTGCGGATCCCGCCCCATCGGGTCGAGGCCGTGGATGCCACGGGGGCAGGCGACACGTTCGACGGCGCCTTCCTGGCCGAGTACCTGTCGACCGGCGACGCCTTCCGGGCCGGCCTCTACGCCAACACGGCGGCGGCGCTGGCCACGCGGGGCTACGGCGCCGTCGACCCCATGCCGCGCCGCGCCGATGTGCTGGCCGCCCTCCAGGCGTCGGCGTAACGGGCCGGCGGGCCGGCGCGCACCAGGAGGAGGGCGGCGGCGTCCGCCCCCCTACCCCGAAACCCTAACCCCGAGGTCGCCATGATCGGATCAGCTTTGAAACGGCCCCTGGCCATCGCCGCCCTGGCGGCGCTCCTGTGCGGCGGAGCCGCCGTCCTGGCGCCGGCGGCGGAGCGGCCCGTCAGGCTGCCACCCCCGGCCGCCGACCTCGATCCCGGCGCGCCCGGCCTGCGCCGGGTCGTGCTGGCGGGCGGCTGCTTCTGGGGTCTCCAGGGCATGTTCGAACACGTCCGAGGCGTGACCCGCGTCGTCGCCGGATATGCCGGGGGCGAGGCCGCGACCGCCCATTACCGCACGGTCGGCTCCGGCGGGACCGGCCATGCCGAGGCCGTGGAGATCACCTACGACCCCGCCGCCATCTCCTACGGCAAGCTGCTGCAGCTCTTCTTCTCGACCGCGCACGACGCCACACAGGTCGGCGGGCAGGGCCCGGATACCGGGCCGCAATACCGCTCGGCCATCTTCGTCGCGGATGCGGCCGAGCGCCGGGCCGCCGAGGGCTACATCGCCCAACTCGGCGCCGGCGGCCAGTTACACGGCCGCATCACCACGACGCTGGAGCCGCTGCGCGGGTTCTACCCGGCCGAGGACTACCACCAGGACTACCTGATCCATCATCCGGACAGCCTCTACATCGTGATGAACGACGCCCCGAAGATCACGGCGCTGCGCCGGCTCTACCCGGGGCTCTACCGCGACGCGCCCGTGCGGGTCGCGGCCGACTGAGGGTCCGTGCCCGGGGGCCCCTCCTCCGGCAACGATGAGACGATACCCCATCGTTTCAGCGGGCGGACGGGCACGAACCGGATACGCTCCCCGGTTCCGAGCGCGCGACGGTCGGGCCGGGAGCGTGGCCGCCACGACCGGTCGAGAGCGGCGCGGGAGGGCCCGCGCCACCAGGCCCGGCATGTCGCCGTTGCCGCCCTGCCCGGGCTGGACCGGCGGTCCGCCCCAGCGGCTTTCGGGCGGCCTCACATCGGCGGGACCAGCCCGTCCTTGCCGACGGTGACGCGCTGCGCCGTGAGGGTGCCGCCCTCCGCCTTCTGGGCCTGGACGATCACGTGGGCGCCGGGGGCCAGCATGGCGCGGTCGCCGGGCGCGAAGGCGACGACCGGCGCCTCCTTCGGCACCTCGATGACCTTCTCGCCGCCCTTGTAGGCGACGGTGAGCCGATCGCCCGTGTTGCCCTTCACCTCGTTGCCGACCGTGCCGTTCGTCATCGTGCTGTTCGGCCCGAGGTCGAAGGCGCGGTGGCCCTCCCCGGCCCCGCGCATGGATTCGGGAAAGATGTGGACCTCCTTGGCGACGAGCCGGCCGTCCGCCGCGGTCTCGGCGGCGGCGCCGATGAAGCTGCCCGGCGTCACGTCGGCGAGGCGGGCCGGCACCAGCGCCGTCACGGTGGAGGACGCCGGCAGCGCGACGGTGACCTCCGTGCCGGCCGCGTCCTTCAGGTGCAGGGCCTCGGCATCCAGCGACACGACCGTGCCGCGGATCTTGGTGGCGCTCTGCGCCAACGCGGCGCCTCCCGTCAGCGACAGGGCAGCGAGCAGCGTCAGGACGCGTTTCATCATGGGTTTTTCCTCGGATCGGCGCGCCGCCGGTTTGCCCGCGCGGCCGCTGCCGTTAAGGATGGGCGCAGAGCACCGCGCGGCAAGGAGGCCCCATGCGCATCGACGGCCGCGACACCCGCACCATCTGGCTCGGCGAGGACGGCACCGCCGTCGTGGTGATCGACCAGCGGGCCCTGCCCCACCGTTTCGCGCTGCGCACCCTGCGGAGCGATGCCGAAGCCGCCGAGGCGATTGCGGACATGACGGTGCGGGGCGCGCCGCTCATCGGCGCGACCGGCGCCTACGGCCTGGCGCTGGCCATGGCGACCGATCCCGGCGACGGCAACCTCGCCGCCGCCTACGGGCGCCTGCTGGTGGCCCGGCCCACCGCCGTCAATTTGCGCTGGGCGCTCGACCGCATGCGGGCGAAGCTCGCCGCCCGGCAGCCGGCGGATCGCCGCCGCGCCGCCTATGCCGAGGCCGCCGCCATCGCCGACGAGGACGTCGCCACCTGCGCGGCCATCGGCGAGCACGGTGCCGGGCTGATCCGGGCGGCCTGGGAGCGGGCGGGTCGCTCCCGCCCCGTGAACGTGCTCACCCATTGCAACGCCGGCTGGCTCGCCACCGTGGATTGGGGCACGGCCCTGGCGCCGATCTACAAGGCGCATCGCGCGGGCGTGCCGGTCCACGTCTGGGTCGACGAGACGCGGCCGCGCAACCAGGGCGCCAGCCTCACCGCCTACGAGCTGCTCGCCGAGGGCGTGCCCCACACGGTGGTGGTGGACAATGTCGGCGGTCACCTGATGCAGCACGGCAAGGTGGACCTGTGCATCGTCGGCACCGACCGCACGACCCGCACCGGCGACGTCTGCAACAAGGTCGGCACCTACCTCAAGGCGCTGGCCGCGCAGGACAACGGCGTGCCCTTCTACGTCGCCCTGCCCTCCTCGACCGTCGATTGGCGCATCAGCGACGGGGTCCGCCAGATCCCCATCGAGGAACGGGCCGCCGACGAGGTGGCGCTGATGACCGGCGAGACGGCCGCGGGCGCGATCGAGACGGTGCGGATCGTGCCGCGCGGCAGCCCCGTCGCCAACTTCGCCTTCGACGTCACGCCGGCCCGGCTGGTGACGGGGCTGGTCACCGAGCGCGGGATCTGTCCGGCCTCCGAGG
The DNA here is from genome assembly GCF_004137085.1 of Lichenibacterium ramalinae. Lineage (GTDB taxonomy): Bacteria > Pseudomonadota > Alphaproteobacteria > Rhizobiales > Beijerinckiaceae > Lichenihabitans > Lichenihabitans ramalinae. Next base: position 211,386 of record NZ_QYBC01000008.1, read on the forward strand.
CGGGCCTCACCGCCCTGTTCCCCCGCGAGGAGGCCGACAGGGCCGCGTGAGGCCCGGTCCTCACATGGTGGGCATGGAGAACTCGGCCCCTTCCTTCACGCCGGACGGCCATCGCGCCGTGACGTTCTTGGACTTGGTGTAGAAGCGGATGGCGTCCGGGCCGTGCTGGTTGAGGTCGCCGAACACCGAGCGCTTCCAGCCCCCGAAGGAGTAGTAGGCCAGCGGCGTCGGGATCGGCACGTTGACGCCGACCATGCCGACCTGCACCTTCGACACGAAGTCCCGCGCGGCATCGCCGTCCCGCGTGAAGATCGCGACGCCATTGCCGTATTCGTGGTCGTTGCACAGCCGCAGCGCCTCGTCGTAGCTCTTGGCGCGCAGCACCGACAGCACGGGCGCGAAGATCTCCTCCTTGTAGATCCGCATGTCCTCCGTGACGTTGTCGAACAGGCACGAGCCGAGATAGAAGCCCTTCTCGTAGCCCTGCATCCGGAAGTTGCGGCCGTCGACCGCCAGCGTGGCGCCCTCGGCGAGGCCGCTCTCGATGTACATCCTGGCCTTGTCGACGGCGGCTTGCGTGATCATCGGGCCGTAGTCGGCGGAGGCATCCGTCGAGGGGCCGATCTTCAGCGCCTCGACGCGCGGCACCAGCTTCTCCATCAGCTTCTCGGCCGTGCCGTGGCCCACCGGCACCGCCACCGAGATGGCCATGCAGCGCTGCCCGGCCGAGCCGTAGCCGGCGCCGATCAGCGCATCCACGGTCTTGTCCATGTCGGCATCCGGCATGATGACCATGTGGTTCTTGGCCCCGCCGAAGGCGTGGACGCGCTTGCCCTTGGCGGCGCCGCGTCCGTAGATGTATTCGGCGATGGGCGTCGAGCCGACGAAGCCGATGGCTTTCACGTCCGGGTCGTCGAGCAGGGCGTCGACCGCCTCCTTGTCGCCGTTGACGACGTTGAGCACGCCGGCCGGCAGGCCCGCCTCGATCATCAGCTCGGCGAGCCGCATCGGCACCCCGGGATCGCGTTCGGAGGGCTTCAGGATGAAGGCGTTGCCGCAGGCGATGGCGGGCGCGAACTTCCACATCGGGATCATGGCGGGGAAGTTGAACGGCGTGATGCCGGCCGTGACGCCGAGCGGCTGGCGGATCGAATAGGCGTCGATGTCCGGGCCGGCGCCGTCGGTGAACTCGCCCTTCATGAGGTGCGGCACGCCCATGACGAACTCGACGACCTCGTAGCCGCGCTGGATGTCGCCCTTGGCGTCCGCGACGGTCTTGCCGTGCTCGTGGGCGAGGAGGGTCGCGAGTTCGTTCATGTCCCGATGGATCAGCTCGAGGAACTTCATGAAGACGCGGGCGCGGCGCTGCGGGTTGACGGCCGCCCAGCCGACCTGCGCCTCACGGGCGTTCTCGACGGCCCGGCGGACCTCCTCGGCCGAGGCCAGCGCCACCTTGCCGGCGACCTCGCCCGTCATGGGCCAGAAGATGTCGGCCGTGCGGCCCGACGATCCCGCGACATGTCGGCCGCCGATGAAATGCCCATAGTCCACCATGGTGTCGTCTCCCCCTTGTCGTTGACTGGGGCCCACTATGGCCCGATAAATTTGCACAGCAATCGCGTCATTCGCGCAACCGCTGTGCAGAAGCCGGCAGACCGGAGCCGCCGTGAACTGGGACGACGTCCGGGTGTTCCTCGCCGTCGCCCGCGCCGGCCAGTTCGTCGCCGCGGCGCGGGCCCTCAAGGTCGATCACGCCACGGCGGCGCGGCGCGTCTCCGCGCTGGAGCGGGCCTTGAACGCCCGGCTCCTGGAGCGCCGCACCACCGGCGTCGCGCTGACCGAGGCGGGCGGGCGCTTCCTCGGCGCGGCCGAGCGCATGGAGACGGCCTTCCTCCAGGCCCAAGCGGAGCTCGGCGACCGCGACGTCGAGCTTTCCGGCACGGTGCGGATCGGCGCGCCGGACGGGCTCTCGACCTACTACCTCGCCGGGCTCTTCGCCGCCCTAGCGCAGCGCCATCCTGCGATCGGGATCCAGCTCGTGCCGACGCCGCAGGCGGGCCCGGTCGGGCGGCGCGAGGTGGACATCGCCGTCGTGCTCGAAAAGCCGGAGGCGGGGCGCTTCGTCACCCGCAAGCTGACGGATTATTCGCTCGGCCTCTTCGCCTCGGCGGCTTATCTCGGGCGCCACCCCGCGCCCGAAGGGGTCTCGGGCCTGACGGGTCACAGGCTCGTCGGCTACGTCGAGGACTTCAACTATTCCCCGGCGCTCGACTACGTGGCCGAACTCTGCGGCGACGCGCCGATCGCCTTCCAATGCGCGGGCGCCATCGGCCAGCTCGAGGCGGTGCGGGCCGGCGTCGGCATCGGCGTGCTGCACGACTTCATCGCGCTCCGCCACGCCGACCTCGTCCGGGTGTTGCCGGAGCGGCGCGCGCGGCGTGCCTACTGGATCGTCGAGCACGAGGACACGCGCGGCATCGGCCGCATCCGCGCCGTGCACGACCTGCTGGTGGACGCGGTCGCCGACGACCGCGCCCTGTTCTTGCAGCGGGACTGACGGGGTCAGACGTCCTGGCTGTAGCCGCCGGGATCGCCGCCGCCCGTGTCGCCGCCGCCGTCGTTGCCGTAGTTGCCGGCCTGGTAGCCGCCGCCCTGGTTGTCGGACGGCTGCTGGTCCTGCGGGCTGTCGTAGTAGTTGTTGATGACGGTCTCGCCGCCCGGTGCGCCGAAGCCACCCTCGCCGCCGCCGAACCCAGACGCGATCCCCATGGGATTGTGACCGCCGGAGAAGAGGTTGCGGATGCCGTCCGCCATGAGCACGCCGCCGGCGACGCCGGCCGCCGCGCCGAGCGCACCCTTCATGAAGCCGCCACCGCCGCCGCCCCCGCCGCCGAACATGCCGCCGCCCTGGGGCTGCTGCTGGGCATAGCCCTGGTTGCCCCAGGGACCCTGGGGCGGCTGCTGCTGGCCGTAGCCGGGCTGCTGCCCATAGCCCTGCTGCTGCCCGTAGCCGGGCTGCTGGCCGCGGTAGGGGTCGGGCTGGGCGGCATGGCCGGTCGACGGCACCGAGGAGGCCGCGGCCCCGGCGGCACCGCCGCCGAACATGCGCCCGAGCCCGCCGAGGAAGCCGCCCTCGTTCTGCTGTCCCGGAGCCTGCGTCTGGCGCACCTGCTCCTCGAGCTGCTGGATGCGGTCGTTGGCGGCGCGCAGCGCCTGGTCCTGCACCAGGACGGTCTGGGTGAGGAGATAGGGGGCGTAGGGCTGCTGGCGGACCTGATCGGTGATGAGCTGATCGGCGTCGCGGTCGCGCCCCTGGCTTCCCACCGACTTCATGCGGTCGAAGAGACCCGTGATGAGTTGACGTTCGTCGGAGTTCACGTTGCGTCTCCCTCAGTGGCGGGCCGCTGCCCGGCGCGCCCTATATGGGGACAACGCCGCCGGAACCAAGGAGGTCCCCCGAGGCCGCGAATGGGCCTCGGGCCGGGTCCTCAGGTCGGGTTCTCGAGGCTGAAGGACTGGTTGTCCTCGTCGTAGGCGTAGACTTCGCCGTAGCGGCCCCAATTGATGGCCGAGCGCAGCGTCTTCTCGGCATAGTCCTCGCTCATGTAGTCCTCGAGTTCCTCGCGGAATCGGGCCGCATTGGCGACGTGGGAAGGCCGCTCGTCGAGCACGCGCTTGATGCGGGCGGCCAGCGGCACGTAGGCCATGAGGTGGTCGCCGAACTGCTTCTTGCGGGCGTCGACCTCGGCGTCGGCGAAGCGGCGGCCGGCACCCGTCAGCTTGATGTCGCCCTCCTCGAGCTCGGCGAAGCGCATCAGCTGCAGGGTTTCGGCGATGGGAAACAGGTCGTCGATCTCCATCTGCAGCGAGTCGGCGAGGTGGGGCAGGTCGGCCTTGCCGTTGTAGGGCTCGGCCGCGACCTCCTCCATGAGGCCGGCGAGCGAGTTGGTCGACACGCGGGGCAGCACCATGCCGATGCCGGTGCCGGGGAAGAGCCCGTCCTTGCCGGGCTGCTTCGTGGTCGAGCGCCGGGTCATCAGGGCGTAGATGTTGTCGACGAGCTGGCGGAAGATCGGGTCGAGCCGGTTGCGCGGATGGGGCAGCGTCACCCGGATCTCGGAGGCGATGCGGCCGGGGTGGGACGACAGCACCAGGATGCGGTCGCACATCAGCACCGCCTCCTCGATGTTGTGGGTGACCATGAGGATGGACTTGATGGGCAGGCGCCCCTCGCTCCACAGGTCGATGAGGTCCGAGCGCAGCGTTTCCGCCGTCAGCACGTCGAGCGCCGAGAAGGGCTCGTCCATGAGCAGGATGTTGGGGTGGGTGACGACCGCGCGGGCGAAGCCGACGCGCTGGCGCATGCCGCCCGACAGTTCCTTGGGATAGGCGGATTCGTAGCCGTCGAGGCCGATGAGGTCGATGGCGGCCAGGGCGCGCCGGCGCGCCTCGTCGGGCGCGATCTTCAGCGCCTTCAGGCCGATCTCGACGTTCTCCAGCACCGAAAGCCAGGGGAACAGCGCGAAGCTCTGGAACACCATGGCGACGCCGTCGGCCGGGCCCGTCAGGGGCTCGCCCTGGTACACGACCTCGCCGGCCGAGGGCCGGATGAGGCCCGACACGATGCGCAGCAGCGTCGACTTCCCGCAGCCGGAGCGGCCGAGCAGGCCCACGATCTCCCCGCGCGACAGCTGGGTCGACACGTCGTCGAGCACCGCCGGCGAGTCCTCGTCGCTGCCGCCCTTGTAGCGCTGGCTGACGTGGCGCACTTCCAGCAGCGGGCCGCCCTTCACCTCTTCGAGCATGGTTCAAGACCTTTCGGCGCTGTCGCGATCACGGGGGTTCTGGGCTGGGTGTCGAGGCCGGAGCGCTTCCGCCCTTCGGCTTGCGGGCGAGAGCGCCGTCAGCCGAGGCGCAGGCGCCGCTCGGCATAGCCGAAGAGCGGCCGCCACAGCAGGCGGTTGTAGAGGATGACGAAGATCGACATCATGCCGACGCCGAGCACGATCTTGGGGAAGTCGCCCGCCTCCGTCGCCTGCGCGATATAGGCGCCGATGCCCGTGGCCGAGACCCTGTCGTTCCCCCATTTCACGTATTCGGCCACGATGGCGGCGTTCCACGAGCCGCCCGAGGCCGTGAGGGCCCCGGTGACGTAATAGGGGAAGATCCCGGGGATCATTACCTTGAACCACCAGGACCAGCCGGTGATGCGGAAGTTCGACGCCGCCTCGCGCAGGTCGTTGGGGAAGGCCGACGCGCCGGCGATCACGTTGAACACGATGTACCACTGCGTCCCGAAGATGATGAGGAACGACAGCCAGATGTCGGGGTCGAGGTGGAACGTCAGGATGCCCACGACCGCGATGGGGAACACGACGTTGGCCGGGAAGGCCGCCAGGAACTGGGCCGCGGGCTGCACCCGCTCCGCCACGGCGGGCCGCAGCCCGATCCACACCGCGATCGGCACCCAGACGAGGCTGGCGAGCGTGAGCAGCACCACCACCCGCAGCATGGTGATGAGCGTGAGGCCGATCGTCTGGACCACGTCGCCCCAGCTCAGCGTCGTGGCGATGAACAGCACGGCGTGCCAGGCGCCGTAGACCGCGATGAGGCCGATCACCACGACCCAGGCGACGTCGACGGCCCGCGACACCACGGGCGAGCTGTTCCGGCGGCGCCCGAGGCGCGGCAGGTCGAGGCGCAGGCTCGTGAACCATTCGAAGGCGCCTTCGAGCGGGGCCGCGGCGCGGCGCACCCAGAAGGTGCGGGCGAGCAGGTTCAGCACCCAGGACTTCGACGTCGCCTGCGAGGCCGACAGCTCCACCTTGAACTTGTCGGCCCAGGTGACGATGGGGCGGAACATCAGCTGGTCGTAGAGCAGGATCACCACCAGCACCATGACGACGGCGGCCAGCACCGCCCTGATGTCCTTGGCATCGATGGCGGTGGCGAGATAGGAGCCGATGCCCGGCAGCTTGATGGTCGTGTCGCCCACCGTGATGGCCTCGGCCGCCACGACGAAGAACCACCCGCCCGACATCGACATCATCATGTTGTAGATGAGCGACGGCATGGCGAAGGGCGTCTCGAGCTGCCAGAACTTCTGCCAGGACGACAGCCGAAACCCTTCGCAGACCTCGGCGAGGTCGTCCGGCACGGTGCGCAGCGACTGGTAGAACGAGAAGGCCATGTTCCAGGCCTGGCTCGTGAAGATGGCGAAGATGGCGGCGAGTTCCGCCCCCAGCACCGAGCCCGGGAACAGGTTCAGGAAGAACGTCACGGTGAAGGACAGGAAGCCCAGGATCGGCACCGACTGCAGCACGTCGAGCAGCGGGATCAGCACGGTTTCGGCCCGCCGGCTCTTCGCCGCCAGCGTGGCATAGGTCAGCGTGAAGGCGAGCGAGGCCCCCAGGGCCAGGAACATGCGAAGCGTGGTGCGCAGGGCGTAATAGGGCAGGTAGGCGTAGTCGAGCGAGATGGGCGCCGAATCCGGCGACGGCAGCGGAACGACCATGTCGTGCGACCCGCGGGCCACCAGCACGAAGAGGCCGAAGATCAATGACAGCGCGATGACGTCCCATTGGTTGGGCAGCGCGCGTCGGCCGAGCGACGTGAAGGCCACGAATCTGGATGCCATGCGGGATACCTGATGGAGGGTCGCGCCGCAGGGCGCCAGGGCTGCCTATCGCATGTTGGATCGCCGTGACAATGCGATGACGTCAAAGCCACGCTCAAGGCGCCCCGGCCCGGCCGCGTCCGGCCCGGCCCCGAGCCTCGTTTTCCATGTGGGGTTCGCGTCGGGCCCTCCCCCGCCGCCCCTTCCATGCCCGCGTCGGGCCTTCGCCCGACGCTCCTTCCACGGTCGCGTCAGGCCTTCGCCCGCCGCTCTTCCACCCTCGCGTCAGGCTTTCGCCCGACGCCCCTTCCATGCTCGCGTCAGGCTTTCGCCCGACGCTCCAGGCCCAGCGAGACCGCGAAGATGCCGAGGCCGCAGACCGACAGGGCCGAGGCGACCCACCCCGTCGAGGTCCAGCCGTAGCCGGCCGCGATGGTGACGCCGCCGAGCCAGGCGCCGAGCGCATTGGCGATGTTGAAGGCGGAATGGTTCAGCGCCGCCGCGAGCGTCTGGGCATCGGCGGCGACGTCCATCAGGCGCGTCTGCAAGCCCGGCAGGATGGCGAAGCCGCAGCCGATCAGGAAGACGGTGGCGGCCGCCGTCCAGGCATTGTGGGCCGTCACGACGAAGAGCGCCGCCACGACGGCGTCCCAGGCCAGGACGAGGCCGATGGAGCCCATCAGCGACCGGTCGGCCAGCTTGGGGCCGACGAGGTTGCCCAGCACCATGCCGGCGCCGAACAGGCACAGCACCACCGGCACTATCACGGCCGGCACCCCCGAAACCTGCGTCAGGGTGGAGGCCACGTAGGTGTAGATGGCGAAGGTTCCGCCGCAGCCGCCGGCCGCGATGCCGAGCGTCAGCCACACCTGCCCGCGGCGCAGCGCGCCGAGTTCGACCAGCGGGCTCGACGCCTTGGCCCGCGTCGCCGGCATGAACAGCGCCAGCAGGACCAGCGTGACGAGGCCGATGCCGCCGACGGCCGCGAAGGTCATGCGCCAGCCGAGGCCCTGGCCGAGCCATGTGGCGGCCGGGGTCCCCACCAGCGTGGCGATGGTGAGCCCCAGCATGATGCGGCCGACCGCCTGGGCCCGCCTGCCGGGCGGTGCCAGCGAGGCCGCCACCAGCGACGCCACGCCGAAATAGGCGCCGTGCGGCATGCCGGTGAGGAAGCGCAGGGCGAGGAGCGACGGGTAGGCCGGGGCGAAGGCGCTGAGGAGGTTGCCGAGCGTGAACAGCCCCATGAGGCCGAGCAACAGCACGCGGCGCGACAGCTTCGCGGCCAGCACCGCGATGATGGGCGAGCCCACCACCACGCCGAGCGCATAGGCGCTGATGACGGTGCCGGCCGCCGGCTCCGTCACGCCGAGGCTCCGGGCCATGTCGGGGAGCAGGCCCATCGTGGCGAATTCGCCCGTGCCGATGCCGAAGCCTCCCACGGCGAGGGCGAATTCGATCAGCGCCGTCTTGCGCCGCTCGTGACGTGTCTCCTGGCCCGCCTCGGCGCGCGGAAGCGCGGCCCGGTCGATCGCGGCATCCGTCATGGGATCCTCTCCGTGGCCCTGGCGGGAGCCGCTGGGTGCCGGCCGTTGGGGACGTCCCCCGGCGCATCGGCCCTGTTGCACTGCAGCATGATCATATTGCGACACCGGCGAGTCGACACCCGCGATAGCGCATGGCTGCACTGAGACTTTGTGAACGAAGGCCCCTCATCCCGAAAACAAGTGAAATTACTCAACGATTTCAGTTTGCGTCGTCGCACGGGTTCGATACCGTCACGGATTTCGGGCTTGCGGCGGGGTGGGACGCGCCGCGCCGCCGCGGAAGGAGAGGAGGCTGTGGACAAGTCGGCCGGGCTGCAACTCCGCGCCTTCCGTGCCTCCCGGCTTCCTCCGCCGCATCAACCCCTGGTGATTCGGCCCGGCTTGACTCTCGGCGCGCGACCCGGAATCTATCTAGAACAAAACAGGAACACATGGCCTTCCCTCCCGGCCGTCGGGAGGGAGCGCCGGTGAGTCCCGTTGTCGCGTCACGGTGTGGCGTTCACGTCGTCGCGATCATGAGGCCGAGCGGTGCCGCATCCCCCACACACGACGGACGTTTCCGGCCTGCGCGACCTCGTGTCCCGCATCGAGGGCACCCGCCCGGGGGCACCCCGGCGGCGGGAAGCCGGCTTCCCGGCGCCCGTCAGCCTTGGTGACGGCGGCCTTGGTGACGGCGGCCTTGGCGACGGCGGCCTGCCGCTCGACCGGCTCCTGTCGGGCGGGCTGCGCCGCGGCACGCTGCACGAGGTGGTGGGCGAGGGCGTGGGGGATGCCGCGGCGGCGGCGGGCTTCGCCCTCGCGGTGGCGGGGCGCTGTGCCGGCCTCGACCCCCTGGTCTGGATCGTCGAGGACCATGTCGCCTCCGAGACCGGCCTGCCCTACCGGCCCGGCCTCGGCGCCCACGGCATCGACCCGGACCGGCTGATCCTGGTGCGCACCGCCGACGGCCCGGCGACGCTCTGGGCCCTCGAGGAGGCGCTGCGGCTCGGCGCCCGGGCCGTGCTGGCGGAGCTGTGGGGGGCGAAGCACTACGGGCTCGCGGCCTCGCGCCGGCTGCTGCTCGCCGCGCAACGCGGCCGCGGCACCGCCGTCCTGCTGCATGCGGGCCTGGCGGGCCGCGGGGCCGCCCTGTCGAGCGCCGCCGAGACGCGGCTCGCTGTCCGGGCCTGCCCGAGCCCGCGGCTCGCCTCGGCGGGCGGGCGCACGCCCATCCCGGGCGTCCCCGCCGTGTCGGTGAGGCTGCTCAAGCTCCGCCTCGGCACCGGCGGCGAGGCCGACCTCGACCGCCGCCATCCCATCGTCTGGAACCCCGATCGAAGGTGCTTCGATGCCCACCCGCTACCTTTCGGTCTTCCTGCCGCTGCTGCCGACCGACCGCATCCGGCGCGGCGGGCGGCGTCCGTCGTCGACTTCGGGCAGGCCCGGGCCGGATGAGCCCCTGGTCACGGTCGCCAAGGTCAGGGGCGCCCAGCGCGTGACGGCGGCCGACGCGGCCGCGGCGGCGCGGGGCCTGCGGCCCGGCCTCGCCCTGGCCGATGCCAGGGCCCTGTGCCCCGCCGTTCTGGTGGCGGAGGCCGATCCCGAGGCCGATGCGGCGCTGATGGGCGCGGTGGTGGACTGGTGCCGGCGCTTCACGCCGCTCGCCGCGCCCGACGGGGAAGACGGGGCCGTGCTCGACATCGGCGGCGCGTCCCACCTGTTCGGCGGCGAGGCCGGCCTCGTCGAGGCCCTCGTCTCCGGGTTGCGGCGCCAGGGCCTCGCAGCCCGCGCCGCCGTGGCGTCGACGCCCGAGGCCGCCTGGGCCCTGGCGCGGTTCGGCGCCGCCAGCGTGGCGGGGTTCGGGACGGAGCCGGTCGCCCCCACGCCGCTCGAACCCGGCTTCGCCCCCCTCGCCGCCGCCCTGCCGGTGGCGGCGCTGCGGCTCGACCCCGAAACCGTGGCGGGCCTCGCCCGCGCCGGGCTCGTGCGGGTCGGCGACCTCCTGGCCCGTCCCCGCGGCCCCGTCGCGGCCCGGTTCGGCGCCGAGGTGCTGGCGCGGCTCGACGGGCTGATGGGGCTCGCCAAGGCCCCGATCGGGCCGCGCTTCGAGGCCCCGCGCTGCGTGGCGGAGCGGCGCTTCGCCGGCGGCCTCGCCGAGATGGAGCAGATCGAGGCGGCGCTGCTGCCGCTCTGCCGCCACCTCTGCGCCGCGCTGGCCCGCCAGGGACAGGGCGCGCGGCGGGTGGCGGCGAGCTTCTTCCGGGTCGACGGCGCCGTGAAGCACCTCGCCCTCGGCACGAGCCGCCCGACGCGCGAGCCGGAAGCGCTGCTCGCGCTGTTCCGCGAGAAGCTGGCCGCCATCGGCGAGGACGGGCTCGACACGGGCTATGGCTTCGACCTGATCCGCCTCGCCGTGACCGAGGCGGAGCGGCTCGACGCCCGCCAGGAGGACCTCGCCGGAGACGATCCGGCCCGGAGCCGCGACGCCGCCATGGCCGACCTCGCCGACCGGCTCGGGGCACGGCTCGGCCTGCGGCGCGTGCTCCGCCTCGCCCCCCACGACACGCACGTCCCCGAATGCGCCGTCGTGGCCCTGCCGGCGGCGCGCGGCGCCCCGCGGGGGCCGGCCGCGGGGAAGGCCGCGCAGGACGCGGCAAGGGATGCGGCACGGGACGGGGCACGGGACGAGGCCCTTTGCCGCCCGATCCGCCTCTTTGAGCGGCCCGAGCGCATCGACACCATCGCGTCCGTGCCGGACGGGCCGCCGCTGCGGTTCCGCTGGCGCCGCGTGCTGCACGAGGTGGCGGCCATCGAGGGGCCGGAGCGGATCGCGCCGGAATGGTGGACGGGCGCGGCGGAGCTGACGCGCGATTATTTCCGCGCCGAGGACCGCGACGGACGCCGCTTCTGGCTCTACCGCGAAGGGCTGTTCGGCCGCGAAACCGACGAGCCGCGCTGGTACCTGCACGGGCTCTTCGGATGACGGGCTTCGCCGACCTCGCCGTCATCACCAATTTCTCGTTCCTGCGCGGCGCGTCCCACCCCGAGGAACTGGTGGGCCAGGCCTACGCGCTCGGCCATGCCGGCATCGGCATCGCGGACCGCAACTCGCTGGCCGGGGTCGTGCGGGCCTACAGCTTCGTCAAGGAGCGGGTGCCGGCCGAGGCCGGCTTCCGCCTCGCCGTGGGGGCGAGGCTCGTCTTCTCGGACGGGACGCCCGACATCCTGGCCTATCCGCGGGACCGCGCCGCCTATGGGCGGCTGACGCGGCTGCTGACGCTCGGCAACCGCCGCACCGGCAAGGGCCGCTGCGTGCTCACCCTGCCCGACCTCCTCGACCATGCCGACGGCCTGCAGATGATCGTGACCGAGCGCGCCACCGGCGAGGAACCCCCGGCCCCGCCGCTCGACGGGCCCGCGCTGGTCCGCGCCCTGCGGGAAGCTGGCCCCGGCCCGCTGTGGCTCGCCGCCACGCATCTCTACGGCCCGGACCTGCGGCGGCGCCTCGCCGGGCGGGCCGCCCTGGCGCGGGACACCGGCGCGCGCCTGCTGGCCACGGGCGACGTCACCATGCACCACCCCGACCGGCGCCCCCTCGCCGACGTGCTGACCTGCATCCGCCAGCACACGACGCTGGATGCGGCGGGCCGCCACCTCGCCGCCAATGCCGAGCGGCACCTCAAGCCCGCCGACGAGATGGCGCGGATCTTCGCCGAAACCCCGGACGCCGTGGGCGAAAGCCTGCGCTTCCTCGACGGCCTCGGCTTCTCGCTGGCCCAGCTCAGCTACGACTATCCCTACGAGCTGCGCGAAGGCTTCGCCACCGAGCAGGAGGCGCTCGCCGCCTTGGCCGAGGCCGGGCTCGCCCGCCGCTACCCGCTCGGCGCCGACGCCAAGGTGCGCGACATGCTGGCCCACGAGCTCGCCCTGGTGGCACGGCTCGGCTACGCGGCCTATTTCCTCACCGTCCACGACATCGTCCGCTATGCGCGGGACAGGGGCATCCTGTGCCAGGGCCGCGGCTCGGCGGCCAATTCGGTGCTCTGCTTCGCGCTCGGCATCACCGAGGTCGACCCCGCCAAACACGACCTCCTGTTCGAGCGCTTCATCTCGGAGGACCGGGGCGAGCCGCCCGACATCGACGTCGACTTCGAGCACGAGCGGCGCGAAGAGGTGATGCAGCACATCTACCGGCGCTACGGGCGCGAGCGGGCCGGCCTCGCCGCCACCGTCGTGACCTACCGGACCCGCTCCGCCATCCGCGAGGTCGGCCGCGCCTTCGGCCTGTCGGACGACACGGTTTCGGCGCTGAACGGCACCGTCTGGGGCTATTGGTCCAACGGCATCGACCCCGCCGAAACGCGGCGCATCGGCCTCGACCCGTCGGAGCGCCGGCTCGCCCTGGTGCTGCGCCTCGCCGAGGAGCTGGCGGGCTTCCCGCGCCACCTGTCGCAGCATACGGGCGGCTTCGTCATCACCCGCTCGCGGCTCGACGAGGTGGTGCCGGTGGGCAATGCCGCCATGGCGGAGCGCACCACGGTGGAATGGGACAAGGACGACCTCGACGCGCTCGGCATCCTCAAGATCGACGTGCTGGCGCTCGGCATGCTGTCGGCGCTGAAGCGCGGGTTCGACCTCCTGGAGCGGCACTACGGCGAGCACTACGCGCTGGCCTCGCTCCCGTCCGAGGAGCCCGCCGTCTACGACATGATCTGCCGGGCCGACACCATCGGGGTTTTCCAGATCGAGAGCCGGGCGCAGATGTCCATGCTGCCGCGGCTGCGCCCCCGCGAATTCTACGACCTCGTCGTCGAGGTGGCGATCGTGCGGCCCGGCCCCATCCAGGGCGACATGGTGCACCCCTACCTGCGCCGGCGGGAGGGTTCGGAGCCCGTCGTCTATCCGTCGCCCGAGCTCGAAGCCGTGCTGGGCAAGACGCTGGGCGTTCCGCTTTTCCAGGAACAGGCGATGAAGATCGCCATCGTGGCAGGGGGCTTCACCCCCACCGAGGCCGACAAGCTGCGGCGCGCCATGGCGACCTTCAAGCGCGTCGGCACCATCGGCACGCTGCACGACAAGATGGTGGAGGGCATGGTGGCGCGCGGCTACGCGCGCGACTTCGCCGAGCGCTGCTTCGGGCAGATCGAGGGCTTCGGCACCTACGGCTTTCCCGAAAGCCACGCCGCCTCCTTCGCCCTCCTGGTCTATGCCTCGGCCTGGATGAAGTGCCGCTACCCGGACGTCTTCGCCTGCGCCATGCTCAACGCCCAGCCCATGGGGTTCTACGCCCCCGCCCAGCTCGTGCGCGACGCCCGCGACCACGGCGTGCCGGTGCACGAGGTGGACATCAACGCTTCGGGCTGGGACCACGCCCTCGTCCCGGTGGGCTCCCGGACCGACGGCACCGGCACGGCGATCCATCCCCGCCACGCCTCCATGCGCGACGACATCCTGGGCGATCACGCCATCCGGCTCGGGCTCCGGCAGGTCAAGGGCCTGCGCGAGGTCGACATGGAGCGGCTCGTGGCGCGGCGGGGCGGCGGCTACGATTCGGTGCGCGACCTGTGGCTGCGGGCCGAGCTGACGCCCGCCGTCCTGGAATTGCTGGCCGAGGCCGACGCCTTCCGGTCGATCGGGCTCGACCGGCGCGACGCGCTCTGGGCCGTGCGCGGCCTCGACCGCGTCGGCGACAAGGACGCCCTGCCGCTCTTCGCCGGTGGCGGCGCGGAGGACCGCGAGCCCGAGGCCGCCCTGCCGCCGCTGCGGCTCGGCGAGCACGTCGTCGAGGACTACCGGCGCCTGACGCTGTCGCTGAAGGCCCATCCGGTGCTGTTCCTGCGCCAGAACCTCGCGCGGCGCCGCATCCTGCGTGCCGAGGAGCTCGCGCATGTGGGCGACGGGCGCAGGGCCGCCGTGGCGGGCCTCGTGCTGGTGCGCCAGCGGCCCGGCTCGGCCCACGGCACGGTGTTCCTGACCCTGGAAGACGAGACGGGCGCCGCCAACATCATCATCTGGCCCAAGATGTTCGAGGCGAACCGCTCCGCCGTGATCGCGGCGCGGTTCCTCTGCGTCCGGGGCATCGTGCAGAAGGCCACCGGGGTCGTGCATCTCGTGGCGGACCGGCTCGAGGACCTGTCGGGCGAGCTCAACGCGCTCGGCACGGCCGGGCCGGCGCTCACCGACCTCGCCCGGGCCGACGAGGTGAAGCGGCCGCAGACCTTCGCGTCGATGGCCCGGGGCCAGGGCGCGGCCCTCGGCGCGAAGATCGGGTTCCCGCTCGCCGACGATTCGCGCGGCAAGGCCGATCCGAGGCTCGAGCCGCCCCTGGCCTTGCCGCTGCCGCTGCCTTTGCCGCTGGCCGTCGGCGACGTGCGCCGTGCCATGCCGAAGGGACGAAACTTCCAGTGAAAGGGGCCGGGATGCCGCGGGCCCGTGGCTTCCGGGCGCCAGGACCCTATCCTGCCGTCGGCGGCGAAGGAGAGGATCACGACGCAGAGGCCCATGACGGAAGACCGGGCCAAGGACCTCTTCATCCGCCGGATCGACGACCTGCGCCGCCGTGGTGCGGCAACGGCGTCCGCTTCATCTCGACCACACACTATCCGGTCCCGATCGTCGTCGATCGGGAGCTGGGGCTGCTCCTGCGCCTGGCCTACGCCCGCAGGGATGATCGGGCGATGATCATCCCGGACTGTTTTCCCGTCTGATGCCGGGCGCTGGACCGTCGCGGCGCCCGGAGAAGATCGCGGCGCTCAGCGGCGCTTGCCGACGAGGTTCCAGACGGAGGGCACCAGCAGGGCGCCGAGCAGCGTCTTCACGGCGGTGCCGAGCAGGAAGGGCAGGACGCCGGCCGTCCAGGCGGCCTCGGGACCGATGAGGCGGGCCAGCCAGGCATAGCCGGTGGCGAAGAGGATGGCATGGCCCAGCGCCATGGCGCCGAGCAGACGCGGCACGGAGCGGTCGGCCCCGCGCTCGGCGAAGAAGCCGACGACGACGGCGGCCAGCACGAAGCCCAGGAGATAGCCGCCGGTCGGCCCCGCCATGTAGGCGAGCCCGAGGCCGTGTGCCGGCGTGCCGGCGAAGACCGGCAGGCCGAGCGCGCCTTCGACGAGGTAGAGGACCAGGGCGGCGCCGGCGAGCCGGGCCCCGAAGGCGGCGCCGATCAGGATGACGGCCAGGCTCTCCAGCGTGAGCGGCACGGGATAGAACGGCACCGACAGCTTGGCGGACAGCGCCATCACGGCGCTGCCGAGCAGGGCCAGCAGGGCGGCGCGGCCGAAACGCAGGCGCGTCGACGCGGCTTCCGGCCAGACGGCGCCGGCGAGGGTCGGATGGGCCGGAAATCTGATGTCGCTCATGGGTGGCTCCCCTGGTCCGCTTGCATTCCGCCGCGCGCGGCCGCAGGCTGATGCATCTCTTAAGTTGGCGTTACCGATCGGGCAAGCGATGCCGTGCCCCCGCCGGTGGACCGCCGCGATGCGCCGGTCCCCATCACCCGGGATGAGACAGTGGCTTCCGACGACATCCCGTTCGACCGCACGCTCAACGCCCCGCCCGAGGAAGTGCAGGCGCTTTCGCCGCTGGTGCGCCGGCTGGTGGCCAACAACGGCGGACCCTTCACCTTCACCGGCACCTGCACCTACCTGGTGGGCCGCGGGGACGTGACGGTGATCGATCCGGGGCCCGCTGACTCGACCCATATCGCGGCCCTGATGCAGGCCTTGGCGGGCGAAACGGTGCGCAACATCCTCGTCACCCACACCCACCGCGACCACGCGCCCGGCGCGGCGCTGCTCAAGGCCGCGACCGGTGCCGCCGTGATGGGCTGCCCCCGCCGCATGCCGCGGGCCGCGGACCCGAGCCTGCCGGCGCTCGACGCCGCCTTCGACCTCCGCTACGCCCCCGACCGCGTGCTCGCCGAGGGCGACGGCGTGGAAGGCCCGGGCTACCGCCTCGTCGCCGTCGCGACGCCCGGCCACACGTCCGACCACCTCGCCTTCGCGCTGCCCGAGGAGGGTGGGCTGTTCTCGGGCGACCACGTCATGGCCTGGTCCACCACCGTGGTGGCGCCCCCGGACGGGTCGATGCGGGCCTATATGGCGTCGCTCCGCAAGCTCCAGGAGCGCGACGACGTCGTCTACTGGCCCGGCCATGGCGGCCCGGTGCGGGCCCCCCGCCCCTTCGTCAAGGCGCTGATCGTGCATCGGCAATGGCGCGAAGCCGCCATCCTGCGCCGGGTGACGGCCGGCGACGACACGGTTCCGGCCCTCGTGGCGGCCCTCTACCGCGGCCTCGCGCCCTCGCTGCGGGGCGCCGCCGGCCTGTCGGTGCTGGCGCATCTGGTCGACCTCGTGGCCGACGGCCAGGTGGCGGCCGACGGCCCCCCGACGCTGAAGGCCCGTTACGGTCCCGCCTGACGGCGCCGTGGGCCTGGGCGACGGCCCCGAACTCGGGCGTGGGTGCCCTCCGCGAACCCGAGAACGATCCCGTCGTCCTCGGGCCCTTCACCGAACCTCAGCCCTCGATCTCGAGCGCCAGCCGGGCCGAGACGGTGCGGCCGTATTCGTTCACGGCCTCGACCAGCACCGGATAGGTGCCGGGCCGCAGCGCCGGCAGCCGCGCCGTCCACAGGTGCGAGCAGGGCACGGGCTGCACCCAGGGTTTCTTGGTGGCCTCGTTGCGGGCATAGACCTCCGCCACGAAGGGGTCGGGGGCGACGCGCCGGGCCATCGGCAAGGGGTCGCCATCGCCGATCCGCAGCGTCACGGCCGTCTTCGGGCCGCCGTCGAAGACGTTGGCCACCACCGTCGCGGCATGGACTTCGCGGGCCGGCAGGCGGGGCTGCAGCAGCGCGCCGGGGCGGTAGTCGCGCCGCATCTCGTCGTGGAACTGGCTCAGCACCGAGACGCGGATCTGGCGCTCGTCGGGCTCCTTGGCGGGCACGAAGCGGGTGGAATAGCGGTTGCCGTCGACCGACAGGATGTGGAACCCGTTGGGCGTGCCGTCGCGGCTGTCCGCCACCGCCACGCCGCGATGGTCGAAGGGCCCGCTCCACCACGACCCCGACACGGCGGTGAGCACGTGGTGGTGGTGCGGCGCTTCGCCGTCGAACCCGTCCTCGGCGCCGAGATAATGGTGCTCGGTCGTGTGGGTGTGGCCCGACATGCTGAAGGTGTGGGGCCGTCCCGACAGCAGCTTCAGCAGGTCCGCCCGGTTGACGAGGTTCTCGTCCGGCTTGTCGTCGAGGTAGGTCCGCAGCGGGATGTGCAGCGTCACCACGACGAGCTTGTCGTCGGGCACGTGGGCCAGGAGGTTGCGCACGAAGTCGAGCTGCGCGGGGTCGAGCCGGCCCTGGTACCTGCCGGCGCCCCTGGGTGAGGCCTTGTCGGCCCCGAGGTAGTCGACGTCGTCGAGCATGACGAAGACCGCGTCGGCATAGGCGAAGGCGTAATAGGCCGGCCCGTACACGCGCTTGAAGGTTTCGCGCGCGTAGCGGCGGTCCGGCGCCTCGTAGTTGAGGTCGTGGTTGCCGCCGATGTTGTACCAGGGCAGGCCGACCGTGCCGACGATGCGGTTGTAGCGATCGTAGAGCGACAGGTCGTCGAACATCTCGTCGCCGAGCGACAGGCCGAAGCGGGCCTGGGTGCCGCGCAGCGCCGGCAGCACGTCGTCGCGCACGAAGTCGATCTCGACGTCGGTTTCGGGCTGCGGGTCGGTGAAGACCACGACGTCGAAGCTCGCCGGCTCGTCCTGCCGGCGCAGCGGGAAGTCCACCGAGGCCGGCAGGGGCCCGGTCGGGGCGATGCCCGGATAGGCCAGGTCGAGCGCGGCCGGCGTGCCGCGAGGCTGGTGGATGTAGAAGAAGCGCGGCAGCAGGGTGCCGGGCTCGACGGGCGTCATGTAGCCGGCGGGCTTGACCACGAACACGACCGTCTCGTCGGCGACGGGGAGCGTGTAGCGGCCGTCCGCGTCCGTCACGGCGACCTCGCGGCCGTTCGACACCAGCACGCCCGGGATGCCGCGGCGGCCACCGCCCTCGCCGTCGTCGAAGACGCGGCCGGTGACGCTGGCCGGCGTTCCGCTCCCATGGGCGTCGGCGGCGGCCGGCGCTCCGCTCCCCTGGGCGTCGGCGGTGGCCGGCGCCAGCACCAGGGCGGCGCCGCTGGCGGCCGCGCCGCGGATCACGTCGCGCCGCGAGAACCCATCCTTGTCTGCCGTCATGACCGCGCGCCTCCCAGGCCGCGGCGCGGGGGCCGGCCGCGGGTCTCACCCATATAGGTCTAGTCCGGCGCCGTGACGGGGCGGTGAAGGCGCCCGTCAGCCGCCCTTGCGGAACGCCAGGGGCTCGGCCGAATCGCCGCCCAGCAGCAGCTGGGCGACCTGGCTCAGGCGCCAGCCCGCGCCGTCGCGGTCCAGCACCAGCACCATGTCGTAGCGCTCCGCCGGCCAGTGCGGCCCCGCCACGGTGCCCTGCGTCAGGGCCGCGACGAGGTCGGCGATCCGCTTGTGCTCCCAGGCGACGAGGCCGACCCCGCGCCGGCGCAGGATGGCGGCCGCCGCCGCCTCCACCTGCTCCGGCCCGAAGCCGGCGTCCGACACGAGGCCGGCGAGCTCCGCCAGGGGCTGCAGGGTCAGCACCGAACGGCGGCTGGCATGGTCCCGGTCCGGCGCGGCCGCGACCAGGAAGTCCGGCCGGGCGATGCCGGCCGGGGGCGCCGCGCCGTCGCGGGGGACGAAGAACCGCGCCAGGGCCCCGGCCCGCTGCCAGCCCTTCACCGACAGCGCGGCCGTGTCGTGTCGCCCCTCGGGGTCGAGGCCGAACGGCGGCCCGCCGCCGCGCGGGGGCTTCTCGGCGTGGCGGATCAGCATGATGCGGGCCGGCCCCGCAGCCGCCGCCGCCCGTGCCCGTCCCGTCGCGGCGAGCACCAGGCCGGCGACCGTGGCCACGATCCCGCGCCGCGACATGCCGTCCCGTCCCGTCGTCATCGCCACCCCGTCTGCCGCCGCGCGCCGCGCGCCGCCCATGAGGCCGGCGGCGCCGTTTCGCATATGTGCTTAACGGCTCCGGGCCGCCGCCGAAAGCCCCTGTTAAGGTCAACAAACCATGGTGACCGGGTCGTCCTCCGTGACGGACAGTGTCCGAGTCAGCCTCTGCGGGTCCCATGACCTCCTTCAAAGAACCGAATTTCAGCTACACCGAGGCCACGCTCCGGCGCGAGGTCCAAACCGACAATTCCCACTGGGAGTTGATGTACAAGGCGATGCTGGCCCAGCTGATGACCTATGTCGATGCGGCGGTGGCGCGTGCGCTCGCCGAACACGGCATCGACGAGACGTTCACGGCACGGGCGCAGGCGAGCGCCAGGGCCGCGGCCCAGACCTATGCGGGCCAGGGTCACGGACACGGCCACGCCGGCACGGAGCGGGGCACCGAGCCCGGCGCCTCGCCCCATGCCGCCGCCGACGCGCACCGCTACGACCCCGCCATGGCGGGGCCCTTCTCGGGCGTCGTGCTGCCGCCGTGGCTGCAGCCCTTCACCTTGCCCGAGCAGGTGCGGTTCACCCGCACCCCCGATGCGCTGCTGCACCGGTCCGCCGCAGACCACGAGGCTCACCTTGCCGCCGACGAGGACGGGGCATCGGCAGAGGTCGACGACGCGGTGCCGACCTGGAAGAAGCCGGTCGTGCTGCCCGCCAACGTCCGGTTCAACCGCACCCCCTACCCCACCAAGCCGGCCGGCTCCCCGGACGACGACACCGTCGGCGCCCAGACCTTCACGGGCGAGGCGGAACCGCACGCCTCCGACGATGCCGGCCGCGACGGCGTGGTGATCGCGCTCGCCGACGTGCAGGCCGAACGCGCCCTCGCCGCCGCAGCCCTCACGGCTGTCGAGGTCGCCGCCGCCACGGCGCCGGTGCCCGAAGGCGCGGCCCTGCCGGCCTGGTTCGACCCCGCCGCCGAGGCGACCCAGCCCCAGTCCGAGCCCCAATCCCTGCCGCAACCCGACGACGACCTCACCGCAGCCTGGCTTCGGGCCCATGAGCGCACGGTCGTCCAGAGGGGCCTGCGGCTGACGCCGGACCAGTCCCTCGGCGACGTCCTGGCGGCCGTCGAGGCCGTGGCGCTCGACCCCGCGGCCTCGGTCCATCCCTACGGCGACGCCAGCCTCGTCACCACCCCGCCCGCCGCCGGCTCGGCGGAGGTTGCCGTGTCGGTAGCGGAGGCTGCCGCCCCCGTGGCGGCCGAGCCCGCCCCGGCGATCGACGCCACCCTGCATCCTTACGGCGACGTCGCCTTCTGGATCGAAGGGCTCGCCGAGCCGCTGGCGGCGCCGGCGCCTGCGGCCAAGGGCGAGCCGTCGTCCCATCCCTTCGGCCTCGTGGGCCTGGGATCGCTCGTCGCCACCACCCCGGCTCCGGCCGCCGCCACCCCGGCTCCGGCCGCTCCCGTCGCGGAACTGCTGGCCTTGCCGGCCCCGGCGTGGCTCGTCCTGCCCGAGCCGATCGTGGTTGCGCCACCGGCCGCGCCGGCTGTCGCGGAGATGCTCGAGGACGCCGTCGTGGCGGCGGCCGAGGATTTCGGCCCTTACGGGGACCCGCGCCTGTGGGCCACCCCGGTGTCGGAGGCCCTGCCCGCCTCCGAACTCCCGGCGGTCCCCTCGGACGAGGGGCAGGCCGAGACGGCCGCCGCGCCCGAGGTCGGTCCCTACGGCGATTCGAGCCTGTGGCTGACGCTGATCGGCGCCGAGGTTCCGGCCGCCACCCCTGCCCCGGCGGCCGACGCCGCCCCGGCCGAGACCGTGCTGCCGGCGCCGACCGTCGCCCTGCCGGTCGGCATCGCGTCGCCGGCCGATGCCCGGGCCTTCGCCGGGCCGGTCCGCACCGGCATCCGCCGCGGCCTCGGGACCCAGCACGGCCTCGCGCCCTTCGAGATGACGAACCGCGTCACCTCCGACCCGGAACTCTACGAGGACCCGCCGCTCGACCTGCTGATGCCGACGCCCGAGCCGACCGGCGAGGTGCTGTCGAGCGGCGCGCTCGAGCAGAACGCCCGGCTGCTCGAAGGCGTTCTGGAGGAGTTCGGCGTGCGCGGCGAGATCATCGACGTGCGCCCCGGCCCGGTGGTGACGCTCTACGAACTCGAGCCCGCCCCCGGCACCAAGTCGAGCCGCGTCATCGGCCTCGCCGACGACATCGCCCGGTCCATGTCGGCGGTGTCGGCCCGCGTGGCCGTCGTGCAGGGCCGCAACGTCATCGGCATCGAGCTGCCGAATCAGCGGCGCGAAACCGTGTTCCTGCGCGAGCTGATCGCCGCCGAGGACTTCTCCGAGTCCAAGCACAAGCTCGCCATCGCGCTCGGCAAGACCATCGGGGGCGAAAGCGTCATCGTCGACCTCGCCCGCATGCCGCACCTGCTCGTCGCCGGCACCACCGGCTCGGGCAAGTCGGTCGCCATCAACACCATGATCCTGTCGATCCTCTACCAGATGCGCCCGGAGGAGTGCCGGCTCATCATGATCGACCCCAAGATGCTGGAACTCTCCATCTACGAGGGCATCCCGCACCTGCTGACGCCCGTCGTCACCGACCCCAAGAAGGCCGTCGTGGCCCTGAAATGGGCGGTGCGCGA